>NZ_LMOR01000007.1 GCF_001424225.1 Microbacterium sp. Leaf151 | reverse complement strand
GACACCGCACCGGAGGGGTCCTCCAGCGTCGTGTCGACCAGGACGACCTTGATCCCGGCGGCCTCGGCGGCGGCGATGGGGGCCTGCATGGCGGACACGTCGGTCGGGGCGATCAGCAGCGCGTCGGGCTGCGACGCCACGACGGCATCCACGATCGGCTTCTGCAGGGTGGGGTCGAACTTCTCGGGGCCCTGGGTGGTGACGGTGGCGCCTTCTTTTTCTGCTTCGGCCTGGATGCCGCACTGCATGGAGATGTAGAACTCATCTCCCGCGACGCCCTGCACGAACGCGATCTTGTACCCGTCCTCGGCACCGCCGGAGGCACCGCCCGACGAGGATCCGCCGGAGCACCCGGCGAGGACGAGGGTGGCTGCGGCGCCGAGGGTGGCGAACGCGAGAACCTTGCTGTTCCACTGCATTGTGATGACCGTTCTCTCTTGGTGGGGTCGGATGCCGGGCCTCAGCCGCGGCGTCCTCCGCTGACGAACTTTCGCCAGAGGCTCTGGGTGTTGCCGCGCGTGGCGGCGGTGCGGCGTACCTGGTCGACGTAGACGGCGGTGATCAGCACCGCACCGACGGCGACCTGCTGCCAGAAGGGCTGCACACCGGTGATGACGAAGCCGTTCTGCAGCACCGCCGGGATGAACAGGCCGACCACGGTGCCGAAGATCGTGCCCACGCCGCCGAAGAGGGACGTTCCGCCGATGACGACGGCCGCGATGACGTTCAGGTTGGTCTGCGACTGACCCGCGATCGCCGTGGTCGAGAACTGCGACAGGGCCAGGATGCCGGCGAGCCCGGCGAGCGCCCCCGACAGCGTGTAGACCGAGATGAGGTGGCGGTCGACCTTCACGCCGACGCGGCGGGCGGCGAGCTCGCTCGAGCCGACGGCGTAGGTATAGAGGCCGAACTTCGTGAAGTGCAGCACGATGGCCCCGATCACCACGACCACGAGCGCGATCACGCTGATGATCGGCAGCGACCCGAACACGTTGCCGTAGCCGATCGACACCGTGAGCACCGTCGGGACGTCGCGGATATCGACGCCCCCGGTGATGATCTGGGCGAGCCCCAGCGCCATGCCGAGCGAGCCCAGCGTCACGATCAGCGGCGGGATCTTCGCCTTGGCGATGAGGAAGCCGTTCAACAGCCCCCAGCACACGCCACTGAAGATCGAGACCAGGATGCCGACGGTGGCGACGCCCCACCCTTCTCCGCCGAGAGCGCGCATGACGGTCGCCGAGACGACCCCCGAGAACACCAGCACCGAGCCGACCGAGAGGTCGATGCCCGAGGTGATGATGATGTACGTCATCCCGACGCCGAGCACCGCCAGGATCGAGGCGTTCTGAATGATGAGGCGGAAGTTCGACCACTGGGCGAATGAGTCCGGCGCCAGTGCACTGAAGATCAGCACGATGACGATGAGGATGATGAGGATCTGGAAGGCCTGCGCCTTGAGCAGCCCCACGAAGAAGTTCGGCTTCGAATCGTCGAAGGTGCCGATCGCGACGGTCTCCGTCGGCGGTGTCGTGGTGCTCATTTCTGGTCGTCCTTCGTGACGGCGCCGGTCATGAGCCCGACGAGTTCTTCCATGGAGGTCTGCTTGGCGTCGATGTTCGCCACCCGGGTCCCCAGGCGCAGCACCTGGATGCGGTCGCACACGTCCATGACGTGGGGCATGGAGTGGGAGATGAGAACGACGGCGATGCCCTTGTCGCGGACGCGACGGATCGTTTCGAGGACGTTCTTGGTCTGACGCACGCCGAGGGCGGCGGTGGGTTCGTCGAGGAAGACCAGGCGCCCGGCCCAGTGCACGGCGCGGGCGATCGCGATCGCCTGCCGCTGCCCACCCGACATCTCCCCCACGGGGGATGTCAGCGAACGCACGGTCGCGCCGAGCTCGTCGAACGCGGCGCGAGAGGCGACGGCCATGTCCTTCGTCTTCATGAACCCCAGGGCCCCGGCGAGGCCCGGGCGGCGGATCTCCCGGCCGAGGTAC
>NZ_LMOR01000006.1 GCF_001424225.1 Microbacterium sp. Leaf151 | reverse complement strand
CTGAAGGGTGAGGCCACGGAGGAGAAGATCCAGACCGGCTTCACCATCCTCACCAAGGACAACATCGCCACCGACGGCGCCGACGCCGTCTACAAGTCCTCCTGCTGAACCCCGGATGCCGGGACCTCGCGCACTCGCGCCGAGGTCCCGGCATCCACCCCCTCCCCGCGCGAGTTGCCCCACTTTGCCGCTTCCGACACCGCTGAAGCGACAAAGTTCGGTAACTCACGCGCGCCCAGAAAGGACCGCCGTGCCGCTGGCCGACATGCCCGAACTGCTCGCCGCGCACCGCGCGGTCGGGGCCTTCAACTTCATCACCCTCGAGGTCGCTGAGGCGATCATCGCCGGTGCCGAGGCCGCGGACAGCGGCGTCATCCTCCAGCTGTCGCAGAACGCCATCGCGTTCCACGGGGGTCTCGCCCCCGCCGGCTCCGCCGCCCTACGTCTCGCCGAGTCCGCGCGCGTGCCCGTCGTCGTGCACCTCGACCACGCGACCGAGGAAGCACTCGTCGACGAGGCGTTGGCCGTCGGCATCCGCTCGGTCATGTTCGACGCCGCCCATCTCGCCGACGCCGACAACCTCGAGCGCACCGCCGCCGTCGCCACCCGCGTGCACGCTGCCGGTGGCTGGATCGAGGCCGAGCTCGGCGAGATCGGCGGCAAGGGCGCCCACGCACCCGGCGTGCGCACGGACGTCGACGAGGCGGTGCGCTTCGTCGACACCACGGGGGTCGACGCCCTCGCCGTCGCCGTCGGCAGCGAGCACGCGATGCGCGAGCGCAGCGCGAGGCTCGACGAGGACCTCATCGCCGAGCTCGCCGCGGCCCTGCCCGTGCCGCTCGTGCTGCACGGGTCGAGCGGAGTCGCCGATGCGGGCATCGACGGAGCCGTGCGCGCGGGCATGCGCAAGATCAACATCGGCACCCACCTCAACACCGTGCTGACGGCATCCGTCCGCGCCGAGCTCGACCGGGACCCGGATGCCATCGACCCCCGCCGGTGGCTCGCTCCGGGCCGCGCGGCGGTCGCCGATGAAGTGCGGCGCCTGCTCGGTGTCGTGACGGGTGTCGGCGCATGACCGGCATCGTCACCCTGACCGCCGCCGGGGCGATCGACGCCACCTACCGCGTCGGGACCCTGCGCCGCGGCGCCTTCGCCCGCGCCGACAGCTACGCGCGCGAGGTGAGCGGCAAGGGGGTGAACGTCTCGGCCGCTCTCGCGGCGGGCGGCGCCGACACCGCGGCGGTGGTCGTGCTCGGCACCGACGACGTGCGCTTCGCCCGCGCCGGGCTGACAGCTCCGCTGCTGCGCATCGTCGAGGTGCCGGGCGCGACCCGCGTGAACACGTCGATCATCGACGCCGGCGGTGCGACCACGAAGGTCAACGCGCCCACTCCACCCCTGTCGCCGGAGGCATGGGATGCCACGATCTCGGCCCTGGGTGTGGAGCTCGCCGCCCGCACCTCGCCCTGGCTCGTCATCTCGGGCAGTCTGCCGGAACTCGCCGGGACCGGGGCCCTGGTCGACCTGGCCGCCGTCCGCGCGATAGCGCGGGAACACGGGGCGCGTGTCGCGGTCGACACCAGCGGCGCCGCCCTCGACGCGCTGCTCGCCGACCCCGTCGGCATCGACCTGCTGACCCCCAATGCCGAGGAACTGTCGGCGACGGTGGGGCGTCCGCTCGACACCCTCGGCGATGTGGTCACCGCCGCACGGGAGATCGTGTCGCGCGGGGTGACGACCGTACTGGCCAGCCTCGGTGCCGACGGCCTCATCGCCGTGACCGCCGACCGCGAGGTCTTCGCGCGGGCCGAGGCCCCGTCCGTCGCCAACACCGCCGGGGCGGGGGACGCCGCCCTCGCCGGCTTCCTCCTCGGCCTCACGAGGGAACCCGCCGCGGGCGTCGACCCGCTCGCCGTCGCCGCCGCCTCGGCCGCCGAGTGGGGAGCGCACGCCGTGGCGCACGCGTCGACGATCGTCGAGGGGCCGCCGCTCGGCATCCGGGCCGTGATCGAGACGACTCCTGACCTCTCTCATGCGCTGACCGACGAGGGGCAGGCGTGAGCGCCGTCGCCCCCGAGATCGCCGCGGCCGTCACCGACGTCGCGCGCATCCGTACCCGCGCGATCGACCGCGTCGCCTACGCCAACGACGCCTCGCACTATCTCCTGACCCCGGATGCCGTCGTGATCGCCGCCGACGCGCTCGAGGTCGGAGCGATCCTGCGGGGGGCCACGGCATCCGGTACCCCCGTCACGTTCCGCTCGGGCGGCACGAGCCTGTCGGGGCAGTCGTCGGGAGCGGGGCTGCTGGTCGACGTGCGACAGGGGTTCGGACGCATCGACGTGCTCGACGGCGGTCGCCGGGTGCGCTCCCAACCCGGGGCGACGGTGCGCCAGGTGAACGCGCGGCTGCTGCGGCACGGGCACCGCCTCGGACCCGATCCGGCGAGCGAGGCCGCTTGCACGATCGGCGGGGTCGTGGCGAACAATTCCAGCGGCATGGCGTGCGGGACCGTGGAGAATTCGTATCGCACCCTCGAGGGGCTCGTGCTGGTCCTGGCATCCGGAACCGTCGTCGACACGGCCGCGCCCGATGCCGACGCGCTGCTGCGCGAGCGCGAGCCCGCCCTCGTCGAGGGGCTGATGCGTTTGCGCGAACGGGTCGTCACGAATGCCGCGAGCGTCGCCCTGATCGAGCGGCAGTTCGCGATGAAGAACACCATGGGGTACGCGCTCAACGCTTTTCTCGACTTCGACACTCCCGCGGCCCTGCTCGCGCACCTCGTCGTCGGGTCGGAGGGCACCCTCGCGTTCGTCGCCGAGGCGACCTTCCGCACGGTGCCGATCCGCCCGGCCATCGCGACGACCCTCGTGGTGTTCCCAACGCTGGACGCCGCGACGCGCTCCCTTCCTGCGCTGGTCGCGACCGGGGCGGCGACGCTGGAGCTGATGGATGCCACCTCCCTCCGCGTCGGTCAGCGTCTGGCCGGCACTCCCGCCGCCATCCACGGGTTCGAGGCGACGACGCAGGCGGCGTTGCTCGTGGAGTACCACTCGGACGACGATCTCGCGCTCCGGGAGCTCGCCGGGGCGGGCACACGCGTGCTCGCCGCCGAAGACCTTCTCGACGCGGCCGTCTTCTCCCGTGACCCGGTGCAGCGCGCCGCCGCGTGGACCTTCCGCAAGGGCCTCTACGCCTCGGTCGCCGGTGCCCGACCCAGCGGGACGACGGCTCTGCTCGAAGACGTCGTCGTGCCGGTCGAGCGGCTCGCCGACACGTGCGAGGGCCTGCAGGGGTTGTTCGAGCGTTTCGGCTACGCCGACAGCGTCATCTTCGGCCACGCCAAGGACGGCAACATCCACTTCATGCTCACCGACCGATTCGAGGGCGCGAGGGCGCTGGGTCGATTCGAGGGCTTCACCGACGCGATGGTCGACCTCGTGCTGGCGGCGGGCGGCAACCTGAAGGCCGAACACGGCACGGGCCGGGCGATGGCGCCGTACGTGCGTCGGCAGTACGGCGACGAGCTCTACGACGTGATGGTGGAGCTGAAGCGTCTGCTCGATCCGATCGGCATCCTGAACCCGGGCGTGATCATCAGCGATGACCCCGGGGTGCACATGCGCGACCTCAAGGCGCCCGTGTCGATCGAGCCCGAGGCCGACCGCTGCGTCGAGTGCGGATACTGCGAGCCGGTGTGCCCGAGCCGATCGCTCACCCTCACCCCGCGGCAGCGGATCGTCGTCCGGCGCGCCTCGGTTGCCGCCCGGGAGCGCGGAGACGGCGCCCTCGTCGCCGAGCTGGAGAAGGACTACGACTACGACGGTGTGCAGACCTGCGCCGTCGACGGCATGTGCCAGACCGCGTGCCCCGTGCTCATCAACACCGGGACGCTGATGAAGCGCTTCCGTCGAGAAGATGCCAACCCGCTGGTGGCCGCGGGGTGGTCGGCCGCGGCGACCGGGTGGGGTGCGGTGACGCGGGCGGGGTCGGCGGCGCTCTCCGTGGCTGCGGCGGTTCCGATGCCCGTGGTGCGGACGGTGACGGATGCCGCCCGCGCGGTGCTCGGAACGGATACGGTGCCACGGTACTCGGCGGAGCTGCCGTCGGGTGGGGCGTCTCGTCGCTCGCTCGGCTCGCGGATCGGCGCGCCGGGCGTCGAGCCGGTGGCGGTGTTCCTGCCCGCGTGCGTGGGCAGCATGTTCGGGCCCGTTGACGGAATCGGCGCGACCGCGGCGTTCGTGCGACTGCTCGAGCGCGCCGGGGTCGCGGCGGTGGTGCCGGACGGAATCGATGCGCTGTGCTGCGGAACCCCGTGGTCGTCGAAGGGCTACGCGAAGGGGCACGCGACGATGTCGGCCCGCGTGCGCGCAGCCGTCGGCGAGGCCACCCGCGACGGCGCCCTGCCGGTCGTGTGCGATGCGTCGAGTTGCACCGAGGGGTTCGCGGCGACGCTGCGCGACGAGGGAGTGGAGGTTCTGGATGCCGTGGCCTTCGTGGCATCCATTCTTCTCCCGCGTCTCACCCCGACGCCGGTGGCCGAGCTGCTGGCCCTTCACCCGACGTGCTCGTCGACGCAGCTGGGGATCGATCCGGCGCTGCGGGCCGTCGGCGAAGCCGTGGCATCCGAGGTGCGTGTCCCCGACGCGTGGGGCTGCTGCGCCTACGCCGGCGATCGCGGGATGCTGCACCCCGAGCTCACCGAGGCCGCGACCGCTCCCGAGGCGGCCGAGGTCGCCGGCTGGGGCGCCGATGCCCACGCCTCGTGCAATCGCACGTGCGAGCTGGGCATGACGAAGGCGACGGGGGAGTCGTACGTGCACGTGCTGGAGCTGTTGGAGCGGGCGACGCGGTGAGGGGACGCGTCTTCACGGGCGCGTCCCCTTTGCACGTCGGCGTCGCCGGTCACCGGGAAACGAAGACGAGCATCATCGCCGCCAGGGCCGCGCCGAGCGAGAGCCACAGAAGCCACCGATGCCACCGTCGGGGCTTTCCGGGTGGGTTGCCGACGGGCTGCGTGGCGAGACCGAGTTCTGCGCGGATCTCATTGGCGCGGATCTGCAGACGATCCTGAAACTCCGCGTGCGCGAGGCCGCCCCCGGGCACGCGGAGCGCGTTCGCGATCGACGATGCGATCTGCTGCTCGAGATCCACGAGTTCGCGGCGAAGACGGTCCTCGCGGCGGACCAGGTCGGAATCGTCCATGATGCCTCTTCGGCAGTGACTGACGGCCGCATGGCCGATCGAGAATTCAGTGTCGGGGTCGGGCTGGGAGTTGCCGAGAGCTTTACAAACGGAGGGGGCCCGTGGTGCGAAGCCGATCGGCTTCGCACCATCCCGAGCCAGGAGAATGCACGGCGCGGGGACAGATTGCAAGAGGTGGTAGCCGCGATGTGCTGCTGACAGCATCCGGCTATGGCAGCGGGACTCAAGCGACCGCGGGCGCAAGGGCGCCCCAACCGATGAGCGCCGTCTGGGAGGCTCTCGCCGCCCTCGTCGATCCGATCCTGGCGTTCCTGGGCCGAGAGAAGGACTACCGCGACGCGGAATCTCCCCCCGATGATCCTGCGCCGACCTAGGACGTGGTGGAGGGAACGCTCACCAGTCGCGAATCTGTGCCCCCTTCTCACGGCGTCCGGGCTCGGCCGGTCGATCTCCCGAACAGGAGCACTGTCAGGCGCGCAGAATGTTGAGTATGGCTCTCGTGCCCCACACCCCCCAAGCAGTCGCTGAATCTCTGTGCGTCGCGCTCGACCCGCTCATGACGCTGCACGGCTTCGCTGCCGGACAACCGGGATGCTCCACGTCCACGGTCGGGGTTGTGTACTGCTCGGAGCACGGCGACTTCCGCCGCCGGTTCCCGGCGCTCGCGCCCGATATCGGGTATCCAGATGACGGCGCATGCACGGACCTCAACGTCCATATCGACCTCGACAATCCCGCTCGCCTCCGGGAGGTTCAGCTCGACGGTCATGGCCTCGAAGAACTCGCCCGCGACGCCCAGAGAGACGATCTGCAGGAGCACATCGGCCGTCTGTATGCCGTGCCGCTGGGCGAGGCCATCCCCCTTCTCAACGAGGTGATGACGGCGATTCTCTCGACCGCTTCTGAGGCGTCCCCATCCGAACGCGATGGCCCTCCTTCCCCGTCGTGACCGCAGGACGCGGGCGGTGCGTCATCCACCGGCTTCGCGCCCCGAAGGCGCCATCTACGCAGTCCTTCTCACGCGCATCTTCTGGGCGTATCTCGTTGACGCGCAGAGCGGCATGGGCGGGGACAAGCTGGGCAGGACTATGCGGATGGGTATGTCCGTGATCTTGGTGGCGCGCCGGTTGTCGGCGCGCACGTCGTAGTACTGCTCGCGGTCCTTTCGCTCGGCTCTGGCGTCAGACGGCGGCGAGTGGACAACCTGGGTGGACGTCGAGAAGTGAAACAGGTCTGTCAGTATGGCGTCATGTCCGGCACGCCTAGGCTCACCCCTGTACTTGCCATACTCGCCTTGACGACTGCGGCGTTGGCCGGGTGCGCCGCCGCAGAGCCAGGGGCAGTTGAGACGTCCAAAGCATCCGCTCCCAATGCAGTCACCGAGCCGGTGACCGGAGCTACGCCGGCGCCGCCATCGGCCGATTCGGAGACCTGCTCTGGCATGTCGGAGGTCTACGGCTCCACCAGGGGTCCGTATCTTGAGCGGCGGGGGACGCTGCGGGATCTCGGCGCACGTGAGTTCGCGCGGGGCGAGGTGACATTCGATGAGGACGGCGCCCCCGTGACCTATACCGTTGAGCCTGGCGACGTGGAGGCGGTGATCGCCGAACGGTTCTGCGCGTACCCGACCCTCGGCCCGATGAATCACGTGCGCACGATCCAACCGGAGCAGGTGCTCTGGCTGACCCCCGACCCCGACACTCCTTGGGTGCCGTACTTCGCCCCCGAGGACGCGCCCGCGGGGTTCGAACAGATTCCGTACCAGCAGGCGATCGAGTCCGCAGGCAGGGCAGTCGATGCCGGTGACGTGGACACCGTGCAAGCCGTCTGGAATGACACCCTCAAGGCCATGTTCGTGAATCAGAACACCATCGACGCTGTCCAGAAGGTCGTCGACTCCGGCGACCTCGACGCGCTTCGCCAACTCTTCTCCTGACGCCGCCGATGTAGCGTTTCTCCGCCGGGGGAGGGCTGAGCGAAACGGAACGTGCACGTGCTGGAGCTGTTGGAGCAGGCGACGCGGTGAGGGGACGCGCCCGGCAGCGGACGCGTCCCCTCTCGCTCACTGCGAAGCCGGCAACTCCGCGGCGCTGTCGCGGTCGGCATCCAGGGTGCTGCTGTCGATCACGAAGCGGAAGCGGATGTCGTTGGCGACCATCTCGTCGAAGGCCTCGTTGACCTGCTGCACGGGGATGACCTTCACCTCGGCGGCGATCCCGTGCTCGGCGGCGAAGTCGAGCACCTCCTGCGTCTCGGCGATGCTGCCAATCAGCGAGCCGGCGATCGTGATGCGGTTCATCGACACGAAGCCGAAGTCGATGCCCTCCTCGTGGATCGGCTCGAGCATGCCGACCGTCACCAGCGCGCCGTCGTGGCGGACGAGCGAGAGGTAGGGCTTCATGTCGAACGGCGTCGGGATGGTCGACAACACGAAGTCGATGCTCGAGGCATGGGCCTCGACGGCATCCTCGTCGGTCATGTCGATCACGTCATCGGCCCCGAGGGCACGCACGGCGTCGGCCTTGTCGGGGCTGGTGGTCAGTGCGATCACGCGGTCGGCGCCGCGGGCCTTCGCCAGCTGCACGGCGAGGTTGGGCTGGCGGCAAGCCACGCCGCGGGGAGCGAAAGCCGAGGGGCGGAACCACGAGGACGAGCATCGCAGGAAAGGCGATAAAGTCTGAGGCCATGCGGCTAGTCAGGGTAGATGTTCGCTTCTTCCGTTCCTTCAACTACGACTTCGAATTGAAAGGCCGACCCACTAGCGAACCGCTCAGCTGGGAGGAGACAGACCCAGCGTGGTATCCGTTTGTGCGTGTTCCCATCGAGCGGGACGTCACAGCGGTAGTCGGGGCAAATGAGGCTGGAAAAAGCCAGCTGCTCCTCGCCATCAAGGCAGCGTTGTCGGGAGCGCCAATTGCGCGCGCTGACTTCTGCCGCTACAGCGAGCTCTACTCCGTCCAGGCCGGGGAAATCCGTCTCCCTGAGTTCGGCGGCACCTTCACCGTCGAAGATGGCGATACCGGCCTGGCCGTGCTGGACGGTGTTCGTGAATTCACTCTTTACCGCCCGGGGTCCCAGCCGGCGTTCCTGGTGATCAACGACGAACGTGTGTCACTGAGCTCGGCCGACTTGCAGACCCTTCAAGGCCACCTGCCGACCTACTACGAACTCCAAACAGACCTCGCCCTCCCCATCAGCGTGTCGATCGGGCAGCTCGCCGGTAAGAAAGCCACGACACTGCAGGACCGCTCGCATCGAAGCAGTCTCTTCGGACTCCTCATGGGTTTTGTTGGCGGGACGGACGCGACGGCGGTGGGATCAGCGGTCCTTCCCCAGCTCTCCTCCGGGCCTCGGCAAAGCGCCGCAGACATCCAACGTCACCACGATGAGTACGAATTAGCGCGAACCCTCCTCGTCGACATCGCGAAGGTGGACGGGTCCACCTTCGTCGACCTTGAAGAAGCAATCGCCGCCGAACGGGAAGGTCAAGTCGCCGCAATTGTCGGAGGGATCAACTCGGCGATCCGCGAAAACTTGAACATCCAACGGTGGTGGACGCAGGACCGCGACTTCGACCTGCTCGTCGAAGCGCGTGAACACGAACTGGCCTTCACCATCCAAGACCGCACGGCATCCAAGTACTCTTTCGGCGAACGCAGCCAGGGTCTGCGGTTCTTCTTGAGTTATTTTGTTCAGCTCACCGCTCATCGTCTGCGCAACACCGTCGCCGACATCCTCCTGCTGGACGAGCCCGACGCCTTCCTCTCCAGCGTCGGGCAGCAAGATCTTCTGCGCGTTCTTCACGAGTACGCAGCGCCGGAAAACGGGGGCCCCCGCAGCCAAGTCGTGTACGTGACACACTCACCGTTCCTGATCGACAAGAACGCCCCTCATCGCATCCGCGTTCTTGACAAGGGACCCGACGATGAGGGGACCCGGGTAGTGCGCGACGCCGCGAACAACCGCTATGAACCGTTGCGTTCCTCGCTTGGGGCGTACGTGTCCGAAACGGCCTTCATCGGCGGACGCAACCTTCTCGTGGAAGGGGCGGGAGACCAAATTCTCATTGCCGGCATGGCCGCTCACCTGGCTCGACGCAACGGAAGTACATCAGGGGTTCTCGACCTCAACGCCGTCACCGTCGTGGCCGCCGGCGGCGCAGACAACATTCCCTACCTCGCCTACCTGGCAAGAGGTCGCGACACCGTTAAACCCGCGTGTGTGGCACTGCTAGATGGGGACGAGTCCGGCCGCAGGGCAGAGTCGGTGTTGAGGAGGGGAGAGGCTCGCCGCAAAAGGGTTCTCCAGGACAAGTACATCCTTCGACTCGACAGCTGGGCCATAGGCGCCAGCATTAGCGGCGATGATGGCGTGATTGTGCTGGAGATTGAGGATCTCATCCCGGTCTCCGTCGCCCATAGAGCGGCTTTGAACTACCTGAGCCGCTTCCACGATCCGGATGCGGAGCAGCTTCGCAGCTTCACCCCGGGGTCCATCGCAGATCGTCTGGCGGACAACGCGGGCCAGTTGTGGAACGCCCTCGCCTCCGCGTACGAGCAGGCCTTCCCTGACGAGCACATTGAGAAGGCGGGCTTTGCCCGGGAAGTTGTCTTCCTCCTCGACGTGAACCCTAACGCCGAAGGGTGTGACGACCTACGGTTGAGATTCGGAGCGCTCCTGGCCGACGTTGCCGACCTTCTCGATGACGCGTTCTCCGACGAAGAACGACTGCGGATGGACGACCGTCTGAAACGAGCAGTGCGGAACTTCACCCGCAACCACACCGACGGCATCAAGAAGCCCGACGCCCGACGGCTGCTCCGCGAAATCGAAGGAGCCCTCAGTGACTCTCCTTTCGGAGACGATCTCCGCGGCCGAGCTCACGCAATCACGCGCGACTTCGAACTCGGGGACTGGGCACATCAAACCGTTCCACGTTTCGACGAGTTCAAGGAACGCATTCTCGCTTTCGGTACCAGCGAACGCATTGCCTACCAGGACGACGCCGCGAAAGATCCTTCAGCGTCACTCCTGCACACCACGCCATCTCCAGAAACCTCCTCACCCGCCAGGGGAGAGACGGGGAAGTCACGGGATAAGAAAGACGCCCGGAACACGTGACCGTGACCGCTGACGCCAACGCGGCTTTGCGAGCAGCTCCCGCTGTTGTCGCTGAGGTTGGCGGTCCTGGACGACGCTCGAGAGTGGTCCACTCAGCCCGCGGCCGAGCCCGCTCATGCTGGCGGGCGACGCCCTTACGTGCCCGAGGCCACGCCGTCATCGCGGTTTGTGACCTGATCCGACTCATGGGTCGACCATACGCACGCTGAGAGCCCTTCTCCAGGCCCCCAATGTGGTGCGAAACCGATCGGTTTCGCACCACTCATGATCACGCGCGCCACGCGTATCGAGGAGCCCGTCAACTCGCGGGCACGATCGGTGCAAAACCCCGTTGCGAAACCCGGGGCCGTGCAAAACGGGTCCCGACCCTTTCGCATCGGTTGTTCTTGTTTCGGCGGCGCGTGCCCCGAGGGAGACACGGCGCCGTGTCGAGGGGGCGGGGCTCCGGCCCGAGGGAGCGCCGACTGAGGTCGTCCTCTCGTCCGGAGAGACCGTGCGCGCGCAGCGCTCACAGCTCCGCCGTCAGGGTCCGGCCGGCGCCAACCGCAACGCCCCCGACGCCGTCACCTCTACCCGCACGGCATCCAACCCGTCCACCACGAGGTCGGCGGTCAACTCCTCTTCGGCCGTCGTGCCGGTCAACGCCAACACGGCGCACCCCGCCGCGCGGGCCGCGGCGATGCCGGCCGGGGCGTCCTCGACGACGAGGCAGCGAGCCGGGTCGACGCCGAGGCGGGCGGCGGCCAACAGGAACGGCTCAGGGTGCGGCTTGCCGTGGACCACGTCGTCGACCGTGACGAACACGTCGGGCCGGTCGTAGCCGGCCGCGGCGAGACGGGCGGTGGCGATCGGCACCGACCCCGATGTGACGATGGCCCGGCGTTCGGCCGGCACCGAGGCGAAGAACGCGTCGGCGCCTCGGATGGGGAGAAGGCCCACCGCATCCGTCACCTCGAGGTCGGTGACGTGCGCGAGGGCTTCGGCATGCCGGTCGGCGGGCAGCAAGTGGCCCACGAGCGTGCGCGCGGGCTGGCCGTGGTTGGCGTGCAGGGCCTCCATTGACACGTCGAAGTGCTCGGCGAATCGGCGCCATGACCGCACGACGGATGCCGTGGAGTCCACTAGCGTGCCGTCGAGGTCGAAGAGTACGGCGTCGAACTCGCGGGTGAAGATCTCGGCGTCCGCATCGACCGGCCGCCGGATCCCCAGCGCCGGCAGGACGCGGGCCAGTTGCTGCGCCGTCGACAGCTCGGCGTCGACAGCGGTCACCGGGATCGAGGGTGCCACGGGGGCGGTGTCGGGCCGGTGCGCGTCGCGAGACGCCCCGCGCGAGGAGCGGCGGGATGCCAGCACGGCGGGGTCTCCGTCGACGTGCACGACGTGCGGCTCGCTCGGGGTGAGAGCCTCGCGCAGGGCGTCCCACTCAGGGCCCCCGGTCAGCTCGGTGGTGAACGGCGCCACGACCACCACGCGGCCCGCGGTGGAGAGGGCGTCGGCGGCGGTGGCGCGGAGGGCGGCGTAGCGTCCGGCGCGGATCGCCGGGGCGTGCGGCGAGGTGAGCCAATGGCCGTCGAGCGCGCCCTCGGGGAGCGCATCGAGCAGCGGTGTCGTCACGCTGTCGAGATCGATCAGGGGGGCGCGGAGCGCGATAGCGAGAGCCCGACCGAGCGTGCTCTTGCCACTGCCGGCGGTCCCGGCAACGACGACGGCGAGGATTTCGGGCATTTGACACGGCGTCGGCATACCCCCACCATAGACGTAGCAAGTCACCGGTGTCATGCTTGGAATTCCGGGGCTCGAAGAAGTTCCGGAGAGGACGGCCGCTCGTGCGAGACACCGGTGACATGACCCAGGCCGCTGCGCGCACCCCGCTCGATGCGTCGACCGGCCTGCACGCCGGGCTCGACCTCGGCAGCACCGCCATCAAGATGCTCGTCATCGACGATGCCGGCCGCGAGGTCGCGGGTGCCCAGGTGCCCACACCGTGGCGTGTCGGCGAGGGCGGCACCACCGACATCGCCGCCGACGACCTGCTGGCCTCGGTGCGCACGCTCATCGACCTCGTCGAAACCGACCTCGCCCCGCTGACCGCCCAGCCGCTGACCTCGCTCGCCGTCGCCGGCATGGGGGAGACCGGCATCCTGATCGACGCGAACGGTGCCGCGGCGGGCCCGGGCTTCGCCTGGTTCGACCCGCGCGGGCTCGACCAGATCGCGGCGTTCCCGCAGGCGGTTCGCGAGGAGTTCGCCGGCCGCACCGGGCTGCCCCTCGGCGCTCAGGTGAGCGTCGCCAAGCTCGCCTGGCTGCGCGACCAGGGCACCGACCTCACCGGCCTCCGGTGGCTCGACCTCCCCGAGTTCGTCGTCGCAGCCCTCGGGGGCGACGTCGCCCTCGAGCTGTCCCTCGCCTCGCGCACCGGGCTCATCGACCAGGACTCTGGCGCCGCCTGGCCCGCCATGCTCGACGCGCTCGGCGTCGACGACGCCCTGCTTCCGCCGCTCCGCGGTGGCGGCCTGCCCTGGGGCACGGCATCCGAGGCCTTCGGGCCGCGCGTCGCGGGCGCCGCCCTCACCGTCGCGGGCCACGACCACCTCGTCGCCGCGCAGGCCAACGGGACCCTGGATGCCGGGAGCTACCACGTCTCGCTCGGCACCGCCGAGGTGCTGCTGCGCGTGCTCGACGCGCCGCTCGGGTACGCGGCCCGCCAGCGCCTCGCCGACGCGCTCATCAACGAGGTGCGCCACGTCGTGCCCGGCCAGCACGTGCTCGTCGCCGGGGTCAAGACGGGGCTGCTGCTGCGCCGCGCGCTGCACGCGGCGGGGATCAGCGACCGCGCCGGTCGCGACGAACTGGATGCCGCGGTCATGGCCCTGCCCTACGAGGGCGAGCTGCCGGCCGGTGCGATCGAGGTCATCGGCGCCCGCAATGATGACGGCGTCCTGCGCCTGACGCTGCACACCGAAGCTTCACCGGCCGAGATCTTCGGCGCGGTGCTTCGGCACAGCAACGACGAGGTCGCCGCACTCATCGCCGCCATGGACCGCGAGGTCGCGCCCGCGACCCGCTCCACCCTCACGGGCGGGTGGGCGGGTATGGCGAGCGTCCGCCGAGCCCGCGCCGAGGTGCTGCCCGATGCGTCCCTGTCCACCCGCGAACAGGACGTCGCATTCGGAGCCGCCGACATGGCGCGGCGGCTCGTCTCGGCATCCGTCCCCTCCTGAAACCACCGCCCCCACCGCATCCCGCCCGCGACCGGGCGCGAGACAGAACCCCAGAGAAGAGAGATCATGAACGAACTCACCACCCTCGAGCGCCGCGCGCTCCAGTCGATCAGCACCCCCGACGGCCACATGCTCATCGTCGCCGCCGATCAGCGCAACGGCATGAAGGCCGCGATCAAGGACGCCCCCAACGGCTCCGACGCCATCTCGCGCGAAGAGCTCGCCGCGGTGAAGGCCGACCTCGTGCGCCACCTCGCCAACCACGCCCCCGCGATCCTGCTCGACCCCGAGGTCGCGCTGCCGCAGATCGTCGACGACGGTGTTCTCGACCGCGACACCGGACTCGTCGTGGGCCTGGACGCCTCGGGCTTCGAGACCGTCGATGGCCTGAAGTACACGCGCTTCGTGCCCGGCGTGACGCCGCGCACGGTCCGTGACATGGGCGGCACCGTCGCGAAGATGCTCTACTACACGCGCCCCGACAAGCAGGATGCCGACTCCCGCGTCGCCCAGGAGATCCGCGACCTCGTCGCTGCCTGCGAGGCCGAGGGCCTGCTGCTGATCGTCGAGCTGCTCACCTACCAGCTCGAGGACGAGAGCGACGAGGAGTACAAAGCGAAGTTCGCCGACCTCGTCGTCGACGGCGCCGCCCTCGCCGTCGCGTGCGGCTCCAAGATCCTGAAGCTCCAGTACCCGGGCTCGGCCGAGGCCAGCGCCCGCGTGACCGAGGTCGCCCAGGGTGTGCCGTGGGCCGTGCTGTCGGCCGGCGTCGACCACGAGACCTTCATCGAACAGGTGCGCACCGCCGTCGCGAACGGTGCTTCGGGCGCGATGGCCGGCCGCTCGCTGTGGAAGGACAGCCTCTCGATCGACGCCGACCGCCGCGAGGAGCTGCTTTCTGGCCGCGCCCTGCCGCGCCTGCGCGAGCTCGCCGACGCCGTCGACGGCCGCTGACATGCGCTCGACCGCCCGGCGCCGGGTACGTCCATGACCGCGTCCGACATTCGTCGGTCGAGGATCCCGCGTGTGCATGCGGGGGATGGATGCCACGGTGCCGGGCGGGAGGGCTCTCCTTTCGCCCGGCGGGGAGCGGTGTCGGCCCTCGCCGGCCCGGCACGGGTCGACGGTGACCGGCCGATAGGGTTGCACGTCGAAGCCGCCACTCGCCCACATCCCGGAGGTGCCTCGTGACGACGATGCGCGACGTCGCCCAGCGCGCGGGTGTGAGCACCAAGACCGTCTCGCGAGTCTTCAACGACGACCCCCACGTGCTGCCCGACACCCGGGCGCTCGTCGAGGCCGCGATGCGCGAGCTCAACTATGTGCCCAACGCCCTGGCGACCACGTTCCGCGCGGGTCGCGCCTCCGTCATCGGCGTGGCCGTGCCCGACGTCGTCGACCCCTTCTTCGCCGCCATCGCGCGCAGCGTCGAAGACACCGCGCGACGCCACGGCCTCTCCACCCTCGTCACGAGCCTCGGCGAGAACCCGGCCGACGAGCGGGCCGCGCTCGAGTCGCTCCTGGGCCGCCAGCTCACCGGGCTCGTCATCGCCCCCGTCGGCACCGACCATTCGTGGCTCGAGCGGTGGCGCGGGCACACCCCCATCGTCTTCGTCGACCGCGCCCCCGCGGGGCTGACGACCGACACCTTCACCGAGAACGACGAGGCCGGCGCCCACCTCGCCACCGCCCACCTGCTCTCGCACGGGCACCGTCGCATCGCCTACCTCGGCGACATGGTCCACCTCTCCACCGAGACCAAACGCGTCGAGGGGTGGCGCCGGGCCCTGCGCGAGGCCGGGGTCGAGATCGACGAGCGTCTCGTGGCCTCGCAGGTGTCCGACCGCGAGACCGCGGCATCTGCTCTGGACAGGCTGCGCGCGCTCGACGAGCCGCCGACCGCGATCTTCTCGGCGAACGCCCGCTCGTCGATGGCGCTCGCGCACGTGCTGCGCGGTGATCCGTTGCCGTTCGTGGGCTTCGGCGACTTCCCCATGGCCGACACGCTCAGCCCCGCCGTCACCGTGATCGACCAGGATCCTCGCCGTATCGGCGCGCTCGCCGCCGAACGGGTGTTCGCGCGGCTCGAACCCGATGCCGGTCTCGGGCTCGACGAGGTCACCGTCATCGACGTGTCTTTGGTCGAGCGGGAGTCCTGCCGCCTCTGACGCTGCCGCGTCTCGCCGCCAGCCGGCGCGCTCCGGCTGCCGGCGACGCGCTGCTACCAGCGGCGGCCCCGCCGCGGGCGCCGCCCCCGGCGCGGCGCCCGCGCCGCCGGTGACGCCCCTGGCGCGGCGCCCGCGCGCCGGTGATGAGCGGAGGGCCTGGGCCGAGGGGAGGATCCCCGCGGGTCGATCCTCCTCCGCTGGTCCCCGCTCCTCCGCCCGTCACGCGCCTCCACCCGTCGCGCGCCACCGCCTGTCACGCGACCCCGCCCGCCTCGCGCCTCCGCCTGTCACGCTCCTCCGCCCATCACGCGCCGCCGCCCGCCTCGAGCCGCCACCCGCCTCGAGCCACCACCCGAAAACACATCGCCCCGGCCGAGGCAAGAGCCCGCGCGCGATCAGGTGCGCCGGATAGAACGGAGGGGACCAGCCGCCACCGCTCCCGAGAAGAGGGCTCCGATGACGACCTTCCCGCACGCTCCGCGCCGCACCGACGCCCAGACGGGGGTGACGGCATGAGGCTCACCGATACGAGCGATCTGTGGTG
Organism: Microbacterium sp. Leaf151; assembly: GCF_001424225.1. Classification (GTDB taxonomy): domain Bacteria; phylum Actinomycetota; class Actinomycetes; order Actinomycetales; family Microbacteriaceae; genus Microbacterium. The sequence continues at coordinate 7,159 of NZ_LMOR01000006.1, read as the reverse complement.
GAAGACCGCGGTCTTCTACAACCTCGACGTCAAGACGTACCTGGATGCCGACGGCGACGGCGTGGGCGACCTGCGCGGTCTCGCGCAGCGGCTCGACCACCTCGCCGAGCTCGGCGTGACGTGCCTGTGGCTCGCCCCGTTCTACCCCTCGCCCCAGCGTGACAACGGCTACGACATCGAGGACTACTACGGCGTCGATCCCCGCTACGGCTCGCTGGGCGACATGGTGGAGGTGTTGCGCACCGCGCACGACCGCGGCATGCGCGTGATCGTCGACCTCGTGGTGAACCACACCTCCGACCAGCATCCGTGGTTCAAGGACGCCCGCTCGAGCCCCGACAGCCGCTATCGCCACTTCTACCAGTGGCGCGACGACGTTCCCGAGGACGCTCCCGCCAGCATGTTCCCCGACGTCGAAGACGGTGTCTGGTTCTTCGACGAGACAGCGGGTCAGTACTACAAGCACTCGTTCTACCGGCACCAGCCCGACCTCGCCACCGACCACCCCGAGGTGCGTGAGGAGATCGCGAAGGCCATCGGCTTCTGGCTCGAGCTCGGTATCGACGGTTTCCGGGTGGATGCCGTGCCGTTCGTCATCGACGGCGACGACGGCCCCGAGCACGAGTTCCTGCGGGAGCTGCGCGGCTACGTCTCGCGGCGCAGCGGCCACGCGATGATGCTCGGCGAGGTCAACCTGCCGTACGACGAGCAGATGCGTTTCTTCGGCGACGCCGACGGCGACGAGCTCACGATGCAGTTCGACTTCGTCGCCAACCAGCGTCTGTACCTGGCCCTCGCGAGACAGGATGCCACGCCCTTGCGCGAGGCGATCGAGTCGCGGCCCGCGATCGCCCGCGGCAATCAGTGGGGAAACTTCGTGCGCAACCACGACGAGCTGACTCTGGATCAGCTCAGCCCGGCCGAGCGCGACGAGGTCTTCGCCGCTTTCGCCCCCGACGAGGGCCAGCGCATCCACGGGCGCGGCATCACGCGACGCCTGCCCTCGATGCTCGAGGGTGATCCGCGTCGCATCCGCATGGTCTACAGCCTCATGTTCTCGCTGCCGGGATCGCCCGTGCTCTATTACGGAGAAGAGATCGGCATGGGCGAGAACCCCACGATCGAGGGCAGCAGGGCGGCGGTGCGCACACCCATGCAGTGGACCGGCGCCGACGACGCCGGCTTCTCGCCCGCCGACGAACTCATCGCCGAGATCGTGCCCGGGGGCTTCGGCCCGCAGCACGTCAATGTGGCGCAGCAGCGGAACGATCCCGACTCGATGCTGCGATTCGTCCAGAACCTTGTGCGGCACTACCGCGCCTCGCCCGAGATCGGGTGGGGGGAGCTCGGCATCCTGGATCAACCGCACACGTGCGTGCTGGCGCACTCGGTCACGAGCGAACTCGGCATGTTCGTCGCCGCGCACAACTTCGCGCCCGACGGTCGCGCCTTCCGCCTCGAGATCGACGGAGCGGATGCCGAAGGCTGGAGCGTCGTGAACCTGCTCGACGACGACTCCGGCGCCGAGACGCTCGAGCGCGGCGGCTTCGACGTGTCGCTCGACGGGTACGGGCACCGGTGGTGGCGGGTCATCCGGCCGGGGGAGCGGCGGATCGCCTGAGCCTTGGTGGCGGGCGCGGCGGGGAGCGAGCGAGCGCGACGCCCCCCGATGACGCCGCGCCCGCCGCGGAGATGGGCCGGTCGGCTGTGCGTCCGGCCCGCGCGAGCGGCGGGTCCCCCCGACCTCTCGCTCGCGGTCTCGTTCCATCCAAACACAGCCCCTCGTAAATAGCACCCACCGGTTGCTTGTAATTACAAGCATCCGGCGTGTTCGGGTCGTCTACGATCGACACGTGGGTCGCGGCGCCGTCGGACCACCCTCCCGGTACTCCCGTCGAGTGGTGGCGAATGTGGACCGCCTGCGGAGGGCGAAGGGCCTCTCCGTCGGCGAGTTGCTTCAGCGCGCCGGAATGACGAAGAGCTACTACCAGTCCCGCGCCGGATTCTCGCTGCCCTACAACACCAACGACATCGAAGCCCTCGCCGCCGCCCTCGGCGTGACCCCCGAAGAGGTCGCTAGTCCCGAGACCGCCGCGCGCATCGAGATCCGGATTCCTGTCGTTCCCCTGGCCGCGCGCGTGCGTCGACTGGTCGAGAGCCACGCCGCCACCGAGGACGAGCTCTTGCAGCACCTCGCCGACATCGATCCGTTCCTCGCCCGCGGCGCGAGCACTCTCCTCTCCGCCGAGACCTCCAGCGTCGTCCTCGACGAGGAGGTGCTCCGGCTCATCACGCACTGGGCCGACGTGCCCACCGAATACCTCACGGATCACACCGACGAGGCGGTGACGGAGCGGACGGATGCCGAGCTCGAGCTGCGCGAGGCCATGCGCGCCGCCGGGGCCAGCAGCATCCAGTTCCGCGCCCTCGGGCAGATGTCACCCGACGCCCTGCGCGCCATCGCCCACTCCCTGCGCAGCGGGCCGCCCGCGGGATGAGCGGCCGACGGGGGGAGGCGGCCGTGACGGAGTCGGACGACATGATGCGGCGCGTGCGCGCGCGCACCGATCGCGCTGTGGGCCGGGCGGGCATCGAGGTCGGTATGGCCTTCGACGACATCGTGCGGGCGGTCGAGGATGCCGTGGAGATCCGCCTGCGCGTCGTGGAAGAAGCCGACACCCAGGGGTGGGGCACGCTCACCGGTTTCCTCACGGTCTTCGACGACCAGCGCGTGGGCACCATCCACGTGCGCGCATCCGACCCGGCGCTCTATCGCCAGTTCGCGGCGTCTCACGAACTCGGTCACCTGCTCGACGACGCGCATTGCAGTGGTGCGTTGCAGGAGCGGTCCTCGGTGTCGCCCTACGACGACCCGACGCTGAGCACCCCGGAGTTCGAGGCCGAATTGGTCGCCGAGCACGTGGCCCACCGCATCGCCGGCGTGCTCTACGGCGACCCGCGTGTCGCGGAGTCGTCGTGGTGACGGTCGCCCTGATCGATGTGGCGCTGGTCGGACTGCTGGCCGTCGTCATCCTCCGCGCACGCGCGGCGTTGCGGTATCCGCGGGCGCGGATCGCGTGGTGGGGCGCGCTGGTCGGGGCGGTCGCGCTCCTCACCCAGGGCACGGTGATCCCGCTCGCTCAGCTCGACGGCGTGCTCGGCGGCACGAACGTGCTCAAGCTCGTGCAGAACGTCCTCACGATGGTGGCGCTGTGGCTCGGCATCCAGGCGGGCACCGCCCCGGTCTCCGCGCGCGTGCACACGCTCCGGTGGCGGTTCCCCGTGCTGCTCGGCATCCTGTTCGCGGTCGTCTTCTTCGTCGCCCTGCCCGAGCGCGGGACCTCGTCGTTCCGTTTCGTCGAGGACGCGGCAGAGACCTCGACGGGCGCGTGGCTGTACGGCGTCGTGCACATGGCGGGGATCGCTCTGGTGGGGGCTCTGCTCTTCCGCTCGGCCCGCGGGTCGCTCCCGGCCGTGCGCCCCTTCTTCCGCGTGGGTGCGGTGGGCATCGTGCTCGGCTGCGTGAGCGAGATCCTCGACCTCACGCTGACTCGGTTCTTCGGGACGAACCTCGTCGTGGGCGCTCTGTTCGACCCGCTGTTCTACCTCGGCGTCGTGGCGTTCGTCGTCGGGATCCTGCGGGCGTCGCGCGCGTCGGCGCGCATCCGCCGTCGGGGCGAGGAACTGCTGGCGCGACTCGGCGATCTGGCCCGCAGACGCGGCGTCCGGCGCCTCGCCGCCGTGTCGTCCGATGCTCCCCTCGACAGTCGCCTGCACGCACTGCGGGTCGCCATCGAGGACGCCGCGATCGCCGCCTCGTCGCCGTTGACCGGCGAGCAGCGCGCGTTGCTCGATGACGTCGACGCCCATCTGACTCGACAGACCATGGGAGCCCGCGCATGATCCGTTCCTTCGTCGTCGGTGCCGGTGTCGTCACCGCCGCCGTCGCGATCGCCCACACCGCTCTCGCCGGATACGTCGCCCGCAGATTGGTCGCCCCCCGCGCGCCGAAAGTGTTCGCGCCGGTGTTCATCGAGGGCGACACGGTGTCGGTGCCGGTGATCGACGACAGTCGCGAGCCCGGCGTCTACGGGCTGCGGTTCGACGACGGATCGCACCTGCCGGTGGGCGACATCGTGCGGGTCGAGCGCGACCGTGTCGTCCGCCGGATCCTCGCCCGGCCGGAGGGGCTGGACGACGGCGAGGCGTTGGCCGCGTGGACCTCGCAGAACATCGGCGCCCCCGAAGACGTCGGCCCCACACGCCACGTCGCTGTTCCGCTCCGTCGCGGCGGCACCGCCGAGGCGTGGGAGATCGGCGATCGCGAGACGGCCGACGGGCGGTGGACGATCCACGTGCACGGTCTGCGCTCCAGTCGCAACGGCGCCCTGCGTTCGGCGCCCGCGACGACGGATGCCGGTTGGATGTCGCTCGTGGTGTCGTACGCGGGCGACGAGGAGTGCGCGCCCGCCGACGTCCTGCCCTCGAGCCTCGGCACGCGCGAATGGCGCGACGTCGACGACGCGATCGCCTACGCGGTCGCGTGCGGTGCGCGCGAGATCGTCCTGGTCGCGTGGTCGATGGGCGGCACGATCGCGATGCTCGCGCTCGAGGAGTCGCCGCACCGCGGCACGGTGACCGGACTCGTGCTGGTCGCCCCGGCGCTGGATTGGACGCGGGTCGTCGAGAACGCCGTCGCCGGGGCCCACCTCCCGCGCTCGGTCGCCGCAGCGGCCATGCGCGTGCTGGGCAGCCCGATCGGCGCCCGTGCGCTCGGACTCATCGAGACGGTCGACGCCCGCGCGCTCACCTGGGTGGGCGGACACCGACCCGGACCGCGCATCCCGACGCTGATCCTGCACAGTCGTCTCGACCCTGTGGTGCCGTTCTCAGGGTCGGTCGCGTACGTCGAACGGCATCCGGATGCCGACCTGGTGGCGTTCGACGCGACCGGCCACTGCAACGAGGCCAACCAAGAATCCGAGCGTTTCCACGACGCCATCGACGGATTTTTACGGTCCCTCTGAGCGCGGCGGCGGCGTTCCCGGGCATCGACGCAGGTCGCGGAGCGCCGGGGGAGGTCCCCGAGCCCGTCGAGGGGCCCTCCTCGTGAGTCCGCGGCGGCGGCGGTCTCTGAGCGTGTCGAAGGGACCGATCGTTCTGCTGCGCCGGTGGAGTCAGTGGGCTCCGCAACCGCGGTCTTCGCCGGCGGTCGGGGCCTAGGCGCCGAGCACCTCGGCGATCGCACCCCGTGCCCCGCGCTCGGCCAGCGAGGCACGCGCGGCAAGGTAGGCCTCGCGCAGGCGCAGGCTCTGTCCGAGGTCGCCGAACACCGGCGCGTAGTCGAGCAACGCGGCGGGGTCGTCGGTCACGATCGCGCGCAGCTCGTCCAGGCGGCTGTCGACCGCGGGGGTCTCCGCGCCGTCCTCGGTGCGACCTTCCAGGAAGACGCTCCACGCCGCCAACACGAGGGCGGCGTGGTCGATGCGCCCACCCGCGGCGAGCTGCTCGCGCACGACCGGCAACAGGAACTTCGGCAGCCGGTCGGAGCCGTCGACGACCTGTCGCGCGAGCGTGTCGCGGATGGCCTCACTGCCGAACCGCTCGATGAGCTGGTCGCAGTACGCATCGAGGTCGATGCCCGGCACCGGCCGCAGGGTGGGGATGGCCTCGTGGTGCATGTACCCCTGCAGGAACGACACGAACAGCGGGTCGGTGCACACCTCGTGCACGTACTCGGCGCCCGAGAGGATCCCGAGGTAGCTCATCGCCTGGTGCGAGGCGTTGAGCAGGCGCAGCTTCATCAGCTCGTACGGCTCGACGTCGGCGACGAGCTGCACGCCGACCTCGTCGAACGGGGGCCGACCCGCGGGGAAGGCATCTTCGAGCACCCACTGCTCGAACGATTCCGAGCGCACGGGCCAGCGATCCCGGATGCCGAACTCTTCGGCGATCGCGGCACGTGTCTCATCGGTGGTGACCGGGGTGATGCGATCGACCATGGAGTTGGGGAACGACACGTTCTCGGCGATCCAGGCGGCGAGCTCGGAGTCGCGGCGCTCGGCGAAGCCCAGGAGGGCGGCGCGGGCGACGTGGCCGTTGCCCTGGATGTTGTCGCAGGACATGACGGTGAAGGCGGGGATGCCGGCATCCCGGCGTCGACGAAGGGCCTCGGTCAGCAGGCCCATGACGCTACGCGGGGGAGTGGAGCCGTCGAGATCGGCGAGGGTCAATTCGTCGCGGGGCGCGTAGGCGCCGGTCGCGTCGTCGATGCCGTAGCCACCCTCGGTGATGGTGAGCGAGACGATGGCCGTGTCGGGATCGGCGAGTTTGGCGACGACGGCCTCGGGGTCGTCGGGGGCGAAGAGGTATTGCACGATCGAGCCGACCACGCGGGCTGTGGAGGAGCCGTCGGGGGCGGTGGTCACGAGCGTGTAGAGGTCGTCCTGCGCGGCGAGGGCATCGCGCATCGGGGCGTCGAACGACAGCACGCCCACCCCGCACAGCCCCCACTCGGTGTGGCCGGCCTCGAGCAGGCGGTCGAGGTACATCGCCTCGTGCGCGCGGTGGAACCCGCCGACGCCGAAGTGCACGATCCGCGAGCGCACGGCGGAACGGTCGTAGGTCGGCACGGAGACGTTCGCCGCGAGCGAGGAGAGGGCGTCAGCGGTGAGATCGGTCATGCGGGGCTCCGGAGTGGTGGTAGCGGGGCGCGTGAAGTGCCGGAGTTCGCCGCTTCGGACGGTGCCGCGGCGACAACTTCTGGCGCCTCACACGATTGAGGTCGGGGTGAGGGTCCTGGTCCCTTCGACGAGCTCAGGGACCTCGTGTAGGGGCGCGAGCCCGGTGGCTGAGCCTGTCGAAGCCTCCGGGCGGCAGGGGTGGATGCCGGGACCCTCGCGTGAGCGTGAGAATCCCGGTCCCTTCGACGAGCTCAGGGGCCTCGCGTGGGGGCGCGAGCCCGGTGGCTGAGCTTGTCGAAGCCTCCGGGCGGGAGGGGGTGGATGCCGGGACCTCGGCGCGAGTGCGCGAGGTCCCGGCATCCGGGGTTTCAGCAGCTGGACTTGTAGACGGCGTCGGCGCCGTCGGTGGCGATGTTGTCCTTGGTGAGGATGGTGAAGCCGGTCTGGATCTTCTCCTCCGTGGCCTCACCCTTCAG
>NZ_LMOR01000005.1 GCF_001424225.1 Microbacterium sp. Leaf151 | reverse complement strand
AACAACAACAATGAAATATCGTTGTTGGTTTACGGAACATCAATAGTGTTTCGGCGGCCATAGCGAGAGGGAAACGCCCGGTCACATTCCGAACCCGGAAGCTAAGCCTCTCAGCGCCGATGGTACTGCAGGGGGGACCCTGTGGGAGAGTAGGACACCGCCGGACTTCCTTTAAGCCGAAATGGCCACCCAACGCTGGGTGGCCATTTCGCATTTGCGGGCATAATTTCCCGGGGAGGCAGTCATGTCTACGGACGATGCGAACGACCGCAGGAGCAACGAGGAGCGCTCGGGTGGGCGCGCGTCCGACAGCGGGCGCTCTCAGGGCGGAAGCTTTGGATCGCGCGGCCACCGGACTTCACGAGGTGACGGCGATCGCCCTGCCCGTCGAGACGGCGATGGGCGTCCCTCGGGTTCGCAGACGGGACGACCGCAGCCTGACGGCGATCGTCCTTTCCGGCGTGACAGCGACGGGCGACCCGCGCGTTCGGGAGATGCTCGGCCAGTCCGACGTGACGGCGGCGGCGCAGGTCGGCCCTCACGCGATGGCGATCGTCCGTTCCGTCGTGACAACGATTCGCGTCCGCCGCGCGAGGGGGATCGCCCGTTCCGTCGTGACAACGATTCGCGTCCGCCGCGCGAGGGGGATCGCCCGTTCCGTCGCGACGGCGCGGGTTCGGGTCGTCCTGCGCGAGACGGCGACCGTCCTTTCCGTCGCGACAACGATTCGCGTCCGCCGCGCGAGGGGGATCGCCCGTTCCGTCGCGACAACGATTCGCGCCCGCCGCGTGACGGGGATCGCCCGTTCCGTCGCGACAACGATTCGCGCCCGCCGCGTGACGGGGATCGCCCGTTCCGTCGCGACAACGATTCGCGCCCGCCGCGCGAGGGGGATCGTCCGTTCCGTAGCGACGGCGCGGGTTCGGGTCGTCCTGCGCGAGACGGCGACCGTCCTTTCCGTCGCGACAACGACTCGCGTCCGCCGCGTTCGGGAGACCGGACCTTCCGCACGGATGGTGGCGGCGCCGGTCGTCCCCGTCGTGAGGGCGACTCGCGCGGCTTCGCCGGCAACGACCGTCGGCCGTCTGGAGACCGTCGCCCCGGCGCGGGCGCTCCCCGCCGGTTCGACCGCGAGGACTCCCGTGCCACGCGCCCGCCCCAGGACCGGCGCGAGCGCGGACCGGAGATCCCCGAGGAAGTCACCGCCTGGGACCTGCCTGGCGCAGCGCGGAACGAGCTCAAAACCCTGAGCAAGGACAATGCCGAGAACGTGGCGCGTCACCTCGCCATGGCGGCCCGCCTCATCGATGAGGAACCCGAGCTGGCGCACGAGCATGCGCTGGCGGCATCCCGGAGCGCGGGCCGCGTCGGCGTCGTCCGCGAGACCGTGGCGATCACCGCCTACGCCGTCGGCGACTTCGCCCTCGCACTGCGGGAGCTCCGTACGCATCGTCGCATCACCGGCTCCGACGAACAGCTGCCGCTGATCGTCGACAGCGAACGGGGCGTCGGCCGACCCGACCGTGCGCTCGAGGAAGGCCGCGCCGTCGACCGCTCGACGCTGTCGGTTCCGGTACGCGTCCAGCTCGCGATCGCCATGTCGGGGGCAAGACTTGACCTCGGCGAGACGGAGCGCGCACTGCAGGAGCTCGAGATCCCGGAGGCTGACCCGGACCGCGCGTTCGAGTGGAGTCCGGCGCTGTTCTCCGCCCGAGCGGCCGTGCTCGAGGAGCTCGGACGCGATGACGAGGCGGCCGAATGGGAACGACGTGCCCAGATCGCCTCCGACGCCCTCGACGCGGCCTCGGGGGTCGCGGATCGCGAGGTGATCGTGGTCGAGGAGATCGAACTCATCGACGACGAGGGCGGCGTCGACGTGGCATCCGGGGTCATTCCCGTGGCCGACGTCGTCGACGACGCAGACGGGGCCGTCCACGCCGAGGAAGACGAGGACGGGTCCGCCCCCATGGACGAGGAAAACGGTGCCGGTCTCGCGGAGGACGACGAGGACGGGGACGTCGTGACGACGAGCCCCGACGACGTCGTCGAGGGCGAACGGCATGGGGACGAGGAGTCGCGCGAAGCGTCATCGAGCAGTGTCGACGTGCCGGCCGACGAGCGCGAGGGTGAACGGTGATCTTCGGGCGGGCCAAGCCGGATGCGACACCGCTCGACGGGATCGACGTCGTCCTCGCCGACCTCGACGGCGTCGTCTACGCCGGCCCGGGCGCCCTGCCGCACGCCGTCGAGAGCCTCAACAGGGCCCAGGCCGAGGGGAAGCGTCTCGGGTACATCACCAACAACGCCTCCCGCACCGATGTCTCCGTGGCGCAGCATCTGTCTTCGTTGGGGCTTCGTGTGGAGGCGTCCGACGTCACGACGAGCCCGCAGGCCGCGATGCGCTTGATGAAGGACCTCGTACCCGCGGGGTCGACGCTGCTCGTCATCGGCGGGGAGGGGCTCGTCGTCGAAGTCGAGAAGGCCGGGTTCACGGTGACACGCAGCGCCGACGACGCGCCGGCGGCCGTGGTCCAGGGCTTCGCGCCGGAGGTCGGTTGGGCACAGCTTGCCGAGGCCGCCTACGCGCTCGCGACGCCGGTCGAAGACGGGGGCATCCCGTGGGTCGCGACGAACACCGACTGGACGATCCCGCAGGCACGCGGCATCGCTCCGGGAAACGGGACCCTCGTGTCGGCCGTCCATACCGCGGTCGGCCGTCTCGCGACGATCGCCGGGAAGCCCGAACGCCCCATCTTCGATGTGGCGGTCACTCGGACGGGGGCCCAGGCACCGCTCTTCATCGGCGACCGCCTCGACACCGATATCCAAGGGGCGCGTACGGCCGACATGCCGTCGGTGCTGGTGCTGACGGGAATCGATCGGCCGAAGCAGGTGCTCGCAGCCATTCCGTCGCAGCGCCCCGACTACATCGTCGAAGACCTGCGCCAGCTGTTCGAGCCGTACCCGGCGACGATCGTGAAGGGCGCGCGCACGCGCGTGGGCGACGCGATCGTCGAGATCGACGGCGTCGATCTCCGAATCGTGTCGCAGGGAGGCCGACAGATCGACCTGCTGCGCGCGGGAGCCGCCGCCATCTGGAACTCGGGACGCGCTATCTTCGGCTTCCGCGTACCGGAGCAGCTGTACGCCGACCCCTTCCGCGGGCGCTGACGTCGGTAGCATGGCATCCATGTCGGACAGCACCGCCCCGGATGCCGCGCCCGAGCTGATCGACCGCGTGCGCCTGATCGAGGCGCAACCGCTCGACACCCGCGCGGAGGCATACGCCGCGATGCACGACGAGCTCGCGCGTCGACTCGCGTCGGCCCCGACCGACGCGTCGGTCGCGGCGCGGCCGTGAGCCCGCGCCTCGATGCCGAGCTCGCCGCCCGCGGACTCGCGCGCTCGCGCTCGCACGCCACCCAGCTCATCGCGGGGGGCCTCGTGAACGTCGACGGTCGTCCGGTGGTGAAGGCCGCGACGCAGGTCGACGAGTCGAGCGCGATCGAGGTGGCCGGAGCCGACCACTACGTCAGTCGCGGCGCCCACAAGCTGATCGCCGCCCTCGACGCGTTCCCCATCGCCGTCGACGGGCGAGTCGCGCTCGACCTCGGTGCGTCCACCGGGGGGTTCACCCAAGTGCTGCGCGAGCGCGGAGCGCGTCCGGTCCTCGCCGTCGACGTCGGTCACGGGCAGTTGTCCACCGTCGTGGCATCCGATCCCGACGTCGTATCGGTGGAGGGGTATAACGTGCGGTTCATGACCGCCGACTCCCTCGCCGCCGCGACGGGCATCGAGACGCGCCCGCACGTGGTGACCGGCGACCTGTCGTTCATCTCGCTCAGCCATGTTCTGCCCGCCGTCGTCGCCACCGCCGCGCCCGGCGCCGACGCAGTGCTGCTCATCAAGCCGCAATTCGAGGTGGGCCGCACGGCGGTCAAGGGTGGACTGGTGACCGACCCGGCGCTGCGTTCCGACGCGGTGCACGGCGTGCTCTGGTCCGCATGGGATGCGGGCCTGCCCACCGCCGGTCTGATCGCCTCGCCGATCGTCGGAACCCACGGCAACCAGGAGTACGTCGCGTGGTTCTCGGCCACCCACGGCAGCGACCCCTCAGAATGGGAGAGCACCGTGACCCGACTGACCGGAAGCCGATGACCCCCAGCGATCGCCGAATCCTCCTCGTCGTCCACGCGCGCCGTGACGACACCGTGCACGCGGCCGAGCGCATCATCACCGCGGTCCGTGCGGCGGGTGCGACTCCCGTCGTCTCCGCCGAAGACCGACCCGAACTGGCGGAGCGTCTCACGCTCGAGGGTGTGGCCACTCTCGGCGTCGACGTCGCCATCGATGACGTCGAGCTCGCGATCGTGCTCGGCGGCGACGGTACGATCCTCCGCGCGGCCGAGATGGTGCGCGGCGGAACCGCGCCGATCCTGGGCATCAACATGGGGCATGTCGGCTTCCTCGCCGAGATCGAACGCGACGACATGGACGATGCCGTGCGCCGTGTGATCGCCCGCGACTACACGGTCGAGGAGCGCCTGGCCCTCGCCGTGAAGATCCAGGATGCCGACGACCGGGTCATCTACGAGACGTGGGCCCTGAACGAGGCGACCATCGAGAAGGCGAGTCGAGAGCGCATGCTCGAGGTCGTCATGGCCGTCGACGGGCGGCCCCTGTCGTCGTTCGGTTGCGACGGCGTCGTCATCGCGACGCCCACCGGCTCGACGGCCTACAACTTCTCCGCCGGGGGACCGATCGTCTGGCCCACGGTCGAGGCCATCGCCGTCGTGCCTCTGTCGGCGCACGCTCTCTTCGCCCGACCGCTCGTGGTCGGCCCCGACGCGAGTGTTGCCGTCGAGGTTCTCGAGCGCACGAGCGGGAGCGGCATCCTGTGGTGCGACGGAAGACGCTCGCACGATTTGCCGCCCGGTGCGCGGGTGGTGGTGCGCCGGTCTTCTCGGCCCGTGCGACTTGCGCGTCTTCACCCCGCCGCCTTCACCGATCGTCTGGTGCGCAAGTTCCGTCTGCCGGTGACGGGTTGGCGCGGCATGCCGGGAGGTGCGGCGTGATCGAAGAGATGCGCCTGCGCGATCTCGGCGTCATCGCCGACGCGACGCTGCCCATCGGTCGAGGCTTCACCGCGATCACGGGCGAGACCGGAGCCGGCAAGACGATGGTCGTCACGGGGCTCGGACTGCTGCTCGGCCAACGAGCCGACTCGGGCGCCGTGCGCAAGGGTGCATCCCAGGCCGCGGTGGAGGGCGTCTGGATCGTCCCCGAAGACGGCCCCGTGGCGGCACGGGTGCGCGAGGCGGGCGGCGACGTCGAGCCCGTCGGCGGCGGATCCGCCGAGCTGTACCTGGGGCGCACGGTGTCGAGCGAGGGGCGCGGGCGCGCCACGGTCGGGGGCCGAACAGCTCCCGCCGGCGTGCTCGCCGATCTCGCCGACGACCTCGTCGTCGTACACGGGCAGTCCGACCAGCTGCGACTGAAGTCGTCGGCGGCGCAGCGCGATGCGCTCGACCGTTTCGGAGGCGAACCGGTCGCCGCCGCGCGCGCCGCCTATCGCGCAGCCTGGGACGCCTGGCGGACCCTCGACGCCGAGCTGACCACGCTCACAGCCGACCGCGACGACCGCGCACGCGAGGCCGAGCAGCTGCGGGCGGCCATCGCCGAGATCGAAGCCGCGGCCCCCGTCACCGGGGAGGACGACGAGCTCGCCCGCCGTGCCGAGCGCCTCGCGAACGCCGAAGAACTGCGTCTGGCCGCCGACGCCGCGCACGCCGCCCTGTCGAACGACGACGGCACGCCCGACGTCGTGTCCCTCTTGGCCGAGGCGCGTCGCGCTCTCGAGCGCATCGCCGGCAGCGACGCAGCCCTCGCCGTCATCGGCGAACAGGTGGCCGACCTGGGATACCGCGCCACGGACACCGCCGTCGCACTGTCGGGATACCTCGCCGACCTCGACGAATCGGGGCCCCACGAACTCGCCGCGGTCGACGAACGCCGCGGCGTTCTCGCCGGCCTCGCCCGAGCTCACGGATCAGTGGATGCCGCCATCGCCCTGCTCGCGACCGGATCCGCGCGGCTGGTCGAACTGGACGACGACGGCGACCGTCTCGAGCGTCTCCAGACGCAACGCGACGCCGCCGCGGCGGAACTCGACGGCGCGGCTGAGGCGCTGACCGCCATCCGTCGATCGGCTGCGGAACGGCTGGGGGCGGCGGTGACCGAGGAACTCCACGCGCTCGCCTTGCCCGACGCGCACCTCACCGTCGACGTGGCCCCCGCAGCCGCCGCCGGTCACGGCCGCGACGAGGTGTCGATCCTGCTCGCGCCCCACCCCGGGGCCGATCCGCGACCGGTGTCGCGCGGCGCCTCGGGCGGAGAACTCAGCCGCGTGATGCTGGCCATCGAGGTCGTCATCGCCGGCGTCGACCCCGTGCCGACTTTCGTGTTCGACGAGGTCGATGCGGGCATCGGAGGAGCTGCGGCCATCGAGGTGGGACGCCGTCTCGCGCGTCTCGCGGAATCGTCGCAGGTCATCGCCGTCACGCACCTCGCACAGGTGGCCGCCTTCGCCGGCAACCACCTGACGGTGGTCAAGGGCAATGACGGTGCGGTCACGGCATCCAGTGTCCGACGTTTGGACGGCGCCGAGCGGGAGGCCGAGATGGCGCGGCTGCTCTCGGGATTGAGCGACTCGGATGCCGCGCTGACCCACGCACGGGAGCTTCTGGAAACCGGTCGCGCGGTCGGCTGATCGGTCGATCGACCCGCGATCGTCATGATGCGGTGACGCGGATGTCGGAGGGTGGTGCCAGACTGCGAGACGACTCACCGACGCGACTGATAGGATCGAAGCCCGTGATGCAGACTTCGGACGCGGGACATTCAGACGGCAGAACCTTCACGACGAAGCACATCTTCGTCACCGGAGGAGTGGTCTCCTCACTCGGTAAGGGCCTGACGGCGGCAAGCCTCGGCAACCTTCTGACCGCGCGTGGTCTGCGCGTCGTGATGCAGAAGCTCGACCCGTATCTCAACGTCGATCCGGGCACGATGAACCCGTTCCAGCACGGCGAGGTCTTCGTGACCGACGACGGCGCCGAGACCGACCTCGACATCGGACACTACGAACGCTTCCTCGACATCGAGTTGAGTCAGGCGGCCAACGTCACCACGGGCCAGATCTATTCGCAGGTCATCGCGCGCGAGCGTCGGGGCGAGTACTTGGGCGACACGGTGCAGGTCATCCCGCACATCACCGACGAGATCAAGCGCCGCATGCGTCTGCAGGCCACCGAGAGTCCTCAGCCCGACGTCATCATCACCGAGATCGGCGGCACGGTCGGCGACATCGAGTCGCAGCCCTTCATCGAGTCGGCGCGCCAGATCCGCCACGAGCTCGGCCGCAAGAACGTCTTCTTCGTGCACGTCTCGCTCGTGCCCTTCATGGGCGCCTCGGGTGAGCAGAAGACGAAGCCGACGCAGCACTCCGTCGCGACGCTGCGCTCGATCGGCATCCAGCCCGACGCGCTCGTGCTGCGCAGCGACCGGCCCGTCACCGAGTCGAACAAGCGAAAGATCGCGCTCATGTGCGATGTCGACGAAGACGCCGTGGTCAACGCGGTCGACGTTCCGAGCATCTACGACATCCCTTCGATGCTGAACGATCAGGGTCTCGACGCCCATATCGTCGACGCGCTCGATCTCGACAAGGCGGCCGATGTCGACTGGTCGCGCTGGCAGCGCGTGCTGCAGGCCGTACACAACCCGAAGCACGAGGTCACCATCGGCCTGGTCGGCAAGTACATCGACCTGCCCGACGCCTACCTCTCGGTGACCGAGGCCATCAAGGCCGGTGGCTTCGGTCAGGAGACCCAGGTGAAGATCACGTGGATCCCCTCCGACCTGTGCGAGACGCCCGAGGGTGCGGCCAAAGCGCTCGGCGCGGTCGACGGCATCATCGTGCCCGGCGGCTTCGGCATCCGCGGCATCGAGGGCAAGCTCGGGGCGCTGCGATTCGCGCGCGAGCAGGGCATCCCCACGCTGGGGATCTGCCTCGGCCTGCAGTGCATGGTCATCGAGTACGCCCGGACGGTTGCGGGTCTCGAGGGCGCCTCGTCGAGCGAGTTCGATCCCGACACCGCCCACGCGGTCGTGGCGACCATGGCAGAGCAGGTCGACATCCTCGAGAGCGGCGACCTCGGCGGCACGATGCGTCTCGGGCTGTACCCGGCCGACCTCGCGGAGGGGTCTCTCGCCGCCGAGGTCTACGGGGCGAACCGCATCTCGGAGCGTCACCGCCACCGCTACGAAGTGAACAACGCCTACCGTCGACAGCTCAGCGACGCAGGTCTGGTCTTCTCGGGGCTCAATCCCGACCTCGATCTCGTGGAGTTCGTCGAGCTGCCCCGCGACGTGCACCCCTATTACATCGCCACGCAGGCTCACCCCGAGCTGCGCTCGCGTCCGACGGAGCCGCACCCGCTCTTCCGCGGTCTCGTCGGCGCCGCTCTCGAGCGACACCGTGCGAGCGAGCTGTTCGACGACGAGGAGGACTGACGTGGAAGAGCTGCGCGACGAGCGCGTCGACCTCGAGGTCGTCGCAAGCGACCTCGTGTACGAGGGTGCGGTGTGGGACGTGCGCAGCGACACCGTGCGCTACGGCGACGGTGAGATGACGCGGCAGTACGTCGACCACCCGGGAGCAGCCGCCGTCGTGGCCGTCGACGACGACGAGCGCGTCGTGCTCATCCAGCAGTACCGCCACCCCATCAAGGAGCGCGACTGGGAGATCCCTGCCGGGCTTCTCGACGTGGACGGCGAGCCGCCGCTGGAGACGGCGAAGCGCGAGCTGACCGAGGAGGTGGACCTCGAGGCCGACCGGTGGCAGCACCTGATCTCGATGCACACCACGCCCGGAGGCAACGACGAGGTCGTGCACGTGTTCCTCGCCCGGGGGTTGAGGGCGGTCGAGAGCGACTACGAGCGTGAGCACGAGGAGTCCGATATGAGGGTCGAGCGAGTGCCGCTGGCCGACGTCATCGACGGTGTGCTGGCGGGGCGTCTGCGCAACGGCATCCTCGCGACGGGCGTGCTCGCCACGGCCGAGGTGCTGCGCCGCGAGGCCGCCACCCACTGACGTGGAGCTCGAGCGTGCGGTCGAGACCTACCTCCGGCACGTCGCGCTCGAGCGTGGGCTCTCCGACCACACCGTCGCCGCGTATCGCCGCGACCTGGCGGTGTACGGCGAATGGCTGGGCGCGCGGGGCGTGACCGAGGTGGAGGCCGTCACGCCGGGGCTGATCGCCGAATTCGCAGCCGAGCGGGCGTCGGCGGTCCCGGCGCCGGCATCCTCTTCTCTCGCACGGCTGCAGTCGTCCGTGCGGGGCCTGCATCGCTTCCTCGTGCGCGAGGGCCGTGTCGAGGTCGACCCGAGCGGTCGTCTGCGCCCGCCCAAGGCTCCCCGTCGCCTGCCGAAGGCCCTGACCATCGCCCAGGTCGACGACCTGCTGGATGCCGCGGGACCTGCGCCCGGGTCGGCCGATGCCTCGGCGGCGGAGCCGTCGGCCGTCCGCGATCGGGCTCTGCTCGAACTGCTCTACGCGACCGGTGCCCGGGTGTCGGAGATCGTGCAGCTCGACGTCGACGACACCGCCCACGGTGACCTGCTGCGGGTGCGGGGCAAGGGTGACAAGGAGCGCATCGTGCCCGTTGGGTCGTACGCGCGCGCGGCCGTGGAGGCCTACCTGACCCGGGTGCGACCGGTCCTCGCCGCGAAGGGGCGGGCGACGCCGCGTTTGTTCCTCGGCGTGCGGGGAGCGCCGCTGTCGCGGCAGAGTGCGTGGCTCGTCATCCAGGCTGCGGCGGAGCGCGCGGGTCTCACCTCGCACGTGTCGCCGCACACGCTCCGGCACTCCTTCGCGACCCATCTGCTGCAGGGCGGTGCGGACGTGCGCGTCGTGCAGGAACTGCTCGGGCACGCCTCGGTCGCGACGACGCAGATCTACACGCACGTCACCGTCGAAGCCCTCCGCGACGTGTACGCGACCTCGCACCCGCGGGCACGGTGAGCGGAAAGACCATGGCCTCCTCCCTCTGGGGGAAGCAAGAGATAGCGGACCCCCGGATAATGGTCGTCATGGGGGAGGGCTCGCGTGTGGACCGTGTCCTGCGGGGTACTCCTCATCGCGACGAAGTGAGAGGGCATCGATGAGCGCATCGCCCACGCCGCGACGGTTGCGGGCCTGGGGCGAGGGCGCTTTGCTCCTCGCATCCTTCATTCCGTGGTCCGTGCTGTGCTGTGTGTGGGCGGTCGTGATGTTCGCCTCGCTCTGGGGATACAGCTCGAAAGGCGAGGAGTGGGCCACCGTCGTGATCGGTCTCGCACTCGCTGGAACCGGCGTCGCCTTCAGCGTCCTCGCCGCGCTCGCGCTGGCTCGCCGGACGCGAATGCCGCGCGGAGGCGCCTGGGTGCTCGTTGCGCTCGTCACGCTTGCCTGGACGGTCGGTGTCTTCGCGCTATGGGGGTCCAGCGTGTATCGCCATCTCCCCGACCTGCCTTGGCCGTTCTCCCTGATGGTGCTGACGGGTTTCACCGTCCCCGTCGCCGTTCTCGGCATCCTGGGTCTCATCGCTGTAGCCGCTCTTCGTCGAATGCAGTCTGCAGCGGGAGTCGGGCCGGGCGGTTGAGGGGAGCATGAGCACGCGCACGATCAGTGACGCCGGGGGAGCGTGGTGGCTGTCGCTGCTCTACATCGCAGTGGTGCTGGCGCTCGCGGTGTCCGCAGTCCTCTCGCTCGGAGTGGCCCCTCTGCTATCGGCGAGCGACATATCGTCGGTCGACGTCACGCGGACGCTGGGGGGAGTCGCTGCCGTCGGTGGTGCGCCCGTGTTGACGTGGATCTGTCTGCGTGTCCGCGCGGTTCGGTCGCGCCTGCGTCCAGGAGCGGCCAGCATTGCCGCCAGCGCGACGACGATGCTCGCTGTCGGATGGACCTGCGTCGTGGTGGTGGGGTACCGAGAAAGCGCTGAGGACGTGTGGGGACAACTGCCGGTCTCCCTCGGCATCTGTGCGCCGGCGCTGGTCGTCGCGCTCTGTGCGCTGTCGATATCGCGACCCGTTCAGCGCGACCACGACCGACGGGCATCGGCCGCACGCCGAGGCCGCGAGGCGAGCCTCCTGCCCTGAGAGACTAGGGGGATGACCGCCACGCTCGTCGCCCAGAACCTCGCCGGCGGATACGGACACCGCACGCTGTTCGAGGGCGTCGACCTCACGGTCGCGCCGGGCGATGTGATCGGCGTCGTCGGTGCGAACGGTGCGGGCAAATCGACGCTGTTGCGTCTGCTCGCCGGAGTCGACGAAGCGCAGGGCGGAGCGATCAGCCTCGCGCCGTCGGACGCGTTCGTCGGCTGGCTGCCGCAGGAGCATGAGCGCGTCGACGGCGAGACCGTCGCCGCGTACATCGCTCGGCGCACGGGCGCTGCGGAGGCGACGCGTGAGATGGATGCCACCGCGGTGGCGCTCGGCGACCCCGACGCCGTGGGGGCCGACGACGCCTATGCGACGGCCCTCGAGCGGTGGCTTGCGAGCGGCGCCGCCGACCTCGACGAGCGGATGCCGCAGGTGCTCGCCGATCTCGGGCTCGACGTCGGCCCGGACGCGTTCATGACCGGACTCTCGGGTGGACAGGCCGCTCGCGTGGGCCTGGCGGCGTTGCTGCTGTCGCGCTTCGACATCGCTCTGCTCGACGAGCCGACGAACGACCTCGACCTCGATGGCCTGGAGCGCCTTGAGACGTTCGTGAAGGGCCTGCGGGGTGGGGTCGTGCTCGTCAGCCACGATCGCGAGTTCTTGGCCCGTTCGGTCACCCGCGTGCTCGAGCTCGACCTCGCGCAGAACGCGCACCGTGTCTACGGCGGCGGCTACGACGCCTACCTCGAGGAGCGCGCGACACTGCGCCGGCAGGCGCGCGAGAAGTACGAGGAATTCGCCGAGACCAAGGCCGACCTCGTCTCACGCGCTCGCACGCAGCGGGAGTGGTCGAGTCAGGGTGTGCGCAACGCCATGAAGAAGGCGCCCGACAACGACAAGATCCGTCGCAAGGCGTCCGTGGAGTCGAGCGAGAAGCAGGCGCAGAAGGTCCGACAGATGGAGAGCCGCATCGCCCGCCTGGACGAGGTCGACGAACCGCGCAAGGAATGGCAGCTCGAGTTCACCATCGGTTCGGCTCCGCGGTCGAGCTCGGTGGTGTCGACGTTGTCGGGCGCCGTCTTCCGTCAGGGCGACTTCACGCTGGGACCGGTCTCGCTGCAGGTGAACGCCGGGGAGCGGATCGGCATCACCGGGCCGAACGGTGCCGGTAAGTCCACGCTGCTGCGTGGCATCCTGGGTCGCCAGACGCCCGACGAGGGAACCGCGAGTCTCGGCGCGAGCGTCGAGATCGGCGAGATCGATCAGGCCCGGTCGCTCCTGGTGGGGGAGCGACCACTCGCCGAGACGTTCGAGGGATTCGTGCCCGAGCTCACCGCCGGCGAGGTGCGGACCCTGCTGGCGAAGTTCGGGCTCAAGGCCGACCACGTCACGCGTCCCGTCGACGCGCTGTCGCCCGGTGAGCGCACGCGCGCGGGACTCGCGCTGCTGCAGGCTCGCGGCGTGAATGTGCTCGTGCTCGACGAGCCGACCAACCACCTCGACCTTCCCGCGATCGAGCAGCTCGAGCAGGCGCTGGAGTCGTACACGGGCACGTTGCTGCTCGTGACGCACGACCGGCGCATGCTCGCGGCCGTGCAGACCGATCGGCGCTGGCGCGTCGAGGCCGGGGTCGTCACCGAGCTGTAGTGGTCGCTGCCGCGTTCGGGAGGAGGGTTCCGCTTCGCCCCCATCGCGCCAGCTGCCGTTCGGCGGGCGGTGCGCGCTCGCCGGATGTCGGCCCCGCGTGGTGCGCTCTCGACGCATGCCGGGCGGCGCGATGCGCGCCCGCTGCATGCCGGGCGGAAACTCACCGCATAAACGCGACCTGCGCACATAAACGCGCTGAGAGAGCGTTTCGGCGCGCGGATCGCGTTTATGCGTGGGTGGGGCTGGGCTCAGCGGCCCTGGCGTTTCTTGTACGGCTTCGGCTGTCCCTTGACGATCGGGGCGCGGCCCTTGCCCTTCGACGCCTTGGCCTTGCCACCCCCGGGTGTCTGCTGTTTCGCGGCGGGTGGCGGGGCGTCGGCGATGCGGTGGTGCGCCTCTTCGAGCAGCAGGCGACCCGCGGGCGTGAGCTGCGTCGGCGGAGTGCGCGAGATGAGGGGCTGCCCCACCTCTTCTTCGAGCTTGTCGATCGTCGTGTACAGGGATGCCAGGGGAATGCGGAGCTTCTCGGCCGCGCGGGGGAAGTGCAGCTCCTCGGCGAGGGCCGCGAACCGGACGAGGTGCTCGAGCTTCATGGCATCCATTCTCCCGTGTGCGCAGCGCCGGTGTGGGCGCGGCATTAGCTGATCGGGCGGCGACGGCACACGATCGTGACCACATCACACGCTGGGGAGGTGCGGCGATCTGTGATCTCGCGCGGATCGTGTCATCTCGCGAGGCGGTGAGCCGGCGGCCGACCCAGTACACCGGGTCCGCCGCCGGACGGGGCGGTCACGTCGCGAGGCGGTCGCGCCGGGTCAGGCGGCCGAGGCGAGGAAACGGTCGGCGGTGCGCAGCGACAGCGCCATGATCGTCAGCGCCGGGTTCGCGGCGATGGCGGAGGGGAACACCGAGTTGTCGCAGATCCACAGGTTCGGGATCTCGTGCGAGCGCCCGTCCGCATCCACCACACCGTCCGAGGGATCGGTCGACATGCGGCACGTGCCGATCGTGTGGGCCGTGCGGGCCAGCACCATCGTCTCGCGGGCACCCGATGCCTCCATCACCCGCAGCATGAACGCCGTCGCGTGACGGTCCATCGCCTTCTCGTTCTCGCCTGCGCTGAAAGTCACCCGGGCACGGGGGATGCCGAACTCGTCGGTCTCGTCGACGAGGGTCAGCCGGTTGTCATCGGACGGCAGACACTCGCCGTTGATGCCGATGCCGGCCATGAACCGCGACTGGTCGAGCCGCTGCATCAGATCGGGGCCCCACAGCCCCCCTCCGCGCACGAGCGTCGTCGAGAAGGTCAACGGCATGACGCCGAGGCTCTGCACGAGATACCCGCCGGCGAAGTCGGCGTCGGCCGGACGCATCATGTCCTCGCTGATGAGCGACGACGGGTAGCCGCGATGTCCGCGCACCGGCTCGTCGAATCGGCCCCACACCTGCGTCGCACCGTGCGCGAGGAAGTTGCGCCCCACCTGGCCGTTGTCGTTCGCGAGGCCCGTGTGCAGCAGGAGGCGCGGCGTCTCGACCCCGCCGCCGGCGAGCACGAGCGACCGGCAGCGCTGTCGCACATCCACACCGCCCTGGCGGTACACGACCGCGGCGACGTGCCCGCGGGCATCGAGCTCGATCGTGTGCACCATCGCCTCGGCGCGGATCTCGGCGCCGGCGGCGACCGCCGCGGGAAGGTACGTGTTCGCCGTGGAGGCCTTGGCATCCACCCGGCACCCCTGGTGGCACTCGCCGCAATTCACGCACGCGCTGCGCTCGCCGTGGTGATCCTGCAGTCGGGCGCGCGTGAGGACGGCGGCGGGGGCATCGGCCCAGCGGATACCGAGGGCGTCGCAGCCCTTCGCGACCAGGTTCGCCGGCGCGTTGCGCTTCGCCGGGGCGTACGCGTACGTGCGGGCCGGATCCCACGGGTAGGGGGTCGGGCCCGAGACGCCGATATCGCCCTCGACACGCTCGACGTACGACAACAACTCATCGGGGTCGACGGGCCAATCGCGCCCCACGCCGGATTCGGTGCGCAGGGCCAGATCACGCCGGTCGGGGCGCGGGGTGAACGCACCCCAGTGCAGCATCGAACCGCCGACGCCGCGGCCGCTGTTGTTCGGCCCGAACGCGGTGGGGTCGTCGCCCCCGCTCAGGCGCTCCGACATCCAGTTGATCTCGACGGCCTCGGTCTCGTCGGCGGTGAGATCGTCGAGTGCGAAGTGGCGACCGGCCTCGATCGCAACGACGCTCAGGCCTTTCCTGGCCAGCTCGGATGTCAGGGGCGCACCTCCCGCGCCCGTCCCGATCACGACGACATCGACCGTCTCGTCCGTGCCGAATGTGCGCATCTGCTCGAGGTTCATGCCGCGTCTCCTGTCGTCACGGTGCCGCCGACACCGGCGGGCTCCCAGTCCTCGCGGCGTCCGAGCCGGAGCTCCACGTACCCGCGCATGGGGCTGCCCCCGGTGGCGAAGCCGTCGTATCCGACGCGCGCCATGCTCGCCGGGTGCGCCAGCCACTGGCGCACGAGGTCGTTGCGGGCGTCTTCGAGCCACAACTTCAGACGAGCCGCGTCGAGGGGGCCATCGGCATCCGTCGTCCCCTCGATCGCGGCGCGGAGAACCTCTTCGCGGGCTGTCGGATCGGTCGGCCAGACTCCGGAAAGAGTG
This sequence comes from Microbacterium sp. Leaf151, assembly GCF_001424225.1. Taxonomy (GTDB): domain Bacteria; phylum Actinomycetota; class Actinomycetes; order Actinomycetales; family Microbacteriaceae; genus Microbacterium. The sequence continues at coordinate 18,047 of NZ_LMOR01000005.1, read as the reverse complement.
TCGAGCCCGGCGCGGTAGGCCTCGGGATCGGGCGGTAGGTCGGCGTTGCGCCACCCATCGCCCTCGCCGCGCGCGAGCTGTGCGTCGACGCGGGCAGCCAGATCGATGGGAGGACCGTCCTGCGGCACGACGAGGTCGGCGATCTCGCGCAGCAGCGTGAGCTGCGCGACGTCGAGCACGGAGGGCGCGTAGCCGCGGTCGTCGGGAACGGCGCGGAGATTCAGGATGCCGCGCACGCGGGCATCCACGCGGTCACCCGCGATGAGCGTCGCCCAATCGTCGGGGATGACGGGCCCTGGCAGCACCTCGTCGTCGACGAAGTGCGCGATGGCCTCGGCGGCCTCGGAGGTCCGCTCGAACGGGATCAGGTGACCGGTGTCGTCGAGGGTGACGAAACGGGCGCGCGGATAGACGGATGCCAGGAGCCCCGGCTGCGCGGCCGCACCGAGGTCGTCGTCGTCGGTGCCGGCCAGGACGAGGGTGGGGAGATCGAGGGTGCCGACATCGGTCGAGGCGTCGACGCGGCTGCCGGTCTCGAGCCAGGCCCGCCACGCGGCAGGAGCGGTACGCCCCAGATCCTCGCGGGCGAGGTCGTGTGCGGGGGTGTCGAGCGGCTCGGCCGTGTTCTGATCGACGAACGTCTCGGCATCGGCTTCGGAGATCGCTCCATCGGCCACCCACGAGAGCATGCGCTGGCGGCGCTCCTCGTCCATCGGCTCGGGACGCGGCGGCGAGGGGGCCATCAACACCATTCCGGCCAGGCCCACGAGTGGCGCGTCGCCGCGAAGGACACGGGATGCCACCAGGGCCGCGATCTTGCCGCCCATGCTGTGCCCGCCGAGGACCCAGCGACCGCGCGCGTGCCGGGCGAGATGCGTGATCACGTGGTCGACCGAGCCGTCGAGCGAGGAGTCCGAGGCCGTGGCGAGCGAGCCGAAGCCGGGGAGATCGATGCCCTCCACGCGTACGCGGCCGTCGAGACGTTCGGCGAGGCGGTCGAAGGATCGGGCGCTCGCGCCGAGCGCGTGCAGCAGATAAAGGGTCACGGGCGCCCCGCCCGGGGCGGTGGCGTTCTCGGAGGGCATGTCCTCACGCTCGCTCACCGGCCGAGTCGGGGAGGGTCGGTTGCGGATGGAGCCGTTTTGCGCAAGAGCGTCGTCCGTCGGCGGAGAGACGGGCCGTCTTCCGGGTCGAGGGGCCGGTAAAGCCGGGGCGGGGCGGGGGCGGGCCGAACTCTGGAGAACTCGGGCCTCCCGACCCGGAAATCACGCCGAGGGGCGTCGGCCGCGTCGCGTTTCCGAGTCGCGCGCATCTGCAGGCTGAGGTGCGCCCGTCGCTGATGCACCCGAACGCCCCGACCGTGGGGGCGGTCGGGGCGCTCGGGCGGGCGGGGTGGTGGGCTTACGGGGTCACCATGCCGCCGTTGACGTTCAGCGTCTCGCCCGAGACGTAGCTGGACTCCGCCGAGGCGAGGAACACGAACGCCGGGGCGATCTCGGCCGGCTGCCCCGCGCGCTGGTAGGTGCTCTCGTCGTCGAAGTGCTCCATCTGGTCGTCGGACACACCCTGACTCACCTGCAGCGCCGACCAGGTGGGTCCGGGGGCGACGACGTTGACGCGGATGCCGCGCGAGGCGAGCTGCTGGGCGAGCCCCTTCGACAGGTTGTTGATGGCGGCCTTGGTGGCGGCGTAGTCGAGCCGGTCGGGGGCGGGAACGTACGCCTCGAGCGACGCGGTGTTGATGATGGTGCCGCCCTCGGGCAGGTACGCCAGCGCCGCCTTCGTGATCCAGAACGGTGCGAAGACGTTGGTGCGGAAGGTCGACTCGAACTGCTCGTCGCTGAGGTCTTCGACCTTTTCGACCATCACCTGCTTCCCGGCGTTGTTCACGACGATGTCGAGGCCCCCGAGCGCTTCGGCCGCACGATCGACCAGCTCGCGGCACGCCGCCGCCTCGGTGATGTCGAGCGCGATGGAGGCGCCCGTACGTCCGGCATCCCGGATCTGCGCGAGCACGTGATCGGCGTCTCGCTGCTCGTCGGGAAGGTGCACGATCGCCACGTCGGCGCCCTCTCGGGCGAAGGCGATGGCGACCGCTCCGCCGATGCCCGAGTCTCCACCGGTGATGAGGGCCTTGCGTCCGGTCAGGCGGCCGAGGCCGCGGTAGGTCTTCTCGCCGAGGTCGGGGACGGGCGTCATGTCGGCCTGGACCCCGGGCTCGGGCTGGTGCTGCACGGGCGGCTCGACGCGCGCGTAGCGGGTGACGGGGTTGTCGAAAGTGAACTGGTCGCGATCGGAGGTCATGCCCCGACGCTAGGCACCCGGATGCCGCACGGCCTGGGCCTTGACGCGACCGGTCGTCGCGGCGACGGGGCTCGACCGGCCGCTCAGCACGTCGTCGATCACGCCCGACACGCGCTCCGCGGAGGCGCGCCACGAGAAGCGCTCGGCGTTGGCCAGGCCCGCGGCGACGAGGTGTGCGCGCAGGGTCGGATCGTCGACGACGCGCCCCATGGCGTCGGCCAGGTCGGCCTCGTCGTAGGGGTCGACGTACACCGCCGAGGAGGCGAGCACCTCGGGCAGGGATGCCGCGCGCGCGGCGATCACCGGACACCCGCACTGCTGCGCTTCGAGCGGAGGGATGCCGAACCCCTCGTACAGCGAGGGGAAGACGAAGGCGATCGCGCCGCGGTAGAGCGCCGTCAGCTCGTCGTCGTCGACGCGACCGAGGAAGCGAACCCGGGCGTGGGAGCCGTCGTAACGCTGCCGCGAGAAGCTGTTCGTCTGGCTGCCGACCACGCGCAGCTCGACGTCGGCGTGCGTCTCGGCGAAGCGCTCGAAAGCCGCCAGCATGCGGGTGAAGTTCTTGTGCGCGTTGGGCGAGGACACCGCGAGCAGATAGGGGCGACCGGTGGCGCCCTCGCCCGGGTGGAAGCGGGCGTCGGCGCCATTGTGGGCCACCGTGAACCGTGCCGGATCCACACCGAAGTGGTCGGCGATCTCGCCGCGAGAGAACTCGCTCACCGTCAGCAGACCGTCGCTGCGGGCGATCAGGCGCGGCACGACGACGCCGTAAACGGCCCGGAAACGGCGACCGAAGCTCTCAGGGTGCCGGATGTAGGTGATGTCGTGATGCGTGGAGATCTGCGGCCGGTACCACGTCGGCCCCGTGCTCGCGAGGTTGAGCAGGAGCTCGCGACGCCGTCGGGCGAACAGCGGCAGATCGAGCTGCTCCCACGCGTGACCGCGGGTACGGCCGACCTGCACGATGCGGGTCGGGTCGAGTCCGGCCGTGTCGACCTCGCCCGGCGGGACGGCCAGGATCACGTCGTCGCGAAGCACGAGGAGCTCGCGCGCGATCTCGGTGGCGAAGCGCTGGATGCCGGTGGTGCGCTGCGTGAGGAACCGGGCGTTGACGACGGTCATCGTGACGACCGCTCTCGCGGGGCGAGGGCCGCGGCGTACAGGGCGAGCGAGTCGTCGCCGACCCGGTCGTCGGTGAGCGTGCGCCGGGCCCAGTCGAGCGCCGCCGCGGACATGCGCTCGCGGAGTCCGGCGTCGTCGAGGAGAAGGGCGGTCGCGGTGATCAGCGCTTCGTCCGTACTGCGGACGAACCCGGTGATCCCGTCGGCGACGGTGTCGCGATTGCCGACGACGTCGGAGACCACGGCGGGCAGGCCCTGGGCCTGCGCCTGGATGAGCGACAGCGACATCCCCTCCCACAGGGAGGGGAACAGCAGCACGTCGAGCCCGTTGATGTACGCGGCCAGCTCCTGCGGCGAGACCCAGCCGGTCACGCGCACCGGAGCGTCGGCGAACCATCTCGTCTCGTCGTCGGGCGCGCCCGCGCCGATCCAGACGAAATCGGCGCGGTCCTCGAGCGCCCGGGCGGCGGCGGCGAAGCGCCACGGGGCCTTCTGATAGGTGACGCGGCCCACCATGCCCACCACCGGTCGCCGCATGCGGTCGGGGCGTCGCGGACGCCGCGAGACGGTGTCGGAGGCGACACCGGTCTGCAGCAGGTGCGCGCGCGGGGGAGTCAGGGCCGACTGTGCCAGGGCGAACTCCGACGGAGACGTGAGGATCAGCGTGGAGTGGCGGGCGAGGCGTCGCTCGACGAGGCGGAGTACGGCGCGGACGGCGGAGGGCAGGTCGAGACGCAGGAAGGCGAAACCGTGCGGCGAGTAGAAGACCGTGGCGGGGTCTCGGCGCCCGCGCAGCGCCCGCCGGACGATCGCCCCCGCGAAGCTCGAGTGCGCGTGCACCACGTCGACGTCACCGACGTCGCGCATCGTGCGGTGCAGCGCGCGGAGGTCGCCGAGCCGCGCGCCCGTGGACAGTCGCGTCAGCTCGACGTCGGGGTGGAAGCGCGCGCGCAGCGCCTCGTCGGACGGGGTCTCGGGGCGCGGGAGGAACAGCACGCGCACCTCGGCGCCGGCCTCGGCCTGGCGGCGCGAGATGCTGTCGACGACGCTGAGGACGCCGCTCCCCATCGCTTCGGTCACGTGCAGCACGCGCATCATGCGGTCGTCATCTCCATCCAGGTGCGGGCGATGCCCTCGGTCAGGGACAGGTCGTCGTCGGCACCGAACTCGTCGACGAAGCGGCTGACGTCGAGCACGACGTGGTCGACGAAGGTGGCGGGCTTCGGGTCCGTGCGCACCGGGAAGTCGCGGCCCACGACATCTCGGACGGTCGCGAGCACCTCCGCCACCGACGTGCCCTGGCCGCTGCCGAGGTTGTAGACGCGGTGCCGGGGCTCGGAATCCACCATCCGCAGGATGCGCCGGATCAGATCGTCGACGTGGATGTAGTCGCGGATCATCGACCCGTCGCCCAGTTGCACGATCGGCTCCGCACGCAGGATGCGGTTGAGGGTGATCGGGATGACGCCCTGCCGCTTCGACGGGTTCGCGTTCGCTCCGTACGGGTTCGAGATGCGGAGCGAGACGGCGGCGAGTCCGGCGGTCGCCGCGTAGTAGTCGATGTACCGCTCGACCGCGAGCTTGCCGATGCCGTAGGGAGAGACGGGGGCGGCGGGGGCGTCTTCGACGAACGTCGCGCCGGGCTGGGGTCCGTAGATCGCGCCGCCGCTGGAGGCGTAGAACAGGCGATGGATGCCGGCGCGGGCGCACAACGCGAGCAACTCGACGCTCTGCTGGACGTTCGTACGCAGGTCGATGGTGGGGTCCGCATCGACGGTGGCCGGCGTGGTGGTGGACAGGAAGTGGAAGACGTAGTCCTGGCCGGAGACGGCGGCGGCGAGGTCGGCGACGCTGAGGAAGTCTCCGGGAACGACGGTGAGGTCGGTGGACGAGAAGGCGCGCGTGCCGCGGCTGAAGCGATCGAACGCGGTCACCTCGTGATCGGCGGCGACGAGGGCGTCGGTGAGGCGGGAGCCGAGGAAGCCGTTGGCCCCGATGACCAGGCAGCGCGCCATCAGCGACGAGCCGGGGAACGGTCGGTCATGTGCGGGGCCCTCTCAGCCGGGTGACGACGGCCGCCGATGTCACCTCCGCCGGATCGTCGCCGCGATGAGACGAAGGTCGCGGCGGGCGAGGAGCGGGATCAGCGCCGACACGACGATCGCCCAGACCCCGGCGGTGCAGGACAGGCGGGCGAGGGAGTCGAGCGGGGTGAAGAAGGCGGCGTCCGCGAGAGTGGCGGTGGCCCACGCGGCACCGAAGACGGCGACGGGCGCGAGAGCCGCCCGGATGAGCACGCTCGAGCGCACACCGGTGCGCGGCAGGAAGACGACGGCCGCCGCCGCCCACAGGAGGATCTGTCCCGCGGCGATCGCGAAGGCGACGGCCATCGGTCCCTGGAACGACACGGCCACCGCGAGCGCGATCATCGCGACGCGGCCCACCGCCTCGGACGCCAGCAGGATCAGTGAACGCCCGGTCGACACGAAGGCCCAGTACTGGGGGTACCCGAGCGTCTGGAACACCGCAGCGACCGCGAGGACGGGCACGAAGGCCGCGGCATCCGCCCACGCGGGTCCGAGCACGACCTCGATGGCGGGCCGCGCGGTGGCGACGAAGAGGCTGAGATAGGCGAAAGCGGGATAGCAGAGGACCGTCTGGAACCGTGAGAGACGCGCACCCACCTCGGCCGGTCCGGGTGCGTCGGCGAGGTGGGGGATGACGACGCGCGTCAGCGGGGTGATCAACTGGTCGATCGGCAGATTCACCAACTGAGTCGCCCGGTTGAAATAGCCGATCACCTGATCGGTCGCGGTGCGGGCGATCATGAGCGTGCCGACATTCGTCGACGCGTAGTTCAGGGCATGGACCAGGAAGGTGTTCCCCCCGAAGGTCAACAGCCCGCGCATCTCGGCTCCGCGTCGGGGGAGACCCGGATGCCACGGGGTCAACACGAGCGCGAGGACGAGCGTCACGGCCGCGGCGAGCGTGCCCTGCAGGGCGAGCGCGAGGTAACCGCCGCCGAAGAGGGCCACGATCACCGCGACCACCAGTCCTGACAGGTCGCCCGTCAGCTCGGCCACGGCCAACCGCCCCAGGCGCCCCGAGCGGTTCAACTCGACGCGGAACTGCGCGCTGGCCGACCGCAGCAGGAAGGCGGGCGCGAGCAACAGCAGCACCGTCACCAGTCGGTCGTCGTCGAAGACGGCGGCGAAGGGGTGGGCTATCGCCACGACGACAGCGGCCGCGAGCCCGCCGATGCCGGCGTTCATCCAGAAGAGATTCGTGCGTTGGCGTCCGTCGAGGGAGGGCGCGCGCAATGCCGCCATGCTGAGACCGAAATCGCCGAGGACGGCGGCGAGCCCCGCGAGGGAGGCTCCGAGGGCGACGATGCCGAAGTCGGCGGGCCCGACCAGTCGCGCCAGGACGACGATTCCGAGGATCTGCGAGACGTATCGTCCCCACTGCGCCCCGAGGAGGAAGAACGCCCCCTTCCTCCGGGGGGCGACGACGTCGGTCGTGGTCACGGGGTTCTCCTTGCGCTGTACGGTGACGGCCGTGAGCACGCTAACCAGCGAAAGAGCCGCCCCCGGAGGCCCCCGTTCGTCGACCCCCGGGTTAGTCGACTCCGTACGCGCCCGCCGAGCGATGGTGATCTTGGTCTGGGCGTACTCGATCGCGTCGCCCGTCGTCGAGACGGTGTTCAGCGACCGCCAGCACTACGTGGAGGGCAAGACCTCGGCCGTCGCTCTGGCCCTGACGCTCGACAGCCTCGGCGCGATCGTCGTGCCGGTCGTCGCCGTCGCCACCACCTTCTTCGTGGGGCTGTTCTGGAGGGTGACGGCGCCGAGCCTGATCCTGGTGATCGCCCCCGGTCTCGTGCTGGCAGCGAACGAACTGGTCCACGGGCGCCCACCGACGCTCGGCCTGCTCGTCACCGCGGCCGTGGGCGCGCTCTTGGTGAGTGTGCGGGTGAAAACGCCGGACCTCGCGCTGGTCGGCTATCTCGGCGCAATCGTCGCCGCGGCCTCGATCGCCGCGGTCTACCTGGCACCGTCGAAGGTGCTCATCGCAGGCGGCACGAACAGCTTCGACAAGTCGTTGACGGGGGCGCCGTTGCTGGCCGGGATCTTCACCCACTCCAACACCTTCGGGATGTTCCTCTCGCTCGCCCTGCCGTTCGTGTTCCTCGCGCGACGATGGCCCGTGCGGCTGGTGTTGTTCGCCGTCGTGATGTGGGCGCTCATCCTGTCGTCGTCGCGGACTGCCCTCGTGGGGGTCGCGGTCGTCTTGGCGGTGCTCCTCCTGGCCCGGGTGCTGCCGCGGAGCGCGTTCGCTCCCGTCGCCGTCGGGGGCTTCGCCGTGGCGGTCTTCGCCGTGTTCTGGCTGCCGTTCACCGAGACCGATCCCGAGGCGTACACCTATCGGGGAGCCATCTGGATCTTCGATAGGCAGCAGCTCGGCGACCACTGGTTCTTCGGCCTGGGCGCCCACTGGTTCGCCGACAACTACGCCCTGTTGAGATCCGTGCTCTCGAGCGCCGCGAGCCACGCGCACAACCTCGCCCTGACGGCACTGATGCAGGGCGGGGCGGTGGTGCTGGTCGCCTGGGGAGCGCTCCTGGTGATCGCGCTCTTCGCCACACTGCGTCGACCGTCCGCGCGGCAGCGCGGCGTCGGGGTGGCGTTCGTGATGGCGCTGCTGGTGATGGGGGCGACGGAGACCCCGTTCGGTCTGGTGGGGTGGGGTCCCCTGTCGGCATCCGCCCTCATCCCGCTCTTCGTCCTGGCCGGCCAGGGGTGGATCGAGCGGGAGGAGGACGAATTCACCCGCGCCCTGGATGCTGCCTCCGTCCCGCTCACCCGTGCGGCCCTGCGGGCGCGCCGTCGCTGAGCCCCTCTCGGTTCAGCGACGCCGCCGCACCCAGTCGCGGATGCCGCGCCGGAGGCGGATCCATCGCGCTCGCTGCGGGGTCGTGGCGGAGTGGCCCGCGTGGCGGGCGGAGGCCATCGCGACATCGTCGGGCGGCCAGACGAACCGCAGGATCAGCCGTGCGCGCATCGGCCAGGACACCCCGCTCATCGCCATCCAATAGGCGCGGACGTGGTCGGGCTGCTGCCGCCACGCCCAGTCGCGCGGGGTGCCCGCGGCATCCGCTTCGAGGCTGCCGGGGGCGGTCAGGGGCTCGAGCTCGAGACGCAACGCCGGGACGGCGCCGAGTTCACGCGCCCGAGCGACGCTTCCCTCGACACGGGAGAGGAAGGCCCGCGCGGAGGCCGAGGTAGCGAGGGTGCGCGGGCCGGCGCCGATCTCGGGACGCACCGCGTGCAGCGCCGCCAGCACGGCGTGCGTGGCGGGAGCGGGGACGAGCACATCGACGGCGCCGAAGCGCAGGGGGACGGCGTCGCGGAGCACGAGCGCGAAAGCCCGGTCGTCATCGAGCACGAGCCCGGCGAAGCGTCGGTGGATGTCGATCTCGCACCCCCATCGCCGGGGGGTGAGCGTCGCCGTGTGGTGGATCGTCGTGCCGCGCCAGGGGTCGGGCGCGAGGTCCCAGCCCCACGGGACGAGTGCATCGGCGAGCTCGTCGACGCGTGCGGGATCGCACCAGAGGTCGACGTCGCCCGAATGCTCGCGTTCGCGCAGGCCCTGGAGGCGGAGGGCGGGACCCTTGGTGAACACGCACGCGATGCCCTGGTGCGCCGCCACACGCGCGACGAGGGCGTAGACGAGTTCGTGCAGCGGTGACGAAAGCGTCGGGGGGTGCAGCGCGGTGATCTGTGCGGGGTGCGATGCCGCGACCGTGACCAGGCTCAGAGCGCTGAGGTGCGCCAGGATCGCGTTCTCTTCGGGGGTGAACGACGCCGGAGCGACGGGGCCGGCGGCGACGAGCCGCCGCCAGAGGGTCGCGCCCTCGCCGACCAGGCACAGGGCCTCGCCCGGCCGCGTCGGCAGCACCAGCACGTCGGCGTCCTCGGCGAAGTGGTCGGATCCGCGGATATCGAGCGCGCCGTACGCGATCGGGATCCACCCGTGATCAGGGGGGACGGAACTGCGCATGGATGACCTCAGGGAGACGGCGGGTGACCTCTCAGTCTTGCCGTCTCACCGGTGCCACCGGGGCCAGGTCACCGGGACGCCCCCTTCAAATCACCCGCGCAGGGGCGAATCTCACCAGCAAGGGGCGGTCAGCGGATGCCGCCCCGGTAGACCAGACGCGTGGGGACGAGGTGCGTGTGGGAACCCGTCGCCGGCGTGGCGGCACGAGCGAGCAGAGTCTCCGCGGCACGGGCACCGAGATCGGCGACGTCGTAGTCGACGATGCGGATGCGACGGGGCAGCAGACGTGACAGCTCGAAGTCGTCGAAGCCCGCGACGGCGACGTCGGCCCCGCGCGGGAGGATCGCCTCCAGCGCCCCGATCGTGACGCGGTTGTTCGCGCAGAAGACGGCCGTGGGAGCGCCGTCGCCGTCGAGCAGCCGTTGCATCGCGTCGCGGGCCATGACCGGGGTGTGGAGGCCGTCGATCACCAGCGCCGGGTCGGGCGTCCGGCCCGCGGCGGCGAAGGCCTCTTCGACGCCGGCCCACCGCTGGGACATCGTGTAGATGCTGCGGCGATCGAGCAGCACGGCGATGCGGCGGTGTCCGGCGGCGAGCATCTCGGCCACGGCCGCGCGCGCGCCCCCGCGGTTGTCGAGCAGGATCGCGTCGGCCGGGATGCCGCTGCCGGGGCGGTCGAGGAAGACGACGGGGGTGCCCAGTTCGACCTCGCGTGCCAGATAGGCGTGGTCGTCTGCGGTGGGGACGACGATGAGACCCCCCACCTGGCGCTGGCACAGGTCGAGTGCGAGGGAGCGCTCGATGTCGGCATCCTCTTCGCTGGAGGCCATGACGAGGTGCATGCGCTCGCGGGCGGCGATCGTGGAGACGGCGGCGGCGACGGCCATGTAGAAGGTGTTCGACAGGTCGGCGGCGATGAAGCCGATGGTGTCGCGGCTGCCGGAGCGAAGGCTCGCCGCGAGGGCGTTGCGGTGGTAGCCGAGGCGCTGCACGGCGGCGGCGACCCGCTCGGCCAGGCCCGGATCGACGTGGGGTTCGCCGTTGATGACGCGCGAGACGGTCTTCAGGCTCACTCCGGCGTCGGCGGCGACGTCGACCATCGTGGGCCGGCCGGTCTTGCGCATGAGTCTCCTCGGATGCCGTCGGGTGCGGCATCCTCCGAGCATAGGGATCCGGGCCGGCCGACTCCGGGATCCGCGCGCCGGCGGGGGCCGGTGCGCCCGTCGAGTGTCACAGACACGCCGCCGCCGTGCGACGGATGCGGCGAGTCCTGGACACTCGACGGGTTTGTCGGGAGGAGGTCAGAGCTCGGGGGCGACGAACGTCCCGTTCTCGTGCGACGCGATCGCGGCGGCGAAAAGGCGGTGCGTGAGCGCGGCCTCCTCGGGACGGACGCAGCCGAAGCCGTCGCCCAGCTCGCCCACGTACTCGGCGAGGAAGGCCGCCCACATCTGCAGGATGGCATCCGAGAATCCCGATTCGAAGTTCGGGCCCGTCACCGTCGGCCATACCGATTGGCTGCCGGCGTCGATCCTCTGCCAGCTCTGCTCGCGGCCGACCCCGGGCACGTCGATGAAGGCGAAGACCTGCACCTCTTTGGGGTTCTTGGTGCTGAAGCGCACGCCGCCCGACATGCCGATGGCTTCGAACTCCCAGGTGTTCTTCTGCCCGGGCGCGATGCGCTTGGTCTCGGTGGTGAGCGGGAAGGCCGCGCCGTCGTGGCGGGCCCACGAGTGGATGACCGCGTTGTCCCACGTATCGCACGGCTGCAGGGTGCCGTCGGGGCCGGGGCGCTCGGTGACGACGTCCTGCAGGATGCCGACGACCTTCTCGGGCGTCCAACCCAGGCGCAGCGGCACGTGCCACGTGTGCATGCCGAGGTCGTTGAGCACGCCCGCGTCGCCGCAGAACTGCTTCTGCCGCTTCCAGTTCAGCGGCTTGTTCACATCGATGTCGCTGGCGTGGAGGAACGTGCATTTCGCCTCGACGATGCGGCCGAGGGCGCCCGACGTGACGTAGTCGACGGCCCACTGCGCACCGGGGAAGAACGGCATCTCGCTCGAGACGCGGACGAACGACCCGGCCGTCTCGTCGATGGCGGCGACGACCGCGTCGGCGGCGGCGCGGTCGATGCCGAACGGCTTCTCGGCCAGCAGCGCCTTGCCGGCGCGGATGGTGTCGACGTACAGGCGCTCGTGCAGATCATGGCGCACCGCGATGTAGACGACGTCGACGCGCGGGTCGGCGAGGAGCTCGTGGTGGTCGGTCGTGGTCAGCTGCACGGTGTCGATGCGCTCGAAGAATTCGAGGGCGGCCGGGTTGATGTCGCATACGGCGACGAGCTCGGGCTCGGCCGGGTGATCGATGAGCGCCGGCCAGCGGCGCAGGGCGGCAGCGATCTCGCGGCCCATGAGGCCGCCGCCGATGATGCCGATTCCGACCTTCTTGCCGGTCATTCCTGGTCTCCTTCGCGACTGGCGGGGATCGTGGCGCGGGCGTCGGCGGTCGTGGCGGCGAGGCTGCAAGAGGCTGGGACCTGGAGCGGGCTCACGCGGCACCGCCGATGAGGGCGAGGGCGTCGTCGACCGAGGCGTCGTCGTGGACGACCGCCATGAGCGCCGCGGTGATGCCGGCCGGGTCATGGTGCTGGATCACGTTGCGGCCGTAGACGATGCCGCGCGCGCCCTGCTCGAGCACGGCCCGTGTGCGCTCGAGGAGCGTGCGGTCGTCGACACGGCCCCCGCCGCGCACGAGGAGCGGGGTGTCACCCGCCGCCTGAATGACCCGGTGGTACTCGGTGATGTCGTCGGTGGGGTCGGCCTTGATGAGGTCGGCGCCGAGCTCGCGCGCCTGGCGGACGAGGGTGACGATCTTGGCGGTGTCGCCGTCGACGCCGTAGCCGCCGGTGCCGGGCTTGGTCTGCATGACCAGCGGCTCGATCATCAACGGCATCCCGTACCGCTCGGCGTCGGTGCGCAGCGCGAGGATCGATCGGATGCACTGCTCGCGCACCTGCGGCTCGCCGGGCAGGTCGAGCAGGTTCACGCAGACGGCGACCGCGTCCAGACGGACGGCGACCTCGATGGCATCCGGAACGTGGATGCTGTGCAGGGGCGATTCGAGCGGATCCCCGTAGACGTTGGCGATGTCGGTGCGCAGCACCAGTCCGGGCTTCTGCTTGCCGGGGACGGACTGCAACAGGGGCGCCTGGCCGAGGGTGAGCTGAACGGCGTCGGGGCCGGCGTCGACGAGCGTCGCGACGGTCTTCGCCATGTCTTCGATACCGGTGAGGAAGTTGTGCTCGTGGAACGCGCCGTGATCGACCGCGACGTCGAGCGCGCGGCCGGATTTCGCGTTGAAGAGGCGGTGGAGGCGGGGTTTCGACATGGGGTGTGGGTCTCCGAGACGTCGTGTCGGGGCGCTGCTCTGCGCTCGTCGGTCAGTATGCGGGTGACGAGACAACGTTGTCAATCACTGCTAGCGTGAGCCGCGCAACGGCGAGGAAGGCGGGGCTCATGGGCGAGCTGTACGGATCGACGGTCGACGAGGCGCGGCGGCGCACGGGTTCGTTCGCGCAGGTGGCGAGCGTGGAAGCCTCGGTGCGCACCGATGGACCGGATGCCGGAACCCGGCGTCTGCGGGTGATCGCGGGAGAGCTCGAGGTCGAACTGCTGCCCGACCGCGGGCTCGACATCGGACAGGTGCGTCACCGCGGGGTGCCACTGGCCTGGGTGTCGCCGACGGGGTGGCCACGGCCGGGCGCCGGGGGCTTCGGGGCGTCGTTCGGCGGGGGCCTCGTCACGACCTGCGGGCTGCTGTCGTTCGGCCCACCGTCGGTCGACGCCGAGGGGGAGCATCCGCAGCACGGGCGGTACAGCGGGCTCGCGGCATCCGTCACCCGATCGGAGGTCTCGGATGACGCCGTGATCGTGGAGGCGACCGTCGTGGAGGCCACCGTGCTCGGAGCGCACCTCGAACTGCGTCGGCGTGTGCGGCTGCCGTTCGGGGCGGGGCGGATCGAGCTGCGCGACGAGATCGTGAACCGCGGCTCGCGCGCGGTGGAGCCCATGGTGCTCTATCACGTCAACCTCGGCTGGCCGGTGATCGACGCCGGCTCCGTGCTGCGCTCGCCGGCGGAACGGGTGCGTGCCCGCGATGCGGCGACAGAGGCGGGTCTCGCGTCGTGGGCGGAGTTCCCCGAGCCCGTCGCGGAGTACCCCGAGCAGGTCTTCGCGCACGAGCTGCCCGTAGACCGTCGTGTCGCCGCCGAGGTCGTGTCGCGGTCGGGGCTCGGCATCCGGATCTCGTTCCACACCGCCGTGCTGCCGGGGATGTTCCAGTGGCGGGTGGCGCAGGAGGGCGCGGTCGTCCTCGGCGTGGAGCCGGCGACGGCGGCGACGATCCTCGGGCGCGCCGACGCGCGGGCGGCGGGTCTGCTGCGCGAGCTCGGGCCGGGATCGGCGTGGGAGCTCGGCCTCGACATCGATGTCATCCGAGACGGATCCGTGACTTGACAACGTTGTCCCGCAGGCTCATGCTGACTCCAGCAGAGCCCGAACGAGGGTTCCCGATCCGCAAGACAACGATGTCGGAGCAGCGATGACGCACGAGCGAGAGACGGCCGGCGAGGCCACGACGCTTCGGCCGCGCGCTCGGCTCATCGACGTCGCGACGGCGGCAGGCGTGAGCCCCAAGACCGTGTCGCGGGTCATCAACGACGAGACGGGGGTGCTGCCGCCCACCCGGGAACGCGTCCTGCGTGCCGTGCGCGAGCTCGGCTTCGTGCCCGACCGGAGCGCCCGCGAGCTCAAGCGCCGCGACGCCGACACCATCGGCATCCTGATCGACGCCATCAGCGACCCCTTCTTCGCCGCGTTCGTCAGCGTCGTGGAAGAGCTCGCGGTCGCGGAGGGCCTCAGCGTCATCTTCGCCAGCACCGGCTACGACGCCGCCCGCGAGAGCGCACAGCTCGAGCGCCTCACCGGGCACCGACTGGCGGGGCTCATCGTGGCGCCCGTGGCGGTCGCGGCCTCGACCCTGGCGGCCCTGCGCACCCGCTTTCCCGTGGCCTGCATCGACCGGGTGCGCTCCGGCATCGACGCGGTCGTCATCGACGACTTCGGGGCGGCCGTCGAGGCCACCGCCGCGCTGATCGCTCATGGGCACCGACGCGTGGCCTTCATGGGCGAGGACGTGCCCTACCCCACCGTCAGCGACCGGCTGGCCGGTTACCGCTCGGCCCTCGCAGCCGCGGGGCTCCCCTTCGACCCGTCGCTGGTCGTCACCCACGAACGCTTCGGGCGCGGGGAAGCCGCCGAAGCCTCCCGGCTCCTCGAGCGTGACGACGCCCCCACCGCGCTGCTGTGCGCGACGAGCCTCGCCGCGATCGGCACCGTCCGCGCCATTCGCGCGAGGGGACTGAGAATGCCGGCGCTCATCTCGTTCGGCGACTTCACCCTCGCCGAGGTGCTCGATCCCGGCATCACCTTCGTCGACCACGACCCGCGGCTTCTCGCCACGGCCGCGTTCTCGCTGCTGCGAGAGCGCGCCGAACGCCCCGACGAGGGGCCCGCCCGCATCGTCGTGCCGACGCGCCTCGTGCCGCGCGGATCGGGTGAGGTCGCCCCGGCGGGTCGGCCGGTCGCGGTGGCCTTCGCGGAATCGGAGCGGCGCAACGGATTCGGACGCGGTTTCGCGCCCGATGCGATTCTGTCGCGGCGTTCCGAATCTGCGTCGTCGGCGACGCTCCCCGCCGTCCTCGTCGAGCCCGCCGCAGCCCTCGTCGCGACCGCGCTCACCCTCGTCCACCCCGAGCCGGGCGGCGATGCCGCCGTTCCGGCCGCAGCCCCGATCGGAGCCCTGTGACGACGCCCGTCCTGCTGCCGCCCAACCCCGTGCAGCACTTCTACCTCGGCGGCGACCGCATCGCCGCCCTCCGCGGCATCGTGCCCGAGACCGACCGTCAGCCTGAGGAGTGGCTCGGCTCGACCGTGTCGCGCTTCGGCTCCGATGACATCGGCCTCGCCGTCACCGACCAGGGTGCCTTCCTCCGCGACCTCGTCACCGCCGATCGCGCGTCGTGGGTGGGGGCACGGGGCGGGCGGGATGCCGCCGATCTCGGCATCCTGGTCAAGCTCCTCGACGCGCGTCAGCGCCTTCCCGTGCACGTGCACCCCGACCGGGGGTTCGCGAGCGCCCACCTCGACTGTCCCTACGGCAAGACCGAGGCCTGGTACGTGCTCGAGACCGAGGACGACTGCGCCGTGCACGTCGGCTGGAACCAGGACGTCGACCGCGACGAGCTCGACCGCCGCCGCGACGCGCAGGACAGCGAATGGATGCTGTCGCGCATGAACCGCGTGGTCGTGCGTCCGGGTATGGGTGTGCTCGTACCCGCCGGGACGGTGCACGCGATCGACGGCGGCATCTTCGTCGCCGAGGTGCAGGAACCCACGGACTTCTCGATCCTGTTGGAGTGGTCGGTGACAACCTCCACCCGAGAGGAGTCGCACCTCGACCTGGGCTTCGACGCGGTCATGCCCGCCGTGTCGACCGAGAAGATGGATGCCGCAGCCTTGGGCGCTCTCATCAGCACGGCCGGCACGACCCCGGCGGGGGCGGACTTCCGCTCGCTGCTTCCGGCCGTCGCCGACCCGTACTTCCGCCTGTTCGACGCCGCGGGGGAGACCGCGGCGCGCGAGGCGGGCTTCGCGGTGGTGCTCGTGCGCGAGGGGTCCGGCGCGATGGTGTCGGAGGCGGGCTCGACCGATGTCGAGCGCGGACAGGTGTACGCCGTGCCGCACGCCTTCGGCGCGTGGCGCCTGACCGGCGAGGCCGAGGTGCTCGTGGCATCCCCCGGCGTCGGCTGGCCCGGCACCCTCCGCGGTGGGGGAGTTCGATGAGCGACTATGTCGTCGGCATCGACATGGGAAGCACCAGCACCAAGCTGCTGGTCGCCACCCCCGACGGGCACCAGGTGCTCGTCGTCAGTCGACCCTCCCCGTGGACGAACCTCGACCACGGTCGGGCCGAGATGCCCGCCGAGCGCGCGATCGCCGTGGTGCGCGAGCTCGCCGCCGAGGCGGACGCGCGGCTGGACGACGGGTATCGCGTGATCGCCCTCGCCGTCTCGGGCATGGCGGAGGCGGGTGTGCTCCTGGATGCCGAGGGCACCGCGCTGGCGCCGCTCATGGCGTGGTTCGACCCGCGCGGCGCCGAGCAGATCCTGGCGACGCCCGCGGCGTTCCGCGCCGAGTTCCTCGGCCGCACCGGGCTGCCGGTGGGGCCGCTGGCATCCATCGCGAAGCTGCTGTACCTGCGCGAGAGCGGCATCGCGCTCGCCGGAACGACCTTCCTCAACGTCCCCGAGTTCGTCGTGCACGCCCTCGGCGGGCCGCGGGTGGCCGAGTACTCGCTCGTCTCTCGGACCGGGCTCATCGACCAGGACGACAGCACCCCGTGGGCCGCGGCCCTCGACGTGCTGGGCGTCGACGAGTCGATCCTCGGTGCGCGCGTCAGTGCCGGGGAGGCCGTCGGGGCACTGGACGATCCCGCTCTGCCCGCGGGCTTCCAGGGAGCCGCGCTCACGATCGCCGGACACGACCACCTCGTCTCGGCCGTCGCCGCCGGTGCCACCCGCACGGGCCAGCTGTACGACTCGATGGGTACCGCTGAGGCGCTCGTGCGCGTGCTCGACGACACCCTGCCGTTCGACGCCCGAGAGCGACTCGCCCACGCTGGCATCAACTGCGTGCGCCATGTCATCCCCGGTAAGTACGTGCTGCTGGCGGGCACGAAGTCGGGGCTGCTCATGCGGCGCGTGCTGCAGCTGCTCGGGATCACGGATGCCACGGGCCGGGCGCGCATCGATGATGCGGCCATGGCACTGCCCGTCGACGGCACCCTCGCCGACGGCGGCCTCGAGGTCTCGGGCGCGCGCAACGACGACGGCGTGCTGAAGATCGTCGCGCAGAGCGACGGGCTCAGCCCCGCCGAGCTGTTCGCGGCGAGCCTGCGCCACGGCAACGACATGCTCGCCGAATGCATGGCGGTGATGGACCGCGAGGTCGCTCCTCCTACTTCGACCGTGCTCACCGGGGGGTGGTCGACCATGGCGTCCGTCGTCCGCTCGCGCTCGTCGCTTCTGCCGGAGGTCACCGTGTCGACCCACGACGAGGGCACCGCGTACGGGGCGGCGCTGTTCGCCGCCTTCGCCGCCTCGACCGGATCGTTCGAGGACGTCGCCGAGACGTTCCTGTCTTCCTCTCTCGTCTCCGACGAGAGCGTGCTTCTCACCAACGAAAGGAGCTGACGATGTCGTCAGTCACCACAGCCGTCCCTGTGCTGCAGGCGCGGGGCCTGTCGCGTCAGTTCGGCCATGTCCGGGCGTTGAACAACGTCGATTTCGAGGTCTACCCGGGGGAGGTCACCGCTCTCATCGGCGACAACGGCGCCGGGAAGTCGACCCTCGTGAAAGCCCTGTCGGGCAACCTGGCGGTCGATGAGGGCGAGATCCTCTTCGACGGCAAGCCGATCGAGATGTCCAACCCGCAGGTCGCCTCC
>NZ_LMOR01000004.1 GCF_001424225.1 Microbacterium sp. Leaf151 | reverse complement strand
GCTGGCTCGCCGCCGGAGCCGCTCACCACACCGTCATGACGACGGCCGTGGGCATCGAGGTGTTCCGCGACTTCGCCGAGATCGCCAAGACCGAGCTCATCGTCATCGACGACGACACCACGGTCCGCGGTTTCCAGAGCGAGCTGCGCTGGAACCAGGCGTACTACCGCCTGGCCCAGGGCCTGTAAGACCCGTCGTCCCGGGCGCCGCACGCCCCGGGACGACGCGGCACTCGCGCGTTCCGGTCACTCGGGGCGTGTGCCGCGCGCCGGTTCACGGCGCACGGAAAGTGCCCCGGACTCGAGGTGGCGGTGGGCCACTGCAGAGTCCGGGGCACTTCTGTATGTCGACCGGGGTTGACCAGCGCTGCTGTGTCGAGCTGCGCGGTATTCGTCATGCGTTGCCTGCCACCGCTGATGCGGCGACGCATTCGTCATCGGGGGAGTTCTCTCCCCGCGCCAGGACCCCGCCCCGTATGGCGACGGAATGCGCGGGTGGCGTTCTGGGGCAGCGGGATTTGCGGTTGGTGTCTCGGTTTGGGGCGGGATTCGCGCTTTGGGGCGGACATTGTTCGCCCCGAAGCGCAGATCGCGCCCCAAACGTGGGAAGAAGGCGACGCACCTGCGCCAGCATCGTGCACCCCCACCGCGCGAGGAGTGACAAACCGCGGAACCCGCCCGGGAACGACAGAGGCCCCGGTGGAGGGGGAATCCACCGGGGCCTTCACCGTCACCCGAGGGGGACGGTGCGGGGGGTCAGCTGCAGGACCTCGCGGCGTAGGCGGCCGTGACCGTCCCTGTCGCCGATCCCTGGGTCACGGCCACCTGCGCCTCGCCGGCGGTGACCGACGCCGAGCGGGTGGCGAAGACGGCCGACGTGGTGGCGCCCGCGGCGACCGTCGCGTTCTTCGAACCGTAGGTCGACGACATCGCCAGCGTGGCCGCCGTGTCACCGTTGTTGACCGCCTTGAGAACGAGCTGCACCTTGCCGGCGACGCAGCGCGCCTCGGCCGAGAACTGCACCTTCACGAGGGAGCGGACGGTGACGGTGGCCTCGACCGGCATGCGCGAGTCGTCCTGGGCGACGCCCGAAACCGTGAAGGTGCCCGCGGCGGCGTACTTCGCGGCATCCACCGCGTCCCACTTCACGTCGACCGTCTGCACCGAACCGTCGGCCTTGGTCAGGCGTGCCTGGGGAAGGACGGGCGCCGTGCCGGCGTCGGTGGAGACGTCGATGGCATCCACGGTCTTCACCGCGATGTTCGGCGAGTACGCCTCGAGCACCTTCTGGTACTCGGCGCGCGTGACGGGGATGACGGTGCCGTGGCGCGGCTTGCCGCCGTCGGCGTTCTGCGGCAGGCCCTGACGGAGCTTGCTGCCGAGCGCCTGCCAGCTTCCGGCACGGTCGAGGTCGTTCGTGCCGAACGGCACGTAGTGGTTGGGTCCGCCGTGGTAGTTCGGCTGGTCGATGAAGAGGAACCAGTCGAGGTTGTTCACGTCGCCCTCGTTGGCCGCGAAGATGTTCGCACCCTCACCGCTGGAGTAGGTGCCGCCCGGCTCGCCGTTGGGCAGGCCGCTCGCGACCCGCTCCTCGACGAGGGTCCACTGGTTCGAAGCTCCCGTCGTGCCCGGGAGGGTTCCCGAGATGGTCGCGAGCAGGTCGGTGGACTTCTCGTGGCGGATCGTCATGCTCGCCTCGTCCTTGGTGAAGCGGTGGTAGACGCCGTCCTTCTTCGCCACGGTCGAGTCGATCAGGCCGAGACCGTTGCCGCGACGGACGTCGCTCCAGACCTTGGCGTCCGAGAAGGTGACGAAGTCGTCGGTGGTGGCGTACATCATGCGGTTGTACGTCACGCCCGTGCGGTCGGCCACGTTCGTGGTCGGGTACAGGTTCGACGCCCAGAAGACCACGAACGTGTCGAGCTCTTCGTCCCAGTACGCCTCGGGCGCCCAGGTGTTGCCGGCGAAGTCGGACGACACCTTCACGTGACGCTGCTCCGACCAGGTCACCAGGTCGTCGGATTCCCACACCTCGATGTACTTCGAGCCGGAGATCTGCGCGGTGGTGAAGCCGCCGGCCAGACCCGCGACCTTGAGGTCGGTGGCGATCATGTAGAACTTGTCGCCGTGGGGTGCCCGGATGATGAACGGGTCGCGAAGACCCTCGGTGCCGACGGTCGAGGTGAAGATGGGCTTGCCCTGGTTCAGGGTGTTCCAGGTCAGCGCGTCGTTGCCCTTCGAGGCGGCGATGCTGACGCGCTCGGCGCCGTCGCCCTCACCGGTGAAGAAGGTCCAGAAGTACGCCTCGGTCTCCTGCGATCCACCCGGCATGGGCTGGATGCGGGCGGTGAAGCTCCGGCTCGAGGTCGCACCGCCGTTGGTGGCGGTGGCGGTGAGCTGCACGTCGACGGCGGGGGAGCCCGTGGCCGGACGCTTGACCTCGACCGTGCGGGAGTTGTCGCGGACGCCCGCGCGCAGTTCGGCGTTGGCCGCTCCCGCCGCGGCGATCGACCACGAGATGGTCGAGCCCTCGGAGCCGGTGGTGGGCACCGAGAAGTTGCCGCGGACGTTGTCGAGGTTGCGGATCGAGATCGCGGCGAGGTCGCGCGAGACCTTCTCGGAGTCGGCGATCTGCTGCGGGACCGTCACGGCGTAGGTCTGCGTGCGCGTCTCGGTGCCGACGGCGAAGGTGGCGGTGAGGGTCACCGACGCGTCACCGGAGCCTGCGGTCGGGCGCGTGACCTTCGCCGCGCCGCCAGTGAAGGCGACGGCGGCGTTGTTGGATGCCCAGCTGACGGTCGCGCCTGCGCTGGTGGTGGGGACGGTGAAGTCGGTGAGAGCCGTGGACGGCACGCTCACACCGGCGACGGCGCGGTCGAGAGCCTGCGAGTTGTACAGCGCCTTCACGTCGGTCTCGCTGAGAGCCGACGAGTAGACGGCGTAGTCGTCGACGAGCCCGCTCCACCCGGCGTCGGGGTAGGTCGAACGGCCCAGGTACGACACGAGCGACGATCCGAAGGAGGAGACGTCGCGGGCGATGGTGTTCTGCGCGATACGCGTGCCGTTGATGTAGACGCTCAGCTGGCCGGTGGTTCCGCTGATCACCGTCGTGTAGAGGCTGAGCCCCGCGGGGGTGCGCGCGCCGGTGGTGGCGGCGTTCGTCGCGCCCGGGCCGACCTCCGTGCCCCACGGGGCTCCGGCGTTGGTGGTGTTCGTGACGACCGACTTGACATAGCCGTTGGGGTTGGCGGGGTTGAGCAGCCAATACCCCGACGAGTACGACGCACCGGAGGCGACGGGGGCGCCGATGAAGGCGGCCGCGACGTTGCCGTTGCCCGATCGAGGCGCGAGCCACGTCGAGACGGTGAGGTCCTTCTTGCCGACCAGGCCGGCGGTGGGGATGTCGAGGAAGGCCGCGGTGCCGGCCGAGCCGCCGGGCAGAGACAGGGCGCCGCCCGTGACGGAGCCGCCGTTCTGACGAAGGGTGGCGTTGTAGCTGTTGCCGCTGCTGTCGGCGATCGTGGCACCGTCGGCGCCGTCGAACGAGTAGTGGATGAGGGGCTGCGGCCCGGTGGCCGCGTGGGCGGCCGTCGCGGTGGCACCCAATCCGGTCATCGTGAGGGTGACCGCGGCGGTGACGGCCAGGCCCTTCCTCCACTGGGGTGAACGTGTGCGCGTGCGCATGTGCGGGCGTCCTTGCTCTTCGGGCGACGCGATGCGCATCCGGGCCCGGACGGCGACGTCGGGGGCGCCGGGACACGCGTCATCGCGGTCTTCGGGTGACCGCGGGGCGGTCGAGGGGCTGTGTTGTTACCGGAAACACCCGGTCATCTCAAAGTAAGACCGACGTGCGGGGGTGTCAAGCGCCAGATGGGCGGGATGGCCCCGATGCGCCGGGAACGCAGTGCGCGGACGCAATCGGCACCCCATGCCGGACACCGGCACGAACGACGAAGGTGCGCCCGGCCCACGGCCGGACGCACCCTCGTGTCGAACGGGTCTCAGCCGCAGGCGCGTGCGGCGTAGTCGGCCGTCACCGTGTCCTGCACCCGCGTTCCGTTCACCTCGGTCGACACCGTCGCCGTGAGGGAACCGGCGGCGAGGTTCGTCGACCGGGTGGTGAAGGTGACCGACTTCGACTTCCCCGCGGGGATGCCGTTCGCCTCGGTGGCGCCGAACGGCGACGTCACGCGGGCGTCAGCGGTGGCCGTCCCCGTGTTGGTCAGCGTCGCGAACAGGGTGGCCTTGCCCGCGACGCACCGGCTGCCGGTCACCATCTGCACCGACGGCTTGACGGGGCTGGTGACCGTGATGGTCGCGGTCACCGTGCGGTTGCCGGCGGCGAGCCACTCGGCATCCGTCATATCGAGGATGGGGCTGTCGTCCTGGCGGAAGTAGACCATCCGGATGCCGGAGTCGCGGCTGCCGTTCTGCGTCGCCTTCGCGTGGAAGACGTTGAGCAGGTTGCCGTCGTCGTCGTAGGTGTACGAGTTGTGCCCCGGACCCCAGTTGTTCGAGAACGCACCCTCGTAGCTCCAGATGGAGCTGTTGCGCACGTTCCAGACGGCGGGGTCGAGCAGGTCGGCTCCCGACTCGGCGGTGAGCAGGCCCACCGCGTAGGTCCAGTCGACGCCAGACCCCGAGAAGGTGACCATGACCTTGCCGTCGCGCTGGATGACGAACGGTCCCTCCACCACCGGAGTGGTGTTGTTCGACCAGCCCCGGTCGGGGAAGGCGACCGTCGAACGCGGGCTCGCCAGCTGCCACGAACCGGATGCCTTGGGTGTGACCTTCGCGATCTTCAGAACGGCCGGACCCGTCGAGGGCGCGACCACCCGCTCCGACCACACGACGTAGTCGATGCCGTTGTCCTCGAAGTGGGTCATATCGAGGGTGATGCCCTGGCCGTACGTGGTGAGCGGCTGACCGGCCTGGTCGACGACGCGCTGCGGTGCCTCCCAGTCGGCGCGCACGAGCGGGCTGCCGCCGGGCTTCAGCCGCATCGTGTACGACTGCACGCCGGCCCACCAGTTGCTGCTCTCGGCGTTGGCCGCGAACAGGATGTACAGATCGCCGTCGACGACGTGCAGCTCGGGCGCCCACAGCTGGGCGTTGACGCTGTTGCCCGAGAGACCGAAACCGAGGATGCGGTTGTCGGCCGCGCTCGAGAGCCCCGCGATCGTGTCGGCCTGGCGGATGAAGAACTCGTCTTGACCTGCGTCGTCGGTCGCGATGTAGAGCCACGTCTTCTTGCCGTCGGGCAGCGTGTAGCGCAGCACGTGCGGGTCGGCGCGGTTGGCCACGAGCGGGAAGTTCGTGTCGGTGCGCTGCAGCGTTCCCGTGGCCGTGTACGTACCCGGCGTCATGGCGTCGACCTTCGAGGTGTCCCACGCGACGCGGAAGTCGTGCGTGCCGCCGTCGGAGTAGTCGGCGGTGACCTTCTCGGGCAGGGTCAGCGCGTCGCCGGCGGTCAGGTTGACCGGTTTCGGTGCCTGCACGCCGGTGTTGCTCACGCGTCCGAGCTGATCGGATGCCGACCGTGCTTCGGCCGCGGTGACGGGGATGACGCTCGCGGTCTCGGCGTAGGGGACGCCGATGCTCGCCGTGCGACCACCGGGCTGCTGCCCGGCGCCCTGCGCGGTGACCGTCTGGAACGCGGTGGTCGTGCCGGTCAGGGCGGAGCCCGCGGGGCTCGTCCACACCACGCGGTAGGCGCTGACGCGGGCGTCCCACTCGGCTGACACGGCTCCGGTCGCGCCCTGCCCGGGGAGGGGCAGGAAGCTGCGCTCGGTCCAGGTGACCAGGTCGGGGGAGGTGAACACGAGCGCGCCGGCGGTGTCGGCCGCGCCCGAGGCGTCGGTGCGCCGGGCGATGAGCCCGTAGCCCTGGTCGCCCTCGAGGCGGAACATGTACGGCGAGCCGAGGTAGCGGGTGGTGCCGTTGGTCTGCTCGGTCATGCCGGTGACCTGGGGGAACACCACACCCGCGCCGCTGTTGAGCGGCGTGTACGCGGTGCCGTCGCTGCTGAGCGCGAGGTGGGCGCTACGCGTGACCTCGGGGTCGTCTCCGCCGCGGGTGTTCTTCGACGTCGTGTACGTCGCCAACCGCGACGCGCCGGTCTCGGCGATGCGCACCGGGATCTCGGTGGTCGCCGCATCGGCGCCCGAGCCGACGACGGCCTTGAGGGTTGCGGCGGCGAGACCGGTGGCGGGGGCGGTGGCGATGCTGCCGTTGGCGACGGAGCCCGCTCCCGAGACGTGCGACCACACCACGGGCAGTCCCTGCGCGGTCGTCGGGAGCACGTAGCCCTTCTCGAGCACCGACGGCAGCACGAGTGCTGCGGCGGCCTTGGCAGCCTGGGCGGCGGCACTCGGGGCGGGCAGCACGGTGACGTCGAAGGTGCGCGTGGCGGTCTTGCCGCGCACGGTGGCCGTGGCCGTGAGGGTGACCGCGGTCGACGAGGACGGCCGGGTGACCTTGCCGTCGGCGGCGACGATGCCCGACGGCGACGAGGTCCAGGTCACGCCGCCGGTCGTCGGCAGCACGAGGTCGGTTTCGACGGCCGACAGGCTCTGGGCGTTGGCGCCGGCCAGGTCGATTCCGGCGACGACCTCGGATGCCGTGGCCGTGGCATCCGTCGCCGACGCCGCGGCGATGTCACCGGCCGACAGGGCCGCGTTGTAGACGCGGAACGACGAGACACCGCCCTGGTAGAGCGAGTCGCCGCCGTAGGCACTGCGCCCGATGTAGTTCATGGTGTGCGTGGTGAGGTCGCTGAGCGCCGTCGTCGAGTCGGTCTTCTGCGCGACGAGGGCACCGTCGATGTAGAGAGTGAGCGTCGAGGTGGTCCCCCCGGCGTTCTTCGCGATGGTCGCCGCCACCGACTGCCAGCGGTTCTCGGCGAGCCGGGTCGTCGAGGTGACGCTCTGCTCGTTCCGCCAGTTCGTCGGGCTGATGGCCAGGCGCGGGGCGACGGGCTGGATGAAGAACTGTCCCGTCGCGTTATCGCCCGATCCGCCGATGTTCCACAGGAACTTCGCGCCCGACAGGGCGACGGGGTTGGTCTCGATGATGATCGTCGCGGCGCTCTGACCGGTGAGCAGGTTGTCGGGCAGCTTCACGTGGTTCGACCCGGTGAGCTGCAGCGATCCGCCGCGCCAGGCCGTGCCTCCGACGACGGCCGCGTCGCGGCCGGCCCCCGAGGTGTCGCGCACCACGGTGCCGCTCGTCTCCGAGAAGTCGTACGACGCCACCAGTGATGCGGGCTCGGCGGCGCTCGCCGCGCCGGAGACTCCGACGCCGCTCACGACGAGGGCGAATCCGAGGGCGCTGGAGATCACCCCCGCACAGCGTCTGCGGAATGCGCCTCGGGCGGGCGCGCTGGTCTTTCGGGTCACGGTGTTTCTCCTCTTCGTCGAGTCGAGTCGGTCGGTCATCGGCAGCTGGTGGCGCGGTAGTCCGCGGTCACCGGGGTGGAGGCGTTCTGCACGGTCACCGTGACGGTGCCCGCGTCGATGGACGCGCTGCGGGTGGACTGCGTCTTGGACACGGACTTGCCCGCGCCCAGATCGGCGAAGGCGGTCGAGCCGTACGCACTGGCGATCGTTCCGGATCTGACAGCCGTGCCGGTGTTGGTGACCGTCGTGACGAGGGTCACCTTGCCCGCGACGCAGCGCGTCGCGACGCTCGCCTGCACGCCGGCCGGGGCCGCGGCCACGACCACCCGCGCGGTGACGGTGCGGTTGGCCGGGGCGACCTCCTGCTGTGCCGTCAGCGACAGGTCGAGCATGCCGTTGGCGCGGACGTTCACCGCCTTGAACCAGCTGTTGCGGTCGGGGTCGAACAGACCGCCCGCGGCACCGCCGGTGTGCGGCTCGGGGTACGGGCGCGCGTGGTAAGCCAACACCAGGTTGCCGGCCGGGTCGGTCGCGAACGAGTTGTGCCCGGTGCCGCCCTGACCCGCGCCGCCGATGCGGCCGGTGAAGGTGTCGTTGGTGGTGAGCACGGGGGAGGGCACGAGAGTCCAGCTCGCGGGGTTCTTCAGGTCGGCCGACTTGGCGGCGCGCAGCATGCCGATGTCGTAGTACTTGTCGACCGTGCCGCCCGAGTAGGTGAGGTAGATGTAGTCGCCGTGCTCGACCATGTAGGGCGCCTCGACGATGCCCTGGTCGCCGCCCTCCGTGGTGTCGGACGGCGTCGGCGCCTGCTTGCCGTACTCCCAGGGCTGGCTGATCGCGTAGACCTCGCTGAGTCCGCTGTCGATGAGCGGAACGGTGCCCTTCGGGCCCATCTTGGCCTTGCCGATGAGCAGCTTCGCACTGTTCGGCATGACCCAGTAACCCTGTGTCACGCCGTTCTCCTCGCGCTCCAGATATGAGACGTCGAACGCAGCCCCTTCGAGGATGGTGGGTTCTCCCCAGTTCGCCTGGTTCACCAGACCGCCGTTGCGCAGCGACTCCTCGGTGCCGGTGTAGGGGATCAGGACGGTGTTGTCGCACCAGCCGTTGGTGGGCGCGTAGCCGCGGTTCATGCCGGCGACGATCCACCACTGCCCGTTGATCTTGTGGAACTCCTGTGCCCAGATGTATCCGCCCCAGCCGTAGAAGGTGTTGGGGTACTGGGCCTGCTTGCCGGGGGTGCCGGCGTCGGGGTCGATGACGATCTGCTCGGGGGCGTCCTTGAGGCCCGCGATGGTGGTCGCGCGCTTCAGGCCGATCTTGCGGTAGGCGTTGGCGTCGATCAGCTGGTCGTTCGACGCGTTCGAGGGGATCGAGTAGTGCGAGCCCGTGAGGTACCAGTAGCCGTCGTCCTCGTTGAAGAAGAGGTGCGGATCGGCCCGCGCGTCGTTGACCATCTCCTCGGCCGTCTGCTGCACCACGCCGGTCACCTCGTACGTGCCAGGGGTCCGCGAATCGATGGATGCCAGATCTTCGGCGTCCCAGGTCACCGGGAGGTTCTTGCTGGAGCCGTCGTTGTAGTCGAGCGTGACGGTTCCGGGGAGGGCTGCGGCATCCACCTTCTTGCCGTTCTCGACCTGCACGTCGGCGGGGGCCCGGACGCCGGTGTTCTGCAGGTCGACGTAGTTCTTGTAGAAGACGTCGAACTCGGCCTTCGAGAGGGCGAACGAGCTCGCCTGCGCCTGCGCGGTGAAGCCGGGCAGACCCGCGCCGACCACGCCGAGCGCGCGCACGTCGGCCTTGGTAGCCGCGGTCGGGGTGCTGCCGGCGGTGAGGGCGTCGAGTCGGGCCACGCGGCCCTCACCGGTGAGCTCGTCGGTCCAGTACGCCGTGTACTTCTGGCTGGCGGCGTCGAACTCGATGCGAGGGTTCTTCACGATCGACCCGTCGGAGGCGATCTTGACGGTGCGCTGGTTGCGGAAGGTCGCTCCGTCGGGGGCGTCCCACACGTACACCGAATCGGTGGCGTTGTTCTGCGCCGCCACCGCGCCGAGGGAGCCGTCGGCGAAGCGGATGAGGGTGGGCGAGCCGACCTGGGCGTTCGGGTTCGCGTTCTGAGAGCCGTTCCACGTCGCGTACAGGATGGCCTGCGAGCGGTTCAGCGGCTCCCAGGCCGAAGCGCCCGACGGGCGGGCCGAGACGAACAGCGCGTCGGCGCGGCGGTCGTCGTTGTAGGCGAGGGGGTCGTCCTTCACGCCGTTGGTCGTCGTGACCGTTTTGACATAGGTGGCGACGTCTCCGCCGGCGTCGAGGATCTGCGCCGAGGCGGTGACGGGCGTGGTGACGCCGGCGATCGTCGCGGTCAGCTCGACGGCGACGGGACCTGCGGCCGGGCGGGTGACCTTGCCGTCAGCGGAGACGAGCGAGGCGCCGGCACCGGATGCCGACCACGTCACGGCGTTGCCGAGCACGGACGAGGGGAGGTCGCCCGAGATGCGGGCGGGGATGCTGAGGGCCGCGGCCGGGTCAGCGGCGACCGTCGCGACGCCGAGCTCGGACGGGGTGAGGGCGCGGTTGTAGACGCGTAGGTTATCGAGGAGTCCCGAGAAGTACTCGCCGCCGCCCCAGTTGGCCTTGCCCACCTGCAGGACGCCGCCCGAGGCGCCGAGGATCTGCGCGAGAGCGGTGCCCGTGGTGTTGGTCGACACGAGCTTCTTGTCGACGAACAGGCGCGCGGTGCCGCCCGAGAGGACGAGGTCGACGTGCTTCCACTCCGCGTTCGTCTGGGTGGCGACGAGGTTGCCCGCGGTGTTCCGGCTGCCGGCGTTGTCGTAGCGCTCGACGGTGATGCCGGTGGTGCGGTCGAGGAAGCCGAGATAGTGCTCCTGGGCGTACGCCTGGGTCGCGGCGCTGCGGGCTGCGAAGACGGACCAGCCGGTGTTCCCGGTGGAGGCGGGCTTGCTGTCGTACGAGAACGTGACGTCGTTGAGCCCTGCGAGCAACGGAGCGCCGCCGGTCTTGGTGACGTTGAGCCAGAAGCCGCTGCCGAGCTGGGCGGCGTTGCCGCTGACGCCGGGCACCAGTCGAGCCGTGCCCTGCGTGGTGGCGGTGGCGCCCGCGCCGGTGAAGCTGGTCGTGCCGCTGTCGAACGTGAAGTCGGCGATGAGTGCGTCGTCGGGTCCTGCGGCGGTGGCGACACCGGGTGCGAGCAGGCTCGCGCACAGGGCCGCTGCGGCGGTGGTGCTCACAGCGACCGCCGTCAGCCGGCGCCGCCGCGCGCGGGTGGGCGGGGTTTCGAGGGGGGCGGGGGGCGTCGTCGAACGCGCCGCGAAAGGCAGGTGCATAACCACTCTCCATTAAGTGACTGACCATCAAAGTGCAGTGTTATCGCTCACAATAGCCACACGGATGCCGTTATGGCCATCACGATTTCCGCTCGAGTCACCGCGGCGCCCCATCCACCCGCCACCGGGCATGCCCGCCCACGGGTTCGGGGACGGCCGAGGCGGTGATCGCAGCGCGGACGCCCGACCCGTGGGACGACCGGTCTTGCCCCCATGCAAAGTGAGCGGTAACATCCAGATCGTTCCTGCGCCTCAGGGGCCCCGATCATCCTGGCAAAGGAGCTGGAGTGATGACTGCACACTCGACCGCCCCCACCGCATCCGCGCGACCGTCGACCCGACGCCGGAGGAGCGCGATCCTCAGCCTCGCCACCGGCGTCGCCCTCCTCGCCGGGGGCCTCGTCCCCCTGACGGCGGCACCGGCCGTGGCGGAGACCGGCCTCCCCTCGACAGGTCTGCGCGCGGAGTACATCTTCGACGAGACCGCGGGCGCCAGCGTGCCCAACAGTGCGCCGACCACGCTGGGCGCCGCGACCGTCGTGAACGGCACGGACTCGCTGTGGACCGGGTCATCGCTCGTCTTCACCGGTGGCGCAAAAACCAGCCCGACGGCAAGCTGGGTTCGGTTGCCGAACGACGTCCTGGCCGGCGCACGCTCCGCGACGGTGACGATCGAGACGAAACTCGACGCCTCGATGAAGAACAACTGGAACTTCCTCTGGAACATCGGCAGCGACTCCCCGACGCGGTCGTACTTCTCGTCGGTCCGCGACAACCCGCGCACCGTCCTCACCACGAACGGTGGTGGCGGCGAGGTCAACGCCCGATCCGGTTCCGCGTTGTCGGCCGACCGCTGGTACAGCCTCACGTCCGTCATCGACGGAGCCGCCGGGCGCCTCACCTTCTTCGTCGACGGGGTGCAGGTGGCATCCACCCCCACCACCCTCTCGCCCGCCGACATCACCGATCAGACCCTCAACGCGATCGGCCGCGCGCCGTACCCCGACCCGATGTACAAGGGCGAGGTGTCGACGTTCCGCGTGTACGACCGGGCGCTCTCGGCCGACGAGGTCACGCGGGTCTCGACGGCGGACGCCACGATCCACGCCGACGCGCACCGCCAGGCGGCACAGACCGTGGTGGATGCCGTGGCACCGGTGACCGTCGATGAGAGCACGACCACCCTTCCGACGTACGGCGGCCGCGTGACCTGGGCCGCGACCGACTCGGGCACGACGGTCGCCGCCGACGGCAAGACGCTGACGACGACATTGCCGGCCGTCGGGTCCGCGGCGCGGACGACCACGCTGACGGCGACCGCGACGGTCCGCGGGGTGGCCGCCTCGCGTGCCGTGACCACGACGATCCAGCCCGCCCGTGCCGCCGAGGACGCATTCGGGTACGCGATGGTGCACTTCATCGAGGATGCCAACGGCTACGCCGAGAAGATCTACCTCGACGTCTCGCGCGGCGACGACCCCGAGGCCTGGGACCCGCTGAACGGCGGTAAGCCGATCCTCGCCTCGCAGTTGGGCACCACCGGCGTCCGCGACCCGTACCTGACGTACAACCCCGAGACCCAGACGTACTACATCATCGCCACCGACCTGCGCGTGTTCGGCGGCGACCGCGGCGCGGCCGGGTGCACCGACTGGTGCTACTGGAGCTCGCAGGGGTCCACGAAGCTGAACGTCTGGGAGTCGAAGGACCTCGTCACCTGGGGCGACCTGCGCCAGTTCGACGTCGCCCAGTCGCCCGCCGGCACCGAGGTCGCCGAGCTCGGCATGGCCTGGGCCCCCGAGGCGACCTGGGTCCCCGGGTACAACGCCGACGGCAGCGGCGCCTTCGTCCTCTACTGGTCGTCGACCGTGTACTCCAACGCCGCCCACACCGGGTCGTCGTACTCGCGTGTCCTGTGGGGCGCGACCACCGACTTCACGCAGCAGACCTACCGCTACGGCGGAACGATGATCGACACCGGCGGCGACGCCATCGACACGACCGTCATCCAGAACGACGGCAAGACCTACCGCGTCACGAAGGACAACGCCTTCGGCCGGGGCATCTACATGGAGTCGACCACGGCGGCCGACTGGTGGAAGCAGTCGACCGCGTGGACGACCGTGCAGGAGCGGATCGGCGCCAACTACTCCGGCGGAAACGCGGGTGGTGTCGAGGGTCCCGCGGTCTTCCAGCGCCACGGCGAAGACGCGTGGTACCTCTACGTCGACGTCATCCCCTCCACCGGCTACCGCCCGCTGGAGACGACGAACCTCGATGCCGGATGGACGCCACTCGTATCCGACACCTTCTCGATGGCGCCGAGCACCAAGCACGGGGGAATCGTCCCGCTGACGTTCGGCCAGTACGACGGGATCCGCAAGGCGGATGCCACGGCCGTCGTCACCACCGACCTCGGTGACGCGAGCGTGACGCAGGGCGCCGGCACGGCATCCATCACGGCTGCTCTGCCCCGAGAGGCGCAGGTGACTCTTGCGTACGGTCGCGGCACCGCTGCGCAGCCCGTGACATGGAACCTCACCGGCGTCGACGCCTCGAAGCCCGGTTCCTACCCGGTCACCGGGACGGTGCGAACGGTCGGGGCGAACCTGAATCAGTGGGCCGGGACCAACGGCTCGACCGCGTACAACGCTGCCGACCGGCGTCTGTTCAGCTCGACAGCGCTCACGGTCACCGCGGACGTCGTCGTGACCGCCCCCGCCCTGGCCGTCACGGCCACGGCCGAGACGCGGTGCGCCGCCGGCAAAGCGATCGTCGTCACCCGCATCGCGAACGGCGGCGCGGCACCGGTCGCCCTGCAGGTGGACTCGGCGCACGGCTCGAAGACGATCGCCTCCCTCGGCGCCGGCAAGAGCACGATCGTGACCTTCACGGCACGGACGAACCCGCTGGCCGCGGGCGAGGTCACCGTCGCCGCCAGCACAGGCGGCACCACCTCGTCGGTGACGGCGCCGTTCGCGGCGACCACCTGCCGCTGACCCGCGGCCCCGCCCCGCGCCCTCCAACGACGTCGACCGACGGTCAGGACACCATGCTCTCCCACACCCCTTCACACCGCACCTCCCGTCGCCCGAGCGGAGGGGGCCGCGCCGCCGGCGTCGCCTCCGGGACGCGACGAGCCCTCGCCGTCGCGGTGTCCGCGGCGGTCGCCGTCAGCGGCGTCCTCGGCACGGGGGCGGCGATCGCGGCGCCCTCCGGCGTGAGCGACGACGGTCTCGTCGCGCGCTACACGTTCGACGAGACTTCCGGCGACATGGCCCGCAACACGGCCGACGGCTCCGACGCCGCGGGCGACCCGCTCGATGCGACGGTGCGCAACTACACCGCGTCGCAGCGGGCGGAGGCGGGGACCCTGCAGTTCACCGGGGGCGCCAAGACTTCCACGGGCAACTGGGTCGAGCTGCCCGACGACCTGCTGAAGACCGCCACCTCGGCCACGGTGTCGATCGACGTCAAGGCCGATGCCGCGATGCTCACCTCGAACCACTTCCTCTGGAACATCGGAAACGACGCGACCCAGCAGTACTGGTTCGCGAACGTCCGCGCGCCGCGCTCGGGGATCACGACGGGTTCCGCCGGGGGTGAGAAGAACGCGACCGCCTACCCGGTGAAGGCGAACCGGTGGCACAGCCTCACCGCCGTCATCGACGCCGACGCCGACACCCTCACCTTCTATACCGACGGTCAGCTGTCGGGGGTCGTCACGACGACGCTCACCCCCGCCGATATTTCGCAGACTCTCAACACGATTGGACGCGCACCGTGGCCCGATGCCCTGTTCAAGGGGACCGTCGGCGCGTTCCACGTCTACGACCGCGCGTTGTCCAGCGGTGAGGTCGTCTCGCTGTCCGAGAGCGACGCCACCACCCACCAGGCGGCGCTCCGTGCCGTCGCCGACACCAAGGCGGCCGCCGTCGATCTGGGCGACACCTCGGCGGTGACCGGCGACCTCGACCTCGGGTTGTTCGGCATCCGGGAGATCTCCTGGTCGTCGTCGAACCCCGCGGTCGTCTCCGCCGACGGCGTCGTGACGCGCCCGGCAGTGGGGGAGCCCGCGGCCACGGTGACGTTGAGTGCGTTTGCCGAGGCCCGTGGAGTCGGGGCGACGGCGCCGCGGACGTTCACGGTGGTGGTGCCGGCGTTGACCGCCGCCGACGTCACGGCAGACCGCGACGCGCTCGGGGTGCCCGCCGTCGTCCGCGGCAACGTGACGCTGCCCACCCGGGGCGAGCGGGGAGCGCCGGTGGCGTGGACGTCGTCGGCCCCCGCCGTGATCTCCGAGCGCGCGGTCGGCGCCGCCGACCCCGGCGTCGTGACGCGGCCGGCGTGGGGCGCGGAGCCCGCGCCCGTGACCCTGACCGCGACGGTCGGAACGGGGGCCGCCGCCGTCACGCGCAGCTTCGCCGTCACCGTCGAGCCGGCCCCGCGCGCCGCCGTCGACAGTCGCTACATGTTCGCCTACTTCACCGCCGACACCCTGGAGGGGGAGAAGATCTCGCTCGCCGCATCGCAGAGCAACAGCGCGATGACGTGGGACGTCCTGAACAACGGCACGCCGATCCTCTCGTCGACGCAGGGCACGCGCGGGCTCCGCGACCCGTTCGTCATCCGTTCCGCAGAGGGCGACCGGTTCTTCCTCATCGCCACCGATCTGTCGATCGGCGGGGGCACGTCATGGGAGTCGTCGCTGGACGACGGCAGCCAGCACCTGGAGATCTGGGAGTCGACCGACCTGAAGAACTGGTCGGCGCAGCGGCACGTGCCCGTGTCGGGGCCGTTCGCCTCGATGACGTGGGCGCCCGAGGCCTTCTACGACGAGGACGCCGGCGAGTACGTCGTGTACTGGTCGTCGCGGGTGTTCCTGGATGCCACGCGCCCCTACGACAAGGTCGGTACCCCCGACTACACCTATTCGAAGGTCATGTACGCCACCACACGGGACTTCGTCACGTTCTCGGATGCCAAGATCTGGCAGGACGCCGGCGACCGGATCGACTCCACGATGATCGAGGACGACGGCACCTTCTACCGGTTCACCAAGGAGATCACCGGCTGCAACGACGTCGTGCAGGAGTCCGCCTCGTCGCTCTACGCTCTCTCGGTCCCCGGCGACTACGCGTGGACGACCGATGCGACGTGCGTCTCCAAGACCGCCCGCGCAACCGGCCGCACCACCGAGGGGCCGACGATCTTCCGCGCGAACGCGGGCGACACCGCGCTTCCGGCGGGCGTGGACGAGGGCTTCTACCTCTTCGTGGACGATTTCACGGGGCAGGGGTATCTGCCGCTGTTCACCGAGTCGCTGGCGGCGCCGGCGTGGCGCACCGTGGCCGGCGCACTGCCGAAGTCGCGTCACGGCAGTGTCATGCCGGTCACGCTCAACCAGTGGGAGTCGGCGAAGGGCGTGGCCGCCACGCGGACGGCGACCACGACCTCCCTCGTCGGCGTCACGGGCGGTGCCGTGCTCGAGCCGGGTGCGAAGGTGGAGGCCGCCGTGGCCGCGACCGACGGCGGCGCCGTCGCCGGGACGGTGCGGTTCGCCTTCGGCGATCGGACGGTCGACGCGCGCGTGATCTCGCACGACGGAGCATTCGTCGCCGAGGCCGTCATCCCCGAGGTGTCGGGAGATGTGCGTCTGACCGCCGCGTATCAGGGCTTCGACGTCCTCTCGGCTTCCGCGTCCGCACCGGTGGAGGTGCGCGTCGCCGATGCGGCGGCACCGCGCGTGGAGAGCTCCGTCTCGTCGCGGTGCGTCGCCGGTAAAGTCACCGTGATGCTCAAGGTGACGAACACGGGATCCGCTCCGGTGTCGGTGGTGGCGTCCAGCGCGTACGGGACGAAGACCTTCCCGGCGCTCGCCGCGGGCGGCACCGCGACGGCGGCGTTCTCGACGCGCGCGGCGGCGATCCCGGCGGGGTCGATGTCGCTCCGCGCCGACGGCGCCGGACAGTCGCGCGAGACGACGGTGCCGATCGAGGCGCACCGGTGCTCCTGACGCACCACGGTCGCGGGCGGATGCGTCCCCGGAGATCCCGGGGACAGGCGGTCACGGCCGACCCCGGCGCGAACGCCGCACGCCTCCCCCGATAGGACGATCGAGCCCCATGCCCACCCCGCGCAGCTCTCCCGCCGCACCCGCGCGCGTCCGACCGGAGCCCGCGCCGCCGGCGCTCGGCCCCGGGGCGCGCCGGGTGCTCCTCGTCGCGGCGTCGCTGATCGCGGCCGCGATCGTCGTCCGGTGGCTGACGATCGACGGCGACGGCTCGCTCCCGAGCGCCCTCTCCGACGGTGTCACCCTCGCGGCGAGCGTGGTGATCGAGTCCCTCCCGTTCGTCTTCCTCGGCATCTCCATCTCGATCGCTGTGCAGCTATGGGTCCCCTCCCGGGTGCTGGATGCCGTCATCCCGCGCACCGGCGTCCTCCGACGCGCCGTCCTGTCGCTGCTGGGGGTCGTCCTTCCGGTGTGCGAGTGCGGCAACGTCCCCTTGGCCCGAGGGCTGATGATGCGCGGGTTCTCGGTCGCCGACTCAGTGACGTTCCTGCTGGCGGCACCCATCCTCAACCCGGTGACCCTCATCACGACCTACCAGGCCTTCGGCTGGAACGACGGCATCCTGGTATCTCGGCTGGTGGGCGGTTTCGTGCTCGCCAACCTCGTGGGCTGGCTCGTCAGCCTGCACCCCGACCCCCAGCGCCTCCTGACGCCGCAGTGGGCCGCGGTCTGCGCCTCTGCCGCGACGTCGACGCGGGAGCCGGCGACTCTGCGGCGCGCGGCGGTGATGTTCCGCGACGAGGTCTCGGCCATGCTGCCGGCGCTCTTCCTCGGCGCGGCCGTCGCCGGCGTCATCCAGGTGGCGGTGTCGCGCGACACGCTGACGGGCATCGGCGGGCATCCCGTGCTCGGCATCCTGGCCCTGATGGTGCTGGCCTTCGTGATCGCGATCTGCTCGAACGTCGACGCGTTCTTCGCGCTGTCGCTGGCGTCGTCGTTCTCGCCGGGCGCACTGGTGGCGTTCCTCGTCCTCGGCCCGATGATCGACGTGAAGATGCTCGTGATGCTCTCCACGACGTTCCGTCTGCGCACGCTCGCCGGGATCACGCTCGTCGTGGCGCTCGGTGCCCTCACCCTCGGTCTGGTGGTGAACCTGCTTGTCTGAACTCGTCTCGCGATGGGCCGGTCTCGCCCTGTGCGGCATCGGTCTCGTCGCCACCCTCGCGCTCGCCGCCGCGGGTGACCTCACGCTGTACATCCACCCCCGTTACGTCGTCTTCACCGTGCTGCTGAGCATCGTGGGGGCGGGGCTCTTCGCGGCGGCGGTCTGGGTCACCGCCACGAGACGCGAGACGGCGCACGACCATGACCATGACCATGACCATGACCATGACCACGATCACGACCAGCTCGTCCGGCGCCGCTCGTACCGCATGCTGTCGACGGTCGTGACGGGCACGCTCGTCGTCGTCTCCGCGGCGGCCCTGCTGGTCGCGCCGCCGACGACGCTGAGCGCCGAGCGCGCCCTGTCGAGCGCGAGTGCCGTCGACGGCGGCGGAGACGTGCCCCGTCCGTCGCTCGTCGGCAGCGACCCGACCCGCTTCTCAGTCCGCGACTGGGCGAGCATCCTCGGCAGCGGCGCCACCGCCGACGATCTCGTCGGGCAGCAGGCCGACGTGACGGGGTTCCTGCTGATCGACGGCGACGGTGCCGTCCGCGTCGGACGCTACGCCGTCACCTGCTGCACGGTCGACGCGCAGCTGTTCGCCGTGCCCGTCATCGCCGCCGATCTGCCGAGTGATCTGCGCTCGGGCGACTGGGTGCACCTGACCGGTACTTTCGCCGACGATGGCGGGGCGACCCACCTGA
This sequence comes from Microbacterium sp. Leaf151, assembly GCF_001424225.1. Taxonomy (GTDB): domain Bacteria; phylum Actinomycetota; class Actinomycetes; order Actinomycetales; family Microbacteriaceae; genus Microbacterium. Next base: position 1,194,537 of record NZ_LMOR01000004.1, on the reverse strand, counting down.
GCCCCGCGACCGTCGACGCCGTGGAGGAGCCCGATGACCCGTACCTCTCCTGAGACGGATGCCGCCCGCCCGCGCTCGTCGCGCCGCTGGGCCGTGGCCGGCATCGCCGTCGTCGCCTGCCTCGCCGCGGTCAGCACGACCCTCGCCGCGGCTGCCCTCGAGCGCGGGCCGCGGATCCGCGGTGTCGACGGCGACCCAGCGCTCGCCGTACAGCAGTCGGGCGTGACGCTGGTGTTCCGCGCCGACCAGCCCCTCGACCCCCGCTCGGGAGAGGGGGTGCGGGTCGAGCCCGCGACGCCCTTCCAGATCGAGGTGACCGGGTCCACGATGCGTCTGCGCTTCACCGGCACCGTCGACCACGCCCGGGACTACCGGGTGAGCATTCCGGCGCTGCGCGGGCGGGCGACGGGTGCGACCGCGGAGGCCGCGTTCGACTTCGCCACCCCACCGCTGACCGTCACCACCCTCGAACGCGGCGGGAGCTTCGACCGCACGGGCGGCGCCGACGATCGGATCGTGCGCCACGATCTGTCATCCGGGTCCGACGAGGTCATCTTCTCGGCGCCGCGCATCCAGGAGTACGCCGATGACGGAGACGGGGTGGTCGCCGCGGTGCTCGACGAAGACGGCCGTGCCACCCTCACCCGCGCCGGCCAGGGGGCGGACCCGGTGGCGTTGCCCCTTCCCGGTGACGGGACCGTCGGGTTGTTGCGGGCATCGGCCGACGCCGGGCGCACGGGCTTCGTGTTCACCGGCACGGGGGCGGACGCGCAGCCGTACACCAGCACGCTGTTCCTCGTCGACCCCGCCGATCCCGACGCGGGCGCTCGCGCCGTGCTCGACCTCGACGGACTCGCGCTGCAGGCCGACTCGTGGTTCTTCGTGCCGGGCAGCTCCTACCTCGTCGCGCAGGCGCCCACGGGGTCGCTCATCCTCGTGGATGCCACCGGCGCGGCGCCCCCGCGCCTGCTCGGGGAGGTCGGAGGGCTGCGCGCGGTGCTGCCCGCCTCGACGTCGCTCGTGGTCGACGGTGCAGGGGGTCCCGCTGTGCTCGATCTGACGAACGGCACCCTCAGCGACATCGCCGGCGCCGCCGCCGACGAGCTGTCGACGGGCACGGTGTTCCTCTCCGACTCCTCGTCGGTGCAGTGGACGGCAGAGGACGTCGTGCGCCGGACCGCCTCGGAACCGCCCGTCGGGGTCTTCCGGGCCGGCGCCGGCGGCCGGATCGAAGAAGTCTGCGTCTCGCCCAGCGGGCGGTTCGCGGCGGTCGGGGTGGTCCGCACCGAGGATGAGATCGACGACTACCCCACCCGCGCGGAGTGGCTGGGCCGCACCTCGACCGTGATCGACGTGTCCTCGGGCGCCCCGCTCGCCGAGGTGCCCGGGACGCGCCCGGATTGGTGCGCCTGAGCCGCGTCCCCAGCCGCGGTCGGTATGTCGGGTGCGCGCTCGCGCGAGGCGGCGGCCGCAGGTGCGCGCTCGCGCGGAGGCGATGGCGCGACGCGGCGGCCGCAGGTGCGCGGTCGCGCGGATCCTGGATGCGCAAGACGACGGCATCCGGTGACCCGGAGGAGGTCCCGCGCGCGCCGGGGCCGGTGCACGGCATCCGGATGCCGAGATTTCGCACCGCCGGGGTGCGTGTCCGATCTCGTCGGCCTCGACGCCGAAACGCCCCGGGTCACCCGTGAAGGATGCCCCGGGGCGTTCCCGGTGGTTGCCCCGGGCGGCTGAGCATCGCGCATCAGCCGCCCGGTGACGATTCAGCCGCAGCTGCGGGCGTCGTACCCCGCCTTCTGCGTGGCGGTCGCCGTCGTGCCGTCGACCTGGCCGGCCGCGGTGATCGACACCTCGCCCGCGGCGATCTGCGCCTGACGGGTCGTGAACGCCTGGCTGACGCTCTTGCCCGGTGCGAGGCTCGCGATGCTCTTCTTGCCGAACGCGGTGGTCAGCTCGATCGACACCGGCACGGCGCTGGTGTTCTTCATCGTGGCGGTGAGGGTCACCTTGCCCGCGATGCACCGCGTCGCGGCCGAGAGCTCGGTCGTGATCACGGGGGCGGCGGCGGCCCGCACGATCTGCACGCGGTACGTCTTCGCCGTCGTGTGATCCTGCGCCAGCGAGCGCAGCGTCACCGTCGTCGGCGCGCCGTCGGCGGCCAGGGTGACCGTGCGCTTCTGCGTGTCGTCGATGAGGATGTCACCGAGGTAGACCAGGCCACTGGGGGTGGCCGGGTCGGCGTCGAACGTCGCCGTCGTCGCGTCGCGCGGAACCGTGACGGTGTAGTCGTAGGTTCCGTCGGTCAGCTTCGGGCTGATGGTGCCGCCGTCGAAGGTGAGCGCGTTCAAGTCGGCGTCGGTCGCGAACGTCGTCGTCGTGGTCGTGTAGACCCCGAACACGCCACCGACGTTGCTGGTGGTGCCGGTGCCCTGGAAGCGCACGGTGATGATGGGGATCTTGTTCCCCTTCTCATCGAGCACGTAGGCGCCGGACTGGTCGCGCTTGTAGCGGTCCTTCGCGGCGATGTCGGCCAGTGCCGAGGCGGGGATCTCGTCGTACTGGATGTAGAACGAGTTCGCCCCGTTGGCGTTGGTGAGGCGCTCGGTCTTCAGTTTGACGTCGTTGATGTAGACGTCGAACGTCCGGCCGTTGTCGCCACCGAAGTACCGCACACCGAGGTAGTTCTTCGGAGCGGACGGGTCGACGGCCATGTCGTACTGGAAGAACGCCTCGGGCGACCGCTCGCCGTCGCGGTACTGCTGTCCGAGGTGGGTGCCGACCGACGATCGGTTGAACTTGTAGTTCTTCCCGGCCTCGCTGTTGTTGTTGTCGAACGAGGTGAGGGAGTCCGTCGTCATCTCGTCGATGCGGAGCTTCTCCTTGTCGCTCTTGATGAGCGCCTGCGCGGCGGCGGAATCCGGCTGGATGAGGTTCATGTACAGCGCGTATCGGGCGTTGTACATGCTGTAGTACGGCTCGAAGGTCAGTGCCGAGGAGGCGGCATCGACGTTCTGCAGCTTGAACTTCATGACGGTGCGACCGTTGTTGTCCGCTGCGTTGGCCTGACGGACGAGGTTCTTCTCGATGTCCTTCTTGAAGGCTTCGACGTCGCCGACGCGCACGCTGTTGGTGACCGACTTGTCGGCGACGCTCATGCGGACGAGGATGCCGGCGGGCGAGGTCGCCTCGACGTTGCTGCGGTTGAGTTCAGCCGAGAGCACGACGGGGCCGTAGCGGAATGCCACCCAGTTCGGGTCCTCGGTGCCCGCTTCGACGGTCACCTTGGCGGGGAGCTTGTACGAGATCGTGTCGCCGGCGGACACCGGAACGACCACGTACCCCTTGTCGGTGGCGGCGGCGACGTCGCGCGTCTGGCCGTTCACCGTGAGGCTGGGGTTCGGCGACCACGACGGGACCCGCAGGCGCAGGGTGGTCCCCGCGGCCAGCGCACCGCCGTCGGCCGCTGCGACCGCGAAGGTGACGGTGTCGGTGTTCGGCACGTCGGCGGTCTGGGTCAGCTTCAGGTTGTGCTGCACCGAGGTGAACTCGGTCGAGCGGAACATGTTGACGTAGATCGACGAACCCTTGCGGAAGTAGATCGAGTCACCGAGCTTGGTGAAGCTCTCGGTGGCCGTGCCGTGGTCGCACCAGAACTCGTCTTCCTTCTTGCCGAAGACCTTGGCGTACCCGGCCGTCTGCGGCTGGAAGTACGTCATCATGCCCGTCTCGGGGTTCTGCGAGGCGAGGATCGTGTTGATGTAGGTGTTCTCGTAGTAGTCGGCGTACTTCACGTCGGGGCTCACACGGAACAGCCCGTGCGTGAGCTTGAGCATGTTGTACTCGTTGCATCCTTCGACCGTGGACTGTTCGCCGTAGCCGCTGGTGATGCCGTTGGTGGCGAACTCGTGCAGCGTGCCGGGCTCCTGGAAGTGCTCCGAGTAGCTGTTACCGCCGCCGATGTAGGAGTGGTCGTTCACGACCATCTGCCAGAAGTTCTGGGCGGCCTGACGGTACATGTCGAGGTCCGACTTCTCCGTCGCGGTCAGACGCGCGTACAGGGTGGGGTTGTCGGTGAAGACCGTGTAGCGCTTGAGGGCGCCGATGAGCTTGGGCACGGTGGTGTTGGCATGCTTGCCGGCCAGGACGTCCTGGTTGGCGGCGAGCTGACGGAACAGCGAGACCTCGTCGAAGAGCTCGGCGGCCTTCTTGTGCTGGTCGTTCTCGGTGATGCTGTACAGCTCGTACAGGGCCTCGTTCATGCCGCCGTACTCGGTGCTCAGCAGCGCGCTCGGGTTGGCCTGACGGGAGCCCCAGACGCTGAGCCAGGAGCCGAAGCCGCTGGCGACGGACAGTGCCTTGTCGGCGACGTCCTTGGGTGCGTACTGGTTCGCGTCGAGCAGGCCGGCCAGTACCTTGTGCAGGTTGTAGAACGGCACGATCAGACCGTCGCTGCCGTGCGGCAGGTACGACGCGGGGAACGGTGCGACGTAACCGGCGTTGGAGGGGTCCTTCTGGGCGTACGCGGCCTGAGCGGCGGCGAGCCCGTCGACCGCGGTGGTGAGCTTGGCGAGCAGCTGTGCCTTGCGGCCGGCGTCGGTCTCGGTCGAGTAGGCCTGCGACAGCGCCGACATGAAGTGACCGAAGAAGTGACCCTGGAAGCGCGCACCGGTGGTGCGCTCCCATCCGCCGTAGGGCTGAACCGTGGTGGGGATGCCGGCCAGCTGGTCGAACGAGTAGAGGAACCGCTTCGGGTCGAGCGTGAGCAGCCAGTCCACCATCTTGGTGTTGCTGTTCTGCAGGTAGGGGTCGTTGATCAGCACCTCGTTGAGGTCTGTGTCGTCGACGTAGATCGACGTGGACGCGCCCTGGGGTGCCACCTCGACGGTGAAGGTCTTGGTGCGCGGGGCGCTGCCGGCGTAGGTCGCGGTCGCTGTCAGTGTGACGGTGGCCGCCGCGTCCTTGGGGCGCGTGACGGTGGCCTGACCGCCGTTGATCGAGATGACACCGGGAGCGGAGGACGCCCACGTGAACGCGGTGCCGTTCGAGGCGGTCGTGGTCAGACCGAAGTTCGCGGAGGCGCTACCGGGAACGCTCAGCTGCTCGAGCGCGCGTCCGGCGATGTCGGCCGGGTCGAAGGCCGGGTTGTTCGCCTTCGTCAGTGCGACGACATCCGACGCCGACGCGACGGTGTTGTAGAGGGCGTAGTCGTCGAGCGCACCACGGACGTAGGCGCCATTGTACTGGGGGCCGTTGAAGCCGATCGACTTGGTCGTGGTGGTGTCGGAGGTCAACGCGCCGGTGGCGGCGCCGCCCGTCGCGTACGCGACCGAAGAGACCTGCTGCTCGCCGTTGCGGTAGAAGGTGACAGCCTTGGTGGCCTGGTCGTAGGTGACCGCGACGTGCGTCCACTGCCCGGCGGGGAAGAACGTGTCGCGCGGTCCGTTCACCGTGACCTTGTAGGGCTGACCGCCACCGGGGCCGATCGACAGAGCGAGGGGGGTGTTGGCGTTCTCGGCGGTGAGGTACCAGCCGGCCGAGTTGTAGACGCTCTTGTTCCAGGTGAACACCTGCTCACCGGTGCCCATTGACCCGTCGGGCTTGAACCAGAAGGAGAGGGTCAGGTTCTCGGGCTGCAGGGCGGCGCTGGTGCCGAGGCTGACCGCGTCGGTGCCGCGCAGGCTCAGTGCACGGTCGTGGATGCCGTCGACGTAGGAGGCTTGCCCGCGCAGCATCGAGGTGGGGATCTTGTTGGGACCGGCGTCCGCGAGGGAGTCGTCGAAGCGGAGGTCGAGGACCTTGGAGGAGTCCAACGTGGTTGCTGCCGTGGCGGCTGTGGGAGCGATCACCGCCAATCCGCTGGCGATCATCATCGCGGTCGCGCTGAGCGCCACCGTCTTTCGGATTCGGGACATCGATGTTCCTCTCTGCGGCTCTGCAGAAGTTCGGTGGTGCGATCTCAGGGCTGCCGGACTCGCGCGAAGGGGCGTTCGTCGGGAGTTCTCCCGCGAGTACCGACGTTCATCATGTTAGTGCTAACAAACGCAAATGACCAGAGGATTCCGAGGCTCGTCATCGCCCCGTCCGAGACCCTGCCGTGTTCACGTCAACGCGATCGCGGGTCTCGCCGCCGCGGCGATGCGCGTAACGGCCAACCGCTCGTCACCGCACATGCGGCGAGGCCGCGTCGTTTTACGGCTATCGGGAGGCGTACGGAGCGGTGACGCTGCGTGTCGACGTCGTGTCGCCCGCGCGGGTCGACAGCGTCACCGTCGCCTCACCCGCCGGAGGGATCGACTGACGCGTGTTCATGGTGGCCGTCACCTTCTTGCCCGGGGCGACCGAGGTGAATGTCTTCTTTCCGTAGAGCGTCGCGATCTCCACGTCGACGGCGACGGTGGATCGGTTCGTGACGGCGACGATCACGTGCGTCGACCCGCCGATCTTCCGCATCGAGGCGACGGCGTCGGCCTCGAGGGCCGGCGTCGTGACCGGCGCGCACGTGCGCTCGACCGTCACGTCGGCGCGGTCGGTTCCGGATGCCACGGGGGACCACGAGACCCGCGTGCCGTCGGCGAGGGTGACGGCCTCGTCCGCCCGGACCAGCTGAGCCCAGTCGCTGGCGTCGCCGGGGCGCTCGAGCACGGTGGCCCCGAACGGGACCTCCGGGTCGGTGCGCAGGATCTGCAGTCCGGACGACCCCGGCGTGAACGCCCATCCGCTGACATGCAGAGGGGCGTACTTCGCGCTGGCGTCACCGTCGCGGTAATCGACCCAGTAGCGTACGCCGGGCTCGACCGAGCTCTCCCACGAGATGGCACCACGATCGCGTGCTCCGGCCGCGACCGAGGCGACGGTGGCGGTCGCGGTCGCGTCGCACCGCGGGACGAAGCGGGTGGGCAGCATGCCGAGGCGGTCGAGCGAAGGGCTCGAGAACGGCGTGAGGGTCCAGCTGCCGCCCATGTTGTCGAGTCGGTTGCCGTACTCCTGGCGGTCGCAGTCTGCGGGGGTGCGGCCGTCCACCGCACGGAAGTCCCAGGTGTCCGCGCACGCCGTCGAGAAGGCGTGGGCCTGCGACATGTTGTGGCCCCACTCGTGCGCCAGTGTCGACGCGTCGGGACCGGGCTGGAACGTGCGGCCGCCGGCATCCACCGACCAGCCCTGCTCACCGTTGGCCCAGCCCGGGCAGGGGTCGCCGTACGGCACCATCACGGTCAGGTGACGGCCGTTGCCGCGCTCCCAGCCGAGTTGCTGCGCGGCGAAGTCCTGCCAGACGCTCTCCCACGAGCACGGTGCGTCGTTCGGCGCCGCCATCCAGTCGGTGACCTGCTCGATCTCGACCGTCAGCGCGCCGTCGGTCTCGCGCGAGAGGAACTCGGCAGCGGCGTTCGCCGAGGCCACCGCGTCGTCGCGGGAGAAGTTCGGTTGCGTCCCCGGGGGAGCGACCAGCGCGATCGTCACGCGTGCCGTGTGCGGCTGGACGTCGCGCGTGACGACGTCGAACCCGGCGGGCGCGTCCGCGATCTCCGCCACCGCGGGCGGTGCGACGAGAAGACCGGCCAGAACGAGGAGCGAGCCCGCGATCGCGGATCCGTGCAGCAGTCTTCGCATCTTCGCCTCCATTGGCGGGCCGGGCCTGTGCGATGTTATCGCTCACAAATCCCGCGCTGCAAGCATCGTGTGCGATCGCCGTTCCGACGCGGTCCGCGGGACGCGCTGTCGATGTGCCTCCGGGCAGAAAACGCGCCGCCGGCGCCGCCTTCCGGGTCGTGCGGGGAGCCCGACGGGCCGCTCCACGCGGGTGGCCGCCGGCGGGAGGGGTGCAGGATGCCGTCGCTGTCCGCTCTCCCGCGCGGCATCTCGCCCGCGGCGGTCCGGGCGGAATTGATTATACGTATTCACGAAACAAGATCGTTACCAGAACACTTGCGCACTTAGGCTTCCCTAAACGCTGTGCATACGTATACGGTTTGGCCATGTCATCCACAAGGAAGCGCGCTATCACCTTTGTCGCCATGGCGGCCCTGGGTGCACTCGCCCTCTCGGGATGCGGCGCGGGTAGCCGCACGGGAAACGAGAATGCCACCGAGGTCGCCTGCGACTACACAGCACCCGAATCCGCGACCACGGTCAACGTGCTCGCCTACAACTCCTCCGCCATCGATCCGTTCACCGACACGATGGTCTCCAGTTGCACGAAGGACGACGTCACGGTCAAGCACGACCCGATCGACTTCGGCGGCCAGGTGACCAAGACGACCGCGACCCTCTCGGGCGAGACGGGCAGCTACGACATCGTCGAGACGTACGGCTTCGTCATCCCGAGCCTCGCCGTCGACGACAAGCTCGTCCCCCTCGACGACCTGTTCGCCGAGTACGCCGACAAGTACGACCTGAACGCCATCAGCGAGTCGATGCGCCAGGGTATGTCGTACGACGGCAAGCTCTACGCGCTGCCGATGCAGGCGCAGATGTTCGTCATGGCGTACCGCACCGACGTGTTCGATGAGCTGGGGCTCGAGGTGCCGCAGACGTTCGACGACATGATCGCCGCCGCCGAGGCGATCAAGGCGTCGGGCAAGATGCAGTACCCGATCGCCCTCCCGTGGCTGGCCACCGCCGACGTCGCGACGAGCTTCCAAGCGGTCATGAACTCGCTGGGCGCCGACTTCGTCACCGCCGACGGAGAAGTGACGCTCGACACCCCGGAGGCGAAGGAGGCGTTGCAGGCCATGCAGAGCCTGCAGCCGTACATGGACCCGCAGGTGACCACCTTCGACCAGCCCAAGGTGCAGCAGCAGATGTACAACGACACCGCGGCCATGTCGATCATGTTCTCCGGCCGCATGAGCGACCTGACGAACGCGGAGAACAGCAAGCTGTCCGAGAACTTCGGCTTCGCGGCACCGCCGAAGGTCTCGTCGTCGGCGCCGTACCTGTACGACCGGTTGTCCATCGACGGGTGGTCGATCCCGTTCAATACCAAGCTGGATCACAAGATGCTGTTCGAGATGATGGCCTCGGCTGTCAGCGAAGACGCGTCGACGGCGTCGGTCCCGGCGGCCTACCCCGCCCGCGAGGGAATGGTCACCGCCGAGAACTCGCCCTACGGTCAGGCGGCCAACGACTCCATCGCGGGTGCGATGCCGCCGGTGGTCTCGCCCGTCCTCGCGCCGATCAGCAATGAGATCACGCCGATCGTCGCGCAGTTCCTCGCCGGTGGGCTGTCGGTCGACGAGGCGGCCACGCAGATGCAGGCAGCGGGGGAGAAGATCGCGGGCTGACCCCCGCGATCACCTCCCACCAATGGTGACGTAGTGAGTCCCGACCCGGTCGACGACGACCGGGTCGGGATGCACCGAGAGGAGACGTTTCGTGAAAGCACGTGAATTCTGGGTGTTGTTCGCCCCCAGCCTGGCCATCATGAGCGCCCTTCTGGTGTTCCCCCTCCTGCGCACCGTGCAGTGGAGCCTCGAGAACGTGCGGTACGGCGTTCCGGGCACCTTCGTCGGGCTGGCGAACTTCACCGACGCCCTGAGCGACCCCCGCTTCCATCGGGCGGTGGTGTTCACCGTGGTCGTGACGCTCGTCACCACGGCCATCCTGCTCGTCTTCGGTTACCTGATCGCCATCGCGGTCAACACTCTGCGGCTGTCTCGGCCGCTGGTGCTCGGCATCATGCTGGTGTCGTACGTGCTCCCCAACCTCGTCGGAGCGGTCGCATTCTCGTGGCTGTTCGACGACAACTTCGGCGGCGTGGTCAACAGACTGATCGGGCTCCTCGGCGGGACCCAGGTGCTCTGGTTCACCGATCAGGTGCCGAACGCCCTGCTGGTCATCCTCAACACCGTCTGGCAGATGCTGCCCTTCGCGATGCTCATCATCCTCGCCGGCCTTCAGGGCGTCCCCGTCGAGCTGCGCGAAGCCGCCCGCATCGACGGCGCCAACGCCTTCCAGACGCATCTGAGCGTCATCATCCCCACCATCCGCGGGGTGCTGGGCTTCGTCTGCCTCATCACGATCATGGACGTGCTGCGCATCTTCGACGCCCTCATCCCCCTGTCGCCACAGGCGGAGACGATCGGCAACGAGTCGATCATGTTGTACGTCTATGCCGTCGCCTTCGCCAACGGCGCGCAGGAGCTCGGCCTCGGCAGTGCCATCAACGTCCTGACCATCCTGCTCATCCTGGTCATGCTCATCCCCTTCATCCGGGGCATCTTCAAGGAAGCGAAGGCCGCCCGATGACCCTCAGCAGCGAGGCGCTGTCCACCCGCGCCATCACCACCGGCGACATCGAGGGCAAGAGTCGCCGACCTCGACCGCGGCGGCGCATCGTGAGCGTGACGGGCTTGCTCCTCGGCATCCTGTGCTTCCTCATGCTGAGCCCGTTCGTCTGGATGATGCTGTCGGTGACGAAGCCGACGGACGTCGCCTTCGCCAACCCGCCGGTCCTTTCGGGCTACGAGCCGACGCTGAAGGCTTTCGTCGACCTGTGGGAGACGACGTACTTCTCCGACTACCTGATCAACACGCTGGCCGTCGCGGTCATCTCCACGTTGCTCGCTCTCATCATCGGCATCCCCGCCGCCTACGCGCTGTCGCGCTTCCCGAGCTACATCTCGGCGCTCCTTCTCGTGCTCGCCCTCATCTTCCGTGCCCTGCCGCGATTCGCCGTGGTGCTGCCGATGTACGACATCAGCCGCGCGCTCGGCATCTACGACACCCAGTTCGCCCTTGCCATCGCGCTCGTGGCGATCAATCAACCGTTCACGATCTGGCTGCTGCGCAACTTCTTCGCCGAGATCCCCCGCGAGCTCGACGAGGCGGCCATGATCGACGGCTGCACGCGCATCGGCATGCTGCGGCGCGTCATGATCCCGCTCATGGGACCCGGCATCCTCACCGCCGGCATCTTCGTCTTCCTGTTCGCGTTCCAGGAGTACCTCACCGCGCTGGTCCTCACCGACACGTCGTCGAAGACCGTGCCGGTGTTCATCGCGACCCAGCTGGGCCAGACGCTGCCGATGCTCCAGCAGGCGGGGGCGGCGTCGATGCTCCTCACGATCCCGGTCGTGGTCATCGCCTTCATCGCGCAGAAGTATCTCGTAGCCGGTCTGAGCGACGGCGCCGTCAAGGGGTGAGCGTGCCCGCCGTGCCGCTCGTCCTGTTGGCGGGGATGAACTGCACGCCCGATCTGTGGACGGGATGCGGGCTCGACGACGCGCTCACCCCGGCGGTGGATGCGGACGCTCTCGATGCCCAGGTCGATCGACTGCTGCGGGACCTGCCGCGCACCTTCGTGATCGGCGGTCTGTCGCTCGGCGCGATCGTGGCGATGGCGGTGACCGTGCGCGCGCCGGAGCGGGTGCTCGGCCTCTGCGTCACGGCGACGAATGCGAAGGCCCCCACGCCGGCGCAACGCGTGGGATGGGCGGGCTGGCTCGATCGTCTGTCGGCGGGCGAGACGCCGGCCGATCTTCAGTCCGGCATCCTGCCCGCGCTCCTTTCGGAACGTGTGCGCGCGACCCGGCCCGATCTGGTGGAGCGCACTCTGCGCATGGCGGAGCAGACCCCGGATGCCGTGCTGGCGGCGCAACTGCACCTGCAGGCGACGCGCGTCGACCTGTTGCCGGGGCTCTGCGCGGTACACGTACCGTCGCTCGTGATCGCCGGCCGGGAGGACGCGCTGTGTCCTCCGGGCTTCCACGACGAGATCGCGAGGGCGCTCGCGGGGTCGCGGCGCGAGCAGCTCGACGCGGGCCACCTCGTGCCGCTCGAGCGCCCCGTCGAGTTCGGCGCCCTCGTGCGCGACTGGCGCGCCGGTGTGGATGCCGAGACGCTCGGTCCCCGGTCGAGCGCGGGCCGCGCCGGTGCGTCGTGAGCGGACGAAGCTCGCCTCTGCGGCCGCACCCCGGCGGCGCCGCGTGCGGGCGCCGCCGCGGGCGCGCAGGCACCGTCTCGGACCGCGCACGGGTGCAGCGGCCGGCGGCGCGAAGTGGCGTCGCGGGCGGGCTCAGTCGCCGGCGGCCCGCAGGCCGCGCAGGTGCGTCATGAGGGACGACGCGAGGTTGTAGACCACGAGCCGTGCGCCGTCGTCGAAGGCGGCGGAGGCGGCGGCGGCGGTCCCCACGATGTCCATGCGCATCTTGCCCGTCGCAGCCACCGCCCGATTGACGATCGCGGTGGCCTCGGCGACGGGGAGGTCGGCGGCTCCGGACGAGGCGGCGAGGTCGGCCGGTCCGATCATGATCCCGTCGAGGCCCGGGGTGCTCGCGATCCCGTGGGCCGCTGAAACGCCCGTCGGTGACTCGATCATCGCGAGTACGAGGGTGTTCTCCCGGTACCAGTCGCGGTGCTGGTCGGGAGGCGTCTCGCCGAAGAACCCGGCGCGGCTGTAGGTGGCGAAGCCGCGGGTACCGAGGGGCGGGTAGTGCGCCGCGGCGACCACCGCGGCCGCTGCCTCGGCATCGTCGACGTGGGGGACCAGCACGCCCTGCGCACCCTGATCGAGCACGCGGAGCACCATGCCGGGGTCGTCCTCGCCCACCCGGACGATGACCGGGACTCCGTGCAGGCCCGCCACGGCGATGTGCTGGCGCAGGGCGATGACGTCGGCGGGGCCGTGCTCGGCGTCGATGAGCACGAAGTCGAAGCCCGAGACGGCGAGCATCTCGACGAGCTCCTCGCCCGGCATGCGCAGCAGTGCGCCGATGAGACGCTCTCCCGCCTCCGCCCGGGCGCGGAGGGACGCCGGGCGAGGCGCTCGAGGGGACGCGCTCACGCGATCATCCCCGCCGAGAGGTCGACGTCGGCTCCGCACATCCCGGGCATCGACAGCATTGCCACCACGGCGGCGCCGACCTCGTCCTCGGTGATCATGCGGCCCAGAGCCGCGCGCGAGACGAAGGCGGTCTCGGCATCCTCGATGCTCTTCCCCGAGCGTTCCGCCTCGAGCCGGAAGTTGCGCGACATGCGTTCCCCGGCGACGGGCCCCGGCGACAGTGTGTTGACGTTCACGCCGGCGGGCCCCACCTCGAACGCGAGGGTCGAGGTCAGGCCCAGGACCGCCATCTTCGACGCGGTGTAGGGGGTGCGGTGCGCCAGAGGCCGTTTGCCCGAGACGGAGGCGATGTTGATCACGTCACCGCCGCCGCGCTCCACCATCGCCGGCAGGAACGCCCGGCACAGCAGGAACGTCCCGCGCACGTTGACGGCGAACACCTCGTCCCATTCGGCGACGCCGATGTCGGTGAGAGCGGCGACGGGCCCGGCAATCCCGGCGTTGTTGACCAGGATCGAGATCTCGGTGTCGGCGAGATCGTCGCGCAGGCGCGCGACCGACGCCTCGTCGGAGACGTCGCAGACGAACGCGCGGGCGGAGTCGGGCAGCTCGGCCGCGACCGCATCGAGCTTGCGCGCATCACGACCGACGACGACGAGATCGGCGCCGGCACGCGACAGCGCGCGGGCGATGGCCGCCCCCAGACCGCTCCCACCGCCGGTGACCAGCGCCGTCCGCCCGCGGAGCTCCGTCATCGTGCGCCCGCCCGGCTCTCCTCGATCCAGGGGAACGTCGCGCCGCCGTGACGCCATGCGCGTGCGTCGCCCGAACGCGCGTGTCCCTCGAACAGCTCCACGCGCGCAGCGCGGCCGCAGACCTCGCCGAGCATCGCCGACGAGGCGGGGTCGGTGATCTCCTGGTACGTGATGGTGCGCAGGTACTTGCCCACCCACAGGCCCCCCGTGTAGCGCGCGGCGCCGAGGGTCGGCAGCACGTGGTTGGTGCCGATGACCTTGTCGCCGTACGACACGCACGTGTTCTCGCCGAGGAAGAGGGCGCCGTAGTCGTGCATCTTCTCGAGCGCGGCGCGGGGTTCGTTCGTGAAGATCTGCACGTGCTCGAAGGCGAACGAGTCGGCGAGGGCGTAGGCCTCGTCGAGGTCGTCGACCACGATCACCTGTCCCCAGTCGCGCCACGCGGGCTCGGCGTAGTCCCGGGTCGACATGCCGGGAAGGATCTCTTCGACCAGTTCCATCACCCGCTCGCCGAGCGCCCGCGAGGTCGTGATGAGCACGGCCGGCGACTCGGGTCCGTGCTCCGCCTGCGACAGCAGGTCGACCGCGGTGAGGAACGGGTCGGCGTCGTCGTCGGCGACGATCAGGATCTCTGTGGGGCCGGCGAACAGGTCGATGCCCACCTCGCCGAACAGCTGACGCTTGGCTTCGGCGACGTACGCGTTGCCGGGTCCGGCGATCATGTTGACGGGGGCGATGGTCTCGGTTCCGACGGCCATCGCGGTGACCGCCTGCACGCCGCCGAGGATGTAGATCTCGTCGGCCCCGGCGAGCTTCATCGCCGCGACGGTGGCCGCGGGGATCTCGCCGCGGATCGGCGGGGTGCACGCGACGACGCGGGGAACACCGGCGACCTTCGCCGTGATGATCGTCATGTGCGCGGAGGCCGTCAGCGGGTACTTCCCGCCGGGGATGTAAGCGCCGGCGGCGCGGACGGGGACGTGCTTCTGCCCGAGGTGAACCCCCGGCAGCGTCTCGACCTCGATGTCGGCGAGGGAGTCCCGTTGCGCCTGAGCGAAGCGGCGGACCTGATCCTGGACGAAGCGGATGTCATCGATGACCTGGGGTTCGAGTGTTGCCATGATCCGGTCGACATCGGCGTCGTCGAGCCGGAACGGCCCCTCCCACCGGTCGAACGTCGATGCGTATCGGCGGACGGCATCGTCGCCGTGTTCGCGGATGTCACCGATGATCGTGCCGACGGTCGCCGCGACGTCGCTCTGCGCGGTGTCGGTGAACGACTTGGTGGGAGCCTTCTTCAGGTACAGGGGCATCATCGCTTCCTTCGTTTGCATACGTATGCTCTCATCATGACTGCGTATGCACACGAGGTCAACCTTTCGCTAGACTTCGACCCTCAGCACCCGATCGCCAGGGGGGTCCATGGCCGTCACGAGCAGAGACGTCGCTCGACTGGCCGGCGTCTCCCAACCCACCGTGTCGCGCGCCCTCCGCGACGATCCTCGCGTGTCGGAGGAGACGAAGAAGCGCGTCCGCGACGCGGCGATGCTGCTCGGCTACGTCCCGAGCGAGGCGGGGCGGGCCTTGTCGTCCGGGCGCACACGACGTATCGGTCTGCTCGTGACCGACCTCGAGAACCAGTTCTACGCCCACATCATCGCGCCCCTGCATCGTGAGCTCGAGTCCTGCGGGTACCAATTGGTGCTCCATACCGAGACGGCCGACGAGTCTGTCGCCGAGCGCCTCATCGCCAATGGCCTGGACGGCGTCATCCTGGCCACCACGACCGTGGAGTCGGTCGTGCCCCTTCGGCTGCGCGACCGAGGGCTGCCGTTCGTGTATTTCAACCGCACGGCGGCGCTGGTCGACGCGGATGCCACGGTCGTCGCTCCCGGACGGGGGTTCGAGGTCGCCGTCGACCGCGCGCTGGCGCTCGGCCATCGACGCATCGGGGCCGTGCTCGGGCCGCAGAACACCAGCACGGGACGTTCGAGGGAGGTGGCGCTGCGTGCGGCGCTGGCCGCGAAGGGCATCCCGCTGGAGGCCGGAGTCGTGCGCCACGGCCCGTTCGACACGGCGGCCGGGGACTCCGCGACCGCGGAACTTCTGGCCCTGCCCGATCCGCCCACCCTCATCTTCTGCGGCAACGACGTCATGGCCTACGGCGCACTGAATGCGGCTCGTCGGGCCGGCGCGTCGGTGCCCGGCGACATCTCGATCATCGGATTCGACGATCTGCCCCCGGCATCCTGGCCCATCCTGGAGCTGTCCACGATCGCGTACGACTACGTGCAGATGGCCCGCGAGGCGGGTCGGCTCATGGTCCAGCGCATCGAGGAGCGTCCGGAGGAGTTCGCACACGTCGAGTTCGCGACGACGTTCGTCGAGCGGCGGACGTTGAGCGCACCGAGCGCCCACTGAGCCGACGACCGCGCTCCCTCTGCCGCGGGTGATGCTTGCGTCCGTGTTGTGCATACGCATACACTGCCGACATCGCCCCGCGCGTCTCTCACGACGCCGCAACCCGAAGGAGCCCAGAGTGCCTCTCGACCCGGTCGCCTACCAGCCGTATGCGGATCCCGACGACTTCATCCGCGAGGTGACGGATCTGATCTGGGTGGATCGGTCGATCAGCTTCATCAGGGACAACTACGAGCCCGACTCGATCGTCCACGGCGCGTACGGAACCTCGACCACCCGCGACGAGGTCATCGAGGGCACGCTGATGCGCATCTCCGCGACCCCCGACCGCACCGGGCAGGCCGAGGACGTCATCTGGGAGGCCCGCGGTGACGACGCCTTCCTCAGCTCGCACCTCGTGCTCTCGGGGCACCTGCAGTCATCCGAATACAGCCGCACCATCGCCAACTGCCTCTACCGTCGGGGTCGCATGGTCGAGGAGTGGGTGGTGCGCGACACCCTCGCCGGGGCACTCGTGCTGCAGAGCGACCTCGACGAACTGGCGCGGGCTCAGGCGTTCCGCGGCTACACCGGCACGTGGACCGAACCGGCACCGGCCGACCCCATCGCCGTGGGCGACTCGGGCCCCCGCCCCGACGAGTACCGCTCCGAGGTGGAGCGGGTCGTCGAGATGATCGAGACGGTGTGGAACGACCGCGACCTGCAGAAGGTCGAGCGCTACTTCCACCGCGACCTCGTCCTGCTCACGGTGGGCAACCGCCTCGTCATCCGCCCCGAGGGCTATCGCCGTGCCCTGCTCCGGTTCCTGGAGTCGTTCCCGTCGGGACGTTTCCAGATCCGCGACATCCAGACCAACTACGACGTGCGCTACGCGGGCCTGCGGGTGGCGGTGACGTGGAAGTTCGTCGGCGACTACAACGGCGTCGCGAACTACGGCTCGCTGACGGGCCAGCCGGTCGACGTGCTGGGCATCTCGCAGTTCACCTTCCACCAGGGCTCCCTCGTCAAAGAGGTGCGGCTGTGGGACGACATCGCGCTGCGCGCGCAGATCGCCGGAATGCGGGGCGACGAGCCCGTCGTCCTGGGAAACATCTACTGATCCAACGAAGGAAGAGAAAAATGAGCACGGACCACCTGAGCCACGACGCCGTCGTCGACGGGGCCGAGATCGAACGGCGCACCATCCGCAAGAGCGACTGGGCGCCGCACAACGCCGCTTTCATCGACTGCCGCACCCCCGGCTCCGACCGCAAGCAGAACTACGCCTTCATCGGCGGAGGGGTCTCGCAGAACGCCGGCCAGGTCATCAACCTGACCGAGGAGCACGGCTTCAACACCGGCGCCGCCGGCATGCCGAACGGGATCTCGAACAACCTGCACCTCCACTTCACCGCCGAGGTCTTCGTCAACCTGGGAGGCGAGTTCCGCCTGCGCTGGGGGATCGACGGCAAGCAGGGCGAGTACGTCAGCACCGACGGAGACATCATCTCGATCCCGACGTGGATCTTCCGCGGCTTCACCAACGAGGGTCCCGACGACGGCATCCTGTGGACCGTCCTCGGACGCGATGTGACCGGGGGCATCATCTGGGGGCCATCGGTGCTGAAGGAGGCGGAGTCGTACGGTCTTCACCTCACGGCCGACAACCAGCTGATCGACACGGTCGCCGGTGACGAGCTGCCGACGGACGTCGCGCTCATCAAGCCCATCCAGCAGCGCTACATCGACGGGCTCACACCCTTCACCGTCGACCAGATGCGCGAGCGCGTGATCCAGCCGGGTGACCGCGTCTACAGTGACAACGCCCTGCTGTGTGCGAGCCTGCCCGGCGGTGCCGCCGAGCTGAGCCTCGCGATCGGTTACGGCATGACCGAGGACCGTCGTCAGGTCCCCCGCATCCACGAGCCGCACTCGTTCAACATGGCGTGGGTGCGCGCCGCGGCCGACGAGGGACTGCTCCGTCACCGACACGACAAGAACCAGGCGGTGCTGGTCAAGAGCGGCCGGTGGGCGGTCACCCTGAACGGCGACCCTTCCACCACGGTCGAACTCGACCCGTCGGACTCGTTCTCGGTGCCGGCCGGCGCGTGGCGCGCGTTCCGCTGCATCGACGGCGGAGAGGCGGGCGCAGGCGAGCTGCTCGTCATCAACTCCGGCGACGACCGCGTCTATCTGGAGTGGGCGCCCGAGGTCGTCGACGCCGCCCGCGACGCCGACTGGATGCTCGACCCCAACGGCTACCTCGCGCCCGTGGGCGTGATGGTGACGGCGACGGAGGACGACTGATCGGCGAGCGGGAGCTCACGGTCGCCGCGACCTCCCCCCGCATCGCCGTCGGGGAGGTCGCGGCGAACATCGATGCGCTGCGGGCCGCGGTCGCCGAAGCCGTGGCCGCCGGGGCGCAGCTCGTCGTGACGCCCGAGCTCGCCACCAGCGGTTATGTCTTCGCCGACGAGGCGGAGGCACGCGGGGCGGCGCTCCGGCGCGACGATCCGCGGTGGGGGGCGATCAGCGCCGATCTTCCGGAGGGGGTCGTCGCCGTCATCGGTTATGCGGAGGACGCGGGGGATCGCGTCTACAACAGCGCCGCGGTGCTCTCGCGCTCCGCCCGCCTCGGTGACTACCGCAAGTCGCACCTGTGGGGCGAGGAGGCCCGCTTCTTCGCGCCCGGTGATGCGGCCGGGGCGATCTTCGACACCCCCGTGGGTCGCCTGGGAGTCGCGGTCTGCTACGACAACGAGTTCCCCGAGGTGCCCCGCCGTCTCGCGCTCGCCGGCGCTGAGGTGCTGGCCCTGCCCGTCAACTGGCCGCTCGTGGACCGACCGGCCGGGGAGCGGGCACCGGAGACGATCCAGGCGATGGCGGCGGCCCGGTCGTCCCGCCTCGCCACGGTGATCGCCGACCGTCACGGATCCGAGCGCGGCGTCGCGTGGACCGGGGGCACGGCGATCATCGACGACGACGGGTGGGTCGCCGCTGCGGCCCCCGAGGGGACAGGTCTGGTCGTGGCGGCACTGCGGCTGCGGCACCCTCGCGACAAGTCCCTTCCCCCGTACAACGATCTGTTCGGCGACCGTCGTCCCGACCTCTACACCTGACCCTCCGGGGTGCGTGGCTCATTGGGGGGCGACGCGTCCCGGATGCCGGGTCATCCGCGCTCGCAGCATCTGCTGCGCCATGTCGGCCAGGCGCCGCGCCGCGGGGGAGAGGTCGGCACCCTCCCGGCGGGCGAGGGCGATCGTGTCGTACAGCGGTTCCGCGAACGGGACGACCTTGATCTGCGCCGGGAAGGTCGGCGACTCGGCGATCGACCGCGACACGATCGTGTCCGCGGTTCCGGATGCCACCAGGCCCAGCGCCGTCTCGACGTTCTCGACCTCGATCGCCGGTTCGACGGAGTGCCCCTGCGCGCGCGCCCTCTCGCGCAGTTGGCGGCGCGTGGGGTCGTCCCAGCCCGCGTAAGCGTCGTAGAGCACGAGCTTCGCCGCCGCGACCTCGGCGAGATCGACGGGCGCCGTCGGGGCGTCGGCGCGCGCGGACGCGAAGACCACCTCGTCGCGGAAGAGGGGAGTGATCGACAGGCCGGTCTCGTCGACGGGCAGGACGAGCAGTCCGGCCTCGACCTCTCCCGCGGCGATCGAGCGGGCGACGAGGGCGGAGTTGATTCCGACGAGACGCACGCGCACACCGGGATGCCGTTCGTGGAAGCGCTGCAGCAGCTCCGAAAGGTCGTAGTAGGCGGCGTTGCGCAGCACCCCGAACGTGCAGGTGCCGGCCTCCAGCGCGGTGAGCGCGCGCATGGTCTCGATGCCGTTGTGGATCGCGGCCACCGCTCGCTCGGCGTGCGCGCGCAGCGCGACAGCCGACTCGGTCGCCACGAGACGGCGGCCCCCGCGCTGGAAGAGCGCGACGCCGAGCTCGCGCTCCAGGCGCGCCACGAGCTCCGAGACGGATGCCTGCGTCGAATCGAGATCGACCGCCGCGGCGGTGAACGACCCCTTCTCGAGCGCGGCCAGGAAGGCGCGAAGCTGGGTGATCGTCACGAGGCAATGGTAAACCCTGTGGTTTCCATCGTATCCATCGTTCTTGTGGGGTGTGTCGCGATCTTCTAGCGTTCCGGTATGCAGTTCACGCCCGCGCTCCTGGAGCGCCTCGACGGTTCCTTCCACCACCTCAAGACCCCGCTGGTCGACGCCCCCGCCGCCCAGCGCGATCCGGCCGTCATCGAGACGGTGTCGAAGATGCTCGGCGACATCCAGCGTCGCGGTCTCGACGCGGTGCTCGACTACGCGCGCTCCCTCGACCGGTACGCGGGCGGCGACATCGAGTTGACGAGCGCGCAGATCGCCTCGAGCGGCGACCGGCTCGCCCCCGACCTGCGCGCCGCGATCGAGCTGGGGTCGGAGCGGACGAAGGCTTTCGCCGCCGAGCAGCGGGGTCGCCTGCACGACTTCGAGACCGAGCTCGTTCCGGGTCTGACGACGGGTGTGCGCTACGTGCCCGTCTCCCGCGTCGGCGCCTACCTTCCCGCGGGACGCTTCCCCCTGACCGCCAGTGCGTTCATGACGGTCGGGGTCGCGAAGGCTGCGGGCGTGCCCACCGTCATCGCCTGCACGCCGCCGCAGCCGGACGGGGGCGCGAACGACGCCGTCGTCTACGCGGCGCATCTCTCGGGTGTCGACCGCGTGTTCGTCCTCGGCGGTGTACAGGCGCTCGCGGCGATGGCCTACGGACTGTTGGGCGACCTGCCGGTCGACATGCTCGTGGGTGCGGGCAACGCCTTCGTGGCCGAGGCCAAGCGCCAGCTCTTCGGAACGGTCGCCATCGACCTGCTCGCCGGCCCGTCGGAGGTCGCCGTCCTCTCGGACGACAGCGCCGACCCCGAGATCGTGGCGGCCGATCTGCTCGGTCAGGCCGAGCACGGCCCGAACTCGCCCGCAGCACTCGTGACCACGTCGGACGAACACGGTCGGGCTGTCATGTCGGCGGTCGAACGCCAGCTCGAAACGCTCGCCACGGAGCCGATCGCCGGGCCCGCGTGGCGCGACTACGGCACGGTGACGGTCGCTGCCGACCGCGATGTCGCCGTGGCCCTGATGGACGACCTGGCCCCCGAGCACCTCGAGGTCATCACCACCGATGACGGCTGGTACCACGACAACCTGCGCAACTACGGCTCCCTCTTCCTCGGCACCTGGAGCACGGTCGCGTACTCCGACAAGGGCATGGCGGGCACGAACCACGTGCTCCCCACCGCGGGAGGAGCCAAGCACAGCGCGGGCCTGTCGGTGTCGCGCTTCGTGAAGCCGCTCACCTACCAGCGCATCAGCCGCGCGGCGACGCCATCCCTCGCGGAGGCCGTGCAGACGATCTCCGACTCCGAGGGCATGGCGGCCCACAGCGCAACCGCGACGATGCGCCTGGCGACGTACGCGCAGGACTGAGCTCGCGCGCCGTCCGGGCGCCGCTGACGCGTCCGCGGCGCCCCGCGGGGCTCGATGCGTCAGCTGTGCGCGGCCGAGATCAGCCGAGGAACTCCCGCGCGGCCACGACGAGGTTCTCGACCCCGCGGTCGATGGTCGGCTGCATGACGGGTGCGAAGAACGGCGAGTGGTTCGTCGGGATGTCGCGCTCCATCGTGCCGCCGGCCATGGCATCCGCGAACGCCTGGGGGTCGACACCGCCCCAGAACCAGAACACCAGCGGAGCGCCCGACTCCCGCGCGAACCACGACACGTCCTCGCTGCCGGTGAACATGCCGGGGTCGACGACCGAGGCCTCGCCGAACGAGCGTCGGAACGCCGTGGTCAGGCGAGCCGTGGCATCCGCGTCGTTGATGGTCGGCGGCAGGGTGTGATCGGTGCTGATCGTGGGCTCCTGCTCGGCTCCGGATGCCGCAGCCTCGGCCCGGATGATGCGCTCGACCTTCGTCATCACGCGCTGGCGAGCGGCGTCGTCGGGGTAGCGCAGGCTGAGCTCGAGCTTCGCCTCGGCCGGGATGATGTTGTTCTTCAGCCCCGCGTGGATCGAGCCGACGGTGACCACGGCCACGTCGCGCGGGTCGACTTCACGTGACACGACCGTCTGCAGGCGCATGACGGTGGCCGCAGCCATCACCACCGGGTCGATCGTCGAGTGCGGGCGCGAGCCGTGGCCGCCCCGGCCGTGCAGGACGACGGTGAGCCCGTCGGATGCCGCCATCTGCGTGCCCGGCCGAACGCCGATGACGCCGGCGGGCAGCGGCGTGACATGCTGGCCGAGCACGATGTCGGGCGTCGGGTAGCGATCGAGCACGCCGTCGGCGATCATCGCCTGCGAGCCCGCTCCGTACTCTTCGGCGGGCTGGAACACCGCCACGATCGTGCCCGACCACTCTTCACGGGTCGAGACGAGGCGCTCGAGCGCGCCGATGAGGGCGGTCACGTGCATGTCGTGACCGCACGCGTGCATCACGGGCACCGCGTTTCCGGCGGGATCCGTGCCGCGGGCGGTACTGGCGTAGGCGAGGCCGGTCTGCTCTTCGACCGGGAGGCCGTCCATGTCTGCGCGCAGCCACACGACGGGACCCTCGCCGTTGTCGATGCGCGTGACCACGCCCGTGCGGCCCACGCCCTCTTCGACCTCGAGTCCCAACTCGCTCAGATGCCGCGCGATGACGCCGGCCGTGCGCGTCTCCTGGAACGACAATTCCGGGTGGGCGTGCAGGTCGGTGTACAGGCTCTCGAGGTCGACGCTCATGGGTCGAGCCTACCCAGCCCCGTCGACACGCGGCCGGCGCCCACCCCGCCCGTTGGGTGTCCAGAACACGCCGGGTGCGTGGTGCGGGGGCGGCGTGTCTTGGACACTCAACCCGGCCCTGCCGCCGCCCCGCCGCGGGCGGTCTCCCGCCCGCGCCGCGAGGTGCGTCCGCCGGGCGGGTCCCCTGGGGGGTGAGTGTCCAGGACACGCCGGGTGCGTGGTGCGGGGGCGGCGTGTCTTGGACACTCGGCTGGGTGTTGTGCGGGGGGCTACCGGATGCCGCGCACCCCCGCAAGCCGTCCGATCCGTTCGGGTGCGGCGGCGAGGCTGGCCGCATGACCACGACACACTTCGACTACCTCATCGTCGGCGGCGGAATGGTCGCCGACACTGCCGCCCGCGGCATCCGCGAGATCGACGCCGACGGGACGATCGGCATCCTGAGCGACGACGTCGACGAGCCCTACACGCGCCCCGCCCTCAGCAAGAAGCTGTGGACGGACGACGAGTTCACCTGGGAGAAGGTGCCGCTCGGCACGGCCGGCGACACCGGCGCCGACATCCGGTTGCGCACTCGCGCGACGGCGATCCGCCCCGACGCGCACGAAGTGGATGCCGCGGGCGAGACGTTCTCGTACGCGAAGCTCCTCATCGCCACCGGGGGCACGCCCGTCGCCCTCCCCATCGACGACCGGTCGAACGGCGAGCGCGCCCTGACCTTCCGCACCGCCGAGGACTACCGGCGCCTGCGCGGGCTCGCCGGAGAGGTCGAACGCATCGCCGTCGTCGGCGGCGGGTACATCGGCTCCGAGCTCGCCGCCGCCCTCGTGCAGAACGGCGTCGACACCGTCCTCATCCACACCGGTGCCGTCCTCGGCGACGCCGTCTTCCCCGCCGCCCTCGCCCAGCGCTTCGAGAAGCTCTTCCGCGACGCGGGCGTCGAGATCGTCGCCGGTTCCCGCGTCTCAGGCGGAGAGGCGGATGCCGACGGCGCCCGCCTCGAACTCGAGAACGGCGACGAGGTGCGCGTGGATGCCGTCGTGAGCGGTCTCGGCATCGACGTGGCCACCGAGCTGGCGGAGGACGCCGGACTCCGTGTCGACGACGGCGTGCACGTCGACGCTCAGTTGAGGACCTCCGTCGACGACGTGTACGCCGCGGGGGATGTCGCCAGCTACCCCGACCGCCTCCTCGGGCGCCGTCGCGTCGAGCACGTCGACAACGCCAACGAGCAGGGTGCGGCCGCCGGCCGCAACCTCGCGGGGGCCGCCGAACCGTACACGCATACGCCCTACTACTACTCGGCGGTCTTCGGCATCCGTTACGAAGCCGTCGGAACGCTCGACTCGTCGCTCGAGACCGTCGAAGACTGGATCGACGGCGAGCGCGGCGTCGTGTTCTACCTCGACGACGGTCGCGTGGTGGGCGTGCTGCTGTGGAACGTCGAAGACGCCCGGGATGCCGCGCGGGAGGTGCTCGCCGCGGCCGACACCCTGACGCGCGACGACCTGGTCGGCCGTATCCGCTGAGCCCGACGGCGTCGTCGCGACCCGCGGGCTAACCTGGACCGACGCTGCGAGCCCGCGGCGGATGAGCAAGCGCCGCGAGCCCGCGGCGAGTGACCTCAGGAGCACCCATGGCGGCCGCCGAACTGCGACTCTCCCTCCCCGCGGATCCGGCGCGCGATGCCGTGGCCGCGGCCCTCACCGACCAGGGCTTCGACGTCGCCGCCTCCTCCGACGCGCTGGTCGCGTCGCGGATCGCGACGGACGACGGCGACGTCGTCCCCGACCGATTCGACGTGCGCCTGTCGGAGGTGCCGGAGGGGACGCTCGCGGTCTTCGCGCCCTCGGACGACGGCGCCGACCTCGCCGTGCCCACCGGCGGCACGGCGGCTGGTGAGGCCGCGCGGCTCGTCGGGGCGCGCTTGGCGCAGCAGGGTGTGCTCGCCATCGCCGCACCCGCGGCCGGTACGCTCGCGCAGATCCCGGCCGCACCGCTGTCGGCGGGGGCTCCCGACGTGGTGGGGTACCCCGGCGGTCCGGCCGCCGACGCGTCGTCCGCTGCCGGCACGGCCGGGGCGAGCCGCACGAACGTCGTCGCCATCGTCGCCCTAGTGCTGGGCTTCGTGGTCCCGGTCGCCGGCATCGTGACCGGTGCCGTCGCGCTGGCGCAGATCAAACGCACCGGTGAGAAGGGCCGCGGCCTCGCCCTCGGCGGCATCGTGGCGGGAAGTGTACTGACCCTCTTCATCTCGACCGTCGTCATCGGAACCCTCGTGTTCTCGGCGTTGACGGTCGCGGGTGGCTCCGTCGACCCGTACGCGCCCCCCGAGGAGGGAGGAGTGACCGTCGCGCCCGACGAGCAGGCGCCGTTCGATCCGTCCGCGCTCGTCGTCGGTTCCTGCCTCGACGATCTCCCCGGCGGGTTCGTCGCGGCCGACAACGTCGTGGACTGCGCCCAGCCGCACTCGTACGAGGCCTTCGGCGGGTTCGACGTGGCCGACGGCGCCTACCCGGGCGACGCGGCGATCGAGACGGCGGCCCTGCAGGGCTGCGAGGCGGCGTACGGCGGGTACGTGGGGGTGTCCTACCAGGAGTCCCGGCTCGATTACTACTTCGTAGGGCCGACGGAGCAGACCTGGGCGGTGGGAGATCGCGAGATCTTCTGCCTGCTCTTCGACCCGAACGCCGAGCAGACGGTGGGATCCCTGGCCGGGTCGGGCCTCTGAGGCACCCGTCGACCCGAGGAGCTTCGCGCGGGCCCGGTCTTCGGGTGCTGAGCGGGTGAATCGCCTGGTGAGAACTGCCGCGGGCGTCTCGAAACGCGCACCGACCTCGTGCCACCGGGATCTACGGTGAACGGGGCTGCGCGCGGGCGCGGCATCGTTTGCGCGGAGGTACCCGATGGCCGCAGTATCGCCTCTGTTCCTGACCGTCCCGCCTGATCGCGCATCCTCGGCTGTTGCCGCCACGCTGTCGGAGCAGGGCTTCGTCGTGCGCGAGCGGGACGATGTGCTCGACGTCGAGCGCGACGCGCACGCGTTCGGCTCGAGTTCGGTCGCACCGCGAGTGAGCTTCGTCGTGCGGGTCGACGCCTGGGCGGGCGGGAGCGTCGCGCACTTCGCCGATGACGGGGGCAGCGCCGTTGTCTTCGCGGCGGCGCATGTGGCCCGGATGCGGCTGGCCGAGCGCGGACTGATCGCCGAGTCCGTCGAGGGCTCGGTGGACGACGATCTCACACCGCCGACAGAGGAGACGGACACGGGCGGTGCCGCCCGCGATTCGACGGTGTCGGCGACCGTCGGCGCGGTGGGCCCCACGCCCGTCGAGGTGAGGGTCGCGCACGACGAAGGGGTGCATGTCGGAGACGGCGCGCCGTCCCTGAGCGAAGACTCGAGCACCGTGAACGCACGGCCCGGCGCGTCGATGCGGCCGAGGGCCGCGGAGGACGACGAGTCGGTGGC
Organism: Microbacterium sp. Leaf151; assembly: GCF_001424225.1. Classification (GTDB taxonomy): domain Bacteria; phylum Actinomycetota; class Actinomycetes; order Actinomycetales; family Microbacteriaceae; genus Microbacterium. Next base: position 1,168,376 of record NZ_LMOR01000004.1, on the reverse strand, counting down.
CGTTGACGCCGCGTCGCCGGACGACGTGCGCGGGCGGGGCGCCCTCGCCGTGAGCGACGCTTCCGCCCTTGAGAAGGATCCGGCCGTGAACACCGTCGCGGTGCTTGCGCTCGTCCTGGGGTTCATCGCACCGATCGGCGGCATCGTGGCCGGAGCCTTCGCCCTCGGCACCCTGCGCCGCACGTCCGAACGAGGGCGCGGTGTCGCGGTCGCGGGGATCGTCGTCGGGTCGGCGCTGACGGTCGTCATGGGGGCGGCCATCGTCGCGGGCGTGTGGGGGATGGCCGTCGACACCCGGACGGTGTTGAGTCCGGTGAGCGTCTCCGCATCGAGCCCCTCTGCATCGACCACGCCGACGGGTTCGGAGACGCCTGTTCCGCCCTTCACGCTCGAGCCGGGTCAGTGCTTCTCCCAACGGGGACGCGGCGAGATCAGCGACGCCACCCTCGTCGACTGTGTGGCACCGCACACCTATGAGCTCTACGCAGCGTTCTCGGTCGCGAAGGCCGCGGACGACTATCCGGGCGACGCGGAGATCGCTCATCGGGCGGAGGCGGGCTGTGTGGAGGCGTTCTCCGGCTTCGTCGGCATGGCCTATGACCGCTCCGTGCTCGAATACTTCTACCTGAGCCCCACGCGCAAGACGTGGCTGGTCGATGATCGCCGTGTGTCGTGCTTCGTCACCGACCCGGCGGGCGCCGTCACCGGCACTTTGCGCGACGCAGCTCGGTGATCCGGACGGATCAGCGCCCCGGCGGCACGGTCGAGCCGCGGTCGACCAGCACTCTGCGCGACGCCGCTCGGTGAGCCGGACGGATCAGCGCCCCGGCGGCGCGGTCGAGCCGCGGTCGACCAGCTCGAACGGCAGGGTGCCCAGACCCCGGGCCGGTCGGGCACCGTCGAGCGCGCGCAGCACCACCTCGGCGGCGCGCTCGCCCTGTCCGCGCGCGAACTGGTCGATGCTCGTCAGGCCGAACCAGCGACCGAGTTCGTGCCCGTCGACGCCGATGATCGAGACGTCGTCGGGTACGCGCAGGCCGAGCTCGCGCGCGGCGAGGATCGCTCCGATCGCCATTTCGTCGGATGCGGCGAACAGGGCCGTGGGGGCCTCGTCGGACGAGAGCAGGCGGGCCGCCGCGCCCGATCCGCCCTCGATGGTGAAGTCGGCCGGTTCGACGCCGTGCGCCTCGATGCCGGCGTCGGCCAGCGTCTCCTCGAAGCCGCGGCGTCGCAGGGTCGGCACCGACGAGGCGGCGTCCGCCACGGCATCCGCTCCGATGTGGGCGAGGCGTCGATGGCCGAGGCCGAGCAGATGCGCGGTCGCGAGGCGCCCCACGGCCAGATCGTCGACGGTGAGCGTGGTGAGCAGGGGGTTGGGGCCGGCGATCGCGACGATCGGCACGCCGAGGCTGCGCAGCGACGACGACTCCTCGGCATCGAGCTCGAGGGCGATGGTGATGACCGCGTCGATGCGTCGCCGCCGCAGGTGGTCGTCGAAGACGCGGCGCCGGTCGGCCGGGTCGGCGCTCACGCTGTACAGCGTGATGTCGTAGCCGCGTCGCACGAGCGCGTCGGAGATGCCCGCGAGCACGGTGCTGAAGAACCACCGGTCGAGGAACGGCACGACCACCCCGACCGCCCGTGCGCGGCCGGTCGCGAGGGTCGACGCGGCCGCCGACACCACGTAACCGAGGCTCCCGGCGGCGGCGAGCACGCGCTCGCGCGTCGCGCTCGACACCGAGCCGCGCCCGCTCAGCGCCCGTGAGACCGTGGCCGTCGACACTCCCGCCGCGCGCGCGACGTCGTCGATCCCGGCCACGGTCTCGTGTCCTCCGGGGAGCGGATGGATGCCGCGGCTCAGGCCGCGGCGATCCAGACGGTCGTATCGGTCGGCAACCGGTCGCCGTCGAGGGGGCCACTCGCGATGAGCACCTCGCCCGCGGGCAACTCGACGGCCTGGTCGCCGAGGTTGGCCACCACCAGCAGCGAGCCGTTGCGGAAGGCCACCACGTCGTCGCCGTACTCGTCGAGCCAGTCGATGTGGCCGGCGCCGAGATCGCGGACGCGGCGCTCGGCGAGGAGAGACCGGTAGAGAGTGAGCGTCGAGGCGGGGTCGTCGACCTGCACGTCGTGCGCGAGCTCGGCCCACTCGGCGGGCTGCGGCAGCCACGACTCGCCGGTGGAGTTGAAGCCGTAGGCGGGGGCGTCCGCGATCCAGGGGATCGGCACGCGGCATCCGTCGCGCCCGTAGCGCTCGCCGTTCGTGCGGAACCACGTGGGGTCCTGACGGGCGTCGTCGGGCAGGTCGATGACCTCGGGCAGGCCCAGCTCCTCGCCCTGATAGAGGTACGACGATCCCGGGAGGGCGAGCATCAGGGAGGTGGCCGCTCGAGCGCGGTGCAGCCCCTTCACCGGGTCGGGCTGGCCGGGGGACTTCGGGCCGATACCGGCACCCTGAGGATTCTCCGCCGTCAGCGCGAGACGCGAGGCGTGGCGCACGACGTCGTGGTTCGACAGCACCCAGGTGCTCGGGGCGCCCACGGCGCCGTACTCCTCGAGCGACTCGGTGATCACGGCGCGCAGGGCCGCGGCATCCCATTCCGTCTCGAGGTAGTGGAAGTTGAACGCCTGGTGCATCTCGTCGGGGCGCACCCACAGTGCGGTCTGCTCGACGGTGGGGAGCCACGCCTCGGCGCAGAGCGCGCGGTCGCCGTCGTACGCGGCGAGCACCTCGTGCCACTCGCGCCACACGTCGTGCACGCCCGGCTGGCCCCAGTACGGAACCTCCTCGGCGTCGCCGCCCATGGAGCCGCCGTCGGGGTCGGGCGTGAAGTCGGGCAGGCCCTCGGCCTTGATGAGACCGTGCGCCACGTCGACGCGGAACCCGTCGACCCCGCGGTCGAGCCAGAAGCGCAGGATGTCGCGGAACTCCGCGCGCACCTCTTCGTTGGTCCAGTCGAAGTCGGGCTGGGTCTCGTCGAAGATGTGCAGGTACCACTGCCCGGGCGTGCCGTCGGCCTCGGTCACGCGCTTCCACATGCCGCCGCCGAAGACGCTCTCCCAGTTGTTGGGGGGCAGCTCGCCGTTCTCGCCCTTGCCCTCGCGGAAGATGTAGCGCGCGCGCTCGGGGCTGCCCGGAGCCGCCTTCAGGGCCTCTTGGAACCACACGTGCTGATCACTGGAGTGGTTCGGGACGAGGTCGACGATGACCCGGATGCCGCGCTCGTGCGCACCCGCGAGCATGTCGTCGAAGTCGGCCAGGGTGCCGAAGATCGGGTCGACGTCGCGGTAGTCGGCGACGTCGTAGCCCGCGTCTTTCTGCGGAGACGTCTGGAAGGGGCTCAGCCAGATGGCATCCACCCCCAGCGTCTGCAGGTCGTCGAGGTGCGCGGTGACGCCGGGCAGGTCGCCGAGGCCGTTGCCCGACGCATCGGCGAACGACCGGGGATAGATCTGGTAGATGACGGCGGTCCGCCACCACTCAGATCCGGGTGCGGAGGCGAGATCGGCGCGCGCATCTTCCTGCGTGAAAGTCATGCGGCCACGATAGTGCAAGCGCTTGCAGTCGCGTCAATCCTGGTCACCTCCGCGGGCCCTTCCTCGGTGAGTGTCCAGAACACGCCGCAGTCGTCGAGCGGTACGCGGCGTGTCTTGGACACTCAACGGGGGTGTCACGCGGACGGCGGGGGTGGGCGTCGTGCGGGCGGCGCTCGGCACGCCGCGTTCGCCCCGCCCGGTGCCCCGGCGCCCGGCGCCCCGCCCTGGTGCCCGGCGCGCGGCCCTTGGCGTTGAGTGTCCAGAACACGCCGCCTCCCGGGTCCGTGTGCGGCGTGTCTTGGACACTCAACGGGGGTGTGGCGCGGAGTGGCGGATGCGCGGCGCTGAGCGCCGGGTGTGTGAGTGTCCAGAACACGCCGCACGCGGCGGGGGGAACGCGGCGTGTCTTGGACACTCAACAAGGGGGAGGGGGACGGACCGCGCGATTAGGCTGGGGCGGTGCCCGACGCCTCTGCCCTCGCCCGCGCTGAATCGCTCATCACGAGCATCCCCGACTACCCGAAGCCGGGCATCATGTTCCGCGACATCACGCCGCTGCTGACGGATGCCGCTGCCCTGCGCACCGTCGTCGAGGCGCTCGTGGAACCCTTCGCCGGCCGCATCGACGCCGTCGCGGGCGTCGAGGCGCGCGGGTTCCTGCTGGCGGGGGCCGCAGCCGTCGTCGCGAACGTGGGCCTCATGCCGATCCGCAAGGCCGGAAAGCTGCCGCGCCCGGCGGCGTCGATGTCGTACGACCTCGAGTACGGCTCGGCGCAGATCGAGATGCACGACGACAACGCCGCGGGCGCCCGGGTGCTGCTGCTCGACGACGTGCTCGCCACCGGCGGAACCCTCCGCGCCGGACGCGACCTGCTGCGGGCCGTCGGGAGCGAGGTCGTCGGCATCGCGACGCTGCTCGAGATCGACGCCCTCGGCGGTCGCGCGGCGCTCGGCGGCGACGTGCACGCGGTCTTCCACGTCTGACGCCCGACCGGGCTCGACCCGTCGAGTGTTTCGGGAGATGGCCGGATGCCGACAGGTTTGGATCCCGCGTCACCAGCGTTCGTGGTCGGTGTCAGGCCGCCCTCTCGCGGAGCGTCGGCAGTTTCTGATCGGTGTCCGCGACCTGGCCGAATCGCGCTGCCAGGTGCGAGAGCGGCGGCGCGGTCATGGCCTTCATGAGCACACCGCGCGCGGCCAGGCCGAGCCGGGTGTGCGGGTACGCCAGTCGCAGCATCCCGCGGGGGATGCCCTGGATCTGATCGACCAGGGGACGCATCCACCCGTCGAACGATGTGAGCGCTTCGTCGAGGCGGTCGCGGTCGAGGGGTCCGTCGATCTGCGACAGAAAGGCCGCGAGCACATATCCGCCGGTCAGCGCGAGCGATGAGCCACCCCCGCCCATCGGGGTCACGCACCACGCCGCGTCGCCGATCACGCACACGCGGCCACGGTGCCATCCCGGCATCCGGATCTGCGTGAGCTCGTCGATGTACACGTCGTCGGACGACTCGAAGCCGTCGAGCACGCGCGGGGCCTGCCACCCCGCGTCGGCGTAGCGCTCGCGCAGGACGCGCAGGGCGTCGTCGCGGTCGCGCTCGGCGAGGCCGTCGTCACCCGCGTACGACAGGATCGCGCGGGTCGTGCCGTAGGGGTCCGGGCGCAGGTGCACCTGGCGCCCGCCGACCGCGTTGTACCAGCGCCAGCGGTCGTCGTCGTCGGCGGTGCGTGGGATGGTGCCGAAGGCCATGGTGATGCCGAGAGGGTCGGCATCGACCTCCGACGCGGCGAAGAGCAGGTCGCGCGTGCGCGAGCGCACGCCTTCGGCCACGACCAGCAGGGCGGCGTCGAGGCGCTCGCCGCCCTCGGTGACGATCGAGACGCGGTCTTCGCGCGACTCGTCGACCTCCGCCACGGCCTCGCCGTAGACGAAGCGGACGCCCGCGGGGAGGGATTCGAGGATCGCGCGCGCGAAATCGCCGCGGAGCACCTCGAGCTCGGCCGTCGCCCCATCGGGTCCGTCGGAGGGGAGCTCGGCGATGACCTTGTCGTGCGCGTCGACGATGACCGTGCCGGTCTCGGTGGTGTTCTTGGCGCGGATCGCATCGGTCAGGGCCATGCGATCGAGCACCTCGCGGGCGATGCCGCGCACGTCGACGTTCTGCCCGCCGTCGCGGAAGGCGGGCGATCTCTCGACGACGGTGACGTCCCACCCGATCCGTCGCAGCCACCAGGCGGCGGAGAGTCCGGCGATGCTGGCGCCGGTGATGAGGGCGTGCGGTGCGGTCATGACGACTCCTCGTGATAGATACGGATAGCTTTACAGTAAAGTCACTTGACTGTAAAGTCTTTGCATGGCCGCGTTGAATTCGCTCTCGATGACCTGGTCCGACCTCGAGGTCGCGGTCATGCACCGCCTGCGCGACTGGACGATGGCATCCGATGAGCTCAACCGGCACCTCTCGACGTGGATGGGCCTGCCGGCGTCGGATGCCGAGGCGCTCGGGCAGATCGTCTGGGCTGTGCAGTCGGGGGAGCCGGTGGCGCCCGCACAGCTCGCGCGTCAGATCGGGATGACGTCAGGGGCGGTGTCGGTGCTGATCGACCGCCTCGAGCGCGCCGGGCACGTCACCCGTCGTCGCGATGACGCTGACCGTCGACGGGTCACCCTGCACCCGACCGCGACGGCGCTGGAGGGGATGGAACGGTTCCTCGGATTCGCGGGTGCCGAGGTGGCCGCGGCCACACGGGAGACCACGGCCGAGGAGCTGCGCATCATCCGGGTTTTCCTCGATCGCATGACCGACGCTGCGGCCGCCGCGAACGCGCGACTGCGCGAGACGCCCGCGCCGCACCCTCCTCGCGCCCCCCAGCGTTGAGCGTCCACGACACGCCGCGCCGCCTACCCAGGACGCGGTGTGTCGTGGACACTCAACGAGAGGGGGCGCCGGCGGGAGCGCGCACCGCCGCCACCGCGTCCGCCACCGCCCCGGCCACGCGGTCGGTCTGACGCAGCGACAGGGCGTTCGACCGGGGCCGCGTGAACGCCCCGGCCTCCATGCCCGACGTGAAGGGACCGAGGGCGAACAGCGTCGCGTGGACCGAGCCGTCGCGCGCGATGACCCGGCCGTCGGCGTCGACGTCGATGCGCCCGAGTGAGCCGGTGAACGTCGCGTCGCTGACGTGCACCTCGCGGCCGTGGCGGGTGGCGAGCTCGCGCAACGCCGGATTCTCGCTCGCGGCGGCCCCGCTGCCGGGGAGCCAGGCGTCGACGAGGCTGGTGGTCACCACTTCTCCGGGACCGCGGGGAGAGGATGCCGTGAAACGGCCGCCCGCGATGCGCACGGCCACATCGGGTCCGAGGAAGCGCACAACGCTGGCGTCGGCCAGGGCGGCGATCTCTTCGAGACGGTGGGCGGGCGGCCCGGAAGCGACGTAGCTGAAGAACGTGTGCCAGGTCACGGGCAGGTCGACAGCCCGAGATCTGGCGCTCCATCGCTCGGTGGGGATGTCGGCGAGGGCCAGGAACGACAGCAGGATCGTCAGGAACACCGCCTGCGTGGTGCTGTGTTCCTGCGTCGTGCGCAGATGCAGGTCGTCGGCGATGTGGCGGCGGACGCGCCGGTGCACGTCGGCGGCGTCGACGAACGCCTCGTCGCCGAGTGGCACGTCGAGCGCGGGCACGTCGAAGCGATCGAGCGGGTCGGGCACGACGGCGGCGACCGCGCGGCGGAGGGCGGCGGTGTTCCCGTCGACCTCGCGCAAGGTCCTGCGGAAATCACCCCACGTCGTCGTCACCCGCTCGGGGTGGCCGGTGAACAGCTCGCGGTAGTGCCCCCACACGAGCTCCCGCGCGACGAGCGGCCACACGTCGTCGAGGAAATCGATCGTGCCCGGCCGAGCGAGCAGGGCGGCGACGGCGGCCGGGGTCAGCACCTCGCGCGTCGGAGGCTCGCCCTGCACCTGGGACGACACCTTCGAGCGGTAGGGCACCCCGCGGCGCGAACCGAGGTGCAGACGCGGTTCCCGTCCCGACGGCTCATAGCGCAGGGCGCCCTCCCCGGTGCGGACGAAGCGGCCGCCACGCCCCTCGGTGAGCAGCACGACGGCATCCACCGCGGCGAGTCCCATTCCGCGCACGATGACGTCGTCGCCGGGGCCGAGCTCGGAGAGGTCGGCATCGGCGGTGAACGACGGCGGCACGTACGTCAGCCCGGCCCCGGAGGCCGCGACGAGCAGGTCGCGGGTCTCGCCGTCGGGCTCGCGTCCGTTGTGGCCGAGGGCGTACACGACGATGTCGGCCGGCAGACGGATGCCGTCGGCCAAGGCCACCTCGTAGCCGTCGACCGTGTCGTCGACCCACTGCACGGCCCCGCGGTGCCACCGCACCTCGACGCCGGGCGGCGCGATGGCGACCGTGCGGCGCCAGAACCAGTCGAGGTATTCGCTCTGCAGCCGGCGCGTGGGGAAGCTGTCGCCGCGGAGCGCCTGCAGCTCGGATGCGAGGTCGGGATCGGCGATGTCGACGTCGGGCAGCGAGCCCGCGCGCACGCGCTCGGCCCACTCGATGAGCGACGGTCCCGAACGCACCGGACCCGCGATCGTGCACGACTCATCGGTGAACACCGTGACGTCGCGCGCCATCGAGTTGAGCTTGAGCAGGGGCGACTGCTCTCGTCGCCAGATACGGCCCGCGCCGGGCGGATGGGGGTCGACGAGGGTGACGTGCAGGGCCGGAGTCGCGGCTTTCGTGCGCCGGGCGAGCAACCGCTCGACGAGCATCACCGCGCGAGGCCCCGCTCCGACGATGACGAGCCGCGCCGCCCGATCGCTCATCGCGCGGCGGCCGACGCGGTGTCGAGCGCGCCGACCGATCCGGGGGCGGACGCGGCCGCGGCCACCGGTGGCAGCCCCAGCAGATCGTGCAGCGTCGCCCCCTCGTCGTAGGAGCGGCGGTACGACCCGCGCTCCTGCAGCAGCGGCACGACCCTCTCGGCGAACTCGTCGAGGCCGTGCGGGGTGACGTGTCCGACGACGGTGAAGCCGTCGGTCGCGCGCTCCTGCACGTAGCGGTCGATCTCGGATGCCACGTGCTCGGGCGTCCCGACGAAGGTGTGGTTCGCCGTCAGGCGGATCACCAGCTCGCGGATACTGAGGTTCTCGGCCGTCGCCTGTGCACGCAACTGACCCACCCGGGCGCGGATCGCCGCGTGCCGGCCGGCGAAGCCCTGCGCGGTCTCGACGCCCGTGTCGGGTTCGACGTCGGGCAGGGGGCCGTCGGCGTCGTACCCGCTGAGGTCGCGGTTCCAGATCTGCTCGAGATAGGTGATCGCGGTCTGCGGCCGCACCTGGGCGAGGGCGATCTCGCGCGAGTGCTCGCGGGCCTCGGCTGCGGTGTCGCCGAGCACGAAGGTCGCCGCGGGCAGGATCTTCAGCGAGTCCTCGTGGCGGCCGTGGGCGGCGAGGCGTCCCTTCACGTCGCGGTAGAACTGCTGCGCGTCGTCGAACGCGGTGTGCAGCGAGAAGATCACGTCGGCGTGGGCGGTGGCGAAGTCGCGGCCGTCGGCGGAGTCGCCGGCCTGCACGATCACCGGACGTCCCTGCGGGGAGCGGGGGACGTCGAACACCGCGTCGACGTCGAACAGACGGGACTCGTGCCGTACCCGCGCGATGGCGTCGTCGCGAAGAAATGCCCCGGTCTCGGCATCCGCCACGATCGCGTCGTCGCGCCACGACGACCACAGCGCTTTCGAGAGCTCGGCGAACTCGGAGGCCCGCACGTACCGATCGGCGTGGTCGAGGTATCCGCCGCGGCGGAAGTTCGCGCCGTGGAACGCGTCGGAGCTGGTCACGGCGTTCCACCCGGCGCGGCCGTTCGAGAGCAGGTCGAGGGTGCCGAGCTGGCGGGCGAGCTCGTACGGCTCGTTGAAGGTGGTGTTGAGGGTGCCGACCAGCCCGATGTGCTCGGTCACGGCGGCCAGCGCGGTGAGGATCGCGAGGGTGTTCGGACGCCCGGCGACGTCGAGGTCGTGCAGCTGACCGCGGTGTTCGCGCAGCCGCAGGCCCTCGGCAAGGAACAGGTAGTCGAAGAAGCCGCGCTCGGCGGTGCGGGCGAAGTGCTCGAAGGAGGCGAAGTCGATCTGGCTGCCCGCGGCCGGGTCGGTCCAGACGGTCGTGTTGTTGACCCCGGGGAAGTGGGCGGCGAGATGGATCTGACGGCGGGTCATGCGCCGACCTCCTGACGGGCGTATCGGCTGGCGAGACGGGGGAGTCCGACGCGCTCGCGCAGGGTGGGCGCGCCGTCGTCGGGGATCAGGATGCCGGCACTCGCCGCCCGCGGGATCACCCGGTCGGCGATGGCGTCGAGGTCGGCCGGCAGTCGCGCGGGACGCAGGCGGACGCCGTCGACCCCGGCATCGGCGAGAGCGCGGATCTCTTCCACGACGTCGTCGGCGGTGCCCACGACGACGCGGGCGTCGGTGGCGAGCGGCGCGCGCTCCTGCAGACGGTTCCAGACCGACGCGGCCGCGGCGGGGGTCTCCTCGACGAGCACGAACAGGTCGGCGAAGACCCGCAGCGGGTCGTCGAGCCCGCGCACCGCGTCGGCGGCATCCGCGAGCTCGTTCAGGATGCCACCGACCGCGGCCGCATCACGGGGCGTGACGAACACGAGGTCGGCGTGCTCCGCGGCGAAGCGGTACGGCACCGTCTGATGCGCGAGGGCGGTGACGAGGGGCTGGCCCTGTGGGGACCGCGGCACGATCGAGGCGCCGGTGATCGAGAAGAATTCGCCCTCGAAGGCGACGTTGTGCACGCGCTCGCGGTCGAGGAACTTCCCCGACGCGAGATCGCGCACGATCGAGTCGTCCTCCCACGAGTCGGCGAGTCGACGGATGACGTCGGCGACCTCTCCGGCCTCGCGGAACGCCGCCAGCAGAGCGGGGTCGTCTTCGACCCGGCCGGATGCCGGGAGACCCGAGGGGCCGTCGGCGCGACGGCCGAAGTTCGCCCGCTCCTGCTCGGTGGATCCCGCGACGAGGCGCACGCCCGCGCGGCCGCGGCTCGTGTGGTCGAGGGTCTGCAGCCCCGTGGCCAGGTGGAAGGGCTCGGAGTGCGCGGTGGTCGCGGTCGGGACGAGGCCGATTCGGCGCGTCAGCGGCGCCAGGAACGACGCCACCAGCACCGCGTCGAGTCGCCCGCGCACGCGGTCGCGCCGGGTCTCGGCATCCGGTTCGAGGGAACGGCCGCCGAGGCTCAGCGCGTCTTCGATCGTGGCGAGCAGCAGGCCCGCGCCGTCGGCAGTGCGGGCGAGAGTGCGCCAGTAGGCGGCGGAGGTCAGCTCGGTCGGGCGGGCGGCGGGCTCGCGCCAGGCGGCCGGATGCCAGCCGGCACCGTCGAGGGCGACGGCGAGGTGGATGCGATCGGGCATCGGGGGATCCCTTCGCGGCGGGCCGGTCCCGCCGAGAGGCCCACTGTGCCGCCGCGGCCGTGAGGGCACAATCGCGGCCGTCATACAGCGCCGCGAGGCGTCATTGTTACGGCTGTGGCGGCGTACTCCCCCGCTCGAGTGTCCACGACACGCGGACGTCGCGAACTCTGGTCCGGGGGTTGTGGACGCTCACGCGTGGCTGGGGCGCGGGCGCGGGGGCGCGCGGGCGCGGGAGGCGCGCGGGGGTACGGGGGCGCGGGCGCGGGGCCCGGGCGGCCGCATCCACCGCCGAGTGTCCACGACACCCGGGCGTCGCGTGATCCCGTCCCGTGTGTTCTGGACGCTCAGCTGGAGGAGGGGGATGGTGAAGCCCGGCATCCGGCCCCCTGCGTGAGAAGGTACGCGCGGGCCGCCGTCCTGCCGCCGCGATGTCAGCGATTCGCACAACCTCAGCCCGAGTGGGGGGATGCCGGCTGAGGTTGTGTGGATCGCTGAGGTTGTGTGCGCGCCGCCCGCCCGCCGCCGGTCGCACCCGCGGGGCACCCGCGGGGCGGCGAATCAGCCGCCTGGCGTCCAGCCCAGCAGCGGCCCGAGCCGCCCCGCGATGTCCTCGAGGATCTGCACGTAGTCGTCGGGCTCGAGGGCGAACGGCAGGGCGAATGCGACCTCGTCGACCTGGCCGAACGCGCGGGTCGCGTGCAGCTGCTCGGCGATCTGCTCCGACGTGCCGACGAGGTCTTCGGCGAACAGCAGCCCGCGCGGACCCTGGGGGATGCCGACGCGCCCGCGCCGCGAGTCGGCGTAGGCCTCGTACCGCCGACGTTGGTCCGGCGTCGCGGTGTCGGTGGGGACGACGACGAGGCCCTGCGAGACCCGGGCGTTCTCGCCGTCGGGGTGCGTCTCGCGGTACAGCCGGATCTGCGCGTCCTGCTCGGTGTCGAAGTCGGTCGTCGTCGTCGACTGGATGACGCTGCTGGTGAGCAGGTGGAAGCCGTTCTCGGCCGCCCAGGTCGTGGATGCCGGGCTCCCCGCCCCGTACCAGAGCCGGTCGGAGAGACCCGCCGCGTGCGGTTCGATGCGCTCGGAGTATTCCTCGATCCCCTCGGTCCCCGCGAACGGGCTGACCTGCTCGCCGGCGAGGAAACGGCGCAGGCGCCCGAGACGCTCGTACCCGAACTCCTCGTGCTCGGCCGTGTCGGGGTACAGCGCCGGCGCGATCTCGTCGAGGCGCCGGGGCGGACCGACCGAGAAGCCCGGCTCCAGCCGACCGCCGCTGAGGACGTCGACGGTCGCGAGGTCTTCGGCGAGGCGCAGCGGGTTCTCCCACCCGAGCGGGATGACGGCGGTCCCGAGGCGGATGCGGCTCGTGCGCTGGGACGCGGCGGCCAACACCGCGACGGGGGAGGAGATGCCGTACTGCAGGTGCCGGTCGCGCAGCCATGCGCTGTCGAAGCCCAGGCTCTCGCCGCGCTCGATGATCGACAGGGTCGTCTCGTGTCCGGCACGCGGGTTCTCGCGGTCGAAGAGGCCGATGGTGAGGAAGCCGAGGGAGCGGAGAGGTCGGGTCATGCGGGCGTCCGCACCGCGGCGAACTGGTTTCGCCGCCGCAGCGCGAAGCCCAGCTTCTCGTAGGCCGCGATCGCGTTGACGTTCGTCGCCGCCGCGTGAAGCAGGGCGCGGTCGCCGCGCTGCTGGATGTGGAAGGCCACGTCGAGCACGAGGCGCGAGGCGAGGCCCTGGCGTCGGTGGTCGGCATCCACCGCGACGGCGCTGATCTCCGTCCAGCCGGTGGGGTGCAGGCGCTCGCCGGCCATGGCTACCAGACGCCCCTCGCGACGGATGCCGATGTACCGGCCGAGCTCGTAGGTGCGGGGCCGGAAGGGCCCGGGCTGGTTGCGGTCGACGATCGCGATCATGTCGGCCGCGTCGTCGGCATCCAGCTCGATCGCCTCCCCGTCGGGACGTGTCTGCAACGCGTCGGTCTCGACGAGCTGCACGCCCTCGCCGCCGCCGAGGTACTCCCAGCCCTCGGGGAAGCCGCCCTCGTAGCCCGACAGGCCGACCTCGGCACCCGGTCCGACGAGCTCGCGCAGGGCGTCCCACACGCCGGGTTCGTCCCAGGTGCGCACCGCGACGAAGGGGGCGACGTCGGCGGGATAGCGGCGCACGAGGTCGCCGCCGATCGCGAATGAGGCGTGGGGGCCCGCCAGTGAATGCCAGGCCGCGTTGTCGAGGACGGTGGCGTCGGCGTGGGGGAAGTCGAGGGTCGAGACGGAGGTCACCGGGACACTCTGCGCCGGTCGTCTCGGTCGTGCAAGCCGGGGGTCACCCGACGCAACGCCGGGCACGTCATGGGACGGCGCGCGAAGGCAGACGTCGATCGATGACGGCCCACGACACCACGTTTCACGCGGCTCGTCTCCGCGCCGCCCGGGTCAACGGACGCGACCGTGGCGACGCCCCGCGTGTTACCCGCCGTTTCCGGCGCCGGCTACGAGCGCCCGCAGCGGCGGAATACTGGCGGGATGACGGCGGCGGACAACGCGTGGACGATCGAACGGGTCGCCTGGCACGACGAGCGGGCCGTGGCCCTGCGCGCCGCGATGGACGAGGAGATCAGCCCGCGCTACGCCGACGCGTTCTCCGCGTTCGACGACGAGACGCGGGCCGTCCTCGCCGAGGACTTCGCGGTCGATCCCGGCACGATCCTCGACGTGATCCTGGTGCACGACGCGGCGGGTGATCCCGTCGGCCACGCGGCCCTGCGGGCGCTCGGCGACGAGCTCGAGGTGAAGCGGGTCTTCGTCGAGCGACGAGCCCGCGGGCAGGGCGCGAGCCGGGCTCTCATGGCCGAGCTCGAGCGCGTCGGCGCGGACCGCGGCGCGACGCGGCTGATCCTGCAGACGGGCGACCGTCAGCCCGAGGCCATCGCGCTGTACGAGCGCATCGGGTATCACCCCATCGACACCTTCGCGCCGTACGTCCGGTTCCCCGCGTCGCGATGCTTCGCGAAGCCGCTCGCCACGGCCTGCGCGTGAGCGACGAGATCCTCGACGTCGCCGTCGTCGGCGCCGGCGCGATGGGGCCAGCCACGGCGTGGCATCTCGCCCGCGCGGGCCGCTCCGTGACCGTCCTCGAGCAGTTCGAGCCCGGTCACGTGCGAGGGGCATCGCACGGCGCCTCGCGCAACTTCAACGTCGCCTACACCGAACCCGAGTATCTGGCCTGGCTGCGCGACGCGCGCGCGCTCTGGCGCGACCTCGAGTCCGAGGCTGGCGTCCCGCTTCTCGAAACCACCGGCATCGTCACGCATGGCGCTGGGCGCGACCTCGCCGCCGCGACCGAGGCGATCGCCGCGGGCGGGTTCGACGCCGAGCTTCTCGACGCCTCTGCCGCGTCGACGCGGTGGCCCGGCCTGCGCTTCGCGGGTCCTGTGCTGCACACCCCTGGTGCTGGGCGCCTGGATGCCGACTCCTCGGTCGCCGCGTTCCTGGCCGGCGCTGCGGCATCCGGTGCTCGCGTGCAGTGGCGCACCGCGGTGTCGGGGGTCGAGGTGCACGGCGATGACGACGTCCGGTTCACCGTGACGGATGCCGAGGGCCGGCGTCGCGTTCGCGCGCGGCGGCTCGTGTGCACGGCGGGCGCGTGGACGGCGAAGACGCTCGCGACCGTTCGCGGGGTGCGCCTGCCGGCGCTGCGGGTGACACAGGAGCAGCCGGCGCATTTCCGCCCGCGCGACCCCGCGAGCGTCTGGCCGGGCTTCAACCACCATCCCGATCCCGCGGATCCGGCGACGTCGTGGTTCCGCGCACCGGTCTACGGGATGCTCACCCCGGGCCAGGGGGTGAAGGCCGGCTGGCATGCGGCCGGACCCGAGGTCGACCCCGACCTCCGCAGCTTCCTCCCCGACCCCGCGTTGACCTCGGCCCTCGTCCGCTACGCCCACGAGTGGCTTCCCGGGGTGGATGCCACGGCGTTCCGCGAGGTCACCTGCACCTACACCTCGACCGTCGACGCCCGCTTCGTGCTCGATCGAGTCGGGCCGGTCGTCGTGGGCGCGGGCTTCTCCGGCCATGGTTTCAAGTTCACGCCGGTGGTGGGGCGGATACTCGCGGCCCTCGCGTCGCGCTGAGAAGTCCTGGACGCGGGGTTCGGAGCGCCGGAGTCGCGGGGGTTCGGGGCGCCGGAGTCGCCGGGGGTTCGGGGCGCGAAATGTGCAGTGGGGCGGGTGACGACCGCCCCGCTGCACATTTCTCACCCCCACACCGCGCCCGGTGGCTCACGGCGTGGACCCTTCGACGCGGCTCCCGCCCGGGCCGGCTCCGCCGAGGGGTGGAACCGCCTCAGAGGTCGAACCCGAACGCCCGCAGGTCGAGGAATCGACCCGGCTCCACCTCGACGGGGTGCTCCCGCTCGGTCAGCCGCCGGAAGCCGAGCTTGAGGTACAGCGCGTGCGCGCCGAGCATCTCGGGACCGCTGTTCATCACCACGCGGCGCGCGCCGCGGCTGCGCGCCGCGGCGACGACGTGACGGGTCAGGGCCTCACCGACGCCGCGACCCCGGGCGGCGGGGGAGACGGCGAGCTGACGGAAGTCCACCTCCCCGTCGCGCGCGAGTTCCGACAGCCTTTCGCCGGGTCGGGGCATCCACACGGATCCCACGATGTCTCCGCCGGCGTCGACAGCGACCCACACCTCACCCTGGGCCACGCGGCTCTCCACATCGGCCAGGGACGCGAGGTAGGCATCGCTCAGTCCTTCGTAGCTGTGCCGGTAGGCGTCGGCCGTCGCCCGGCCCACCGCGGCGTACTCCTCGGGAACGATGAGGCGGATGGTCAACGAGGGGGCGACAGCGGTGGTCATGGCATCCATTCTGCGTAACGGGGGAGTGGCCCGGCCCCGCAAGACCGGGCCACTCGAGGGCGTCAGGACTTCGGGAGTCCCTGCGGGTTGACCTCGGAGGCGTCGACGCCCTCGGAGGTGAGGTTCCACACGTTCAGCACGTCGGCGTAGGTACCGTCCTCGATGAGCGCGTTCAGCACGATGCTGACCGGCTCGATGAGGCCGTTGCCCTTCTTCGTGGCCGCCGCGATGTCGGCCTGCAGCGGCCACCCACCGGGGATGATTCCCACGAGCTTGGTCTCTCCGGTCTCCTTCGCCGCCCACGCCGCGGTGGCGTTGGGGCCGAAGGTGGCGTCGACGCGGCCCGACTGCAGGGCGAGGGTCGCCGCGGCGTTGTCGTCGTAATAGTTCAGCTCTGCGGGGGCCTTGCCCGCGGCGGTCAGCTCGGCGTTCCAGTTGAGCAGAACCTTCTCTTGATTCGTGCCCGAGCCCACGACGACCTTGAGGCCCGAGATGTCGTCGGCCTTCTCGATCGTCTCGATGGCGCTGTCGGAGCGCACGGAGAAGCCCAGGAGATCCTGCCGGTAGCTGGCGAAGTCGTACAGCTCCTTGCGCTCCTCGGTCACCGTGACGTTCGAGGTGATGAGGTCGTACTTGCCCGACTGGATGCCGAGAGGCCAGTCCGCCCACGCCACCACGACGGGGTTGTACTCCAGGCCCAGACCCTCGGCGATGAGCGAGCCGAAATTGGGCTCGGTGCCCGCCGGCAGCGTCTCGCCGTCGGGCACGTAGCTCAGCGGCGGCACGAAGGCCCCGACCGCGACGGTGAGCTTGCCGGGTTCGATGGGCGTGAAGCCGCTGGCTTCGAGCGCGGCGACGGCGTCGGGGACGGCGGCGGTGTGCACCCAGTCGATGGCGGGGGCGGATGCCGAGGGCTCCGGCGCCGCGACCGCCTCGGTCGGCCGGTTCAGGCCGATCGCGACGCCGCCGCCGACGACGGCGACGACCGCCGCGGCGATCACTCCGATCGCGATGCTCTGCTTCTTACTGAGGGCCATGCTGTGTCTCCTTGTGAGGGGTGGATGCCGTGGCGCCGGTGTCGCGTCACGGACGGCGGTGTGATGCCTCCGGCGGGCGCCGGACGGCGTTTCGGGTACGGGTCGGAGCGAGCGCGCGGGCGGCGCGACTCTGGGGTGGGGTCGGCTCAGCCGAGGACTTTGGCCAGGAACTCCCGCGTGCGCGGGTGCTGCGGGTGCTCCAGCACCTCGTCGGGGGTGCCCTGCTCGACGATGCGTCCCTGGTCGAGGAAGACGACGCGATCGGCCACCTCGCGGGCGAAGCCGATCTCGTGGGTGACGATGACGAGCGTGGTGCCGAGCGTGGCCAGGTCGCGGATCACGTCGAGCACCTCGCCGACGAGCTCCGGATCGAGCGCGCTCGTGGGTTCGTCGAAGAGCAGCACCTGGGGCTTGAGGGCCAGTGCCCGCGCGATGGCGACGCGCTGCTGCTGGCCGCCCGAGAGCTGCCGTGGGTAGGCGTCGGCCTTGTGGGCGAGGCCGACCCGGTCGAGCAGGCCACGGGCGAGCGCGCGAGCGTCGTCCTTTCCCAATCGCTTCAGGGCGAGGGGGGCCTCGGTGATGTTCTCGAGCGCGGTGAGGTGGGGGAAGAGGTGGAAGTTCTGGAACACGATCCCCACGCGCGTCCGCCGCTGCAGGATCTCCCGCTCGCGCAGCTCGTGCAGCTTGCCGTGGCGCAGCTCGTAGCCGATGAACTCGCCGTCGACGGTGATCGAGCCGGCATCCACCCCTTCGAGGTGGTTGATGGTGCGCAGCAGCGTCGACTTGCCGGAACCGCTCGGTCCGAGCAGCGCGACGACCTCGCCGGGCTGCACGGTGAGGTCGATGCCCTTCAAGACCTCGACGCCGTGGAACGCCTTGTGCACCTGGTGGACCTCGATGAGACCACGCGTGGCGGTGACCGCGCTCATGCCCGGCCGCCTTTCGCGGCGGCGGGGTGTTCGGCATCCGCCCCGCCCGGCGGCGCCGGGGAATCGCCGAGTCGCGCCCACTGCACGCTCACCCACCGTCGCGCCCGCTGCACCGGCGTCGGGGGCAGGGCCCGCGCGGCACCCCGGGCGTAATACCGCTCGATGTAGTACTGCGCGACGCTGAGGATCGTCGTGATGAGCGTGTACCAGACGACCGCCACCAGCAGCAGCGGAATGACGCGGCTGTTGCGGTTGTAGATGACCTGCACGGCGTAGAACAGCTCGGGGATCGCGATGACGAACACGACCGAGGCGCCCTTGACCAGGCCGATCACCTCGTTCGTGGCGTTGGGCACGATCGAGCGCATCGCCTGCGGAAGGATGATGCGGAACAAGCGTCGGGAGGCCGGGATGCCGAGCGCCGCGGCCGCCTCGTGCTGGCCCGGGTCGACCGAGACGAGCCCACCGCGGATGATCTCCGCCGAGTAGGCGGCCTGGTGCAGACCGAGGCCGAGGATCGCGGCGGCGAAAGCGCTCACCAGCTGCACCGTAGGGAACTCCACGATCCAGAAGTCGGTCGTGAACGGCGTCCCGAGACCCAGCGTGGGGTAGAGGTAGCCGAGGTTGTACCAGACGATGATCTGCACGACGAGGGGCACCGACCGGAAGAACCAGATGTAGCCCCACGCGACCGAGCTCACCAGCGGCGAGGGGGACAGGCGGCCGAGGGCGAGCAGCGTCCCCAGGGTGAAGCCCACCACCGCCGAGACGGCGGTGAGGCCCAGGGTGTACCCGATGCCGATCAGCACAGGCTCGGAGAAGAAGTACTCCCCGAACGTGCCCCACATGTACCGGTCGTTGGTGACGAGGCTCCAGGCGAACTGGGCGACGACGAACAGCAGCAGGGCGCTGAGGATCCACCGCCACCAGTGCCGCGTGGGCACCACGGCGATGGTGCCGAGGTCGACCCTGGCGGTCGCTGCGGCAGGCGGTGTCGTGCGGTGGGCGGGTGCCGGCGCGGTGGTGGTCATATCGTGCTCCTCGGGACTCCGCACCGACGCGGAGCGCCAGTGGGTGAGGGTCACGGTACGACCGGCCGGAGGCTCCTCGCGAGGCGCCGTTTCACACGCCGCAACGCCTCGCCATGTGCCGCAACGTGGTGCCACGCCGGGTAACACGGTGGACGGCGGGGTGTGGGCTGGAGTACGCCGGCGAGGCGCTGGCCCGCATGTTCCTCGGCCCGCGCCCGACGAGGGCGGCGAGGCGGAGCAGCGGCTCAGGCCTCGCGCAGGATCCGCGCCGTCACCCGCGTGCCGAACGCGAGCGCGTCGATGGGAACCCGTTCGTCGGCGGCGTGGAACTGCCCGAACACGTCGAAGTCCGCCGGAACGCGCAGCGGCACGAACCCGTAGCCCCGGATGCCGAGGCGGGCCAGGTGCTTGTTGTCGGTGCTGGCCGGCAGCAGGTACGGCACGACCGTGCCGTCGGGGTCTTCGGCGGTCACGGCATCCTGGAGCACTCCCACGAGTCGTCCGTCGGCGGGAGCCTCGATGGCCGGGATGTCACGCGCCCAGGTGACCTCGATGTCGTCGCCGACGACAGCCGCCAGCTGCTCCCGCACCGCCTCGGCCTGCCCCGGCACGACGCGCACATCGAGCGTCGCGCTCGCCGAGGCCGGGATGACGTTCGCCTTGCCCCCGGCGACCAGCACCGTCGGCGAGGCCGTGTTGCGGCTGCCCGCGTCGATCAGGGATGCCGCGAATCCCAGGTCGTCGACATCGCCACCCGCGCGCGTGTAGACGTCGAGGAATCGCTCGAGCGTGGCGGTGCTCTCGACGGGGAAGCGGTGTTCGCCCACGGCCGCGACGGCGCGGGCGAGACGGACGACGGCGTTGTCGGCGGTGGGGCGAGAGCCGTGCGCTGCGCGACCCCGCGCCGTGAGGATGGCAGTGGTCACGCCCTTCTCTGCGGTGGCGACGAGGTAGGCGCGTCGGTCCCCGGGCAGGGGGATCGAGAAGCCGCCGACCTCGCTGATCGCCTCCGTCGCCCCGGCGAAGAGTTCCGGCCGGTTCTCGACGAGCCACCTCGCCCCCCAGACGCCCCCGGCCTCCTCGTCGGCGAAGAAGGCGAAGATCAGGTCTCGGCGGGGCACGACGCCGTCCCGCCGGAAGGCGCGGGCGATCGCGAGAAGCATGCCGGCGAAGTCCTTCATGTCGACCGCGCCGCGGCCGTACAGGATGCCGTCGTGGATCTCCGCGCCGAAGGGCGGGTACGTCCAATCCGAGGCGTCGACCGGCACGACGTCGAGGTGGGCGTGGGCGACGAGGGCCCCGGCATCCGGATCCGACCCGGCCAAACGCGCGATCACGCTCGCGCGTCCCGGCCGAGGCTCGACCAGGACGGTGTCGTAGCCGACCTCGTCGAGCTGCTCCTGCACATACCGTGCGGCGCGCGTCTCGCCGTCGCCGATGGTCGACGCTTCGCCCGTATTGACACTGTCGATGCGGATGAGGGCACGGATGTGCGCGAGGGCCTCGGCCTCGAGCGCGTCGGAATCGGGCGCGCCGGGCTCGGATGGGCGCGTTCCACGTGTGCGGGGGTGGGCGCTCTCGGATCGCACCGCACCGGACGGGGATTCGGCGGTCCGAGATGCGCCCGGTTCGACGGCGTCGGTCGACGGCGGGGGAGCGTCGGTCATGAGGTCAGTGCTGGTGCGGGCGGGCGTCGTCGGCGAGCTTGAACGCGAGGCGTCCGTGCGCGTAGCCGCCGCCGGCGCGGATGGCGGTCGCGACCCACGCGGCCTCGGCGAGCTCGGCTTCGGTGGCCCCCGCCTTGACGGCGTTCTGCGAGTGTCCGTCGATGCAGTACACGCACTGTGTGGTGATGCCGACGGCCAGCGCGATCAGTTCGCGGTACTTCAGCGGAATGGCGCGTCCTTCGGGGGCGAACACGGCCTGGTCGAACGCGGCGAACGCGGCGAGGATGTCGGGCGTCTCGGCCTTGTAGACCTTGGTGTAGGTCTTGTCGGCGGTGCGGTCGAAGTACTCGGACATGCTGCCTCCCGGAGGCGTCGCGGGTTCTGTGGGTAGCCTCCCACGGTGCCACGGGTCGTGTGGGCCGACGCCGTGCGCGCGTCACGCGGGGTCACACGTTCCGCGCGCCTCCGCGCGGCATCGAGTGCGGCGTCCAGTACGGCCTCCGACGCTACCCATGTCCCACTGTGTGCGGACCATGTCCCAGTTCCGGCTGCCTGCGCACCCCTCAGCCAGCCCTTTGTGGGACGCGGTTCGACGTCCCGGCGATCACTCCGCCGCGCGCGACGCGTGTCCCACTCTGCGCGGACCGTGTCCCCGCCCTGGCTGCCCATCCACCCCTCAGCCAGCCCGACGTGGGACGCAGCCCACACCGGGCGTCAGCGCATGACGCTCGCCCCGAGCTCGACGGGGCTTCCCTCGATGTTGCCGACGATGCCCCGGATCACCCCGGTGCCGTCCTCGCGCCGGAGACCGTCGTACCAGGCCTGCGTCGCGGCGAGGTCGAAGGCGTGGGTCTCATGAGCGCGCTTGCGGGCGCGCATCACCAGGTCGCCGGCCCGCTCGGTGCGGATGCGCGCGTAGCGCTTCAGCGAGTCCTCGATGCCGAGGGTCGAGGTCGCGAAGACGATGCCGAGGGCGAAGCTGTCTTCCAGCGCGGAGCACGCGCCCTGCCCGATGTCGGGAGCGGTGTTGTGGGCGGCATCGCCGAGGATCGCCACGCGCCCGCGCACCCACGTGTCGAAGGGGTCGATGTCCCAGATCTCCACGCGGTTCAGCGACTCGTCGGGGTCGATGCCGTCGAGCAGCGCCCGCACGCCGGGGGCGCCCCACGACCCGAACGCGGCCTCGAGGGCGGCCATGCGGTCCTCCACCACGCCCGAGGGGCCCGGTACGTCGACGAAGAAGTAGAACCGGTCGCCCGCGACGGGCATGACCGCGCACCGTTTGCCGTCGCCGACGTAGGTGGTCCACTGATCCAGCGGCCCGATCCGCTCGTCGGCCTTCACGAGGCCGTTGTAGTTGACGTAACCGGAATAGGACCGTTGCGGACGGATGCCGGTGGGCTCGGTCACGTAGTCGCGCACGAGCGAGCGGGCACCGTCGGCCCCGATCAGCAGGTCGGCGGTGTCCGTGGAGCCGTCGGCGAAGGTGGCCGTCACCGTCCGTCCGTCGTCGGCGACGGCGACCAGCTGCTTACCGAGGCGGATGTTCGCCGAGCCCACGGCATCCATCATCATTTGCTGCAGGTCGGCGCGGGCGACGGGGTAGGGCCGCTGGCCGGTCTGCTCCGTGACGGGCGCGAGGCTGAAGCGGCAGAGCTCGTCGCCGGTGTGCCCGTCGTAGTACGCCATGTCGTCCATCCGCCCGCCGAGCGCGGCGACCTGCGGGCCGAGGCCGAGCCAGTTGAGCACCTTCACGCCGTTGGACCACAGCGACAGCGCCGCCCCGACCGGGCGGTTCTCGCGCATGCGGTCGTAGACCACGACCTCGTGGCCGAGTTTCTGCAGGGCGAGGGCGGCGGAGGTGCCGCCGACGCCGGCTCCGATGACGATGACCTTCATGACGCTCCTCAGCTGCCGCGGTAGGTCGAGTAGGCGAACGGGCTCAGCAGCAGCGGCACGTGCAGGTGCGCGTCGCCGTCGACGGTGAAGGCGACGGTCACGACGGGGTGGAACGAGAGCACGTCGTTCGCGCGGAAGTAGGCACCGGTCCCGAAGGTCAGCGCGTAATCACCGTCGTCGAGGCGGTCGGGGCCGAGGCTGAGGCGACCGTCGGCGTCGGTGGTCGCCTCCTCGATCGTCGCGCCGTCGAGGAGGGCCAGCGTCACGGTGACACCGGATGCGGGCGTGCCCGTCGTGGCATCCAGGACGTGGGTGGTGAGGTGGGTCATTCGGTGCCCTCCGGGGCGTCGGTGGGGCGGGGGCTCATTCCGCGGCCTCGGGTTCGGCGGGGGCGTCGTCGGCGAAGGTCGTGCGCAGCCGCAGCAGGGCGATCTCGGCGAGCTGGCGGGTGGCCTCGATGGTCTCGGTGGCGGGGTCGTTTCCGAGACGTCGCTCCAGTTCCGCGCGCATCTCGCTCGGCGCGCGTCCGGCGGCGCGGATGAGGAACACGCGACCGAAACGTTCCTCATACGCGGCGTTTCCGGCGGCGATCGCGGCGACGTCGTCATCGGCGGCGGATGCCATCGAGCCCTGTTCGACACGGGATGCCGAGGCCTCGGCGCCGTCGCCCGAGACCTTCCCTCCGATGCGGGGGTGGGCGTGCAACGCCGCCTCGAGATCTTCCGGCGACCACGTCGAAGCGAGGTCGCCGGCGTACGAGGCGAGGGCGTCGACGTTCGCGTAGGGACGACCCGCGACGACGGCGTCGACCCACCCCGGCACGTCGGCCCAGACGCGGACAACCGCTGCGGCATCCGCGTCGTCGAGGGCATGGAACTCCTGCAGGTGCATGCCGACCAGGCTAGGCGGCGCGCGTTACAGAGCTGTGGCGGGATGTGTCAGCGATGTTGCTGTGGGGAACATTTCGGGGTGCGCGTGCATCCTGACCGGTAGCTCCTGCGCCGCCGCGGGGTTCGGGGCGTGCTTTGTGCAGTGGGGCGTGCTGCGGCCGCCCCGGTGCACATTTCGCGCCCCGCGCGGGCGGCCCGCCGTGTCGGCGCCTTCGACGCCTGGCACGGCAGCGCGCCGCTGGTGGGGTTCGGGGCGTGCTTTGTGCAGTGGGGCGTGCGGTGGCCGCCCCGGTGCACATTTCGCGCCCCGGAAGGGCGGCACGCCGCGCGCGCCACCCACCGCGCGCGCGCCCACCGGACGGGCAGCCCACCGCGCCCGGGCCGGATGCTGCGAAAGCGCGATCAGTTACGCGTGCACGATCAGCCAGTGCGCCACGGCATCCGTGTCGCCGGTGTTGTGCAGGCGGTGGGGGACCGAGCAGGGGTAGCTGATGGCATCCCCGGCGCGGAGGATCACGCGCTCGGCCTCGAAGTCGATCGTGAGCTCGCCCGCGACGACGGTGCCGACCTCGTAGCCCTCGTGGTGGAACAGGCCGTCAGCGCCGTGGGCGGCGGCGCCGGGCGGGTAGATCGACTCGAAGTAGTCGACGCCGGGCGAGCTGCCCGGGGTGAGGCGGCGGAACGACACCCCGCTGTCGAGCACGATGTCGGGCGTCTGGCCCGCGCGCTGCAGCGTGAAACCCGAGGGGCCGACGGGGTCGACGGGGCGGTCGGATGCCGGGTCGAAGGCGGCCACGAGGGGGACGCCGAGGGCGTCGGTGATGGCGATGAGGCGCGAGACGCTCGGCTGCATGACGCCTCGCTCGATCTGCGAGACGGCGCTGGGGGAGATGCCGAGGGTCTTCGCGAGCGCCCGGGCGGAGATGCCGCGGGCCTGGCGCAGGTCCCGGATGCGCGCGCCGACCGAAGCCTCGGCGGGCGCGCCCGAGTCGAGGGTTGCGGGCGCGATCGCGGAGCCGGAGCCGGAGCCGGCCGCGTCGTCGGGTGTGACGCGGGCATCGTCTACGGCGGCGGGCTGCGTCATGCCCCGAGTCTAAGGAGACCTCTCGCGTGAAGGTGTGACTTCACACGCCTGTTACATGAGCGAAACCAAGGGAGTGGTGTGAACCCATAACTTCACATCAGAGCTCCACTCCGGCCGCGGACTCCACGTCGTGGCATCCATCGTCCTGAGAGGAATGACATGACGACGACACCGCTCACCGGCCCCCACGATCTCGTGGAGGCCGCCGGCCACCCCCACGGAGGCGGCAACATGCTGCCGCACTACGACGACCGCCTCGCCAACGAGGATCTCGCCCCGCTGCGGAAGCAGAAGTGGTCGAGCTACAACATCTTCGCGTTCTGGATGAGCGACGTGCACTCGGTCGGCGGCTACGTCACCGCGGGTTCGCTCTTCGCCCTCGGACTGCAGTCGTGGCAGGTGCTGGTGGCGCTGATCGCCGGCATCTGCATCGTGCAGCTCTTCGCCAACATGGTCGCCAAGCCCAGCCAGAAGACGGGCGTGCCCTACCCCGTGATCAACCGCGTGGTGTTCGGCATCCGGGGCGCGAACATCCCCGCGATCATCCGCGGCCTCATCGCCATCGCCTGGTACGGCGTGCAGACGTTCCTCGCGGCCGAGTCGCTGAACATCGTCTTCCTGAAGTTCATCCCCGGTTCCGCGGCCCTGCTCGACGTGTCGTTCGCGGGTCTGTCGGCCCTGGGCTGGATCTCGTACGCCATCCTGTGGACGGCGCAGTTCCTGCTGTTCTGGAACGGCATGGAGGTCATCCGCCGCTTCATCGACTGGGCGGGACCGGCGGTCTACCTCGTCATGATCGTGCTCGCCATCTACCTCGTGTCGCAGGCCGGCATCCAGAACATCTCGTTCACCCTCTCGACGACCCAGCTCGACTTCTGGGCCTCGATCCCCGTGATGTTCGCCGCGGTCGCGCTCGTCGTGTCGTACTTCTCCGGCCCGATGCTGAACTTCGGCGACTTCGCCCGCTACGGCAAGAGCTTCGCCGCGGTGAAGAAGGGCAACTTCTGGGGTCTGCCGATCAACTTCCTCTTCTTCTCGCTCCTGACCGTCATCACGGCGTCGGCGACCGTGCCGGTCTTCGGTTCGCTCATCACCGACCCCATCGCGACGGTCGAGCGCATCGACACGCCCTTCGCGATCCTCCTCGGCGGCCTGACCTTCGTCACCGCCACGGTGGGCATCAACATCGTCGCCAACTTCATCTCACCCGCGTTCGACTTCTCCAACGTCGCGCCCAAGAAGATCTCGTGGCGTGCCGGAGGCATGATCGCCGCCGTCGGTTCGACCTTCCTCATGCCGTGGAACTGGTACTCCAACGCCGACGCCATCCACTACTCGCTCGGCGTGCTGGGCGCGCTGATCGGCCCGCTCTTCGGCATCCTGATCGCCGGGTACTACATCGCCGCCCGCCAGCGCGTGAAGGTCGACGCGATGTTCACGATGGATGCCGAGGGCCCGTACTGGTACCGCAACGGCTTCAACCCGAACGCGGTCAAGGCCGTCATCGCCGCGGGTGTTCCGACGGTCGCGATCGCGATCTTCCCCAAGCTGTTCGCCGACCTGGGACTGTTCAACGTCGCCGCGATCAGCGACTACAGCTGGTTCATCGGCTGCGGCCTCGGCTACGTGCTGTTCCTGCTCTTCGAGCGCCTCGACCCCCGCATCCCGACGTTCGAGGGCGAGACGGAGGGCATCTCCGACGGCACCGTGGAGACGGTCGGCGCGCCCGAGGAGCGCGAGGTCCCGGTGCTCGCGCAGTCGGCTCCGGATGCCACGGCCGCGGCGCCCGTGTCGGGCTCGGCGCTCGCCCAGACGGCTCCGGATGCCACGTCATCGGTCCCGGGCGCACGGTCCGCGTCGAGCACCGGAACCGCCCGCGAGGCGCTCGCGTGAGAATCATGCTGATCAACCCCAACACCTCCCGGGCGATGACGGAGAAGATCGCCGAAGCCGCCCGGGAGGTGGCGGGGCCCGACGTGCTCATCGAAGCCGTGTGTCCCGAGATCGGTGCCGCCGCGATCGAGAGCCACATCGACGAGATCGCCGCGGCGGCGGCCGTCATCGAGGCGATCGCGGCTGATCGCGACGGCCACGACCCGGCCGATGCGTACGTCATCGCGTGCTTCGGTGACCCGGGTCTCGACGCGGCGCGGGAGATCGTGGAGGCCCCGGTGGTCGGCATCGCCGAGGCGGCGATGCACCTGGCCGCGGTGTCGGGTCGTCATTTCGGGGTCGTCACGACCCTCAGTCGCACGCTCGGCCGGGCCGAGGATCTCGTCACCCGGTACGGCATGGAGCGGGCGTGCGTGTCGCTGGAGGCGACCGGCATCCCGGTGCTCGACCTCGAGGACACGGGATCCGAGGCGGTCACGACCATCGAGCGCTACGGCGCTCGCGCGGCAGCCGGCGGCGCCGACGTCATCGTGCTCGGCTGCGCCGGCATGGCCGACCTGTGCGCGGAACTCACCGAGCGCATCGGCGTGCCGGTCGTCGACGGGGTCGCGGCGGCGGTGGGCATGGCGTCCGGGATGGTGCGGATGGGACTGGGAACCAGCAAACGCGACGAGTACGCGCGGCCGCCGCGGGCGTTCGCCGGGACCGCGGCGCGTGGTGCGGTGTCGGCGGACCGGGGTGCGTTTCGTGCAGTGGGGCGGCCGGGGGACGACCCGGTGCACATTCCCGACCCCGGTGAGGCGGCGGTCAACCCGGGGTCGCCGACACGCGCTCTTCCTCCCCAGGCGGGCGAGCGGCCGGTTTTCGCATGAATGTTGATGACGGTTACATTCAGGAAACGCGGGGCGCCTAGCGTGAACGACATGAGCACACGGATCGCGGCCCGACGGGTCTACCTCGACGGCGCCTTCAGCCCCGCCACCGTCGTCATCGACGACGGGGTCATCGCCGCCGTCGAGCCCTTCGACGCGGCCGCCACCACCGTGCTGCCCGGCGACGCGGTGCTGCTTCCCGGGCTCGTCGACTCGCACGTGCATCTCGACGAACCCGGCCGCACCGAGTGGGAGGGGTTCGCGACGGGTACCGCCGCCGCGGCGGCCGGTGGGGTCACGACGGTGGTCGACATGCCGCTGAACAGCTCGCCCGTCACCACCACCCCCGACGCTCTGGATGCCAAGCGCCAGGCCGCGGCGGGAAAGCTCGCGGTCGACGTGGCGTACTGGGGTGGCGCGGTTCCCGAGAATCTCGGCTCGCTGCGCGCGCTCTCCGACGCCGGGGTCGCGGGCTTCAAGTGCTTCCTGTCGCCCAGCGGCATCGACGAGTTCGGACACCTCGACACCGACCAGCTCGAACGATGCCTCGCCGAGCTCGCCGAGTTCGACGGACTGCTCATCGTGCACGCCGAAGACCCCGCGCACCTGCACCCCGATGGCGCACTCGGACCCCGCTACCGCGACTTCGAGGCCAGTCGGCCGCCGCTGAGCGAACGCGCCGCGATCCGCCGGGTCATCGACGCCGCGCGTCGCACGGGCGCCCGCGCGCACATCGTGCACGTCTCCGACGGCGGCGCGCTCGACGATGTGCGGGCGGCGAAGGCCGAGGGCGTACGCCTCACGGTCGAGACCTGTCCGCACTATCTGACTCTCGAGGCCGAAGACGTTCCCGACGGCGCGGGGGCGTTCAAGTGCTGCCCGCCGATCCGGGGCGGCGACAATCGCGACCTGCTGTGGGCGGGGATCGTCGACGGCACCATCGACGCGATCGTCAGCGACCACTCGCCCGCCACCGTCGAGCTCAAGGGCAACCCCGACTTCGGCCTCGCCTGGGGCGGTATCGCGGGGCTGCAGACCGGCCTGTCGGCCGTGCACACCACCGCCCGCGAGCGCGGGCTGGCCTTCGAGAGCCTCCTGCCGTTGCTGACGACCGGTCCTGCCCGCATCGCCGGCCTCGAAGGGCTCGGCGTGATCGAGCCGGGCGCGCCGGGCCACCTGGTCGCCTTCGCGCCCGACGAGACGTTCGTGGTGGATGCCGCGACGCTGGAGTACCGCAACCCGGTGACGCCGTGGCACGGCAAGACCCTCACGGGCGTCGTGCGCGAGACCTGGCTACGTGGGGAGTCGGTGTACCGTCGCGGCGCCGCCGTGACCGAGCGCGAGGGCCGCGAGATCCTGCACACCCCCGCGGCGGTGGAGGCGTGAGCGTCCCCGCGGCCGGACTACGCGGCTCGGGGGCGGCCGTCGCCGTGACCCACGCAGCGACCGTGGTCTTTGAGCCCGTCGAGGGAATCGGGTCCGGCACCGCGACGCCGGTGCCGATCCTCCAGCCCGGCGTCGGTGCCGTCCCCGGCGACCACTACCTCCGCGCCACCCCCGACACCGTCCTGTGGGGGCGTCTGCCGTGCGCGAGCGACACCGCCGTGCTCGAGATCGCGTCGGGTGCGAGTGTCACGTTCGACACCGTCAGTCACGAGGGCATCCTCGACGACCAGGGCAGAGACCCGGCCGCCTTCTTCTCCGCACACGGAGTACCGCGGGAGCAGGTGCTCGAAGATGCCGTCGAGATCGCGGCATCCGTCTCGCGCGATGTGATGGCCGACGGACCCCACGTCGTCGTCGGTCCCGTGCACGTGCGCGATGCGCACCCCGGTGACCTGCTCAAGATCACCGTCGAGACGCTCGTTCCGCGGGTGCCCTACGGCGTCATCTCGAACCGGCACGGCAAGGGCGCGCTCGTGGGCGAGCTGCCGCGTGGTGAGCACAACGTCAGCGTGTTCGCCGCCGTCGCCGAGCGGGGCGGCATCCTGCACGGCACGCTCCCCGTCGTCGAAGGAGGCGACCCGGTCGTGGCGTTCCCCCTCGCCCCGTTCCTCGGCACGATGGGGGTCGCCGTCGCAGGTGAGCAACGCCCGCACTCGGTGCCGCCGGGCACGCACGGCGGCAACATCGACATCAACCTCCTCGTCGAGGGGACGATCCTCTACCTCCCGGTGCAGGTCGAGGGGGCGCTCGCGTACGTCGGCGACCCCCACTTCGCGCAGGGCGACGGCGAGGTCGCGCTCACCGCCCTCGAGGCGTCGCTGCGAGCCACGCTGCGCTTCGAGGTGATCCCCGCGGACGCCGCCCGCGCGGCGTTCGGCGAGGTCACGGGGCCGCTCGTGCGCACGCCCGACTATCTCGTGCCGACGGGGATGGACCCCGACCTCGATGCGGCGATGCGCGCCTGCGTGCGCTCGTCGCTCGCGCTGCTCCACGGCCGCTGGGGCATGAACGAACACCTGGGCTACGCCTACCTGAGCGCCGCGACCGACTTCGACATCTCGCAGGTCGTCGATATCGTCTCGGGCGTACACGCGCGCATCCGCGAGGCCGACTTCGCGGGAGTCCCGTCGGTGGAGCCGGTGGTGCTGGCATCCGCCGACACTCCGCGTGTCCCGTCCGCCGCCCCCTCGTCCGAAGGAGACGCCGAGTGAGCCCCGCCCTCTCCGCCGCACTGGCCCGCGCCGAGCCCTTTCTGGGCGCCGAGCCCACCCTCGCCACCCCGACCCCCGCTCGAGCGTCCACGACACGCCCCATCGCGCGGGTTGCCAACGGCGTGTCGCGGACACTCGACCGCCTGCGCCGAGCGGAAGGAGACGCGCGATGACGGATGCCGGCATCCCCGCCGACCTGCGCGAGGCATTCGACGCGTACGAGCGAGCCATCGTCGCGAACGACCTCGACGCCCTCGACGCGTTCTTCGCGCCCGGACCCGACACCCTCCGCGGCGACACGGCGGGACTGCTCGTCGGCCATGACGCGATCAGCGGGTTCCGATCGCTGCGCGGCGGCGTGCCCCCGCGCGAGATCGCCGAGGTCCACTACCGGCCGCTCGCCACGGCCACCAGCGACGCGAGCACCGACGGTGACGTCGCCCTGCTGATGTCGGTGTCGCAGTTCCGCGGCGGTGGGCGAGGCCTGCAGACGCAGGTGTGGCAACGCATCGACGGTCGGTGGCTCATCACCGCGGCGCACGTGACACCGCGCACGCCCCCGCTCGACCGCACCATCTGGCGCAGCGTCGGCGACCCCTTCCTGCAAGGGGCGTGGGAGGGTCCGCTCGAAGGACTCACCGTCGCGGTGAAAGACCTCTTCGCCATCGCCGGCTTCCGCATCGGCGCGGGAAACCCCACGTTCCTCGAAGAAGCGCGGCCCGAGAAGGCCACCGCCCCGGCCGTCGCCGACCTGCTGCGCGCCGGCGCGTCGCTGCGCGGCATCGCCCGCACCGACGAGTTCGCCTATTCGATCGCCGGAGACAACGCCCACTACGGCACGCCTCCCAACGGCGCGGTCGTCGGTGCCCTGCCCGGCGGTTCGTCCAGCGGACCGGCGTCGGCTGTCGCCCTCGGCCATGCCGACATCGCCCTCGCCACCGACACCGCCGGTTCCATCCGCGTGCCGGCGTCGTACCAAGGGCTCTGGGGGCTGCGCACGACCCATGACCTCGTTCCCCGACAGGGCATGCTGCCGCTCGCGCAGTCGTTCGACACGATCGGCTGGCTCGCCCGCGACGGCGGCACCCTGCAGCGGGTGGCCGACTGGTGCCTGAGCTACGACGGCTCCGCCTCCACCGAGAACGTGTACGGCGCCGCGGGCAGCGACCTTCCCTGGCGGTTCGTGATCCCCGAAGAGATCCTCGACTGCGCCGACGCCTCCACCCGTGAAGGGTTCTCGCGTTTCCTAGCCGGGCTCGCGGCATCCGACGATCCGCCCTCCTTCCGCGCGGTGCACACGGGAGACCTGGATGCCGGCTTCGCGGCGTTCCGCACCGTGCAGGGCGCAGAGGCGTGGCGCAACGACGGCGAGTGGCTGCGCGCGCATCCCGGTGCCGTGGGCCCGGCGGTCGCCGAGCGTTTCCGCGTCGCCGCGCAGATCACCGCCGACGAAGAACGTGCGGCGCGCAGCGGCCTCGAACCGATCGCCGCGCACCTGGCCGAGCTCGTCGACGGTGCCGTCATGGTCTTCCCCACCGTCCCGGGGCCCGCACCTCAGCGCACCGCCGACGTCGACGCCGTGCGCGCGGCCACCCTGCGGATGACGGCCCCCGCGGCCATCGCCGGTCTCCCGGCGATCTCAGTGCCGCTTCTCACGATCGACGGCGCCCCGGTCGGCGTCTGCCTCGTCTCGCGTGCGGGCACCGACATCGCGCTCGTGCGCCTCGCCCGCCGCCTCGCCGCCCTGTCGGCATCGTCTCGTGCTTCCGCCCCCTCCCGCACCATGGAGACCCCGTGAACAGCCAGCTCCCCGGCCCCATCGACCCGCCCGCCCGACTGCTGATGGGCCCCGGGCCCATCTCGGCGTACCCCAGCGTGCTGCGCGCGATGGGGGCACCGCTCGTCGGACAGTACGACCCGTTCATGACTGCCACGATGAACGAGACGCAAGACCTGTACCGCCAGGTCTGGGGCACCGACAACGACGCGACGGTGCTCATCGACGGCACGAGTCGCGCCGGCATCGAGGCGGCCATGATCACGCTCATCCGCCCGGGAGACAGGGTGCTCGTGCCCGTCTTCGGACGCTTCGGGCACCTGCTCGCCGAGATCGCCGAACGCGCGCTCGCCGAAGTGCACACGATCGAGGTGCCGTGGGGTCAGGTCTTCCCCGTGTCGGCGATCCGCGAGGCGGTCGAGCGGGTCAAGCCGCACCTCGTCGCCTGCGTGCAGGGCGACACCTCGACCACGATGCTCCAGCCGTTGGACGAGATCGGCGAGATCTGCCGCGCGCACGGCGCGCTCTTCTACACCGACGCCACGGCCTCCCTCGGCGGCAACGCGTTCGAGATGGATGACTGGGGACTGGATGCCGCCACCGCGGGCCTGCAGAAGTGCCTCGGCGGGCCGTCCGGGTCGGCGCCGATCAGCCTCTCGGAGCGGGCCGTCGAGGTGGTGCGCTCGCGCGCCCGCGTCGAGGCCGGTATCCGCGAGGAGGGCGATGCCGTGGCATCCGACTTCATCCGCTCGAACTACTTCGACCTCGCGATGATCCTGGACTACTGGGGACCGCGCCGTCTGAACCACCACACCGAGGCGACGACGATGCTCTACGGCGCGCGTGAGTGCGCGCGCGTTCTGCTGCTCGAGGGGCGCGATGCCGTGATCGCGCGGCACCGGTTGCACGGCGACGCGATGCTCGCCGGCGTCGAGGGCCTGGGCCTCACGGTGTTCGGCGACGTCGCTCACAAGATGACGAACGTCGTCGCCGTCGAGATCCCCGAGGGAGTGGTCGGAGACGCGGTGCGGTCGGAGCTGCTGGGCGACTTCGGCATCGAGATCGGCACGTCGTTCGGTCCACTGCACGGCCGGGTGTGGCGCATCGGCACGATGGGGTACAACGCCCGCACCGACGCGGTGCTCACCACCCTCGCCGCGCTCGAGGCGGTGCTGCGTCGCCACGGCGCGACGGTCGCGCCCGGTGGTGGCGTCGAGGCCGCGCAGGCCGTGTACGCGGCGGCGCGCGCATGACGCGCCGCACCCCCGCCTCGGTCTCCGTCGCCGACGTCGGGCGAACGCACGCCGCGTCGCACGCCGGGCGTGCATTCTCGGCGAGTCACGGCCCACACGCTGTCGCCGGGGTCGCTGACTCCGGGCGAACGCACGCCGGGTCGCGCGCCGCGCGGGCATTCGCGGTGAGTCATCGAGTCGCGGCCCGCGGAGCCCGACCATGACCACCGCCACCCGCCTGCAGGTCGCGCCCGAGCGCATCGCCTCGGCGGCGCGCCGCGTCATGGGGCGATGCGAAGAACTCGCCCGGGTCACGGCGACGCCGGGCAGCATCACGCGCGTGTACCTGTCACCCGAGCACGCCCGCGTCAACCGCTTGGCCGCGGAGTGGATGCGCGAACTCGGCATGACGACGAGACAGGATGCCGCGGGCAACCAGGTCGGACGCCTCGCCCCGGCCGGAGCCCCCGACGCCCCCGCGCTACTGATGGGCTCGCATCTCGACACCGTCCCCGACGCCGGACGCTTCGACGGCATCGTCGGGGTGCTGATGGCCCTCGAGGTCGTGCGGCTCATCCGCCTGGTCGACGACGAGGGCACGGCATCCAGTCCCTTCCCGTTCGCGCTCGAGGTCATCGCCTTCAGCGACGAGGAGGGCACGCGCTTCGGCAAAGCCCTCCTCGGATCTTCGGCGGTCGCCGGGCAGTGGGACGCGTCGTGGTGGGACCTGACGGATGCCGACGGCTACACGCTGCGGCAGGCCTTCCGCGAGTTCGGGCTCGACCCGGGCCGCGTCGGCGAGGCCGCCCGACGCCCCGACGAGCTCGTCGCCTACCTGGAAGCGCACATCGAGCAGGGGCCGGAGCTGCATCGCAGCGGCCGGGCGCTCGCCGCGGTGTCGTCGATCGCCTCGGCCAGGCGCTTCCAGCTCGTCGTCGAGGGTGAGGCGCGGCACGCCGGCGGCACTCCGTACGACATGCGGCGCGATGCCCTGCTCGGCGCGAGCGAAGCCGCCCTGGCGGTGGAGCGCATCTGCCGCGGCGAGCATCACATCATCGGCACCGTCGGTCAGCTCGAGGCGTTCCCCGGCGCGGTGAACGTCGTCCCCGGCGAGGCGCACTTCTCGCTCGACCTCCGCGGCGAGTTCGACGCCACCCGCGACCACACGTGGGACGAGATCTCCCGCGAACTGGATGCCATCATGGGCCGCCGCGGGCTCCGCTGGCAGGCCCGCGAGGTGCACAGCGCGCCGGCCGTGTTCTGCGCCCCGCTGCTGCAGGACGTGGTGCGCGCCGGCATCGGCGGCGAGGCGCCGACCCTGTTCAGCCGCGCCGGACACGACGCGATGGCGATCGGGGCCATCACCGAGGTGGGCATGCTGTTCCTGCGCAACCCCGACGGCATCAGCCACCACCCCGACGAGGCGGTGACCGGTGCCGACGTCGCCGCGGGGCTGCGGGCGCTCGCCGAGGCGGTGCTGCACTTGGGGGCGGAGCCGCGCTGAGCCCGGCCAAGGGACGGCTTGTCAGGCGGTAACGATTCTTCAACGCGCTGGGGGAGTCGTCTGCTCATCCACAGAATTGCGTGGTGTCAGCTTCCACGAGGGAGCGTCGGAGGTCGGCCTTCGCGATGGCGCAGCCAGCGTCACACCGCGCGGGGTGAGGAGGGCGGCAACCGAGACGAGCTCGCTCAATGCGGCGAAAAGTTTGGACTCGCTCGCCGTCTCGAGCGTCGTCTGATTCACCCGATCTTCTTCGGTGGACTCGAAGACGATGACTCCGACGGCACGGTGGTGTATCTCGATGCGCAACGCAGCTATGCCGACACTATGCATCGACAGTGACGCGGCCTGCTCGCTCGTGTATCCGTGCTTAGACACGAGAGTGCGCTCCCATTGCTTGCGAGAAGTGGGAAGCTCCATGGCGATCGACCCGCGCGACCACGCGTCGCCAATCGCGCCTTGCTCGGCGGGATACTCCGAGCGACCTGCTCCCCGGAAAGCCGGATGCAGAGCGTGGCGAGCGAGCATGACAAAGCGGTCTTCGTGAAAGTAATAGACGGACACTCGATCGCTATTCGCACCCGTCCTGCAGTGGCTGGCAATGTATCTCAGGAGGACGCCCATCGATTGCTCGAGTGCGGCAGACTTCTCCGAGGACTCTTCCGACAGTCGCTTTTCGTCCGCTTCCCTTTGTTGTTCGGTGTCGCGGAGTCTTTGGGCCAGCGCCATGTAGGTCGGGCGTTGTAGCGAAACCTGCGCGACGAAAGCTCCCGCGGCGAGAATAACCGCCACAACGAAAGCCCACAGTCCGGACGTCCAGACGTCCGCTCCATACGCCCCCCAGACGATGGAGAAGATCGTTGCGCTTGCGCCGAGCGCCTGTGGCAACCAGCCCTTCGCGAGCCGCCATATCCAGATGAGGCGCGCGATGGCCTTGTCTTCAGACGTCATGCCGGAACTAGAGAAGATTCCTCGCGAACGGGGCGAAGAGACTGCTCGCCCGCGGCATGTGCGACGGCATCGTCGATTACGTCGTCGGCCGTGCCCTCGATGTACCGAGGATCCATGCCCTCGAATCGAAGCCCGACCTGTAACCCGCCAGCCACCTCGTCAATCGCGACAAAGTACGCAGTGATGGTGGGATGCGCCCGCGAGGCTTCGTACACACCTGCATCGAGCCGTTCCGCCAGCCCGGCGAGCGCAACCGGACCGATCATCGGGAAGGTCAACGATGTGGTCAACTCGAAGCGTCGATCCATAGTCTCGGTCACCAGAACCCCCTCCAAGCCCGTATCGCCCGAGTCTATCCGTCCCCGCCGACACCCGGTCGGCGCCTCGACGACGTGTGGATGGGGGAGTTCCGGGGTTCGGCTCTCGGCAACCGGTCCACTCATCCCCGATCGGCCCTCGTACCCGCCGCGGGCCCTGCGCGAGAATCGTGGCGTGACCGACACCCCCGGCATCCTGCAGATGCTCGCCTTCGCCGCCGAACCCGGGGGCGGCAATCCCGCGGGTGTCGTCCTGGACGCCACCTCGCTCGACGACGCGCAGATGCAGCGCATCGCGGCCGACCTCGGCCACCCCGAGACGGCGTTCGTGACCGCGCGCGAAGGTGACCGCGTCGCCGTGCGGTACTTCTCGCCCGACGACGAGGTGCCCTTCTGCGGACACGCCACCATCGCGACGGCGGTGGCGCTTGCGGAGATCGAGGGCGCCGGCAGCTACGTCTTCGACACCGCCGCGGGCGCCGTCGACGTCGTCACCGAGCGTGACGCCGAGGGTGCCATGGTCGCCGGTTTCACCAGCGTCGAGCCGCGCGTCATCGACCTGGAGCCCGAGGTGGCCGACCGCCTGCTCGGCCTGATGGGCCTGACCCGCGCCGACCTGGACGAGCGGATGCCGCTGGCACAGTCCTTCGCCGGCAACCTGCATCCGGTCGTCGCCGTGACCGCGCGCGAGGTGTTCGACACGTTCGCCTTCGATCCCGGTGCGATGCGAGAACTCCTCGACGAACGCGGATGGAAGGGCACCGCCATCGTGGTGCACGTCGCGGGCGGTATCGCCGACGGCCTCGTCGCTGAGGCCCGCAACCTCTTCCCCGTCGGCGACATCACCGAAGACCCCGCCACCGGCTCCGCCGCGGCCTCGCTGGGGGCCTACCTGCGCGACCGCGTCGGCGTCCCCGCTCCGTTCGGCTTCACGGTGCGGCAGGGGCGGCACATCGGCCGGCCGAGCGTGCTGGAGGTCGAGGTCCCGGCATCCGGCGGCATCGTCGTGCGGGGCGGCGCGACGCCGCTCTGACCGCAGGGAGGGGCTGCGTCAGCCCCGCAACCCGCGGAGAGGCGTGCCCGTGTTCGGGGCGGGTGGCGCCCCTCGGGGTCGGAATCTGCCCTTCGGGCCGGGGTGTCGCACGCCCTGAACCGCAAGGCGCGGCCCCGGCCGTGCGGCGGGGCCGCGCTCACTCCCCGCCGGCCAACCTCCACACCCGGTCGCGCGAGAACGGCAGCTCGTACCCCCGGCGCCCGAGAGCCCGCGACACGGCGTTGCCGATCGCCGCGCCCACGGGGTTGTACGGCGACTCGCTCATCGACTTCGCCCCGAACGGACCCAGCGTGTCGTCGGTCTCGGCGAAGTACACCTCTGTGTCGGGCACGTCCGCGAACTGGGGCACACGATACGTGCGGAACACCGGGTTCTGCACCACCCCGTCCTCGACGTACACCTCTTCGTACAGCGCCCCGCCGAGGCCCTGGGCCGCGCCGCCCTCGATCTGCCCGCGGCACTGCGCGGGGTTGATGACGACGCCGGCGTCAGCGGACTGGATCGACTGGAGAACCTTCACCGTGCCCGTCTCGGGGTCGACGGCCACGCGCGCCGCGTGCACGTTGAAGGCGAGCGAGCGGAAGTCGCCGAACTCCGCGCCGTCGGCGGTCAGCCCGTCGGAGGTCAGATACCCGGCGGGGGCCGCGGCGATGATCCGCTCCCACGTCACGATCTCGTCCCCCACGCGGACTCCGGATGCCACGAGTTCCGCGCCGAGATTCCCGGTCCCGGATGCCGCAGCCCCCGCGTCGCCGCGCACCGCCGGTGTCTCGCCCGTCCCGGATGCCGCAGCCCCCGCGTCGCCGTGTACCACCGCCGGAGCCTCGCCCGCGTCACCGCCCGTCTCGGATGCGGCACCTCCCGAGCCGCCGCCGGTGTCGGATGCCGCGAGCCCCGTGGCATCCCCTCCCACCAGTTCGGTCGCGATCTCGACCATCCGCCGCCGCAGAGCCGTGCACGCGCCGAAGAGCGCCTTGCCGGCCACGACCGTGCCGGCGGAGGCGAAGGCGCCGGTGTCGTGCCGCACCGCGTCGGTGTCGGCGGCCCACAGCTCGAGACGGTCGAGGGGGGCGTCCAGCACGGTCGCGGCGATCTGGCGGTGCACGGTAGAGGTGCCGTTGCCGAATTCGGCCGTGCCCACACGCAGCAGGTACGTGCCGTCGGGACGCAGGGTCGCGGTGGTGTGCGCGATGTGGCCGCGCGGGGCCATGGTCGCGATCATGGACGCCGCCATCCCCTCGCCGACGAGCCAGCCGTCGGGGGCCGCGAGGCCGTCGCCGCGACGCAGGGCGCTCTCGGCGAGGTCGAGGCACTGATCGAGGCCGTAACTGCCCCAGATCAGGTCTTCCTCGTACTTGTCGTCGTCGGGGTGCAGCGGGTCGCCCTCGCGCACGGCGTTGATGCGGCGCAGGTCGAACGGGTCGATGTCCAGCTTCACGGCGAGCGCGTCGAGCGCCGACTCGACGGCGAACACGACCTGCCCGAGGCCGTACCCGCGGAACGCCCCCGACGGAGGGTTGTTCGTGTAGACGGCTTCGGCGTCGATCCACTTCACCGGCACCCGGTACAGCGTCGTCGACTCGGCGCAGGAGTGGAACAGCACTCCGATCGCGTGATTGCCGTACGCGCCGGTATCGCTGAGCACGTCGAGCTTCATCGCGGTGAGGGTGCCCCCGGCATCCGATCCGAGGGTCACGCGCACGCGCATCGGATGCCGCAGGGACGCCCGCACGAACTGGTCGGTGCGCGAGAACTCGTACGCCACCGGGCGTCCCAGCGTCAGCACGGCCAGCGCCGTCAGGTCTTCGGTGAACAGCTCCTGCTTCCCACCGAAGCCCCCGCCGACCCGCGTGGCGAACACGCGGACGCGATCGCGCTCGAGGCCGAAGATGTGGGCGAGCTCGTTGCGCGCGAGGAAGGGCACCTGCGTGGACGATCGGATGACGAGGCGTCCGTCGTCGTCGAGCCACCCGACGGCGCCGTGCGTCTCGAGCGCCGCGTGGGTGACGCGGGACGACCGCCACTCGCCGGTGACGGTGGTGTGGCTCG
Organism: Microbacterium sp. Leaf151; assembly: GCF_001424225.1. Taxonomy (GTDB): domain Bacteria; phylum Actinomycetota; class Actinomycetes; order Actinomycetales; family Microbacteriaceae; genus Microbacterium. The sequence continues at coordinate 1,129,708 of NZ_LMOR01000004.1, read as the reverse complement.
CCGCGAGCGCGGCGTCGATGTCGCCGCCGTGACCGGTGTGGAACCCCGCGACGACGTTGCGCCCGGCCGCCATGACCCGTTCCGCGGGCGTGCGGTCGGGGTGCAGCAGCGGGGCCCCCGGGCGGCGTGCCTCCTCGGGGTCGAACACCGCGGGCAGCACGTCGTACTCGACGACGACCGCGCGGCATCCGGCATCCGCAGCCTCCGCCGTCTCGCCGACCACTGCGACCACGCGTTGACCGACGTGGCGCACGACGTCGTCGAGCATGCGCGTGTCGTCGGGATCGTCGGTGCGATGCTCGTGGCGACCCGTCGAGTACCGCACGTCGGGCACGTCGCGGTGGGTGAAGACCGCGACGACGCCCGGCACCGCGAGGGCGGCCGCGGTGTCGATCGACGCGATCCGCGCGTGCGCGTGAGGGGAGACCACCACCCGCAGCACGAGCGGCGGGCCGCCGGGCACGGGCTCATCGAACGTGAAAGGTTCGCGGCCCTGGACGATGCGCCGTGCCGCCTCGGGAATCGTCGAGGTGCCGACGCGGCCGGCGGCGGCTGCGTCGAGCGGGCCCGGCTCCTGCAGAACCGGGCCTCCCGGGACGGGAGGGGAGGACTCCTGCAGATCTGCAGGAGGTGTGCGAGGAATCACCGAGAGCTCAGACGCGTCATGCCCGCCGCAGCCGCCGCCGCAGGCCCCGGCACCGCTCACATCGGCCGGTCCGGAGGTGCGGGTGCCGGTCGAGTCCGCGGTGCGGGTATCGGCCGGGTCGGCGGCATCCGTCGCGCACCCCGCCCCGGTCTCGCGAACCGGACCCAGCACCGACGCCCGGATCGCCTCGCGGATCGGGCGGTAGCCCGTGCAGCGGCAGAGGTTGCCCTTCATGCGGCGGTCGAGATCGTCGAGGTCGGCGGGGTCCAGGGTGGATGCGGTCACGCTCATCCCCGGCGAGCAGAAACCGCACTGGAAACCGAAACCGCTCGCCAGAGCCTCCTGCACGGGATGAAGCTCGTCGCCCGGTGCGAGTCCCGCCGCGGTGGTGATCGCGCGGCCGTCCAGGCGCATCGCCGGGATGATGCACGAGTGGGTCGGCGCGCCGTCGAGCAGCACAGCGCACGCGCCGCAGTCGCCCGCGTCGCACCCCTTCTTCACCTCGACATGGCCCGTCTCGCGCAGGAGCGTGCGCGCGCTCTGGCCCGGCCTCGGCTCCGCGTCGATGGGGATGCCGTTGACCTCGAATCTCACGCCGCGTCCTCCCGGCCGTCGTTCCCGGATGCCGTGTCGCGCCGATGCGACGAAGCTCGTCTCACGCGGCGCCCTCCTGCAGTTCACGCGCCAGACCCTGGCGCACCCGCTCCGCGAGCACCATGCTCACGCCGCGACGCCAGTCGGCGCTGCCCAGCGGGTCGGTGTAGAAGTCGGTGGCGCTGGCCACGGCATCCCGCAGCTCGCCCGCCCCGGGGATGCGCCCGAAGCGGAGGACCCGGGGCCGGCGCACCGCCGCGGTCACCACGAACACGGCGGCGCCGTCGGGATCGACCCGGGCGGTGACGACCGCGCCCGATCGGCCGAGTTCGGCCAGGGCGATCTTGTGCAGGCCGACGCGGGCGCGGAGGGCGTGGGCCGGGATGTCGAGGGCGCGCACCACTTCGCCGGGGGCGAGGGATGTCGCGGCGTTGTCGATGACGAGGTCGGCGACCGCGATCCGCCGTTCGCCGCCGTCGGGCGTCCAGATCAGCGCCGTGGCATCCAGGGTCGAGAGCATCGCGATCATCGCCCCCGCGGCGAATGCCTGGCAGACGTTCCCGCCGACGGTGGCGGTGTTCCAGATCTTGAAGGATGCCAGCAGCGCATCAGCGGAGGGACGGGCGAGCGAGAGCGAGGTCCACGCGGCGGGCGCGTCGCGCTCGACCCACGCGAGCAGGCGCGCGATGGTGCAGGTCGCGCCGATGCGCAGGCCCTCGTCGGTGATCTCGATGTCGGGCCAGCCGAGGGTCGTCAGGTCGACGAACCCGGTCGTTCCGGGCTGCGGCTCGCTCATGAGCCAGGTCCCCCCGGCGATGACGACTTCACCGGGGCCGAGGGTGAGGTCGTCGCGCGTGCGGGCGGAGCGGAACGAGGTGACGGTGGTGATATCCATGCGTCAGCCCGCCAGGATCCGTCCCGACCAGCGGCCGTCGGTGAGCGTGTACTGCTGTCGAACGCTCTGACCGAGCAGGTCGCCGCGCCAGAACGACAGCGTCAGGGGGCGGACCCGGAACCCGGTCCAGCGCTCGGGAGGATCGAGCGTCGGGTGCGCCTCGTCGAACTCGGCCCACAGGTGCCGGCGGTCGTACGCCGGCAGGCGGGCGTTGTCGTTCGTGTTGAGCCACGCCAGCAGCTGCAGATACCGCGACCGCTGACGGTAGACCTCGGCGGCGGAGGCGTTGCTCACGCGCTCGACGATACCCCGCACCACCAGCTGCCGACCCACCTCGGGCCACGCCACCGACAGGGCGGCGACGGGGTTCGCGGCGATCTCGGCGACCTTCTGGCTGGCGGAGTCGGTGTGGAAGTACAGACCGGTGGCATCCTGATCGCTCACGAGGACGTGCCGGATCGAGGGGATGCCGTCGCGCCCGATAGTCGACAGTGCCGCGAGCGGACGCAGTTCGCTGTCGGGGGTGGGGAGCCAGCGCAGCAGGAGCGCGAGAGGGTCGTCGACGAGCGCGTCGATGTCGTCGACGTCGGAACCGAACGACGTTCCGGCAGTGATCATGGTGACCTCCGAGAGGCTGCGGGTACCGCCGAGCGTAAGGAGTGCTCGTTTCCGCAATGTTGCCGCTATGAACATCGGTCGAAACACGTGCTCCCTACACTCCGGGAATGACCCTGCTGCCCCTCATCGACGCGTGCCCCAAGCGCATGGAGTACGGCCCGTGCGGCGGTGTCGGCTTCGACGGCTCGTGCGAGATCGACGCCGCGCATCGCTGCACGTTCCTTCCGCGGCGGACCGTGCCGTGGACGGGGATCGATCGGACGACCCCCGTCGATCCGGGGCGCCGGACCGCCGCCGCCGCGGAGACCCTCGCCTCCCTCGGCACGCGCCCGTGGATCGTCGCCGACCTTCCCGCGCGGGCGCTGAGCGTGACATCCATCGATGCGTGCGCCGCGGTGCTCACCGGAGAAGTGGATGCCGTCCTCGCCGGTGACGCGGGAAGCGCCCGGGTGCAGTTCCCACCCGCGTACCGCGCGCACCTGCTCCAGCGCCGAGGGCTGCGGGTGTGGACAGGGCTCAACATGCGCGACCGCAATCGCGTCGCGATCGAGGGCGAGCTCGCAGCTCTCGCCGTCGAGGGAGTGGCCGGGGTGCACTGCGTGACCGGCGATCACACCCGCACGGGGCACCGGCCCGACGCCGCTCCCGTGTTCGACCTCGACTCCACCGAAGCCACGGCGCTGGCGCGCGCGGCGGGTCACGTCGTCTCGGTCGCGGCATCGCCCGCGGCTCCTCCCGTCGAGCGGCGCGCGGCGCGCCTGCGCGAGAAGCTGCGCGCCGGAGCCGATGTCTGCTTCGTCAATCACGCCGGCGGTGCGGAGCCCGTGCGCCGGTTCATCGACGAGGTGGGCGACGGCATCCTGTTCATCCCGTGCATCCCGGTCGTCGTCGACGGGGCCTCGGCCGACCTGCTGGAGTCGTTCACCACGCTCGTGCTGCCCGACGGGTTCCTCGGTCGCATCCGCGACGCGCGCGACCCGCGGGCCGAGGGGATCGCCCTCGCCGTCGCGCTCGCCGAGGAGATGCTCGCGCTTCCCGGTGTCGTCGGCGTGAATCTGTCGGGCGGCCGCGAGGGCGCCGAGGAGTCGTTCGCCGAGGCCCTCGCGGAGGTCGCGCGGCGCGTGTGCTGAGCGCCCCGCCGCCCCGGCTGCTCAGGGGCGGGGAGAGTCGGGACGAGCCCGAAGTTCTTCCGCGGCGTGCGCCACCGTGTCGGCGACGTCGGCCAGCGCGTCGGCGACGGCGTCCTGCGCGTCGTGATCCGCGGACGCGGGTGCGGACGCGGCCGCGCTCTCGGACGCCCTGACGGGCTCGGAGCGTCGGCGGCGTTCGGCGCGAGTATCCGTATCCGCGCTGTTCCGCTCGTCGACGTCGGTGCCTTCCGCGTCGGCCGCGTCCGTGGACCCGGCCGCGGCGTCGGTCGCCGCACCGGCGGTGTCGTCGAGAGCCTCCTCGGCCTCGGCGACCGGATCAGTGTCGAAGGGACCCCACACGCCGGTCACCGTGACGTCGACGTCGACGTCGACGCGACCCGAGCCGAGTCCGTCGAGGGCGTGTCGTGCCGCGGCGCGCACCGCGTCGGTGACCTCATGCAGCTTGTGCGGGTAGTCGACGATGATCGACACCGCGCTGGTGACTCGTCCATCCCGGCCCCGGTCGACCGTGACACCGGCGACGCCGGCCGCGAGCCCGACGCGCTGACGCACCGCGTCGGAGGCGCGCTCGACCAGGCTGCCGAGCGCGTGAACGCCCTCGACGTGCTCGACGGCGTCTGCGACCGCGCGGGCGAGGTCCACCGGAACGGGCTGCGATGCCGTCGAGAGAGTCGAGATCGAATCGTTCGTCATGTCGTGTCCTGTCATTGCACGCGGGTGTTGTCGCGTGCGAGTTTGGCGCGCAGACCCGTGTGGATGGAGATGTAGGCGCGGAGGTTCTGTCCGGTGAGGGCGGCGAGGTTGGTGACGAGGGTATCGACGTGCTCGGCGACCTGGCGGGGTGAGGTGTTCTGGCGCGGGGTGACCGCGACGTGCAGCACCGACTCCCGGTTGATCTCCCCCGCGGTGACGCGGGAGGAGAGGATCTCGTCGCGCTCGGCGAGGGCGTTCTTCAGCGCCTCCGAGGCAAAGCCGTCGGTGACCGTGATGCGGCCTTCGGCGCTGGCGCTGCCGGTGGACTGCAGGGGCGCGTGACGGCGTCCGCGGACGGCGGAGGAGGCGATGACGATGAGGATGATCGCCAGCACCACGAAGGCGGCGACGGCACCCCATCCGGCGGAGTCGCGTCCGAGGGATTCGAGCCAGCCTTGGAATCCGCCCATGACGGTGGTCCAGGTGTCGGTCCCGCCGGGCACCAGGCCCACGGCGAGGGCGAGGGCGCCCGCGGCCAGCAGCACCACGGCGACGAGGAAGAGGACGAAGCGGTTCAGACCGCGACGCGTCGCATTCATCGGGACTCCTTGGTGTCGGGACGCTCCACGCGCACGTGGGAACGCACGGCGGGCGTCAGCTTGTAGGCGGCGACCTCCTCATCGACGATGCGGCGCAGCTGCGCTTCGTCGACCGGGATGCCGACCGGCGGGCGCACGGTCACATCGACCGAGCGGTGGGCGACGCCGACGACGATGTCGTCGCGGGCGATGCCGGACTCGTTGCTGAGGTGCTGGGCGATGGCGGATGCCACGACGCCGTTGTCGACGACGACGGCACGCTCTCCCCACGCCATCTCGTGCTTGGAGAGGCGGCCGGGCTTGAGGGCCAGGACGAGCACGAGCAGACCCAGGACGGCCAGCACGATGCCGCCGACGATGAACGCGACCGGCATCAGCGCGGTGGGAGCTGTGACGACGGCGTTCAGAGCCGCGCCGGGGGCGACCAGCAGCGGCTGCGCTCCGACGAGGTTGAGGATGATCTCGACCGCGGCGTACGCCAGGACGAGCAGCAGCAGCACGACCACCACGAGCATGGCCACGGTGCGGGGCGAGTGGGTCTCGCGGCGCACGACGGTGCGCAGCACGGTGTCAGTCATCACAGCACTCGCTTTCGCTGGGGGGCGGTAGCGCCCGAGATGGTCAGGTCCACACGCGAGATCTCACGGCCGAACAGCCGGGTCAGGCGCGACCGCAGCTCGCTCTGGGCCGTACGAGCGGCTTCGAGGACGGGAGTCGCGCGGCGCACGGCCTCGGTGTCGTCGAGGCGCGGAACCGGGAACGGCGAAGTCACGCGCACCGCAGCGGTGTCGCGGGCCGAGACGATCTCGACGTGGACGTTCTTGGCATCCACCCCGATCACCTCCGCCGCCACCCGCTGCGCGGTCTTCTCGAGGACGCGGTCGGCGACCTCGACCCGGCCCGGGGGCAGCCCGGGCCCGGCAACCGCGGTGCGGTCGCCGGGCCGGACGGGGGTGACGGTGGTCACGAGGTGCTCCGACCCGTGAAGGCGNCGCGAGATCTCACGGCCGAACAGCCGGGTCAGGCGCGACCGCAGCTCGCTCTGGGCCGTACGAGCGGCTTCGAGGACGGGAGTCGCGCGGCGCACGGCCTCGGTGTCGTCGAGGCGCGGAACCGGGAACGGCGAAGTCACGCGCACCGCAGCGGTGTCGCGGGCCGAGACGATCTCGACGTGGACGTTCTTGGCATCCACCCCGATCACCTCCGCCGCCACCCGCTGCGCGGTCTTCTCGAGGACGCGGTCGGCGACCTCGACCCGGCCCGGGGGCAGCCCGGGCCCGGCAACCGCGGTGCGGTCGCCGGGCCGGACGGGGGTGACGGTGGTCACGAGGTGCTCCGACCCGTGAAGGCGTTGATGATGTTGCGGAAGTCGAGCTCACCCGAGGCGACGCGGGCGACGACCGCACCGATCGCCATGAACAGGGCGACGAGGACGAATCCCCCGAAGCCGAAGATCAGGGCGCTCAGCGCGAGGATGAGTCCGAAGAGTGCGCCGGTGGTGATGGGGGTCAACGGACGCGCTTCTCGTCGTCGTCGTCGTTGTCGTCGTCGCCCGGGATGTGCACGTCGTTGACGTCGACGTTGACCTCGACGACCTCGAGGCCGACGAGGTGGCTGATCGCACCGGCGACGCGCGAGCGGACCTGCTCGGCGACATCCTGGATCTGCGCGCCGTACTCGACGACGATGGTGATGTCGACCGCGGCCTGGGTCTCGCCGACCTCGACCTTGACGCCCTGCGTCAGGTCGGTGGCGTTGATCGCGTCGCGGATCGCGCCCAGCGCACGGGCGCCGCCGCCGCCCAGGGCGTAGACGCCGGTGACCTCACGGGCCGCGATACCGGCGACCTTACCCACGACGCCGTCGGCGATGTGGGTCGAGCCGGCGGCGTGAGCCTCCTGGCCGCGTCCGGACAGCGGACGGTTGACGCGGGATGCCGCCTGGGGGACGTTCTGCGCAGCGGGGGTGGTGGCGTTGTCAGCCATGAGCGGTTCCTTTTCGACGGGGTTACCCGGGTGTGCCGGGGCGGCGCGATCGCCTACAGGATCAAGACGTACCGGGCCTGCCTTTCGTCACGCGGGGGTTGCGCAGCGCGCCCAGATATGTATCGAGACGAATAGGCTTACGGCGTATATCCCTCTGGTGGCGCGGGTGTCAATCCGCCGACGCCGCCGTTCGACACCGCCACGCTGGACGGGTGACGGCAGTGTCCGGCCTCTCACGTCGCGCGTGACGATCGATCGTCCGCCGACGTCTACAGGGCGACGCCGGCGCTCGGCCGGCCATCGAAAGGAGTCACCACCGCCATGGGTAAGAAGAAGCAGGAGACGAAAAGCGAACCCGTCCGGGTCGCCGATTCGACCGTCGAGCAGCGTCAGCAGGATGCACGCCAGTGGTCTTCGATGGCGAGGTACGGCGCCGAGGCCTTCGGCACGTTCCTGCTGGTTCTGGGTGGGGTGGGAACCGCGCTCTTCGCCGCCAACTTCCCCAGTGCCGACGACAATCAGGCCGGCGTCGGCTTCCTCGGCGTCGCGCTGGCGTTCGGGCTGACGCTCGTGGCCGGCATCGCGGCGGTGGGCCACATCAGCGGTGGTCACTTCAATCCCGCGGTCACGCTCGGACTCCTCGTGGCCGGTCGTACCGACGCGCGTCACGTCCCCGGCTACATCCTGTCGCAGCTCGTCGGCGGCATCCTGGCGACGAGCGTCATCGCTCTCGTGCTGAGCGGGCGCCCCGACGGATTCTCGACCGCGCAGCAGGCCGGCTTCGCCTCGAACGGCTTCGGTGAGGGGAGCCCGGGCGGCTACGGACTGGCCGCGGTCTTCGTCGCCGAGGCGATCCTCACGGGAATTTTCATCGCGGTGATCCTGTCGGTCACGGCGAAGAAGGAGTACGCGACCTTCGCGCCGATCGGCATCGGTCTGACGCTGACCCTGATCCACCTCATCAGCATCCCGATCAGCAACACCAGCGTGAACCCGGCGCGCTCCATCGCCACGGCCGTCTACGGCGGCGCGCTCCCGGTGTCGCAGCTGTGGGTGTTCATCGTCGCCCCGCTCGCGGGCGCCGCGGTCGCGGGGCTCGTGGTGCGCGTGCTCGGGCGGCGGGTCGTCGGTTCGTGAGCGACCGCCTCGACGCGGGGCGGTGACAGGCAGGGTCCGGGGGCTCATCGGGGTGTCTCCGGACCCGCTCTTCGCCGTTGACCGGCCTCCCGGTCGGTGCCGTCCGCGAGTACCGCATCGCGGCAGCGCGGCGCAACCAGCCGTCTTCCCTCAGCGCTGGGGCCCACGATGGAACCTCCACGAGAGGGAGAGGGACATGGACGAGCCGATCGACGCGACCCGGGCCTTCACCCCCCGGCTCACGCGCGAGTCCATCGTGGCCTCGGCGCTGGAGCTCATCGACCGCAACGGGCTGAACGGCTTGTCGATGCGCAACCTCGGCAAAGAGCTGCGCGTCGAGGCGATGTCGCTCTACCGCTACGTGAACGGCCGCGAAGACCTCCTCGAGGGTGTCGTCGACCAGCTGATGAGCGGCCTCACGGACGCGCTGTCGGAAGCCACCGGGGACCAGTGGCAGCGATTCCTGCAGGTCACCGCGCACGAGGTGCGCCGCATCGCGGTGGAGCATCCCAAAGCATTCCCCCTGATCGCGACCCGGCATCCGGCCGCCCCGTGGTTGCGTCCCCCGCTGCGCAGCATCGAGGTCGTCGAGATCTTCCTCGCGACGCTCATCGGCTTCGGCTTCACCGACGATCAGGCCGTCGGCGCCTACCGGTCGTTCAGCAGTTTCCTCCTCGGCAATCTGCTGCTCGAGTCCGCGGTACGCGGCGGCGAGACCTCGCCCGCCGATGAGCCCCTCGACGAAGGGGCGGCGGATATCCCGCAGGGCGACGGAACGACGAGCCTGGCCGGTTCGCCGAACGTTCAGCGGCTGCGGGCGATGCTCAGCGAGAACCACGCCGAGGACGAGTTCGAGGAGTCTCTCGAAGCGCTGCTCGATCGCCTCGATCGCCAGCTCTCGCAGTGACGCGGTGTTGCTCGCCCCGCCGATAGGCCGTCGCGCGGCACCCTCCGCCCCGCGCAGCTCATGCTCATCGGGGACGAGGCTCAGTGCATGATCATGCCGCCGGTGACGTTGATCGCCTGTCCGGTCAGATAGCCGCCGGCGGGTGAGGCGAGGAAGTACGTGACTCCGGCGACGTCTTCCGGCACCCCGAGTCGCCCGAGCGGAGATCTGGCGCTCCACGCGACGACATCGGCCTCCGACCGGGTGTCGGCGCCCATGTCGGTGAGCACGTAGCCGGGGCAGACGGCGTTGACGGTGACGCCGTGGCATCCCCACTCCTGTGCTCCGGCGCGGGTGAGCGCGACGACCGCTGCCTTCGATGCGGCGTAGTGGCCCTCTCCTCCGCCGCCCTGTTTCGCGGCCATGCTGGCGATGTTGACGATCGCGCCGCCGTGCGCCTGCAGCATGACCGGTGCCACCGCCTGCATGGTCACCAGGGTCGCGCGGGCGTTGATGTCGAGCACGAGGTCCCAGTCGTCGATGCTGATGTCGAGCAGCGGCACGTGCTGGAACACGCCCGCGCAATTGACCAGCACGTCCACTCCCTCGAGGGCATCCACCGCTTCCCCGACGGCACGACGGGTGTCGAGCGGGTCGCGCAGGTCGACGGAGATGAACGTGGATGCCGAGCCCTCGGCGGGCGGGCGACGATCGAGCACCGCGACCCGGGCGCCGTCGGCGACGAACCGGGCGACGATGGCGGCGCCGATGCCGCCCGAGCCTCCCGTGACGATGACACGCTGCGGCATGGCATCCCTTCTGCGGGCGTCGGGTGCGCCCTCGGCGTCACCGTACGCGGCACGGCGCACGGGCTCGAGACGCCCGTGTTTCCGCGGCGTGAAGTGTGCGCGCCTGTCGCCGGTGCCGTCTCACTGCGGCTTGCTCGGACACTCGACGGGGACACCCGCGTCAGCGCGCGAGCAGCGCCCACACCTCGTCGACGTCGACCTCGAGGCGCGCATCTGTGCCGCGCGTGCGCCACGCATCGCGGTCGAAGACGAACGCCCTCACGACCTCGAAGGCGTACAGGCGCTTCGTCGGCACCGCAAGAATCGCGGCCGGATCGTCGTCGCCGGCATCGCGCGGCAGCCGTTCGGCCAGCACGTCGCGGATCGCCGACGCCTCGGCATCCACCTCCCGCGCGCGGAACGCCAGCTGCACCCCGTCGGCATCGACCACGGCGGCCGAGGAGTCGTACACGACACCGGATGCCACGCCCGACGCCGCGATCGCGCGCGCGTGCCGCGACGACACGTCGGACTCCACGTACAGCCCGCGGGGGAGGAGACGGTACTGCGCGGCCGCTGTCCACGGCCCGTCGGCGTCGGCCGTGCCGATCACGACGAAGTGCTGGGCGGCGAGGATCGCGGCGGCGCGGCGCTTGGGGATGGTCACGGAGCTCATGCTCGCCGGTGGAGACGGCGCGCGTGTTTCCGCCCCGTAACGCTTCCGCGGTCCACTCCGCCCCGCGGTTACGCTCACCTCGACCCATACCCCGGCGAGGCCTCGCCTCCGTCCGGCGCGCGCGGGTCGCGCTCGCCCGACCGACCCCAGGAGCACCGTGACCGACAGCGTCCACCCCGCGATCACCGACCCCGCCGTGCGCGCGCACCTCGCGCGTCTCGCCGCGCAGACGGGCACGATCCCCTCCGGAGCGACGGATGCCGAGGGCGACGACGCCGCTCGCGTCGCCGTGCTGCGCGCGAACCCGTCGTGGATCCGCAGTCCCGACGACGAGACGATCGAGTCGATCGACCTGGATGCCGACGGCCTCGCCCTGCGCCTGTACCGTCCGCGCGCCGGACACCGCGGGACGCTCGTCTTCGCCCACGGCGGCGGGTGGGTCGCCGGCGACCTCGACAACAACGACGCCCTGTGCCGCGCGCTCGCTGCGACCACCGGCACCCAGGTGCTGAGCGTCGACTACCGTCTCGCGCCCGAGCACCCTTTCCCCGCCGGTCTCGACGACCTCGAGCGCGCGCTGCGGTTCGCCGCCGACGGTGCGGACGGGCTCGTCGACCCGGCGCTCCTCGGCGTCGCCGGGCACAGCGCGGGCGGCAACCTCGCGGCGTCCCTCGCGCTGCGCTCACGCGACGGTCGGGCGCCCGGCATCCGGTGCCAGGTGCTGCTGTGCCCCGTGCTCGACGCCCCCGACCCCGAGCGCCCCAGCTACCGCGCCCACACCGAGAACCTGCCGCTGACCGCCCGGGGGATGCAGTGGTACTGGGGGTTGTACGTGCCGGATGCCGGGGGCTCCGCGCCGGTGGAAGCCGCGCCGCTCCGTGCGACCGACCTCGCCGGATCCGCTCCGGCCGTGATCGTCGCGGCATCCGTCGACCCGCTCTCGGACGAAGCCGAGGAGTACGCCGGCCGCCTCACGGCATCCGGGATTGCGACGACGTTCGTGCGGCGTGCGGGCGTGCCGCACCTGTTCCTGGTGTTCCCGTCGACGCCCGCGCGCGACGAGGTGCTCGCGCAGATCGCGCCTGCCGTGCGCGCGGCGTTCTCCTGAGTCAGAGCCTGTCGAGTGTCCAAGACACGCCGCACCCCTCGTGCGCTCTACGGCGTTTCTCGGACATTCGACAGGGAGGAACAGCCCCGCAAACAGCCCGCCACCCACCCGGAACACTGCGGAAACACGCCATTGTTACCGTCATCAACATGTCGCTCCTGGTCACGAACGCACGTCTCATCACGGTCCCCGCGGGCACCGACGACCCCGGTTACATCGAGCGCGGGTACCTACTCGTCGAGGACGGACGCATCACCGCGATCGGCGCCGGAGACCCCGATCCAGGCGTCACCGCCGACGAGATCCTCGACGTCGACGGCAAGTTCGTCGCCCCCGGCTTCGTGTCGTCGCACAGCCACCTGTTCACGAGCGGCTCCCGCGGACTCGGCGTCGACCAGACGCTCTACGGCTGGTGCACCTCGATGTTCAGCGTGCTCAACAACGCCTCGCCCGAGCAGATCTACTGGGCGACCCTGCACGGCTCGCTCGACTTCCTCGCCAACGGCGTGACGACGGCCTACAACTTCACCGACCCGCTCCTGCCGTGGGAGCCGATGGTCGAGGGCAAGCGCGCCGACGGGGGCGGGCAGCTCCGCGACCACGCATGGCACACCCGCCAGGCGGACGGATGCCATGACGCGGGACTCCGCTTCGTCGACTCCATCGCCCTGGATGCCACCGTCGGCACCGACGAGGAGATCTTCGCCCGGTTCGAGGCGTCCCTCGACCACGTGCTCTCGATGGACCCCGACATCGCCCTCGGCGCATCGATCATGGGCCAGGTGCAGTGGTCGACGCGGCCCGACGCCGCCGAGATCGAGGTCGCCGTCATGGACCGCTTCGGCGTCACCAACCAGGCGCACTTCCTCGAGACGTACGAGGCGATCGAGCACCAGCAGACGAAGTTCCAGCTGTACAAGAACGCCGGAGCCCTGCGCCCCGGCATGATGTTCGGACACTTCATCCAGACCACGCCCGAGATCATCGCGGATGCCGCCGCCGGCGGCGCCAGCATGTCGTGGCAGCCGGCGTCGAACGGGCGTCTCGCGTCGGGAATCGCCCACGTTCCCGAGATGCTCGATCAGGGCATGAAGGTCGGCATGGGACTCGACGACCAGGCCTGCACCGATGTCGCCGACCCCTGGCAGAACATGCGCATGGGCATGTTCATGCAGCGCGCCCGCACCCACGACCCCCTGTCGATGATGCCCGAGCGGGTGCTGCGCCTGCACACCCTCGGGGGCGCGGAGATCATGGGTGTCGACGACCGCGTCGGCAGCCTCGAGGTGGGCAAGTTCGCCGACTTCGTCGTGGTCGACCCGCGCACCCCCGACATCGGCCCGCTGTGGAACCCCGTGCGCAGCTACGTGCTCGCCTGCGGTCTGCGCAACCTGCAGCAGGTGTACGTCGGCGGGAAGCTCGTCAACGACCGCGGCGTCTCGACCAACCCCCTCGCGACGGAGGCCTCGCGCGTGCTGCACGAGGAACTGCCCGCGCTGGCGGAGGAGTTCGGCGTCATCCTTTAGGCCGCCGCCCCCTCGTCCCCACGCGCCCGTGCGCCGCGCGTGCCAGCGCGGTCCGCTCGGCTAGGCGACACTGACGGGCTGCCCGTACCGGCGGCCCCCGTTGGGCTTATCGACCGAACTCGCCGCCCCTTGATGGCTGGGGGAGGGCGGCGCGGGGGGATCGCGAGCAGCGAGGGCGGCTAGCCGGGGACCTTCTCGGCGAGAATATCGATCTTCTCGATCTGCGGTTCGGAGAACAGCACCCCGGTGTTCGGCCCGAGAGCTTGGCCGACACCCCCGGCGAGGTGGGCATCGCGTGCTTCGTCATCGGGGAAGACGTCGTACACGCCGAAGGTCGACGGGCCGAACTGGATGGCGAACCAGGCGACGGTACCCGGCTCATCCATCACGATCGCACGTGCGTTCTTGAGGAAGTCGGACAGTTCCAACTCTCTGCCCGGCAGGGCCTCGAGACGCACCAAGAGGGCTTTGGTCAACATGGACGGACTCCTTCACTGCGATCAATGCGGCCGCGGAAGGACCAGCCACCCACCTGAACGTACTCCCGTCGGTGAGCCGTGAACAGGCAGGTGCTGAGCGCCTCCGCACGACACCACGGCCTCCCGGCGTCAGCCGACGGCGGGCGGGGCCCGTCGAGTGTCCACAACACGCGGAGGGGATGCCTCTGTCATCCGGGCTTCCTGGACACTCGATACCCGGCCGCGCCCGCCCGCCCGGCCAGGCTCGGGTCGCACCCTCGCGCTCGCGAGGCGGCCGTGCCAGCGTAGGGCGCATGCACAGGACCATCGCGGGGCTCCGCGTCCACACGTCCCACGACGACATCGCCGGACGCGACGTGCTGCTGTGGCATCACGGTTCACCGCAGACCGGGGCGATCCTCCCACCGGTGCAGCATGCGGCGGACGCCCGCGGTCTGGCTGTCGTCTCGGTCGCCCGCCCCGCCTACGCCGACTCCCCGCGGATGCCGGGCCGCACGGTCGCCGACGTCGCCGGGGGGATCGAGCCGGTGCTCGACGAGCTGGGCGTGGCATCCGTCGTCTCGGTCGGAGCGTCCGGTGGCGGACCGCACGCCCTCGCCTGCGCCGCGGCGATGCCCGACCTCGTCCGTGCGGTGATCACGTTCGCCTCGCCCGCGCCGTTCACCGGCGACGACGACTGGTTCGTCGGGATGGAGGCACCAGGCGGCTTGCGCGCCGCGGTGGAGGGCGAAGCCGCCCGTCGCCGCTTCGCCGAGACCGATCGGTTCGACCCGGCGCAATTCGTGGATGCCGACTACGCAGCGCTCGAGGACGACTGGGCTTCACTCGGAGCAGACGCCGGCGCGGCGGAGGAGCTCGGACCCGACGGGCTCATCGACGACGACCTCGCCTTCACCCGGCCCTGGGGGTTCGAGCTCGCGGAGGTCACGTCATCCGTCCTCCTCGTCCAGGGTGAGCGCGACCGCGTGATCCCTCCCGCTCACGCGCGGATGCTGGCCGTCGCCCTCCCGCACGCGACGCTCGACCTGCGTCCCGACGACGGCCACGTCTCGGTCCTCCGGCACCTCGGCGCGGCACTCGCTCGATAACCCTCCAAGGCGTTCCGGTCGCGCGATGCTGCCGCGGCCGGTCGTGGACGCTCGACGGCGGGAAGGGAGCACGCCGTCGGGGGTATCGTCCCGCGGTCGGGGCATCGGGTCAGGCGGTCGCGCCCCGCCGCCGCAGGCGCAGCAGCGCTTCGCCCGCCGCGGCGATGATCGCGGCCAGCCCCAGCGACACCGCGATGGTGGTCAGCGCGGCCGCGGGGCCGGTGGCGTCCAGGGCCGCTCCCGCGATCACGCCGCCGATCGGGACGCCGAGCGACATCGCCGCCGTGGGATAGGCCAGCGTCTCGGTCACCCGTCCTTCGGGCGCGCGGGCGGATGCCACGAGGATCCCCGACACCATCACCGGCGACACCGTGAGTCCGAGCAGCAGGATCACCCCGAACAGCGGGAGGACGGCCTGCTCGGCGACGGGCAGGGCGAGCGAGACGACCGCCGCGATCGCCGCGAACAGGATGAACCGGGCCGCCGGAGACAGTCGCCACGAGCGGGCGCCGGTGACCACCGAGCCGATGGCGATCGCCACGGCCAGGGCGCTGAAGGCGGGACCCGCGAGCCAGGGGCGTCCGTCGACCTCGGCCCAGCCGACCAGGCTCACGTCGAACGATCCGAAGACGCCGCCCAGGGCCACGCAGGCCAGGGCGATCGGCACGACGCCGAGCGGGGGGAGCACGATGCCGCGCGAACGCTGCGGGATGCTGCGGGCGGGTTCGGTGCCCCGCTGGGCGGCGAGCCAGACGCCGCCGACAACCCCGAGCCCGAGCGAGCCGAGCATGGCCACGGCCGGATCCAGGGCCGCCGCCACCGCGGTGATCGCGGGCGGCCCGCTGATGAACACCATCTGATCGCCGATGGTCTCCAGCGCGAGCGCCGGGGTGCGCTGGGCGGGCGGGGCGAGCACCGTCCACCGCGCGCGCACGGCGGAGGTGAGGTCGGGGGTCGCCGCCCCCGTGAAGAATGCGGCGACGAGCCACGTCCAGAAGGGCGCCCCCGACAGCACGAGCGCGAGCAGGACGGATGCCGTGAGCACCAGGCATCCGAGAGACACCAGGATGACGCGAGCCTGGCCGTACCGGTCCATGCGCGACGACCACAGCGGAGCGGCGATGGCCATGCCGCCGACGAGCGGAGCCACGACGATGCCCGCCGAGGCGAAACTCCCCGTGGCCGACGACACGAGCAGGATGATGCCGAGCGAGAGGGTGGCCCGCGGGAAGCGCGCGAGGATGCCGGCGGCGACGAAGCTGCGGGCCCCGGGCAGCCGCAGCACCTGCCCGTACGCACGGACGCCCTGTCCGGTCTCGGCGGCGACGCTCATGCGCTCACCGCCGGGACCTCGGCATCCGGTGCAGGGGTCGCACGCCTCAGGCGGAACGGGTGCCCCTCGACCGATACGCCGTCGTGGTGCCGACCTCGCCGGTGGTGTGCGCGCCCCGAGAAACTCACGCGGTGTAGTCGAATCGGCTGATCTCCTCGAGCGCCTCGACGACGAACGACACGCTCTGCTCGAACAGCTCCGCGCCGTGCGCGGCGTTGGCGCCGGTCGGGTCGCCCAGTACACCGGTCGGGCCGAAATCGTTCGACAGCCATCCGAAGGTCACGGGCTTGGAGTTGAAGCCGATGTGGCGGAAGTCGCCGATGTGCGCGGGGACGGTGGCCTCGAACGTCGAGGGGTCCACGAGCTCGGGCCGCAGGTGCATGATCATGCTCGTCTCGCCGTGTCCCGCGTGGATGCCGGTGCCGTGCTCGTTCGGACCACCATCGGTGCCGTCGAACGAGGGGACGCGGGCGGCGGGCATGAAGAACGTGCGCAGACCGAACCGGCGGCGCAGCTCCCGGTTCGCGACGTTCAGCAGCGCGACGTTGCCGCCGTGGCCGTTGAGGAACACGAGCGTCCGCGCGCGGGTGGTGAGGATCGAGCGGCCGATGTCGACGACGGTCTGCAACATGGTCTCGGGCGTCAGCCACAGCGTGCCCGGCGCCCACGAGTGCTCGTCGGACTTCGTGATCGACAGCGTCGGCAGCTGCCAGACGTCCAACCCCTGCGCGGCGGCGCGCGCGACGGCGGCCGTGGCGGAGGCCTCGGCGACGATCGCATCCGTCGCCAGGGGGAGGTGCGCACCGTGGTGCTCGATCGCACCCGTGGGGAGCACGAGGATCGAATTCTCGGTCAGTGCTTCGGCTGCGGCGGGGCCGCTGAGCTCGGCGAGGAGACGGGTCATGAGATGATCGCTCCCTTGCGTGCGCCGGTGTAGTCGGGGTTGAGCTTGCCGGGGTTCAGCAGCCCGTTCGGGTCGGTGAGCGCGGCGGTCTCGGCGGTCTGTTCGACGTTGAAGTCGACGTTCCACTGATGCGGGTTGTGCACGCCGACACCGATCGCGTTGAGCTCGGCGATGCCGCGGTACACGTCTTCTTCGCTGACGTAGGGTGCGGCGAGCATGCCGATCGGGAAGGCCCTCGTCGACTCGATGTGCAGCTTGCTCCCGGGGAACACCGCCTCGACGGCCTCGATGTCGTCCGCCAGTGGGGCGCCGGCGACCTCGAGGTGGAACACCTCGTGCGGCTGGCTCTTCTGGTACCACTCGATGGGGTGGTTGTAGCTCAGCATCGACAGGCGGATGCTCGCCTGCGGCCCCTCGCGCACGGCCTCGACGCGGCCTCCTGCGCCCTCGATGAGCGCGGTGACGGTGTCGATCTGGCCGGCGTCCAGGATGACGCGCAGGCTCGACCGACCCTCCGGGATGGCCTCGTCGGCGGGGAGGGATGCCGAGATCTCGGGGCCGTCGCCCGACACCAGGCGCGGAGCGGGGTCGAGGTTGCCGATGGTCTGCACCACCGAGAGGGTTCCGGCGAAGTCGGGGAAGCTCGCCCACAGGCCCCGCCACTCGCGGAGCGGCTCGAGCCGTACCGTCGCGCGCACGATGACGCCCGCGGTGCCGTAGTTGTGCACGTACTTCTGGGCCTCGTCGCCCTCGAAGTGGTGGATCTCGGCGCTGCCGTCGGCGTGCACGACGTCGAGGGCGGCGACGAAGCCGCGGTCGTTGGAGCCGTGCTCGATGGAGCCGGTGCCGCCGGAACCGCCGGAGAGGAAGCCGCCGATGGTCGACTGCGCGGTCGAGGGGTACATCCACAGCGCCTGGCCCGCGGCCCACGCCGCCTGTTCGAGCAGCACCATCGGGGTGCCGGCTTCGGCGGTGATGTAGCCGTCGCCCACCTCGACGATGGCTTTGGCGCGGGTGGTGTCGATGACGAGACCGCCCTGCATCGGGATTCCCTGGCCGTAATTGCCGGTGCCCTTGCCGCGCACGGTGATCGGAACACCGTGACGGGATGCCGCGGCCACGGCCGTGGCGATCTGCTCGGCGTTCGCGGCGAAGACGACGAGGTCGGCGAGGCCGAGGGGAAGCTGCGCGGCGATGATCGGCGACATGGGGGAGCCGTCGACGCTGGCGCGCTCGCGCACGCGCGGTTCGGCGCTGACGGCGGCGGGGCCGAGCAGGTCGAGGAGTTCGTCTTCGAGGGAGAGGACGCGGGTGGCGGTGTCGCTCATGGGGTGTGTCTCCGGGTGGAACGGGTGGGGATGGATGCCGGGGGTCGGGGGGCGGGTGCGGCCGAGGTGGCTGAGCCTGTCGATGCCACCGGGGTTTAACGGGGTGCCGGTCCCTTCGACAAGCTCAGGGACCTGGGTTCAGGCCGAGGTGGCGGAGCCTGTCGATGCCACCGGGTACCGGAGACGGCCCGGCCCGCACGAAGCGGGCCGGGCCGCAGCCGTCAGAACGAGATCGAGGTGTCGACGAACTCGTTCGTGTACAGGTCGGCCGGGGTGTAGCCGGCCGCGGGCGGGGTGCCGAGGTCGGTGTACACCTTGCTCGCCTTGTCGAAGAAGTCCGCGAAGCGGTCGTCGTCGAAGTCGCCGTAGGTGGAGTTCGTGCCGTTGCCGACGAGACCGAGGTCGACCTGCGTCTTGACCGAGTAGTCGGCGACGCCCTGCGTGTAGGTCCAACCGGTGGCGTACTGGTCGACGAGGTCGAGGATGAGGGCATTGGCCGCCGACGGGTCGGCGTAGTAAGCGACGCCGGCCTTCTGCAGCACAGGCACGAGCTTCGTCAGGCACGGCGACAGCTCCTCGAAGTCGGCGGCCTTCACCGACACCGACGACTGGTAGGTCTGCCATCCGGCGTCGTGGATGAGGGCGAAGTCGACGGGCTTGCCCCACGCCGAGACTTCGTTCTGGTACACGTAGGGCTCGGCCGAGGCGAAGCCCTGCTGCATGTCCTTGCCACCGGCGGCGACGAAGTTCGACGGGGTGCCGTCGTACGAGCCGTCGAGGATCGAGGCATCGGCCAGCCCGGCGCTCTTGAGGTACTCGATGTACGCCGAGCCGTCGAAGTAGCGCCACACCCCGCCGTTGGCCGAGAGGGCGGCCTTGACGTCATCCACGCTCTTGACGTCGGGGTAGGTGGTCGGGTCCCACATGACCATCGTCGGGCTGATGTCGAGAGGGGCGAAGACGGCCTTGGTCGGGGTGGTGTCCGAGAGCTGGATCGCCTCGTCGGTGCTGATGTAGCCGAGGGTGATGGCGTCGTCCTGGTACATCTGCGCCGAGACGGTCTGGAAGCCGATGGCGGGACCACCGGCGCGGAGCTCGAGGTTGACGCCGGTGAACTCGCCGTCCGACATCAGGGGACCGGTGACCGCCTTGGTGTTGGCGTCGATGGTGTAGTCGTCCTTGATCATCTCGTAGAGGTGACCGTGCTCGGCTTCGGGGTTCCAGTCGGTCTGGATGACGATGGTGGCGGGGCAGTCGGCCGACAGGTCGACCGAGCCGATCTCCATGTCGGCGGTGGGGGCGGTCTCCGCGGCGCTGCCGGCGCAGGAGGTCAGGGTGAGGGCGATCGCGACGGCGCCGGTGACGGCGGTGCCGCGGACGAGGGTGGAGCGCTGCATGCTGGTTCGCTTTCTGTGACGGGGGTGGTGCTCTCGGGTGCGGGTGTTTTCGGGTGCGACGGATGCCGCCGCGGTGCGTGCGCGGCATCCGAGAGGAGTGGTGCGGGTCAGAGGGTGCTGTCGTACCAGCGGCCGACGGCCACCTTCGACATCCAGCCGAAGAGGGCGAAGATCGCCACTCCGAGGAGGCACGCCGCGAGGATGGCGGCGAACAGCTCGGCGCTCTGCAGGCGCGACTGGTAGTTGGCGATGAGCGAGCCGATGCCGGGCTCACCGCGACGGAAGAAGTAGTCGCCGACGATCGCGCCGATGACCGACAGGCCCGCCGAGGTCCGCATGCCGACGAAGATCGAGGGCAGGGCTGCGGGGAGGGTGAGCTTGGTGAGCACGGTCCACTTGTTGGCTTTCTGCAGGCGGAACAGCTCGCGCTGCGACTTGTCGACCGACTGCAGGCCGAACAGCGTGTTCGACACCATGGGGAAGAGGGCGATGAGCACGCAGACGATGACGCGGGCGAGGAACTCGTAGCCGAACCAGAATCCGACCAGCGGCACGAGCGCGAGGATCGGGATGCACTGCAGCATGACGGCGTAGGCGTAGGTGGAGCGTTCGACCCAGCGCGCGAGCGACATCGCGATCGCCCAGCCGATGCCGAGCACCATGGCCACGAACAGGCCCGTGAGGGCGACGCCGGTCGTGCGGAACAGCGCGATCCAGATGTCGGCACCTACCTGCGGGTCGAAGAACCCGAGGGTGAACATCTCGTGCGGCATGGGCATGAGGAAGCCCTTGCCCGATGCCGCGAGGCCGATCGAGATGGCGTACCAGCCGCCCAGCAGCACCACGAGCACGGCGAGGGGCGGACCGAGCGCGAAGGCGCGGGCTCCGAACCGGCCGCGGGCGGTCGCGGTACGTGCGCGCGGCGTGGTGGGCGGGGGAGTGGATCCCGTGGGCGCGGACGACGTGGCGACGACCGGCTCTGCAGACGTGGTGCTCATGAGTGTCCTTCCCGAAGGGCGTGGGAGACCTCGCCGACGAGCTTCGCGTACTCGGCCGTGTAGCGGATCTCGGGGTCGCGGGGCATGTCGAAGGGGATCTCGAAGGTGTCGACGAGGTGACCGGGACGCCCCGACATCACGACGACCTTGGTGGAGAGGTAGATGGCCTCGGAGACCGAGTGGGTGATGAAGAGCCCGCCGAACTTCTGAGCGACGAAGATCTTGATGAGCTCGTCGTTCAGGCGTTCGCGGGTGATCTCGTCGAGCGCGCCGAACGGCTCGTCGAACAGGAAGAGTTCGGGGTCGAGCGTGAGCGAACGCGCGAGCGACGCGCGCATCTTCATGCCGCCCGACATCTGCTTGGGCAGGTGCTTCTCGAAGCCGTTGAGCCCGACGAGGTCGATGGCCCACTGCGCCTTCGGGGTGCGGACGCGCTTGGGCTGCCAGTTGAGTTCGGCGAGCAGTTCGACGTTCGACTGCACGTCGCGCCAGGGCAGGAGCGTGGCGTCCTGGAAGACGTAGCCGATGCGGTCGGTGTTGACGGTGGCGACGCCCTCGGTCGCGGTCTCGAGCCCCGATGCGATGCGCAACAGGGTCGATTTTCCGCAACCGGAGGGGCCGACGACGCTGACGAATTCGCCGCGGTTCACGGTGAGGTCGACGCCGGAGAGGGCGGTGGTGCCGTTGGGGAACGTCAGGGCGACGTTGCGGAAGTCCAGGATCGGCGCGGTGGGATCCGCGACGGATACCGGGGCGGGAGAGGCCAAGGTCACGGGGGCGCTCACTTTCCGTTGGGGGCGGGTTACGACGCCGTCGCGGGTGCGGCGGAGCGGGTGGGGACGGGGAGGGCGACGGATGCCGCGGTCTCGGTCGAGACGGTCGTGCGGCTGACGAGTCGGCCACGGTGGATCACGACGCGGTCGGCACTGGCGAAGGCGACGGCCTCGCCGAGCGAGTCCGCCTTGATGGCGACGAGGTCGGCTCGGGCTCCGGCCGTGGGACCGGCGACCGCGAGGCCCATCACATCGCGGGCGCCGATGGTCACGGCATCCATCGCGTCGGCGGGGGCGAGGTGTCCGGCGCTGACGAGGAGCGAGGCGGTCTCGAGGTGGTCGCAGCGCCCGACGGGGTTGAACGGGTCGCGCACGTTGTCGGCACCGGCGGCGACGCGGACACCGGCGGCCTTGAGGCGGCCGATCGGTGCGATGCCGCGGGGGATCGCGCGATCGACGCCCCACCCCTGCAGGTAGAGGTTCGTGATCGGCAGCGCGATGATGCCGATGTCGGCGGTGCGGATGCCGTCGGCGAGCACGTCGAGTTCGGCCTCGGCCATCATGCTCAGCCGCACGCAGTGGCCCGCGGTGCGGGGGCGGTGCCAGCCCGTGACGGCGGTGGCGTAGGCGGCGAGGGTGTCGAAGCCCGCGAGGCTCTCGTCGGTGTGCAGGTCGAGCCCGACGTCGCGACGGCGAGCCAGTGCGATGAGGCGCTCGAGGTCGGCGATCGGGTCGTCGGCGAGGTGCGGGGCGCCGCCGACGAGGTCGACGCCCGCGTCGAGGGCCGCCTCGAACACCTCGTCGGGCACGGTCGGGCCGCCGAGGGCGACCAGCTCGATGTCCATGAGCCCGGCGAGCTCGGCGCGCAGGCGCACGAGGGCGCGGACGCCCGTGAGCGCGTCGTCCCCGCGCAGCAGGTCGACGTGCGTGCGCACCGCGGTGATCCCGGATGCCAGCATCCGCCGAGCCGTGGAGCGGGCGCGAGCGAGCGTGTCGTCCTCGTCGAGGGTCATGGCGTAGGCGTGCCAACTGTCGATGGCGCGTTCGAGGTCGCCGAACGGCGGCTGGATGGCATCCCACGATTGCGACTTGTCGAGGTGCGCGTGGGGTTCGGCGCCCGCGGCGGTGACGAGATACCCGGTCAGGTCGAGGGTCGCCCCGTCGGTCTCGGGGAGGGGGCTGCCCGCGGGAACGACCGCCAGCACCTCGTCGCCGTCGAGCGCGATGTCGACGAGGTCGCCGGAGGCGAGGCGCACACCCCGCAGGGCGGCGATCGAGACGGGTGGAACGGCGGACACGAGGGCCTCCGGTGAATCGGGATGACGAGAGTCGAGATGAGCGCCACGGCGACGGGGCGAGCCGCCTGGGCGGCTGCGTCAGTGTTGGTGTGACCAACATCCGGCGATGGTCCGATGCTAGGAACCGCGCGTTTCCGCCGTATTTCTCGCGCGTGACCCTCGTGACAAAGTTGTCGGACAGGTGCCCTTCCGCGCGCGCGGAGCGCCCCGCACTCGCGCCCGTGGGTGTCGCGTTCGGCGCGCGCTCAGCGACGTCGCGCGAAGATCTCCCGGGCGTCGGCGTACACCGTGGTGACGCGGTCGACGTGGGATCCGAAGTCGAGTGCGGTCGCGCTGGCGGCGGCCCCGCGCGCCAGTCGCGCGCGAAGGGACGCGTCGCGGGCGATGCGCCGGAGCGCACCGGCGAGGGCCTCCGCGGTCGCATCCGCCGACACGAGACCGTTCTCGCCGTCGCGCACGAACGATCCAGCCGCCTGCGGGGTCGCAACCACCGGACGGCCCATGAGGAGGCTTTCGGCGATGACGAGGCCGAAGGTCTCGGGCCAGAGCGACGGGAAGACGAGCGCGGTGGCTGACGCGATCAGCGCGGCCTTGGCATCCCCGTCGACCCACCCGGCGTACGTGACCAGGCCGGCAGCGGCCGCGTGTTCCACCGCCGGCCGCTCCGGACCGTCGCCGGCGATGACGAGTTCGGCGTCGACACCGAGCAACGCCCACGCCCGCAGGAGGAGCGAGACGCCCTTCGCCGCCTGGAGCTTGCCGAGGAAGACGAAGCGCGGGCGCACCGACGGATCGACGGGAGGCGACGCGGCGGCCGGGGCCGGCCACCCGTGCGGGACGACCCTTTGCTCGACACCGTCGCGTGGCATCCCCAGGACTCGGTGGCGCGCCAGTGTGCGCTCGCTCGGGAACACCAGGATGCTGGCGTGACGCGCGGCCCTCCAGATCGCTCGGGCCCGGAGCCGCTGAACGTCGCCGAGGTCGTCGGGCTCGAGACCGTCGCGGATGGTCGTCGACGTCGTGTCGACGAGACAGTAGTCGTGCGCCGTGTGGACCACGGGTGAGAGTCGCGCACGCAGCACCTGGCCGCCGAGACCCTGGAACCGGTGAACGTGGACCAGTCGACCGGGTTTCTGCACGTCGAGCACGAGCGGCGTGGGGGCGAGGGCGCCGATCAGGTCGAGGGAGTGGAAGAGGATCTTGGCGGCGGGTCCGCCGCCGTGCTGATCGGGGCGATAGGGCCGGCGCACACGGACGGTGCGCACTCGGACGCCGGCCCGATTCGCCCGTTCCACCGTGAGCGGGTCGGTCCACGCCGTGACGATCTCGACGTCGTCACCCCGGCGTGCCTGCTCCGTCGCGAGGGCCAGCACGTACGATTCAGCGCCCCCCAACGGGGCGATGAAGCTGCTCTGCACGTGGGTGATGTCCACCGCGGGTCCCTTCTCGGGTGGGCGTCCGGCCGGGCCGAACACTACGGGCTCGCCCGTGTGCGTCCGGGCGATCGCCTGACGGAGCCCCGCCCCGCCGCCCCGGTCGGACGGTGGGCTCACCCCTCGGTGGGCCCCGTGCGCGATGGCGTTCACCCGGTCCGCGTCGTGCGAGCTCAGCCCGCCACATGCCGACGTCACCCGCAGAGTGTGAGTTCGTCGCCGCTCATCGCACGTCGACGGGAAGGATGCACGTGCAGATCGTCAGCGTCGCCCCGGTCGTCCCGTTCGAGGCGATTCCGCACGCCGGCGGACAGTACTTCCTCCGGCACCTGCGCGCTCTTCGAGCACTGGGGCACGAGATCACGGTCGTCGCTCCCGCCACGGCCGACAACCGCGCGGCGGCGGCGCTGACCGTGGCGGAGTTCGCGAGCGTCCTCGTCGACATCCCCGCGCCGCCCCGGGGGTTCCGCCGGGTCGTCGCCGTCCTCGATCGGCAGCAGCAGCGTTTCTTCCCCGTCCGTCCGGTGCGGCGGCTGCGAAAGGCGTTCGCCTCGTCCGCCGAGCTGCACGCCCTCTTCTTCACCGCCGACGTGGTCGAGTTCCAGTGGACCGAGATGGGGTGGCTCGGCCGCGGGGTCACGACGCGGGCGCGTCGGGTCGTGTTCGCACACGATGTGCTGCTCCAGAGTGCCGAGCGCTTCCTCGGGGCGAGCGCGGGTCGCTGGCATCCCCGAGCGCTGGTGGCGCGCTGTCGTCTGACGACCGTGCGCCGCGACGAGCGCCGGGTGTACGCCGAGGCGGACACGGTGCTGGTGTTCAGCGGGAAGGATGCCGCCATCGTGCAGCGGGCGTCCCGGTCGGCGGAGGTGCGCGTCGTGCGACCGCCGCTGGCGGAGGCGCTCCCCGCGCCCGCGGTATCCCCTCCCCTCCGCGGGTCGATCCTCTTCGTCGGAGCCTTCGACCGCTCGGTCAACGCCGACGCGGCGCTGTGGATCATGCGCGAGATCGCGCCGCGCGTCCAGCGCCGGCATCCGGACGCCCGATTCGTCTTCGCGGGCGCCCACCCCACCGTCGAGATGCGCGACGAGGCCGAAGGCCGCCCCGGAACCCTCCTCGTGACCGGCCGGGTGGAGTCGCTCGAGCCGTATTACGCCGGTGCCGCCGTGGCGTTGATCCCCCTCCGCGCGGGCGCCGGTGTGAAGTTCAAGACCGTGGATGCCATGGTGCGGGGGATTCCGATCGTGTCGACGACCATCGGGGTCGAGGGGATCGTCGACGACACCCTCTCGGTGTTCGCGATCGCGGACGACGCGGCCGCCCTGGCCGAGGCCGTGAGCGCTGCCCTCGACGACCTGCCGGCCGCCCGCCTCCAGGCGGAAGCCGTTCGGCGCATCGCCGTCGAGGAGTTCTCCGCCGACCGTTTCCTGCTCACCCTGGCCGGCATCTACGGCCCCTTCAACGCCCCTGTCGAAAGGTGAACCGTGGCTGCTTCCTCCCCTCCTCGCGTCATCGGCGCCACCGTCACCTACGGCTCACGCGCGGCCTCGTGCCTCGCGACCGTGGAGGCGATGCGTGCCGCCGGCGTGACGGCGGTCGTCGTGGTGGACAACGGCTCGGTCGCCGCCGCGCAGCGGGATCTGCGGGAGTACGCCCGGGCACACGAGCCGCTCGTGCGCTACCACCGGTTGGGGCGCAACGAGGGGTCCGCGCCGGCGTTCGGTTTCGCGATCGCCCGCGCCCTGGAGTCGGATGCCGACTACGTCTGGCTGCTCGATGACGACAACCTGCCGCAGGGCGACGCTCTGTCGATCCTGCTGGAGGAGGACGGGGCCCTGCGCGCCGCGGGCGACGATCTGTGCGCCGTGGCACCGACGCGCGCCCCCAGCGCCGAACCGGACGATGTCGCTGAGGCCCGGCGCGTCGAGCAGGCCCGTGAGCATCCGCGCGAGGATCGGTCGTTCGCCGGCGTCGAACTCGCGCTGTTCGCCCGCCGCGCGCTCGAGCGCATCGGGCTGAGGCGTCCTCGGATGGGGGAGACGGGGGCGGATCTCTCCTACGCGCCGTACGGCGGGCTGCTCGTGCGCCTCGACGTGCTGCGGCGGATCGGACTGCCCGACGCAGACCTGGTCCTCTATGGAGACGATCTCGAGTACACGTCTCGGATCGTGCGCGCCGGCGGCCGCATACGTCTCTCCCGCGACGCGATCGTGGTCGATCCCCGCGGACAACGGTGGATGCCGCCCGGCTTCGAGGTCCTGGCGATGTTCCGGTCGACGAATGACGCCCTGCTCTACTACTCGATCCGCAACCGGATCCACAGGGAGCTACGGACGGGACGGCGTCGCAGCGTGGCGCGAGGGGTGAACGCGGGTCTTTTCTGGGCGCTGTGTCTGCTGTGCACGGTGATCACGCGGCGTCCGTCGAAGCTGCGCGTGCTCCGCGCTGCGGCCGCCGACGCGTGGGCGGGACGGCTCGGACGACGCGTCGAGCTCTCCGGGTGAGAGCCAGGGGCGCGAGGGTGAACTGGCGGGCGATTTCGTCACGATCCTCCGCTCGAGAAGTCGATCGTGCGGCCCGGTCGTTCACAGCTCCAGCGTGATCCGATCGCACGCGGCCCGCGAGACGCACACCATCATCGTGCGGTTCGCCGCCTGCTCCTCGGGCGACAGCACCGAGTCGCGGTGCTCCACCTCGCCGTCGACGATGGCCACCTCGCACGTGCCGCACGTGCCGACCCGGCAGCTGGAGGGCACGATCGCCCCCGCCTCCTCGATCACGTCGAGCACCGAGCGCTCGGGCGGGACGGTGACGGTCACCCCCGACAGCATCAGGTCGACCTCGAACGGCTCCGTCCACACCGGCGGTCCGAGCACCTTCGCCTCGAACCGCTCCACGTGCAGGCTCCCGCCCGGCCAGGCGGCCATGGCATCCTCCAGCGCCTCGAGCAGACGCGCCGGTCCGCACGAGTAGACGACGGTGCGCGCGACCGGCGCGGCGAAGCGGGCGGCCAGATCCAGGCGGCGTCCCTCGTCGGCGGCGTACACCTCGACCCGCTCGCCGTACCGCTCGGCGAGGTCGTCGGCGAAGGCCATCGTCCGGCGCGAACGTCCGGCGTACAGCAGCGTCCACGCCGCCCCCGCTGCCTCGGCGGCCTCGATCATCGGCAGGATCGGAGTGATGCCGATGCCCCCCGCGACGAAGACGTACGACCGGCCGGCCGTGGGCGCGAACAGGAAGTGGTTGGCGGGCCCGCGCACGCGCAGCGACGCCCCCTCGACGGCGTTCTCGTGCAGCCACACCGACCCCTCGCGCTCGCGCAGCACGCCGATCCGCCACGTGCCCCGCTCGGCGACGGATCCGCACAGCGAGTACTGCCGCTCGAGACCGCCGGGCAGCACGACGTCGATGTGCGCGCCCGGCGACCAGTGCGGCAGCGTGCCGGCGGTGCGCTCGAGGTCGAGCAGGACGATGCCGTCGGCGGCATCCCGTCGCGCGCGCACGACGACGTCGAACGTCACGCCGCCGCTCACGCCCCGACCCCCGCCTGATCGTCGGCGCCGCCGCCGTTCACCAGGTCTTTCACGATGAGCAGGCGATAGGTCGCGCCGTCGGGCGAGTGCCATCGGTGCGGCGTGCCCGAACGGCAGTAGACCGAGTCGCCGACGTGCAGGGTGCGCTCGCCGTAGACCCCGAACGAGATGACGATCGACCCCTCGAGCACGGTGAGGAACTCATCTTCCTCGTGCACGTAGTGGTCGCCCGGCGCGGAGTTCGAGCCGGTGAACTCGAGCGGCTCGAAGCGCCGCGCACCGGTGGCGAGCAGGCGCGCCGTGCCCTCGGCGTAGGGGCCGATGACGCCCTCGTCGGCGGCGACGAACGATGGCTGCGCGTCCTGATCGGTGCGCGGGGGTTCGGATGCCGCGATGAGCTCGACGCGACTCGTGCCGAGCGCCCGGGCCAGACGTTCCAGGCTCGCCATGCTGGGGCGCGCGAGGCCCCGCTCGAGCTGGCTCAGGAACGGGTGCGACAGCGTCGCCGCCTCGGCGAGCTGGGTGAGGGTCAGACCGCGCGCCTTGCGGAGGCCCCGCAGGTGCGCGCCGAGCAGTTCGTCGCCGGTGGGAGCGTCGTCGACGTCGATCGCGGGGGCCATGGTGGTCATCGTCGCACTCTCTCGAACAGCTGGGCGACGATGTCATGCTCGTCGGCGGTGGTGAGTCGGCCCTCGTCGACGACGACACGTCCGCCGACGACGACCGTGCGCGGGCGGCGCCCGGGGGAGGCCCACAGGAGCCCCGCGACCGGGTCGGCTACCCCCGCGTCGGCGACCCCCGAGACGTCCCAGACGCACAGGTCGGCGGCCGAACCGGGGGTCAGTCGTCCGAGTTCGGGTCGGCCGAGGCCCTCGGCGGAGCCGGCGGTCGCCGTGCCGAGCACCTCGGATGCCGGCAGCTGCGGCCCGACGAGGGCGGAGACCTGCATCGCGAGGCGCGCATCGGCCAGCAGATGTCCCGCGTCGTTGCTGCCGCCTCCGCTCGTCCCCAGGCCGACGGCGAGTCCCGCGTCGAGGAGGCGCCGGACGGGCGCGACACCCCACCCCATCGGTACGTCGCAGCCGGGGGCGTGGGTCGCGGTGACACCGGATGCCGCGAGGCGGGCGATCTCGTCGTCGCTGACGGCGCACAGGTGGGCGAGGGTGACGTCGGGGGCGAGCCACCCCCACTCGTCGAGCAGGTCGATGGGGCGGGAGCCGTAGCGCTCGAGGGCGATGCCGACATCGACGACCTCGTTCGCCTGTGTGCGTCGGCGCAGGCCGTGCATCGCGGCCACCTCGCCCAACAGCGCGAACGTCTCGCGGGGATCACTGTGCACCCCCGCGGGCCCGACCGCGACCTGCAGCATCCCGTCGGCGGAGACGCCGCCGTGGACTCCGGGCAGGAGCGCGCGCACGATGGCGTCGGCCGAGGCGGCCGCCTCCTGGGGATCGTCGCGTGCGGCGCCGCGCACGAACACCAGGCGCGCACCGAGCCCTGCTGCCGCCTCCGCCGCGGCCCGGGCCATGCCGACGGTGTCCGCACCGCTGGGCCAGGTGAGGTGGTGATCGGCGACCGTGGTCACCCCGCTCAACAACGCCTCGGCGAGGCCGGCGCGGGCGGCGAGGCCGGTGAGCTCCGGGTCGACACCGGCTGAGGTGTACGCCGAGGCCATCGCGGGCAGCCACTCCCGCATCGGGATGCCGCGGGTGCCCGGAAGGGTGCGGAACGCCGTCTGAAGCAGGTGGTGGTGCGCGTTGACGAGCCCGGCGGTGACGACGCACCCCGTGGCATCCACTTCCGTCGCCCCCGCGCGGTCCACCCCCGCGAGGTCGATGCTCTCGACGATCGTCCCGTCGACGCAGACGACGTCGCCGGTGCGCACGCGGCCGGTGTCTTCGACGACGGCCAGGGCGCCGCGCACGACGAGAACGCTCACGCCGTCCTCACCGCGCACGAGAGCGTCGCGTCGCCCGGGGTGGCGGCGTGCCCCGCGGAGCCGTGCAGTCGGGGCCCGCGCACCTCGCGGAGCGGGCGGGCGTCGGCGTCGTTGCGGGATGCCACGATCTCGGCGATCACCGACAGGGCCGTCTCCTCGGCGGTCGCACCGCCCAGGTCGAGGCCGAGCGGCGAGTGCAGTCGCGACAGTTCGGCGTCGCTCACCCCTGCCGCTCGCAGCAGTGTCGCGCGGCGCGCGACGGTGGCGCGCGCGCCCATCGCGCCGACGAAACCGACCGGCAGGCGCAGCGCCGTGCGCAGCGCGGGCACGTCGAGGCGCTCGTCGTGGGTCAGCACGCACACGGCTGTGCGGGCGTCGGGCGAGGGGAACCGCTCGAGGAACTCGTGCGGGGCGGCGACGACGACCTCGACGGCGTCGGGAAAACGGTCCCGTGTCACCAGGAGGGCCCAGTCGTCGCAGACCGTCACCGCGAACCCGGCCGCGGAGCCCAGGCGGCACAGGGCCGCCGCGTGCTCTCCGGCGCCGAGGATGACCAGACGCGGAGCCGCCGGGCGGTGCAGGTCGAGTACATCGCCCTCGAGGTCGAGGTGCAGCGTCGCCTCCGCGCCCGCACGCGCGGCCATCAGCGCCGGAAGCGCCGCGGCGGCGTCGATGCGGTAGGCGACCACGTCGACCGCGCCGCCGCACGCGAGCCCCGCGGAGATCGGCGTCACGGTGCCGTCGTCGGTGAATCCGAAGCGCGCGCGGCGCACCCGGCCGGTACGCAGAGCGTCGAGTCCGAGCATGACGGCGTCGCTTTCGACGCACCCGCCCGAAATCGACCCGATCACCCGCGCGTCCCGTGTGACGGCGAGTGTGGCCCCGACGCCGCGCGGAGCGCTGCGCACCACACCGGTCACCGTCACCGCCGCGACGGGTACGCCCGCCTCGAGCAGCGGCACCAGGTCGGCGGCCAGATCGAGCATGTCTACGACCGTAGTCGGGGTGTGTTTCGCGCGCGCTACGCTGTCGTCACCATGCCGGCCGCCCCCTCCGCTCCCCCCGGCGGGCTCGTGCTGGCCGCGGGTGCGGGTCGCCGCTTCGGCGGTCCCAAGGCGCTCGCCCGCACGCCCGCCGGCACCCCGTGGATCGCGCTCGCGGTCCAGACCCTGCGCGCGGGCGGATGCGGGCAGATCCTCGTGACGCTCGGCGCCTCCGCCGATGAAGCGCTGCCCCTCCTCCCCGCAGGAGTGACCGTCGTCCGCGTGGCGGACTGGCAGACGGGCGTCTCGGCCTCCGTGCGCGCGGGCCTCACGGTCGCGGCATCCGGTTCTGCTCCGTCGATCGTGATCCTGCCGGTCGACACCCCGGATGCCACGGGCTCGTCGGTCGCTCGTCTGGTCCGACGGTCCGCTCCGGACGCTCTCGCCTACGCCGCGTACGGGGGGTCTCCCGGGCATCCGGTGCTCGTCGGGCGGGAGCACTGGAGCGCCGTCGCGGCATCGGTGCGCGGCGATGTCGGTGCGCGGCCCTACCTCATCGCCCAGGGGGCGGATGCCGTCGAGTGCGGCGATCTGTGGTCGGGAGCCGATCGCGACGAGAGCTAGTCACGGTCGCGGTGATCCGCGAATGACCCAGCGCGGCGCGTGTCACCCCCGCTCGGAGCGAAGGATGTGGTTCGCCATCACCGCATCCTCGTTCCGGTCGGTCAGCCCCCGATGACGACGTTCAGCGGCTCCTCACCGGAGCGCAGACGGTCGATCTGGCGACGCAGCAGGCGCGCCATACGCGGGTGCATGGCATCCGTCGCCCCTCCGACGTGCGGGGCGATGAGCACGCCGTCGAGGCTCCAGAGCGGATGCCCCGCGGGCAGGGGCTCGGGGTCGGTCACATCCAGCGCCGCCCGGATGCGGCCTCGCCGCACGTGGTCGACGAGGGCGTCGGTGTCGATGAGGGGGCCGCGGCCCACGTTGACGACCAGGGCGCCGTCGGGGAGGGCGGCCAGGGCGGCGTCATCGATCAGGTGGCGCGTCGCATCGCCCCCGGGGAGCGAGGCGATGACGATGTCGGTCTCGGCGAGCACGTCGCCGAGCTGACCGAGCGGGAAGACCTCGACGTCATCCTGCAGACGACCATGCGAGGCGACGGCGCGCAGCTCCACCTCGAACGGCTTGAGGCGCGCGGCGATCGCGCGGCCGACGCCGCCGAAGCCCAGGAGCGTCACGCGCTGATCGGCGAGCCCGGTGGCGGAGCCTCCGGTCCACTCGCCGTGGTCCTGCGCGCGCACGAAGTCGGGCAACCGCCGCTGCGCCGCGAGGGCGAGAGCCACGGCCAGCTCGGCGGTCGCCGTCTCGTGCACGCTCGAGGCGTTCGCGAAGACGAGACCCGCGGGCAGGCGCCCCTCGACGTTGTCGTACCCGATCGACTGGCTCTGGACGAGTCCGACCTCGACGCTCGAGAGGGCCTCGATGACGCCGTCCATCGACATGTACGGCGGCACCACCATGTCGAAGCGCTCGCGCGGCGCGGCATCCGTCATGTCCCACACCACCACCTCTACCCCGTCGGGCAGGGGCTGCAGGTCGTCGCGCAGCTGAGAGGTGGGCACGGAAACGACGAGGGGGATCTCTGTGGTCACCCGCTTCACGCTACCCGCGTGCCCGCCACGCCGCCCTCGATGGACACGAGGCAGGAGATCTGATGCGGTGTCCACGCCCAGGTCACTCGGACCGGGGCCGAGGAGGGAAGACTCTTGCGTCCTGTCCTCAGCCGAGGGCGATCGGCGCGGCCTCAGCCGACGGGTATCGGCGAGGATGCGCGCGGGCCGATGTGGACCCCGACCGGGACGTCGTATGCGAGGTACTCCGTCAGCAATGCCGCCGAGTCGCGCTCGAACAGGCGTCGTGACAGCGCCGCGGCGAGCTTCGTCGCACCGCCGACGAGTCCGGGGATCTGGTGGCTCAGCATCCCCTGCGACAGGCGGGCTCCGTGGTTGAACATGTGGATGCGCGACAGCGCCGAGCGTTCGCCTTCGCGGCGGCTGACGAGCCCGAAGTCGTCGTCGAGGTAGGGGAATGCCGCCAGTCCCGGGTTCTGGGCGGCATCCTCGGGCGACAGTCGGTCGCTCCAGAGGACAGCCTCCGACGCCACCGACGCCAGTTCCGGGCGACGCGCCAGGTCGGCGGCGATCCCGGTCGCGGCGAAGACGACGTCGTAGTGATGGATGCCGTGCGGCGTGGTGACGGCGATGTCGCTGC
Organism: Microbacterium sp. Leaf151; assembly: GCF_001424225.1. Classification (GTDB taxonomy): domain Bacteria; phylum Actinomycetota; class Actinomycetes; order Actinomycetales; family Microbacteriaceae; genus Microbacterium. The sequence continues at coordinate 1,096,649 of NZ_LMOR01000004.1, read as the reverse complement.
CGGTCCACTCCACGCGTTCCCACGGCGACCCGGTCAGGAAGCGGAAGCTGTCGAAGGAGTGCGCGCGCCACAGGGCGTTCTGCGTCGCCGGCTGGTCGACGGCGGAGAGGTGAACGTTGAAGGCCCACTTCTGCGCGTCGGTGAACGAGCCGTAGTTCTCGATGAGGCCGGCGAACTCCATCCACCGGTACGGGCTCACCTGCGGCATCGCCGCCCGCCGCATGTGCACGTCGACGGACGCCGCCCCGTGCTCGAGAGCGGTTGCGGCATTGTCGAACGCGCCCGTCCCCGCACCCAGGATGCCGATGCGCAGGCCCGCCAGCGAGGCGAAATCGATGTCGTCGTGCGTGTGGTGCACGCGCCCGGCGGGAAGGCCGTCGAGCAGCGCGGGCAGGTGCCGGCCGCCCGCACCCTCGATGCCGGTCGCGAGGACGACGTGGTGCGCGGGGAGCAACCACTGCCCGTCGGGACCGTCGAGGTGCAGCTCGAGGGGGCCGTCGACGGTGGTCGGCGAGAGGCTCGCTACGCGCGTGGAGGGGACGACGGTGATGTCGGAGACCTCCCGGTACCACTGCAGGAACCCCTGCCACGCCGTCGTCGGGAAGTACTCGATCTCCTCCCAGGCGTCCGCGCCGTAGACCGCTTCGAACCAGGCGCGCGGGCTGACCGCCGGGGTGCCCCAGGTGGGCCACGCGATGTCCTTCGGCGTTCGGAGCGTGTGCATGCGGGCGTAGGTGGTCCAGGGGCCGGCGGAGCCCGCGGGGGCCGAGTCGATCACCACGACGTCGTCGATCCCGCGGCGGCGCAGGCCCCGGGCCAGTACGAGACCGGCCTGCCCCGCACCGACGATGACGACCGGTCGCACGCCGTCGCGCGCGCCGACCCACGACCGTCCGTCGCCCGCGCTCAGGGCGGCCTGGTGCACCGCGTCGCGCTCGAGGGCGGCGAGGCGGGAGCCTGCGTCGGGGAGGGCGGTGAGCATGCTCACTCCGCGTCGATCACGACGCGCACACCGTAGGCGTCGTCGAGTCGGTGGTTGTGGTGATCGGCGACGTTGGTGTCGTCGAGCTCGAGGTTGACGAAGTCCATGCTCGGGTCGGCGAAGAAGGGACCGGCGTGCCAGGTGCCCTTGCGGATCGTGATGGCGGTGCGCGGCGGGATGCGGAAGGCCCGAAGGTCGTCGAGGCCGGGCTCCTCGATGCCGGGCGCGGCGACGGCGATGGTCCACTCGACGTCGCCGACGGCCATCAGGGTCTGCGTGGTCTCGAGGTGGCGGGTGACGCGCACGAATTCGGCGGGCTTGTCGTCGAGGCGCATGAGGTAGAAGCGCGGGATGCCGTTCGACACATCGAGTACGGCCTCCTCGGCGGTGAAGGGGGTGCCGTCCTCCATCGGCGTCAGCACGACGCCGAACGGGTCGAAGCCGGAGGGGGTGACCGTCTCGGCGGTCAGGGTGTGGGTGGTGAGGCTGTCGGACACGGCTGCTCGCTTTCGTCGGGTGAGGCGAGCGTACTCTTGTCCAACAAGTCGAGACGACACTTGTCCGACAAGTTCACTCGGTGGTTACCTCACCGAAATGCGCGGCCGGTCGAGGCGGCCGGTCGCGCCAGCCGGGCGAGGGAGGAGTTTCAGCGGCGGGAGGATGCCGGGAGGTCCCGAGGTCCTCCGCTCGCCGAATCTCCTCCGCCGCCAACGGCGCAGGCGTCAGGACCGAACGCGCCGGATGAGCGCATTGCGCAGCCCGGGCGGCGCCGGCAGCTGCACCTCGCGTGACCAGTACCCGATGGCGTCGTCAGCGCCGTAGCCGCAGTAGGTCATCTCGATCACGGGCGAGCCGGGCTCGGCATCGAGGATCCCGGCGCGCACCTCGTCGAGCGAGGTCGCGTCGATCCACATCGTCTCCCACGCCACCCGGATGCCGTTGGCCGCCTCGGCGAGGTCGAACACCGGTCGGCGGGGATCGAGTTCGGCCGGGCGCGTGAGGGGCACGAGGTCTTCGGCGAGGGCGTAGGGCACGCCGTCGACACGCCACATCTTGCGGGTGCGCAGCACCTCGGTGCCGTCTTGCAGATCGTCGTAACGGTCGTCGCCGGAAACGAGCGTCATGCGCTCGGCCGCCACGACCTCGAGAGTCGGCTCGTATCCCGCGGCGCGGATCGACAGCGAGTGGTCGAACTGCTCGTCGATGCGGCGTCCCACCCCGGGCAGGCGTCGGTTGAGAGAGGTGCGCGCACCCTGCGTGCGGTGCACGTAGCCCCGCTCCTCGAGGCGGATCAGCGCCTCACGCACCGAATTGCGGCTCGCGCTCGTCAGCTCGGCCAGGCGCGGCTCGGAGGGGAGGGTGTCGGCATCCGCCCGCCAGAGATGCAGGATGCGATCGATGAGCGCGTCTTGATCGGGGGCGCGCTTGTCGGTCACGGGCGGGGCGTCAGGCTGCGGCGCCCACCACGGCGGCGATCGCCGAGGTGAAGAAACCGAGGCCGTCGACGCCGGAGCGCATGGCGACACGGGTGCCGGGGCCGAAGCCGGGCTCGACAGCGTGCTCGGGGTGCGGCATCAGGCCCACGACGTTGCGCCGCTCATTGGTGAGGCCGGCGATGTCGTCGAGCGAGCCGTTGGGGTTCACGCCGACATAGCGGAAGGCCACGAGGCCCTCGCCGTTCACGCGCGCGAGGGTTTCGGCATCTGCGATGTATCCGCCGTCGGCGTTCTTCAGGGGGATGACGATCTCGTCGCCCGCGGTGAAATCGCTCGTCCATGCGGTCGAGGCGTTCTCGACGCGCACGCGCTGATCGCGGCGGATGAACTGCTGGTGGGCGTTGCGGATGAGTCCGCCGGGCAGCAGGTGCGCCTCGACGAGCATCTGGAAACCGTTGCAGATGCCGAGCACCGGCAGGCCCTTGGCGGCGGCGTCCTTGACCTCGGCCATGATCGGCGCGAAAGCGGCGATGGCTCCGGCGCGCAGATAGTCGCCGTAGCTGAAGCCACCGGGGAGCACGAGGGCGTCGACGCCCTTCAGGTCGTGCTCGCCGTGCCAGAGGGCCACGGGTTCGCCACCCGCGAGACGGATGGCGCGCTGGGCGTCGCGGTCGTCGAGCGAACCCGGAAAGGTGATGACGCCGATGCGGGCGGTCACTCCACGACCTCGATGCTCACCACGTCTTCGATGACGGCGTTCGAGAGCATCTCGTCGGCGAGCTCGCGCACGCGCGCCAGCGTGGCCTCGTCGACCTCGCCGTCGACGGTGAGCTCGAAGCGCTTGCCGATGCGCACGTCGGAGAAGCGGTTCTCGCCGAGCCGCGACAGGGCGCCGGCGACGGCCTTTCCCTGCGGGTCGAGAAGCTCGGCCTTGGGCATGACGTCGACGACGATGGTGGGCACTGCAGCTCCAGGAGTCGGGTGGCGTTGTGAATGCCAGTCTACAAGAGCCGTCGCGCCATCCCGGATGGCGTGGTGCCGACATCACGGACATGGGAGCGCTCCCATCCGCCGTGGCATCATGGGGAGGTCGGTGAGAGGATGACCCTCGCGCCCACGGAAGGAACCCGAACCATGTCCCACACCCGACCGTTTCCCGACGGCTTCCTCTTCGGTGCCGCCACCGCGGCCTACCAGATCGAAGGAGCAGCCTTCGAAGACGGCCGCACGGCATCCATCTGGGACGCGTTCTGCCGCGTTCCCGACGCCGTCATCAACGCCGACAACGGCGATGTCGCGTGCGATCATTACCACCGCTACGCCGACGATGTGCGGCTCATGAAGGAGCTCGGCCTCCAGACCTATCGCTTCTCGACCTCGTGGTCGCGGGTGCGCCCCGACGGCGGTGCGCTGAATCCGAAGGGCGTCGACTTCTACAAGCGTCTCGTCGACGAGCTCTTGAGCGCCGGCATCCTGCCCTGGCTGACGCTGTACCACTGGGACCTCCCGCAGGCGCTGCAGGACAAGGGTGGGTGGACCGTCCGCGAGACGAGCGAGCGCTTCACCGAGTACGCCCTCGACATGCACGACGCCCTCGGCGATCGCGTCGACGTCTGGACGACCCTCAACGAGCCGTGGTGCTCGTCGTTCCTCAGCTACACCGCCGGTGCCCACGCTCCGGGGCACTACTCGCAGGCCGAGGGCATGCTCGCCGCGCACCACCTGCTGCTCGGACACGGCCAGACCGTTCGCGAGCTGCGTGCGCGCGACGCCTCGCTCAACCTCGGTCTGACGCTGAACCTGACGGTGGCGGATGCCGCGAACCCGGCGAACCCCGCCGACCTCGACGCCGCGCGCCGGATCGACGGACAGTTCAACCGCTGGTTCCTCGACCCGGTGTTCCGCGGCGCCTACCCGGCCGACATCATCAAGGACTTCCGCGACACCGACGCCGAGGCCGTAGTCCGGTGGCAGGCCGCCGTGCAGCCCGGCGACCTCGACGTCATCTCGACCCCCATCGACTCGCTCGGCGTGAACTACTACCACGGTGAGTTCGTCGGCGGTACGCCGCCCGAGGTCGAGCCGCCCGCCGGCGACGCCCCCACGACGCGGCCGATCGGCAAGCCCTTCCCCGCGCACGAGAACCTGTTCTGGCACGACCGGGGCCTGTCGCGCACCAACATGGGCTGGGAGGTGCAGCCCGAGGGGCTGACCCGCCTCCTCGAGCGGGTGAGCGAGGAGTACTCCGCCCCCGCCGGCACCGCGCTCTACATCACCGAGAACGGTGCGTCGTACGACGACGAGGTCGTGGTCGAAGACGGCGAGACCCGCGTGCACGACACCGAGCGCGTGGAGTTCGTCGAGGTGCACCTGGCGGCGGTTCTGGATGCCGTCGAGAAGGGCGTCGACGTGCGGGGCTACTTCTACTGGTCGCTCCTGGACAACTTCGAATGGGCCTGGGGCTACGCCAAACGCTTCGGCATCGTGTCGGTCGATTACCGGACCCAGGAGCGCACCATCAAGGACTCCGGCCGGCAGTACGCTCACATCATCGCCGAGCGCGCACTGGCCACCCGACCCGCGGTGTGACCCCCGCGCGAGGGCCCCGAGGAGGCACCGCGATGGAACTCGCACCCGTTCGAGGCGCCGCCACCATCGAAGAGGTCGCGGCGCGCGCCGGCGTCTCCCGATCGACGGTGTCCCGCGTGGTCAACGGTTCCCCCGCGGTCTCTCCCACGGCCCTCGAGGCCGTGCGCCGCGCGATCGACGAGCTGCAGTACGTCCCCAACCGCGCGGCGCGCTCGCTGGCCAGCCGTCAGACCCGCGCCATCGCGCTCATCATCCCCGAGCAGACCGATCGCTTCTTCGGCGACCCGTTCTTCGCCTCGATCGTCGCCGGCATCGGCGAGGTGATCGGTGAGAGCGACTACATCATGAACATGCTGATCGCCAGCGACGACGCGGGCGCCAAGGCGGTCGCGTACCTGCGCGGAGGCAGCGTCGACGGGGCGATCGTCGCCTCTCACCACACGAGCGACACCTTCCTCGAGCGCATCGCCGATGTCGTGCCGGTCGTCTACGGCGGACGACCGGTGCGCGTGCGCGCTGACGACTACTACGTCGACGTCGACAACGTGAAGGGCGGTCGGGCGGCCGCCGCCTACCTGCTCGCGCGCGGGCACCGGCGGATCGCGACCATCTCGGGTCCGCAGGACATGGCCGCCGGCATCGACCGCCTGCGGGGGTTCCGCGACGAGATGGCCGCGGCGGGACTCGAGCCCGCGGCCGTCGACGACGGCGATTTCACCGAGATGGGCGGGGCGCTGGCGATGAACCGCATCCTCGCCGCGGGGGAGGCGCCCGACGCCGTGTTCGTCGCGAGCGACCTCATGGCGCGCGGGGCCTACGCCGCCCTGCGTGAGAAGGGCATCGAGCCCGGGCGCGACGTCGCGGTCATGGGCTTCGACGATTCGTCGGTGTCGACCTCGATCACGCCCTCGCTCACCACCGTGCGCCAGCCGTCGCTCACGCAGGGGCGTCACATGGCATCCGTGCTCCTCGATGTCCTCGCCGGTCGCCCCGCGGCGCACGCGACGATCCTGCCCACCGAGGTCGTGGAGCGCGCGTCGGCCTGAGGCTGCGTTCGCCGGCCACCGGGCGCTATCGTGAGCGGATCGGGGCGCGCGACGAGCTGCGCCCGTGAGCGGAGGCTTCGCATGCGAGGGAAGATCGTCCTGACGGTGGCGGTGGTGCTCAGCGCGGTGACCGCGCTCGCCGGGTGCAGCGGAGGCGGGTCGACGCCGGATCCGTCGACAACCGTGTCGAGCGCGGCGCCCGCGCCCACCCCGTCACCGAGCATGACGCCGAGCGCGACGCCGACGCCGAGCACGGCGGCATCCGTCTCGATCCCCGCGTCGTGCGATGACCTGGGCACCGCGGCCACTCGGCAACAGACGGTCGGCGACCTGACCGCCCAGCACGCCGACGGGTTCGTGCGCCCGGCGCCGACGAACGCCACGACAGATCTGTCGTGCAACTGGATCCAGGAGGAAGCCGCTGCGGTGCTGCTCATCATCAGCAGCGCGAGCGCGGCCGACGTCGAATCGGGGCTCGCTTCGCTGCCGGCGCAGGGCTACCAGTGCCAGGCCTCGGACGACTTCGGCGCACAGTATTGCGTGGCACCCGGTGCGTCGACCGATACCGAAGACGTCGTCGTCGCCCGCGACGGCACCTGGATCTACCTCGAGACCGTCAACGTGAACGCCCGCGCGTGGCTGTCGGAGATCGCTTCGCAGGTCTTCGGCTGACGCCCTTCAGCGGTCGCGGTCGACCGGCTGCTGATAGACGTCGGGCACGTCGTCGCCGTCGGCGTCCACGTCCTCCGCGAGCGCGAGCTGCTTGTAGCGCCGGTTGCGCACGAGCAGCACGGCTGAGGCGAGGACGGATGCCAGGAGCGAGGCGACCATGATCGCGATCTTGGCGTCGTCGGTGTGCGGCGAGCCGTCGGGGAAGCTGAGCTCGGCGATCAGCAACGAGACGGTGAAGCCGATCCCGGCGAGCAGACCGATCCCGGCGAGGTCGATCCACTTCAACGCGGGGTCGAGCCTCACCTTCGTCACGAGAGTGAGCAGACGCACTCCGAGCAGGATGCCGAGGGGCTTGCCGAGCACGAGCCCCGCGACGACGCCGAGCGTGACGGGGTCCGAGACGGCGCGGAGCAGTCCCTCGCCCCCTCCGACGGAGACGCCCGCGGCGAAGAAGGCGAACAGGGGCACGGCGATCCCCGCCGAGAGGGGACGGAAGCGATGCTCGAACTGCTCGGCGAGATCCATGCCGCGGATCTCGGGCCGGCGACGCGAGGCGGCGACCGGGACGGTGAAGGCGAGGGCGACGCCGGCAATCGTGGCGTGTACGCCCGAGGCGTGCAGGAATGCCCACGCGGCGAAGCCGACCGGCAGGAGCACCGCCCACGCGCCCCACGGGGTGCGCGCGAACCAGGCGCGTCCCCGGTGCGCGATGACGGCGTAGACCGCCACGAGCAGGGCGAAGATCGCCAGCGGTAGCAACGAGATGTCGCTGGTGTAGAAGATCGCGATGATCGCGATGGCGATCAGGTCGTCGACGACGGCGAGAGTCAGCAGGAAGATCCGCAGAGGTCCGGGTAGGTGCGAGCCGACGAGGGCGAGCACCGCCACGGCGAACGCGATGTCGGTCGCGGTGGGGATGGCCCATCCGGCCAGCAGGCTCGGCTGGGAGTGAACGATGGCGACGTAGATGAGGGCGGGCGCGGCGACGCCGGCGACGGCAGCCGTCACCGGCACGATGGCGGTGTTGACCCGGCGGAGACTGCCGACGACGATCTCTCGCTTGAGCTCGAGCCCGACCATGAAGAAGAAGACGGCGAGCAGGCCGTCGGCGGCCCACGCGCCCACGCTCAACTCGAGATGCCACGGCGCGTAGCCGAACCGGAAGTCGCGCAGCGCGAAGTAGGACTCGGATGCCGGGGAGTTCGCCCAGATGATGGCCGCGAGCGCCGCGACGACCAGCAGCATGCCGCCGACGGATTCGCGGCGGAGGAGGGTGGTGACGCGGCGCACCTCGGCGTAGCCGGGCCAGCTCGGCGCGCGGACGGTGTCGTGGCTCATGAAGCTCCTTCAGGGGTCGATCGACAGAATGTCGACCAGACTTCCCGACGCACCGCGATCCATTCTACGGTGCGCTGCGCCGCGCGACCGTGCCGGTCGCGCGGCGCCCGCTCAAGCCGACTCTTCGTCTTCCTCGGCGTTGAAGTGCGAGGCGGTGTCGGAGTGACCCGCGGCGACACCGTCGGGGTTGCCGGGAATGGTGCCGTCGGTGCCGAGGCCGCCGGGCTTGGGCTCGCCCACGGAGTCGTCGGAGGTTTCCCCCTCCGTCGGGGACACTTCGACGTCGGCGCCCTCGTAGGCGTTCTCGTCTGCGGCGGCCTGAGAAGGATCGGAGATGTCGGATGCCATGAGCGTGCCTCTCGTCGGGGGCGGGGCGTCAGCCTCGCCGGGTGCTCGACGCTACCGAGAGGCGGGGCGGTGGCATCCACCCTTGCGGGGTCATTCCTCGTGTGCTGAGAGCGCGTGGCGCCGCTATCTCCCCTCGCGCGGACGGTGTTGCTCCGCCGACCGCCCCGGTCGGGCGCGATCCTGCGGCGCCTCCGAAGCGCCGAGCGCGCACGCCCCCCAAATGGACGTGCGCGCTCGAGCAGCGGGTGTCAGACCGAGAGGGCCGGCTGCTTCACGACGAGGCGGTCGCCGTCCCAGCCCACGGGCATGGGATCGGTGATGCCGCCGACGAAACCACCGTCGGGTCCGACGTTGCGGAACGCCAGCAGCTGCCACGCGCCCGCCCGGTCTCGGATGAGGCGTCCGACGTACAGGTCGTCTTCGGTGATCGGCGTCGCGGAACCGATGTCGAACGGGCCGAGCACGCTGTCAGCGGGCACGGCCCACACCGCACCGCGCGGGTGACGCTCGCGCACGGCATCCATCGCCTGTCCGGTCATGCACGAGAACATCAGGACGGCCCGGCCGTCGATCTCCTCGACCTGGGTCACCTCGAGCTGGCCGAAACCGTCGGTGCTCGGTTCACTGACCGGCGCCTGAAGCTGCCACGTCTCCAGGTCGGTCGAGGTGGCATGCGCGACGACACCGCGGCCGTTGAGCTCGCCGTGCGTGGCGCGGGCGGTGACGTACATGTGCCAGCCGCGGCCTGCGGGATCGGCGAAGACCCACGGATCGCGGAAGGCCTCGTCGTGCCAGTCGCTGTTCGCCAGGCGCTCGTAGATCGTGCCGTCCGCTTCGAGCACCGGGTTGGCGGGGTTCTTGTGCCAGGTGAACAGATCGGTGCTGGTGGCGTAGCCGATGCGCTGCACGTTGCGTCCGTCGTCGTCCAGGCGCGAGCCCGTGTAGAAGAGGAACCACGTGCCGTCGGCGCGGCGGACGGTCGAGCCGGTCCACGTGGCGAGGGCGTCGAAATCATCGGGGCCGCCGCGCACGAGGGCGTCGGCGACGCGCTCCCATGACACGAGATCGGTCGAGACGGCGTGGCCCACCGAGGCGCGGTAGTGACGGTCCTCCGGATCGTGCAGCGCCCGCGAGGCGTAGAGGAAGAACAGGTGGTAGGCGTCGCCGTCATCGGCGAACCAGAAATCCCACACGTAGGAATCGGCGAGGTCGAACACGTCAGGCACTTTCTTTCGGCGCAGCGGCACGCTGCAGGTCTTCTCTGGTCGGGGGGTCCATGCCCTCGCGTCCGACGGTGATCGCGGCGGCGGCGGCCGCGCGACGGAGCAGGGGAGGAAGGGTGGTCTCGTCGAGTGCGTGCACCGCGGCGCGCAGGGTGGCGACGTCGCCGGAGATGTTCAGGATGCCGTCGAGCAGCGTCCCCATGAACGTGTCTCCCGCGCCGACGGTGTCGATCACGCGGGTCGGGACCGCGGGGATCTCGACGGTGGCGTGCGCGGTGACGCCGAGGGATCCGGCATCCCCGTCGGTGATGACGGCGAGACCGGCGCCGAGGGCCACCCACTCGCGGGCGACGTCGACGGCGGCGACGCCGGGATACAGCCACGCGGCGTCTTCGGCGCTGGCTTTCACGACGTCGCTCAGGGCCACCAGGGCTTCGACACGTGCGCGGGCGTCGGCCACGCCGCCGGTCAGGGCGGGGCGGATGTTCGGGTCGTAGCTGATGAGTGCCGACGTGCGGGCGCGCTCGGCGGCAGCGCGCACCTCGTCGGCACCGGGCGCGAGGGTCGTGGCGACCGACCCGGTGTGGAAGATCCGCGCGGCGGGGACCTCGACGGGTGAGGGGAGCGTCCAGTCGATGTCGAAGTCGTAGGTGGCATTGCCGCGCTCGTCGATCATCGCGCGGGCGGTGGCGGTGCGCTCCGGCTTCCCCGCGGTCCGCAGCTCGACCCCGGATGCCGAGAGCCACGCGTTCAGCGCATGACCGCGCTCGTCGTCGGCGACGCGGGCCACGAGGGCGGCGTCGCGACCCAGGCGCCCGAGGGCGACGGTGACGTTGGCCGGGCTTCCGCCGGGGCGCTCGGCCGCCCCGGCGGAAGTGGTGACGATGTCGATGAGTGCTTCGCCGAGCACCACGACATCGAATTCGCGGGTCATCCCTTGACCCCGGAAGCCGCGATGCTGCTGACGAACGCGCGCTGGAACACCAGGAACACGATCAGCACGGGCAGCGTGATCAGCGACGTGTACGCCATGACCTCACCCCACGCGGTGTTGAGCTGGAAGAAGTACTGCATACCGACCATGACGGGTCTCAACTCCTCTTTCTGCACGACCATGAGGGGCCAAAGGTACTGGTTCCACGCGGGCAGGAACGTGAGGATCGCCACCGTCGCGAACGCCGGGCCCGACAGGGGCACGATGATGCGGCGGTAGATGGTGAACCAGCTCGCCCCGTCGATGCGGGCCGCCTCGTCGAGCGAGGTGGGGATGGTCGAGAAGTACTGCGCGAAGAGGAAGATCGAGAAGGCGTTCGCGATGAACGGCACGATCTGCACCTCGTAGGTGTTCAGCCAGCCGAAGTCGTATTTCACGACGCCGCCCTCCATCACGAGGGTGGGCAGCTGATTAACCCAGTAGACCATCGGCACCGCGATCGTCTCGAACGGCACGATGAGGGTCGCGATGATGAGCGCGAGCACGACGACCCGGCCCTTCCAGCGCAGGCGCGATAGGGCGAAGCCGGCGAGGGAGTTGACGATCAGGCCGAGTCCCACCGTGAGCACGGTGACGAGGATCGAGTTGAACAGGAACTGCGCCACCGGCACACGGTCGAAGACGCCGAAGTAGTTGTCGAGGCTGATCTCACCGGTGGGCAGGAACGCCGCGGGGGAGTTGATGTCGCGGAGGATCTGCGCGTCGGGCTTGAGGCTCGACACGAACATGAACACCAGCGGGAAGAGGAAGAACACCGCGAGGATCGACATCGACACGTAGGTGAGGATGCGACCGTTACGACCCTCCGTGGAGCGGGTGCGCGTGCGGGTGGGCGAGGTCCGACGCGCGGGGCGTGCAGCCCGCGCGGCGCCGTCAGGGCGCTCGAGGGTACTGGTCATGTCAGTTCTTCTCTCGGGTCAACCAGCGCTGGATGAGCGCGATGATGAGCACGGCGACGAAGAACAGCAGCGAGATGGAGGCGGCGTAGCCGATCTCCTGCTGCTCGTAGCCCTTGCGCACGGCGTGGAACACGACGGTCGACGTCGAGTTGAGGGGACCGCCCTGGGTCATCACGTCGACCTGCACGAACAGGCCGAGGGCGGCGATGGTGATCGTGACGAGGACGAACACCATGGTGGGACGAAGTCCGGGCCAGGTGACGTTGGTGAACTGGCGCCAGCGGCTCGCGCCGTCCATGCGCGCGGCCTCGTAGAGCTCCTCCGGGATGGTCTGCAGCCCCGCGAGCCAGATGATCATGTGGAAGCCGACGGCCTGCCAGATCGACAGCACGATGATCGCGCCGAGTGCTGTGCTCGGGTCGTTCAACCAGTCGGCGCCTTTCAGGGCTCCGAACGTGAGCGTGTCGATCATCGAGTTGATGAGGCCGTCGCTCTGGTACATGAAGCGCCAGAGGATCGACACCACGACGATCGAGGTGACGACGGGGATGAAGAAGACGACCCGGAAGAACGTCGTACCGCGCAGGCGCTGGTTCACCAGCACGGCGAGCAGCAGACCGAGGCCCGCCTGGACGGGGACGACGACCAGCGCGAACAGGAAGGTGTTCAGCGCCGACTGCAGGAACACCGGGTCGGCGGTGAAGGCCCGGAAGAAGTTGTCGAGACCGACGAAGCGCGGGGGGTTGGGCGAGATCAGGCGGGCGTTAGTGAACGACAGGGTGAAGGCCAGCAGCACCGGCACGATGAGGAAGAGCAGGAGCAGGAGGGCGGCGGGGGCCATCATCGCCAGGCCCGCCCACGTCTCGCGACCGCGTGAGGTGCGGAAGCGGCGAAGGGATCGGCGCGGCTGCTTCGCCGCGGCGACCGGAGGAGACACGGTCATCAGGTTCTTCTTTCGCGGGGTGCGGTGGGGGCCCGGAGCGGACCCCCACCGCTGGACGCGGCGTCAGTTCGCGCCGTAGCCGTCGTTGGAGGAGATGTTGGTGTCGATCTCGGTGACCGCGGCATCCAGTGCCGACTGCACGTCGGCGCCGTTCATGATGTCCTTGGCCGCGGTCTCGAACGTGCTCGAGATCACCGCGTACGCGGGGGTCTCGGGGCGCAGCACGGCGTACTCCTTCGAGAACTCCGCGAACGGCCGCAAGGGGCCGTCGGTGGAGTTGAAGTACTTCGACGCCTCGGTGGGCGCCTCGGTGGCGGGGATCACGAGCTGCTCGTCGGCGAACTGAGTGATGTACTCGTCGTTGAAGCTGAACTCCAGATACTCGCGCGCGCCCTCGGGGTCGCTGCACGACGCCGAGATGCCCCGCTGCCACGAACCTCCGCCGATCTTGGGACCGTTGCCGAGGTCCGGCGGCGGGAGGATCAGCAGGTCGTCGCCCACGGCATCCACTGCGGCGAGACCGTTCCACACACCGGTGTAGCTGAGCGCGACGTCGCCGTCGACGAACTCCTGGTTGCCCACGGTGCCGCCGCTGTTGGCGTAGCCGTTGGTGAAGAGCGACTGGAACCATTCGCCCCACTTCACGGCGTCCGGTCCGTTCAGGGCGCCGTCGGCCGAGAGCATGGTGTCGCGGTCGATGAGGTCGCCGCCGAAGCTCTGCAGGAACGGGGAGTAGGCGTAGGGCCACCATTCGCCCGTGTCCTCGGCACCGAGGTCGATCGGGGTCTCGTACCCGGCGGCCTTCAGGGTCGCGAGGGCGGCGTCGAACTCGGTGGCCGTCCAGGGCTGGTCCATGGTGGGGATGCGGATGCCGTTGGCGTCGAGCACCGACTTGCGCGCGAAGATGCCGAGGGCGGCATCCCAGTACCCGGCCGAGTAGATCTCGTCGTTGTACTTTCCGACCGCGGTGGGCAGCAGCTTGTCGGTGATGTCGCTCGAGAGGCCGAGCGGCTGCAGGTAGTTCGCCCACGCCCAGTTGGGCATGATGGGGCCGTCGAGGTCGAGCAGGCAGGGCAGGTCGCCCGAGGCCGCCGCCGCGACGATCGCGTCGTTGTACGCGCCCTGCGGGAACGACTCGGTCTTGACCTCGTACTGCTCCTGCGAGGCGTTGAAGTCGCTGATGATCTGCTCGTAGACCGCGAGCTCGGCGGGGTTGCCGGCCGAGTGGGTCCACATGGTCAGGACGGTCCGACCGTCTTCGGTCGTCGCGCCTCCCTGACCTGCCTGGCCGCAGCCGGTCAGCGCGAGCGCTGCGACGACACCTGTCGCGGCGAGCGGGATGAAGGACTTCTTCATCGTGTTCCTTTCGAGTGGCGGCGACATCGCTGTCGCCGGAGAGGGGGCCGCGTGGTGCGGCGTCAATCCGTGGCCCGGGGGTCCCGTGCGCTGCCGAGGTGCGCGGGAGGGCCGACGGAAGCCCGACGAACGATCGGGCAGTCCATGAGGTGGGGGGAATCGATGTCGGCCTCGCGGAGGCCGAGGGCGACCTCCATCGCCCAGCGGCCCATGGCCGCGTGGGGGAGCGAGACGGTGGTCAACGGCGGGTCGAGTTCCGACGCGACCAGCTGCTGATCGTCGTAGCCGACGATCGACAGGTCCTCGGGAATCCGGATGCCGTGGCGGTGCGCCCACGTCACGACCCCGGCCGCGATGCGGTCGTTGTAAGCGAAGACGCCGGTCGGGCGCTGCTCGGGCGCGAGCGCGAACAGCGCGGCGGCCGCCTGCTGCCCGCCCGCCGCCGAGGTCGGCGAGAACACGTGGAGGGCGGGGTCGGGCTCGATGCCGGACTCGGCGAGCACGTCGAGGTAGCCGCGCAGACGGAGTTGTGCGGCCACCGGGCGGTCTTCGTCGTTGTCGATGAAGGCGATGCGGCGGTGTCCGGCGTCGACGAGCTCCTGGGTGGCGACCCGGCCGCCGGCGTAGTCGTCGGGCACGACGGCGGGGTACCCGCCGTCTTCGGGGCGGCAGTCGAGGAACACCGTGCCGGCGGGGAGGCCCGCGGGCGCCGGGATGACCCGGTGGTACATCGAGGCGTAGACCATGCCGTCGACGCGGTGATTGACGAGCGTGGAGATCGCGTCGGATTCGATCTCGGGGTGGCCGTCGGTGTCGACGAGGATGACGAGTCGGCCGTTCTCGCGGGCGACCTCTTGCGCGCCGGCGAGCATGCGGCCGGCGAAGGGAGTCGTGGCGATGCGGTCGGAGACGAGGCCGATGGTGCCGGTGACGCGGGTGCGCAGGCTCCTGGCGATCGGGTTGGGCGAGTAGCCCACCTCGTCGGCGACGCGGCGAACCCGCTCTTTGGTCTCGTCGGAGATGCGCGACTCGGCGTCGTTGAGCACGAGCGAGACCGTCGCGGGGGAGACGCCGGCCGCTTTCGCGACGTCGGTCAGACGCACTCGAGTCATCGCCCCACCCTCCGTTGGATAATCGATTTTTCTTGCTGATAAACCGATTTATCAGCGACCGAGATCAGTGTGCAGTCTGGGTTGGCGTGATGTCAAGTAACGGTGGAGTAACGGTGGGTGCGGTGGTGTCGTGGTTCACCCCAGGTGGTGGCCGTGTCCCGATAAGTGCAGACCGCGTCCCCATTTGTGCTGCCTGGGACGCCTCGAGACCGCACAAAGTGGGACATGGTCTGAGCGAGCTGAGCGAGCTGAGCGAGCTGAGCGAATGAGCGAGCTGAGCCAGCTGAGCGAGCTGAGCGAGCCGCGCCGCGGCCCGGAAACGCCGAACGCACACGCTCCGAAGGTGTGGGAACGTGTGCGTTCGAGCCGATCGTGTGATCTCGGCGCGGGACGCCGCGGCAGCGGCGCCGCGCGGTCAGGCGGGGTCGCCGCCCAGCGGGCCGACCGCGGGGATGGGGCCGCCGTCGTCAGCGCCGGTCCGGCGGGCGCGGGCGATGGCGTTGCCGAGGTGGTAGATGACCAGGGCGGCGACCGACCCGAGCACGATGGCGCCCAGCTGGAACTGCCCGAACTGCAGGGTGAACCCGGCGATCGCCATCACCAGCGACACCGCGCCGGTGTACTGGTTGACCGGGCGCGAGAAGTCGACGCGGTTGTCGACCCAGATCTTGATGCCGATGATGCCGATCAGGCCGTAGAGGGCGGTGGTGACGCCGCCGAGCACCCCGGGCGGGATGGTGTTGAACACCGCGCCGACCTTGGGCGAGAGGCTCAGCACGATCGCGGTGAGACCGGCGACCCAGTACACCGCGGTCGAGTAGACGCGTGTCGCGGCCATCACGCCGATGTTCTCGCCGTAGGTGGTGGTGCCCGAGCCGCCGAAGGTTCCGGCGAGGGTCGTGGCGACGCCGTCGGCGATGAGGGCGCGACCGGTGGACCGGTTGGCTGTGGCATCCGTCATCGCGGCGACTCCGCGCACGTGGCCGACGTTCTCGGCGACCAGCACGAGCACGACGGGCAGGAACATCGCGATGACCGACCAGGTCGCGGGGGTGGTGAAGTCGGCGAACTGGAACGTGGGAAGGCCCACCCAGGGCGCGGCCTCCACGGCTCCGAAGTCGATGAGCATCTCACCCGAGACGGCCTGGATGATCACGGTCGCGACATAGCCGACGATGACCCCGAGGAAGATCGAGATGCGGCCCAGGAAGCCGCGGAACAGCACGCTGAACAGGATCACCGCCACCAGGGTGATGGTGCCGGGCAGGGGCTGCAGCTGGAAGTTCGACCATGCGACGGGGGCGAGGTTGAAGCCGATGAGGGCGACGATCGCGCCGGCGACGACCGGCGGCATGACCTTATCGACCCAGCCGAGACCAACGAACTGCACGACGAAACCGATGGCCGCGAGCAGGATGCCGACGGCCACGATTCCCGCGAGCGCCGACCCCGTGCCGGCCATGGTGGTGGCGGCGGTGATCGGTGCGATGAACGCGAACGACGAGCCGAGGTAGCTGGGGAGGCGGTTGCGCGTGACGAGCAGGAACAGCAGCGTTCCCACGCCCGAGAACAGCAGGGTCGTCGACACCGGGAAGCCGGTGAGCACCGGCACGAGGAAGGTGGC
The DNA here is from genome assembly GCF_001424225.1 of Microbacterium sp. Leaf151. Lineage (GTDB taxonomy): Bacteria > Actinomycetota > Actinomycetes > Actinomycetales > Microbacteriaceae > Microbacterium. The sequence goes on along the minus strand of NZ_LMOR01000004.1, from coordinate 1,080,087 downwards.
GCCGAACATGGCGATGACGTGCTGGAGCCCGATCGCGATCGTCGCGCCCCAGTTCAGACGTTCGCCGGGGGCGACGACGGCCCCCGGGGCGACGGTGCGGCCGTTGCCGTGCAGTTTCCAGCGGAACATGTGTCTCCTCAGGGGATGAATGGATGCCGAGATCACGCGCCTCTCGCGAGGTCACGCCCCGTTGCGTCGAACCGCGCGTGAGCTCGACGAAAGCGGGTCGTCTCGGCGACGCGCCGGCGCGGGAAGGCGGGTCAGGACGCCGTGAGCAGGCGCAAGAGCGTCGCGTAGCGCTCGCGCGTACGCTCGACGATCTCAGCGGGGAGTGCGGGCGGTTCGCCCTGCTTGTCCCAGTTCTCCGACAGCCAGTTGCGCACGATCTGCTTGTCGAAGCTCGCCATGCGTTCGGCGGGGGTGGTGCCGGTGCGCCAGGCCTCGGCATCCCAGTACCGGGACGAGTCCGACGTCAGCACCTCATCGGCCAGCGTCAGCACGCCGTCCGCGTCGAAGCCGAACTCGAACTTCGTGTCGGCGAGGATCAGCCCGTGCGCCTCGGCGGTCGCGGAGGCGCGGCGATAGATCTCCAGCGACGCATCGCGCAGCGCCGTCGCCGTGTCGGCGCCGACGAGCTCGACCGACCTCTCGAACGTGATGTTCTCGTCGTGCTCGCCCATCGGGGCCTTGAAGGCGGGGGTGTAGAGCGGCTCCGGCAGGCGGTCGCCGTCTTCGAGCCCCTCGGGGAGGGGGATGCCGCACACCGTGCCCTCTGCGCGGTACTCGGCCCAGCCCGAGCCGGTCAGGTAGCCCCGCACGACGCACTCGATCGGTTGCATGTCGAGCGAGCGGACGAGCATCGCGCGCCCTTGCACGGCATCCGGGATCAGCTCCACCGTGTCGTCGCCTGCGAGCGCGTGGTCGGGAGCGAGGTGATTCGGGATGCCGCGACCCCCGTCGGCGCCGGCGAGCTGGTCGAACCACCACAGGCTCAGTGTCGTCAGGAGCGCGCCCTTGCCGGGGATGCCGGGGGAGAGCACGTGATCGAACGCGCTGACGCGGTCGCTCGCCACGACGAGCAGGTGCGCAGGAGCCGCCTCGTCGCGGGTGTCGGCGGGGACGTAGAGGTCGCGCACCTTGCCGGAATAGATGTGGCGCCAACCGGGGAGCTCGAGCGGGGGAGCGAAGGTCACCCGCTCATTATTGCGGGTGCGGAGGGTCGGCACCGGCGCGGATTGTGCCACACCGCTCGCTCGGGCGCCCGCCCGCCGGCCGCCGGCGGCCCCCTGGCTACCCTGGAAAAATGACCGAGGCAGCCCCCGACACCGCGGCATCCATCGACCCCCACGCGGGGAGCCGCCACTCGACCATCCGCGGCTGGGTCTTCTGGCCCGCTGCGGCCATCGCCCTGGCCTTCATCGCCTTCGCCCTGCTCTTCCCGAACGCCGCGGAGGCGACCTTCGGTGCCGTGCAGACCTCGATCGTCTCGGCGTTCAACTGGTACTACGTGCTGATCGCCGCGTTCTTCGTCGTGTTCGCCCTCGCCATGGGATTCAGCCGATTCGGCAACATCAAGCTCGGCCAGGACGACGACGAACCGGAGTTCTCGACGATGTCGTGGTTCTCGCTGCTGTTCGCGGCGGGAATGGGCATCGGTCTGGTGTTCTACGGGGTCAGCGAGCCGCTCAGCCACTTCGTCGAGCCGCGCCCGGGCGTCGAGGGCACCCCGAACCAGCTCGCGCAGCAGGCGATGTCGCAGACGTTCCTGCACTGGGGCGTCCATGCGTGGTCGATCTACGTCGTGATCGGTCTCGCACTCGCCTACGCCTTCCATCGCCGCAAGCGTCCTCGCACGATCCGCTGGGCGCTCGAACCCATCCTCGGCGCGCGCCTCGTGCAGGGAGCATGGGGCAACGCGGTCGACGTCGCGGCTCTCGTGGGCACGCTGTTCGGTGTCGCGACGTCGCTCGGTCTCGGCGTCATCCAGATCAGCGCCGGTCTGGACTACCTGGGCATCGTGTCTCCGTCGGTGATCAGCGAGGCGATCATCGTGGGCATCATCACCGGCTTCGTGCTCTTCTCGGTGCTCTCCGGCGTCGGCAAGGGCATGAAGTGGCTGTCGAACATCAACCTCGTCCTCGCCGGTGTGCTGATGCTGTACCTGCTGTTCACCGGGCCCACCGAGTTCCTCCTGCGCGATGTGGTGCAGTCGATCGGCAATTACATCCAGAACTTCGTCGGACTCTCCTTCACCACGAGCGCGTACTCGGGCGAAGACGGCGTCGCCTGGCAGGGGACGTGGACGTCGTTCTATTGGGGCTGGTGGATCTCGTGGGCCCCCTTCGTCGGTATTTTCATCGCGCGCATCTCGCGCGGTCGCACGGTGCGGGAGTTCGTCACCGGGGTGATCCTGGTGCCCACGCTCGTCGGCATCCTGTGGTTCACCGTGCTCGGCGGCACGGCCATCTACGGCGAGCTGACCGGAACCGTGAGCCTCGTCGGTGCGGACGGCTCGGTCAACGTGTCGACGGCGCTCTTCCAGATGCTGCAGGGGGTGCCCGGCGCAGTATTCCTGTCGATCGGCTTCCTCGTGCTGATCGGGATCTTCTTCGTCACCTCCGCGGACTCCGGCGCGCTGGTCATGGGCATGATCGCCACGGGCGGCGAGGAGGAGCCCAAGCGCTGGGTGCGCGTCTTCTTCACCCTCGCGACCTCGCTCATCGCGTTCGCGCTGCTCCTGGCGGGCGGTCTCACCGCGCTGCAGGCGGCGGCGATCAGCATCGCCCTGCCGTTCAGTCTCGTCCTGCTCGCCATCTGCTGGGCCACGGTCGTGGCCTTCCGGCGCGAGCTGCGCGCGTACGACAAGGCCGAGCGAGCGCAGCTGCGCGACTCGATCGGCGAGCACTACGGGCTCGAGGTCGAGGAACCCAACCAACGCGGCATCTTCGGCATCCCGGTGCGGTGGGGTCAGCGACGGGCGGACCCGAACGCGTCTCCGCCCGTGCGGCCCGAGGCGCCGTCGTCGCCGCAGTCCTGACGCCGTCCCCTCCGCGCACCCCTCCCTCTCCCACGCCCACCCCCCTGTCGAGTGTCCAGAACACGCCGTGTGTGCTTGTGCGACGCGGCGTGTTCCGGACGTTCAACGGGTCTGCGCGGGGGTTCGCGTGCCGTCCGGAATAGGCGTATAGTCCACGTGGACTAGTCGACACGGACCACGAGGAGGACGGATGCCGCAGCCCCTCCGCCTCACCCCGATCGCGGTCATGATCCTCGCGACCCTGCGCCAAGCCGACATGCACACCTATGAGATGGTGCGCCTGCTGAAGGAGCGTCGCGACGACCGCCTGGTCCCCCTGCAGAAGGGCACGATATACCACACGGTCGCCCGCCTCGAGCGTGACGGCCTGCTCGCCGAGGTCGGCGTCGACCGCGACGGCAACCGCCCCGAGCGCACGACCTACACGCTGCGTCCCGCAGGCCGCCAGGCTGTGGAGGAGTGGGTGCGCGCCGAGCTGCCCCAGATCGACCGCGCGAGCGACTTCCGCGTCGCCCTCTCGGAGGCGCACAACCTCGAGCGCGACGAGGTCGTCGCCCTGCTCGACCAGCGCCGTGCCCTGCTCGTCGCCTCGGTGGGCGAGCACCGCACGGGACTCGCCGGGGCGACCCAGCGCGAGACCCCCGAGCAATTCCTCGTCGAGCTGCAGCGACAATCCGCTCTGCTCGACGCCGAACTCGCGTGGCAGGACTCCCTGCGCGCGCGCCTCGCCGACCGCTCCCTCGCCTGGGGCATCGCCGAGATCCCCGAGCACATCAAGAACAAGCGTCACGTCTCGAAGGAGACCACCCCATGACCGACTCCCGCGCCGCCTCCGCGGCATCCACCCCCACCGGGTCGACCCGCACCGGGTCCACCCGCACCGCCGAACGCAGCCCGTGGCCCGCTCTCTGGGCGCTCGTCATCGGGTTCTTCATGATCCTGGTCGACACCACGATCGTGTCGGTGGCGAACCCCGCCATCAAGGCGGCCCTCGACCCGAACACGGGCAACCTCGACAACGTGGTGTGGGTCACCAGCGCCTATCTGCTGACCTACGCCGTTCCGCTGCTCATCACCGGCCGCCTCGGCGACCGCTTCGGCCCGAAGAACATCTACCTCATCGGCCTCGCGCTCTTCACCATCGCCTCGCTCGCCTGCGGTCTCGCCCCCTCGCTCGAGATGCTGATCGCCGCCCGCGCCGTGCAGGGCCTGGGAGCGGCGATGATGACGCCGCAGACGATGGCCGTCATCACCCGCACCTTCCCGCCGCAGAACCGCGGAGCGGCCATGGGCCTGTGGGGCGCGACCGCGGGTGTCGCCACCCTCGTCGGTCCGCTCGCGGGCGGCCTGCTCGTCGACGGCCTCGGGTGGGAGTGGATCTTCTTCATCAACATCCCCGTCGGCATCATCGGGTTCATCGCCGCCGTCATCCTCGTGCCGCAGCTGCCGCGCACGGCGCACAAGTTCGACATCGTCGGAGTGGTGCTCAGTGCCGTCGGCCTGTTCCTCATCGTGTTCGGTCTGCAGGAGGGCGAGCACTACTCGTGGGCCGCGTGGATCTGGGCGATGGTCGCGGCGGGCATCGCCGTGATGGCGCTGTTCATCTGGACCCAGGCGCGCAGCAAGGGCGAGCCGCTCGTGCCGCTCGACCTCTTCCGCGACCGCAACTTCTCGATCGCGAACCTCGCCATCGCGGCCGTCGGCTTCACCGTGACGAGCATGGCGCTCCCGCAGATGTTCTACCTGCAGCTCGCCCGTGGACTCACCCCGACCGAGTCGGCGCTGCTGCTCATCCCGCTCGCCATCCTTTCGGGCGTGCTCGCCCCCTTCGCCGGCAAGCTGCTCGATCGCACCGACCCGCGGTTCCTGCTCGTGCCGGGTCTGCTGCTCGTCGGCGGAGCGCTGGGCATCTACGTCGCGCTCATCCTGAACGACGCGCCGATCTGGATGTTCCTCATCCCCTCCGTCTTCATGGGCATCGGAAACGCCGGCATGTGGGGTCCCCTCGCGACCACCGCGACGCGCAACCTCCCGCCGCGCCAGGCGGGCGCCGGCGCCGGCATCTACAACACCACCCGCACCGTCGGATCGGTGATCGGTTCGGCATCCATCGCCGCTTTCATGCAGGCGCGGCTCGAGGCCAACCTGCCCGGGGCGGGCGATGCCGGGGCGAGCTTCGGAACCGGAACGCTTCCACCGCAGATCGTCGGCGGATTCTCCGAGGCGATGGGTCAGTCGCTCGTGCTGCCGATCATCGTGATCGGCGTGGGTCTGATCGCGGTGCTGTTCATGCGGCGCCCCTCGGTGATCCGGCCGCACGGCGCTCCGCGCGACGCGGCCCCGGCCGCACAGGCACAGGCCGCACCGGCCGCCGCGGGCGAGTAGCGCTCCGACCCTGAACGCCGTCGTCCCCGCGTGGGGCGGCGGCGTTCGTCGTTTGCGCCCAGTGGCCAGGCGCTCGCGTCGGACGGGTCGCGGCGGTGACGAGGGGAGGAGGCGCGGCGGGGGGGAGGATGGATGCCGGGCCGGCGGTCCTCCGCTCGCCGCATCTCCTCCGCGGGGCACGGTTCAGCGGCGGTGACGCCCGGCGCTGTCGCCGCTCGGGGCTACGGCGTGATCTCGTCGACGAACGCGCGGGCCTCGTCGATGAGGCTCTGCCATCGGTCGGCGCCCGCGTCGAGGGGCACCTCCGCCCACTCGCGCAGTGGCCGCCCGCGCATGATCATGGGCGCGGCCACACCTTCGTCGACGATCTCGCCGATGCGCTCCTCCGGCAGTTTCACCACGAGCGAGCCGTTGTGCACGATGAAGGCGTAGACCTTGCCGCGCACGCGGAGTCCCTCAGTGCCGAACATCCGCCCGATGTCGACGCCGCGCAGCTCACACTGTCGCTCCGCGATCGGATCGAAGATCTCGCGGCCGCGGGCCATGGCATCCCTGTCGACCATGGCCCACACGCTAGCGGCGAGGGGAGGCCCGGGCCAGAGGGCGAAGGTGACGGCGACGGGGTTCGTGCGTATGCGACGGGCGCGGATGGCGCCTTGCCCAGAAAGTAGTATGCGCGCATACTAAAGACATGCGCACCCTCGCCTCCGCCGTCCGCGAATCCTCCGCTTCTCCCGCCTCGTTCTTCGCCCGGTGGGTCGACCACGACACGTGGCGGGAATGGTCGCCCGACACCGAGTGGGTGCGCATCGCGCACCCGGTCGCGCAGGGCAGTCGCGGCATCCTGAAGCCCGAGGGCGGACCGCGCGTGAGGTTCGTCGTCGCCGAGCTCGAGGCCGACCGTGTCTACACCGATGTCACACGGATGCCGGGAGCCCGACTGACGTTCCGTCACGGCGTCGAGCCCACCGCCGGGGGGTCTCGTGTCACCGCCGAAGTGACGATCGACGGTCCGCTGTCGGGGCTGTGGGCGCGCACCGCGTTCGCCGGCTTCGAGCAGTCGGTTCCCGCCGATCTCGACCGGCTCGTCGCCGTGGTGGAAGGCCGATGACCGCCTGGATCGGCGTTGCGTCCGCGGAGCACGTCGCGCGCGGTGTCGCGCTCGGTATCGCCCAGATCGGCCACGGCAAACGCCCCGGGCTCGCCCGCATGCGGCCGGGCGACACGCTCATCTATTACTCGCCGGTGCACCGCCTCGGCGATACCGCGAAACTGCGGGAGTTCACCGCCATCGGACGCGTGGACGAGGGGGAGATCTGGCAGGCCGACGAGGGGGACTTCCGTCCGTTCCGTCGGGCGGTGACGTATCGAGCGGCGCGACCCGTCGCCGTCGCCGACCTGCGGGGCCGGCTCGCTCTGACCGCCGAGCCGAACTGGGGGTATCAACTCCGGCGCGGTCTTGTCGAGATCGCGCCGGCCGACGCCGACGTCATCGAGCACGCGATGATCGAGAGATGACGAACCCCCTCGACAGCCGCTTCCCGACCGGCGATGTGAGTCCCGGGTTCTTGTTGTGGCAGGTGACGAACCGGTGGCAGGCCGCGATCCGTCGAGCGCTCGCCCCGCATGAGCTGACGCACGTGCAGTTCGTCCTGCTGGCGGTGCTCACCTGGGGCGACACCGCTGAAGGAATGACCCAGGCCGAGTTGAGTCACCGCGCGGGCGCCGACCCGATGATGGTGTCGCAAGTCGTCCGGGCGCTCGCCGAGCGCGGTCTCGTCGAACGGCATCCGGATGCCGCGGACCGCCGCGCCATTCGCGTGCGTGCCACCGCCGAGGGGTGCGAGCGGGCGCGGGCGGCCAATAACGCCGTCGAGGACGTGGATGAGGCGGCGTTCGGGGATCGGGCGGGCGATCCCAGCCCGCTCGCCGGTCATCTTGCCGACGTCCTGCGCCGGCTGCAGTCCTGAGGCCGCGACACGATCGTCGGTGAGTCGTGGCGGGCGGTTCCATATTCATTTATACGCCGCTATAGTGAAAACGAGCCGCCGTCCGATCCCGGTCACTCGCAGGAGCATCCATGACCACCTCCGCCCCGCACATCACCACCCCCACCGCCGTCGCGAGCGACGCCGCGACGATCGGCCCCCGCCCGCGGTGGGCCCGAACCGCCGGCATCCTGATCGCCGTCGGCGGGGCTCTGCTCACCGCGGCGACCGCGATCGAGCTCACCGCCGACGTCGCCACCGAGTCCGGGCCGGCGACGGCCTTCTGGGTGCTCTTCCTCGCGAGCACGCTCGCCCACGTCGCGGCGATGGTCCCGCTCGCGCTGGGCCGAGGCGACGGAGAGGGCGCCGTCGGCTCGTCTCTCGTGGGCAAGGTCGCGCTTCTCGGGTTTGGGGCTCTGTTCCTCGCGAACCAGAGCATGTACCTCGTCACGGCCTACCTGCTGCCGTCCGCCGTGTTCACCGATGGGGCGATGGCGTTCCTGTTCGCCATGAGCGCCGTGCAGGGCATCGCCCTGCTGGTCGGCGGCATCGTCATCGTCCGCGCCGGGGTTCTGACGGGCGCGGCACGCGGGGCCGTCTTGGTGCTGGCTCTCGTCGGCTTCGCGCTCGGCGCCGTGCTCAACCTCAGCACCATCGAGGCGCTGTCGAACGCGATGTACTTCGTCTCCACCGGCGCGCAGATCGTCGCGGGGCTCGTGATCTTCCGATCGACGGTCGCGGCGGCGAAGTAGCGTTCTCCCGTGCCCCGTAGCTACCACTCTCCCCGACGGCAGGCCGACGCAGCCGAAACCCGCGCGACGATCGTCGAGGCGGCGGCCCGGCTCTTCGTCCGCGACGGGTACGTCGCCACCTCGATCAAGGCGATCGCGGCCGAGGCGGGGGTGTCGGTTCCCACGGTGCACCTGAACGGGCCCAAGCACGCCCTGCTCATCGCGGCGTTCGAGCGCACGTTCGCGGGAGACGAGGGGAGGCACTCGCTCGCCGAGCGCCCCGAAATCGTCGCGATCATGGGCGAGCCCGACACCGATACCGCGATCACCCGGTACGTGGATTTTCTCATCGACGCCAATCAGCGCTCGGCGGCGATCGTGCGCGCGATGGTGGCCGCCGCCGACAGCGACCCGGAGGTGCGCGCCGCCTACCTCGACCTCGAGATGCGCCGCCACCGCGACATGACCATCGCCGCGGGCTGGTTCCAGCAGCGCGACCGCATCCGCGTCGACCAGCTCGACGTCGCCGCCGACGTCCTGGGGCTCATCACCGGCCCGGATCCGTGGACGCACCTCACCGTGGCCCGCGGGTGGGACATCGCCGCCTACCGCACCTGGCTGACCGCGCAGCTCGTCCACCTCTCCGACAACCTCGCCTAGACCCCGCCCCTCGGCGGACAGGGTCATCCTCGAAAGACGCAGACATGACACTCTCCGCCCTGCTGTGCAGCATGCCCGCCACAGGCCACGTGGGCCCGCTCCTCGTCGTCGCGCAGGAGCTGCAGCGGCGCGGGTGGCGCGTGCGCCTGCTCACCGGGTCGCGGTACCGGCGGATGGTGGAGCAGGCCGGCATCCTGTTCCTCCCTCTTCCGGCCGAGGCGGACACGCTGGACGGGATCGGCGCCGACGAACGCGATCGCGGGCTCGCGACCATCAACCGCGGCGTCGAGCGCGCCTTCGTCGACCCCGCGGCTCCAGCGGCGGCCGCCCTCGAGCAGATCTTGCGCGACGAACCCGCCGACGTGGTGCTGCACGACATGACCTTCCTCGGCGTGCAGACCTTGTTCGCACGGCCGCGCTCTCAGCGCCCCCTCACGGTGATGTGCGGCATCGGGCCGGCGGGTTTCTCCAGCCGTGACACGGCCCCGTACGGGCTCGGCATCACGCCGCTGCGGCACCCCACGCTCAACCGCCTGCGCAACGGCGTGCTCGGGGTGACGGCCAAGACGGTGCTGCGTCCCGTGCACCGCTCGCTCGACCGCTTCCTCGCGGGGGTCGGCGCGCCGCCCCTGAACGGCGCGTTCTTCATGGACGTCCTCTCGCGCAGCGACCTGCTCGCGCAGTTCACGGTGCAGGAGTTCGAATACGCCCGCCGCGACGCCCCGGCCGCCCTCCGGTTCTACGGTCCCATGGTCTCGGCCACCGCCCATCCCGTTGCGGCGCCGGCGTGGTTCGACGACCTCGACCCGACCCTGCCGCTCGTGCACGTCACGCAGGGAACGGTCGCGAACACCGATTACACCGAGGTGATCGAGCCGACGCTCGCGGCGCTGGCCGACCTGCCCGTGCAGGTGGCGGTGACCACCGGCGGTCGCGACGTCGACACCCTGCCCGCGCTCCCCGACAACGCCTTCGCCGCGAGCTACCTGCCCTACGACGACCTGCTCGCCCGCACGAGCGTGCTGGTCACCAACGGCGGCTACGGGGGCCTTCACCATGCGATGCGCCACGGCGTGCCGATCGTGATCGCCGGCGACTCGGAAGACAAGGTCGAGACCTCCGCGCGCGTGCAGCACGCCCGGGTGGGCGTCAACCTGCGGACGGGGCGTCCGACTCCGGATGCCGTCCGCACGGCCGTCCAGCGCATCCTCGCCGACGATGGCTATGCAGCCCGCGCCCGCCGTATCGGCGACGCGATCGCGGTCGCTCCCGGCGCCCCCGGGCTCGTCGACGACGTCGAGCAGCTGCTCGCCGCCCGCCGCCGCTGATCTCGCTCCGCGCAGGAGCGCCGAGACCCCCGGTGTCAGGCCTCGACGACGCGCGCGGCGATGTCGGTGCGGTACTGCCCGCCCTCGAGGCCGATGCGCTCGAGCCCGGCGTAGGCCGCGGTGCGCGCCTCGGCGAACGTCGTGCCGGTGGCGACGACGCTGAGCACGCGTCCGCCGGTGGCGACGAGCTCGCCGTCGCGGAGCGCCGTGGCGGCGTGGGCGACGTGTACGCCGTCGACCTCTTCGGCCTCGTCGATGCCCGTCAGCACTCGACCGGTGAGCGGCGCCTCGGGGTAGCCCTCGCTCGCGAGCACGACCGTGACCGCGGTCGCCTCGGCGAACGCGGGGCGGGGCTGATCCTCGAGTGTGCCCGAGGCAGCGGCCAGCAGCAGCCGCGACAGCGGGTCGACCAGGCGGGGGAGCACGACCTGCGTCTCGGGATCGCCGAATCGGGCGTTGAACTCGATGACCTTCACGCCCTGCTCGGTGAGGATGAGTCCCGCGTAGAGCAGTCCGATGAAGGGGGTGCCCTCGGCATCCATCTGTCGGATCACCGGTTCGGCGATCGCACGGGTGACGTGGTCGACGAACTCGGCTTCGCCGCCGAAGCGGTCGGTGAGCCACGGCAGCGGCGAGTAGGCGCCCATGCCGCCGGTGTTGGGGCCCTCGTCGCCGTCGCGCAGGCGCTTGAAGTCCTGCGCGGGGCTGAGGGGTGCGACGTGGTCGCCGTCGCTGAGGAAGAAGAGCGACACCTCGGGGCCGGAGAGGAACTCCTCGATCAGCACGGCGCCGGTGGGCAGATAGGTCTCGGCGTGCGCGATGGCGGCGCCGCGATCGGAGGTGACGATGACGCCCTTGCCCGCGGCCAGGCCGTCGGCCTTGACCACGTACGGGGCGCCGTACTCGTCGAGGGCCGCTTCGACCGATGCCAGGTCGCCTGCGCGCGCGGAGCGTCCGGTGGGGACGCCCGCGGCATCCATGATGCGCTTCGCGTACGTCTTCGAGCCCTCGAGCTGCGCCGCGGCCTTGCCGGGACCGAACACGGGGATGCCGTGTTGGCGCAGCGGATCGGCGACGCCGGCGACGAGGGGCGCCTCGGGGCCCACGATGACCAGGTCGACGGCCTCGGCCTTGGCGAACTCGAGCACGGCCGTGGGATCGAGCGGATCGAGGTCGACCAGGTGCGCCTCGCGGGCGATGCCGGCGTTGCCGGGCGAGGCGAAGATCGCGTGCGACTCCTCTTCAGAGCGCAGGGCGAGGATGATGGCGTGCTCGCGCGCGCCCGAACCGAGGACCAGGATTCTCACGCGGCCAGCCTATCGAGCCCGCGACGGGCCTCCTCGAGCGTCCAGGACACGCCGCGACCGCTGAAGCAATGCGGCGCGTGGTGGACAGTCACCGCCGGGGACCGCCACGGGTGCAGGCGTCGTCGCGGAACGAGACGAGCGAACGCGTCAGTTGCGCGGGATCGACGAACGGCGACATGTGCGCGCCGTCGCCGACGTGGAGGACGGCTCGCGGCAGACGCCCGGCGAACGCCGCCATGACCTCGGGCGTCGAGACCCCGTCGTGCCTCTGCGCGAGAAGGGTGACGGGGACGTCGAGCGTCGCGGCCTCGGCGGCTCGGTCGAACGTGGAGATGGCGCGCAGTGCGCGTGCCCAGTCCCGCGGCGCGCGGTGAGCGACCGTGAGGTCGGCTGCCGCACGGGCGACCGCGTCGCCGTGAGCCGCCAGCTCCGCGGGGACGAACCAGCGCGCCAGACCCGCCTCGACGGTCGGTCCCTTCCCGGCAGCGACCGCGTCGGCGACCGCCGCGAAGGCGGGGAACGGGGTGTCGCGGCTGCACAGCACCGTCAGCGAGCGGACCCGCTCGGGCTGCGCCAGTGCCAACTCGAGCACGATCTGTCCGCCGAATGAGTGACCGACGAGATCCCAGCGGCCCGGCGGCAGCGAGGGAGCGAGGCGACCGGCCACCGTGGCCTGGACGTCGACGCCGTCGGGCAGGTGCGACACGTCGGGGCAGACGACGGGTTGGTCCGTGAGCCGCGACGACACCCCGTCCCACACCGCGGGGCTCAGCGGGGTGCCGTGCACCAGGACCCAGGTCGTCACGCCCTCAGGGTGGCACTCCGTCGTCGGCGCGCGCGGCGCCGCGCGGCAGGCGCGACGTGGCGGATGCGGGTACGCGACCCGGCGACCCGCGTGCGCCGCGGGTAGCGTGGATGCCATGCCTCCCCGCCGTATCGAGACCGGAGACGGCCGCGCAGCCCTGGCCGCCGTCGCCGCCGGAGACGCCCCGCGCCCGGCGACCGCCACAGCGGTGCGTTACCTACTGCAGCTGCTGGTCGAGAAGGCGCCCGGCAACTCGGTCGAGATGCGCGTGCCGCCCTTCGGCGCCGTGCAGGTGATCGAGGGCCCCCGCCACACGCGAGGCACCCCGCCCAACGTCGTCGAGACCGACGCCGCCACCTGGATCGCCGTCGCCACGGGTCAGGAGCACTGGGCGGATGCCACGACCGCGGGCCGCATCGTCGCCTCCGGCGTGCGCGCCGACATCAGCGCGCTGCTGCCGCTGCGGCCCTAGGCCCGCCCTCCTGCCGCCCCCCCGCTCGCGCCGAGACGCCACCGGTGGGCGCCGAGACCGCATTCGTTCGCCGAGGCCGCACGGTATTGCGGACGAACACGTGCGGTCTCGACGAACGGATGCGTCCTCGCGGAGCGCCGAGGGGTGCGCCCTCCTCAGCGCTGAACCGGGTCGCCGCCGCCGGCGAGGAACCGCACCAGGTCGCGGCGGGTCGGGGCCGCCTCCCAGTCGCCGGGCACGAGGCACGCCATGGCGCCGCAGGCGTTGGCGCGCACGAGCGTGTCGGCGACATCGAGTCCCTCGAGGTGGGCGCTGAGGTAGCCGGCGACGAACGCGTCTCCGGCGCCGACGGTGTCGAGGGGGTCGATGACGAAGCCGAGCGCCTCGGTGAGGCCGGTGTCGGTGAAGACCGCCGCCCCCGCGGGACCGCGTTTGACCACGACCTGCGCGACGCCGGCGACGAGCAGCGATTCCGCGGCATCCGGGGTCAGCAGGGCGAACTCCTCCACGCCGCCGAAGACCAGCGTCGCGCGCTCGGCGATCTCGCGCAGGAGGGGCCCGGCGACGTCGGGGGCCGCCAGCGCGGAGCGGTAGTTCACGTCGAAGCTCACCGGCACGCCGGCGTCGCGGGCACGATCGACGGCGGCGAGCACCGCGTCGTGTGCCGTGGTCGACAGCAGCGGGGTGATGCCGGTCACGTGGAGCAGGTCGGCATCCTCGATCCATGCGGCGGGGATGTCGGAGGGCGCGAGGCGCGAGCCGGCCGAGCCGCGCCGGTAGTAGTGGACCGCGGTGGATGCCGCAGACGGACGCTCCTTCAGCATCAGGCCCGTCGCCGCTCCGTCGTCGACGAGCGCGTGCACGTCGAGGCCTTCTCCGCGCAGCTCTCGCGCGATGCGCTCGCCGAGGGGGTCGTCGCCCACGCGGCCGAGCCAGGAGGTGTCGACCCCGAGGCGCCGCAATCCGACGGCGACGTTGCTCTCGGCCCCGCCGATGCCGAGCGCGAGGCCCGCGGCGTGCCGGAGCGACCCGATCTCGGTGGTGCGGGCGAGCGCCATCGTCTCGCCGAGGGTGACGACGCGGGTCATGCGTCGTCACCCGTGTCGCGGGCCGACCTCGCAGCCGCGCGCGCGACGCCGGGACGGCCGACCGCCGAGGTGGCGGTGCAGGCCCGACCCGCCGGGGAGACACCACTCACGCCGAGACCCCCGCGCACACCTCGACGAACCGCTCGGCCCTCGCGCGCAACGCGCCCAGATCGCCGCCCCGGAACGCGTCGCCCAGCAACGGCCCGCCGACGCTGACCGCCACCGCGCCCGCCGCCAGCCACGCGGCCGCGCCGTCAGCATCCACCCCTCCGGAGGGGACGACGGCGATGTCGGGGAAGGGACCGCGCAGATCCTTGAGGTAGCCGGGGCCGACCTGGCCGGCCGGGAACACCTTGACCGCCGAGGCGCCCGCCGACCACGAGGCGAACAGTTCGGTGGGAGTGAGCCCTCCCGGGACGATCGGCATGCCGGCGGCGACCGCGCGCTCGACGAGGGTGGTCGAGGTGATCGGGGTGACGACGTAGTCGGCGCCGACGGCGATCGCCCGCTCGAGCTGGTCCAGGTTCGTGACCGTGCCGATGCCGAGGTCGCCGTCGAAGGACCCGCGCAGCTCGGCGAAGGCGTCGAACGTGCCCGGCGTCGTGAGGGTCAGCTCGACGCTCTGCACACCCGCGTCCGCGAGTGCGGCGAGCACCGGAGCGTAGTCCGAGGCCGCGGACGCGCGGGCGACCACGACGAGCTTCGACGAGACGGTGCGGGTGGGAAGCTCACCAGTCATGGACGGTCCCGTCGAGCAGGCGGTTCACGGGCAGGTAGGCCTTGGTGTACTCGAATGCGCCGGCGGCCTCCTCGTCGAGCTCCACGCCGAGACCGGGCTGGTCGCCCGGGTGGAGGAACCCCCTGTCGAAGGTGAAGGAGGTCTGGAACACCTCGAGCGTCTGCTCGTTGTGCGGCATGTACTCCTGGATGCCGAAGTTGTGGATCGCGAGGTCCAGGTGCAGGGCCGCCGCCATGCCGACGGGGGAGATGTCGGTGGGACCGTGGATGCCGGAGCGGATGCCGTAGATCGCGGCGAAGTCGAGCAGCTTCTTCATCGCGGTGATGCCGCCGGTGTGGGTGACGGCCGAGCGGACGTAGTCGATGAGGCGCTCCGTGATGAGCGTCTGATAGTCGTACACGGTGTTGAACACCTCGCCGATCGCGAGCGGCGTCGTCGAGTGCTGGCGGATGAGGCGCAGCGCCGTCTGGTCCTCGCCGGGGGTGGCGTCCTCGAGCCAGAACAGGTCGTAGGGCTCCACGTCCTTCGCGAAGCGCGCCGCCTCGATCGGCGACATGCGGTGGTGACCGTCGTGGAGGATGCGCAGGTCGGTACCGAACTGCTCGCGGATCTTCGAGAAGATCCCGGGCATGTGGTTGAGGTACTGGCGGGTGTCCCAGGTCTCCTCGGCCGGGCGGTCACCGGAGCGCTTCGCGGGCTCGTAGTCGTAGCGCACACCCGGGCCGGCGGCCGAGACGCCGTAGATCTGGCCGAGGCCGGGAACGCCGGTCTGTACGCGCACGGCGGTGAAGCCGAGCTCGCGGTAGCCCGTGATGGCGTTGGCCAGGGCCTCGAAGTCGGTCCCCGAGGCGTGCGCGTACACGCGGACGCCGTCGCGGCTCGCGCCTCCGAGCAGCTGGTACAGCGGCATCCCGGCCTTCTTGGCCTTGATGTCCCACAGCGCCATGTCGACCGCGGCGATCGCGGCCATCGTGACGGGGCCGCGGCGCCAGTAGGCGCCCCGGTAGAGGTACTGCCAGGTGTCTTCGATGCGGTCCTCGTCGCGGCCGATCAGCATCGAGGCGAGGTGGTCGGAGAGGTACGACGCCACCGACAGCTCGCGGCCGTTGAGGGTGGCATCCCCCCATCCGACGACGCCGTCGCTCGTGGTGATCTTGAGGGTGACGAAGTTGCGTCCGGGGCTGGTGACGATGACGTCGACGGAGGCGATGCTCATGAGGGACTTCCTGGTCGAGAGGTGGGGCGGGTCGGCATCCGGCCGTGAGGCGCGTGCAACGACCGTGAGAGGGAGGGATACCGGGCGGGCCCGCCGTCACGAGCCCACCCGGACGCGGGCTGCGCGGCCCGCCGGGTGACGGGGCTCCCCGGAGGAAGCCCCGTCGGATCACATCGCGGGGCGGGGATCCCGCAGGTCGCGGCCGGTCCACTCGGGTGCGACGATCGCGGCGACCAGGGCGGACGCCGTGAAGATGCCCATGAGCACCATGATCGGGATGATGCTGCCGGTCGCGGCGGCCACCCATGCGGCGGCGACGACCGGGCCGATGCCCGTGGCGATGATGGCGGCGACCTCGCGGACGACGGCGGTGAGGGTGTACCGGTTGCGGGCACCGAAGATCTCGGGGATCGAGATGTTCTCCATCGATGCCAGACCCAGCACCGAGATGTTGTGGATCAGCGCGTAGCCGACGAAGATCCAGCCCACCTCGCGGGAGTTGATCAACAGCAGGGTCGGGACGATCAGCACGAGCGACAGCGACGACATCACGATGTACATCCGGCGGCGACCGACCTTGTCGCCGAGGAACCCGACGAGGGGGATCGTGATGAAGCCGATCAGCGACGACACGATGACGATCTCGGGGCCGACCTCCTTCGAGATCGCGAGGGTGATCGTGATGAACGAGATGAGGTAGGTCTGCACGATGCCGGAGTTGCCGGCCTGGCCGAAGCGCAGGAAGAACGACACGAGGATGGCCTTCAGAGGCTTCTTCTGCAGCGACTCCAGCGTGCGGACGTCGTTGGTCTCGGTCGCCACGCGCTCCAGCTCGGCGCGCGAGAGCGCCTTGCCGTCGACGACGTCGGTGCGCTCCTCGAAGACCGGGCTCTCCTTGAGGTTGAAGCGCACCCACAGGGCGAAGAGCATGATCACGGCGCTGCCGATGAAGGGGATGCGCCAGCCCCACGCGATGACGTCGCTCTCCATCATCACGGCGAGCAGGATCGCCCAGATGCCCGAGGCGAAGAGGGTTCCGCAGTTGGTGCCGAGGGCGACCAGCGAGGCGACGACGCCGCGACGGTTATCGGGGGCGTACTCGGCGAGCATGACGCCCGCGCCCGAGATCTCGGCCCCCGCACCGAAGCCCTGCGCCAGACGCAGGATCACCAGCAGGATCGGAGCCAGGATGCCGACCTGCTCGTACGTGGGCAGCACGCCGATGAGGGTGGTCGCCGCTCCCATGAGCAGGATCGTGTAGAAGAGCACCTGCTTGCGGCCGATCTTGTCGCCGATGCGGGCGAAGAAGAACGCGCCGACGGGGCGGGCCACGTAACCCACGCCGTAGGTCGCCATCGCGAGGACGACCGCCATGGCGGCATCCCCTCCGGCGAAGAAGATCTGGCTGAAGACCAGGGCGGCGGCCAGCGAGTAGAGCTGGAAGTCCATGAACTCCAGCGCGGTGCCGAGCCAGCCCGAGACGGCGGCGCGGGCGAGGTCGCCGGTCGACCTCTTGGCGACGGGCGGTGACGTCGAGGCGTCGACGCCGGGGGCGGAAGAGCTGCTCATCGGATTACTCCTTTGTAGTGATGACGGGTCTGTGACAGCGGGTGTCGGTGGGTTAGAGGGAGAGGAGGACCTTGGCGGATGCCGAGGAGTCGCGCGCGGTGGCGAACGCGCTGATGGCGTCGGTCGCGGGGACGACGTGCGAGACGACCGCGTCGAGGGTGTCGGTCGACGCCAGCATCGCGATGGCGTCGTCGATCTCGGTCGAGAAGCGGAACGCACCGCGCAACGTGAGCTCCTTCGCGAGCATCGGGGCGAGGTTCACTCCGAGCTGGGTATCGGGGAGCATGCCGACCTGCACGACGGTGCCCGCACGGCGGGCTGCGCGCACGGCCTGCGTGAGGGCGACCCCCACGCCCGAGCACTCGAACACGACGTCGAACGATTCGTTCTCGATCGTGTCGGTGCCGACGAGGAAGGTCTCGGTCGCGCCGAGCGTCCGCGCCCGCTCGAGGGGTTCGGGTCGCACGTCGCTCGCGCCCACGACCTCGGCGCCCGCGTGGACGGCCGCGGCCGCGACGAGCAAGCCGATCGGACCCGCGCCGATGACGAGGGCGCGCCGGCCCGTGAGGTCGCCGGCCAGGCTCACCGCGTGGATGGCGACGGCCAGCGGCTCGGCGAGAGCGGCGCGCTCGAGGGGAAGCCCCTCGGGCAGAACGCGCACCATGTGCTCCTCCACGATGAGCAGCTCGGCGGCGCCGCCCTGACGGTGGGGGAATCCTGCGGCGCTGCCGAGGTAGTCGCCACCCGCGCGCAGGTGCGGGCGGTTTTCGAGACCCGCGACCGAGGGGCCGAATCGTGCCGGGTGCACGGTGACGGGGGTCCCCGGCGCGAGGCGTCCCGAGGGGTCGAGGTCGACCTCGGCGGAGAGTTCGTGACCGGGGGTCAGGGGCTCGCGGACGGCGTACTCGCCGTTCTTGCCGTGGAAGTAGTAGTGCAGGTCGGAGCCGCAGATGCCGACGTAGCGCACGCGCAGGCGCACCTCGCCGTCACCGGGCTCCGGGGTGGGGCGGTCTTCCCAGCGGATGTCCTCCGCGCCGTGGATCGCGAGAAGCTTCATCGCGTCTCCTTCGTGTCGTGTGCGCTTCTGGAGCGCCGGATGGTCAGGGGGTGGTGGTCGCCAGGGCTCGGGATGCCGAGAGGGCGTCGGCGACGGCGCTGTCGATGCCGCGCTGCACGATGGTGTCGAGCAGGTCACCGACCCGGTCGACGAAGGCGGTGCGGTGCGCGAGGTCTTCGCCGAACAGGTGCAGGTCGACGATGGCGCGGGCCGCGAGGTCGCGGCCACCGCGCCCGGCGCCTGCGGTGAGGCGCTCGCGCGCGTTGTCGTTCATCGCCGCGGCGTGCGGACCCGGGTCGAATCCGGCGGGCGGCGCGACGCAGGCGAGGTAGGCAGCGACGGTGAGGGCGATGAGGTGCGGGAACTCCCCGCGGTCCAGCGCCTGCAGGACGGGACCGGGGATGCGCTGGCCGAGCTTGACCGATCCGTCGGAGCCGACCTGGTCGGTGCGGTGTCCCAGTGCGCTGTTGCCCCAGCGCGCGAACAGCTCGCGCTCGTACTGCTCGACGTCGACGCCTGCGGGCGCGGTGACCGAGGGCTCGTACTCGTGACGCAGCACGGCCGCGGCGGAGGCCTCGATCTCGGGGAGGGCGATGGCATCCGGAATCGTCGCCGCGCCCTTCAGCGCGCCGAGGTAGGCGATGAGCGAGTGAGTGCCGTTGAGCAGACGCACCTTGAGCAGCTCGTACGCGCCGACCTCGTCGGTGAACACGGCGCCGCCGGCCTCCCACATCGGTCGTCCCGCGGCGAAGCGGTCTTCGATCGCCCACATCGTGAACGGCTCGGCGGGCACCGGCGCGTCGTCGCGCACGCCGAGCAGGGCGGCGACGCGATCGGCGAACTCCGGGGTCGTCGACGGGACGATGCGGTCGACCATGCTCGAGGGGAAAGTGACGGCGCGGTCGAGGTAGGCGAGGACGTCGGCACCTTCGGCATCCGGGAGCTCCTGCAGGAACGCCCGCACGAGCTTCTCGGTGTGCGAGCCGTTGGACAGCAGGTTGTCGCAGCTGAGGATCGACATCGGCTCSCCGCCGGCCCGGGCGCGACGCTGGAGCCCGCGGGCGAGCTGCCCGATCGTGGACCGGGGAGCGCCGCCGCGGATGTCGGCGGCGACGATCGGGTCGGCCACGTCGAGCCGCTGACTCGAGGGCGAGTAGTTGTAGCCGTTCTCGGTCACGGTGAGCGTGGCGATGCGGATCCGCGGGTCGGCGAGGTCGGCGACCACGCGCGCCGGGTCGTCGGCGGCGACGTAGGAGTCGGTGTGGACGCCCGGAATCTCGAGCGAGGTCTCCGTGGGCGAGACGGTCGCGACGGCGTAGAGGTGATCTTGCGCGTGCAGGGAGTCGACGATGCGCCGCGACCGCGAGGCGACTCCGACGATTCCCCAGTCCCCGCCGTCGGCGCGGAGGGCGGCGGCGGTGTAGACGGCCTGGTGAGCGCGGTGGAAGCTGCCCAGGCCCAGGTGCAGGATCCCGGCGGCGGCGGGCGCCGCGGGGATCGCCACCGTGCCGGACGTGGCGCGGGTCAGGCGAGCGGTCGCAGCGGCTCCGTCGGATGCGGCACGGGTCGCCTCGAGGGGATCGTCGATGATCGGCATGGAAACAGTGTGCAGTTGTTTGTACAAACTTGTCAAGTGTTTACATCGAACGATGAAGGATGATGGACACACGGCGACAGGAGGTGGAGATGGCGGCGAACCTCACAGAAGTGGCGCGGCACGCGGGAGTGTCGATCGCCACCGCGTCACGCGCCTTCGGCGAACCGGACCGATTGGCGCCCGCCACGCTCGAGCGCGTGCGCCGATCCGCCGTCGAACTGGGGTACTCCACGCCCCAGGTGGCCACGGGGACGCGCACGATCGCGGTGGTGGTCCCGGATGCCGCGAACCCGGTCTACGCCACCCTGCTCAAGGCGATACAGGGGCAGGCGTGGCACGGTCGGCATCGCATCGTGTTGTTCGACGCCGACGAAGACCTCCGCCGCGAACGCGAATCCATCGAACTCGGATGCCGTACCGACGGCCTGGTGCTGTGCTCTCCGCGCCTTCCCGAGGACGAGGTGCTCGCTCTCGTCCGCGACACCCCGCATGTCGTGATCAACCGCGTCCTCCCCGGCGCGGTGTGCGTGGTGATGGATGCCGAGCGGGGACCGACCCAGGCGGTGGAGCACCTCTCGGCCCTCGGTCACGACCACGTCGCGTATGCGTCCGGACCGCACGGCTCCTGGGCCGACGAGCAGCGCGTGGGTGCCGTGGCCCGCGCGTGCGAGCGCTTCGGCATCCGTCTCACGCGATTGAGCCATCACGCGGCATCCATTCAAGGAGGCCGGGCAGGGGCCGCGGCCGCCGTCGCCAGCGGCGCCACCGCGGTGATCGCCTACAACGACCTCGTCGCCCTGGGCCTCGAGGCGGGAATGGCCGAGCTCGGCCGCGTCTGCCCCGACGACATCAGCATCGTCGGCATCGACGACATCGACCTCGCCGGCGCCGTCACCCCGAGTCTCACCACTGTCCGTATGCCGATCGCCCGCTCCGGCGCCCTGGCCGTCGAGCTGCTGCTTCAGGCGATGGTGGGCGGTGCGCCGATCGACGAGACCGTGCTGCCCTCGCAACTCATCGTGCGCAGCTCCACCGCGCCGCCGCGCGGGCCCCGACGCTGACTCGACGCCGAAAGGTCACGGCCCACGGAGACCGCGACGGTGGGAGAATGAGCACATGGCCGAGCAGCCCGCCCCCGAACGACCGGTGTACGTCCGCGACGACATCGAGACCGCGACCGTACGTCGCGCACCCAAGTACGGCGTGTTCCTGGCGGCGGGGGCGTTCCTCGGCATCCTGGTCGCCCTGATCCTGACGGTCGCGATAGACGGATCCGACATCAGCCCCTACACGCAGGTCGTCTACTCCGAGCTGCAGGTGTTCGGCTTCACCGCTCTCATCTGCGTCGTCGCGGGCGTCGTGCTCGCCGCGATCGTCGCGCTGATCTTCGAGCGGGTCCTCAATGGGCGCACGCGCCGCGTCATGGTCGACCACGAGCAGTACGAGGTCTGATCTTCAGGCCAGCTCCGCGATGATCGGGTGGATCGCGGCGTCGAAGGCCACGACGTCGCTGCGCAGACCGTCGGTGACCGCCACGGTCAGTGAGCCGATCCACCACACCCCCCGCTGAGTCAGCGGCAGCACCTGCACGTTCAACTCGAACGAGTGTGCACGCCTGCCCACGGTCCGCTCGTGCGCCGCGATCGCGCTGGCGTAGGCGCGGTACGACACACCCGGACGCGCCGCCGATTCCCGCGAGTAGCGATCATGGGCGAGGCGGGCGAAGTCGAGCGCGTCGTCGGCGTGCGCGGTCGCGGCCCGGCGCAGCGTGTCGGCGCCGTCGACGGGCAGGGCGACGAGGCCGCCGAACCCGTCCACCAGCTCCAGCGGTACGGGTGAGGGGTGCGCCTGCGGCTCGACGGTCATCGCCCAGAAGCCCCGCCACTCGCGCTCCAGCTGTGCGTGCGCGGCATCCGTGTCGCTCGTGATCATCGGGGGCGGCACGCGCCGGAGAGCCGGAAGCTCCTCGGGAGAGCGGATGCCGAGCACCTGGCGCAGATACAGCGCGACGAGCACCGATTGCCCGGCGTCCTCGCGGATCACCCACTCCGGTTGACCGCTCGTCATGCCGACAGCTTAGGGACGCTCCGCGCCCGGGGGGACGGCCTTGCGCCCGGTCGGGGGTTCGGCGGGGAGAGCGGAGGGGCGGGGGCGGCGGGAGGGCCGTGTGTGGGGCCTCGGGCGCGGAGCACCGGGCGCGGGGCACCGGGCGCGGGGCACAGGGGAGGAGATTCCGGGAGGGGACGATGCCATGCACTGCGGGGTCCTCCGGTCGCGGGATGTCCTCCGCTCGCGGTGTGTGCGGGTGGCGTGTGTGCGGGGGAGGAGTTTCCGGTAGGGGAGGATGCCATGGCCCTGGGGGTCCTCCGGTCGCGGGATGTCCTCCGCTCGCGGGCAGGTGGCCGGTGGTGCGCGCCCCTCCTCCCCACCCGGTTGTCCACAGGCGGCGCCCCCGGCTTCCACACCGATTCCGAGCAGCCGGGCACGCTACCTCGATGAGTTCACCTTTCTCGCAACGCATCGATGCCCTCGTCAGCCGCGTCCGCGCGCTCGACGGGGTCGCCCCATCGGCGCGAATGCAGCGCGAGGGGACGTCCCCTGACACCATTGCCGCGGCCGTGCGGACCGGTGCTCTTCTCCGGGTTCGTCGACGGTGGGTCGCGCTCCCCGATGCCGACCCCCTTCTCGTCGCGGCTGCGCGGGCGGGGGTGACGCTCGCCTGCTGTACCGCGGCTGCGCGTCACGGGTTGTGGGTCCTCGATCAGTACGTCTTCCACGTGGCGGCACCGGCGCATGCGGGGCGAATCGTCGTCGCGTCCGGGACGCGCGTCCACCGTGCGCGACCGTTGCTTCCGCGGCATCCGGAAAGCCTCGTCGATGGAGTTGTCAACGTGCTCGGGATCGTGAGCGCGTGCCTTCCGGCGGAGCAAGCGCTGGCCGTGTGGGACTCGGCATTGAACAAACGGCTCGTCACCCTCGACGAGATGCGGCGCTACCCCCTCTCAGGACGCGCGCGAGACCTGGCCGAGGAGGCGACGCCCCTGCCGGACTCCGGTCTCGAGACCTTCTTGATCGTCCGGCTGCGGTGGCTGCGCGAACGACTCACACCGCAGGCGTGGATCCTGGGTCACCGGGTCGACCTGCTGATCGGGGAGAAGCTCGTGCTGCAGGTCGACGGCGGTCATCACGTGGGCGCGCAACGCGAGGCCGACATCCGCCACGACACGCTCCTGACCCTGAACGGGTATCACGTCATCCGCGTCGGTTATCGCCAGATGGTCGAGGACTGGCCGTCTGTTCAGCTCCTCATCGTGCAGGCCATCGCGCAGGGCTTGCATCGAGCCCGCTGACGCAGCGAATTCCGTTGCCGACCCCGGGAGCGGAGGAGATTCCGGGAGGGGAGGATGCCGGGGGCCCAACGCGTCCTCCCGTCGCCGGATCTCCTCCGACGGACGTGCCCCAAGCCCGCGCTCGGCAGGTGCCGCACTCGGGACGGGTGCGCGGCAGCGCGGTCCTGAGAGGCGCTCGCGCGGTGTCGGTTCCGTGTCCGCCCCCGGAGCGGAGGAGATTCCGGGAGGGGAGGATGCCGGGGGCCCGACTTGTCCTCCCGTCGCCGAATCTCCTCCCTCGCCGCACCTGTTCCCACTGCTATCGCGGAAGCGAACCCGGCCGTCGCAGACGCGAACCCGGCCTGCGCCGACGCCGACACCCGCGCCCCCGCCGCCCTGCTTGCGCTTGCGCCTGCGGCCGCGGGCCCGACCCGCGCGGAACGCGCGCGCGTCCACCCCGGGTAGTCTGTTGCGGTGGCTTCCGCTCCCCACGAAAACCCCTATTCCGCCGCCGGCGTCGACACTGCCGCCGGAGACCTCGCCGTCGAACTGATGAAGTCGGCCGTGCGTCGCACCCACGGCCCCGAAGTGCTCGGCGGTGTCGGTGGCTTCGCCGGCCTCTTCGACGCCTCGGCGCTGCGCGACTACGCCAAGCCGCTGCTCGCGACCAGCACCGACGGCGTCGGCACGAAGGTCGCCATCGCGCAGGCCATCGACAAGCACGACACCATCGGCGAAGACCTCGTCGGCATGGTCGTCGACGACATCGTCGTGGTCGGTGCCCGCCCGCTCTTCATGACCGACTACATCGCGTGCGGCAAGGTGGTGCCGCAGCGCATCGCCGACATCGTCGCGGGAATCGCGCGCGGCTGCTCGATGACCGGTACCGCGCTCGTCGGTGGCGAGACCGCCGAGCACCCCGGCCTGCTCGGCGTCGACGACTACGACGTCGCGGGGGCGGCGACCGGCGTGGTCGAGGCCGACCGCATCCTCGGCGCCGACCGCGTGCGTGGCGGCGACGTCGTGCTCGCCCTCGCCTCCAGCGGCCTGCACTCCAATGGCTACTCGCTCGTGCGCCACATCATCACCGGCGCGGGCATCGCCTACGGTGCCGCGTCGGCCGAGCTCGGGGGCACCTGGGGCGAAGCGCTGCTGGAGCCCACGCGCCTGTACACCTCGCCCCTGCTGCGCCTGCTCGACGACGAGGCGGTGGGCTCCGGCATCCATTCGCTCAGCCATGTCACCGGGGGCGGCATCGCGGCCAACCTCGCGCGCGTGCTGCCGCAGGACACGTGGGTCGACGTCGACCGCTCGACGTGGAGCCCGTCGCCGGTGTTCCGCGTGCTCGCCGACATCGGCGGGCTCGAGCTGACCGCGACCGAGGGCACGTGGAACCTCGGCATCGGCTTCCTCGCCGTCGTCGCACCCGAGATCGCGGATGCCGCGACCGCGGCGCTCACGGCCGAGGGCATCGCCACGTGGCAGGTCGGGGTCGTCCGTGACGACGCGCGCCCCGAAGGCGAGTACGAACAGGGCGCGAAGGGCGTCGACGGAGGCGCCGTGCGCCTGGTCGGGACCTACGCGGATGCCGGACACCCGGCGAACGGAGCGAGCTAACACCCCATGTGCGGCATCGTCGGCATGGCCGGGCAAGGCCCGGTCAACCAGGAGATCTACGACGCGCTCCTCCTCCTTCAGCACCGCGGACAGGACTCCACGGGCATGGCCACCGCCGAGGCGAGCGGTGTCTTCCACATCCACAAGGCCCGCGGCCAGGTGCGCGAGGCGTTCCGCACGCGCGATATGCGGGCACTCCTCGGCGACATCGGCCTCGGCCATGTGCGCTACGCCACCAAGGGCACCGCGTCGAACGAAGAAGAGGCGCAGCCCTTCTACGTCAACGCCCCGTACGGCATCGTGCTGGTGCACAACGGCAACCTGACGAACACGCGCGAGCTCACCCGTGAGCTGTTCAGCAAGGACCGCCGTCACCTCAACACCAGCAGCGACACCGAGCTGCTGGTGAACATCCTGGGTTCCGAGCTGCAGTCCGAGATCACCGGACCCGATCTCGACCCCGCGCAGGTCTTCCGCGCGGTCGCCCGCGTGCACGAGCGCGTCGAGGGCTCCTACGCCTCCATCGCCCTCATCGCCGGCTACGGACTCCTCGCCTTCCGCGACCCGTTCGGCATCCGTCCCCTCATCCTCGGCAAGCGCCCCGCCGCCGACGTGCCGGGCGGCGAGCCGCGCGACGAGTTCATCGTGGCATCCGAGTCGCTCGTGCTCGAGAACGCCGGCTTCGAGGTCGTGCGCGACATCGAGCCCGGCGAGGCGGTGTTCGTCGCCCTCGACGGCACGCTCCACGCCCAGCAGTGCGCGCCGAACGCGACGCTGGCCCCGTGCTCGTTCGAGTACGTCTACCTGGCTCGCCCCGACTCCGTGATGAACGGCGTCTCGGTGTACGAGACGCGCTTGCGCATGGGCGAGCGTCTCGCCGACACGGTCGCGAAGTACACCCCCGCGGGGTCCATCGACGTGGTCATGCCGATCCCCGACTCCGCCCGCCCGGCGGCGATGCAGGTGGCCCGCAAGCTCGGAATCGAGTACCGCGAGGGCTTCTACAAGAACCGCTACGTCGGCCGGACCTTCATCATGCCCGGGCAGGCAGTGCGCAAGAAGAGCGTGCGCCAGAAGCTCAACGCGATGTCGACCGAGTTCCAGGGCAAGAACGTGCTGCTCGTCGACGACTCGATCGTCCGCGGCACCACGAGCCGCGAGATCATCCAGATGGCGCGGGATGCCGGCGCGCTCAGCGTGACGTTCGCGTCGGCCGCGCCGCCCGTGCGGTACCCGCACGTGTACGGAATCAACATGCCCTCGCGCCACGAGCTCGTCGCGCACGACCGCACGATCCCCGAGATCGCCGCGGAGCTCGGGTGCGACTACCTGGTGTACCAGGAGGTCGACGACCTGAAGGCCGCGATCATGGAGGGCACCGACCTGGTCGACCTCGACATGAGCTGCTTCGACGGCCGCTACGTCACGGGAACCGTGTCGGAGGAGTACCTCGCCTGGGTCGAGGGCAGCCAGGAGTCTTGACCCGCCGCGCGGCGGGAAATGTCGCGCTCGCCGCGGCCGCCGTCGTGCTGCTCGCGTTGACGCTGCGCATCGCGGTGGCGTCGCTGTCACCCCTGCTGACGGTGATCGGCCGCGACTTCGAGGTGCCCGCCGCGGTCGTCGGGCTCATCGGCATGGCGCCGCCCGTCGCGTTCGCCCTGTCGGGCATGGTGACGCCGGCGATCGAGCGACGTCTCGGTCTGGAGCGCACGGTGCTCGTCGCCGCGATCGTCGGCGCCGTGATGCTGGCGCTGCGCGCGGCCGCCGTCGACGCCTGGACGCTGCTGGCGGCCACCGCAGGTGTCTTTGCCGCCGTAGGGGTGGCGAACGTGCTGCTGCCCACCGTGGTGAAGAAGTACTTCCCCGAGCGCATCGGACTCATGACCACCGTGTACTCGACCACGATGGCCGTGGCGACGTTCACGCCGCCGCTCGTGGCCGTGCCCCTCGCTGAGGCGGTCGGCTGGCGGGGGTCGTTCGTGACGTGGGCGGCCGTGGCGGTGGTCGCGGTGGTGCCGTGGATCGCGATGAGTGTGCGCGCCCGTGCCTCGCGCTCCGACATCGTCGCGCAACCCCGGGCGTCGGTGCTGTCGCGCATCGTGCGGGTGCCGCAGACCTGGGCGCTGGTGATCACGTTCGGCGTGAACTCCGCCGTCGCGTACGGGATGTTCGCGTGGCTGCCGCTGATCCTCATCGACGACGCCGGGGTGGATGCCGCCGAGGCGGGCGGTCTGCTCGCCCTGTTCGCGTTCATGGGGCTTCCGGTCTCGCTGCTGGTGCCCGTGCTCGTGGCGCGCCTCGGGCGGACGACCCCGTTCTACGCGGTGGCGATCCTCGGCGGGCTGACGGGGATCGTCGGTCTTCTCGTGGCGCCCGCGGCGGCGACCGCACTGTGGGTGGTGCTCATCGGCATCCCGCCCCTCATGTTCCCGCTCGCCCTCGTGCTGTTCGGGCTGCGCACGCGCTCGCACGAGACCGCCGTCGCGGTCAGCGCCTTCGTGCAGAGCACGGGCTACGCCTTCGCGGCGCTCATGCCCCTCGCGATCGGGGTGACGCACGAGCTGACCGGCGGATGGACGGCGGGGCTCCTCGTGCTCGGCGCGGCATTGCTGCTCGTCGTTCCCGCCGCGATCGTCATGGCCAGACGGGAGTCGGTCGAGGCGGCGTGGGAGAGGCGCACGGGGCATCGCTGGTGACATCGCTGCCGCCGGGGAGCGGCGAAAGGCGTAGTGCGGGTGGAGCTACCTTCCGCATGCCCCTCGACGTGACGTGAGCGGGCCCACCGGAGTCGGTCGTTCTCTGAACTTGCCCGGCCCGCGCCACATGGAGCCGACGTCCTCACGCTTCACCTTAAGGTGAACACGCCACGCCCGTTGGTCTTCACCTTAAGGTGAACTCCCGCCTTTGCATCCCCTGTAGCGGGCGACATCGACGTCGAGGGCGCGCGACCCGGAGAAGTGACCGGCTTACAGTGCACAGCGGTTCGTGCACATCTGCGAACCACTGACTTCGGGAGTGTTCATGCCACAGCTCAGCAACCAGAATCCGACCGCATCATCGTCGGGCATTCCTCGACGGGCGGTCCTCGGGGCGTCGGCGGTCGCCGTTCCCGCCATCGTGATGACCGCGTCGTCGCCCGCGGTGGCGGCGTCGGGCCAGGCGATGTCTATCGTGCTGTCTCCCTCGTCTGTGGTGGCCGGGGGCACCTCGTCGGTGGTCGTGACGGTCAAGAGCGCGGCGGGCGCTGCGGTGGCCGGACAGGCGGTCACGCTGTCGGCGGTGGCGGGGGTGTCGTTCTCGCCGGCGACCGGCGTGACGCAGTCCGACGGCACTTTCCGCTCGACGCTCACGGTCGCCTCGACGCGTGCGGCCGGGACGGTCACCATATCGGCGGTCGTCAGTGGGGCCAACGCGAGCGCGGCCCTGTTGGTCAAGACCGTGGCCGTGGCCGTGGTGGTCTCGCCGTCGTCGTCCGTGCGGGGCGATTCCGCGACGGTGACGGCGACGGTGAAGGACTCCAGCGGTGCCGTTCTGGCGGGTCGCGCGGTGACGTTGTCGACCTCGAGATCCGGCGTGTCGTTCGCGGCGGCGAGTGGGACGACGAACGCGTCGGGACAGTTCTCGACCACGGTGAGGTCGACCACGGCGACCGCGGCGGGAGTGGCGACGCTCACGGCTTCGTCGTCGGGGGCTTCGGGCAACGCGTCGTGGACGATGCTCGGGGTGAGGGTGGCGGTGGCGGTTTCACCGTCGTCGATCGGCGCGGGCGGGGCTTCCACCGTGACGGCGACGGTGACGGACTCCAACGGTGCCCCGTTGGCGAATCGGACCGTGTCATGGGGGACCACGTACAGCAAAGTGGGTCTCAAAAACGCCAGCGGAACAACGAACGCGGCGGGGCAGGTCCAGACGACGCTGCAGACGCGAGGCAACACGCCGGTCGGCGCAGGAACGGTGTCGGCGTCCAGTCTGGGCGCGTCGGGAAGCGGCGCCTTTACGGTGTCGACACCGACCTTGGCCATTTCCGCACCCCCGGAGATCGGGGCCGGCGGCAACGCCACGATCAGTCTGTCGGGCTGGCCCGGGCGCGATGTCACGGTCACGAACAGCGGATCCGGTATCGGTTACCCCAACGGGCCCACCGCGATCTTCGCCGCCAACGGCTCTGCCAGCGTCGTCGTGAGTGTGAGCAACGCGGCCGTCCCGTCGGTGACCTTCACCGCGACCTCGTGGGGTCTGGTGGCGTCCACCACGGCGCGCGTCGGCCCGGCTGGTTCGGCGGGAGCCGGCGGCACCCGACTCGACCTGGCGACGTTCACTGACGGGATCAAGCCGTCGAGGAACCAGGTCGTCGACGCGCTCCTGTTCGATGTTCTGACCGCCAGCGGGACGATCGTGCCTTCGAACCAATATCAGGTTCTCGTTCCGAACAGCGCACCGAGCGGGTTCGGATGGTTTGCCCTGAATGCCAGAGCCGGTGGAGGTGGGCTCACGGGCGGCTTCCGGGCGGTCTCTGCCGGACAGTGGCTGGTCGGATCCGGGGCGGCCAATGAGTTCTCCGAGACTTTGGCGTTGCGCCGGCTCGACGGCGCAGCCTTCAACAATCGGAGCGTTCCGACCGGATCGGGCTCGGACTACATCACGGCCAAGTCGCGCACGGGGGCAGCATTCTCGTACAGCCCCGCGATCGGCCTCTTCGCCTTCGCGTCGGGCGGCGCACAGTACGTTCGCTTCGAGTCCCGGGTCGCGTGGGTGTGATGCGCGCGTCCCGCTGAACAACAGGACACCGCTGGCCGCACTCTTCCCGGAAGGGAGAGTGCGGCCAGCGGTGTTCTGTCGCTCAGCGGTGTTCTGTCGCTCGCGTGATTGTGCGCACGGCCGCGGGAGTGCCGCAACGGCAAGACAGATCGACTACGCCACAAATGTCGACCGTTGCCGAGGTGCCGGGATAACTCACCGGACACCCCCGCGTCGGTGCTCAGGTATGAGGAAAGAGAGCTACGCCTTCTTGTCTTCGTACTCGTCGTTGTACTGGTCGGCCCACTTGTCGACGTACGCGTCTTCACCCGGAGCGGGGGCACCCAGTTCGCGCTCGAGAGCCGAGTAGTTCACCGAATAGGTGTCGTACTTCAGCTCACGGGCGATCTTGGTGTGCTTCGCCTTCTGACGGCCACGCCCCATGCGAGACCCCCTCACGATCGACGTGCAGGGCCGCGCTGTGCCCTGCGTATTGCGGTTCCGGACCGAGCCGGTAAGAGTAACACCCAGGATATCACGGCGCATTCCGGCTGCGCCGTCGTACGGCGTCTGCTGGGCCCGGCCGGCGAGAGGAGCACCCATGACCGACCAGCCCCACCACGCCCCCACGGGACCGGTGATCGCCGGCGTCGTTCCCGGGCAATCGCCCCGGGTTGTGCGGGAAGCCGCTCGGCAGGCGGCACTCGCACACGTCGACCTCGTCGTCGTGCACGTCGACACCACCCGATTCGTCGCCTTCGAAGACCCTGACGGCTACGTGCACCCCTCCTCCGGCGACGTCGCCGGAGCGGCATCCAGAGCCGCCCTCGACGACGTGCGACGATCCACCGCAGAGGTCCTGGGGGGTGACGCGGTCGCGTGGAGCGTCCGACAGGAGATCGGCGATCCGGCGCTCGCGCTGATCAAGCTCGCTGATGAGATCCACGCGTCTGTGCTGGTGGTGGGCACGCGAAAGCGCGGTCTGGGTGAGTCGCTGCGAGAGTTCCTCACCGGGTCTGTCGCCGCCCGGCTGAGTCACCGCCAGCGCCGACCGGTCCTCGTCGTCCCGCAGGACGACCCGGTCGGCGCCGACGATCAGCTCCCGTGGGAGTGACGCCTCAGCCGCGCATCGCGCGGGTCACCGCTTCGGACGCCTGACGCAGCGCCGCCTCGATCTCGTCGACCCCGGATGCCGCGAGCTCGCCGCCGCGGGTGACGTGCGACCGCAGTTCCGACCGCACGCGGCCGCGGAACTCGTTGATGGCGGCGTCAGCGCGCGAGAGCTGTTCGCGGCTGCGGACACGGGGATCGTCGGCCGGCGTGGTGTGCGCCTGTTCCCGTTCCTCGCGGGATGCGGCGGCGAGATCGGCGCGCAGGCTCCGCATGGCATCCCGTACGCTTCCGCGCACCTCGTCGGCGATGAGGCGGACGCTGTCGGCCAGACCCGCCTGGATGCCCTCGAGATCGCCGGTGCGGTTCGCGACCTCGGCGCGTCCGGCATCCGTGATCTCGTAGACGGTCTTGCGGCCGTCGACGGTCTTGGTGACCAGGCCCTCTTCCTCGAGCTTGGAGAGCCGGGGATAGATCGTGCCGGCCGAGGGCGAATATGTGCCGCCGGTGCGTTCGGTGAGAGCCTGCATCAGGTCGTAACCGTGGCGCGGCGCCTCATCGAGCAGGCTGAGGATGTACAGGCGCAGGTCGCCGTGCGAGAAGACGGGGCTCATCACCACTCCTCCTCTCCGGCGAGTTCCTCGGGGCGCAGGCCCGAGATGCCGCGTCGCAGAACCGTGATCTCGCCCGAGACGGTGTTGGCGCGCACGTCGACGAACGACCCCGCGAGGGCACCGGTCGAGCCGGTGTAGTTGGTGGGGCCTTTGCCCGAGCGCACCTGACCGTCGATCTGCACGCGGCCGCTGACCGAACGCGAGACGTAGTTGGCCGGAAGCGAGCGGTCGAGCCGCACGGTGGCCGTGCCGCTGACCGAGTTGAGGCTGATCGACTGGGTGGTTCCACCGGAGTCGACGAGCATCGCGCCCGACACCGTGTCGATCGACGCCTTGGTGATGCGGCCCGTGGCCGCGACGTCGCCCGAGACGCTGTTGGCGCTCAGAGCGCCGTCGAGCTCGCGCACCTGCACGTCGCCCGAGACGGCGTTGAGGTCGACGTCGCCGACGAGGCCGTCGACCATGATGTCGCCCGAGACGGTGTTCAGGCGCACGTCGGTGCGAAGGCCCGCCACGAGCGCGCTCGCGCTGACGACGCCGAGGGTCAGGGCGACGGTACGGGGGACGGCGACGCTGACCTCGGCCTTGGGGCCGCCGGCGCCGAAGTTGCGGAACACCTCGAGGAAGTTATCCCAGCGCAGCTGGGGGTGGTCGATCTCGAGGCGGCCGTCGACGACCTCGATGCGAAGGTCTTTGACGGTGACGCCGTGTACTTCGATGCGCGTGTCGGGCTCATCGTGGGCGATGACGTCGACCTGTCCGCCGACGAGGCCGATCTTGAGTTCGCGTACGGCATCGAGGTCGATGACGCGCGTCTCTCCGGGATGGATGATCCATTTCTCCATGGCTGGGGCTCCTCACTCGCGATATATCGCGTTAAGACGAGTATCGCGATATATCGCGTTCGCGTCAACCTCTCGGAAATGTGAGGTGGCTGTGTCTCCGCCCGGGGCGGACCGATGGCATCGATGGCTCGAACCTCGCCGATCCGGTGCGTTGTCAACCCCGCGCGCCCGCGGTCGTTGCCGCCCGTAGCGTCGTGATTCCGACGGAAGGAGACGGTCATGCCCCGAGGACGTGGATCCGGCAGTCTGAAGGACCCCGAACTCTACGAGGAGCTGCGCAAGCAGGGCGACTCGAAGGAGAAGGCGGCCCGCATCTCGAACGCCGCCGCAGCGGAGGGCCGTGAGGCGATCGGCGAGAAGGGCGGCCACGCCGAGGACTACGAGGACCGCACCGTCGACGAGCTGAAGAAGCGCGCGAGAGAACTGGGCATCACCGGATACTCGGGCAAGAAGAAGGCGGAGCTGATCGACCTGCTCCGAAACCACTGACGCGATGCCTCGCCTCATCCGCGTCCGGCCGTACGAAGACCCGGGCTACCGCCGGGTGCGGTCGGGCTCGGGCTTCCGTTACGTCGACCACACCGGCGCGGCCGTGCCCGAGCGCGACGCCGAGCGTGCGCGCGGGCTGGTCATCCCCCCGGCGTGGCGCGAGGTGTGGATCGCCACGACGGCGAACGCGCACATCCAGGCGGTCGGCACCGACGAGGCGGGGCGGCGGCAGTACACGTACCACGCCGACTGGTCGAAACGGCAGGACAAGGGCAAGTTCGCCCGCGCGTTGCAGCTGGCCGAGGCGCTGCCGCGGGCTCGTGCGCGGGTGACGCAGTCGTTGCGCCGCGCCGAGGCCGACCGGGAGCGGGTGCTGGCCGTGTCTTTCCGCTTCCTCGACCTCGTGGCCCCTCGCGTGGGCAACGCGCGCTATTTCGTCACCAACGGCAGCCGCGGGCTGACGACGCTGCAGAGGCGCGACGCGATCGTCGAGGGTGACCTCGTGCGGTTGTCGTTCCCGGCCAAGAGCGGCAAGCGCGCCGAGCTGTCTCTGCGTGATGCGGAGTTGGCATCCATCGTCGAGGAGCTCGCCCTCGGGCGCTCGCGCGCCGCGCTGCTGAGTTACAAGCGGGGTCGCCGCCGCGTGCCGCTGACACCGGGCGACGTCAACGCCTACGTTCGCTCGCTCACGGGCGGGCCGTTCAGCGCGAAAGACTTCCGGACGCTGCGGGGGACGATCCTCGCCGCCGAATCGCTCGCCCGGGTCGGCGCGACAGGGGGCAAGAACGAGCGCAAGAAGGCGGAGGTGGCCGCCGTCCGCGCCACCGCCGAGGCGCTCGGCAACACTCCCGCCGTCGCCCGCGCGAGCTACATCGACCCCCGGGTGTTCGCGTTGTACCGCAAGGGCCGCACGATGGATCTCGGAGGATCGAAGGATGCCGCGATCCGACGCCTGATCCTGGGGGAGTGATCGCGCGCACCAGGTTGGGGCCCGGCGGCCGCTGCGGGTGCAACCTCCGTGATGTGCGCAAACTCTGTTGGCATGCGTGTTCTGGGGCTGAGGTTGTGCGAATCGCCGACTCTGTGCGGGGTGTGGGCGGTACGGGTGCATCCTCCGTGATCTGCGCACCCTCAGTCGGCATCCGAGCTTCGGAACGGACGTCGTGCAGATCGATGACCTCGAGCGGACGCCCGGCTCGCGGGGGTCGACGGCGCGAGGCGGCGTAGGGTGGCGCGGTGAAGATGTGGCGCGACGTCGTTCTCGTCGCCATGGGCGGCGCGATCGGCACCGCGCTGCGCGCGGGCATCACCCTCGCGGTCGGTGACGACCTGGGACCCGCTCTCGTGCCGCTCATCAACGTCGTGGGGGCGTTTGCGATCGGCATCCTGTTCGGGTGGAGATCCCGGATGCCGGCATCCTCTCGTGCGCAGCGCGTACAGCTCTTCTTCGGCACCGGCGTGCTCGGCGGGTTCACGACCTACAGTGCGCTGGCCGTCGAGGCCGCCGAGCCGGGCCTGCTGTGGTGGGGCATCGGTTCGGTGGTGCTCGGCACGGGTGCGGCCTGGGGCGGCCTGGTGCTCGGCCGCGGCGGGCGGCGGCAGCGATGACCCCCCTCGTCTTCGTCGTCGTGGCCATCGCCGGGGGTGTGGGCGCAGCGCTGCGGTTCCTGCTCGACACCGCGGTGCGGCGCGGGACCGGCGACCGGTTTCCGTGGGGCATCCTCGTCGTCAACATCACGGGCGCCTTCGCGCTCGGCATCCTGAGCATGCTCCCCGCCGAGGAGGCCTGGCGATGGATCGTCGGCACGGGCCTGCTCGGCGGGTACACGACGTTCAGCGCGGTCGCGGTGACCACGGTGCTTCTCGCCGAGGAGGGGCGGACCGCGACCGCGACGAACTACGCGGCGGTGTCCTTCGCGGGGTCGTTGTTCGCGGCCGCGGCGGGATTGGCGCTCGGGTCGCTGTTCTGACCGGCCCCAGTCCCGCCGACGGGCTCAGCGACTGGGGGTGCGGTGGGCCGGTCATCTCGACGGACTCAGGACCGCGCCGCACCCCGCGGTGACGAGCGGCGGAGTCGGAGGAGCCGAAACACGACTGCTATCCGGTCGTCGTCGTGTGGAAACACCCCGTGGTTCTACTGGTCTGCATGGACAACGTCTCAGCGCTTGCACCGGTGGACCGTGACCGGGTGTCGACCCGTGTCAGCCTAGCTCTCCTCGGCGTCCGCAGCGACGCTCCCGTGCGGCGCACGGGTGGGGCGGGTCCCAGCGACGACGGGCACTTCGTCGTCGACGGCGAGGGAGCGGCGATCCCCCTCAACCCGAACAGTCCGTACGTCATCACGGCCGCGGGTCGTCTCACCCGGGACGGTGCCGACCTCGGCTTCGACGTCGCCCCCGTCGTGCGGCCGCGCTTCTACGACCTGAAGACCGCCGAGGGCGTGGCGTACGACCAGATCGCGAAGCTCCACGGCAAGAACGTGCTGGCCACGACAGTCGTGCAGACCTGCGTGCGCTACGACGAGAGCGAGCGGTGCCGATTCTGCGCGATCGAGGCGTCGCTCGACGCCGGCATGACGATCGCGGTGAAGACACCCGCGATGCTGGCCGAGGTGGCCGAGGCCGCCGTGCGGCTCGACGGTGTGACCCACATGGTCATGACGACCGGCACCTCCAACGGCTGGGATCGGGGCGCGAAGCACCTCGCCCGCTGTGTGCGTGCGGTGAAGGCGGCGGTGCCGCAGCTCGAGATCCAGGTGCAATGCGAGCCCCCCGCTGACCTGCAGGCCATCACCGACCTGTACGACGCGGGCTCGCGGTCCATCGGCATCCATGTCGAATCGATGGACGACGAGGTGCGCCGCAGATGGATGCCGGGGAAGTCCCGCGTGAGCATGGATGAGTATCGCGCCGCATGGCGTGAAGCGGTGCGGGTATTCGGCTGGAACCAGGTGTCGACCTATCTCATCGTCGGCATGGGTGAAGACCCCGACGAGGCGGTCGAGGGGGCGCGCGAGCTCATCGAGATGGGGGTCTACCCCTTCGTGGTGCCGTTCCGGCCGCTGAAGGGCACGCTCGCCACCGATGTCGACAAGGTGCCGGCGCCGCACCGTGCGGTCGTCGACGACATCACCTCGCGGGTGGCGGGCCTGCTGCACGCGGCGGGGATGCGCGGCGAAGATCAACGCGCCGGCTGCGCCGCGTGCGGGGCGTGCAGCATCCTCAAGACGGCAGGTGCATGATGTTCGACGTGCCGGTGCTGACCGGTTCGCGCCCGCGGACGGAGCCGCTGGCGTGGGAGATCCGCGTCGCCGACCCGATGCAGGTGGGCGCGTACCGGTTGATCCGCCGCGACGTGTTCGTGCGCGAGCAGGGCCTGTTCGCGGGACGAGACGACGACGACGTCGACGATGATCCCCGCACGGTCGTGCTGGTTGCGGTGGCAGCCTCCGGTGACGTTCTCGGCGGCGTTCGTCTGGCTCCGGCGACGCCCCGCGACATCGGGTGGTGGACCGGCAGTCGGCTCGCGGTGCGTCGCGATGCCCGCAATGCCGGCGGGATCGGTTCCGCTCTCGTGCGCGCCGCGTGCCGCGAGGCCGTCCAGCGGGGTGTGGTGCGGTTCGAAGCCACCGTCCAGGAGCGCAACGAGCCGCTCTTTCGTCACCTGGGGTGGGAACGGTGGGGCGATACGACCGTCGCTGGTGCTCCGCACGTGCGGATGCGGTGGCCCGTCGACAGGTTCGCCGCGCTCGTGGCCGCGACGAAGCAACCACTGGGTTCTCTCTTGTCGGGCATCCGCGACGACCATCCCGAGGGCCTCGGCGGCCCCGGTTGGGTCGGTGACGACGGCGCGCTCATCGCCGGCACCGACGTCGTGGTCGCCACCGACGCGATCCTGCCCGCACTCATCGACAGAGACCCCGAGTGGGCCGGGTGGTGCGGCGTACTGGTGAACGTCAACGACCTGTCCGCGATGGGCGCGCGTGCCGTCGGACTGATGGATGCCGTGTCGGCGCCGACCGCGTCGGCCGTTCGCCGGATCGTGTCGGGGTTTCGCAGCGCCGCCGTGGCGTGGGGCGTGCCCATCCTCGGCGGTCACACGCAGTGGGGTGGAGCGTCGTCACTCGCGGTGACCGCCCTCGGGCGCACCGAGCATCCCGTGGCCGGCGGCGGAGGTCGACCGGGGCAGACGCTCGGGCTCACCGTCGACCTGCACGGACGATGGCGGCGCGGCTTCGAGGGCCGCCAGTGGGATTCGACGTCGACCCGCGCCGGCGCCGAGCTGCGCCACCTCGCGGGACTCGTGCCCGAGCAGCGCCCCGCAGCGGCGAAAGACGTGAGCATGGCCGGCATCGTCGGCACCGCCGCGATGCTCGCCGAGGCTTCGGGCGCGGGGGCCCGTATCGACGTGGCCGAGGTTCCCGCCCCGCAGGGCGTCGGGTTCGGTGACTGGCTGACCTGCTTCCCCGGCTTCGGCATGGTGACCGCCGGGACCGCGACCCTCGCCTCGCCGCTCGCGAGCTCGGCGACCATCGGAGAGCTCACCACGGGCTCCGGCGTCGTGCTGCGCTGGCCCGACGGCGTCGAGACCTCTGTCGTCGCCGCCGGTGCCACCGGACTCGGCAAGGCGTAACGCAACCTCATTCCGGACGAAACCAATCCGAAACACCCGGACGCGAACCTGGTAACCAGACACGCGCTCCATCCCCGGCTCCACCCGACGCGAAGGACACGAACATGACCACCGACCTCGACGCCCAGATCGCGGAGAACATCGCCGCATCCCTCGGCGAGATCCCGCACCCCTCGCTCCCCAAGGGCAGCAACATCTACGGCTCCACCAAGCTGTTCCCCGACTTCCAGGCCGAGAACGGTGAGTCGTACTTCACGCTCATCCACGGCATCCCGCACGAGTCGTCGGTGAGCTTCGTCGCGATCCTGCAGGCGACCCGAGCCCTCCGTAAGGGCTTCGAGTCGGCCATCTACCTGTACGGCCCCGGCACCCTCGCGGCCGCCGCGAACCGCGGCTTCCCCACCACGGGAGATGCGGGCTTCCCCGGCGAGCTGAACATGAACAACTCCCTCGAGACCTTCATCAAGGAGGGTGGCACGGTCTACTGCTGCCGCTTCGGCCTGGCGCTGCACGGCATCCGCGAAGAGGACATCATCGAGGGCGTCATCCCCGCGCACCCGCTGGATGTGCAGGACGCGGTCATCTACTACGCGCGCAAGGGCGCGATCATCAACTCCGTCTACAACCTCTGAGGCTCGCCATGTCGATCACCGTTGCCTCCGTCTCGGCCAACTTCACGCGAGACCTGGAGCAGAACTACGCGCTCATCGCCGATCTGGTGGCCGAGGCGCGGGCCGTGGGGGTGTCGTTCCTGGCGTTCCCCGAAGCCGCGATCGGCGGCTACCTCTCGTCGCTCGGCAACCACGGCGACACCATCAAGACGACCACGCGCTCGATGCCGCCGGCGATCCGCCTCGACGGCCCCGAGATCGCCCGGGTGCAGGAACTCGCGGGCGACATGGTGCTCACCATCGGGTTCTGCGAGCTCGCCGACGACGGGGAGACGCGGTACAACGCCGCGGTCTGCCTGGACGGAGAGAACATCTACGGCTCGTACCGCAAGGTGCACCAGCCGCTGGGCGAGAACATGTCGTACTCGGCGGGGGACACCTACCGCGCGTTCGACACCCCCGTCGGCCGGGTCGGGATGCAGATCTGCTACGACAAGGCGTTCCCCGAGGCCGCGCGCATGCTCGCCCTCGACGGCGCCGAAATCGTCGTGAGCATGTCGGCGTGGCCGGCCGCGCGTACGGCGACCGCCGAGAACCTGCAGGACGACCGGTGGACGTACCGGTTCAACCAATTCGACATCGCGCGCGCCCTCGACAATCAGGTGTTCTGGCTGGCATCCAATCAGTCGGGCACCTTCGGGTCGCTCCGTTATGTCGGCAACGCGAAGGTGGTCGACCCCGGCGGCAACGTCCTTGCGACGACGCTGCTGGGCACCGGCCTGGCGATCGCCGAGATCGACGTCGCCGAGACCTTCCGTGCGATGCGCGGCGGCATGTTCCACCTTCGCGATCGGCGCCCCGACGTGTA
Source organism: Microbacterium sp. Leaf151 (assembly GCF_001424225.1). Lineage (GTDB taxonomy): Bacteria > Actinomycetota > Actinomycetes > Actinomycetales > Microbacteriaceae > Microbacterium. The sequence goes on along the minus strand of NZ_LMOR01000004.1, from coordinate 1,041,256 downwards.
CGGCCCGGTCGCTGCCTCCACCGGCGCGCACGTCGAGGCGTGGAGGGAGCTCGCTCATGCCTGAGATGCGCTTCGCCGTCCGCTGGCCCGACGGCGCCGAGTCCTCGCACTACTCACCCAGCCTCGTCATGCACGACTACCTCTCGACGGGCGCTCGATACGGCGTCGCCGAGTTCGTCGCGCGCGCCGGTGAGGCGCTGGATGCCGCGGGCGAACGCGTGCGCGCCGCATACGGCTTCGCCTGCACCTCGGCCATGGCATCCCGAGACGAGATCGTGCGGACGGCGGCGGCCTATTCCGACGGGGAGGTCGTCGTGCTGCGCATGGAGCCGCCCCTGCCGGTGGGGGCGTCATGATCCCCGTCGAGCTGCGCCCGGGCGACCACTACCCGGCCGTGATCGTGGGCGGGGGCCAGGCCGGACTCTCGGTGAGCTGGCACCTCGAGCGCGCGGGGGTGCGGCACGTTGTGATCGAACGCGAATCGGCGGCGCACGAGTGGCGCGACGGACGGTGGGACAACTTCACCCTCGTCACCCCCAACTGGCAGTGCCGACTGCCCGGTTACCCCTACGACGGTCCCGACCCCGACGGGTTCATGACCCGCGACGAGGTGTACGCCTGGGTGCGCGGCTACGCCGACACGTTCGACGCCCCACTCGCCGAGGGCGTCGAGGTGCACCGGGTCGATCGCCGGGACGACGGGGTGTTCGTCGTCACGACCAGCGCCGGGGTCATCACGGCCGACACCGTGACCTCGGCCACCGGCGGGTACCACCGCCCGATCACGCCGTCGTGGGCCGCCGACATCCCCGATCGCGTCGTGCAGATGCACTCGCACCACTATCGCAACGCCGGACAATTGCCCGGCTCGGTGCTCGTCGTGGGCACCGGACAATCCGGTACCCAGATCGCCGAGGACCTCCACCTCGAGGGGCGGCAGGTGCACCTGGCCGTGGGGCGGGCGCCGCGCGTGGCACGGTTCTACCGGGGGCGCGACTGCATGACGTGGCTCGCCGACATGGGCGTGTACGACGTGCCCGCGGGGGTGCAGGCCGCGGCCAAGCGCGCCGCGACCAACCACTACGTCACCGGGCGCGACGGGGGGCGGGACATCGACCTGCGCGTGTTCGCGACGCAGGGGATGCGGCTGCACGGGCGGGCGACGGGCATCTCGCAAGGCGTGCTCGCCTTCGACGACACGTTGGCCGCCCACCTCGACCACGCCGATTTGGTCGCCGAGTCGATCAAGGACGACATCGACGCCTACATCGCACGCGCGGGAATGGACGCCCCCGTCGAACCCCGCCGCGCTCCCGTGTGGACGCCTCCGTCCGGTCCCACGCAACTCGACCTCGCCGAGGTGGATGCCGTCGTGTGGGCGATCGGCTTCCGCGCGGACTGGTCGTGGCTGGGCGAACTCGACGTGCTCGACGCGAACGGACACCCGGTGCACGAGCGCGGAGCGACGGCGGTGCCGGGCTTCTCGTTCGTCGGCCTCCCGTGGCTGCACACGTGGGGGTCGGGGCGGTTCCACGCGATCGCCAGGGACGCCGAGCACGTCGCCGAACAGGTCGTCACGGCGTCGCAGGGAGCCCTCGCGGTGGGCTGAGTGGCCACCGCGTACTCTCGAGAAATGGCATCCGTCACGATGGCTGCGGTGGCGGCCCACTTCGGGCGCGACGTCGAGCGCACGCTCGCGAAGCTCCCCGGTATCGTCGAGGACGCCCGCGGACGCGGGACCGATCTGCTCGTGCTCCCGGATGCCACCATCGGCGGCTATCTGCTCGACCTGCACCACCCGGTCGAAGAGGGCGACGGCATCCCCCACGCGGTCGAGATCGACGGCCCCGAGGTGGCGGCGATCGTCGCCCTCGCCGGCGACATGACAGTGTGCTTCGGCATTGCCGAGCGAGCGGTCGAGGGCGGCGAGGAGCGCCGCTACAACACGGCGCTCTGCGTCACCGGCGACGGTGTGCTGGGCGTGCATCGCAAGGTGCACCTGCCGCTGGGGGAGTCGGAGGTCTACGCCCCCGGCGACGACTTCCGCGCGTTCGACACCCCCGTGGGGCGCATCGGCATGCTCATCGACTTCGACAAGACCTTCCCCGAGGCCGCGCGTTCGGTCGCCCTCGACGGTGCGCAGATCATCGCGTGCCTGAGCGCGTGGCCGGCCAGCGTCACCGACCGATCCGACCGCATCCGCAACGACCGCCAGGCCCACCTCTTCGACCTCTACGACTGCGCGCGCGCCGCCGAGAATCAGGTGTACCTCGTGTCATCGAACCAGACCGGCGTGCTCGGCGGCCTGCGCTTCCTCGGCCAGGCCAAGGTCGTCGATCCGGCAGGCGAGATCGTCGCCAAGACGTGGGCGAAGGGCGGGCTGGCCGTCGCCGAAGCCGACGTCTCGGCCGACATCGTCCGCGCCCGACGCTCCCTCAACCACCTCGCCCAGCGCGCCGAACACGCCTACCGGCTGAGCGCCCCGGCGTAGATCGCGCGGCGAGGGCTCCGCGGAAAGGACGACCATGCGCATCGCGCAGCTGACCTACTCGACGAAGCCCCGCGGCGGGGTCGTGCACACCCTCGCACTCGCCGAGGCGCTCGCGACGCGCGGCCACGAGGTCGAGGTGTGGACCCTGGGGCGCGGCGACGACACCGCCTTCTTCCGCCCCGTCGACCCGCGCGTGCGCGTGCGGGTCGTGCCCTTCCCGTCGCTCGACGGTGAGGGGGTGGGGCAGCGCATCGAGCGCTCCATCGAGCTGATGGCCGCAGCCCTCGACGCGGATGCCGACATCGTCCACGCGCAGGACTGCATCTCGGCGAACGCGGCGCTGCGTCGTGGCATCCCGGTCGTCCGCACGATCCACCACCTCGACACCTTCACGACGCCGCAGCTCGTGGCGTGCCACGACCGAGCCGTCATCGAGCCGGTGGCCCGGCTGTGCGTGTCGCGGGCGGTGTCGCGTGAGGTCGAGCAGGCGTACGGGGTGCGTCCCGAGGTCATCGCCAACGGGGTGGATGCCGAGCGCTTCGGCGGGGCATCCGAACCCTCGGCGGCGGGTGCGCGCGAGCGGTGGCGGACGCAGCTGGGCGACTACGTGCTGGCGCTGGGCGGCATCGAACCGCGCAAGGGCTCGATCGATCTGCTCGACGCGTTCGCGCTCGTTCGTGATGCCCATCCGGACGTGCGCCTGGTGTTCGGCGGAGGCGAGACCCTGTTCGACTACCGCGAGTACCGTGAGCGGTTCGAGGCCCGCGCGGTCGAGCTCGGCATCCATCCGACCGTGCTGGGCCCGGTCGACGACGATGCGCTGCCCGCGCTCGTGGCCGCAGCGCGTGTCCTGGCGTTCGTCTCGACCAAAGAGGGTTTCGGGCTCGCCGCCATGGAGGCCCTGGCGGCCTCGACGCCCGTGGTCGCGCGCGACCTGCCGGTGATCCGCGAGGTGTTCGGCGATGCGGTGCTGTACGCGTCGACTCCCGCCGAGATCGCCGCGCGGCTCGACGAGGTGCTGCGCGGCGCCGCCCAGACGGATACGGCCGGCGGGGTCGCCCTCGCCCGGGCGCACACGTGGGATCGCGCCGCCCGCGCGCACGAGGAGTTCTACGCCCACGTGCCGCAGAGGACCGCGCGATGACGGAGCGCACGTTCTCGGCGATCCTCGCGGAACGTGCGGCGGCCGATGCCGGCGAGCCCCTCATCGTCGATGCGGCGGGGGTCATGACAGCGTCCGAACTGGATGCCGCGGCTACGGCGCTCGCGCACGAACTCCTCGCCCAGGGGGTCGATCACGACGACACGGTGGCGGTGTCGCTGCCGAACGGGCGGGATTTCGTCGTCGCGTGCTTCGGTATCTGGCGCGCGGGGGCGACGCCGCAACCGTTGTCGACCGACCTCACCGTGTCCGAGCGGGCGGAGCTCGAGCAGATCGCGCCGCCCGCAGCGGCGATCGGAGCGCCCGCTGTGTCGACCGGCGCCGCGTGGCTATCCGATGTGAACGTCGCGCCCCGCGAGGGGGTGCTGCCCGACACGGCGGCCACGTGCTGGAAAGCTCCGGCCACCTCGGGCTCCACCGGGCGCCCCAAGATCGTGCGGGCGACAGCCCCCGCCACCCTCGACCCCTCGCGGGCCGTCGCCGCCTTCCTGCCGCAGAAGGCCACGCAGATCGTCGCGGGCCCCCTGTGGCACTCCGCGGTGTTCACGTACGCCTTCCGCGGCCTGCTGACCGGCCACCGGCTCGTCATCCTCGACCGGTTCGACCCCGCCCGCTGGGTCGCCGCCGTCGAGGAGCACCGAGCCACCTGGGGGCTGCTCGTTCCGACCATGATGGCGCGGCTCCTGCGTCTTCCTCCGGCGGAACGGGCGGTCGAGCGGATCGCGAGCATCGAGCGGGTCCTGCACATGGGAGCGCCGTGCGCTCCCGCGCTCAAGCGGGCGTTTCTCGACTGGCTCGGGCCGGAGCGCGTCGACGAGGTGTACGCCGGCAGCGAGTCGAACGGCCTCACGCACATCACCGGAACGCAGTGGCTCGCGCGGCCCGGCAGTGTCGGACGACCGATCGGCGGAACCCGCATCCGCATCCGCGATCGCGCCGGCGGCGATCTGCCGGCGGGCGAGAACGGCCTGGTGTGGATGCGGCGTGGCGAAAGCGCCGCGTACGCGTACGTCGGTGCGGCCTCGCGGCGCGACGACGAGGGGTGGGACACGCTCGGCGATATCGGACATGTGGATGCCGAGGGCCACCTGTTCCTGCACGACCGCGCCGACGATCTCATCAACCGCGGCGGCGACAAGATCGCGCCGGCCGTCGTCGAGGCGGTGCTGGAGGCCCATCCGCACGTTGAAGAGGCGGTGGCTTTCGGGATGGCCGACGCCGAGTGGGGCCAGGTGGTGCACGCCGCGGTGCGGCCGGTCTGCGACGAGCTCGACGTGGAGGCACTGCGCGCGTTCGCGCGTGAGCGCCTCGGTTCACGAGCGCCCGCCGCCGTGCACGTCGTGTCGCGGGCGCTGCGCAACGACGCGGGCAAGGTGCGCCGAGCCGCGCTCGCGCGCCGGTTCGCGCCGCCCGGGGACTGATCCACAGCGGCGGTGCTTCCCGGCCCGCTCACCGACGCGCATGGGATACTTGTCCCGATACATCTCTGTATCGAATCTCGACCCCCGAAGGGTGCTCCGTGTCGTATCTGGCCGTGCTGAGCCTGAAGAACCGCGCCCTCATCGCCCTGGTCACCATCGTGGCGGCGATCTTCGGCGGCCTGGCCCTGACCAGTCTCAAGCAAGAGCTCATCCCCTCGATCGAGTTTCCCCAGCTCGCCGTCGTCACCACCTACCCCGGGGCCTCGCCCGAGGTGGTCGAGGCCGACGTGTCCACGCCCATCGAGAACGCCATCCGGGGTGTCGAGGGGCTCGAATCCACGACGGCGACCAGCACGACGAACTCCTCGATCGTGTCGGCGTCGTTCACCTACGGCACCGATCTCGCGGCGGCCCAGCAGAAGATCCTGGCCGCCATCGCCCGCATCGACGACCAGCTCCCCGAGTCGGCCGACACCACCGTCGCCTCCGCCAGCATCGACGACTTCCCCGTCATCCAGCTCGCCGTCACGGGCTTCTCCGACGCCCAGGCCACGCAGTCGGTGCTGCAGACGAGCGTCATCCCCGACCTCGAAGACGTCGCGGGCGTCAACGGCGCCCAGATCGTCGGCGGCACCGGTCAGCGCGTGACGATCACCCCCGACTCCTCCCAACTGGGCGAGCGGGGCTTCAGCCAGCAGGCGATCACCGACGCCCTGGATGCCAACGGCATCCTCTTCCCCGGAGGCTCTTTGACCGAGGGCGATCAGACGCTCACGGTGCAGACCGGCGCCAAGATCACGAGCGTCGACGAGATCGCCGCGCTCCCGCTCGTGCCCACCGACCAGGCGCAGTTCCAGGCGGGGCAGACCACGATCGGCGATGTCGCGGCGGTCGAGCTGCAGTCCGACCCCGTCTCGACCCTCTCGCGCGTCGACGGGCAGCCGGCGCTGACCATCGCCGTCACCAAGCTCCCCGCCGCCAACACCGTCGACGTCTCGCGCGGCGTGCTCGCGGTGCTGCCCACGCTCGAATCCGCGCTCGGTCAGGGCGCGACCTTCACCGTCGTCTTCGATCAGGCGCCGTTCGTCCAGCAGTCGATCGACGCCCTCGCGCAGGAGGGCCTGCTCGGTCTCGTCTTCGCGGTCGTGGTCATCTTGGTGTTCCTGATGTCTGTGCGCTCGACGCTGGTCACCGCCATCTCGATCCCGACCAGCGTGCTCATCACCTTCGTCGGGCTCCAGGCCTTCGGCTACTCGCTGAACATCCTCACCCTCGGCGCCCTCACCATCGCGATCGGCCGCGTCGTCGACGACTCCATCGTCGTCATCGAGAACATCAAGCGGCACTACGTCGGCGACGCCGAGAAGATCCCCACCATCATCCGCGCGGTGCGCGAAGTGGCGGCCGCCATCACGGCGTCCACGATCACCTCGGTCGCGGTGTTCCTGCCGATCGCCTTCGTGGGCGACGTCACCGGCGAGCTGTTCCGCCCCTTCTCCCTGACGGTGACGATCGCGATGGCGGCGTCGCTGCTGGTGTCGTTGACCATCGTGCCCGTACTCGCATCGTGGTTCCTCAAGCCCGGAAAGGTGATCCGGGATGCCGCGGGCAACCCGGTCGACCCCGAAGCCGCCGATGCTCCGCCCACGCGCCTGCAGAAGGCGTATGTGCCGGTGCTGAGTTGGACGCTGAAGCACTCGTGGGTGACCCTGACCCTGGCGGTGCTCGTGCTCGGCGGCACGCTGGCGTCGGTTCCGCTGTTGAAGACCGACTTCCTCGGGGATTCCGGCCAGAACACCTTCACCGTCACGCAGAAGATCGGCGCAGCTCCCAGCCTCGATGCCGAAGACGCGGCGGCACAGCAGGTCGAGGCCGTGCTGCTGGAGACCCCGGGCGTGCAGACGGTGCAGACCTCCATCGGCTCGAGCGGCTCGGCGCTGCGCGATGCCTTCTCGGGTGGGGGGACGGGCATCACGTACTCGATCACCTCGGAGTCCGGCGCCGATCAGGTGGAGCTGCGCGAACGCGTGCGCACCGAACTCGAGGGCCTCACCGACGCCGGTGAGATCGAGGTGCGCGCGGCCGGCGGCGGGTTCGGCTCGACCGACATCACCGTCGACGTCACCGCTCCCGACTCCCAATCGTTGCAGCAGGCGAGCGACGCCGTGGTCGCGGGCCTCGAGGGTCAGGACGGCATCGGTCAGGTGACCAGCAGCCTGTCGGCATCCCTGCCCTTCGTCTCGGTGCGCGTCGATCGTGACGCCGCCGCCGAGCGCGGCCTGTCGGAACGCGCCGTGGGCGCACTGGTGTCGGGCGCGCAGCAGCCGCGACAGGCGGGCACGGTCGAGCTCGACGGACGCGGCGTGACCGTGTACCTCGCCACGGCCAACCCTCCCCAGACGATCGACGACCTTCGCGCGCTCGAGATCCCCAGCGCCCAGGGTGCTGTGCGCCTCGACGAGATCGCCACGGTCGACGAGAGTCAGACGCCCCCCTCGATCACGACCGCGCGGGGGCTGCGCACGGCATCCATCACCGTCACACCCACCTCCGACGACCTCGGCAGCTCCTCGGGCACCGTCACCGACGCGCTCGCAGGACTGTCGCTGCCCGACGGGGCGACGGCGAAGGTCGGGGGTGTGGTCACCGACCAGCAGGACGCATTCGCGCAACTCGGGTTGGCTCTGCTGGCGGCCATCCTCATCGTCTACGTGGTGATGGTGGCCACCTTCAAGTCGCTGCGTCAGCCGCTCGAACTGCTCGTGTCGGTGCCGTTCGCCGCAACCGGCGCGATCGTGATGCTGCTCATCACGGGCGTTCCGCTGGGTGTCGCCGGCATGATCGGCGCGCTGATGCTCGTCGGCATCGTCGTCACCAACGCCATCGTGCTCATCGACCTCGTGAACCAGTACCGCGCCCGCGGTCTGAGCGTGCACGACGCGACGATCGTGGGAGGCGCCCGTCGTCTGCGGCCCATCCTGATGACCGCCCTCGCGGCGATCTTCGCCCTGGTGCCGATGGCGCTGGGGATCACCGGACACGGAGGCTTCATCTCTCAGCCGCTCGCGGTCGTGGTGATCGGCGGGCTCGTCTCGTCGACGTTCCTGACGCTGCTGGTGCTGCCGACGCTCTACAACCTCATCGAAGGGGCGAGCGAGCGACGTCGGGAGCGTCGGGCCGCGCGCGTCGGAGACGAGCGGCAGCCATTAGACGCCGGCGACCATCCGGTGACCCGTCGCGAGCTCCGCGCGCAGCACTGACGGGGCCTCGTCGGAGGCCGCGGCGCCGTCGAGGGGACGACACCCGAGGTGGGACCTCGCCGAGCGTCGACCCGTGATGCAATACGGACGCGACGCTGCGCGGATCCGTCGGCCGGCTGGGCGCGACGGTGCGAGTGCCCGTCCCGCCTGCGACCGTCCGCCGGGCGGCGCGGTCGCCGTCGAGGGACGGAAGGCGACGGGCGGCGAGGGCGATCGGGGAGGGCGAAACCCGCGGCACGTCGGTGGAGCGACGGTCGCCGCGGTGCCGACGGTCGACCGCCGCGCGAGAGGATGCGGGGGACGCGGTGAGCCGAGGGCGGCGGGCGACCGACCGCGTGATGCTCCCGACGGCCAGCCGGAGGCGTCGACCGGCGAACGGTCGGCGGGGGCGGCGACGCGGGCCGCACGCGATGCCGGGGTGGTCGGCGTCTGCGCGGCTCTCGGCGCGGAGCGCGACGGCGCGGAGCGTGTGGGTGAGCATGCCCGACCACGCGAACATCGCTCCGCACGAGATCGTCTCGAACAGGGCGAGGTTGATCGTGGCGGTGACGAAGAGCGCGATCGAGAGGGCGAGCCACACCAGGGCGATACCGGTGCTGATCGCCATCCGCGCTCCGAGCCGGCGCAGCATGATCGGAGCGCTCACGAGCAGGACCAGGAAACCGAGCACCATCATGGCCGCCACTCGGTCGTGGAGGTCCTTGTCGGTGTTCAGCGGCACGCATCCCACCAGAGCGAGGCTGATGCCGACCACGTTCAGGCAGATGCACGCGAGGGTCGCGGACCCGCGGCGGACGGTTTCTCGACCGAGGCGGCGGAGATCCCGTCTGACGAAGAGGGCGAACACGACGACCATGAGTCCGCTGACCTTGAGCGTCGTATTGAACAATGCACTCGAGAAATCACCGAAGATTCCGAGTTGGCTGAAATGCAGCTGCCACCACAGCGGGTCGCTCGTGGTGGCCATGGAAAGCAGTAGTCCGCCCAGCAGGACAGATAGCACTGCCCCGCCGACGTGCAGTGACGGCACGGCTGTGAGGCGGCGGGAGAGGCCGCCGAGGCGCGGCAGGCGGAGGATTTCGGGGTCGACGGACGGGAGCGCGGTGCTCATGTGGGGGAGTCTTTCCTCGGGACGGAACGGGACCCCCAGCACGTGGGATCCTCGGCCCCCGTCGGCTTCAAACGGACTATTGCCGAGAGAGCCGTGGTTCTCGGCCGCCCCGGCCTCGACGATTACCGTCACCGCAAATGGTAGCTTTTGTCCGCGTGAATTGAATCCGCTTGTTCTTTCTTTTTCCCCCAGGTCACAAAACAATTTTCTTGTCCCCCAAATGGGGGACAAGCTGCGGGTTTCAGGAGAAGCGGACGCCCCATTCCCGCGCCAGGACGGACCCCGGCTGCAGGGTGTCGAGATCCGTCCCCGTGGCGAAGGCGTTCGCCGGTGCCGTCATGGGTTCGATCGCCACGGCGAGTGGGTGCCCCGGGTAGCGGTCGGTCGTGAAGACCTGGACCCATCGGAAGCCCTCGTCCTGCCAGAGTTCCAGGCGGCGTCCATCCGGGGCGGTGAGCGTGTGGCGGGCGCGGCCTTCGGCATCCCGGTCGAGGCCGCGATAGCCGTTGTCGAGTGAGGCGTCGCCCAGCCGCCGGCCGCCGCGCAGGTCCGTCGCGTCGTCGACGGCCACTTCGTCGACGGGGATGTTCCGCTCGTCGACCACGAGCGTCGTCGTACCCGTGGAATGCACCACGAGATCCTCGGTCGCGACGCCGCCGATCTGGAAGTAGGGGTGCACGCCCAGTGCGACGGGGGCCGATCTCGCCCCGACGTTCTCGATTTCGTGCGCGACGCGCAGCCCGTCGGACTCGAGCGTGTAGGTGACGCGCGTGCGCAGATGGAAGGGGTACCCCGTCTGCGGCACGACGTCGGCGCCGAGCACCACCCGTTCGTCGGTGTGCTCGATGGGCTGGTACACCCCGAATCGAAGGAGGCCGTGGCTGGCGTTGCCGAACTTCGGCTCGCTGATCGCGAGCTGCTGATCGTCACCGTCGAAGGTGTACCGGCCGTCGCGGATACGGTTCGGCCACGGCACCAGAACGACCCCGGACGCCGCGGGCGTGGGCAGGTCGTCGGGATAGCGCGGCACGAGGTCGACGCCGTCGACGGTGAGGGCGCGAAGCGCCGCACCCACCTGGGTGACCTCGGCGGACGAGCGGGGTCCGCGCAGGTGGAAGCGCTGGCCGGTGGGATCGGCGGTCATGACGAGGCCTTTCTGGAGCGGGGTGGACGCTGCAGCCACGGCCGCAGCAGGCGGGTGACCCACGGGAGCACCGCGTAGGTCATGACGGGGGTGAGCATGAGGGTCGTCGCCAGCACGCGCAGGACGAGCGGGACCTCGGCGAAACCGGGGATGAAGCCCAGCAGCCAGGACGCGAGGAGGTTGGTGGGGAAGAACCCGACCCAGATGGTGACGGCCTGCTTCCACCGCGGGGGCGCGGACGGCACCGGCTGCTGCACGGGCGAGGTCGTGGCATCCGCGGGGGCGAGCACGGAACCGAACGAGGCGTCGAACCAGCCCTCGATGCCCGTGCGGCGCTCGACGCGCTCCTCGCGCGCGAAGGGGCGGCCGGAGTCGAGCCACCACTGCCGCTGCGACGAGGACTCCCATCCCTCGAGCGTGGCGATGTCGCGGAACCTGTACAGCATGTACCAGAGGTCGCTGTCTTCCCCCGCGCGCACCCACCCCGAGCCGAGGAAGCCCGGGAAGGCGGTCGCGAGGTCGGTGCCGGCCTGCATCCAGGAGGTCGCTTCGGCGGTGCGCGTCGGATCGATGCGCCGCTCGATCGCCACCGTGATGGGGTGGGCGTCGGTGTCTGCCATGCGTCCATCTTCCGTCAGGCCGCCGCTCCCGTCGGCGCCGGGCTCTCTTTCGGCGCACCTGGTCCCGCTCGCGGCGCACCTGGTCCCGCTCGCGGCGGACCTGGTCCCGCTCGCGGCCCACCGCGTCCCGCTCGCGGCCGACCTGTTCCCGCTCGCGACCGACCTCGTCCCACTTTCGGGGGGACGGTGTCCCATATACGGCTGTCTGCGGCACACCCAACCAGCCATAAGTGGGACACGGGTCCTCCGAGGGGTGTGGATGCCATTCCCAGGCGCGGGCTGTAACGTGGGGCGGTCGGCTCTGGACACCGTGCGTGATGCGCGGATGGGTTTGTAGTCCAAGGGGCCGATGGACAGGACGCGATCGCGGCCTCGACCATCACTAGTGAATTGGCCCCCGGCCGACGAGAGTCCGGGTCTCGCACCGCCATGAGCGGCGCCGCTGTTTCGCGCGAACAGAACCCAGGAAGTTTCCTCATGCCCAAGAACAAGAAGCCCGCCGGCGGTCGTCCCGCCAAGAACTTCGAGCCGCGCTATGCCGCTCAGACCTCGTTCCAGGACCGCAAGCGTCGTCCCGGTACGGAGGGCCCCGCCAAGCCCGGCAGCAAGAGCCCGAGCCACCGCGGCTACCGCCCCGAGGCGGAGTCGGCCGGTGACAAGGGTCGCTGGAACGCCTCCGATCGCGCCGGCCGCAGCGAGGCCCGCACCATCCGCACCTCGGCTCGCGACGACCGCCCCGCTCGTTCGTTCGAAGACCGTCCGGCGCGTTCGTTCGATCGCAGCGACCGTCCGGCGCGTTCGTTCGATCGCAGCGACCGTCCGGCGCGTTCGTTCGACCGCACCGACCGCCCGGCTCGTTCGTTCGATCGTGACGAGCGTCCTCGTCGTGATGCGGGAGAGCGTCCGGCGCGTTCGTTCGATCGCAGCGACCGCCCTGCCCGTTCGTTCGAAGACCGTCCCGCGCGTTCGTTCGACCGCAATGAGCGCCCTGCTCGTTCGTTCGATCGTGACGAGCGTCCTCGTCGTGATGCCGGTGAGCGTCCGGCTCGGGCGTTCGATCGCAGCGACCGTCCGGCGCGTTCGTTCGACCGCACCGACCGCCCTGCTCGTTCGTTCGATCGTGACGAGCGTCCTCGTCGTGACGCCGGTGAGCGTCCGGCTCGGGCGTTCGACCGCAGCGACCGCCCGGCTCGTTCCTTCGACCGCAGCGACCGCCCGGCTCGTTCCTTCGACCGCACCGATCGCCCCGCGCGTTCGTTCGACGAGCGTCCCGCCCGTTCCTTCGAGCGTCGGGACGACCGTCCGGCCCGCAGCGACGACCGTCCGGCGCGTTCGTTCGATCGCAGCGACCGCCCCGCTCGTTCCTTCGATCGCGCCGATCGCCCCGCGCGCTCGTTCGATCGTGACGAGCGTCCTCGTCGTGATGCCGGTGAGCGTCCTGCTCGTTCGTTCGATCGCGCCGATCGCCCCGCGCGTTCGTTCGACGACCGGCCGCGTCGCAACGACGGCCCGAGCCGCAGCGACTGGAACAACACGCCGAAGCGCTCCGCCGAGCACGACCAGCGCGTCGACGTCGTGCACGAGCGCCTGCAGGCGCAGGCCGTGGATGCGGCGACCGAAACCGGCGCCGGCTTCGCCGAGCTCGGCCTCGGCGACAACCTGGTGCGCGCCCTGGCAAGCCTCGGAGCGGCGAGCCCCTTCCCCATCCAGGCTGCCACGGTGAAGCCCATCCTCGACGGCCGCGACGTCCTTGCCCGTGGCCGCACCGGCTCCGGCAAGACGATCGCCTTCGGCGCCCCGCTCGTCGAGCGGATCCTCCGCGCCCAGGCCGGGCAGCGTCGTGAGTTCGGACGTTCGCCCAAGGCGCTCATCCTGGCGCCGACCCGAGAGCTCGCCCTGCAGATCGACGGCACCGTCCAGGTGCTCGCGCGCAGCGTCGGTCTCTTCACCACGCAGATCTACGGTGGCGTGCCCCAGGCACGTCAGGTGGGTGCGCTGAAGAAGGGCGTCGACATCGTCATCGGCACACCCGGTCGCATCGAGGACCTCCTCAACCAGGGCAAGCTCGACCTCTCGCAGGTGCAGGTCACCGTGCTCGACGAGGGCGACCACATGTGCGAGCTCGGGTTCCTCGAGCCCGTGCAGCGCATCCTGCGCGCGACCGCCGACGGCAGCCAGAAGCTGCTGTTCTCGGCCACGCTCGACCGTGAGGTCGCAGCGCTCGTCGACGAGTTCCTCGTGGAGCCCGCCGTCTACGAGGTCGCCGGCGAAGACCAGGACTCCGGCACGATCGAGCACCGCGTGCTCGTGATCGACCACCGCGACAAGGCCGAGATCCTCGGTTCGCTCGTCGACCGCGCGGGCAAGACGCTCGTCTTCGCCCGTACCCGCGCGTACGCCGAGATGCTCGCGGAGCAGTTCGACGATGCCGGTGTCGCCGCGGTCGCCCTGCACGGCGACCTCAACCAGCAGAAGCGCACCCGCAATCTCGAGAAGCTCACTTCGGGACGCGTCAACGTGCTCGTCGCCACCGACGTCGCCGCCCGCGGCATCCACGTCGACGACATCGACCTGGTCATCCAGGCCGACGCGCCCGACGAGTACAAGACGTACCTGCACCGCTCGGGTCGCACCGGACGCGCCGGTCGGACCGGCACCGTGGTGACCCTCATCACCCGTCAGCGTCAGCGTCGCATGACCGAACTGCTCGACCGGGCCGAGATCCAGGCGCCCTTCGAGCCGGCGCAGCTCGGCGATGACCTGATCGAGGAGATCTCGGGTCGCCAGCTGTCGAACGTCACCGCGTAAGCGCGTGCATCGAAACCCCCGTCGCATACGCGGCGGGGGTTTCGCGCGTCCGGGACCGGGCGGCTCCGTGTGTTCAGAACAGCGTGGGCTCGCTCGCGGGCGCGACCCGTGGTCGGGCGGATGCCGTGACCCCCGTGCTGCGGACCGGTCCCAGGGTGCTGCCCGCGGGCGTGCGGGCGGCGAGTCCCGGCTGCGGACGACCGCGCGGGTGCTCGTCTTCGTCCCAGCCGTCGAGCCGGTGCATGCGCAGCAGCGGGCGCATGCGTTTGCCGAGCCACGCGCGGTAGGCCTTCGGCGCGCTCGTGGACACGCCGGGGTAGAGACCGCGGTACGACGAGACGAGGTGAGGGCGCTCCCGTTCCAGCCACTGCAGGAACCACTCCTTCGCTCCCGGGCGGAGGTGCAGGGCTCCGTAGACGACGCGGGCCGCGCGCGCGGCGCGGATCTGCGCGAGGGCGTCGTCGAGCACGGCGATGGAGTCGGTGAGGTGCGGCAGGATCGGCATGAGGAAGACCGTCACGCGGAAACCCGCGGCCGTCGCGGCGCGCACGGTGTCGAGGCGTGCCTCCGCGCTGGGCGTGCCCGGCTCGATCGACTTCTGCAGGGCGTCGTCGAAGACGGCGATCGACATCGCGAGGGTCACTTTCACCTCGCGCGAGGCGTCGGTCAGCAACGGTAGGTCGCGACGCAGCAGGGTGCCCTTCGTGAGGATCGAGAACGGCGTGCCGTTCTCGGTGAGCGCCCCGACGATGTCGGGCATCAGGCGGTACCGCCCCTCGGCACGCTGGTAGGGGTCGGTGTTCGTACCGAGCATGACGGGTTCGCGTGCCCACGACCCGCGACGAAGTTCGGTGCGCAGCACGTCGGCGACATTGATCTTCACCACGATCTGCGAATCGAAATCGGCGCCGTAGTCGAGGTCGAGGTATTCGTGCGTCTTCCGGGCGAAGCAGTATGTGCATTGATGACCGCAGCCCCGGTACGGGTTCACTGTCCAGTCGAACGGCATCGCCGAGGCGCCCGGGACGCGGTTGAGAGCGCTCTTGGCCATCACCTCGTGGAAGGTCATACCCGCGAACTCGGGCGTGGTCACCGACCGCACCAGACCGTCCATACGCTCCATGCCGGGGAGCGCGGCGGCGTCGTCGACGCCCAATTGTTGACCTTGCCACCTCATGCCCTCAGTCGAACACATGTTCGATACATGCGCAACATCAGAGGTTCGGAACTCGATGATGACGTCGAGACGGGGGAGAGTGCCGTCCGTCAGCGCAGCAACTGTTCCGCGAGAAATCGCAGTGCCTGAGCGTCCGCCTCGAGGCACTCCTCCTGTTCGCGCCGCGTCTGCGCGTCGAGGTCGCCATCGGCGAGCAGCCGGCGACTCACCTGGCGGCTCTTCGCCACGATCTCGAGAAGGAACTCCTCGTCACCCTCGGCGAGCGGGACGGCGAGATGATCGTCGTCCCGCGGCCAGCCGCCGGTGGCGCGAGGGCCCGGGTGCCGTTCGGCGGCCACGCCGCCGGCATGTTGGATGCGGACGGCGCGCGCGGCGACCAGCGGGTCACCTCCCACTCGTTCGACCGACCCGGTGTTGCCGAGCGTGGCGTACACCGTGTGCCAGACCGGCATCGGAATGACGAGCTCGTGCGTCGGTGGTGTCGTGTCGACGGGGGAATCCGCCAGGTCCTCCCACGGCACGCCGCCCTCGGTCGGTACCAAGACCGGGTCGTCAGGGCCACCGGGAGAGAAAGCGGTTGCCGTGAACGGGGGCGCGCCGTCGGCGCCGGGTGTCGCGCTCAGCGTGAGCTCCTGTCGCGACCCGAGGAGCACGCGGGTGAGGGCGGCGCCCGAGTCGAGGAGCTCGTCGAGCGTGGCCGCCAGGTCGGCGTCGTCGGCTTCGGCGTCTCCGCGAAGTGCGGCGCGCAGCACGGTGCCGCGCAGCAGCTCCTTCGCGAACGATCCCGTCGTTCCCGCGGCCCGGTCGGCGGCGGCATCCAGGGCTTGTTCCGAGAGCGTCAACCCGTGGGCGTACCGCCGGAACAGGCGACGCCGATCGGCCTCGTCGGGGAGGGGGATCTCGACGCCGAGATCGACACGGCCCGGCCGGGCGGCGAGGGCCTCTTCGAGGATCTGCACGTGATTGGTCGTCATCACGAAGGCGATGTCGGCATCCGGTTCCAACCCGTCGAGGGCGTCGAGTACGTCGAAGAGCACCGGCTGGGGCGAGTGGCCGCGGTCGGCCGCGACCAGATCGATGTCCTCGAGCACCACGAGCGCGGGCGCGAAAGTGCGGGCGATCTCAGCCGCGGCGGTGATGAAGCGGATGCTCGAGCCGGTGAGCACGACCGCGGTCGTGTCGGGCGTGAGTGAGAGAAGGTGACGTACCGAGAGGGTCTTGCCCGTACCGGGTGGGCCGTACAGCAGTACGCCGCGTTTGAGATGCTGTCCGGCAGCGCGGAGCGCTTCGCGGTGGTCGCCGATCCCCACGACGTGGTCGACGATGCGCGACAGTACGCCTTCGCCGAGCACGATGTCGTCGGCGGCGACATCGGGGCGGGCGAGGAAGGTGGCCCCGGCTCCGTGGCCGTACTCGGTCGGCGCGAACGACAGCACCTGCCCACGCAAGACGCTGCGTTCGATCATGAGGCGGCGGATCTCCACGAGCGCGGCGGCGGTGGCATCCGCGTCGCTTCCGATCAATTCGAGCTGTGGCTGAGGTGGTGCCGATCGTGGGTTCGCCGCACGCTGGACGATCGCGAGCGGCTGCCCCGCGAAGGTCAGCAGCCGCACGCCGAACGACACGACGCGGCGTTGCGCGTCGGCGCTGACGTCGCGCGACTCGTACGACACCGGTCCCGGCGCGAACTGCGAGTACGCGCCCGCGATGAGATCGGATGCCGAGACGTGCAGGCGTTGCTCTCCCCCTGTCACGCCGATGAGGCGCCCGCCGCTTCGTGACATCAGCTCATCGAGGGCGATGTCGGCGTCGACGTAGCGGTGCGCCGACACCGATTCGCTCGTGACGGGGAGGGTGGCGGCATCCACCCCGAGATGAGCACTCAGTTCGTCGCCCAGTGGCGTGCGGTCGCCCGCGGTGTCGGATTGCACGACGCGATGCATGTCCTGCAGGTACGCGTTCACGGCGTGCATGAGTCGGCGGTCGTCGTCGTCGAGCATGGTCCCCCCGGGTTCGGTCTCGGCCATCACAGCCTGCCGTCCCTTTCTCGGTCGGGCAACACGTAGCGTCCGTCGGGTACCCGCGAGGGGAGCATCGCGCAGGGTTCGGAGCGGGGTCACGCCGCTTTCAGGATCCGGCGAGAGAATGGGTCGAGTGATACCCCCCGATCCCGAGCGTTCTCCCCGCCGCGCCGCGCGCGCGGAGGCCGAGCGACTCGCGACGGCGGCAGTCGCGGTGACGCCCCCGGTCGAGCCGGCCACGCGTCGTCGGCTCCGCGCGGAGAGCGGAGCCCCCTCCGTACGCGCACCGGTCGGCATCCGGGCCCTTCTCGCCGTCCGTGGCGGCACACTGACCATGCGCCGCCGTCGCGCGGGTTTGCTGGTGGTCGCGTTGCTGATCATGGCGACGGGAGCCGTCGCGATCGGCGCCGCAGCCTCCGCGGGCGGGGGCGAAGTGGCGGCGCAGACCGCGACCGTCGACACGGCGCCCGCGTTCCAGGGCCCGCCCGCCGTCCCCGCGGAGGGACTCCCCGTCCCGCAGCTCGCGGCCGTTCCGGCGACCGCCACCCCGTGCGACGATCCCGCCGTCACCGCGGCCCTCGCCTCGGGAGACGACGCCGCCGTCATCTCCGCGATCGGTGGGGGAGACGCCTTCCGCGAAGCGGTGGCATCCGGAATCGCCCCGTGCGTCTCGCTGTCGGATCCGAACCGCGAGTGGGTCGTCGTCAACAAGCAGCGCCCTCTCGATCCGCTCGACTACCGCGCCGGTGATCTCGTCATGCCGCAGAACGTCCGAGCGCTCGAGGAGTCGGCGCTGCGCTCCGCTCCCGCGAGCGCCCTGACCGAGTTGGTGCGGGCCGCATCCGATGCGGGGGCGGGCGAGATCGGATTCCTCAGCGCGTTCCGCTCGTACTCGACGCAGCAGTCGACCTACGCCGGCCGCGTCGATGTGGGCGGCGTCGAGGAAGCCGATCGCGAGAGCGCTCGCGCGGGCTACAGCGAGCATCAGACGGGGCTGGCCGTCGACATCGTTCCGTGCGACGGCTCCTGCGGGACCCTCGACGACATCGCCTCGTCACCGCAGGGGGCGTGGGTGCGGGATCACGCGTGGGAGTACGGCTTCATCACGCGCTACGCCGAGGGTCGTGAGAGCGTGAGCGGATACCTGCCCGAGGCATGGCACCAGCGCTACATCGGTCGCGAGCTCGCCCGCGCCTACCACGAGGGCGGGTACACCACGCTCGAGGAGTTCTTCGGCCTCCCGGCGGCGCCGACGTATTGATCGATGGATGCCGGGAGCCCCGGCATCCGTCCGCCTGCATCTGAGGTGGCTGAGCGTGTCGAGGCTTCCGGTCGCGCGGGCTCCCGGCCCCTTCGTCAGGCTCGGGGCCCAGGTGGAAGCCTCGGGGTCGGTGGGGCTCGATCGCTTCGACGGGCTCGGCGACCTGGGTTCGACGACGCCCGTCAGTTGACGACGCCGGCGCTGCAGGTCTGCTGCGCCGCGCTGGATCCGCTGATCGAGGGCGGCAGTGCGACCGCGCCGGTCGACGGATCGACGGTCCCCGGCTCGACCTCCTCGACGGGCGGGGTCTCGCCCGGCGACTCCTCGGGTGACGGTGTCGGATCGGCGACGACGGTGCCGCCGTTGACGGCGACGTCGCCGGTGACCTCGATCGCCTGGTTCGCCGCGAGGGCATCCCAGAGCACCTGGGCTGCATCCCAGTCGGGCGCGACGCGGTTGGCATCCGAACTCGCGGTGACCGTCGGGTACTGCACGAAGACGATGTCCTCGAACGGCACGTCCTTGACCGCCTGGGCCACCTGCACGAGCGTGAGGGGATTGGTGAGGCTCTGCGTCGGGGTGACGTTGCGCAGGCCCGTGGATGCCAGCCGGAACAGCGTCGCGGGGTTGGACAGCACCTCCTCGCTGACGAGCTTGCGCGCCAACCGCGACATGTACTGCTGCTGGTTGCTCACCCGAGCGAGGTCGCTGCCGCCGACGCCGTAGCGCGTGCGCAGGAACTGGAGAGCCTCGACCCCCTGGATGGTGCGGGGGCCGGCCTCCCAGTCGATGCCGGTGTTCTCGTCGCGCATGTCGCTGGCGAGGCAGATCTCGACGCCGCCGATGGCGTTGGTGATCTCGATGACCCCTCCGAAGGTGACCATCGCGCCGAACTGGATCTGCTGGCCGCTCATGTCGGAGATCGCCGTGATGACGCACGATAGTCCGCCGTAGGTGTAGAGCTCGTTGATCTGCAGGTACCCGCCGTCGAAGCGACCGCCGTCCGAGGTGTCGCACGCGGGTGCCTCGAACACCAGGTCGCGGGGGAACGACACCACCGTGACCTTTCGCGGGGCGTCCGAGATGTGCACGAGGATGTTGACGTCGTTGAGGCGCCCCTCGGAGTCGGGCCCCTCGCAGCGCTCGCCGAAGAGGGCGATGAGGTTCTCTTCGCACGCGTCGATGCCGACGACCATCATGTTGACGCCGCCCTCGAGCCGGCCGAGGTCGGGCGGGACCGGGGGCTGGTTCTCGACGGCGACGGCCTCGTCGACGAACTCCGACGTGAGGTCGTACGCGGTGTACGAGGCGACGCCGATCGCCGACACGACGGCGACGACCGCCGCCACGGCGATGAGGGTGGCGAGTTGCCCGAGTGGATGCGGGGAACGCAGGCGGGCGTGCTGTGCGACGGTGCGACGGCGCCGGGGCATGGCTACTCCTCTTCGGGTTTCGTCGCAGTCTAGGGGTGGCGGGCGCGGGGCTGCGCCCTCGGCGACGGTACGATTCCCGGTTCGACTGACCGTTCGTTTCGGGGCTGTGACGTTTTCGGACGCCGTCCAAACTGACCGTTGGTTATCAAACCCCCCTGCGTTATGTTTGTGCAACGCGCGCCACCGCTGCCGCGCACAACGCTCAATCATCCCCCCGTTTGGAGCGCACTATGGGTCGAACCCTGCGTTCGGTCGCGGCCATCACCCTGGCCGGACTGTTCACCGCCACCGGAGCCACCGCCGTTCAGGCTGCCGACGTGGGCGAGGGGGTGACACCCCCCACGCCCATCGAGTCGACCACCGGCCGCTACATCGTCGTGCTCGACGAAGCCCCCGTCGCCACCTACGGCGGCGGAGAAGCCGGTCTGGAAGCCACCAAGTCCGAGGATGCGAAGCTGGATCCGGACTCCCCGGCGGCGCGCGAGTACTCGGCCTTCCTCGAGCAGCGCCAGCAGGACGTCGCCGACGAGGCAGGCGTCAGCCCGGACACGACGTACACAGTCGCGGTCAACGGCTTCAGCGCGACGATGGATCCGAACCAGGCGGCGAAGCTCGCCGCCACCAAGGGTGTGCAGAAGGTCGTCCCCGACGAGATCCGCCACCCTGACGCCGTCCCCTCGACCGAGTTCCTCGGGCTCGAGGGCGACAACGGCGTCTGGCAGCGCGTCGGCGGTGTCGACGCCGCCGGTGAGGGCACGGTCGTCGGCGTGATCGACACCGGCATTGCGCCGGAGAACCCCTCGTTCGCGGGCGAGCCGCTCGGAACCACCCCGGGAGATGAGCCCTACCTCGACGGCAACGACGTCGTGTTCCGCAAGGGCGACGGTTCCGACTTCCGTTCTCCCCGCGTCGCCGAGGGCAACGGCTGGTCGCTGTCGGACTACTCCACCAAGCTCGTCGGCGCGCGATACTTCGACCAGGGTGCGGCCGCCACCGGTTTCACATTCGAGGCCGACTACGTCTCGCCCCGTGACGGCGACACCCACGGCTCGCACACGGCCAGCACCGCGGCCGGCAACACGGGCGTGGACGCCGACGTGGAGGGCGTCGACTTCGGCGCCATCTCCGGCGTCGCCCCCGCGGCCAAGGTCGCCGCATACAAGGCGTGCTGGGCCGGCCCCGATCCGCTCGTGACGACGGATGACGTCTGCGCCCTGAGCGACCTGCTCGGTGCCATCAACGCCGCCGTCGAAGACAACGTCGACGTCATCAACTACTCCATCGGCGGAGGAGCTGCCACCTCCACGTTCGCCCTGGAGGACCAGGCGTTCTTCAACGCCGCCGCGGCCGGCGTCTTCGTCGCCGTCTCGGCGGGCAACTCCGGCCCCGACGCCTCCACGGCAGACCACGCGTCGCCCTGGTACACCACCGTCGCCGCCTCCACGATCCCGACCTACGAGGGCACGGTGACCCTGGGGAACGGCTTCGAGGCCGCCGGTGCCTCCATCTCGGTGCCCGCAGGTCAAACCGTCACGGCTCCCGTGGTCTACGCCGGTGACATCGCGGCATCCGGAATCGATCCGGCGAACGCGGCCCTGTGCCTGCTCGGATCGCTCGACCCCGCTCAGGCCGCGGGCAAGATCGTCGTGTGCGACCGCGGGCAGAACGCCCGCGTCGAGAAGTCGGAGGCCGTGAAGGACGCCGGGGGCGTGGGCATGATCCTCGTCAACGTCACCCCCGCTTCGGTCGACAACGACTTCCACGCGGTGCCGACCGTGCACCTCGACGCGCGCTACCGCGAGGCGCTGCTGGCCTACGTGCGAGAGACCCCGGATGCCACGGCCACCCTCATCGGCGAGAACATCACCGACGAGGTGACCCCGACCCCGCAGGTCGCGGGCTTCTCGAGCCGCGGCCCGATGCTGGCGGACGGCAGCGACATCCTCAAGCCCGACATCTCGGCGCCCGGCGTCGCGATCCTCGCCGCGGCCGCCAACGCCCCCGGCGCGGTCCCCGCGTTCGAGTTCCTCTCGGGCACGTCGATGTCGTCTCCGCACGTGGCGGGTCTCGCGGCGCTCTACCTCGGCGAACGACCGCAGGCGACCCCGGCCGAGGTCAAGTCGGCCATGATGACGACCGCCTACGACACCGTGGACGCCGAAGGTGCCGCCGTCGAGGATCCGTTCGCCCAGGGCGCCGGACACGTCGACCCGACGAAGTATTTCGACCCGGGTCTGCTGTACCTCAACGGCTCCGCCGACTGGGCGGCGTTCCTCCAGGGCAAGGGCCTGTACGACTTCGGCGTCGTGCCGATCGACGGCAGCGACCTCAACCTCGCATCGATCTCGATCGGTTCGCTTGCCAAGCCGCAGACGGTCACCCGCACGGTCACCTCGACGCAGGCCGGTTCGTTCTCGGCATCCATCGAGGTGCCCGGAGTGGATGCCGTGGTCGAGCCGTCGACGCTGGAATTCGCCGCAGCGGGCGAGGAGAAGACCTTCACGGTGACCTTCTCGCGCACCACCGCCGAGGCCGAGCAGTGGGCGACCGGCTTCCTCACCTGGACGAGCGGTGACACCCAGGTGCGCTCGCCGATCGCGATCCGTCCGACGACGGCCGAGGCTCCCGCCGAGGTCTCGGGCACGGGCCCGTCGGGCACCACGAATGTCGAGATCCTGCCCGGGATCAGCGGTGAACTGCCGCTCACCCTGGCGGGCCTGACGGCCGAGACGCTGCTGACCGACCCCGACAACCCCGTCGAGGGACACTCCGGCGACCAGGACTCCGGTGACGCCGACGGCTACGTCCGGTGGGTCGTCGAGGTGCCCGAGGGCACGACGCTCTCGCGCTTCGACCTCGACTCGTCCGACGATGCCGGCAGCGACCTCGACCTCTTCGTCTCGCGTGTCGTCAGCCCCGATGACCTGCGGTACTACGAGCGGTTCACCTCGGCGACGGCCTCGGCCGACGAGCGGGTCTCGCTGTCGAACCCCACCCCGGGTACCTACCTCGTCGAGGCGAACGTGTACTCGTTCACCGCGCCGTTCACGTGGGACATGACCTACGCGAACGTCGCCCCCGGCGGCGAGGGCCAGCTCACGGCGACGCCGAACCCTCTCCAGGTGGAGCAGGGTGTCACGACCTCGTACGACCTGTCGTGGCAGGGTCTCGCGCCCCAGACGCGATACCTCGGTGTCGTGACCTACGGCGAGTCGGCGGTGCAGACCGTGCTCACGGTGGACTCGGGAGAGGCGGCGCCGGTCGTCGTCGAGGCCCCCACCGTGTCGGGCACGGTCGCGATCAACCGCACCCTGCGGGCGACCCCCGGCACGTGGAACCCCGCCGACGTGACCACGACGTACCAGTGGCTGCGTGACGGCGAACCCATCCAGGGTGCGACGTCGCAGACGTACCGCGTGCAGCGCGCCGACCTCGGTCGCGTCCTCAGCGTGCGGGTGACCGCGACGTCTCCGACCACCGGGCTCTCGGGCACGGCCGACAGTGCCGGTGTGGCATCCGTCGTCACCTCGCGCACGGAGGTGACGGTGAGCCCCTGGGTCGGGCGCACCACCGACACGTACAAGGTGAACGTCAAGATCCGTCCCGCCGGCGGCCCCGCGGCGACGGGCGACGTGGTCGTCAGGGTCGCGGGCAAGGATTACCCCGCCACCCTGAGGGACGGTCGCGCGACGGTCACCCTCGACCCGCAGACGCGCGGCGCCAAGCTGGTCAAGGTCACCTACGGCGGCAGCACCACCGTCCAGCCCTCGAGCGCGAGCAGCGCGTTCATCGTGCTGCGGTAGTCACCGTCGAACCACAGCGGCGCCCGGGCTTCGGCTCGGGCGCCGCTGTGCTGCGTGCGGGGGCCGGGGCGCCGCTGCCGCCGAGGTCCCTGAGCGGTCGTACGGCGACGTCGTCGGGCTCAGCCCCCTGTTCGTAGGGCGGCCCCTGAGCCTCGAAGGGACCGGGGCCGCAGGGGCCCGGAGGCTTCGACGAGGTCAGCCTCCTCCGTGCGTCAGTCCCGGCGCCGCCGGGGCGTCAGCCGCACCGCCGGCAGCGGCGGTGCCGGGATGCGCTCGGGGCCGTGATCGACCACTGCGCCGAAGCGCTCACCCTGCGCCTCCCACGCGTCGCGGGCCTCGACGATCTCGTCGTGCGAACGGCCGACGAAGTTCCACCACATCACGATGTCGGCCTCGAACGGCTCGCCGCCCAGCAGGAACACCCGCGCGCCCTCGTCGCTGCGCAACTCCACATGGTCGCGGCCCTTGCCGAGGTAGATCAGTCGCGTGTGATCGACGGATGCCGTCGTGCCCGGCTCGACCGCGGGCGAGGGGCGCCGCGCGGCGTCGGCGTCGGTGGCATCCATTCCCGTCGTGGCGACGGCGGTGCCGGTCATGCCGTAGACGGCATACTCCCAGTCCTCGCGGAGCGGGACGCGGACGCCGACCCCGGCGAGCAGGCGCAGTTCCGCGCCCACGATCGGGGTGTGCACCGTGGCGGGCGACTCGATCTCGCCCAACGACCCCATGACGACGACGGCGTCCGCCCCGTCGCCGAGGTCGAGCACCGGGAGGTCTTCGTGCCGTTCGAAAGCGGGTCCGCCGTGGCGGCGGGATTCCGGCAGCGCCACCCACAGCTGGAGGGCGTCGAGCGGAATCGGCTGCGCGCCCACCGAATACTCCGAATGGGCGATTCCCGCGCCGCTCGTCATGAGGTTGAGGGCGCCGGGGCGCACCACGACGTCGCTGCCCACGGCATCCCGGTGTCGCACCTCGCCGACGATCGGCCAGGTCACCGTCTGCAGGCCGATGTGCGGGTGCGGCTCGACGCGCATGAGGGTGTCCTGTGGACCGAAGCGGTCGAGGAAGCACCAGGCGCCCACCATGGGCAGCGCCCGGTGGGGGAGGGTGCGGTGAACCTCCATGCCGCGCACGCCGCCGAGCGGCACCTCGCGCGCACGCACCACGAGTGCCCGCGGTCCGTCGCAGTCGACCGGACCCTCGGATGCCGGAGGCGCGACGTCGAGTCGGGTCACGACGGTTCGCCGGGTCCCGCGGAGTCGGCCGCGTCGGCGTCGTTGGGCCATTCGACGACCAGGCCGGGCACGTCGTGCTCCTGCAGGTAGTGGGCCACGAAGGGGCAGGAGGGGATGACGGTGCCGCCGCGACGCGCGAGATCGCTCAGCGCTTCGCTCGCCAACGCCGTTCCGAGACCGCGGCCCTTGAACGCCGGGTCGATCTCGGTGTGGGGGAGGTTGAGGCGGTCCTCGCCCGCGGGGCGGAACTGGAGGAATCCGCCGAGCTCGTCGCCCACGTGGATCTCGTAGCGGCGCGCCTCGTCGTTGCGGGTCACGGTCAATTCATCGGCCATCGGCGTCTCCTGTCGTCGGTGTCCCCTGCAACGTATGTCGGGCGTGCGGTGTTCCGCACCCCCTCGACACGGCCGCGGCCGACCCCCTCGAAAGGATCGGGGACTCCCCGCGCGGGACGAGCGGAGGGGCGGGGGCGAGGGGAGGACGGAAGCGCTGCGAGAGTCCTCCCCCCGCCCCTGGCCCTCCGCCCATCACGCCTGCGGCTCCGCCCCGTCGCTCGATCCCACGTGCGAATCCGCCGCGTCGCCCAAACCACCCTGCGCACACCGCTCGTCGCACCGTTCGCGCCGCTCATCGCACGACCGACGGATGCCGCTGGCCCGCCGTCGCGGCATCCGATTAGCCTTCCGGAGTCCGCAGTGCCGCGAGCAGGAGAACCCATGAGCGCTTCCGTCGACGACGACATCGTCACCGATCCGAACCTTCCCCCGGTCGCCGTGGAGCCCGAAAAGCTCCGCAGCAGATGGACCCCCGCGAAGATCGCCCTGTGGATCGGGATCGCTCTGCTGGGCGGCCTCGGCTGGACGATGCTGGCGATCGTGCGCGGCGAGACGGTGAACGCGATCTGGTTCGTGTTCGCCGCCGTCTGCACCTACCTCATCGGGTATCGGTTCTACTCCAAGGTCATCGAGCGCTACATCACGCGTCCCGATGACCGCCGGGCCACGCCCGCCGAACGCAAGCAGGACGGCAAGGACTACGTCCCCACCGACCGCCGCGTGCTCTACGGCCACCACTTCGCCGCCATCGCCGGTGCCGGGCCCCTCGTCGGCCCCGTGCTCGCCGCGCAGATGGGCTACCTGCCGGGCACGATCTGGATCATCGTCGGCGTCATCCTCGCCGGGGCGGTGCAGGACTACCTCGTGCTGTTCTTCTCGATGCGGCGCGGCGGCCGCACGATCGGGCAGATGGCGCGTGACGAGCTCGGCAAGATCGGCGGCACGGCGGCGATCCTCGCGAGCCTGCTCATCATGCTGATCATCGTCGCGATCCTCGCCCTCGTCGTCGTCAACGCTCTCGGTGAGAGCCCATGGGGCGTGTTCAGCGTCTCGATGACGATCCCGATCGCCCTGTTCATGGGCCTCTACCTGCGCTTCATCCGCCCGGGTCGCATCACCGAGATCTCGATCATCGGCTTCGTGCTGCTGATCGCCGCGATCGTCGCCGGCGGATGGGTCGCCTCGACCGAGTGGGGCTACGCGGCCTTCCACCTCGACCGCACCGTGATCGCGTGGGGCATCATCGTCTACGGCTTCGTCGCCGCGGTGCTGCCCGTCTGGCTGCTCCTCGCCCCGCGCGACTACCTCTCCACCTTCATGAAGGTCGGCGTGATTGTCATGCTCGCCGGTGCCATCGTGCTCGTGCGTCCCGAGATCTCGGTGCCCGCATTCAGCGAGTTCGCCGGCGGCCAGACGGGCCCGGTGTTCAGCGGACCGATCTTCCCGTTCCTGTTCGTCACGATCGCGTGCGGAGCGTTGAGCGGATTCCACGCCCTCATCGCCTCGGGCACCACCCCGAAGCTCCTCGAGAAGGAGCGCCAGACGCGCTTCATCGGCTACGGCGGCATGCTCATGGAGTCGTTCGTGGCGATCATGGCGCTGGTCGCCGCACTGTCGATAGACCGGGGCATCTACTTCGCGATGAACTCCTCGCCCGCTGCCACCCTCGGCACCGTCGAGGGCGCGGTGGCGTTCGTCAACGGTCTGGGTCTCGCGGGTGTCAACCTCACGCCCGACATGCTCACCTCCACCGCCGCGGCGGTCGGTGAGGAATCGATCGTCTCGCGCACGGGCGGTGCCCCGACCCTGGCGCTCGGTCTCGCGCACATCATGCAGCAGGCCCTCGGCGGTCAGGCGATGATGGCGTTCTGGTACCACTTCGCCATCATGTTCGAGGCACTCTTCATCCTCACGGCGGTGGATGCCGGAACCCGCGTGGCCCGCTTCATGCTCCAGGACTCGATCGGCACCGTCATCCCCAAATTCAAGGACCTGTCGTGGCGACCGGGTGCCTGGATCTGCACCGCGGTGATGGTGGCCGGGTGGGGCGCGATCCTCATCCTGGGCGTGACCGATCCGCTGGGCGGCATCAACACCTTCTTCCCCCTTTTCGGCATCGCCAATCAGTTGCTCGCCGCGATCGCGCTCGCCGTGGTCCTGGCCATCGTCGCCAAGCGGGGCCGGTCGTACTTCCGGTGGCTGTGGATCGTCGCGCTGCCCCTGGCCTTCGCCGCCGTTGTGACCATCACGGCATCCATGTACAAGATCTTCTCGCCGGTTCCGGCGGTGGGGTATTGGGCCAATCACTTCGCGTTCCGCAACGCCCTCGCCGAGGGCAAGACGGAGTTCGGCACGGCCAAGAGCGTCGCCGCGATGGAGGCGGTGGTGCGCAACACCCTCGTGCAGGGCGTGCTGTCGATCGTCTTCGTCTCCCTCGCGATCATCGTCATCCTCATGGCCGTGATCGTCACCGTCCGGGCGATCCGCGCCGGCGGCGGTGAGAACCTCGAGGACGCACCCGTGCCCTCGCGTCGATTCGCCGCCGCCGGGTTCCTCGCCACCAAGGAGGAGCGCGCGATCGAGAAGCAGTGGGAGGCCCTCCCGGCCGATCACCCCGACCGCCCGTCCGTCTCCTCCCACTGAGCACGCCGACGATGACCGACACGGATGCCACGACCCCCGGCCCTCTGCAGCGCCTCGGCGCCCAGGTGGTGCGGGCGGGTCGTGGCATCCGGTGGTACGTCACGACGCTCATGGGGGACCGGGCGTACGACGTCTACGTCGCGCACCTGCTCTCCCAGCACCCGGAAGCGACACCGCTGACCGAGCGGCAGTTCTGGCGGCAGCGAACCGCGGAGCAGGACCGCAATCCGGGCGCCCGCTGCTGCTGAGTAGGCTTCGACAATGCTCGATGCCCCGCTCCTCGCCGGTGCCGCGGGCGTCGGCGTGGGCGCGGTGCTGACCCTCGTCCTGGTCTTCGCCCGCCGCTTCGCGCTCGCCCCGCGCGACCTCGGCAGCGACGCCGAACGGGCGACCCACCGCACCCTGCATGTGGCGGCGGCTGCGGCGGCGGCCCTCCGCGGCGGACGTGACGAGCCGGATGCCGCGCGCGCGGCGAAGCACCTGCGCGTGCTCCTCGCCGCCGACGCGGTGGCGATCGTCGAATCGGCGGCCGATCGGGTCGCCATCGACGGACCCGACGTCCTCGCCGCTCCCGCCCGCCGCGTCGCCGCCCGCGTGTACGAGTCGGGGCGTCGGCAGGTGTTCACCGAGGCGGGCGAGGCCGCCGTGGGCGCGCCGATCGTCGTCGACGGGCGGGTCTGGGGCGCCGTCGTCGCCTTCGCCGCCGACGTCCGCGCGCCGCTCGTGCGGGCCACGGGCGACGTCGCCGACTGGTGCGCCGCCCAGATCGAGCTCGCCGGTCTCGACGCGTCGCGCGCGGCTCTCGCAGAAGCGGAGCTGAGGGCGCTGCGGGCGCAGATCAGCCCTCACTTCATCTACAACGCCCTCACGGCGATCGCATCCTTCATCTCGACCGACCCGCCCCGTGCGCGCGACCTCGTCCTGGAGTTCGCGGACTTCACGCGCTACTCGTTCCGGCGGCAGGGGGAGTTCACGACGCTGTCGGAGGAGCTGCGCAGCATCCACTCCTACCTCGAACTGGAGCGGGCCCGCTTCGGAGACCGTCTGACCGTGAGGCTGCGCATCGCTCCCGAGACGCTCGCCACCGTCATCCCGTTCCTGTCGGTGCAACCGCTCGTCGAGAACGCGGTGCGCCACGGGCTGGAGCGACGCGAGAACGGAGGCGTGTTGACGGTCACCTCGATCGACGACGGCACGCACACCGAGGTGATCGTCGACGACGACGGTGTGGGGATGGACCCCGACGAACTCGCGACGCTGCTCGATCTCGACGCTTCGTCGTCGCACGTCGGTCTGCGCAACGTCGACGCGCGTCTGCGGCAGCTGTACGGTCCGGCCGGGGGACTGGTCGTCGAGACGAACGTCGGGTCAGGCACCTCGGTGCGCCTGCGCGTGCCCAAGTCGCAGCCGCAGCACGAGACGGCCCGCCCGTGAGCGTCGCGGTGTTGGTGGCCGACGACGAGGCGCCCGCCCTGCACGAACTGGCGACGCTGCTCGCGGCCGACCCGCGGGTGTCGGTCGTTCACACCGCGAGCGGTGGGGCCGAGGCGCTGCGGGTGCTCGAGCGGGGCGAGGTGGCCGTCGCCTTCCTCGACATCCACATGCCGGGGCTGACGGGGTTCGACCTCGCGCGGGCCACCGCGAAGCTGCGGATACGCCCCGCGGTGGTGTTCGTCACGGCCGACGAGTCGGGCGCTGTGCGGGCCTTCGATCTCGAAGCCGTCGACTACGTGCTCAAGCCCGTGCGCGTGGAGCGGCTGTCGCGCGCCCTCGGGCGGGCGCTCGCGGCCGGTTCGGGCGCTGAGACGACCGACGACGAGACCATCCCCGTCACCGTGGGAGCCCACACCCGTCTCGTGCGCCGGGCGGACGTGCGGTGGGTGCAGGCGAACGGCGACTACTCGCGCCTGTACACCGCGGCATCCGATCACCTCGTACGCGTTCCGCTGTCGGACCTCGCCGATCGGTGGGCCGACGCCGGCTTCGTGCGCGTGCACCGTTCGTACCTCGTCCACCGCGACGCCGTCACCGAGGTGCGCCTGGCGGGGTCCGCGCCGACGGTCGCGCTCGCCGAGATCGAGCTGCCGGTGAGCCGACGCCTCGTGTCGGCCGTGCGCGACGCGCTCCTACGTTGACGCCCTCCTCAGGTCGCTGACTTCGGGGAATGCGCGCGGGACGAGCGCTTCGCCGTATACACGGCCACGCCATCGGTCCGTGCGTCGTCCCGTCGACGCGGACGATCCCGGATGCCACGATGGGATGCCATGACCGACGATCCGCGCCCCCTTCCGCGCGTGCGGGTCACGGCATCCACCGCGGGCCGGGTGTCGCGGCCGGCGACGCGCGGCTTCGCGCTGCCCGGCCGCGTGGCCGACGAGGCGGACGACGTCTTCTCGCGCGGGCTGGTGCGCGCCCAGCTGCGTCTCGCCCTCGGGTGCGTCGCGGCGTTCGTCGTCGTCGCCGCAGCGCTCGCCGGGGTGATCGCGGCGCTGCCGACGCTCGGTGATCCCGCGGTGTGGTCGGTGCCCCTGTCGTGGCTGCTGCACGCCTACGGGTTCTATCCGCTGATCCTCGTCTTCGCCCTCATCTACGCCCGCGCCGCCGCCCGCAACGAGCGCCGGTACCGGCAACTCGCCGAACCCGAGGATCCCGCGTGAACCCCGTGTTCGACCTCGCCGCGGTGGGGCTGCTCGTGGTGACCACCGCGGTGCTCGGATTCGCCGGCATCCGCTCCTCTCGCACCCGTAGCGACTTCTTCGTCGCGTCCCGCAGCGTGGGGAGCGTGTGGAACGCCTCCGCGATCAGCGGGGAGTATCTCTCAGCGGGCACCTTCCTCGGCCTTGCGGGACTCGTGCTGCTGTCGGGGGCGGAGGGGTTCTGGTTCCCCATCGGGTACGCGGCCGGTTATCTGCTGGTGCTGCTGTTCGTGGCCGCTCCGCTCCGCCGGAGCGGGGCGTACACGATCCCCGACTTCGTCGAGGCTCGGCTGGAGTCGCGCGCGGTGCGCGGGGTGACCAGTGTCGTCGTGCTCGTGATCGGCTGGTTGTACATCGTGCCGCAGTTGCACGGGGCATCGCTCGCCCTCGGCGTCGTGGCCGACGTGCCGCGGTGGACGGGCGGTGTGCTCGTGGCGGTGCTGGTCGCCGGCATCGTCGCGGCGGGCGGCATGCGCGCGATCACCGCGGTGCAGGCGTTCCAGTACTGGCTGAAGCTCACCGCACTGCTCGTGCCGGCGGTGTTCCTGCTCGTGGCGCTGTCGGGCGGTGGCGTCGACATCGACACCGCGCGCGTGTTCCCCGCCGAGAGCGGGCCGGGCGCGATCGACGCCTATGCCACCGTCTCGCTGCTGTTGGCCCTGCTGCTCGGCACGATCGGCCTGCCGCACGTGCTCGTGCGGTTCTACACGAGTCCGAACGGCGCGTCGGCCCGGCGGACCACCGTGGTCGTCATCGTGCTCATCGGCGCCTTCTACGCGGTGTCGTCGACGATGGGACTGATCGCGCGCGTCGTCGCCCCCGACCTCGCCGCCCCCGGCGTCGCCGACACCGTCGTGCTCGCCCTCCCGTCGCGGGTGTTCCCGGGCCTGGTGGGGGAGCTGCTCACGTCGCTGCTGGTGGCGGGGGCCTTCGCCGCGTTCCTCGCAACGTCGTCGGGGATCGTCGTCTCGCTCGCCGGGGTCGTGAGTCAAGACGTCTTCGGGGGCGGGGTGCGCTCCTTCCGGCTCTCGGCGGTGGTGTGCACGGCCGTGCCGCTCGCCGTCGCGCTCCTGACCGAACCCGCGGGGCTCGTCGCGAGCGTCGGCCTGGTGTTCGTGTTCGCGGCGTCGACGCTGTCGCCGGTGCTGCTTCTGGGCGTGTGGTGGCCGCGGCTCACCGCGCGAGGCGCGGTCGCGGGCATGGTGGTCGGAGCCGTGTCGTGCGGCGCCGCGCTCCTGGCCGGTGGCGCGCTGCGCGGCATGGGCGGGTGGGCCGTGATCGTCACTCAGCCGGCGGCGTGGACCATTCCGTTGACGACGATCGTCATCGTCGCGGTGTCGCTGCTCGACCGCGGCGGCGCACCCACGCGGGTCGAGCGGTATCTGGCGCGGTTGCATACGCCGGACGCGTGAGCGGCGGCTGATGGCGCGGCTCTGCGCGTCGATCGCCGGCGCGGGGCGCGGGGCGGCGCGTGCATTGCTGGCGCTGGGGGCGCGGGGGCTGGGGGCGCGGGCCGCGCATGCATAAACGCGGGGCGTGGTGTGCGCACGCATGAACGCGGGCACGGGCGTGCAGGCATGAACCGCGGTGCGCGTATGCATAAACACTGTTCGTGCGCATAAATGCGGTGTCACCGTGTTTATGCGCACGAATCGCGTTTGCGCAGCGGGCTCGGGGAGTCGATGCCCGTCGCCTGCTGACGCCTCGACGACGCGTTTCTTCGCGCGGCTGCCGTTTCTCGGCGCCCGGGACGCCCGGCCCGTCGCGCCGGGGGGCCCGGCCGGTCGCGTCAGCCGCGCGCCCGATGCCGGCGGACGGCGGCGCGATTCGCGCACCGCACCGAGCAGTAGCGCTGCCGGCCGTTGCGCGTGACGTCGACGACCACGTTCGCGCACGGGTCGGCGGCGCAGCGGCCGAGGCGCTCCATTCCGCGGGTGACGAGGTGCAGCGAGGTGCCGACGGAGATCACGGCGGCGAGAACGCGCGGGAGGGCTTCGTCGCTGTCGCGGTAGTGCAGGTGCCATCCTTCGCCGTCGTGGTCGGTGAGGCGCGGGTACGCCGTCACCGCGGCCATCTGCGCGTTGAGCAGGAGCGCGCGCTCGTCGGGGTCGGTGGCGTCCACGACTCGGAGCCACTCGTCGATGACGCGTCGGGTTTCGATGTGATCGTCGGATGCCACGGGGAACCGCATCGTCATCCCCTTCTCGATCGTGCGCGCCTCGATGCCCGCGCGGTCGTGCGGCCAGTCGTTGGCGAGGGATGCCGCGAGGAGGGCGGCGTACTCCCCGTAAGGGTTGAGATGCATAACGGCATTACATCACGCTGAGGTCATGACCGCCCCTCGACTGCTCCCGGCCGCTGCTCCCGCCCTCCTCCACGAACACGCCTGGCTCACCGAGTCCGTGCACGCGACGAGCGAGGGGCGAGTCCGCTATGTCCGCTGCGCCGAGTGCGTCGCACGGCGGGTCGATCTCGATCCGGCCTGCGTGACGCCGGCGTCGGCGATTTCACGCGTGATCGGCTGATCCCCGTCCTCGCGCGGAGTTGGAGCCCCTCCTCCCCAGCCGGGTGATCGCACCGATGGATGCCACGTCGAGGTCGGTGTCGGCGGCCGGGGTTACCGTGGAGGGGTGACTCATCCCGGCGCTGCACCCGAGCCGTACGCCGACGCGCCGTCCGAGGGGTACGACGTCCTCGACGACCCGTACGCCGGAGCCGACTGGGATCCCGATCAGTTCGCCCCGCCCGAAGACTTCGATGCCCCGCCGCCTCCGGTCGACCCGTCGTCGCCGTTCGCGCGAGCGGTGGTGGCGACCGGCACCGCGCGCGAACTCCCGGCGGTGCGCGACTTCACCGGGCGCGACCCCCGCGAAGTACTGCACGAGGTCTACGGCTACGACGTGTTCCGCGGCGATCAGGCCGACATCGTGCAGCACGTCGTCGACGGCGGCGACGCGGTCGTGCTCATGCCCACCGGCGGCGGCAAGAGCGTCACCTATCAGGTGCCCGCGCTCGTGCGGCCGGGCACCGGCCTGGTCGTGAGCCCGCTGATCGCGCTCATGCACGACCAGGTCGAGGCGCTCATCGCCAACGGCGTGCGAGCGGGCTACCTGAACTCCACGCAGTCGCCGGCCGAACGGCAGGCCGTCGAACAGGCCTACCTCGCGGGCGAACTCGACCTGCTCTACGTCGCCCCCGAGCGCCTGAACGGTGCCCAGACCCTCTCTTTCCTCGCGCGCGGCCGGCTCAGCGTCATCGCGATCGACGAGGCGCACTGCGTATCGCAGTGGGGTCACGACTTCCGCCCCGACTATCTCGCCCTCGGCGACCTCGCCGACCGTTTCCCCGGTGTTCCGCGCATGGCGCTCACCGCGACGGCGACCCCGGCGACCGCGCAAGAGATCGTGGAGCGTCTGCGCCTGCGCGACGCCCGCGGATTCGTCGCGAGCTTCGACCGCCCGAACATCCAGTACCGCATCGACGCGAAGGTCGACCCGCGGCGTCAGCTCGTGCAGTTCATCAAGAGCCAGCCCGAGGGCTCGGCGGGCATCGTCTACGCGCTCAGCCGCAAGAGCGTCGAGCAGATGGCGGCGTACCTCTGCACCCAGGGCCTCGACGCACTGCCGTACCACGCGGGCCTCGACGCATCCGTGCGCGCGGCGAACCAGTCGCGCTTCCTCCGCGACGACGGGGTGATCATGGTCGCCACGATCGCCTTCGGCATGGGCATCGACAAGCCCGACGTGCGCTTCGTCGCCCACATCGACCTGCCCAAGTCGGTCGAGGGGTACTACCAAGAGACCGGGCGTGCCGGCCGAGACGGCGACGCCTCGGTGGTGTGGATGGCGTACGGCCTCGGCGACGTCGTGCAGCAGCGCCGCATGATCGATCAGTCGCCCGGCGACCGCTCCTACAAGCTGCGTCTCGGTCAGCACCTCGACGCCATGCTCGCCCTGTGCGAGACGGTCGGATGCCGTCGGCAGAACCTCCTCGATTATTTCGGGCAGCGGTCCGAGCCGTGCGGCAACTGCGACACCTGCCTCACCCCGCCCGACACGTGGGACGGTCTCGTCGCCGCCCAGAAGCTCCTTTCGACGATCGTGCGGCTGCAGCGCGAGCGCGGGCAGGCCTTCGGTGCTGGACACCTCATCGACATCCTCCGCGGAGCGAAGACCGAGCGCATCGCGCAGCAGGGCCACGATCGTCTCAGCACGTACGGGCTCGGCGCCGACCTGTCCGATCAGGACTGGCGCAGCGTCATCCGTCAGCTGCTCGCCCGGGGCATCATCGTCGCCCAGGGCGACTATGGCACGCTCGCGCTCAGCGAGGCGTCGGCGCCGGTGCTCCGGGGCGAAGCCCCGGTACCCCTCCGGCGCGACGTGCTCGGGCGCGCGGGTTCCAGCGGTGGAGGGAGCCGTCAGCGCAAATCCAGCGCCGACGACGTGGCCCCCGCCGACCGCGACCTGTTCGAGGCCCTTCGCGCCTGGCGCGCCGAGAAGTCCCGCGAGCAGGGCGTGCCGGCGTACATCGTCTTCGGCGACGCCACCCTGCGTGCCATCGCCGCCGCCCGGCCCGCGTCGGTCGGCGACCTCGACGGCATCACCGGCATCGGTGCGAAGAAGCGCGAGGCTTACGGCGACGGCATCCTGACGGTGGTCGCCGCGAACTGACGGTGCTCGCCGCGAACTGACGGGGGAACTCGCGCCGCGACATGGTTGGGGCGAGCATGGGTGCGTCGCGCTCCCGCCGGCGTGCCCGACGTTCCCACTGCGCGCGACCCCTCGTCATGACCCTCGCGCCGTACCCGTCGCGGCCCCCCATCGCGGCCGAGCCGCACGAAACCGGCGCCCGCCCGTCGCATCCCGTTCCGCACCGGCGATCACCCGCCCGCCCGGCGCGCTCCCGGGAATGTTGACCATCCACAACGACCCCGCGGTCCGCCACCCGGCATGCTTGTCGCGCATCCACACAATGATTGCCGGGACGTTGTCGAACACCTACCGTTATTGGCATCCCTGAGCCCCGTCGAGAGGTGCCGAGAATGACCGACGCCGCCGTCCGTCCCACCACGCCCGCCACGAGCACGCGTACGCCCGTCGGAGGTGCGCCCACCGCGGCGCACACCGCCGCCGAGGCCGCGGAAGCCCGCATCGATACCGAACGGGTCACCGATCTGCTGCTCGGAACGTGGGCCGACACGCGCCGCGCGGCGCGCGAGATGATCAAGGACCCCGCGCTGTGGCGCGACGACAGCCTCGGCATGGACGCGCACCGCGAGCGCACCCTGAGTCAGCTGCATCTGCTCGTGCAGAACAAGGCCGTGCATCGCGCCTTCCCGAAGCGCTTCGGCGGCGAGGACGACAACGGCGCCAACATCGCCGGCTTCGAGGAGCTCGTCGCCGCCGACCCCAGCCTGCAGATCAAGTCGGGTGTCCAGTGGGGCCTCTTCGGCTCGGCGGTTTTGCAGCTGGGCACGGCCGAACACCACGAGAAGTGGCTACCCGGCATCATGAGCCTCGACATCCCCGGCGCGTTCGCCATGACCGAGACCGGACACGGCTCCGACGTCTCGGCGATCGGCACGACCGCCACGTACGACCCCGCCGCAGAGGAGTTCGTCATCCACACGCCCTTCCGCGGCGCGTGGAAGGACTACCTCGGCAACGCCGCCCTGCACGGCAAGGCCGCAACGGTGTTCGCCCAGCTGATCACCGACGGTGTCAATCACGGCGTGCACTGCTTCTACGTGCCGTTGCGCGACGAGAACGGCGATTTCCTGCCCGGCATCGGCGGAGAAGACGACGGCCTCAAAGGCGGGCTCAACGGCATCGATAACGGCCGTCTGCACTTCGATCACGTGCGCGTCCCGCGCACCAACCTGCTGAACCGCTACGGCGACGTCGCCGCCGACGGCACGTACTCCAGCGACATCCCCAGCCCGGGTCGCCGGTTCTTCACGATGCTCGGCACCCTCGTGCAGGGTCGTGTGTCACTCGACGGCGCGGCTGCGTGGGCCTCGGCCATCGGCCTGATCATCGCGATCACCTACGGCAACCAGCGCCGGCAGTTCGACTCGGGCAGCGGCACCCCCGAGGTCACCCTGCTCGACTACGGCAAGCACCAGCGTCGCCTGCTGCCGCGCCTGGCGACGACCTACGCCGAGATCTTCGCGCACGACGAGTTCCTGCAGAAGTTCGACGGCGTCTTCAGCGGCGCCCTCGACACCGACGCCGATCGTGAAGACCTCGAGACCCTCGCCGCCGCCCTCAAGCCCCTGTCGACCTGGCACGCGCTCGACACGCTGCAGGAGTCGCGCGAGGCGTGCGGCGGGCAGGGCTTCCTGTTCGAGAACCGCCTCGTGGGGCTCCGCGCCGACCTCGACATCTTCGTCACCTTCGAAGGCGACAACAACGTCCTGCTCCAGCTCGTGGGCAAGCGCCTGCTCGCCGATTACGCCCGCCAGTTCAAGGGCAAGGATGCCAAGCAGCTCGCCGCCTTTGCCGTGGGCCAGACCGCCGGCAAGCTCTTCCACGGTGCCGGGATGCGTCAGCTCGGGCAGGCCGTCAGCGATTTCGGGTCCACCGCCCGCTCGGTCGAGAAGGGGCTCCGCGCCGAGCAGCAGCACGACCTGCTGGCGGGCCGCGTGCAGCAGATGGTGGCCGACATCGCGGGGCGCCTGCGTCCGGCATCCCGGCTCTCGCGTGACGACGCCGCGGCACTGTTCAACGAGAACCAGTCGGAGCTCATCGAAGCTGCCCGGGCTCACGGCGAGCTGCTCCAGTGGGAGGCGTTCACCGACGCCATCAATCGCATCGACGACCCCGACACCCTGCGGGTGCTGACCTGGTTGCGCGACCTCTTCGGCCTGCAGCTGATCGAGAAGCACCTCGCGTGGCACCTCATCAACGGGCGACTCTCGATGCAGCGCGGGTCCGCCGTCTCGAGCTACATCGACCGTCTCTGCGCGCGGCTGCGCCCGCACGCCCAGGATCTCGTGGATGCCTTCGGCTACGGCCCCGAGCACGTCCGGGCGTCCATCGCGACCGGCGTCGAGGACGACCGGCAGAACGAGGCCGCGGCCTACTACGCCGAGTTGGCGGCATCCGGGAACGCTCCCGTGCCGGAGAAGAAGCCCGCGCGCTGATCTGCCGTCGCACGAAGACCGCCCCGCGTCCTCTCGACGCGGGGCGGTCTTCTCGGGCAGCCCTGCGAGAGCAGGAGATCGTTCGAGGACAGGCCCTCAGGGGATGCTTCGGCCCTGGTCTCGCGGGATCGCCTGTGGGGAAGTGCTCTTCGCGGGGTGTCGGACGTCCGTCCTACTCTGAGGGCATGAGTGATCTGCTGACCGGGGCCGACGGAGTGATCCGCTGCGCCTGGGCGGGCGGCGACGCCGAGTATCAGCGCTACCACGACGAAGAGTGGGGCACGACGCTGCGCGGTGACCGTCCCCTCTTCGAGAAGCTCAGCCTCGAGGGCTTTCAGGCGGGCTTGGCCTGGATCACGATCCTGCGCAAGCGTCCGCGCTTCCGTCAGGTCTTCCACGGCTTCGAGCCGTCACTCGTGGCGGCTTTCGGTCCCGATGACATCGAGCGGTTGCTCCAGGATGCCGGAATCATCCGCCATCGCGGCAAGATCGAGGCCGTGATCGGCAACGCCGGAATCGTGGCCGACATGGCCGAGGGCGAGTTCGACGAGCTGATGTGGTCCTTCGCGCCCGTCCGGCATGCACCGCCGACGACGTTCGCCGAGGTGCCGGCGGTGACGCAGGAGTCGATCGCGATGAGCAAAGAGCTGCGTCGCCGAGGATTCCGTTTCGTCGGTCCGACCACGATGTACGCCCTCATGCAGTCCTCGGGCATGGTCGACGATCACGTCGCGGGGTGTTGGCGCGCAGTGGGCTGAGCGCGTAGCTCAGTCCTCAGCGCTCGCCTGATGCCGGGCCTCGAGTTCTTTCAGGCGGCGCATCTGCGCGAATGGGTAGAAC
Source organism: Microbacterium sp. Leaf151 (assembly GCF_001424225.1). Classification (GTDB taxonomy): domain Bacteria; phylum Actinomycetota; class Actinomycetes; order Actinomycetales; family Microbacteriaceae; genus Microbacterium. Next base: position 1,002,651 of record NZ_LMOR01000004.1, on the reverse strand, counting down.
GCGATCCAGGCGATGGAGGCGATGGATGCGCCCATGATCATCGATGCGATATCCATGATCTCGAGGCTACGAGGGGCGAGATGGCGGCGGATCCTCCGTGCGACGGAGATACGCCGCTCACCCGGTACACTGGTGTGCGGAGCTCTCGCTCCCAGCGTCGTCGAACGCACCGGCCCCCTCTTTTGGGGCCTTTGACCTTCACGGCGAACGGATGCGCCATTTGGCGCCTTCGCCCATTGCAGCCGCAGCATCGCGGCATCCCGAACCGCCGTGCGCGCGTGCGCCGCGGCAGGAGTATTCATGACGTCTCAGACTTTCGCCGACCTCGGCGTTCCCACCCCCCTCGTCGACGTTCTCGCCGCACAGGGCAAGAACGAGCCCTTCCCGATCCAGACCGACACCCTGCCCGACACCCTCGCCGGACGCGACGTGCTCGGCCGCGGAAAGACCGGCTCGGGCAAGACCCTCGCCTTCGCGATCCCGCTGGTCGCGCGGCTCGCGGCGAAGACCGACCGCCGTCGCGGGCGCAAGCCCCGCGCGCTCGTGCTCGCCCCCACCCGTGAGCTGGCGAACCAGATCGACGAGGTCATCAAGCCCCTCGCCGCGGCCTTCCAGCTCACCACGACCACCGTCTACGGCGGCATCAACCAGAAGCGCCAGGTCGACGCGCTCGCCACCGGCGTCGACATCCTCGTCGCCTGCCCGGGCCGCCTCGAAGACCTCATCAGCCAGGGGTTCGCCAACCTCGGCGATATCGAGATCACCGTGCTCGACGAGGCCGACCACATGGCCGACCTCGGCTTCCTCCCCGGCGTCACGCGCCTGCTCGCCCGTACGCCCGCCGACGGTCAGCGTCTGCTGTTCTCGGCCACGCTCGACAACGGTGTGGACAAGCTCGTCAAGCGGTTCCTGCGCAACGAGGTCCTGCACTCCGTCGACGAGGCTCACTCGCACGTGGCCGCGATGACCCACCACGTCTTCGCCCCCGCCGACGCCGACGCGAAGAAGGAGCTCGTGCAGACGCTCGCGTCGGGCACCGCGCGGCGCATCCTCTTCATGCGCACCAAGCACCAGGCCAAGAAGCTGGCGAAGGCGCTGACCGCCGCCGGCATCCCCTCGGTCGATCTGCACGGCAACCTGTCGCAGCCGCAGCGCGACCGCAACCTCGCCGCCTTCGGCGACGGCCGGGCGAAGGTGCTCGTCGCCACCGACGTCGCCGCGCGCGGTGTGCACGTCGACGGCGTCGAGCTCGTCGTGCACGTCGACCCGCCCGTCGAGCACAAGGCGTACCTGCACCGTTCGGGCCGTACCGCCCGCGCGGGCACGGCCGGTGACGTCGTGACGATCATGCTGCCCGAGCAGCGTCGCGACACCCTCGACATCCTGCGCAAAGCCAAGATCTCGGCCGCGCCGCAGCCGGTGACCCCCACCTCGCCCGAGGTCGTGGCTCTCGTCGGCGAGGTCGCGCCCTACGTCAAGCCCGAGCCGATCGTCGAGCAGCCCCAGGGCGGCGGACGCTCGCAGGGCGCCAACGCCCAGCGCAAGCGCGCCGAGCGTGCACAGGGACAGGATGCCGCGTCGGCCGGCGGCGGACGCCGTCGTCGCGGACGCGGTGGTAGCGGCCAGTCGGCCGAGGCTCCCGCCGCAGCCGGTCACGCGCCGCAGGGCGGCCGTGGTCAGGGCCAGCGCTCCGGCGCCGGTCGCGGCCAGGGCGCGGGCGGCACGCAGCGTGCCGGCGCGGGTGCGGGTCGGCCGCAGGGCGCGGGTCGCTCGGCATCCGGCGCTCCGACGACCGGCATGGTCGTGGGTTCACGCAGCCCCCGCACGAACCGTCGCGCTCAGGGCTGATCCCCTTCTCCGATGCCCCCGCGGATTCGTCTGCGGGGGCATCGTCGCGTTCGGCCGGTCCCCTCGCGTGGGCGCAGCGGGGTCCGCGGCCGTGCACGTCGGCGTGACGGCAACGGCCCACCGACACCCGCGCGCGTCGCGGATGTCGGTGGTGTCCGCCACACTGGGTGACGATCCCGAGGAGGCACCCGTGACCGATCCCGATGCCCATGACGTCATCCGCGTGCGCGGTGCTCGCGAGAACAACCTGAAGAACGTCGACCTCGATGTGCCCAAGCGCCGACTGACGGTCTTCACCGGCGTGAGCGGCTCGGGCAAGTCGTCCCTGGTGTTCGGCACGATCGCCGCCGAGTCGCAGCGGCTCATCAACGAGACCTATCCCACGTTCGTGCAGCAGTTCATGGGCGAGCTCTCACGTCCCGACGTCGACGCGCTCGAGAACCTCAGCGCCACCATCCGCGTCGACCAGGAGCGCATGGGCGCGAACGCCCGTTCCACTGTCGGCACGGCCACCGACGTGCACGCGATGCTCCGCGTGCTGTTCAGCCGTCTCGGTCAGCCGCACGTGGGCTCGTCGCAGGCGTTCTCGTTCAACGTCCCCTCGATCTCGGGTGCGGGCGCGGTGACCCTGGCGACGGGTGCGAAGAAGGGGCAGAAGCAGCGCCGTTCCTTCGAGATCACCGGCGGCATGTGTCCCGAGTGCGAGGGTCTCGGCCAGGTGAGCGACATCGACCTCGACCGGCTCGTCGACAAGTCGCTCTCGGTGAACGCCGGGGCGATCCTGGTGCCGGGCTACACCGCCGACGGATGGATGGTGCGCATCTACGGCGAGTCCGGTTTCCTCGACCCCGACAAGCCGGTGCAGGACTTCACCGAGCAGGAGCGCCAAGACTTCTTCTACAAAGAACAGACGAAGGTGCGCATCGCGAACACCAACATGACCTATGAGGGCCTCGTGCCCAAGGTCACCAAGAGCATGCTGCAGAAAGACCGCGACGCATTGCAGCCGCACGTGCGCGCTTTCGTCGACCGGGCGGTCACATTTATCTCCTGCCCGGCCTGCGAGGGCACCCGACTCAACGAGGGAGCGCGGTCGTCGCGCATCGGCGATGTCAACATCGCGGATGCCGCGGCCATGCAGATCACCGACCTCGCCGCCTGGGTACGCACCGTCGACGACCCCACGGTCGCGCCGCTCATCCAGGGCTTGCGTGACACCCTCGACGCCTTCGTGCATATCGGACTCGGCTACCTCTCCCTCGACCGAGCCAGCGGCACGCTGTCCGGCGGTGAGGCACAGCGCACGAAGATGATCCGCCACCTCGGCTCGAGCCTCAGCGACATCACCTACGTGTTCGACGAGCCCACCGCGGGTCTGCATCCCCACGACATCCAGCGCATGAACGAAACGCTCCTGCAGCTGCGCGACAAGGGCAACACGGTTCTCGTCGTCGAGCACAAACCCGAGGTGATCGAGATCGCCGACCACGTGGTCGACCTCGGCCCCCGTGCCGGGCGCGACGGCGGCACCGTGCAGTACGAGGGCGACGTCCCCGGGCTCCGCAGCTCCGACACCCTGACCGGCCGCTTCCTCGATCACCGGGCCGAGCTGAAGACCGCCGTCCGCAGCGCGGCGGGGGCCATGCCGATCCGGTGCGCGTCGCAGCACAACCTCCGCGACGTCGACGTCGACGTCCCGCGCGGTGTGCTGACCGTGGTGACGGGGGTCGCCGGTTCCGGCAAGTCGTCGCTCATCCACGGCAACCTGCCCGCGTTCGACGACGTGGTGGTCGTCGACCAGACCGCCATCAAGGGGTCTCGGCGCAGCAGTCCCGCCACGTACACCGGCATCCTCGACGCGGTGCGCACCGCGTTCGGCAAGGCCAACGGAGTCAAGCCCGCGCTCTTCAGCGCGAACAGCGAGGGCGCCTGCCCCGCGTGCAAGGGCCTCGGGGTCATCGTCACCCAGCTGGGTTTCCAGTCCACCGTCGAGACGGTGTGCGAGCTCTGCGAGGGCACCGGCTTCTCCGACGACGTGCTCGAGTACACCCTCGACGGTAAGAACATCGCCGAGGTGCTGGCCATGTCGGTCACCGAGGCGGGGGAGTTCCTCGTCAAGGGACCGGCAGTGGCGGTGCTCGGCCGGTTGCGCGACGTCGGACTCGGCTACCTGACGCTCGGGCAATCCCTCAATACCCTCTCGGGCGGGGAGCGTCAGCGCCTCAAGCTCGCGATATCCATGGCCAAGTCGGGCGCGGTCTACGTGCTCGATGAACCGACGACGGGTCTGCATCTCGCCGATGTCGACACGCTGCTGCGTCTGCTCGACCAGCTGGTGGATGCCGGCAACACCGTCGTCGTCATCGAGCACCACCAGGCCGTGATGGCGCACGCCGACTGGATCATCGACCTGGGGCCCGGAGCCGGCCGCGACGGCGGCGTCGTCGTGTTCGAGGGCACGCCCGCCGACCTCGTGGCCGCGCGCTCCACGCTCACCGCCGAGCACCTCGCCCGGTACGTCGGCGCCTGATCGTCCGCCTCGCCGACGTTCGAACGTCAGCCGTGTGTGCTGAACGTCGCGTCGTGGAGGTGCCGGTCGCCGTGCGGCAACACTTTCACCATCACTCCGCGCCGACGCAGGTCGGCGATCGCGCGGATCTCGTCCTCGCGCGTCGCACCGAGCGCGTGCACGCTCGCAACCACGAGCACGTCACCGCCGGTGAGGGTTCCGAAGAAGCGATCGAGGCGGTTCGCCCAGCCCTCCATCGTCTCGGGTGCGGGGTGACGGAAGCCCTCGATCGGTACCCCGAACCGGGTGAGGTCGTCGCGCTGCTGCACCACCGTCGGCATGTCCGGCCGTGAGACGACGAGGCCGACGAGCCGCGAACCGGCCGGACGCGCCCGCCACCAATCGCGGTCGCTCTGCAGCTCGGTGAAGCACTTCGGGCACTCTGCCGCGGCGTGCGCGTGGGGCACGGTGCCGGTCCCGGCGGCATCCACGGATGACGGCATCGTCGGGATCGAATCGCTCATGGAGACCTCCGCCTCCATTGTGCCTCACGCCTCCGTGAACGGACCTCCGCGTTCGCCGCCGGTCACTTCCTCGCCCCCTCCGTCGACGGGCCCCGCACCGGGGCGCATTCCGCGCCCCGTCAGGCTCGGGGCCGTGCCTGCGACCGCTGCCGTGATGGTCGAGCGCGGTGCCGGGGCGCTCTATGTGCACCGGGGCGGGTGCCGGACGCCCCGGTGCACATTCCACGCCCCGTCAGGCTCGGGGCCGTGCCTGCGACCGCTGCCGCGATGGTCGAGCGCGGTGCCGGGGCGCTCTATGTGCACCGGGGCGGGCGCCGGACGCCCCGGTGCACATTCCGCGCCCCGGCACGCCCGAGGCCGCGCCTGCGACCGCTGCCGTGATGGTCGAGCGCGGTGCCGGGGCGCTCTATGTGCACCGGGGCGGGCGCCGGACGCCCCGGTGCACATTCCACGCCCCGTCAGGCTCGGGGCCGTGCCTGCGACCGGTGCACATTCCGCGCCCCGGCACGCCCGCGCCAACGCCCGCCCCGCCCCGCCGCGCGACGTTCCACCCGCTGGCGGCTCTGCGATCAGCGCCGGGCGTGCGCTCGCCTCTACTCGTCTTCGCCGTCGTCGATGCGCAGTTCGAGGCTCAGCTGGTCGGCGTCGAGCTCGGCGAGGGCGTGACGCAGGGCGGCGGTGCTGTAGCGACCGTCGCGTCCCGCGTCGTGCAGGCGACGGCGCATCTCCTCGATCGAGGCGAGTCGCAGCTCGAGGAAGTCGCGCACGCGGGTCGAGGCATCCTCGTCGGGCGGCTGCACGATCCGAGCACCGGCGCGCTCCAGGAGCTCAGGGGGGAACGCCGCGCCGTCGCGTCGCCGGAGCGTTCCCCCACCGAGAGCGTCGCTGGCGGCTTCGCGCAGCTCTGCGTCGAGGGCGCGCTGCTCCTCCCGCGTCGGTCCTTCGCCGCCGGTACCGGCGAGACCGACCGACCGCACGACGGCCGGCAGCGTGAGCCCCTGCAGCACGAGGCTGAACAGGGCCACCAGGAAGGCGACGAAAATGAGCAGCGGACGCTGCGGAGTGTCCGCCGGCAGAGTCTGCGCGGCAGCGAGCGTGACGACCCCGCGCATGCCCGCCCACACGATGACGGTGCCGTGGCGCGCGCCGAGCGGGGTGTCGCGGTAGTAGTCGAGGTCGGCCATCGTGCGGGCGATGCGGGTGCGCATCCACCCGATCCGCCGCTCGGTGCGTACGGGATCCGCGCCGCGAGCAGTGAACTGCTCCGGCGTCTCGCGATAGGCCGCTTCGAATCTGTCGAGGCGGTCCTGCGCGCCCTCGATGCGGCCCTGCTCCCGCGCGTGGCGGTGGCTGCGACGCCCCTGCACCCAGATCAGCCCGGCCACCCACAGACCGCGCACGATGAGCACGATCCCGAGGGCGCTCAGCGCCAGCCACGTGCCGTGCCACAGCCCCTCGTGCTCGCGGAGGTTCGCACCCACGATGTCTTTCAATTCGAGACCGAAGACGAGGAACACGCCGCCCTCGAGCACCAGTTCGACCGTCCGCCAGTTGAGCCGGTCACTGATGCGTTGTTCGGGGGTGAAGCGCCGAGCGGCCCCCTGGCCGGTGACGATCCCCGCGACCACGGCGGCGACGAGACCGGATCCGCCGAGGTGCTCGGTGGGCAGGTAGGCGATGAAGGGGATCGTGAAGCTGAGCGCGGTATTGGCTGCGGGGTTCGCCAGTCGCTCGCGGACGCGCAGGTTCACCCAGCCGATGACGGCACCGAGGACGAGCGCGACGGCGACCGCCCACGCGAAGTCGGCCACCGCGTCACCGAACGCGAATCCGGATGCCACGGCGGCGACCGCCGTGCGAAGCAGCACCAGCGCGGTGGCGTCGTTGAGCAGGCTCTCGCCCTCCAGCATCGTCACCACGCGCGGCGAGATGCCCAGGCGTTTGGCGATGGAGGTGGCCACGGCATCCGTGGGGCTCAGGATCGCCCCGAGGGCGATTGCGAGAGCGAGGCCGAGACCGGGGATCACGGCCCAGAAGAACAGGCCCAGCAGCACGGAGCTGATGACGACCAGCACGACCGAGAGACCCGCGATCGGCGCGAAATCGCGACGGAACTCGATGGCCGGCAGTTGCACGGCAGCGGAGTACAGCAGGGGCGGCAGCACGCCGACCAGGATGATCTCGGGGTCGACCGCGAACGGCGGCACGAACGGGAGCAGGCTCACCCCCGCGCCCACGGCGAGCAGCACGAGGGGCCCCGCGACGTTGAAGCGCGGCCCGATGACCGTGGCGAGGGCGACCACCACGACGCCGGCGAGGACGACGAGGAGGGGATCGATCATGCTCCGAGGCTAGTCCGGCATGGCGGCCAGTCCGTTCCGGGCCGTGGGCGATCGGCGCCTCGTCGACGCGCGGGCCGCTTCAGCCCTCGGCGCGCACCGCGTCGGCGACGGCGCGGAGGCCCGTGAGGGTCTCTGCGAAGCTCGTCGACAGCGGCGACAGGCCGATGCGGAGGCCGTGCGGATCGCGATAGTCGGGGATGACGTCGCCCTGCCACAGGCGTGCGGTCACGGCCCGCATCGATGGATGCGAGAGCGTCACGTGGCCGCCTCGTTCGGCGGCGTCGCGCGGCGAGGCGAGGCGCACGCCGAGCGGGCTCAGGATGCCATCGGCGACCCGCACCGCGAACTCGGTCAGCGCGACGGACTTGGCCCGAACCGCGTCGATCCCGGCCTCCTCCAGGAGGTCGAGGGTGTCCTGCATCGCGATCATCGCCAGCACCGGCGGGGTCCCGGAGAGGAAGCGGCGCATCCCGTCGGCAGGCCGGTAGACCGGCCCCATCGAGAACACGTCGGCTGCCCCCATCCAGCCCTGTACGGGCTGCGTCAGGGTGCGCTGGTGGCGCGCGGCGACGTAGGCGAAAGCGGGCGAGCCCGGACCGCCGTTGAGGTATTTGTAGGTGCAGCCGACGGCGAGGTCGGCGCCCCACGCATCGAGCTCGATCGGCACGGATCCGGCCGAGTGGCAGAGGTCCCACAGCACGAGCGCCCCGGCATCGTGCGCGATCCGCGTGAGACCGGCACCGTCGGCAAGGTATCCCGAGCGGTACGACACGTGGCTGAGCAGTACCACCGCGGTGCGCTCGCCGACCGCGGCGCGGAGCAGCGCGGCATCCACTCCTCGAGAGGTGTCGACGTCGATCCACACGACGCGGGCGCCGCGCTCGGCCGCGATGCCTTCGACGAGGTAGCGGTCGGTGGGGAAGTCGTCGCGGCCCACGACGATCTCCACCCTCTGCGGGTCGAGGTTCATCTGCGCGTCGAGGGCCGCCCGCAGCAGCTTGTACAGCAGCACGGTGGTCGAGTCGCCGATGACGGTCTGACCGGATGCCGCGCCGAGCGCGAGCGCCGCGATCCGGTCGCCGATCGCGAAGGGGAGCTGCATCCACTGTTCGTCCCACCCGCGGATGAGGCGGCCGCCCCATTCGTCGGTGACGAAGCGTGCGAGGCGATCGGCCGTCGCTCGCGGCGGGCGCCCGAGCGAGTTGCCGTCGAAGTAGACCAGCGGTGTCTCGGCACCGACGAAGGCGGCGCGGTGGTGCGCCAGTGGGTCGTCGGCGTCGAGGGCCGACGCTTCGGCCGCGAGAGAGGCACGCGGCACCTGCAGCGCATCGACGGATCCGAAATCGGGGGTGGGGTCAGTCGACACGCGTCAGCTCCTCGGTGGCGACGACCGTGCCGCGGCTGAGCCAGGTGGGCAGGTCGTCGGGATCGGTGGGCGCCGGACCCGGCACGAAGGTGCAGACCGCGGTCGTCGGCTCGACGTTCGGCCACGCATCGGTCAGCGCGGCTACGAGCGCGTCGCCCCGCACGTCGGCATGGTGCAGGGCCAGAAGCTCGCGGCGGTTCAGCCCGACCGGCAGGGAGCCGTTGCCGAGGTCGGTTCCGTAAAGGACCCTGCCGCCGTGGGCGGCGAAGGCGCGGAGGTTCGTGATCGCCTGCTCGCGGGCGGCTCCCCGGTGGATGTCGAGCGTCGAGATCCATACCTGGCCCGCGTCGATCGCGCGCGAGAGGGTACGGCGGGAGAGGGGTGCGTCGAAGGGCGCGTGGGCAAGCGCGGCCACACCCGCTTCTATTGCGCGCTCGACCTGCCCCGCGCCCTGGGCGTGCGCGACGACCGGCAGACCCCGGTCTGCGGCGGCCGCCACGACCGCTGAGAGCACGTCGTCGGACACCACGGGCCCGGCGTCGGCGTGCAGGGCCACCTTGATGACCGACGCCCCGGCATCCGCCTGCGCGTCGACGGCGGTTCGCGCCCCGTCCGTGACACCCGGATGCCGGGACGGATCCGTGACGAGGCGCACGGTGGCATCCGGAGCCCACGACCGCCCTTGCGGGTACCCGCCGGGTGCGGTCAGGAACGCCCCCGCGTACGAGACGCGGGGGAGTCCGCGCGCGCGTCGGGCGAGGGCCACGGGGTCGCCACCCAGGTCGACGACCGCGGCGATGCCGCGAGCGGCCAACGTGGAGGCGTCGATCAGGTGCAGGTGCACGTGATGATCGACGAACGCCGGCAGGGCCGTGCCGTGCTCGGAGGTGAGTGCGCGCCGGACGGGCCAGGCGGCGGAGACGGTCACGCCGACCCGATCAGATCAGCGACAACTCGCGGAGCTTGGCCTCGACGTCGGCGTTCGAGGGCTCGACGTGGTGGCTGGAGTCGGGGTAGACGACAACGGGGATGCTGGTGCGACCCGAGATCTCTTTCGCGACGTCGGCCGCGGCGGGGTCGGCGACGAGGTCGACGTACTCGTAGTCGATACCCAGCTCGTCGAGCTGCTTCTTCGTGCGGATGCAATCGCGGCACCAGTCGGCGCCGAACATACGGATGGATGCGTCGGAGGACATGACTTCAGCGTACGCCGGTGCACCGACACCGGTCGCGGCCGGGCGATGGGTCCGTGGGAGCAGGCGCGCTGTGCCGCCGGTCGCGGACGGGAGCGCTCGCCGGCACGGCAGGCGACGTGGGTCGAGAGAGGGTCAGGCCCGATCTCCGCCGCACGGACGCGTCAGGCGGTGACTTCGTCTTCGAGGGGTTCGATGGCCCGCGCGACCTTGCCGATGCGGCTCTTCTTGGGCGCGTACACGACCAGGGCGTGGAAGACGAAACGCACGACGAAGGCGGCGATGAGCGTGAGCCCTGCGGCGACCACGCTCTGGAAGTGCGCCTGACTCACGAGCACCCAGATGACCGGGATGCGCACGATCGCCTCGACGCCGTTGAAGGTGAACGATTTGATGAAGCGGTGTCGCATGAGCCCGGACTCCGCGCGCATGTCGGCGAAGACCAGGTACTCGAGTGCGAGGAAGTTGGCGACGATGGTGACCACGCTCGCGATCACCGCGGCGATGATGTACTGCACGCCGACCATCTGCAGCGCCCACATGATGGCGAGGTTGGCGACGGCACCGAGGCCGCCCACCAGCGCGAAGGCCGACATGCGCCCGAAGCGCAGCATCGTCAGCTGCAGCAGGAACCGCATGCCCTGGCTGAACGAGGCCTTCGACTCGCCCGCGAAGCGGGGCGCGAACGAGAACGGCACCTCGGCGATGCGCATCTGCTTGCGCGCGAGGATCTCGAGCAGGATCTTGAACCCCCGCGGCTGCAGCGTTTCGACCTCGAGGGCGCTGCGGTCGACGAGGAAGAACCCCGTCATCGGGTCGGAGCAGTTGTGCAGCTTCTTGGGGAACATCGACTTGGTGAGAAGGGTCGATGCGCGGGACACCGTGGTGCGCACCGCGTTGGCGAGGCCGTCGGAGGTGCCGCCGGCGACGTAGCGGGATGCCACCACCACATCGACGTCGCCCAGTTCGGCGCGCGCGAGCAGGTCGGCGATCACCTCGGGCGGGTGCTGCAGGTCGCCGTCCATGACGACACATCGATCGGATGCCGCCGCCTTGATGCCCTCGACCACGGCGCCACCGAGTCCGCCCACCGGATCGTCGCGGTGGATCAAGCGCACCGGAATGCGCGCGTCCGCCGCGACCGCCCGGATGATGTCGGGGGTGTCGTCCGTGGAGTCGTCGACGAAGATCACCTCGACCGCGCGATCCGCCAGGGCATCCGTCGTGCGGCGCACGAGTTCGGCGACGTTCGGACCCTCGTTGAAGGTCGGAACGATGACGGAAAGATCCATGGGTACTCGCGATTCGTGAAACGTCAGGGGGAGCACAGCGTAATGCGCACGACATGTGCCTCCACAGGATTGTGGCGGACGTACCTGTGAGCTAGCGGATGCTCGCCCGGCGTCGGCCCGCAACGGCGGCGCGGGTGCCGATGGGGCGGAATCAACCGATCTTGGCCTCGAGGTCTTCGACGGTCATGCCGTAGTCGATGCGGACGACGGGCAATGCGAGCTTATCGGTCCCGATGCGCACGTACCCGGGTTCGATGCCGCGACCGAGTTCGAAACCCGCGCGCCGCACGCCCTCCTTGGTCGTGTCGGTGAAGTGGCCGAAGGGGTACGCCACGACCTCCTTGGCGCCGAGGATCTGGGCCGACGTCTCGAGGTCGGCGGCGATCGTGTCCGCGTCGTCGTTGACCATGCGGCCCTTGCCGTTGGCGCCGGCTCGATGCATGTCATGCGTGTGGGAGCGCTGCACCACGAAGCGGTTCGGGGTGGGTTCGGTGCGCGCGGAGGTGATGACGAACGAGGTGGTCAGCAGGTTCCGCCCGTCGACGATCGGCGCGGCCATCTCGAGCCAGGTGCTGTCGGCGTCGTCGTCGGTGATGACGACGGAGCGCTTCGGCAGGTAGAGCGCGCCGTCGATGAACGCGCTGACCTCGTCCCAGGTGGGCAGGTAGAACCTCCCGTCCTGGATGTGGGCCATCTGCGCGTCGAAGTCGCCGATGTAGGCGTAGTTGCCCCGGAGCCAGTTGTCCTCGCCCTCGGGGTTCCGCGTGAACTGGTGGTACATCAGGATCGGGAGTTCGGTGCCTTCGGCGCTGTTCGCCTCGGGCGTCGTCCAGGCGGCGTAGAGCGTGCGCTCGCGGTCCGTGCACGTGACGAGGTCGGCGCCGTTGACGCGCTCGGCGGTGTTCAGCGAGGTCGCGTCCGCGACCGTGGGGTACCACCCGGCGAACACGCGCCCGTCGGCACGGGGGAGGGGGAGCTTGTCGTAGCGGACGTCCTCCGCCTGCAGCTGCGGGTCGAAGGCGATGCCGTCGCCCGTGAACGACACGGCGCACGCCTTCGGATCGGTCGTGGTCGCCAGCAGTTCCTGAGCGGCGGTCAGCGGCGTGGGTGTGGGCGTCGGCGTCGGGCTCGGCGTCGGCTCGCCCGACGGCACCGTCTCGGCGACGGGGGCGGTGGACGGCCCGCGCGTCAGGGCGAACACGGTGACGCCGCCGGCGATCAGGGCGACGGCGGCGGTGGCGACGAGGGTACGGCGCAGGCGCACGCGTCGTGAGGTGCGGCGACGGTGCTCGGCTCGGGTGACGGTCATGATGCCTCGGATCGGCGGGTGGGTCGCGGAGATCCTATCGGGACCGTTTACGCACTCCGGGGACGCGCCACGCCGAGCCGAGACGACAGGGCAGGATGAGGGGATGATCCGCATCGGCATCGTCGGCACCAGCTCCATCTCCGAGCGCTTCGCGGAAGCGGTCGCCATCGTCGAGGGCATCGGGGTGTCGCGTGTCGCCTCGCGCGACGCGGAGCGCGCCCGCTCGTTCGCCGATCGCGTGGGAGCCCCCGGGGTCGCCGTCGGGCTCGACGACCTGCTCGCCGCTCCCGACGTCGACGCCGTCTACCTCGCCAGCCCCAACGCGGTGCACGCCGCGCAGATCACCTCGGCGGTGGATGCCGGCATCCCGGTTCTCGTGGAGAAGCCGGCGGTGCTGACGGCGGGGGAGTGGGATGCCGCTGTCGCACACGCCCGCCGTCGCGGTGTCGTGCTGCTCGAGGCCATGCGCACGGCCTACGACCCGGGTCTGTCCGCCGTCCGCGCGGCTCTCCCCGCACTCGGAACCGTCCGGCGCGTCTCGCTGCGGTACGAGAAGCGGTCGGCGCGCTACGACGAGGTGCTCGCCGGTCGACAGACGAACATCTTCGACCCCCGGCTCGGCGGGAGCGCGCTGCGCGACCTCGGCGTGTATCCGCTGCACGCCCTCGTGCGACTCTTCGGAGAGCCCCACGCCGTGCACGGCGTGCGCGTGGGGATCGGCTCGGGAACGGACGGGCTCGGCAGCGCCCTGGCCGTCTACGAGGGCTTCGTCGCCGACATCGCGTGGTCGAAGATCACCGACACGAGCCTGCCGAGCGAGATCCAGGGCGAGGACGCGTCGCTGCTCATCGACGCGATCGACGCGCCGCGACGGCTCGTCCTCACCCCGCGCGGCGGCGTTCCGAGCGTGATCACAGTGCCCGCCGACGACAACCCGATGGTCGGGGAGGTGCGGCGGTTCGTCGACGCCGTCGAAGGGGCCGACATCACGGACGATCAGGACTGCACGGCGACGACGCTGCGGCTCGTCGACGCCCTGCTGGACCGCCCCGTCGTCTGAGGGTTCACCCGGTGTTTCCCCCGCGGAGGGAGGATGCCTGGATGCACACAGCGGCCCGCGTGAGGGAGGTGTTCCTCGCGTTCCTCCGGCTCGGGCTGACCTCGTTCGGCGGGCCCGTCGCGCACCTGGGGTACTTCCGCGCCGACCTCGTCGTGCGGCGGAAGTGGATGGACGACCGCGCGTACGCCGACCTCGTCGCTCTGTGCCAGTTCCTGCCGGGACCGGCGTCGAGCCAGGTGGGCTTCGCGATGGGGCTTCAGCGGGCGGGGGTGCTCGGCGCGCTCGCCGCCTTCGCCGCCTTCACCCTGCCGTCCGCGGTCGTGCTCGTGGCGTTCGCGAGCGGTGCGGCCGCGATCGGCGGCCCGGTGGGCGAGGGGGTCCTGAACGGACTCGAGGTCGTCGCCGTCGCGATCGTCGCGCACGCCGTGTGGGGCATGGCGCAGACACTGACCCCCGATGCACCGCGCGCGGGGATCGCGGTCGCGGCCCTCGGCCTCGCCCTTCTGCTCCCCGCGGCTCCGGGCCAGCTCGCCGCCCTCGCGGTCGGGGTGGTGGCCGGGCTCGTCCTCCTGCGGGGCAACGACGTCGCCACCGCGGCGACGCTGCCGTCGTTCGGCGTGCGCCGGGGTGTCGCGGTCGCCTGCCTCGTCCTGTTCGTGGGAGGACTGGTGGCCCTGCCGGTGCTCGCGACCCTCACGGGGTCGGGTGCCGTCTCTCTGGTCGACGCCTTCTACCGCGCGGGGGCGCTGGTGTTCGGCGGGGGACACGTCGCCCTTCCTCTGCTGCAGGCCGGTGTCGTGGAGACCGGGTGGGTCTCATCGGGGTCGTTCCTGGCGGGCTACGGAGCCGCGCAAGCGGTTCCCGGACCGCTCTTCACGTTCGCGGCCTACCTCGGCGCCGTCTCGACCGTCGGACCGGGCGGCATCCCGGGTGCGGCCCTCGCCCTCGGGGCGATCTTCCTCCCCGGCTTCCTCGTCCTCGTCGGGGTGCTGCCGTTCTGGGATGCCGTGCGCACGCGTCCGCGCGTGCGGTCGGCGATGCGCGGCGCGAACGCCGCCGTCGTCGGCATCCTGGCTGCGGCGCTGTACGCGCCCGTCTTCACCACGGCGATCACCGGACCTGGACCACTCGTGCTCGCGGCGGTGGGCTTCGTGCTGCTGACCGCGTTCAAGATTCCGGCGTGGGGGGTCGTGCTCGTGGGCGCCGCGGGCGGGATCGTGCTGAGTCTGGTGTGATCGAGCCCGGTCGTGGAGCCGCGCGGCACCTCCCGGCATCCTGAGACTCGTCTCCACGGTGCGTGACACCGGGTACCGGCGGTGCCAGGATGAGCGCACGGCGACGACGCCGGTGTTTTCGAGGGAGAGAACCGTGTTCCACAGCCCCCACCCGCCCGTCGAGATCCCCGACCAGAGCATCTACGACTATCTGTTCGGCTCCCTCGACGCGAGCGATCTCGATCGGGTTGCCCTGGTGGATCCGGCCAGCGGCGCCGAGACCACCTACCGTGCCCTGCGCGCCCAGGTCGACGCCTTCGCGGGGGCGCTCGCCGCCCGCGGTGTCGGCACCGACACCGTCGTCGCGATGCTGTGCCCGAACGTGCCCGCGTTCGCGACCGTGTTCCACGGCATCCTGAGGCTCGGAGCGGCCATCACCACGATCAACTCCCTCTACACCGCGCACGAGATCGAGAACCAGCTCCGGGATGCCGAAGCCACCTGGCTCGTGACCGTGTCGCCGCTGCTTCCCCCGGCGTTGGAGGCCGCGCGAGCGGTCGGCATCCCCGATGACCGGGTCATCGTGCTCGACGGCGCCGAGGGCCACCCCGATCTGCGCGCGTTGCTGAGCGAGCAGCGGACGCCGCCCGAGGTCACCATCGACCCGGCCACGCACGTCGCCGTGCTGCCCTACTCGTCGGGCACCACGGGGGTGCCGAAGGGTGTGATGCTCTCGCACCGTAACCTCGTCGCGAATGTGCACCAGTGTCGTCCGGTGATCGAGATCGGCCCCGACGATCGTGTGCTCGCCGTGCTGCCGTTCTTCCACATCTACGGCATGACGGTGCTGCTGAACCTGGCACTCCGCCAGCGCGCGACCCTCGTCACGATGCCGCGGTTCGACCTGATGGAGTTCCTGCGCGTCATCCAGGATCACCGCTGTACGTTCCTCTTCATCGCCCCGCCGATCGCCGTCGCCCTCGCCAAACACCCCGCTGTCGAGCAGTTCGACCTCTCGAGCGTGCACAGCGTGTTCTCGGGCGCGGCCCCGCTCGACGGTGAGACGGCCGAGACCGCGGGCCGGCGCATCGGCGCCCGTTTCTTCCAGGGCTACGGCATGAGCGAGCTGAGTCCGGTGTCGCACGCCATCCCGGCCGAGGGAGGGATGCCGGTGAGCTCGGTCGGCGTGCTCATCCCGAACTGCGACGCCAAGCTCATCGACCCCGAGACAGGGGCGGAACTCGAGGAGCACGGCGACGACGGCCTGACCGCGCCGGGTGAGATCTGGGTGCGCGGACCGAACGTCATGCTCGGCTACCTCAACCGCCCCGACGCGACGGCCGAGACCCTCGACGCCGACGGCTTCCTGCACACCGGCGACATCGGCGTGCACCACGTCGACGGCTATTTCACGATCGTCGATCGGCTGAAGGAACTCATCAAGTACCACGGCTATCAGATCGCCCCGGCCGAGCTCGAGGCCCTGCTGCTGTCGCACCCGAAGATCCAGGATGCCGCGGTCATCGGCGTCCGCGGCGACGACGGTGAGGAGATTCCCAAGGCGTTCGTCGTGGCGGGCCCGGACGCGGGCCTGTCGGCGGAGGATGTGATGGCGTTCGTGGCCGGGAACGTCGCCCCGCACAAGAAGGTGCGTCGCGTGGAGTTCATCGACGTCATCCCGAAGTCGACATCGGGCAAGATCCTGCGGAAGGACCTGCGGGCGCGCGAGGCGGTGTGAGAACGCCGAAGGGCGGGGGCGTTCCGACGCCCCCGCCCTTCGTTGATGTCGCGGTGTTCGTGTCACCGCATCCGCGTCACGGCGTCAGCAGCGCGCCCGTCTGGGCAGCGGCCTCTTCGGCGCGCTTCTCTTCGTCGTCCTTGCCTCGGCGCTCGTCGGCGGCTTCCTGCAGTGCCGACTTAGCCCGCAGGGGTGGGGTGCGGAAGAACAGCGACAGCACGAAGGCGAGCAGCACGACGCCCATCGCGACCCAGTAGACGCTTGTCGCGGAGGAGTTGAATCCGACGAGGAACGGCTTGGTCAGCCGCGCGTCAGCGCCCACGAGGAACGACGTGTCGTCGAGAGTCGACCCGCCGATGGAGGTGTCCCGGTCGCCCGAGCTGAACTGGTCCGTCAGGGTGGTGGCCACGTCGTCGATGAAGGCGGTGCGATCGGCGGCGTTCGAGAAGTCGAGGCTGACCGACCCGTCCGCGCCGATGCGCGCGACGGGCACCTGCTGCTGGATCTGCGCCGTGGCGGCCGAGATCGCCTGTGCGACGGCGGCCTGCGTGACCTGCGCTTGAGCGGCGGCGGGGATCTGCCCTGCGGCCACCTGCTGCGCCACGGCCTGGGTCGCGGCATCCGTCGCCTGCTGCACACCCTGCTGCACCTGCTGGGTCACGGCATCCGTCGTCTGCTGCACGATCGGGGTGTAGATCGACGACATGATCTTCTCGTTGGCGGGCGCCGACGCCGTCGCCGGGTCGAAGGCGGCGTCCAGCGCGTCGGTCAGGGTCGCGCGGTCACTGAACGAACCGATGATGTTCGAGGGCATGAGCGTGAACAGCAGCGACAGCAGCACCGCGGTGCCGAGGGTTCCACCGATCTGACGGAAGAAGGTCGAGCCGCTGGTGGCCACACCCATGTCGCGCACGCCCACGGAGTTCTGGCTGGCGATCGTGAGCGTCTGCATGAGCTGGCCGAGGCCGAGGCCGATGACGAGCATGGCGATGGCGACGTGCCAGTACGGGCTGTCGTACTTCAGGAACGTCAGCAGGAAGAAGCCGACCGACATCAACAGCGTGCCGAGGATCGGGAACATGCGGTAACGCCCGGTGCGCGCGATGAGCTGACCGCTCGCGATGGAGGCGATCATGAGCCCGAGGATCATCGGGAGCATCTCGAACCCGCTCTGCGTGGGGGACGAACCGAGGACGAGCTGCAGGTACAGCGGCAGGGTGAGCATCGCGCCGAACATGCCGAAGCCGACGAGCACACCGATGACCGTGGCCATCGAGAAGGTGGGGGAGCGGAAGAGCTTGAGCGGGATGAGCGCGTCATCCTTCATCTTCGTCTCGGCGATGACGAAGGCCAGGATGCCGAGGGCTCCCACCACGTAGCAGGCGAGGGAGATGGGCGATCCCCAGCCCCACTCGCGGCCCTGCTCGGCGACGAGGAGCAGCGGGACCAGCGCGACGATCACGGTCGTTGCGCCCCACCAGTCGATGCGCACCGAGTGACGCGGCTGCTTCGGGATGTGCAGGAACCGCCACACGATCGCCAGCGCCACGATGCCGATGGGGACGTTGATAAGGAAGACCCAGCGCCAGCCGGTGATGAACAGGATCTCGTTCGCGCCGGCGAACAGACCGCCCACGAGCGGGCCGATGACGCTGGAGATGCCGAACACGGCGAGGAAGTAGCCCTGGTACTTGGCGCGCTCGCGCGGGGCGAGGATGTCGCCCATGATCGCCAGCGGCATCGACATGAGGCCACCGGCGCCGAGGCCCTGGACGGCGCGGAAGGCGGCGAGCTCGACCATCGACGTCGAGAAGCTGGCCAGCACCGAACCGATGATGAAGATGAGGATCGCGATGAGGAACAACGGGCGCCGACCGAAGATGTCGGAGAGCTTGCCGTAGATGGGCGTCGAGATGGTCGACACGATCAGGTAGGCGGTGGTGACCCACGCCTGCAGGCTGAGGCCCTGCAGGTCGTCGCCGATCGTGCGGATCGAGGTGCCGACCACGGTCTGGTCGAGGGCGGACAGGAACATGCCGGCCATGAGGCCGAAGATCACGAACATGATCATGCGGTGCGTCATGACCGTGTCGGTGGTGCCGGTGCGCGCGCGCCGGTTCTGGGTGATGTCTGACATCGGGTCCTCTTCACGAGAAGGCCTGGCGGACGGCAGGAAGGGCTCGGTCGGGCGCCAGGTGTTTGCTAAAAGTCAAACAAATAGTAGCGCTGTCCGGCGGCGTCGGAAACCACCCCTGCGTCGGGGGTCTCTTGGCGCGTTGCTCGGGAGCAGGGGATCGTTCGAGAACAGGATGAACCCCGCCGTCATCGCCCTGTTCTCGCGCCTTGGCCTGTGCTCACGCGGCGGCCCCGGATTGCGGTCCGTGCGGAGCGCGACGGTCGGCGTCGCCCGGGGAAGTGGGGTCGAGGGCGAGGGGTGCCGCGCGGGCGGGGTGCGGGGTGCGGGGCGCGAGGGGATGCCGACGCAGAACGGCAGGGGTGTCGTGCGCGCGGGGGGCGAGGGGATGCCGACGCAGAACGGCAGGGGTGTCGTGCGCGCGGGGGCGAGGGGATGCCGACGCAGAGCGGCATTCGGAAACGAAAAAAGGCCCCTGTGGAGAGGAGCCTCGCGAATCGACCCTCACCAGAGAAAAGCAAAACCCCCGCGGATAGAAGCTCCGCGAGGGTTTCTGGGATGACGTAATGATCATCCGTGTGGCTCCGACGGGCGTCGATCCCGTGACCTCACGATTTTCAGTCGTGCGCTCTACCAACTGAGCTACAGAGCCGAGCGACATGTCTGCCGCTTCCTAGACGAAGGGCCTTCCCGAAAGAAGGCCCGTCGCTATGGAGCGACCCTGACGGGACTTGAACCCGCGACCTCCGCCGTGACAGGGCGGCACGCTAACCAACTGCGCTACAGGGCCATGCATATTAAGTTATCCACCGGAAAGTGACCCCAACGGGATTCGAACCCGTGCTGCCGCCGTGAAAGGGCGGTGTCCTAGGCCGCTAAACGATGGGGCCCGATGAGGCTGAATCCTTGCGTTTTCAACCTCGCTTGCCGACGACCGAGCCTACTTCACATCTTTCGAGATTGCCAATCGGGGGCGTGGCGCTGCGACGTCCGCGCGTGTCGCGGGCCAGAATCGGGAGTGGACCGGGGAACTCGCCCTGTTGTGCCTGTGACTCGTGTTGCTACTGTGGGCCGAGTTGCGACCGGTGAGATGAGGTATTCCCGTGACGCTCGAGCGCCCCGAACCCCCCGAAGACTGCGGCTGCGCGCCCACGGCGAGTGAGCAGCGGCGCCTGTGGCCCGCGTTCGACCGCCGTAGCGCCCTGAAGATCGGAGCCTTCGGCGCTGTCGCCCTCGGAGCGTTCGGGTCCGTGGCATCCGGATTCGGCTCACCCGCGATGGCCGCCGACTACCCCTCGTGGGCCGACGTCGAGGCCGCGCGCGCCAACGAGGCGGCGAAGGGTGCTGAGATCACCCGCATCCAGGGGCTCATTCAGTCACTGCAGTCCGAGGTCGAGCGCACCCAGGCCGAGGTGCGCGCACGCTCCGACGAGTATTTCGCCGCGCAGCAGGCCTATCAGGACGCCGACTACCGCGCGCAGTTGCTGCGCCAGCAGGCCGACGCCGAGGCGAACCGCGCGACCGACGCCGCCAACAAGGCCGGCAAGGTCGCCGCCCAGCTCTACCGCTCCGGCGGGGACGACACCTCGCTCGACCTCTTCTTCTCGGGCTCCGCCGCCTCGGCCGACGACCTGCTCGCCAAGCTCGGCACGATGGACAAGCTCCTCGAGCGCAACCGCTCGGTGTATGCCGCGGCGGTGGCCGCGCGCGACAACGCAAAGAACCTCAGCGCCCAGGCCGACGACGCCACGGCCGAGCGCGAACGCCTGCGGGTGATCGCCGAAGAGAAGATGGCGGCGGCACAGCAGGCCGCCCAGGCGGCGCAGGAGGCCCTCGCCGCCCAGCAGGCCAACCAGTCCGTGCTCGAGGCGCAGCTCGCCGCCCTGCAGGACACCACGGCCAAGACGGTCGCCGACTACCAGGCCGGCGTCGAAGCCGAGCGCAAGGCCCGCGAGGAGCGCGAGCGCCGCGCTCGCGAAGAGGCCGCGGCCCGCGACGCCGAAGAGCGTGCGCGTCGCGAGCGGGAGGCCGCTGCACGCCAGAACAGCGGCGGCGGAAGCAGCAGCGGCGGGGGCGGCAGCAGCAGCGGCGGTGGAAGCAGCAGTGGCGGTGGCGGAGGTGGCGGCGGCGGGAACGTCAGCGGCGGAGGCTGGGCGCGACCCTCGTCGGCCTACACGTCATCGGGATACGGCCCTCGCTCGAGCCAGTGCAACGGCAGCTACTGCGCGAGCTCGTGGCACCTCGGTCTCGACTTCGGCGCGAGCTGCTGGTCGCCCATCTATGCCGCATCCGCTGGTCGCGTGACCTACGCCGGCTACAACGGCGGGTTCGGCAACTACATCCGCATCGCCCACGACGACGGCTCGGGCACCGGCTACGGCCACATCGTCGACGGCGGCATCTACGTCTCGTACGGCCAGCGCGTCGAGGCCGGTCAGCAGATCGCCGCGACCGGGCAGACAGGCAACTCGTTCGGGTGTCACCTGCATTTCGAGGTCTACCCGCCGTGGGGCGGGACCACCGACCCCGCGCCCTGGCTGCGCGATCGCGGCGTCAACGTCTGAGTCGTCGCACGAGAGAACCCCCGGTCGATCGACCGGGGGTTCTCGACGTACGGGCCGCGTCAGAGCGTGTTGGGCGCCTCGCCCGAGCCCTGCGTCTTCGTCTGGGCGTCGTGCTCGTCGAAGCGCGTGAACGCCTCGCTGACGAGACGCTCGGCCTCGGTGACGTCGGCCCAGTCGTCGACCTTGACCCACTTGTTGGGCTCGAGGTCCTTGTAGTGCTCGAAGAAGTGGGTGATCTCCTTCTTGGTCCACTCGTCGATGTCGCCGACGTCCTGGATGTGGTCCCAGCGCGGGTCCTTGGCGAGCACGGCCACGACCTTGTCGTCGCCGCCGGCCTCGTCGCTCATCTTCAGCACGCCGACGGGGCGGACCTTGGCGAGGATGCCGGGGTGCAGCTCACGATCGAGCAGCACGAGCACGTCGAGCGGGTCGCCGTCTTCGCCGAGGGTGTTCTCGAAGAACCCGTAGTTGGCCGGGTAGCCGAACACCGTGTACAGGATGCGGTCGAGGTAGACACGGCCGGTGCCGTGGTCGACCTCGTACTTCACGCGGCTGCCGCGGGGGATCTCGATGACGGCGTCGTATGCGCCCATACTCGTGCTCCTTCAAGTCTGTGGATTTCCGCGCCCAGCCTATCCGGGAGCTCGTCGCGCCCACGCACAGGCCCGACAGCGCCGCACAACGCGGGAGAGGGCCGGGGCGGCGGATGCCGGGGCGGCGCCCCCGCACGCGGGTTCGGGGCGAATACCGTGGACGGATGGATCACCGTCCGGGACTCGACCCGTCCGTCGCCGAGGTACGCCGCGCAGTGCGGGCGATGCTCGACACCACCGAGGGGCCGGTCGTCGTCGCCCTCTCCGGCGGCGCTGATTCGCTCGCTCTCGCGGCGGCGACCGCCTTCGAGGCTGCGAGGCGCGGCATCCACGCCGAGGCGGTCGTCATCGACCACGCACTGCAGGAGGCATCGGATGCCGTCGCCGCGGACGCCGCGGCGAAGGCGGTCGCGCGGGGGCTCGCCGCCCGAGTCGTGCGGGTCGATGTCGGCACGGACGACGGTCCCGAGGCCGCGGCGCGACGCGCCCGCTACGACGCGCTCGCCCGTGCGGCGGCCGACATCGGCGCCGACACGGTGCTGCTCGGGCACACCCTCGACGACCAGGCCGAGACGGTGCTCCTCGGCCTCGCGCGCGGATCGGGTGGGCTGAGCCTGGCCGGCATGCCCTCCGAGCGACGGGATGCCACCGGGCCGCGGTGGGCGCGCCCGTTGCTCAGCATCCGTCGGCGCACGACCGTGTCGGCCTGCCGCGCGGAGGGGCTCGAGCCGTGGTCCGACCCCCACAACGTCGATCCCGCCTACGCCCGCGTGCGCGTGCGCGAGAGCGTGATGCCCGTGCTCGAAGCCGAACTCGGCCCGGGAGTCGCCGAAGCCCTGGCGCGGACGGCGGAGCAGCTGCGGGAGGACGCCGAGGCGTTCCAGGACATGATCGACGAGACGATCGAAGACATCGTCGAGCACGCCGAGGCCGGCATCTCGATCTCGGTCGCCGCCCTCGCGGCCAACCCGGCGGCGCTCCGCAACCGCATCGTGCGGTACGTCGTCGAAAGCGAGTTCGGCGTCGCCCTGACGCGATCGCAGACGCTCGAGGTCGCGCGGCTCGCCATCGACTGGCGGGGACAGGGGCCGATCGACCTGCCGTCGTGCGTCGCCCGTCGCGTCGGCGCTCGGGTGGAGGTCGTCGCGCGCGCTGCATCCTGAGGTTCGCGCCGGAGGGATGCGGGCTGCTGCGGCACCCCGAACGCACCGACGACGGAAGATCCCCGAGCCCCACGGCATGCGGAGTCAGACGGCATCCTCAACCACCCGACGTAGACTCGACGGATGCGCGCGGCCGACATCTCCGACGACATCAGCGAAGTCCTCCTCACCGAGGAGCAGATCCACGAGAAGCTCGCCGAACTGGCGACGCAGGTGGTGACCGATTACGAGGGCCGCGAGGTGGTGCTCGTGGGCGTCCTCAAGGGCGCCGTCATGGTCATGGCCGACTTCGCGCGGCACCTGCCCGTTCACATCACGATGGACTGGATGGCGGTGTCGTCGTACGGCGCGAGCACCCGTTCCAGCGGCGTGGTGCAGATCCGCAAAGACCTCGACACCGACATCACCGGCAAGCACGTGCTGATCGTCGAAGACATCATCGACTCGGGTCTCACCCTCAGCTGGCTGCTCGAGAACTTCGCCTCGCGCGGCGCCGAGTCGGTGGAGGTGCTCGCGCTGTTGCGCAAGCCGGATGCCATGAAGGTCGAGGTCGACTGCCGGTACGTGGGCTTCGACATCCCCAACGACTTCGTCATCGGCTACGGGCTCGATTACGCCGAGCGCTACCGCAACCTCCGCGACGTCGCGGTGCTCGCGCCCCACGTCTACTCCTGACGAGAGCGTCTCTCAGAGGCGGGGATGCCGCGGCATCCGTGCCCTGTACGCCTGAAACGAACGCACAGGCCCGGCATAGTCGGCGCACGTTACCCTGATGCGACCGCATTTCTGCGGAGGATCACGAAAGGGCTGGGCTCGCCCACCATGAATTTGAAGAAGATCACGCGCAATCCGATCATCTACGTTCTGTTGGTCGTTCTGCTTCTGATCATCGGTTTCTCCCTCATCTCCAACCTCACCGGCGCCCGTCAGGTGTCGACGAAAGAGGGTCTGGAGCTGCTCCAGGGCAACACCGTGACCAAAGTGGTGACGAACGATCCTGATCAGCGCGTCGATCTGACGCTGTCCGAGCCCTTCGAGGGTGCTGACAGCGTGCAGTTCTACTTCGGCCAGGCCCGCGCCGCCGAGGTGGCGAACGCCATCGACGCCGCCGCGCCCTCCGACGGCTTCAACGACGAAGTGCCCCGCCCCAGCTGGTTCGACGGCTTCCTCGGGCTGATGCTCCCGCTCGTGCTCCTCGGCCTGCTCTTCTGGTGGCTGCTCTCCAGCGCCCAGGGCGGCGGTAGCAAGGTCATGCAGTTCGGCAAGTCGCGGGCGAAGCTCGTGACCAAAGAGACGCCGACCGTCACCTTCCAAGACGTCGCGGGTTCCGATGAGGCCATCGAAGAGCTCGAAGAGATCAAAGAATTCCTCAAGGACCCCAAGAAGTTCGAAGAGGTCGGTGCCCGCATCCCTAAGGGCGTGCTGCTGTACGGCCCTCCGGGAACCGGAAAGACCCTGCTGGCCCGTGCGGTCGCCGGTGAGGCGGGCGTGCCCTTCTACTCCATTTCGGGTTCGGACTTCGTCGAGATGTTCGTCGGTGTCGGCGCGAGCCGCGTGCGCGACCTGTTCAACCAGGCCAAAGAGAGCTCCCCGGCCATCATCTTCATCGACGAGATCGATGCCGTCGGTCGCCACCGCGGCGCCGGCATGGGCGGCGGCCACGACGAGCGCGAGCAGACGCTGAACCAGATGCTCGTCGAGATGGACGGCTTCGACCCCAAGGTCAACGTCATCGTGATCGCGGCGACGAACCGCCCCGACATCCTCGACCCCGCCCTGCTGCGCCCGGGCCGCTTCGACCGCCAGATCGGCGTCGACGCCCCTGACCTGAAGGGCCGCCAGCGCATCCTCGAGGTGCACGGCCGCGGCAAGCCCCTGTCCGACTCCGTCGACCTCGAGGTCGTCGCTCGCAAGACCCCCGGCTTCACCGGTGCCGATCTCGCCAACGTCCTCAACGAGGCTGCGCTGTTGACCGCACGCTCGAACGCGCAGCTCATCGACAACCGCGCCCTCGACGAGGCCATCGACCGCGTCATCGCCGGGCCCCAGCGCCGCACCCGTGTGATGAGGGACAAAGAGAAGCTCATCACGGCGTACCACGAGGGCGGCCACGCGCTCGCGGCGGCCGCGATGAACCACACCGACCCCGTCACGAAGGTCACGATCCTTCCGCGCGGCAAGGCGCTGGGTTACACGATGGTGCTGCCGCTCGACGACAAGTACTCCATCACCCGCAACGAGCTGCAGGACCAGCTGACCTACGCCATGGGCGGCCGTGTCGCCGAAGAGATCGTGTTCCACGACCCCACCACCGGGGCCTCGAACGACATCGAGAAGGCCACGAGCATCGCGCGCAAGATGGTCACCGAGTACGGCATGACGAACGAGGTGGGTCCGGTGAAGCTCGGCTCCTCCTCGGGCGAGGTCTTCATGGGTCGCGACATGGGACACGGCCGTGACTTCTCGGAGCGCATCGCCGAGCGCGTCGACGCCCAGGTGCGCGCGCTGATCGAGCAGGCGCACAACGAGGCGTACCAGGTCATCAACGACAACCGCGAGGTGCTCGACCGGCTCGCTCTGGCGCTGCTCGAGAAAGAGACGCTCGACCACAACGAGCTCGCCGAGATCTTCACCGACGTCAAGCGCCTCACCCCGCGCCCGCAGTGGCTGTCGTCGGGCGATCGTCCGGTCTCGACCCAGCCGCCGGTGAACGTCCCCCGTCGCGAGACGGCCGGAATCGCCGCATCCACCGAGGCCGAGGCGCAGACGCAGACGCAGGCGCAGCCCCGTCCGAGCGGACAGACGCGCCCGGCCACCGCCTGAGGCGCCGTGGCCGTCGATCGAGAACGGGTGGCAGCGCTCGTCCGCGAGCTGCTGGAGGCGATCGGGGAGGATCCCGATCGCCCCGGCCTCCGGCAGACCCCGACCCGCGTCGCCGACTCCTGGGCCGAGTTCTTCGGGGGAGTGGGCCAGGATGCCGGCGCGCCGCTCGAGCACACCATCTCGGTGTCGCGCGGACCGGCGCCCGACACGCTGCCCTCCGGGGCCGTCATGGTGCGCGACATCGCGTTCCGCTCGATGTGCGAGCACCACCTGCTGCCCTTCCGCGGACGCGCGCACGTGGCCTACCTCCCCGGCGAGGAGGTCGTCGGGCTCGGTGCGCTGCCGCGCGTCATCGACGTCCTCGCCACCCGCCCGCAGGTGCAGGAACGGCTCGGCGAGCAGGTCGCGGACGCGATCGATGCGGCCCTCGACGCCCGCGGGGTGCTCGTCGTGCTCGACGCGGTGCACGAGTGCGTCACCATGCGCGGTGGTCGGCAGCCCGACGCCTCGACGGTGACGATCGCGGCACGCGGTACCTATACCGAGCCCGCCGCGCGCGCGGAGCTCATCGCGCTCATCGGGGCGCGCGCGTGACCCTCGTCATGGGGATCGTCAACGTCACCCCCGACTCCTTCAGCGACGGCGGCCGTTACCTCGACCCCGACGTCGCGATCGCCCACGCGCGCTTCCTCCGCGAGCAGGGCGCCGATCTGCTCGACGTCGGCGGCGAGTCCACACGGCCCGGAGCCGAGCGGGTGGCACCCCGGGTCGAGCAGCAGCGGGTGCTGCCGGTCGTCGAGGCCCTGGCATCCGAGGGGGTGTCCGTCAGCATCGACACGATGAACGCGACGACCGCCGTCGCCGCGGTGTACGCCGGTGCGCGGCTGGTGAACGACGTCTCGGGCGGTCTCGCCGACCCCGACATGCTCGCCGCCGTCGCCGAGACCGGCGCCGACATCGCCCTGGGCCACTGGCGTGGACCGTCGAGCGAGATGTACGCACGCGCCGAGTACGTCGACGTGGGGAGGGAGGTGGCGACCGAGCTCGAGGCTCGCGCGGCCGCCGCCGTCGCCGCGGGGATCGACCCCTCGCGCATCGTCGTCGACCCCGGCATCGGGTTCGGCAAGCGCGGGGAGCAGAATTGGAAGGCGCTGCGCGCACTGCCCGAACTCGGCGGGCTGGGGTATCGCGTGCTCGTGGGGACGAGCCGCAAGCGGTTCCTCGCCGACGCCCTGGGCGACGACGCCGATCTTGCTCGCCGCGACCTCGCCACCGCCGTCACCAGCGCCCTCGCCGCCCGCTCCGGCGCGTGGGCCGTGCGCGTGCACGACGTCGCGACCACCCGCGACGCCCTCGCCGTCGCCCGCGCCTGGGAGGCCTGATGGATGCCGACGACCACATCACCCTGACGGGGGTGCGCGCCTTCGGTCACCACGGTGTGTACGCCGACGAGAAGCGCGAGGGTCAGGAGTTCGTGGTCGACGCGGTGCTCGCCCTGTCGTTGCGGCGTGCGGCCGAGACCGACGACGTGGTCGAGACCGTGCACTACGGCGAGCTCGCCGAACGGCTCGTCGCCGTCGTCGCGGGCGAGCCCGTCGACCTGCTCGAGACCCTCGCCCAGCGCCTCGCCGACGACGTGTTGCGCGATGACCGCGTCGATCGGGTGACCATCACCGTGCACAAGCCGCAGGCGCCCATCCCCGTGCCGTTCGGCGACGTCGCCGTGACCATCACACGGGGTCGATCGTGAGCGTGCGGCTGGCCCACGGAATGGGCGAAGCGCCGCGTTCGACGCCGGTCACGGCGGTCGTCGCCCTGGGCGCCAACCTCGGCCGGCGAGCGGAGACGTTGGCGGACGCGGCTGACGAGTTGAGCCGTCTGACCCTGACGAGCGACGTGCGGGTGTCGGAGCCGATCGAGACCGTCGCGGTGACCCTCGACGGAGAGGACGAAGACGCGCCGCGTTACCTCAACGCCGTCGCCATCCTGCGGACGCGCCTCGCCCCTGCCGAACTGCTCGCGTCACTGCATCGCATCGAGGCGCGACATGGACGCGTGCGACGTGAACGTTGGGGGGATCGCACGCTCGATCTCGACCTCATCACGTACGGTGACGAGAGAATCATCCGCGACGACCTCGTCGTGCCGCACCCCCGGGCCCATGAGCGGGAGTTCGTGCTCGCGCCGTGGGCGCAGCTGGATCCGGACGCCGAGATCCCCGGGCGCGGACGCGTCACCAACCTGCTGGAAGGGCTCCGACGATGAGACGCACGGGTGTCGGCATCCTCGCCGTCGCCGTCGTCGTCGGCGCGGCGGCCGGCTTCATCCTCGACACGATGCTGACCGCGATGGGCCGCGCGACGTTCTCTCCGGCGGCGAGCCTGCCGACGATCCTCGCATTGCTCGGTGCCGTGATCGTCGTCCTGGCGGTGCCGGTGTGGCGAGCGACCCGGAGTCGTGGCACTCGGCGCATCAATCCCTTCCAGGCTCTGCGCATCGCGATGCTGGCGAAGGCCTCGTCGTTGCTGGGGGCGGTGTCGTTCGGATTCTCGCTCGGTCTGATCGTGTTCCTGACGACCCGACCCGTGACGCCGTCGCTAGGCTCGATGGGAACGATCGTCGCGACGCTCGTGTGCGCCGTCGTCCTCGTCGTCGCGGGACTCGTTGCCGAGCAGCTGTGCACCATCCGGAAGGACGACGATGACGACACCCCCGGAAACACACCGACCGGACCCGTCCAGGCCTGACGAGCCCGCGCGGCCTCCGCTCGACGAGGGCACGCGGCTGACTCCGCCGGAGCCCGTCGAGGGTGCGCGGCTCGTTCCGCCGGAGCCCGTCGAAGGCGCGCGGCTCTCTGCATCCGAGCCCGTCGATGGCGTTCGGCTCACCCCGTCGGAGCCGGTCGAGGACCTGCGAGCGGCCGAGGACGAGGGCGCGCCCGCACCCTCGGCGAGCGCAGGGTTGCGTCGTGATCGCGCGCCCCGTGGGGCGGAGGTGGACCAGCCCGCCTGGATCGGATCCGAGCTCGGGACGGAAGCGCCGGTCGACGCCGGCGCCCGCGACGGTGGGGCGATGGCCGACGGCGGCACACCCGACGTCTCCGGCCTGCTCACCCCGCCCCGGGTGCACGACGGCGGACCGACGAGTGGGACGGGCGCTCACGACGACGGTGCCGTCCTGGGCGCACGCACGTACGACCGCGTCCTCGAGCCGCGCTCGCAGCGTCGTCTGCCCCTCGGCGACGGGACGTGGTACCAGCTCGCCCGCGCCTACGTGCGCGTCCAGCTCATCTCCCAGGGCGTCTTCTTCCTGCTGGTGGTCGCCGTCGCCGTCGCGGTGCAGGTGATCACCGGGGTGCTGTGGCAGTGGATCCCGGCGGGAATCGTCCTCGTCGTGACCCTCTTCGGGCTCGTCATCACCCCGCGGCAGGCCCGGTCGTTCGGATACCAGCTGCGGCGCGACGACCTCGTGTTCCGCCGCGGCATCCTGTGGCAGCGGGTCGTGGCGGTCCCCTACGGGCGCATGCAGCTCGTCGACATCACCCACGGCCCCCTGGACCGCGGCTTCGGCATCGCCCAGCTCAAGCTCGTCACTGCGGCTGCCTCGACGGGGGTCACGATCCCGGGGCTCACCCAAGAGGCAGCGGAGCACCTGCGCGACACACTCGTCGCGGTGGCCGAGACCCGGCGGACGGGTCTGTGAGCGACCCGGACGCGTCCGGCGGAGCGCGCGCGGCGAACCCGGCGGACGGTGCGTCTGAGCGCGAGAGTGCTCGGGTTCCCGAGGCGCCCCGCGCCGCGCCGACCGCCCGGCCGGCGGTGCGGTCGCCGTACAGCGACGGAGAATGGCACCGACTGCATCCGCTCACCCCCTTGCTGCGCGGGGGTCTGACGCTCCTCGTCATTATCGGAGTCATCGTCGCGAATCTCCGCGAGCGGCTGGTCGAGCTCCTGTTCCCGGTCTTCACCGACCTTCCACCGGGCGAGCTGCCGCCCGATCCGGTCGACTTCCTGTTCGCCAACAACCTCATCCTCATCGTCGGTGGTGCGACGCTGGCGCTGCTCATCGTGCTGCTGGTGCTGTTCCGGCTGTCATGGCGGTTCCACACTCTGCGGATCGGCGACGACGACGTCGAGGTGCGTTCGGGGGTGCTGTTCCGCACCCACCGCCGCGCACCCCTCGACCGCGTCCAGGGTGTCAACCTGACGCGCCCCATGATCGCCCGGCTCCTGGGGCTGGCGAAGCTGGAGGTCGTCGGGGCGGGCCTGGATGCCAACGTCAAGCTGGAGTACCTGTCGGGGAAGGATGCCGACGCCATCCGCGGCGACATCCTCCGCCTCGCCTCAGGGCGGCGCCGTCTCGCCGCCGGGCAGTCGCCCGAGAGCGGGCGGTCCTCGTTCGCGCGCCAGGCGGCGGCGGCGGTGGGTTCGGGCCTGCAGGGTCTGGTCGACGGCGAGGATCTCTCCGATGCCGAGCCCGAGAGCATCGTGCGCATCCCGGTCGGCCGGCTCGTGGCGTCCCGTGTGCTGAGTGGTTCGACGGTGTTCCTCATCGCGCTCGTGGTCGGCATCGTCGTGGCCGCGTCACTGTCGACGCTCTGGCTGCTGTTCACGGTCGTTCCCATGTTCCTCGCGTTCGGCGCCTACTACGTGCGATCGGTCGCGCGCGGGTTGCGGTACTCGATCGCCCCGACGCCCGACGGCGTCCGGGTGACGTTCGGGCTCTTCACCACCGTCTCCGAGATCGTGCCGCCCGGCCGGGTCCACGCCATCGAGGTGCGACAACCCCTGCTGTGGCGACCCTTCGGGTGGTGGACCGTGTCGGTCAACCGCCTGTCGGGTCGGTCGTCGACCGACTCGAGCACGGACCAGCTGGCTGCGGTGCTGCCCATCGGCACGCGAGACGATGTCGAGCGCGTGCTGGAGATCCTCGCCCCGGCCCTGACCGGCGGCGAGTGGACGAGCGTCTTCCGCGACGGCATCCTGGGTCCCGTGCAGGACGACCCCTACATGACGACCCCGGCGCGCGCCCGCTGGCTGCGGCCCCTGTCCTGGCGGCGCAACGGTGTGCTGCTGACCGATGCTGCCCTGCTCATGCGTCGGGGGTGGGTGTGGCGGTCGCTGAGCATCCTCCCTCTGGCGCGGCTGCAGTCGGTCGGACTGGAGCAGGGCCCGCTGGCGCGGGCGTTCGGCGCGGCGACGCTCACGGGCCACGTGATCGCCGGCACGGTGCAGACCTCGGTCGGCGCCCTCGATCGCGATGAGGCGGTGCGCATGTTCGAACGCACCGCATCCACGACCGTGGCGGCGGCCGCGACCGATCGCAGTCACCGGTGGGCCGGATGAGCGGCCGCGACGGACGCCTCGGCGTGGGGGTCATCGGCGCCGGGCGCGTGGGTCCCGTCCTCGCAGCCGCGCTCGCCGGCGCCGGGCATGCCCTCACCGGCATCACCTCCGGCTCCGATGACGACCGGGTCGAGGCGATCCTGCCCGGTCTTCCCGTCCTCACCGCGGACGAGGTCGTGCGACGCAGCGAGCTGGTCGTGATCGCGGTGCCGCACGACCAGCTGCCGGCGCTCGTCACGGGCCTCGCCGGGGTGGGTGCCTGGCAGCCTGGCCAGCTCGTGCTGCACACCGACGCCGCATTCGGCGCCCGCGTCCTCGACCCGGCCGCGCGGCTCGGTGCCATCCCGCTCGCGATCCACCCCGCCATCTCGTTCACCGGGACGTCGTCGATCGACCTGCGGCAGCTGGCGCAGGCGTACGCCGCGGTGACGGCTCCTGCGCCCGTCCTGCCCATCGCGCAGGCACTCGCCGTCGAACTCGGGTGCGAACCGGTGGTGGTCGCCGAAGACGATCGCGCGGCGTACGCGGAGGCGATCGCCACGGCGACGGAGTTCTCGCGATCGATCGTGCGCCAGTCCTCGGAGATGCTGTCGCGTGTCGGGGTCGACAACCCCGGCGGATACCTGTCAGCACTCGTGCGGTCGAGCGTAGACCAGGCGCTCGTCGAGGGCTCCGGACGTCGCACCCTCGACGACGACGCTACGATCGACGGATGATCCGCACCCTCGAGGATCTGCGCACCCGACTCGGCGAAGTCCGAGGCGCAGATCGGTCGTCCGGCGGCCCCCGTGTCGCACTTGTTTCGACCCTGGGAGCCCTGCACGACGGCCACGTCGACCTCATCCATGAAGCCCGCGAGCGCGCCGACGTCGTGGTGGTGTCGACCTTCGTCAACCCGCTGCGCTTCCGCACCGCCGACGAGACGGCCTCCTATCCGCGTTCGCCCGACGCCGATGAGCGCGTCCTCCGCGACCTGGGTGTCGATGTCGTCTTCGCGCCCTCGGCGGGGGAGTTCCTGCCCGCGGGCACCGCGACGACCCGCGTATCGGCGGGAGACGTCGGGCTGCGGTACGAGGGTCGGGTGCGCCCGTTCTATTTCGACGGCGTGCTGACCGTCGAGGCGAAGCTGTTCAACCTGGTCCGCCCTGACGTCGCCGTCTACGGCGAGCGCGACCTCCAGCGCGCGTTCCTGGTGCAGCGCATGGTGCGCGACCTCGACTTCGGCCTCGAGATCGCCACGGTGCCCACCGTCCGCACCGACGACGGGCTGCCGGTGTCCAGCCGCATCGCCCTTCTGGAGCCCGCGGATCGTCGCGCTGCGGCGAAGCTGCCCCGTGCGCTGGAGGCGGCGGCATCCAACTCCGACCTGGGGGTCGACGCGTGCATCGCGGCCGCTCAGTCGTCGCTCATGGGCGAGCAGCGCATCGCCCTCGAGTACCTCAGCGTGGTCGACCCCGCGACCTTCCTTCCCGTCGACGAGGGGCACCGCGGTCGCGCCCTGGCGCTCATCGCCGCGACGGTGGGTGGACACCGCTTCATCGACAATGCCGAGATCTCGCTGCGCTGACGGGGCCGTCCAGCGCATTCGTCTCTGAGGCGGTCGTTCGCGGGGAGCCGGCAGGGGACCGCTGTCACCGGGATCGGCCGGCCGCCGCATGCGGTGCTCTCCCCGAGATCGGTGCACGCCGTCGATCTGAGGCTCTCGGTCGCGGCGAATAGACTGGAGACGACCCCGAGGAGCCTCCCGATGACCGACGCGCCCGCGAACGACGCCGCCGAACCCACCGAAGACGAGGTCTTCGAGCAGAAGGCGGTGCGCCTCGCCAAACGCGAGCGCCTGCTCGCCCAGCGCGCCGACGCCGCGGGCGGGCCGTACCCGGTCGCCGTGCCCGTCACCACCACCATCCCGGCCCTGCGCGCCCGCTTCGGCGCTATCGGGGCCGGCGCCGAGACCGGCGAGACCGCCGGTGTCGCGGGGCGTGTGGTGTTCAGCCGCAACACCGGCAAACTGTGCTTCGCATCTCTCCAGGCCGGCGACGGGAGCCGCATTCAGGCCATGGTCTCGCTCGCGAGTGTCGGCGACGATTCCCTGCAGGCGTGGAAGGAGCTCGTCGACCTGGGCGACCACGTCTTCGTCTCGGGTGAGGTGATTTCGAGCCGCCGCGGCGAGCTGTCGATCATGGTGGCCGAGTGGAGCATCGCGGCGAAGGCCGTGCTTCCCCTTCCCAACCTCCACGGCGAGTTGAGCGAAGAGAGCCGCGTCCGCAGCCGCTTCCTCGACCTCATCGTGCGCGACCGTGCCCGCGAGACCGTCCTGGCGCGGGCGAAGGTCAACCAGAGCCTGCGCCGCACGTTCACCGAGCGCGAGTTCGTCGAGGTCGAGACGCCCATGCTGCAGGTGCAGCACGGCGGCGCGAGCGCTCGCCCCTTCACCACCCACTCCAACGCGTTCGACACCGAGCTGTACCTGCGCATCGCGCCCGAGCTGTTCCTCAAGCGCGCGGTCGTGGGCGGCATCGACCGGGTGTACGAGATCAACCGCAACTTCCGAAACGAGGGCGCCGACTCCACGCACAGCCCCGAGTTCGCGATGCTCGAGGCCTACCAGGCTTACACCGACTACAACGGCATCGCCGATCTCACGCAGACCTTGATCCAGGATGCCGCGATCGCCGTCGCCGGCTCCACCACGGTCACGTGGGCCGACGGCACCGAGTACGACCTGGGCGGAGAGTGGGACCGCATCTCGATGTACGACTCGCTGTCGGCCGCGGCCGGCCGCGCGATCACGCCCGAGACGACGCTCGAGGCGCTGCGCTCGCTGGGCGCCGAGCACGAGGTGGACGCCCCGCCGCACGAGACCCACGGCAAATGGGTCGAGGAGCTGTGGGAGCACTTCGTCAAGCCGGGCCTGACCCGGCCCACCTTCGTCATGGACTTCCCCGTCGACACCAGTCCTCTCGTGCGCGAGCACCGTTCCATCGCCGGTGTCGTGGAGAAGTGGGACCTGTACGTGCGCGGGTTCGAGCTGGCTACCGGCTACTCGGAACTCGTCGACCCGGTGATCCAGCGTCACCGGTTCACCGAGCAGGCCAAGCTCGCCGCCCGCGGCGACGACGAGGCCATGCCCATCGACGAAGAGTTCCTGCGGGCCCTCGAGCACGGCATGCCCCCCACCGGTGGCATGGGGATGGGAATCGACCGACTGCTCATGGCCATCACCGGACTCGGGATCCGCGAGACGATCCTTTTCCCGCTGGTGAAGTAGACCGCTCGAACACCCACTCGGGCAGCCGGCCGGCGTCGAGCATGGTCCGCATGATCTCGCTGAGCCCGTGCGTCCCATCGATCGCGAGGGCTGCGTCCGCGTAGAACGCGGCGTGGGTGGATCGTCCCGACGCCCACGCGAGCCACGCGCAGGCCGCGAGCGCTCCGGGCCGGCGTTCGGGGGCGACCAGCGAGGCGACGCGCCGGCACAGCTGGAGCCCCGCGCGCAGCCGAGCCGGATCGGGCTTCGCGCCCTCGCCCCACATCGGGCGGGCGAGGTCTTCGGGCACCGGCTCGCCGCCCCGGAAGACGGTCTGCGCGCGGAACACCGCGTCGCCCGTCGCCAGATCACCGGTCCACTGCATCAGCGCGACGTCGCGCAAGGCGGGTCGCTCCAAGCAGAAGGCGAGGGCCGCGATCCGCGTCATGTCCACCTGGTCGGCGGGTCGTCCGATGGCGCGCTCGAACAGTTCGGGCGGATCGGCAATCTCCGCGGCCACGGCGTCGGCTGCTGTGCGCCGCGCGGGCGAGAGGCGGCGCCGGTCGCGCGAACGCCTCAACGCGTGCTCCACGTCGACCAGGAGCTGTTCGAGGAGCCGCGAGTCCCCCGCGGACCCGGCGGGTAGGCGGGCGGCGGTGAGGTGGTCGCCGCTGATGTCGTGGTCGAGCCCCTCGAAGGCGGCATCCTGGATCTCGGTGAGTGGATGCGGCCCCGCCGCCGGCTCGAGATAGCTGGCCCACCCGTCGGATCCCACGACGAGCGCGTCGACGACGCGCAGGCCGCAGATGTCGGCGCGGGCGCGAACGGCATCCACGAGCCCGGTGTGCGGTGCGCCGGCCCCGCCGGTCACGGAGTCGTCGGTGTACACCGCGATCGCGACGGCGTCGGTGCGGGTCACCTTGCAGGCCATGCCGACGACGGTTGAGGCGACCCCCTCCTCGGTGGGCTGGTCGCCCTGCGGCGGCAGGTCGACACGCATCGCGCCGAGCGAACGCCCCTCACCGAAGGGGACGATCACGAGGCTGCGATGCGGGGTGCATTCGAGCAGGTGGGGGACGAGGGAGAGGAAAGCGGGAGACGAGGTTGCTCGCAGGACGGTGGTGGTCATGCGTCGAGGGTGGCCGTCGCGGGCGGTTACGTTCCCGGCCGATTCGCTCGATCGTGGATCATTCCGCTCATCGGCCGGGTGGGGAGGAGGCGCGAGCGGGCGTTCGCCCAGCCGCCGCGGGTATTCTCGAAGCATGGATGAGACCTGGACCGCTGTGCTGTGGGCGATCCTGCCGACGATCGTCGTGTCGTTCGTCTTCTTCTTCATCCTTCGCAACGTCATTCGCATGGATCGCACCGAGCGCAAGGTCTACGCGCGCATCGAGGCGCAGGAACGGGCCAAGCGCGGACTTCCGCCGGTGGCGTCCACGGGCGACGGCCCCGCGAACTGAGGTCCGCGAGACCGTTGTCGGCGGTCGTCGCTACGCTGGGTCCACAACCCGCCCAGGAGGACCCGTGATCAACGCCACGTTCGACGCGAGCTGGCTCGTCATCACGCTGTTCGTCGTCGACCTGGTCGTGCGTATCGCCGCGATCATCATCGTGCCCCGAAACCGCCGCCCCACCGCGGCGATGGCGTGGCTCCTGGCGATCTACTTCATCCCGTTCGTCGGGGTGTTCCTGTTCCTGCTCATCGGAAATCCGCGTCTGCCGCGCAAGCGTCGGCGCAAGCAGGCCGCGATCAACGAGTACATCCACGACACGAGTGCGTCGCTCGAGTTCGGAACGCTCCGCCCGAACGCGCCGCACTGGTTCCGCGCCCTCGTTCAGCTCAACCGCAATCTCGGCGCCATGCCCATCGCGGGCGACAACGCCGCCACCCTCATCGCCGATTACCAGCAGAGCCTGGATGCCATGGCCGACGCGATCCGCGGCGCCACGCGGTACGTGCACGTGGAGTTCTACATCCTGCAGTCCGACGACTCCACCGACAACTTCTTCCGCGCGCTCGAAGAGGTCGCGGAGCGGGGGGTCGTGGTGCGCGTACTGCTGGACCACTGGGCGAACCAAGGCAAACCGCGCTACAAGCAGACGGTGCGCCGCCTCGACGCGATGGGCGCCCACTGGCATCTGATGCTCCCCGTCCAGCCGCTGCGCGGCCGCTGGCAGCGCCCCGACCTGCGCAATCACCGAAAGCTGCTCGTCATCGACGGCGACGTCGCCTATATGGGCTCGCAGAACGTCACCGACTCCTCCTACAACCTGCGTAAGAACATCCGCCGGGGCCTCCACTGGGTCGACCTCATGGTGCGCGTCGAGGGCCCCGTCGTCGCCAGCATCAACGCGGTCTTCCTCTCCGACTGGTACAGCGAGACAGACGAGACGCTGGCCGACGAGATCGACCTGTTCAGTGTGACGACCGGCCCAGGAGACCTCGACTGTCAGATCGTTCCCTCGGGGCCGGGCTTCGACTTCCAAAACAACCTCAAGCTGTTCCTCGGTCTGCTCTTCGCCGCGCGCGAACGCATCATCATCGTGAGTCCGTACTTCGTCCCCGACGAGGCGCTGCTCCTCGCCATCACCACCGCGTGCCAGCGTGGCGTGCACGTGGAGCTGTTCGTGTCCGAAGAGGGCGACCAGGCCATGGTCTATCACGCCCAGCGCAGCTACTACGAGGCGCTCCTGCGTGCGGGAGTCGTCATCTGGATGTACCGCAAGCCCTTCATCCTGCACAGCAAGAGCGTCACCATCGACGACGAGGTCGCCGTCATCGGCTCGAGCAACATGGACATGCGCTCGTTCGGTCTGAATCTCGAGGTGTCGATGCTCGTGCGTGGTGAAGAGTTCGCGCGCGACATGCGCGCGGTCGAAGACCGCTATCGGCAGCTCAGCCGCCAGCTCACCATCGAGGAGTGGCGCCAGCAGCCCCTGCGCTCCACCATCCTCGACAACTTGGCCCGCCTCACCTCCGCGCTGCAGTGAGGCGGCGGGGCGTTCGCCGCAGGCATCCAGGAATCTCCGTCATCATGGGGTGAACCCACCCCCGGAGGTTTTCATGTCCCGCTCACGTCTGACCCTCATCGGCCTGCTGGGAGCGGGCCTGCTCGCCGCCGGCACCCTGGCCGGGTGCGCGTCGGGTGCCGCGTCATCGCCCGAGTCGTCGTCGCCCGCGGATGCCGCGACCGCGTCGCCCGCTGGTGACGTCAGCGCCGCGTGGCTCGACGCGGGCCGTGCGATCGCGGTCGTCACCTCCGGCAGCTCGTCGTGCGTCCCGGCTGTCGGCGGGGAGCCGCAGATCGCCGACGGGGCGCTGACGGTGGACCTCGTCGAGCCGACGCAGGAGCCGTGTACGCGCGACATGGCGCCGCGCGCGACGCTGGTGACCCTTCCGGTGGGTACGGATCCCGGTGCCGCCCTCACCGTGAAGGTGACGGGGGCCGCGGAGGGTGAGACGACGCTCGCCGCGCTGGCCGACGTGCCCACGCCCCCCGACGATTTCGCGCCGAGCGCGGGTTGGGTGAGCCAGTCGCTGGTCGCGATCGTCACTTACGGCAGCTCCAGCTGCGTGCCGACCGTCGAATCGGTGAGCTCCGACGGCGGCCAGGTGGCGGTGCGGTTCGCCACGCCGCCCGCTGATCAGGTGTGCACCATGGACTACGCCCCGCGCGTGACCCTGGCCGACGTGGGCGCGGAGGCCGGCGACGGTCCGGTCTCGCTGGTGCTCTCGGGTGGCAACGTCCAGGCGCCCGATCCGATCCCGGTGCTCGGCGCGCGCTGACGCGGCGACGTCAGCGCTCGACCGATCCCGTCCCGTGGCCTGCAGCCGCCGACGGCGTCAGCGCTCGACCACGAGGAGGTCGCCGACCTCGCACTCCAGCACGCGGCAGATCGCCGCGAGCGTGGAGTAGCGGATCGCGCGGGCGCGGTCGTTCTTCAGTACCGACAGGTTCACCACCGAGACCCCGACCAGTTCGCTGAGGCGCGTGAGCGTGAGGCCGCGCGCCTCGAGGAGCTCATCGAGACGGCAGTGGATGCCGCTCGGCCCGTCCTCCGCGGCAGCCGGGGTCATACGAGACCTTCCGTGTCGCGCTGGAGACGGTCGCCGACGGCGAAGACGGTGCTCGACAGGCCCGCGACGAATCCGATCGCGATGAGGACGGGCAGGTCGATCTGCTGCGTGAGTCCGCGGTCGTATGTGCGGTCAGACAGCCAGGCCAGCGCGCCGTTGGCGACCATGTTGTGGAAGAACGGCACGCCGAAGGCTCCGACCAACGCGATCACCCCGACGGACGTGACGAGGACGGTGTGGCGGCGGCTGAAGATGTGCCCGCGCAGGATGCCGACGCACAGCACGAGAAGCAGGACGACCACCGTGACGACCGTTGCGGCGAAGAGCCCCTCGCCCAGGAAGAGTGCCCAGAGCGAGGCGATCGGCAACGACGGGGCGGTGACCACGGCGCCGGTCAATTCGACGGGCACGGCGGCGCCATCAGGACCGACGGGAGCCTGGGCGACGGTGTCGAGGAACTCGATCGGCACGCGCACGTCGCGGTTTCCGACGGCCGCGACGATGTTGCCGATGCTGCGGATGACCGCCCACGCGGCGATCGCGACTCCCGCGACGATGAAGAGCAGGAAGCTCCAGGTGTCACCACGGGAGAGGGTGCGAGAGGTGGATTGGGGGGATGCCATGATCGCTCCTTATCGATGATCGTTGTTATCGGTGGTCGATAATGTAACGACTATCGATGGGTCCCGCAAGACCGGCCGGGGTCGCGGTATGCCCACGGCGAACATGCGTCCCTGGCCTCCGGCCGCTGGTTACTCTCGATGTACGGCGCGCGGAGGCGTGCCTGTCAGCCCATTTCTGGAGGGACTGAGATGTTCGAGAGATTCACCGACCGTGCCCGTCGTGTGGTCGTCCTCGCCCAAGAAGAGGCGAAGATGCTCAACCACAACTACATCGGCACCGAGCACATCCTGCTGGGACTGATCCACGAGGGCGAAGGTGTCGCGGCCAAGGCGCTCGAGTCCCTCGGCATCTCCCTCGACGCCGTGCGCGAGCAGGTGCAGGACATCATCGGCCAGGGACAGCAGCAGCCGACGGGGCACATCCCCTTCACGCCGCGTGCAAAGAAGGTCCTGGAGCTGTCCCTGCGCGAAGCGCTGCAGCTCGGCCACAACTACATCGGCACCGAGCACATCCTGCTCGGCCTCATCCGTGAGGGCGAGGGCGTGGCGGCCCAGGTGCTCGTCAAGCTGGGAGCCGACCTGAACAAGGTGCGCCAGCAGGTCATCCAGTTGCTCTCGGGCTACCAGGGCAAAGAGCCCGCCGGAGTCGCCACCGGCGCCGGCGAGCAGCAGTCCTCCGCCGCTCAGGGCGGCTCGGCCGTGCTGGACCAGTTCGGCCGCAACCTCACCCAGGCTGCGCGCGACAACAAGCTGGACCCCGTCATCGGGCGCGAGAAAGAGATCGAGCGCGTCATGCAGATCCTGTCGCGCCGCTCCAAGAACAACCCCGTCCTCATCGGCGAGCCCGGTGTCGGAAAGACGGCGGTCGTCGAGGGCCTCGCACAGGCCATCGTCAAGGGCGACGTGCCCGAGACGCTCAAGGACAAGCAGGTCTACTCGCTCGACCTCGGTTCGCTCATCGCCGGTTCCCGCTACCGCGGTGACTTCGAGGAGCGCCTGAAGAAGGTCACGAAAGAGATCCGCACGCGCGGCGACATCATCGTCTTCATCGACGAGATCCACACCCTCGTGGGTGCCGGTGCCGCCGAGGGTGCGATCGACGCCGCGTCGATCCTGAAGCCGCTTCTCGCCCGTGGAGAGCTCCAGACCATCGGTGCCACCACGCTCGACGAGTACCGCAAGCACTTCGAGAAGGATGCCGCGCTCGAGCGCCGCTTCCAGCCGATCCAGGTCGCCGAGCCGAGCCTGCCCCACGCGATCAACATCCTGAAGGGCCTGCGCGACCGCTACGAGGCGCACCACAAGGTGCAGATCACCGACGGTGCGATCGTCGCCGCGGCGAACCTCGCCGACCGCTACATCAGCGACCGGTTCCTGCCCGACAAGGCCATCGACCTGATCGACGAGGCCGGCGCCCGCCTGCGCCTGTCGATCCTGTCGTCGCCGCCGGAGCTGCGCGAATTCGACGAGAAGATCGCCAAGGTGCGCGAGCAGAAGGAGCAGGCCTCCGAGGAGCAGGACTTCGAGAAGGCCGCGTCGCTTCGCGATGAGGAGAAGTCGCTCCTCGCCGAGCGTCTGCGCCTCGAGAAGCAGTGGCGCTCGGGTGACGTCGCCTCCCACGCGGTGGTCGACGAGGGCCTGATCGCCGAGGTGCTCGCTCAGGCGACCGGCATCCCGGTGTTCAAGCTCACCGAGGAAGAGTCCAGCCGCCTCATGTTCATGGAGAAGGCGCTGCACCAGCGCGTCATCGGCCAGGAAGAGGCGATTGCGGCCCTCTCGCGCACGATCCGTCGCCAGCGCGCGGGCCTCAAGGACCCCAAGCGCCCCTCGGGCTCGTTCATCTTCGCCGGCCCCACGGGCGTCGGAAAGACCGAGCTCGCCAAGGCGCTCGCCGAGTTCCTCTTCGACGACGAGGGCGCGCTGATCTCCCTCGACATGTCGGAGTTCGGTGAGAAGCACACCGTCTCGCGTCTGTTCGGTGCCCCTCCCGGGTTCGTCGGATTCGAAGAGGGCGGCCAGCTCACCGAGAAGGTGCGCCGCAAGCCGTTCTCGGTCGTGCTCTTCGACGAGATCGAAAAGGCCCACCCCGACATCTTCAACTCGCTCCTGCAGATCCTCGAAGAGGGTCGCCTGACCGACGGTCAGGGTCGCGTCATCGACTTCAAGAACACGGTGATCATCATGACGACGAACCTCGGTTCGTCGGCGATCGCCGGGGGCCCGGTGGGCTTCCAGGTCGAGGGCAATGCCCAGACGTCCTACGAGCGGATGAAGGGCAAGGTCGACGAAGAGCTCAAGCGCCACTTCAAGCCCGAGTTCCTCAACCGCGTCGACGACGTCATCGTCTTCCCGCAGCTCAGCAAGCCCGAGCTCCG
This sequence comes from Microbacterium sp. Leaf151, assembly GCF_001424225.1. Taxonomy (GTDB): domain Bacteria; phylum Actinomycetota; class Actinomycetes; order Actinomycetales; family Microbacteriaceae; genus Microbacterium. The sequence continues at coordinate 961,311 of NZ_LMOR01000004.1, read as the reverse complement.
CCAGATCGTCGGTCTGTTCGTCAAGCGTCTGGCCGACCGTCTGCTCGACCGCGACATGACGGTGGAGTTGTCGGATGAGGCGAAGGACAAGCTCATCGAGATCGGGTTCGACCCCACGCTCGGCGCTCGTCCGCTCCGCCGCGCCATGCAGCGCGAAATCGAGGACCGTCTCAGCGAGAGGATCCTCCACGGCGAGCTCGAGGCCGGCGACCACGTCAAGGTCAGCGTCGAGAACGGACAGTTCGCCTTCGAGACCAGCCCGCGGGGCGAGAAGGTCGCGCTGGGCGTCGGGACGGCGGGCGAAATCGCCGCCACCCCCGACACCCTCGCCGGCAGCTGACGCTGTAGCACGAAGGGGCCCGGATGCCATGGCATCCGGGCCCCTTCGTCGTCGCGGCGTACGCTGGGAGGATGACTTCCCCCGCGTCGTTCGTCGTCCGCTCCGCCGGCACCGCCGACGTCCGACGCATCCACGAACTGCTCGAGCCGTTCGTGCAGAAGCGCATCCTGCTCGGCAAGGACCTGGTCGTGCTCTATGGCTCGGTGCAGCAATTCGTCGTCGCAGAGGTCGACGGGATCGTGGTCGGCTGCGGCGCGTTGCACATCATGTGGGAAGACCTCGGCGAGATCCGCACTCTCATCGTGCACGACGACTGGTTGCACCTGGGAGTCGGACGCGCCCTCGTCGAGACGTTGGAGCAGCGCGCGCGTGAGCTGGGCGTGTCGCGACTGTTCTGCCTCACCTTCGAGGTCGATTTCTTCTCGCGACGCGGGTTCTCCGAGATCGGCGAACAGGTGGTGCCCCCCGACGTGTATTCGCAGCTCGTGCGCAGCCCCGACGAAGGTGTCGCCGAGTTCCTCGACCTCGCGCACGTGAAGCCCAACACGCTCGGCAACACGCGCATGTTGAAGAACCTCTGAGCGCCGTCGGCCTCCCGCGGGGCGGTGACGCACCGGTGATTCCGAGCGTGCCGTGGAGAGGGCTCACGGCCAGGACGCCTACCCTGGAACCATGACCGATGCCCCCCGTAGGCGGAGGCAGTCCCCGGCGGTGTATCGCCGACGTCGTCTCGCGGCAGGGCTTCTGGCTCTGATCGTGATCGGCCTCGTCGTGTGGCTCGTCGCGGCTCCGCCTTGGCGTGTCGCACCGACCGCCGCCCCCTCGTCCGACCCGTCCGCGAGCGCCACCTCAGCGTCTCCGTCGGCGACCGCCGCCGCGCCCTCGGCCGTAGCCACCCCCACGGCAGGTTCCACGGCGACACCGACGCCGAGCGTGCCGGCGGGGCCCATCGAGTGCACCGCCGCGAACATCACGGTGGAGGCGCTGTCGGACAAGGCGGAGTACGCCCAGGGCGAGAACCCGCAGCTGTCCATCCGGCTGTCGAACGCCTCGGCCACTCCGTGCGTCTTGAACGTGGGCACGAGCGCGCAGTCGTTCACGGTGACGAGCGGCACCGACGTGTGGTGGCGCTCGACCGACTGCCAGTCGGAGCCGAGCGACATGGAGGTGACGCTCGCCGCGGGCCAGGTGGTCACCAGTTCTGCCCCGCTGACCTGGGACCGTACGCGCTCGTCCGTGAGCTCGTGCGACGGGGAACGCCCCTACGCACCGGGCGGAGGCGCGACGTATCACCTGAGCGTCTCGATCGGCGGCATCCCGTCGGCCGGGACGGCGTCGTTCGTGCTGCAGTGACCCGGGCCCGTTCGGGTGCGGCTCGGCTGACGCGGGCATCGGGGTGCGGGTGCCGGTCGGCGCAGCCGCGACCCCGCGCCGGGGCCGGGGAGGATGCGTGGTGAGCGGAGGACGCTTTCGCGTCGGCGGATCCTCCCTTCGTCGCATCTCCTCCGCTGGGCACCGGTCGGCGCGGGTTGCAGGGCTGCGGGGCATGCGACGACGCGGGCTGCGGGGCTGCGGCGCACCGGAGTACGGGGGCTGCGGGGCGCACCGGACGTCGCGGGGCCGCGGATAGGCTCGGAGGATGGCCGCAGGCAAGAAGCGCAAGGGGAAGAAGCTCGACGTGGACTTCACGAACACTGCACTCTCCGACGCGCTGCAGACCCAGGACATGGCCGCCATCGCCTTCGCGCTGCGTCACGGGCCCACCGTCGTTCCCCTCATGACTTCGGGTGACGCGGACAATCCCCTCAGCGTCGGCGAGGTGTGGACGTACCGCGATCCGAACAACGGCCAGGTCGCGCTGCTGCTGTTCAGCGACGCCGCGCACAAGCCCGAGACGCTGCCCCCGCACGTGGCTCTGCAGTCACCGCAGTGGCTTCGGGCGTTCCTCGGTGCGCACCAGGATGCCATCACCACGGTGTTCATCGATATCGCCGGGCCGCACCCGATCCAGGCGTCGCCCGCCGATCTGATCGCCGCTCTCGACGCCTGACCCGGCGAGGGGCCGGTTGAGGCGGCTTCGGGCGAGAACTTGTCCGTCCGGCGTGGACGCACGATGGAGCGACGTCGCGTGCGGGATCGCCCGGCGCCTGCGGCCGGGCGGGGTGGCCGCTGCGCGCCGCCTGCGGGCGGGCGGGGAGGCCGCTGCGCATGGGCTCGCCGAGCGGCGCGGCGCTCGCGGGCTATGCCACGGGAGCCTGCGGGCATGCCGGCACTGCGGGCGAGGGGTTCGCTCGGGGTGGTGAAGAACCCGAGTCGCGCGGGTGAGACCGGCGTGCAAGACTCGGGGCCATGGAGTTCCTGATCGCCGGTGCCGTGTGCGCCGCCGGACTTGTCATCCCCGCCGTTCTGGGCATGACATCGCCGCATCGCCGTCGTCGGTCCGCTCCTCCCGGGCGCTGACCCGAGTCAGGCGGCCGCAGGTCGGAAGCGACGGACGCACCACCGACGCCCACGGCTTCCGCTCCGCGTGATCGACCGTCGCTTCGGTCGTAGCCGCGGGTCAGCGCCGTCACCCGGCGGCGGTCAGAAACCGGGCTCGCTCTCGTCGCGCGGCATCCCGCGCACCTGCAGTTCGTTGAGCGCCTGAGCGAGCTTGCGCGATGACGAGTCGAGCACCGTGTGATACCCGAGCCGTTTGGCCTCGGACGCCCGCTGAGCAGCTTGCGTGACGTTGCGGATCTCGCCGGTCAGGGTGAGTTCCCCGATCGCGGCGAGTCGTTTCGACACCTTGCGGTTCTTCACGGCGTTGGCCACCGCGATGGCGATGGCGAGGTCGGCCGCGGGTTCGACGAGGCGTACGCCGCCGACGGTCGAGACATAGACGTCGCGGTCGGAGAGGGTGAGGCCCATGCGACTCTCGAGCACGGCGAGCACCATCGCCACGCGCGAGGAGTCGACGCCGTTCACGATGCGCCGTGGGTTGGGCGCGGTCTGCCGCACCGCGAGCGCCTGGATCTCGACGGGTAGGGCCCGGCGCCCCTCCATCGCGATGGTGACGCACGTGCCCGGCTCGGGTTCGCCGTGCCCGAGGAACAGCGCGCTCGGGTCGGCGACCTCGGCGATACCGGTGCCGGTCATGTCGAAGCAGCCGACCTCATCGGTGGGCCCGAAGCGGTTCTTGAGTGCGCGGACGAAGCGCAGCGACGTCTGCCGGTCGCCCTCGAAGTGACAGACCACGTCGACGAGGTGCTCGAGGATGCGGGGTCCGGCGATGGAGCCGTCCTTGGTGACGTGGCCGACGAGGATGATGGGCAGGCCGCGCTCTTTCGCGACGCGGATCAGCGCTGACGCGACCTCGCGCACCTGCGCCGGCTGGCCGGCGGCGCCGTCACTGTGCGCCGATGACACGGTCTGCACGGAGTCGACGATGAGCAGCCCCGGCTCGACCTGGTCGATGTGACCGAGGATCGTGGCGAGGTCGGTCTCGGCCGCGAGGAAGAGTTCGTCGTGCAGAGCCCCCGTGCGCTCGGCACGGAGGCGTACCTGAGCGGCGGACTCCTCACCGCTGGCGTACAGCACGCGGCGCCCCGCGCGGGCGCTCTGCGCCGCGACTTCGAGCAAGAGCGTCGATTTGCCGACCCCGGGCTCGCCGCTCAGCAGGATGGCCGCGCCGGGCACGATGCCCCCGCCCAGAACGCGGTCGAACTCGCCGACGCCGCTGGTGCGGCGCGGGGCGTCTTGTGTGTCGATCTCGGTGATGCGGCGGGCGGCGCGCGCGGCTCCGGGTGCGACCGGCGCGATGGAGCGGACGATGCCCGTCTGCTCTGCGGCTTCGACGACGGTGCCCCACGATTGGCACTCACCGCAGCGTCCGACCCACTTCACCGTCGTCCACCCGCACTCGGTGCAGCGGTACGGAGCGGGTGCTGCAGCGGGACGTCGGGATGCCATGGGTTCAGGCTACGCGGGGCCTCCGACATCGCCCGTGCCGTGCCGTGGCATCTGGCGCCCCGCGCCCGCTGTCGGCCTACGCATAAACCCGATCCGCGCGCAGAAACGCGCTGGCTGCGTGTTTATACGCTGCAATAGCGTTTATGCGTCGGAGCCACGCGCGTGTGGGCCCGCCGGTCGTGGGCACCGGTCGGTCGCCCGTTCGGCGCGTGTCCGCGGCCCGACGCGCGTCGGCGGCGTGACGCGCGTTCTGCCGGCGCGCCCTCAGCCGCGGAGGGAGTCCGCGACCTCGGTGAGGGCGTCGGCGGAGCGGCGCAGTAGCGCCACCTCGTCGTCGGAGAACGGCGTGCCGGCGACGGGCACCGCCCCGGCCGCGCTGACGATCGACGGGACGGAGAGAGCCATGCCGTCGATGCCGTGGAAGCCCTCCAGCACGGTGCTGACGGGCAGGATGGCGTGCTCGTCGCGCAGGATCGCCTCGACGATGCGCGCGCTCGACAGACCGATCGCGTAGTTCGTCGCACCCTTGCCCTTGATCACCTTGTACGCGGCATCGCGGACGTCGACGGCGATGGCATCCAATTCGTCCTTGTCGAAACGGCCCCCGTCGGGAAGCTCGAACTGCGTGATCGGCACCGAGCCGATCGTGGCGGTGGACCAGAGCGGAAACTCGGTGTCGCCGTGCTCACCCACGATCCAGGCGTGCACGCTCGAGGTGGCCACTCCCGCGCGCTGCGCGATCTTCCACCGCAGCCGTGAGGTGTCGAGCACCGTGCCGGAGGCGAAGATGCGGCGGGTGGGCAGGCCCGTCGCCTCCTGCGCGAGCACCGTCAGCACGTCGCAGGGGTTCGTCACGATCACGTAGACCGCGTTTGGCGCGACCTCGAGCAGGTTCGGCATCATGTCGCGGATGATGCGCGCGTTGGTCGCGGCGAGCTCAATGCGGGTCTGCCCGGGGTTCTGCTTCGCTCCCGCGGTGATCACCACGACGTGGGAGCCTTCGGCGACCGATACGTCACTGCCCCCGGTGATGTCGCTGGAACCGGTGAACTGCGTGCCGTGCGCGAGGTCGAGCACCTCCGCCTCGACCTTCTCGGTCGCGATGTCGTAGAGCGCGACGTGCCGCGCCGAGCCCCGGATCAGGGCCGCGTATGCGACGCTCGCCCCCACGCTTCCCGCGCCCACGACCGTCAGCTTCGAGTTCTCGATCACGCTCATGGCTCGATCCTGGCAGCGGCCGTGAGCGGCTTCCAGCGTGGTGGTTCGACGGTGGACGAATGGATGCCGACACCTCGCTCGGGCACCGATTCGCGGCATCCGCGCATCTGTCGTAAGCTTTCCGGCGGTGACGTGTCCGAGCGGCCGAAGGTGCAACACTCGAAATGTTGTGTAGGTTCACCCCTACCGTGGGTTCAAATCCCACCGTCACCGCCACCACGAAGGCCCCGATCCTCACGGATGCGGGGCCTTCGTCATGTCGGGGCAGCAGCTCCCGCGACACGGGTCCGCGGACATCGACGCCCATCGAGACACGGCTCAGCCGCCCGGACCCGACGGCTGAATGGGGGCGCCGTCGCCGTTCTCGGGAAGGTCGCCGCGTTCGACGGGCGTGTGCGGCTCGGTCGGCGCGTCGGCGAACAACGCCTCCACCTCGGCATCCGAGGGAACGCGGACCGCCTCGGCGGCCCGGCGCAGGTCGTCGAGCGGGGTTCCGTTCGCGCCGATCACCCAGATCGTGGCGCCGTCGCGGGCGACGAGGAACTCGTGCGCGCCCCCGCCCTCGCGGTGCCACAGCCCGGACTCCTCCGTGCAGGTGACGGCGGTGGCGGGCAGGTCCCACAGCGGCGTTGCCGCGCAGCCGGCGGCGTCGGGTTCTCCCGGCGAGGTGCGGATGGTGATCATGGCCGCGGTCTGCTCGTCGACCCACGTCGCCGACAGGCCGTCGTCGTTCGCCGGCCCGACCGACTGCGACGCGAGGTCGTATCCCTCGACCTGAGTCGTGAAGACCAGTGCGGGGTCGATGTCGAGCAGTGCGGCCTTCTCGGCGATCGAGGCGCTGTCGGCCGGGGTCGGCGTTCCCCCGCAGGCGGTGAGGGTGAGGGAGACGACCGCGGCGAGGCCGACGAGGACCGGAGCACGGGAGGCGGGGCGCATGACAGCATCTTCGCTCAGCCGGCCCGTTCGGTCGACGGCTTGCCCACCGCGGCGGGGTCCAGGGGATGTCGAAGCCTCGGCATCCGTCGACCGGACCGACGCCCGGGGAACCGTCGGCGGACCGGGTGTCGTCCGTCAGAGCCCGTCGATGAACTCCCGCACCGCCGCCGCGGCGCCGGCTGCGGCCGGGTACGTGTGCTCGCTCGCGGGGAAGACGCCCTCCCGCACCTCTCGGGCGTACGTCTCGACGCCCTCGACCATCGCGTCGCCGAGGGCGGCGTACCGCTTCACGAAGACGGGTGCGCGGCCCTCCGTGATCCCGAGCAGGTCGTGCTGCACGAGCACTTGTCCGTCCGCGGCCCCCGCGCCGATGCCGATGACGGGGATGCGCAGGGCCCGGCGGATCTCGTCGACGACGTCGGCGGGCACGGCCTCGATGACGAGCATGAAGGCCCCGGCCTCCTGCACGGCGAGCGCATCGCGCGCGACCCGGACCGCCTCATCGGACGTGCGTCCCTGGGCGCGGAGGCCGCCGAGCGCGGTCGCGGTCTGCGGTGTCAGTCCCACGTGCCCGACGACCGGGACTCCGGCTTCGACGATCGCCCGCAGGCGGGAGAGGCGTGCCGGGTTCGCGCCCTCGATCTTGACCGCTTCGGCGCCGGCCTCATGCACGAAACGGATCGACGTCGCGACCGCCTGTTCGTCACTCAGCTCGGTCGACCCGAACGGCAGGTCGCACAGCAGCAGGGGAGTCTGAAGCGCCCTGCGAACGGCTTTCGACAGCGTCAGCATCTCGTCGAGCGTCACCGACGTGGTGTCGGGGTGCCCCAGCACCACCTGAGCGCCGGAGTCGCCGACCAGCACGATGTCGACCCCCGCGCGTTCGGCCACCCGGCCCGAGGCGTAGTCGTACGCCGTCACCATGACCAGCGGCGTGCCGGCCTCGGCGAGCTCGCGGAGCCGGCGAAGCGTCACCTTGCGGCGTGTCATGTCAGGTTCCTCTCGAGGGTGATGCGGTCCTCGGTACCGGGATCGAGCACCACGTTGTCGATGAGTCGCACCTGCCCCACCCGTACGGCGAGCGCGAGCAGCGCCGGGCGCGCGATGTCGGTGAGCGGTTCGAGGCTGTCGGCGTCGACGATCTCCACGTACTCGTGATCCGATCCGACTTCGGTGAGTCCCTCGTGCACGAGGGCGATGAGGCGACTCGTGTTCCGGATGCCGGAGGCGAAGGCATCCTGAGCTGCGCGCAGCGACCGCGGGATGACCGCTGCCAGCTTGCGCTCCTCTGTCGACAACCGCGCGTTTCGGCTGGAGCGGGCCAGGCCGTCGGCGTCACGCGACGTCGGCCGGGTCACGATCTCGACGGGGATGCGGAGGTCGGTGACCATGCGCCGGACGACGACGACCTGCTGGGCGTCCTTCGCGCCGAAGTAGGCGCGGTCGGGTTGGACGGCGAGCAGCAGCTTGGCGACGACCGTGGCGACCCCGTCGAAGTGGGAGCGGCCGCGGACGGCGCCCTCGAGCGTTCCGGTGAGGGCGCCGCCGACCGAAACGGTGGTGGCGAAGCCCGCCGGATACATCTCGGCCGCCGACGGCGCGAAGACGACGTGGGTGCCGACGTTCTCGGCCAGCTCGATGTCGGCCTCCTCGGTGCGCGGATACGCGTCGAGGTCGGCGGCCTCGCCGAACTGGGTCGGGTTGACGAAGATCGACAGCACAACGGTGGCGTTGTCGGCCGCTGCGGCGCGCAGGAGCGAGAGGTGCCCCTCGTGGAGGGCGCCCATGGTCGGCACGAACCCGATCCCTCCGGACCGGCGCGGGGTGAGTACTGCGCGCAGTTCGTCGACGGTGCGCACGATGCGGATTGTCACGGGAGGCACTCGATTCCGGGTCGTTGAGCACTGGCGAGGTCGCGCGTCGCGTCGACGAGCGCGTCGAAGAGCGCCACGCGGTCGGGAAGACGCTCGACGACGGCGCGACGCTGCTGCGCCACCGTGGCGTCGTCGCCGCGCGAGACCGGGCCGGTGAGGGCTGCAGCCGCTCCGCGTTCCGCCCAGTTATCGACGGCGGCACGTACCAGGGGGACCAGGGCGTGTCTGCTGATCCCCGCGGTCGCGGCGAGCTCCTCGGCCATCCCCTCGAGCGTCACGAGGAAGTTCGCGGCCACGGACGCGGCCGCGTGGTAGGCCGCGCGGTCGCGGTCCCGCACCTCCACGCCCGTCATCCCGAGGGCCTCCGCGAGCGCCGAGGCGATGGCGGAAGCCGCGGGAGTCGTCGCGGCGAGGGCGGCCGTCACTCCGACGAACGAAGCTCCGGCCGTCGTGACCGTCATGAGCGGGTGGATGCTGAAGGCGTCATGAGGTCGGAGGACCGACAGGTCGAGTGCCCCCGAGAGGTGACCGACCGTGCGGCCGGGGGCGATCGTGCGCGCGGCGGTGGCGATCGCGGCATCCGGGACCGCGAGGAGCACGATCGCAGCGTCTTCGCCCGACTCGCCCAGACCCGCAGGTCCCACGACCGGCACCTCGGCGGCTGTCAATGCGGCCACGAGTGCGCGCCCCATGCGACCGTCGCCGACGACGAGCACGGGGCCCGGAAGCATCGGGGCGGAGGGGAGGGAAGGCGGTGTCATATGCGTGTGGCGCCGGCCCCTGGGGCGGCTTCGCCGCCTTCCACCGTACTCGCTCTCGCTCCCGGGGGAGCGGTGCCCACCGCGCCGTGGAGCGAGGTGGGCCCGTCGGCGGCCACCACGTCGGATTCGGCAGCGGGGGTCCGTCGACGAGACGCGGTCGCCTGCGTGATGCAGGAGATGCTGCCGCTGCGTTCGGGGTCGAGCGGGCGGCGACTCCACCGCGTGACGCATGCCGGCGCTCACGGCAAGTGCTGGCCCGCGGCGCCCGCGCCTGGGACGATTCGCGGATGGATGCCACGACAGACGACACCGCCCTGCTCCCCGATCGGCCGCGCATCGACCCGCGCCGCCCGATCGCCCTGGTCGTCGGCGTGGTCGCGGCGGTGCTGTTCGTGGGCTTGCGGTTCGCCGTGGCCCTCAGCGGATCCGCCCCCTTGCCGATCGATCAGGCGTGGGATGACGCGATGGCGGCGCTGGCGGACCCCGTCGGCGTGATCGTGGCGTGGGTGCCGGCGATCGTGGGCGGAACGATCGGCATGATCATCATCGGGGTCGCGACGACCATCGTCTTCCTCATCGTCCGCCGCCCGTGGGATGCTCTGAACATCGCGGCATCCATCGCCCTCGTGGTGCTGATCGGTGCGCCTCTCGCGGCGGTCATCGCCCGCAGTCGTCCGGCCGATTCGCTCGCCGAGACGGTGGCGACCTCGTTCCCCTCGGGGCACACCGCCGTAGCGACCACCATCGCGCTCACGCTCGCGCTCATCCTGCGGCGCCGATGGGTCTGGATCGTCGGGGCGGTGTGGGTGGTGCTGATGATGTGGAGCCGCACGTACCTGCACGCGCACTGGTTGTCGGACGTCGTGGCCGGCTTTCTCGAGGGCGTCGCCGTGGCCACGCTCGTGTGGGCGATGGTCGAGGTGTGGCGTGTACGCCGCGCGCAACGCCTTCACGCGTCCGCGGAGTGAGCGCTAGGGTTCGCGGATGACCTCCGCAACCGCCGCCGCCGACAAGGCACAGGACTCCACCGCGTTCCGGGTGACCGCCCGCGTCGGCTATGTCGTCCTCGGCCTCCTGCATCTGCTGATCGGTGTCATCGCCGTCTCGATCGCCACCGGCTCCGCCGGCGACAGCGCCGACCAGAGTGGAGCGCTGCAGCAGGTGCGCGACGCACCGCTCGGCATCGCGCTGCTGTGGGTGATCGTGGTGGGACTCGCCGCCCTTGCGGTCTGGCAGATCGCCGAGGCGATCGTGGAGCGCGATCCGGATGCCAAGAAGCGGTGGGCGCACCGCGCGAAGTACGTGGGCACCGCGATCGCCTACGTGGCGATCGCCGCCACGGCCTTCACCCTCGCGACGGGCGGGAGCTCGGAGTCGTCGGAGTCGTCCAAGACCCTCAGCGCGCAGATCCTGGCGATGCCCGGCGGCGTGGCCCTGCTCGTCATCGTCGGCCTCGGCGTCGCCGTGATCGGCGTCGCATTCGTTGTGCGCGGCATCACGCGCGCCTTCGAGAAGAGCCTGTCGATCCCCGGAGGCACCGCGGGTCGGGGCATCCGGGTCTTCGGCACCGTCGGCTACGTCGCCAAGGGCATCGCGGTGGGGGTCGCCGGCATCCTCTTCATCGTCGCCGCGGTCACCCACGACCCGAACGCGGCCGGCGGTATCGATGCGGCGCTGCGATCGCTCGCGAGTCTGCCCTTCGGCCAGATCGTGCTGTGGGTCGTGGGTGCCGGGCTCGTCGTCTACGGCGTGTTCTGCTTCGCCCGCGCCCGCTACGCGCGCATGTGAGAACGCGGGTGAGCCGGAGACGACCGGCGGGGTGCGATCCCCAGAGCGCTCGCAGGTGCGACGGGTAGGACGGAACCACCACCGCAGTGCCGAGGAGGCCCCATGATCGACCTCGCATCCGTCGGCTCCGCCCGGCGTCGCCACGCTTCGTCCCCGCATCGACCCTCCGCCCGCTCGGCTTCCGCGATGGCGATCGTGTTCTCGCTGTTCGCGCTCGCCGGGTGCGCGGCGGAACGGGAGTCGGATGCCGTGCCGCCCGCCGCCGCACCGATCCAGACGCCGCCCGCGAGCGCCGCCGCGCCCACCCTCGGGAACCTCGCCCCCGTCGGAGCGCCCGAGGTGGTGGCATCCGGATTCACGACTCCCTGGTCGGTCGTCTTCGTCGACGACACCGCGCTCGTGAGTCAGCGCGACACGGGGGAGATCCTCGAGATCACGGACGGGGACACGCGGGTCGTGGGGGAGGTGCCCGATCTCGCAGCGCGCGGAGAGGGCGGACTTCTGGGCATCGCGCACGCCGACGGTTATCTCTACACCTACGTGACGATCCCCGGAGGCAACCGGGTGATGCGGTTCCCACTCGAGGGAACGCCGGGCTCGTTCTCGCTCGGGGCCGCGCAGACCGTGCTCGACGGCATCCCCTCGGCGAACATCCACAACGGCGGACGGATCGCCTTCGGTCCCGACGGCCTGCTCTACGTCACGGCGGGCGACGCGGCCGACCCCGATGCTGCTCAGGATCCGGGGTCGCTCGGCGGCAAGATCCTGCGGGTCACCCCCGAGGGAGAGGTGCCCGCCGACAACCCCTTCCCGGGGTCGCCGGTGTGGAGTCTCGGTCACCGGAACCCGCAGGGCATCGGGTGGGATGCCGATGGCACCATGTACGCGTCGGAGTTCGGGCAGGACACCTGGGACGAGCTCAACGTCATCGAACCCGGTTCGAACTACGGCTGGCCCGAGGTGGAGGGCATCGGCGGACGGGCCGGGTTCGTCGACCCGGTTCAGCAGTGGGCGCCCGCGGATGCCAGTCCGAGCGGACTCGCGGTCGTCGAGGGCGCGGTGGTCATCGCGAACCTGCGGGGTGAGCGCCTCCGTATCGTCCCGACCGGCGACCTCGGCGTGTTCGACGATTATTTCGTAGGTGAATACGGGCGCCTTCGCGATGTCGCGGCGGCCCCGGATGGATCGCTGTGGGTGGTCACGAGCAACACCGATCGCGGTGGCGGCGATTCCGACGTGATCCTGCGGGTCAGCGTCTCGCGGGGGTGAGGCCGGCCTCGTGCCCTGCCGAGACCGTGCGGGTCATCTGCGGACGGGGTGGGAGGTCGCCCACGTTTCACCTCGCTCCTCGTCGGGGCACCTCGCGCCGTTCGGCAGGGCATTCTCCATCCGTGCCAGCGTCTCGCGCAGAGCGCGGGCAGAAGCGAAGCCCACGGCACGAGCACGTGTGTCGTCGCGTAGCACCCGCTCGCCGTTGACCCGGACAGCGGCCCGGGCAAGCGCGATCCGTGCGTCGCGGATGCGTTCGCGCGGCGACGCTCCCGTGTGAGAGAGGGCGCGGGTCAGATGGCGGCGACTCACCCGTAACATGCGCGCCAGCGCATCGACCGAGAACGTGGGGTCGTGAGCATTGCGACGGATGAGGCGCTCCGCATCGTGGACGAGAGACAACGACACCGGTGCACCCGCGGCGTCCGTCCCCGCACCCGTCGCCGCGAACTCCACGGCGAGGCTCAGGTGACCGATCTCGGTCGCGCGGATCTCCCGCGTGGTCGCGAGCAGGGAGAGGGCCAGAGAACGCGCCGCGATCGCCGCCGCGCGAGCGGGCGCGATGGAGAGCCGATGGGGCCACTCCACTCCCTTCGGTGCGAGTTCGACTTCGACAAGCTGGACGGGTGAGGACCATCGCACGCTGAAGGCCCCATCGGTCGGAAGGACGATGGCGGAGGGGACATCGAGACTCATGCGCGTCGGCGCCAGCACGGTGGCCTCGTCCGAGCCGGTGAGGAGGATCCGTCGGCGCGGGGACGCCGTCGCCGCCCGTGACGACGTCATGGTCACAGGCGTGCTCGCGAGGGAGCGGATGACGATGTCGTCCAGTCGCATCTCGCGAGACTCGAAGCGGAGTGCGGTCGCGCCACCCGCGGCCGATGCCACCCAGCCTCGCCGTCGGTACCAATGCGTCGCGGTCGCTCCCTCGCCCGAGAACACCCGCACACGTCCGATGCCCGGGCGTGCGGACTCGTCGAGGTCGTCGTCGCGTGGCATCCGGCGATCGTGGCATGCGCGCGATCACCTCCGCGGGGGTCTTCGCATCTGGCCGCGCGTTTGTGACCCGACCGCTCACCCGGGCCGACGCACATCGGACGTATCGACACGCGAAAGACGCATCTTGCCTCCGCGGGGCCGTGACAAGGAGACCGCGCTCGCAGGATGGAGCGCGGGTGCCGATTCGCGCGAGAGGAAACGACATGCTGGAAAACGAAACGATCATCGAGCCACCGACGGGCGGCGGTGGGCTCTCCCGTCGCACGGTGGTGGGCGCTTCCCTGTGGAGCGTTCCCGCTATCCTGCTCACGACCTCGACGCCGGCGCTCGCCGCGTCGAACTCGCGGTACAGGCTCAGCCTCGTCCCGATGACGACCGCCGTGGCATCCGGCGGCACCGCGGTGACCGGCGTGCTCACCACCCAGGCCGGCGCTCCCGCCGCGGGGCAGCCGATCACGCTGACGCTCGGGACCCGGAGCGCGACCGGAACGACTGACGGCTCGGGGGAGGTCACCGAGACGCTCGATCTCGGTCGCCCGTGGGCGACGCCGGGATCGGCGACCACCGTCACGGCTCTGTCGCACAACCTCTCCGAGTCCGGTTCGGCGACGGTGGTCGGGGCGAACATGCTGGTGGGTTCGAGCAACTACACGGGTCAGTTGGGTATCGGCTCGTCCGGGAACTCTCAGACGGAGTTGGTGCAGACGTCTTTGAAGTTCTCGTCGCCGGTGGTGGAGATCAGCGCGGCGGGGACGCATGCGCTGGCGTTGCTGGCGGACGGGACGGTGTGGTCCACGGGATCGAATGGTGACGGTTCATTGGGAGATGGGACGTTCACGAATCGGTTCGTCTGGGGAATCGTGCCGGGGCTGTCGGATGTCATCTCGGTGACCACGACGCTGGGGGCGTCGCATGCTCTGACCTCGAACGGGGACGTGTGGGCATGGGGCGATGGCATGAATGCGCAGTTGGGACAGGAGGATCCGTCGAAGTGGGGGTCGCGGTGGCCCACCCCTCAGAAGGTGAAGTCGCTGCCCGGGGCCACGCAACTGGCCTCGACCTCGCTGCGCGCGGTGTTCGCGCTCATGTCGGACGGGACGGTGAAGTCGTGGGGTGCTGGGGCGGGATTCCAGCGTGGTGACGGCGACGGGAACCCGCGGGGGTCGGCGGCGACGATCGCCGGGTTGACCGATGTGGTGCAGCTCGGGTCCGGATTCGGCGGCGGAGGGTTGGCGCTGAAGAGCGACGGGACGGTGTGGGCGTGGGGCAACAACGACAAGGGCCAGTTGTGCGACGGCACGACGACCGCGCGCGCGACGCCGGTTCAGATTCCGGGCCTGTCGGGCGTCACGCAGATCTCGGGAGGTCCGGGGTCGGACTTCGGATTCGGCAGCGGGTACGCGATGAAGTCGGACGGCACCGTGTGGGCGTGGGGCGAGAACAACCTCGGTCAACTCGGTGACGGCACCAAGGTCGACCGGAACACTCCGGTGCAGGTTCTGAACATCAGTACGGCGACCCAGATCACCGGTTCCATCACGTCGGGATTCGCGCTCCTGTCAGACAATCGGGTCGCCGCATGGGGGGAGACATTCCTGAACGGCGTCGGCACCACATCCACTCCCGGATATGTCACGCCGGCACGCCCCGTAGCGAAGATCCGCGCCTCGCAGCACAACAAGTACGGCTTCCACGGCCTGTACCTCATCACCGGCCAGGCCGTTCTGTCCGTCGACGTCGCCGATGCCACGGTGACGGCGGGTTCGGCGTCCGCTGTGACGGCGAAGGCATCGAACTCCGCACGCGTGCCCGTGGCCGGCGTCGCGCTGACCCTGGCGGCGACGCGGGGCGCCGTTGTGGGTGCAGCGAGCGGGTCGACGGATGCGAACGGTGAGTTCGCGACCACGGTCACCCCCGATGCATGGACCATGCCCGGCGACTCCGTCCGCGTCACCGTCGCAGACGATGCGAGCGAGGCGTCCGATTCGGTCACCGTGTTGGGAGCCAACATGATCGTCGCGGCGAGCAACTACTTCGGCATCCTCGGTGTCGGTACTAGCGGAACGACCGAATGGGTGCCTCGCCAGACCTCTCCCGTGTTCCCGTCGCCCGTCGTCGACCTCAGCTCATCGGGCGCCTGGGCGATCGCTCTGCTCCAGGACGGGACGGTCTGGACGACGGGCGGAAACTTCACGGGCGCTCTCGGCGATGGAACCTTCACCAACAGATACGTCTGGGGCATTGTGCCGGGTCTCTCCGACATCGTCGACGTGACGACCACGCTCGAGGGGTGCGTCGCTCTGACGCGCTCCGGTGACGTCTATGCCTGGGGTGGGGGTCTCGAAGGTCAGCTCGGGCAGGCCGACTCCTCGAAATGGTCCTCGAACTGGCCCACGCCGATGAAGGTCGACGGCATCTCCGGCGTCGTGAAGATCGCCAGCACCGTAGCGCGCGCGGTGTTCGCCCTCACGGCGGATGGTCAGGCGTGGGCGTGGGGAACCGGAGGCCGCACCGGCGACGGAACGGACGTCACGCGCGGAACGCCTCAACCGATACCGGGGATGTCCAATGTCGTGCAGATGGCGTCGGGAATGGACGGTGGGCTGATGTTGAAGGGCGACGGCACCGTGTGGGCGTGGGGGAGCAACCAGAATGGGCAGCTCTGCGACGGAACGACCACCTTCTCGAACACACCGCTGCAGATCAGCGCACTGACGAACGTCAAGCAGTTGTCGGGGTGCAACGGAGACGACTGGCTGAGCTACAACGGAATGGCGCTGAAGAACGACGGGACGGTCTGGACCTGGGGTTCGAACCTGGCCGGCCAGCTCGGTGACGGCACGACGAACGACCGTCACTATCCCGGTCAGGTCGCGAACCTCAGCGGAGTCAAGGAGATCGCCGGCTCCATCGGAGCCGCATATGCGCTGCTCGACGACGGACGCGTGGCCGCCTGGGGGAAGACGGGACTGGATGGAATCGGCTACACCACGACGCCGCGATTCGTGACTCCGGGTCGACCGGTGACGAAGATCCGTGCTTCGTTGCACAACTGGCACACCTTCCGTGCGCTGTACCTGATCACGGAGTGATCGCGCACTGACCGACATCGAACGGCTCCGGTCCGACGACCCTTTCGTCGGATCGGGGCCGTTCCGTCGTCGAGACCCGGACGAGACCCCGCGTCGATTCGCGACGTGCGACGTCCCCTCTGATTCTCGGGCCCACTCGCTAGGGCGTGAGTACCGTCACCCCCGCCTCCGACAAGGCGGCGGAGAGGTCGGGGGACGGCGGGGCGTCGGTGACGAGGTAGTCGGCCCTCTCGAGCGGAGTCACCTGCGCGAACAGTCGGCGGTCGAGTTTGCTCGAGTCGGCCAGGATGACGGTGCGATCGGCGCGCTGGATCATCTCGCTCATCATCGTGGCGTCGCCGAGATTGCTCGTGGAGTACCCCGATGCATCGACCGCGCCGACGGCGATGAGCGCGTAGTCGCAGCGGATGTCGAACTCGGTGGTGTTCGAGGTCATCGCGAGGGTGACCGGGCCGGTCGTGGCCTGCGTGATGGTGCGAACGGCGCCGCCGAAGATGAAGAGGTCGCGAAAGACGCTGGGGGAGATCTCCGCGGGGATGCGCAGGTTGTTCGTCGCGATCGTCAGGTTGCGATGGTTGCGCAGCGCGCGGGCGACGGCGAGGGTCGTCGTTCCGGCGTTGAGCATCAGGACGGAGCCGTCTTCGACGAGGTCGACGGCCAGGGCGGCGATGCGTTCCTTCTCGGAGATCTGCATCTGCAGACGGACGTCGAGACCCCGGTCGCGGCCGGGCACCGACATCGCACTCACCGCACCTCCGTGCGTGCGCACGACGATGCCCTCACGGTCCAGTTGATCGAGGTCACGGCGCACGGTGTCGATCGAGACACCGAAGTGCGAGGCGAGATCGACGACCGTGACCTGCCCTGATTCGGCGACGTATGCGGCGAGCTCGGCCTTCCTCCCCGCCGGCAAGCGCCTCTTCGTCGTCACTGCGGCTGCGTCCATGCCGTCATCTCTAGCACAGAGCGGCACGGGAAGCCGCATGAATTCCGCAAAAACAGCACGTAACAGCAGCAAAACGGCGGATTCTGCCGCCTCACGCGCAGTCCGGTGCCGCAATAGTCACGAATCTGCATCGAGCGCTTGACCGCTCCCGCAGAAGAGCGCATACTCATGCTTAAAGCAGCAAGAACGCGCAGAAGAGCGCGAAACAGTGCATATCTCAACGAGGAGAAACGATGGACAACAGCGGGCGCCGGCGTCGGAACGCCATCAAGCTCGTCGGTGTCGCAGCAGCGGCCACGACCCTCCTGGCGATGGCGGGGTGCTCGTCGAACAGCACCGGAACCGCCGACGGCGGAGGAGACGTCACGATCGAATTCGCCCAGTGGTGGGAGCCCGAGCTCGGTGACGGCGAGTTCCGCGGTCTCATGGACCAGTTCGAGCAGGAGAACCCCGGCATCAAGGTCGATCTGGTCAGCGGCCCGTACGCCTCGACCAAGGAGCAGCTCTTCGCCGGCGCGGCCTCCGGCACCATGCCCGACGTCGTCGGTCTCGACGGCGCCTGGGTGAGCGACTTCGCGAAGCAGGGCGTGATCGCCGACCTGACGCAGCTCATGAGCGAGGCAGGGTACGACGACAGCCAGCTCGCCAGCCAGATCAAGGTCGACGACAGCACCTACATGATCCCGGTCGTCAACTTCGTCTACCCGATGTTCACCAACGACGGTCTGCTCGCGCAGGCGGGTGTCACTGCTCCGCCCTCGACCCGCAGCGAGTTCGCGGACGCCGCCAAGAAGATCACGGCTCTCGGCGGCGACGTGTCGGGATGGGTGCTCCCCCTCTCGCTCGAGGCGCCCAACGGCGTGCAGAACGACGTCATGTCGTGGGTCTGGGCCTCCGGCGGCTCCATGCTGAAGGACGGCCAGCCCGACCTGACGAACTCCGACGTCTCCGACGCGACCGACTACATCCAGCAGCTCTGGGCCGACGGGGTCATCGCTCCCGGATCCTTCACCATGAAGGAGCAGGACAAGGTCGAGGAGTTCACCAACGGCCGCGTGGGCATGATGATCGACTCGCTCGCGCACATCAACCTCATCCGCGAGTCCAACCCCGACCTCACCTTCTCCATCTCGGCGATCCCGGCCGAGGACGGCTTCTCGGGTGAACGCGGCATCCCCTACGCCTCGTGGGGCATCGGCGTCGCCGAGAACTCCGAGCACAAGGATGCCGCCTTCAAGCTGGTGCAGTTCCTCATGGGCACGGACGTCAACAGCGAGCTGTCGACGATGGCCAAGGCCTTCCCGGGCAACACCGAGAGTGTGCCGACCTTCGTCGAGGACGACGAGCTGTTCAAGACGGCGTTCGAGATCTACAAGGACGGATACCCCGCGAACGAGTTCACGGGTCTGCCCGTCGCCGAGGAGCTCATGCGCCAGTTCGGCACGCAGTTCCAGTCGGCGCTGGACGGTCAGCAGTCGATGAGCGACGCGCTCACCAAGACGCAGGACGAATGGACGTCGGAGTTCTGATCCGACGCTGATCCGGGATGCCGCATCGCCCCCCGCGGTGCGGCATCCCGCTCATCGAAAGCCGCACACCATGACCATGCGCACCCTCACACCCCCCGACACCGAGGTGATCGTCACCGGACGACCGCTCTCGCGCCGCACCCGCCAGCTCCGCAAGGCCGGCGAGGCTTACGCGTTCCTCTCCCCGACCCTGATCCTTCTGCTCGTCCTCATGATCGTCCCGATCGTGATGGTGATGGGCTACTCGTTCCAGGACAACGTCATCCTGAACAAGAGCCCCGAGGTCCTGGGCGTCGCCAACTACGTCGCGATCCTCACCGACCCGGGCTTCTGGAAGGCGACCGGCAACACCCTCTTCTTCACTCTCACCAGCGTCGCCGCCCACCTCGTGCTGGGTTTGACGTTCGCCATGCTTCTGAACAGCCGACTGATCGGCGCGATCCCCCGAGCGATCTTCCGCGGCCTCTACGTGCTGCCGTGGCTGTTCACCGTCGCTGTGATCGCGGTGCTGTGGCGCATGCTGCTCGCCCCGAACGGCATCGTGAACTTCCTGCTCAACACCGACATCGAGTGGCTCGCCTCTCCGTCGCTCGCGCTCGGCACCGTGACATTCATCAACATCTGGGCCGGATACCCCTTCTTCATGGTGAGCCTGCTCGCGGGTCTCCAGGGCATCCCGAGCGACCTGTACGAGGCGGCGACCGTCGACGGCGCCAGCCCGGCGCAGCGCTTCTGGAACGTCACCATCCCGCAGCTCCGGCCGATCATCGTCAGCCTCGTGCTGCTCGACCTCATCTGGACGTCACAGCAGTTCGCCCTCATCTGGCTGACCACGGGCGGCGGTCCGATCGACGTCACCGAGATGCTCAGCACCTACACCTACAAGCTCGCATTCGCGAAGTACGACTTCTCGATGGCCTCCACCTCGGCGGTGCTGGTCCTGGCGTTGTCGATGATCATCGCGGTGCTCTACGTCCGCCAGCAGAAGGCGAGGGACTGACATGGCCCTGACCACCCCCGCGCGTCAGCGCGCCACCAGCCCCGCGCGTCAGCGCCCCACCCGCACCGCCACGCGACCCCGCACCGCCACGCGACGCCGCGTCGCCCAGACAGGCGTCTTCCTCGGCCTCGTCCTCGGCGCGGTCTTCGCCGCCGGCCCCGTGCTCTGGATGCTGTCGAGCTCGTTCAAGTCGAACACGCAGATCTTCGAGCTTCCCCCGCGGCTGGTCACCGAGACCTTCTCGTTCTACGCCTACATCTCGATCTTCACCAACCCCGAGACCGTGCGCTTCTTCATCAACAGCTACGTGGTGGCGGGAGCGGTCACGATCCTGACGCTGCTCGTCGCGATCCAAGCCGCGTACGCCTTCAGCCGCTTCGAGTTCCGCGGCAAGCGCATCGTCAACGTCATCATCGTGAGCGTCCAGGCCGTGCCGCCGATCACCCTGCTGATCCCGTACTTCGGCCTGATGGTCGGGCTCGGGCTCTACAACACCTACCCGGGACTCATCTTCACCTACATGGTGTTCACGCTGCCCTACGCGATCATCATGATGACCGGGTACTTCAACACCCTGCCCAAGGAGCTCGACGAGGCCGTCCGCGTCGACGGCGCCGGCTCCTTCACCGCCCTCTGGCGTGTGCTCGTGCCGATCTCGATCCCCGGGATCGTTTCGGTGGGCATCTACACGTTCATGATCGCGTGGAACGAGTTCCTCTTCGCGCTGACCCTCACGCGCACCATCGACATGCGCACCGTGCCGATCGGCATCCAGTTGCTCATGGGACAGCACTCGTACGAGTGGAACCAGATCATGGCGATGAGCATCCTCGGCTCGATCCCCGTGCTGCTGCTCTTCCTGTTCTTCCAGCGCTTCTTCATCAGCGGCCTCACGGCCGGCTCGGTGAAGAGCTAAGCCACCCGACCCCACCCAACAAGGAGAATCTCCGTGCTCTACACCGGCAAGTCCATCCTCGACGTGGCGAACGCCCACAGCTTCGCCATCCCGGCCTTCAACATCAGCGACTGGTCGATGTTCACCGGGATCATGGACATCAGCGAAGAGAAGTCCGCTCCGGTCATCATCGCCATCCACCCCGACGAGGTCTCGCACATCACGACCGACCTGATCGCGGCGATGCGCTCCCGCGCGCACCGCTCGAGCGTGCCCGTCGCCATCCACTGGGACCACGGCGGAACCTACGAGCAGATGATCGTCGCGATCCAGTCGGGCTTCACCTCGGTGATGATCGACGCCTCGCTCGAGCCGTTCGAGCAGAACGTCGCCCTCACCCGCAAGGTCGTCGAGGCCGCGCACGCCGTGGGCGTGCAGGTCGAGGGTGAGCTCGGCACCATCGGCGCGAACGACAGCTACGGAGAATCCGGCGCTGCCGAGATCATCTACACCAACGTGGATGACGCGGTGCGCTTCGTCGAGCAGACCGGTGTCGACAGCCTCGCGATCGCGATCGGCACCTCGCACGGGCTGTACCCGGCCGAGAAGAGCCCCGAACTGCGTCACGACCTTCTCGAGGAGATCAAGGCCGCGGTCGGCATTCCCCTCGTGCTGCACGGCGGCTCGAGCAACCCGGATGCCGAGCTGCGCCGTGCGGTCGAGCTGGGCGTGAACAAGATCAACATCTCCAGCGACATCAAGGTGGCCTACCACGACCGCATGCGCGAGATCCTCGGCACCGACCGGCGTCTCCGCGAGCCCAACGCGATCCAGCCCGAGCCCATCGCCGCCATGAAGATCACCGCGGCGGAGAAGATCGACCTGTTCGGCGCCGCCGGCAAGGCCGACCTGTACTGAGAGATCGGAGACCGGCACCATGGTGGGAGACCTCGTCCTCGGACTCGGCGGCACCGTCGATTATGAGATCGGATGGGATGCCGATGTGCTCTCGGCACTCGCCCGGAGTCACCGCATCCGTCTCGACGAGCTGACCACCACGACGCCGATCATCGACGAGCGCGCGCTCGTCGTGACGGTGCTCGCCTTCCTCGCCACCGGCGGGGGAGGCGAGCGCTTCGTCCTCTCCAGCGACATCGTCGAACGCTTCGCCGCGCACTTCGACGTCGAGATCACCCTTGGCGGCACGGGCGTGCGCGCGGGTATCGCCCTCGACCGCATCGGCGTGCCCACGGTGCAGCACCTCGTGAGCATCGACGACAACGTGCGGCGCCTGCTCCCGGCCACGATGCGCATCGTGTCGTCGGCGACGCGGGACACCCTCGATCCGCACCTCATCGTGCAGTACCCCGAGGCCACGACCGTCGAGCTGATGGATGCCACGGTGACCGCCCCGGCATCCAACCGCCTCATCTTCGCCAACGACGCCCCCAACCGCGAGATGGCGATCGCCGCCGACCTGGGCGAGGCGCTGACGGGAGCAGAGGCCTTCCTCGTCTCCGGCTTCAACACGATGCAGGATGCCGCCCTGCTCGAGCGTCGTCTCGACGACCTCACCGCGGCGATGCGGCACCTCCCCGCCGACGCACTCGTGTACTACGAGGACGCCGGGTTCTACCGGCGTGAGCTGTCGTCGCTCGTGCGCGCACGCCTGCTCGACCGCATCGACGTCTACGGCATGAACGAGGACGAGTTGCAGGAGTACCTCGGTCGCCCGGTCGACCTGCTCTCACCCGACGACGTCGTCGCCGCCCTCGCCGAGGTGCACGAGGTGATCCCCGCGCGGGCGCTCGTGGTGCACACGAAGTACTGGGCGATCGCCGTCGGTCCCGACTCCGCCCGGCATCGCGTGGGTCTCGAGAGTGCGGTGCGCACGGCCGCCACCCGTTACCGACGGGGCGACGCCTGCACGGTGGACGACCTCGACGACACGGCGCGGCTGCCGCGGCACGCCGGGGGCGCGGCGGTCGTCGCGGCGGCGGAGAGCAGGCGGGGGGCGACCGGCGTTCCCGCGTTCGTGGTCGACACCGCGCATCCCACGACCATCGGACTCGGCGACACGTTCGTCGGCGGCTTCCTCGCCGCGGTTCCCGCCGCCGCCCGTCTCGCGACGGCGGTGGCCCTGGAACGCGCGCTCGACGCGACGTCGCCCGTGCGCTGACCGGGTGACCGGCGGAGGAGGGGGGAGCTGAGGAGGACCAATGTGCCCGCCGGGCGCTCCGCTCCTCCCTGCTCCTCCGCTCGTCACGGCGAGCGAGCCTCGCACGCCCGCGGCGTCAGTCGCGGGAGCCGGGCCGATAGGCGTTCCACAGCACGCGCGAATGCCGGGCCTTCGCCCGCTGCACGCCGTTCTCGTCCTTGCGCGCCGCGCTGATCCACTCCGCCAGTCGACTCGCGATCGCCCCGAGCACCATACGGATGTCGGCGTGCGCGGCGGGCGGGACCGCGGCCTCGGCCGCCGGCATCCGCCCCTTCGGTGCGAGCTCGTCGCGCACGTGCTGCATCGTCAGCCGGGCGACGCCGACCGCGTGGCTGTTGACGACGCAGTGTGCGGCCCCCTCGATCTCCCACCGTCGGGCGGCGGCTGCACGAGCGACCAGACGCGAGTGGAGGCGCCGGGGAGAGGGGCGGTCGAACTCTCCGCGGATGAGCAGCACGGTGGCTCGGCCCGCACCGATGCGATCGGAGATCCGATATCGCAGCATGTGCGGGAGCGTCTCGAAGAAGTAGAGGAATCCGCACAGCAGGTAGGCCGAGACCGCCAGGAGGGTGATGTGGATCGACTCGCGCACGGTGGACTGCGCGAAGCGCACGGCCTGCAGCAGCGCGTTCGACTCGGTCTCGTCGACCACCGGGCTCACCAGCACCGCGTGCGTCAGGTGACGGCGTCGAGCGAGGACCTCGGTGACGACCTGCGTGCCCATCGAGTGACCGATCAGCACGGGCGCGGTGAGACCGTAGTGATCGATCACCCCTTCCACCTGATCGGCGAAGAACTGCGCGGTCGGGTGCTCACCGGATGCCGGGACACCGCCGAAACCGGGCAGGTCGAGGGCGTACACCTCTCCCTCTTCGGCCAGCAGGGGCGCGAGGAACTCGAAGTACGACGAAGCGACCCCGATGCCGGCGACGAGCACGAACGACCGGCCCGTGTCCGTCCCCGTCGACACGCGTGTCACCCGCGTGCGCGCGTCACCCCGGCGGTACGTGTCGACCTGCACGTCGGCGGGGCGAGAGTCATCAGCCATCAGACCAGGATGCCGTACACGCCTGAACGCCCTGTCAATCCCGGGTCCCGCGCCACGGAACGCGCCTAGCCTCGGTTCATGAGCGATTCCTCCCGTGAAGAAGAGACCCTGGGTGCCGTCCGCGAGGGTGAGAACCCGGCCGAGAAGGACCCGTCCGACTGGGTCACCGGCGACGAGCCGATGACTGCTCCCCAGCGCAGCTACCTCGACACGCTCGCGCGCGAGGCGGGCGAGGAGATCCCCGCCGATCTCAACAAAGCCGAGGCCTCCGAGCAGATCGAGCGCCTGCAGAACGAGACGGGCCGCGGCAACGCCTGATCGAACGCGCGAAGCGCCCCGACACCTGGGATTCAGGTTGTGCGGGGCGCTTCGTCGTTGGGGCACATCTCGCCCATGTCCTCGGTCTCGCTGCGGGCGATGTCATCGAGGAAGTCGGCGACGATGCGCCGTTCCTCCGGACCCAGTCGCGCGGCCGCGGCGACGGCGGACGCACGTCGGACGGCGAGGATGCGACGCGCGGGCGACGCGGCGTCGATGGTCTCGCGCACGACGATGGAGCGCCGGTCACCGGGATACGGCTCCCGCGTCACCCAGCCCGCGTCCGCGAGGCGGTCGATGAGCGCCGTCGTCGCCGCCGACGAGATGCCGAGCATCGCAGCGAGTATGCGGGGGGTGACGGGTTCGGCGTCGTCCGCGCGCTGCAGCAGGAACCGCAGGACTTTCGCATCGTTGGGACCGATGCCCAGGGATTGCAGCGCCGCACGCTCGGAGGCGATGCCCGAATCGGTGAGGTCGTTGAGTGCCTTCACCACGTCGTCCGCTGTCGCCGGGTCTCGCATCTCGCCTCCTCGGATATCTCGATGAGTTAGTGTCTTCGGGACCGATCAAGTAGTCAGCCACTCTAATTGCATGGTACCCGCCCTCCACATGCCTGGGCAGGGGGCTGGACGAGCCGGGCTGTCATAAGATGCCCTGGTGGTAAACGGGTCGGAGTCGTCGCGCTACTGGTACGGCGCGAGCGAAGAGGATCGCCGCCGACGCGCCGTCGACGTGCTCCAGGCCTTCCGCGTGTACCGGGCCGCCGAGGTGGCGATGCGGCGACGCACCCGCGACTCGATGTCGATGGGCGAGAACGAGCTCCTCGTCCTGCGATACCTGCTGAGGGCAGCGGGTCAGGAGCGGCAGGTCTCGCCCAGCGAGTTGACGCGCTACCTGGGGGTGTCGACCGCATCCACCACGGCGATCGTCGACCGCCTCGAGAAGTCCGGCCACGTGGTGCGGGTGCCGCACCCCACCGACCGCCGCAGCATCTTCATCGTCGCCACGTCCGCGAGCGACGACGAGGTGCGCGCCACCCTCGGGTCCATGCACTCGCGCATGATGGCGGCCGTGGTCGACATGACCCCGGAAGAGAGCGCGGCCGTCATCGCCTGCCTGGGCCGGCTGCAGGATGCCGTCGACCAGGTCGACCCGCACCCCGTCGACGCCGATCTCGCTCACTGACCCCGCCGCGCGACGATGAATCCGTGGCTGAGAAGGTCGCCTAGCTACTTTTCCGCGGAGTATTAGGCCCCGGCCGGGCGGCGTGAAACCATCTACGCATGGACGAACGCGCTGTCGAGAAGCGCCCGACCGCGCGCCCGGCTGAGATCGTCGCCGTCGTCGACGGGGTCCCGGTGGCGTCGTTCCACGACGTGGTCACGCGTCTGCGCGCGCAGTACCCCGGTGAAGACCCCGCGCACATCGAGGGCGTCGTCCTCCGTGAGTGGGATGCCTTCTCGGCGGGTCGCCCGCTCGTCGTACCGACCGCAGTCGAAGAGGGCGCGCGCGAGATCCTCGATCAACCGCGCGTCTGATTCACGACCCGGGGTGCGGGGGCTCCTCGACGAGAAGCAGCCCGCCCGAGGAGTTGGCCGAGTTCGCGAGGGCTTCGATCCACGCGCGGCTGAGCAGGGCCGGCTCAGGCTCGTCGAACACGAAGCGCAGCGGGATCGACGGGTGCAACCACACCGTGCTGCGTCCCACCTCCTGATCGGGTCCGTGCGTCCACGACAGCGTGAAGCTCTCGCCCCGACGGAGCTTGGTGGCGATGACGACCTTGACGTGCGCCAACGCACGATCGTCTATCTCGATCGGCGTCGCGGCATCTCCGTAGTAAAGCGTTCCCACACGTGCACGTTAGTCTCGCCGCGCGACACCGGCCCGAGGGCTTGATTCGGGCGAGCCGGCATGGCATCCGAGAATGAGGAGGGCGCTCTGTTTTCCTCGACTAGGCTCGTGAACATGGGCAGATTCATCTACGACACCGTGGCCAATGCGGTCGACATCGATGACCGCACGCTGGCGCACCTGCGCATCGTCGTGATGAACAAACTGCGCCGGTCGGAGTCGTTCATGTTCGACGTCGAGGTCGGCGACGGCAGTGGGCGTCGCAGCTTCTGGATGCACCCCTCGGTGCCGATCCAGTTCCACTTCTACGGCAGCCGCCAGCCGCGAATCAACCGCGTCTGGGTCGAAGACCTGATGCTCGCCGCATCCGGCCCGAACGGCCTCGCGATCACACCCGAGCCCAGCGAAGACGCTCACGTCGAAGAGGGCTGATCCCGCGGTCTCCGCGAGCAATGGCCCGCCGCGCTGCGAGCCGGGCTCAGGCCGTGCCGGAGTGCGCGGCCGGACTCATGTCTTCCGGAACGAGCAGGATGCCGCCCGAGGAGTTGGCCGAATCGGCCAGACGCTCGATCCATTCGCGGCTCAGGGTCGCCGGTTCGGCCTCGTCGAAGACGAAGCGCAGGGGGATCGCGGGATGCAGCCACAGCGTGCTGCGTCCGCGTTCCTCGTCGTCACGGTGACGCCATGAGAGCGTGAAGCTCTCGCCGCGACGCAGCTTCGTCGAGATCACGACCTTGAGGTGGGCGAGAGCACGGTCCTCGATGTGGACGACCGTGCCGCTTCCGCCGTAATGAATGGTCCCCATGCCGCCACGATACGCCAGAGCACGGGGGAAGTACGCGCCGCATTGCGCGGTGTCAAGACCACCCGGGGGCGCGCGAGCCTCCTGACAAAGTGGAGGGACGCACGGAAGGAGAGCGCCGTGACATACCCCCCGATCCCCCGGCACTCCGAGCCCGCGGACGACCCCGATCTGCCGGAGGTCTTCCGCAGCCTGATCGGCATCGACGTCATCGATGGCGAGTTGGTCCCGCGAGCATCGGAGCCGCCGCAACGGTGAGGCTCCCAGCGGCCTCGTAGTCATCGTCGGTACCGTCGTGTCCATGTCGGATGCGCTGGACGATCAGCAGATCACCGTCTCCGGTGCAGCGCTCAGGGCGCTGCGCGACGAGTTCCAACGCTTCCTGATGGAGTACCGGTTCGGGCTCGCCGAGGTCGAGACGAAGATCTCGATCCTGCGCGAAGAGTTCCAGGAGATGCACGCGTACAACCCGATCGAGCACGTCTCGAGCAGGGTGAAGTCGCCCGACAGCCTCGTCGACAAGGTGCGGCGCAAGGGCATCGAGGCCGACTTCGACTCGATCCGGTCCGCGATCACCGACATCGCCGGCATCCGCATCACGTGCAGCTTCGTCGACGACGCCTACCGTCTGTCCGACCTGCTCACGCGGCAGGACGACATCACCGTGCGCGATGTGAAGGACTACATCGCCCAGCCGAAGGCGAACGGCTACAAGAGTCTCCACGTCATCGTCGAGGTGCCCGTATACCTGTCGACGGGGCGCGTCGACGTGCCCGTCGAGGTGCAGTTCCGCACGATCGCGATGGACTTCTGGGCCAGCCTGGAGCACAAGATCTACTACAAGTACGACCGCCTCGTGCCGGCCGAGCTGCTGGACGAGTTGAAGAACGCCGCCGACACCGCGTCGGAACTCGATGCGCGCATGGAGCGACTGCATCGCGAGATCCGAGGCCCGCGTCCGGGCATCGTCTCGCTCTGAGCGCGCGGCGAGCGGGTGGTCACGCCCCTCCCGGGTGGGGAGAATAGGGGGATGAGCGACGACGACGCACGCCTCGACGAGGTCGCCGTCGATCTGCTCGCCCTGCCGCCCGCGCGGTTCACCGCAGCCCGCAACGAACGCGCCGCCGAGATCGGCGGAGGTGTCGGCCGCCGGATCGCCAAGCTGCGCAAGCCCACCGTCGCCGCGTGGGCCGTGAACCTGCTCGTGCGCGACGGGCAGCTCGGCGAAGCGGTGGAGCTGTCGCGCGCGCTGCACGAGGCGCAGGACGACCGGGACGCCGCCGAGCTCGCGCGGCTCGGACGGCAACGACGGCAGCTGGTTTCGGCACTCGCCCGCCGCGCAGGTGAACTGGCCGCTGGTGCGGGCACACCGTTGAGCGCCGCGATGGCGGATGCCGTGGAGAAGAGCGTGAATGCCGCGATCGTCGACGAGACGGCCGCCGCCGCCATTCTGACGGGCCGTCTCGTGTCAGCGATCGACCTGGCCGCTCTCGAGGACGACGCCCTCGGCCAGGCGGTCGCCGGCTCGCTCCCCGACGCCCTGCCGACGCCTCCCCCGCGCGACGACCTCGCCGCCCGCCGAGCGCGCAAGGCCGCCGAGCGGGCGGTGCGCGAGGCGGAGCGGGCGCACACCGATGCCGAGCGCGAGCGGACCTCGGTCGAGAAGAAGCTCGCCGCGGCACGCGAGAGAGCCGACCGCGCGCACGAGCGTGTGGACGCTCTTCGCGTCGACCTTGCGCGCGCCGAGAAAGACGCTGCGGATGCCGATACCGCCGTGCAGCGGCGGGAGGGCGAGCACGAAGATGCCACCGACGCGGCGCGCACGGCCCGGCGTGCCGTCGAGCGCGCCGAGGCCGAGCGAGACGCCGAGGCGCAGCGAGACGTGAGGGGCGGGGCATGATCGACGGGTCGGTGGACGAGATGCTCGCCGCCGCTCGCGCGCGCCTCGACGACGCGCCGCGCGAACGGCTGGGGGAGTTGCAGGAGGGGCGCCGCCTGCTCGGCATTCCTCGCGCGGCCCGCATCGCCTCGCGCGGGACGGCCTGGCACCTGGGGGTGCTGCTCCTCACCGACGACGGCCTGCTCGCCACCGGCGACATCGTGCGCTCGCGCGCTGAGGTGCGTCGCGGCTTCGCGGCCGAGTCGCAGCGGCGTCGGGCGGAGCTGTCGGCCGCGGCCGCTCGGGGCGGCGTCCCCGAGGGCGAGACCGTGCACATCGAGTGGCATCCGATCGATGTGGCCCGCCTGGGCACGAGATCGAGCCCGCTGGCCGTGCGCGGGGCAGAGACGCTCGT
The DNA here is from genome assembly GCF_001424225.1 of Microbacterium sp. Leaf151. Taxonomy (GTDB): domain Bacteria; phylum Actinomycetota; class Actinomycetes; order Actinomycetales; family Microbacteriaceae; genus Microbacterium. The sequence continues at coordinate 932,182 of NZ_LMOR01000004.1, read as the reverse complement.
GAGATGGAGCGCGGCCGGCGGCTACATGCCCCTCGCGCGCTACCTCGACGAGCGGATCGACCTTCTGCGCCATCCCCCGGAACGGGCATAGGCAGCCGCGCGCATAGTCGGGGCGGGGGGACCTGTCAACAGCGGTGACTGCGGTCCGAGCCCGAAACCGCGCTGGTCTATCGTGAGCGACGTGCAGCAGGTATGGCCAGGATCCAGTTATCCCCTCGGGGCCACTTACGACGGTAATGGGACGAACTTCGCCCTGTTCAGTGAAGGAGCGGAACGCGTAGAGCTCTGCCTCTTCGAAGAAGACGGAACGGAGACGCGCTTCGATCTCGTGGACGCCGATGCGTTCGTGTGGCATGGCTACCTTCCCAACATCCAGCCCGGGCAGCGGTACGGCTACCGCGTGCACGGGGAGTACGAGCCGAAGAGCGGTAAGCGCTACAACGCGAGCAAGCTGCTTCTCGACCCGTACGCCAAGGCCGTCGAGGGGCAGATCGACTGGGGTCAGCCGGTCTTCAGCTACGAGTTCGGCGACCCCGACTCGTTCAATGACGAGGACTCCGCCGCGCACATGATGAAGGGCGTGGTCGTGAACCCGTTCTTCGACTGGGCGGGCGACCGACAGCCGAAGATCCCCTACGCCGAGAGCTTCATCTACGAGGCCCACGTGAAGGGCCTCACCCAGCTGCACCCCGACGTGCCCGAGGAGCTGCGCGGCACCTACGCCGGCATCGCCCACCCCGCCGTCATCGACCACCTGCGCAAGCTCGGCATCACCGCCATCGAGCTCATGCCGGTGCACCAGTTCGTCAACGACTCCACTCTCGAAGAGAAGGGGCTGTCGAACTACTGGGGCTACAACACCATCGCGTTCCTCGCCCCCCAGAACACGTACTCCTCGACCGGTGACCACGGTCAGCAGGTGCAGGAGTTCAAGGCCATGGTGAAGGCTCTGCACGCCGCCGGCATCGAGGTCATCCTCGACGTGGTCTACAACCACACCGCCGAGGGCAACCACATGGGCCCCACGCTCTCGATGCGCGGCATCGACAACGAGGCCTACTACCGCCTCGAAGACGACGACAAGCGCTACTACACCGACTACACCGGCACCGGCAACAGCATGAACGTGGGCAACCCCCACACGTTGCAGCTCATCATGGATTCGCTCCGCTACTGGGTTCTCGAGATGCACGTCGACGGCTTCCGCTTCGACCTGGCATCGACCCTCGCCCGCGAGTTCTACGAGGTGGACAAGCTCGCCACCTTCTTCGAACTCGTGCAGCAGGACCCGATCGTGTCGCAGGTCAAGCTCATCGCGGAGCCGTGGGACGTCGGCCCCGGGGGCTACCAGGTCGGCAACTTCCCGCCCCAGTGGACCGAGTGGAACGGCAAGTACCGCGACACCGTCCGCGACTTCTGGCGCGGCGAGCCCCAGGCTCTGGGCGAGTTCGCCTCGCGCCTGACCGGTTCGGCCGACCTCTACGAGCACTCGGGCCGCTTCCCCGTGGCATCCATCAACTTCGTCACCGCGCACGACGGCTTCACGCTCCGCGACCTCGTGTCGTACAACGACAAGCACAACGACGCCAACGGTGAAGACAACAACGACGGCGAATCGCACAACCGCTCCAGCAATATGGGTGTCGAAGGTCCCACCGACGATGCCGAGGTGCTGAAGCGTCGTGCGCAGCAGCAGCGCAACTTCATCGCGACCCTGCTCCTCAGCCAGGGCGTGCCGATGCTGCTCCACGGCGACGAGCTGGGCCGCACGCAGGGCGGCAACAACAACGGCTACGCGCAGGACAACGAGATCACGTGGGTGGACTGGTCGAACATCGACACCCCTCTCATCGAGTTCACCGCCGCCCTGGCCCGTCTGCGTAAGCAGCACCCCACCTTCCGTCGCAGCCGGTTCTTCGACGGCCGCCCCGTGAAGATGGAGGAGGGCGCTCCCATCCCCGACGTGGTGTGGCTGCGTCCCGACGGCTCACTCATGCAGCCCGAGGACTGGGACAACGGCTTCGGCCTCGCGGTCGGCGTGTTCCTCAACGGCCAGGGGATCCGCGAGCGCGATCGCCGCGGCGAGTCCATCAGCGACGACCACTTCCTCGTGCTCTTCAACGCGGGTGACGACAAGGTCGACTTCCGGCTCCCCGACTTCGAGTACGCCCCCAAGTGGGACGCGTACGTCGACACGGCGGGCGAGCGGGCGAACACCGAGCCGCTCGACCCGGGTGAGACGCTCCCCCTGGAGCCGAAGTCGCTCATGGTGCTGCGCGAGCACCACCTGCCCGAGCCGGAGATCGACCACTCGGTGGCCGCTTCGCTCACGGCGCAGATCCAGGTCGTCGGTACCGACGAGATGCCCGGGCAAGCGCCCAAGCCGGAGCTCTGAGCGACGTGCGGCATCCGCTCTCGACCTACCGCCTGCAGATCCGCGAATCGTTCACCCTCGACCAGGCCGCCGAGGTCACGGACTACCTCCGTGACCTCGGGGTCTCGTGGGCGTACCTGTCGCCGATCCTCGAGGCCACTCCGGGCTCGGACCACGGCTACGACGTCGTCGACGTCACACGGGTCGACCCCGCGCGGGGCGGCTCCGAAGGTCTCGATCGCTTCGCCGCCGCGGCGCGCGCCGAGGGACTCGGCATCCTGATCGACATCGTGCCCAACCACATGGGCGTCTCGGAACCACGCACGAACGCGTGGTGGTGGGACGTGCTCCGCCAGGGCCGCGCCTCGGCGCACGCTTCCGCGTTCGACATCGACTGGGAGTTCGGCGGCGGCAAGGTCCGCGTGCCGGTGCTCGGCGATCACCTCGACGCCGTCATCGACGACATCTCCTACGACCCGAAGCCGGCCGCAGACGCCCCCGACGGACTCATCCGCTACTTCGACCACGTCTTCCCGGTCGCGCCGGGAACGGGCTCCGCGGGCGATGACATCCGCGCACTGCTGGACGCGCAGAACTTCGAGCTCCGGTTCTGGCAGGACGAAGCGGCGGACCTGAACTACCGCCGATTCTTCGCCGTCACAACCCTCGCGGGCGTCCGCGTCGAACTGCCGGAGGTGTTCGAGGCCACGCACGCCGAGATCCTGCGGTGGGTTCGCGAGGGCCTCGCCGACGGTCTGCGGGTCGACCACCCCGACGGGCTCGTCGACCCCGGCGGTTACCTCGACCGACTCGCCGCGTCGCTGACCGAGGCGAGCGGGTCCGAGGTGGGCTACGTACTGGGGGAGAAGATCCTCGAACACGGCGAGGCTCTGCCCTCGTGGTGGAAGACCGCCGGCACCACCGGCTACGACGCGCTGGCCGAGATCGACCGCGTGCTCACCGATCCCGCAGGCGAAGCCGCACTCGACGCCCTCGACGCGCGGCTGCGCATGGACAGCGATCTGCCGGCCCTGACCGGCTGGCACGACCTCATCCACGACACCAAGCGCAAGATCGCCGACTCCATCCAGGTGTCGGAGATCCGCCGGATCGTTCGGGGACTTCCCGCGGCGCTCCGCGAGGAGTTCGAGGCCGAGGTGCTGCAGGACGCGCTCGCCGAGATCCTCGCGTGCTTCCCGGTCTACCGCTCCTACCTGCCGGCCGGCCGCGCGCACCTGGATGCCGCGGCGGGCGAGGCCGAGGTGCGCCGACCCGAGTTGGGCGACGTGATCGAGAAGCTCGTGCCGGCCCTTGCCGACACCGGCCTCGAGATCGCCTGGCGCTTCCAGCAGACGACGGGGCCCGTGATGGCGAAGGGCGTCGAAGACACGGCGTTCTACCGGTACACCCGACTCGGCTCGCTCACCGAGGTGGGCGGCGACCCGGGTCAGTTCGCGCTCGATGTCGCCGGCTTCCACGCCGCGCAGGCCGCCCGGCATGCGTCGTGGCCGCTCGCGATGACGACCCTGTCGACGCACGACACCAAGCGCGGTGAGGACACGCGCGCTCGCATCGCGGTGCTGGCCGAGATGCCCGAGCGGTGGGCGGCGCGCCTGGAGCAGTTCCAGAGCATCGCCTCGACCGGTCACGGCCCCTTCGACGCCCTGCTGTGGCAGGCGATCATCGGGGCGTGGCCCGCTTCGGCATCCACTCCCGAGGGGCTGAAGGTGTACCGCGAGCGTCTGCACGCGTACGCCGAGAAGGCCGCACGCGAGGCGAGCGAGGTCACGGGCTGGTGGGAGCAGGACGAGGCGTTCGAAGAGCGCATGCACGCGGTCGTCGACGCGGCGACCGGCCCCGCCGCCGAGCGCGTCCGTGCGTTCGTCGACGAGATCTCGGCCGCGGGCTGGTCGAACGGCCTCTCGGCGAAGCTTCTGCAGATCCTCGGCGCCGGTGTACCCGACGTCTACCAGGGCTCGGAGCTGTGGGAGCAGTCGCTCGTCGACCCCGACAACCGCCGAGCAGTCGACTTCGCCGAGCGGCGCCGTCTGCTCGCCGAGATCGACGCCCCGGGGGCGACCCCGCCGGTGGTGGATGCCACGGGCGCGGCCAAGCTGCTCGTGACCTCCCGGGCGCTGCGGGTGCGCCGCGATCACCCCCTCGACGTTTACCGGGCCCTCGAGGCGGCGGGAGTGGCATCCGATCACGTGGTCGCCTTCGACCGCGGCGGGGTGTCGGCTGTGTCGACGCGTCTGCCGTGGGGTCTGGCCGAGCGCGGCGGGTGGCGCGACACCGTGCTGCTGCTGCCCGAGACGCCGGTCACCGACGTCCTCACCGGCCGCACGTACCCCGGCGGTCCGACCGCAATGTCCGACCTGCTGTCGACATACCCCGTGGCCCTGCTGGTCTCGTAACCCTGCGCGCGGCGGGGTGCCCGCCCCGCCGCGCGACGACAACCTCACGCGTGAAGGAAGAACCCACATGAGCATCGACGTCTGGGCGCCCAAGGCGAAGCGGGTGCGGCTGCGCCGACTCGACGACAGCGGTGACACGGTCATCGAGGACGTCGAGATGGCATCCGCGACCGACGGATGGTGGACGGCCCCCGTCGACCTCGCCGACGGGGAGCGCTACGGCTTCGTACTCGGCGACGGCGACGATCTGCGCCCCGACCCGCGCTCGCGGCGTCAGCCCGGTGGCGTGCACGAGGCGTCGGCGTGGTTCGACCCCTCGGTGTACTCCTGGAACGACACGGCGTGGACGGGCAAGCAGCTCGCCGGCGGGCTGATCTACGAGCTGCACCTGGGAACGTTCACCCCCGAGGGGACCCTGGACGCCGCGGTCGACCGCCTCGACCACCTCGTCGACCTCGGCGTGACCCACGTCGAGCTGCTGCCGGTCAACGGCTTCAACGGCACCTGGAACTGGGGCTACGACGGGGTGCTCTGGTACACCGTGCACGAGGCCTACGGTGGCCCCGAGGCCTACCAGCGGTTCGTCGACGCGGCGCACGCGGCGGGCCTCGCCGTCATCCAGGACGTCGTGTACAACCACCTCGGCCCCTCGGGAAACTACCTGCCGGAGTTCGGCGAGTACCTGCGCGAGGGCAGCCGCAACACCTGGGGCGACTCGGTCAACCTCGACGAGGACGCGGTGCGCGCCTACATCGTCGAGAACGCCCTGATGTGGATGAGCGACTATCACGTCGATGGACTGCGTCTGGATGCCGTGCACGCGCTGCTCGACCACCGTCCGGTGCACGTGCTGCAGGAGCTCGCCGAGCGCACCGATGCCCTGTCGGCCCACCGCGGAGTGCCGCTCACCACCATCGCCGAGAGCGACATGAACGACCCGAAGCTGATCCTCCCGCGCGAGGCCGGCGGGTACGGCCTCACCGCGCAGTGGTCGGATGACTGGCACCACACCGCGCACGTGGCGTTGACCGGCGAGACCATCGGCTACTACGAGGACTTCGCCGACATCGAGGCGTTCCGCAAGGTCAGCGAGGGCGGCTTCTTCCACGACGGGACGTATTCGACGTTCCGCGAGGAGAAGCACGGCAAACCCATTCCGGATGCCGTGCCGAACTGGCGCCTGGTGACCTTCGCGCAGGACCACGACCAGATCGGCAACCGCGCCGCCGGCGACCGGCTCTCGCAGTCGCTCGACTACGACCGTCTCGCCGCAGCCGCGGTCTTGACCCTCACGGCGCCGGGCACGCCGATGCTGTTCATGGGCGAGGAGTGGGGAGCGACCACCCCCTGGCAGTTCTTCACCTCGCACCCCGAGCCCGAGCTCGGAAAGGCCACGGCCGAGGGCCGAATCGCCGAGTTCGAGAAGATGGGCTGGGACGAATCGACCGTTCCCGACCCGCAGGATCCCTCGACGTTCGAGAATTCGAAGCTCGACTGGGACGAGGTGGGCGAGGGCGATCACGCGCAGCTGCTGGGGCTCTACCGCGAGCTCGCGAAGCTCCGCCGCGAGCGCCCCGAGCTCACCGACCCGTCCCGCGAGGGACTGTCGGCCGAGGCGCGTGAGGCCCGGGGCGGACGCGTCTACGAGCTCCGCCGCCGCGACCTCCTCGTCGTGGTGAACCTGTCGGATGCCGAGGCGACGGCATCCGTCGTCTCCGGCGCCCGGGTGCTGCTGGCAACGGCGGAGGGCGTCGTGCTCGACGCCACATCGCTGACGGTTCCCGCGGGGGCGAGCGCGATCGTCGGTCCGACGCTCTGATACACCTTCGACGGCCCCGTCCCCTTTCGGGCGGGGCCGTCTGCCGTGCGGGCGCGGCGGGGCTTCGGGTTCTCAGACGGAGGATCAGCACGGCCCGGGCGAAGCGGCCCCGCCGATGACCTGCGCCCCTTCTCCGGAATCGCTCCGTGAACACGTCCTCGTTCCGTGATAGGAATCACGCCATGTCGCACACCGCTGTCGTCCCCGAGACCGCCCCGGCGGTGCACCTCCGCGCCGGCGGTACGAGCGTCGTCGTCGACCTCACCGCGCACCCGGCCCCGGCGATCATCCACTGGGGCCCCGACCTCGGAGCGCTCGGGGCCGATGTGCTGTCGTCGATGGTGATCGCGGCGCGTCCGCAGCGCGTATCCGGGGGCATCGACCAGACCCCCCGACTCACGATCGTCCCGACCGCCGCGGCGGGGTGGCCCGGTGCTCCCGGCTTCGAGGGCGGACGCGGCGGTGTCGTGCAGGGGACGGTGTTCACCCTGGCATCCGTCGATGCCGACGCTCACACCCTCGTGCTGCACCTCTTCGATCGCGAACGTGCACTGCGCCTGCGCGTCGACCTGCGGGTCGCGGCGTCGGGCCTGTTCTCGCAGACGCTCACCGTCGTCAACGACGGCGCCGACGACGTCGTGATCGCGGCGCTGCAGCCCACCTTCCCGCTGCCGTGGGAGGCGACCGAGATCCTCGACACGACCGGCAGACACCTGCGCGAGCGTTCCGCTCAGCGTCACGCGTTCACGTTCGGCACCCACCTGCGCGAGAGTCGGCGGGGTCGCCCCGGCGCCGATGCGACACTGCTGCTGGCCGCGGGTCGCCCCGGCTTCGGGTTCGAGGTGGGGCTGGTGTACGGCATCCACGTCGCCTGGAGCGGCAACCAGCGCGTGTTCGCCGAGCGGTTGCCACTGGGGGAGGCGCTGCTGGCGGGCGGTGAGCTCGCCGCGTGGGGCGAGATCGTGCTCGCCCCGGGCGAGGAGACGTCGTCGCCGACGGTCTACGGCTCGTGGGGTGACGGCCTCGACGACCTCGCCGCGCGTTTCCACGACACCTGGCGCGCACGTCCGCAGCACCCCACCCGCCCGCGCCCGATCACGCTGAATACATGGGAGGCGGTCTACTTCGACCACCGCCTGCCGAAGCTCACCGCGCTCGCCGACGTGGCCGCGGAGATCGGCGTCGAGCGGTTCGTGCTCGACGACGGCTGGTTCCGTCACCGCCGCGACGACACCGCGGGCCTGGGGGACTGGTACGTCGACGAGGACGTGTGGCCCGAAGGGCTGAGCCCGCTCGTCGACCACGTGACGGGTCTCGGCATGGAGTTCGGGCTGTGGTTCGAGCCCGAGATGGTCAACCCCGACAGCGATGTCGCCCGCGCCCACCCCGAGTGGATCCTGCGCGGACGCGAGGAGCTGCCGCCCCCGGCCCGCCAGCAGCAGGTGCTGAACCTCGCGCACCCCGACGCGTACGCGTTCATCCTCGAGCGCATGAGCGAAGTGCTGCGGACGTACCCGATCGCGTACGTGAAGTGGGACCACAATCGCGACCTCGTGGATGCCGCGACCGGGCCCGGCGGCGGCTCGGCCGTGCACGCCCACACGCTCGCGGTGTATCGGCTCCTCGATGAGCTCAAGACCGCCTTCCCGGGGCTCGAGATCGAGAGCTGCGCCTCGGGCGGAGCGCGGGTCGACCTCGGCATCCTGGACCGCACCGACCGCATCTGGACGAGCGACTGCCTCGACCCCGTCGAGCGGCTCGAGAACCAGCGTCACACCGCGTTGGTCGTGCCGCCCGAGATGATGGGCATGCACCTGACCACCCCGCACGTCCACTCCACCGGTCGCACGATCCCGCTCGCGTTCAGCGGCGCCGTGGCCCTGTTCGGGCATTTCGGCATCGAGTGGGATCTCACCACGCTCGACGAGCGCGACCGCGCCCTCGTGGGTGAGTGGGTCGCCCTCGCCCGCCGCGTGCGGCCCCTGGTGGCGACGGGACGCGTCGTCAACGCCGACGTCATCGACCCCGGTCTCGACGTGCGCGGCGTCGTCGCGGCCGGTCGCGAGCACGCCTTCTTCACCATCGCTCAGACCCAGACCCTCATCTCCTCGCCCGCCGGCCGCGTGCGCCTCCCGGGCCTCGACCCCGATCGCGAGTACCGGGTGCGCCTGATCACCCCGGGCGGGATGGTGCAGGAGCCCGCGCAGTCGCCGCTGGCGTGGGCGCACCAGGACACCGTGCTGACCGGGCGGCAGCTGGCCGTGACGGGCATCCGGCCGCCCGTGCAGAATCCGCAGCGCGCCGTGGTGGTGGAACTGACGACGGCGAGCTGACGCGATCGATCGATGAGGCGGAGATCGCGGAGAGTCCCGCGATGCCCCGCGCGTGCGCACCCGCAGGCGGCACGCCCGCTGCCACGGCATCCGGAGTCTTCACGCCCCGGACGCCGAAGGACGAAGGACTCCGGCTCCTGCGCCGGGGTCGTCGGGCTGTCAGTCGACGCTGGGGCGGATGAGACGCAACAGGCTCACGATCGCTGGCGGTACCAGCACGACGACGGCCACGACGATCGCGGTGACGCCGATCGGCGTGCTCTGGGGTTCGCCGCCGAAGCGTTCGACGGCCAGCCAGCCGAGGCCCCACGCGAGGGCGAGCGCGGGCGTGACGCGCCACGAGCTGCGCCACGCGATCGCGAGTCCGATGAGGGCGACCACGATCAGCACGGCGATGCCGATGGCACTCGCCGCGTCTTCCCAGTTGGGCGGGACGACGGTGGTGAGGTAAGCCGCGGTGTTCGCCACGGTGGCCAGCGTGACCCACCCGAGGTGAAGGCCGGTGACGCCGTCGATGAGAACGGAGTCGACCACGCCGCCACGCGGCTCGCGGGTGGCCACGGCGACCTTGAAGGTCCAGCCCAGGGCGGCGAGAAGCAGCACGATCACCACGACCGTGAGGAAAAGGGTGCCGAAGCGGGCGGCGACGAGCCAGAGGCCGTTGAGCGTCATCGTGAGCGCGATGAGCCACCCGAGTGCGCGCTGGCGCGGATTCGTCCGCTGGCCGGGGAGCGCCTGCCAGACGCTGTACGCGATGAGGCCGAGGTAGATGACCGACCAGATCGAGAACGCAGGACCGGCGGGGGCGAGGTAGGAGCCGTCGGTGTCGAGGGCGCCACCCTGCTGGTCTTGGACGGCGGAGTTGCCGAAGGCCCCCGCTCCGATGACGGCCGCGATGAGCATGAACGACAGCGCGGACAGGACGACGATCTGGCGCGCGAGGTCGGAACCCCGCCAGGTGCGTGAAGCGTTCATACCGAGAACACTAGAAAAGCTAGGTAAATGTGCGCGGTGGGCTTGACATCCTGCTGCGCGCGAGGGTGACGTGCTCGGTGCGCGCGCCGTCCCGCGGGTTCGGGCGCGACACGCCCCCCGCGGGCAGGGGTCGGGGCGGCGCGCCGTGCGCGAAATCTGCGCGACGGCGCTCGCCGCGGGATCAGGCGGCGACGACGCGAGCCGCGAACGAGCGCAGCAGACGGGTCGGCTGTTCGACCGACGCGGTGCGCACGTGCGCCGAGACCTCGTCGAACGCGTCGGCGTCGAAGTACCCCGCGTCGCGATACACGCGCATGCGGGCGACGAACGCGTCGGTGGTCGGCTCGGGATGGAACTGCGTGGCCCACAGCCCCGCGCCGGCGCGGTAGGCCTGCACCGGGCACGCGTCGTTCTCGGCGAGAAGGGTCGCACCGGGCGGCACGCTGTCGGCGCCCTCCTTGTGCGCGGTGAGTGCCTCGAAACGAGGACTCAGGATGCCGAACAGCTCGTCGCCGCGCCCCGCCTCGGTCAGCACGATGTCGGCGGGGCCGGTGTCTTCGGGGTGCTGCAGCGTCACCGTTCCGCCCAGCAGGCGAGTGACGACGCCGATTCCGAAGCAGGTGAAGAGGACGTTGCTCCGGCCCTCGATGGCTGTCGCCGCGAGGCGCTCGAGGTCGCGTTCGAGGCGGCGCTGCTCGTCGGTCTTGTCGGGGTCGGTGACGTTGAAGGGGCTTCCACCCACCACGACGGCGGCGAAGCGATCGAGGTCGGCGGGCAAGGGCTCGCGAACGAGGTCGTGGTGCACCAGGTCGGCGTCGCCAACCCCCAGCCCATCGCGGAATGAGGCCCATTCGGCTACGGCCGCAGCACGCTGCGGACGGGCGCAGACGTAGAGCAGGGAGGCGGTCACCAGGAGATTTTATGCGGCGAGGACCCCGCGCGGGGTGGGGGTGGAAACGCGGCGAAACGTTGGCGCGGCGGTGAGCGGGCAGTGTGGACGCTTACGCATAAATGCGATCCGTGCGCGGAAACACGTTGGGAGAGCGTTTATGCGCACGAATCGCGTTTATGCGTGAGCCGGCCGACGGGGTCTCGCCCTGCGCGGGGCGGCGGGCGGCCCGAGCGCTGACGCGGCGGGCCGTCCGTCCGTGGAGGCCGCGGTCGGAAGGGCGCCTCAGCGCGACGAGCGGGCGGTGCGTCCGCGCACGATGCCGACGAAGGCCTCGACGTCGGGCGTGGTGCGATCGCGCAGCCAGGCGAGGGCGACGCGGGACACCGGCCCGTCGCGCAGCACGCGGTATTCGACGTCGCGGCGCCGATTGGCCCGCGCCAGAGACATCGGCACGATGACCACGCCCACTCCGGCGGCCACCGTCGCGATCGCCTCTGCGGTGTCGGCCGGCGCCGTGAACGCGGGCGAGACGGCATCCGGGACATTGATGCCCAGCACATCGTCGGCGGGGACGATCACGACCTCCCCGGCGAGGTCGGCGAGCTCGATCTCGTCGCCGGCGGTGAGATCGGCGTCGGCCGACATCACCACCACGGGCTGCTCGTCGTAGAGGGGGATGAGGTGAAGATCGTCGGGTGCATCGATGGGAAGCCGCACGAGGGCGGCGTCGACGTCGTCGAACACCGTCCGTTGGTCGGCGACGTCGATTTCGCGGAGGACGAGCGTCACGTGCGGCATCCGCTCGCGCCACAGGCCGATCCACTTGCCGGGGGTCGCGCCCGGGACCGCGCCCAGCACGAAGTCGCGCGGTTCCTCGCGGGGAGGCGGCTCCGGCCTGTCGCGCTTCGGCGTCTTCGCGCGAGCGGGGGAGGGGGAAGGGGGCCTTCCGCCCCCGGTGCGACGGGGTCCCCCGGAGCGCCCTCGAGACCCGCCGCCGTTCGCCATGGTTCCAGGCTAGCCGCGGGGGTAGCGTCGAGGCATGATCGGCACTCTCGCGCTCGTTTTCGCGGGGCTCGCGGCCCTGCTGCACGTCTACATCTTCGTGCTCGAGAGCGTGCGGTGGACGAAGCCTGCGACGTGGCGGGTGTTCGGCATCGCCGACCAGCAGACTGCCGACGCCACCAAGCCCATGGCTTACAACCAGGGGTTCTACAACCTGTTCCTCGCGATCGGCGCCGCGGTCGGCGTCGTGCTGTGGATCGTGCAGGGCACGGGCGACGTCACCGGGCGCACGCTGTTGATCTTCTCGCTCGGGTCCATGGTGGCCGCCGCCCTCGTGCTGATCACGTCGGGGCGTGAATACTTGCGGCCCGCGAGCATCCAAGGGACGTTTCCGCTCATCGGACTGGTGCTGACGATCGTCGCCTGACCGCCCCGGGTACGAACAAACCCGCACGCTCCGAAGAGTCGTGCGGGTCGTGATTTCGCGTGTCCAGTGGCGTCAGGCTGCCAGGCGCAGCCCCCGCTGGTCGGTGGCGACCGCTTCGCCGTCGTTGATGATCTCGTCGTCGCCGATGAGCGAACCGACCGCGATGCGCGCGTTGTGGCCGACCTGGGTCCGGACGCCGATGTGGGCGCCCGCACCGATGACGGCGCCGGCGCAGATGTGCGCGTGCGGTTCGATGTGGGCCTCCGGTCCGATCACGGCGTCGGATTCGATCCAGGCGCCACGGCCGACCCGAACACCCGCGGCGATCTGCACGCCGGGTTCGACGTAGGCGCCGTTCTCGACCAGCGCCGACGGGTGGACTTTCGCGCCGTGCGCGACGAGACCGCGACCGTTGACGTGCTTGCGGTAACGCAGCGTCTCGCCATGGTCGTTCTCGATGTCGATGTAGTTCTTTCCCACGATCCCCTCCGGTCGGTCATCGGGTCTGCCGACATGTATGACAACTGGTCGGAAGTACCCTTCATTCCCTCGAATGGTTCTTCGTCGCCCCTACCGGTATCGGTTTTCTCGATGTCGAGAGACCTGCCGCTGTGGTGTCGTCCCCCTTGTTCTCGCATGTCGGGAGTGAAGGCGCGGGCGGGTTGACACGCGGGCCTGGAGGAGTCGACCGCGTCGATGCGGGGGCGTCGGGCCGGCGGAGCGGCCGGGCCGGGCGTCGATGCGGGGACGTCGGGCCGGGCGGGCGCGGCCGGGCCGGCCGAGGCGGGGCCGGTCGAAGGGATGCCGTCGCTCCGGCTTGGCGCACTCCCCCATCGGCGCGCCCATGACGTGCGCGTCGCGCCGCTCAACCGGGCTGGCAGGTGGGGCACCAGTAGACGTTGCGCTCGCTCGTCGCCGACGCCCCCAGGCTCGTCGCGCGGATCGGCGTGCCGCAGCGACGGCACGGTGCGCCTTCGCGGCCGTAGACCCAGAAGCGCCGCCCGGGGCGGGTGTCGCCGGTGAAGGTGCGTTCAGGCCGCGGGAGGTTGGCGCGGATCATGCGCTCGCCGAGGGCGATCGTCGCCCGCACATCGATCTCGGTTGCGGGCGTCGTGGGCGCGATCCCGCGCACGAACAGCAGCTCGTTCGCGTAGACGTTGCCGAAGCCCGCGACGTTGCGCTGGTCGAGGAGCGCCACGTGGGCGGCGCGTTCGTCGGCGGCCACGCGGCGGACGGCCTCGGCTTCATCCCAATCGTCGGCGAGGAGATCGGGGCCGAGGTGGCCGATCACCGTGTGCTCATCGACGGTGCGCAGCACCTCCACCATGGCGAGGTCGAAGCCGACGGCGTCGAAACCCGCGACGCCCACGATCGCGCGGGCCTTGAACGCTTGGCGTCGCCAGCGTTCGCCGGGGCGGTACACGTCCCAACGCCCCTCCATCTTCAGGTGCGAGTGCAGCGTGTAGCCGCCGATCCGGTGCAGCAGGTGCTTGCCGCGCGCCGCGACCTCGTGCACCGTCTCGCCGCGCAGGTCGGCGGTGGCGCTGCCGGGGACGCGTATGTCGAAGCGGGTGACGACCTTGCCCGCCAGGGCCGCGGTCAGCTTCGCCGCGGCCCGATAGACGGTGTCGCCCTCAGGCATGCGTGGCCTTCGGGCGCGGCGCGATCCGGAAGTCGGCGCGTCGGTGTGCCGGCCGCGGAGCGGCGGCGACGTCGGCGCGTCCACCTCCCTGCCGCGGAGCGTCCGGGACCGGTGCCGTCGTCTCGCTGTTCCGGAACATCGCGTCACGCACGCGCGGCCTCCCGCAGGGTGTCGCCGGCGGTGAGTTTGCGCAGCGTCAGGCCCTTGGGCGATTCGACGAACCCGGCCTCGCGGAGCGCACGGCCGACCGCGGTGCCGTAGACGAACTCTCCGTTGACCTGCTCGACGGTGAGCGTCTCGAGGCGTCGCTTCTTCGCCGTCTCGGCGAGGTGGCGCGCGGCGGCGAGCAGGGGGGCGTCGGCGTCGGTGAAGGCGAGGGCGCTGCGGCCCCCGCGTTCCAGGTACAGCGTCAGCTCGCCGTCGACCAGCACCACCAGCCCGCCGGCCTTGCGGCCCGGACGGTGGGTGACGCCCTCGATGGCGGGCCACCCGAGGGCGGCACCGTACGGGTTCGCGGGATCGGTCGCGGCGAGGGTGACCGTTCGCAGGGGAGGGGGATCGGCCACGGCGGCGAACTCGCGGAGTCGGTCGACGGTGGCGGAGGCGGCGAACTGCGCCGCACCGAGCTTCTCGATGACGTAGCCGCGACGACAGTGCCCCGCCTCTTCGAACCCGGCGAGGATGCGGTACACCTGCGCGAAGCCGCCCGGCACGCCCTCGGACTGCACGGCGCCGCGGGTGACGACGCCGTACCGGTCGAGCAGAAGGCTCGCCGTCGCCGTCGCCCGGGCCGCGGCATCCGGTTCGCGCTCGGGGAGGAGCGACCAGCGGCCGCCCAGGGTGGGCGGGCGGGGAGCCGACGTCGCGCGCGGCATCGTCGCGCCCCGATACATGCGGGCGCGGGGGGCGCGGCGGGCCACGCGATGCGATTGTCCGCCACCGCTGAGAAGCGTGCGCACGGGCGCGAACGTGTCGTTCGTGACCCGCCCTGCCCAGGTCAGCGCCCACAGGGCGTCGTTGACCGACTGCTCGTTGTCGGCGCCCGCCAGCTGCTTCAGCTGCGAGGCGAAGTAGGCACCTCCTCCGGCCAACGCGGTGAGCAACCGCGCTTCCACTGAGTCCGGTGCGGGGTCGTCGGCGTCGGAGGGATCTTGCAGCGTGAAGGGCGCGGCTTCGGCCGGGTGCAGCGCGATCCACCCGTCACGGCCGGGCAGGGTGCCGTGACCCGACCAGACGACCTCGCCCGTCGCGGTCAATTCGTCGAGGAGGGCGGGGGAGTAGTCGGTGACGCGCGACGGCAGGATGAGCGATTCCCACGCGCTCGCCGGGATGGGTACGCCCGCGAGCTGCTCGATCACCGCGAGCACCCCGTCGATGCCCTCGAGCGGGCGGCCGAGATGCTGCCAGACCGGGAGGAAGCGCGCGTAGGCGGCAGGGGGCACCGGCTCGACGCTGCCGCGGATCGCCGCGAGCGAGCGCATGCGCAGGCGCCGGAGCACCTCGACGTCGCACCACTCGGTGTCGTCGCCGCGGCTGCCCCCCGACGCCTCCGGCAGGAAGAAGCCGCTCGCCAGACGCCCCTGCGACTCGAGTCGTTGCAGGGTGAGGCGGGCGACGGCGATCCCGACGCCCAGGCGCTCGGCCACCGCGTCGGTCGTGAAGGGAGCATGGGTGCGGGCGAATCGCGCGACGAGATCGCCGAGGGGGTCGGCGAGGGGTTCGAGGAAGGCGTTCGGGATGCCGACCGGCAGGGCCGCGCCGAGGGCGTCGCGAAGACGCCCGGCGTCTTCGATCCCGGCGACCCGCGGCACGCCGCCAAAGGTGACGCGGATGGCGCGACGGTCGTCGACGAGGGTGGCGAGGTGCTGCTCCGCCTCGTCGAGGGCGTCGGATTCAGCGTCGAGGCGCGCGGCGACCTCGGTGGCATCGAGCGGACCGAGGATGCGCAGCAGGTCGGCTATGCCCTCCACGCCTCGGGCGCGGCGGTCGGGGTCGAGGCGCTGGGCCTCGCGTTCGAACTGGGCGATGACCTCGGGGTCGAGGAGCTCCCGCATCTCGACCTTGCCGAGCAGTTCGCTGAGCAGCGCCGGATCGACCGAGAGGGCCGCGGCCCGGCGCTCGGCGAGGGGGGAGTCGCCCTCGTACATGAACGCACCGACGTAGCCGAAGAGCAGGTCGCGGGCGTACGGCGAGGGCTGCGACGTCGTGATCTCGACGAGGCGGATGCGGCGCTCGCCGATCTGGCGCGTCACGCGCAGCAGCGCGGGGAGGTCGTAGACGTCTTGCAGCACCTCGCGCAGCGTTTCAAGGATGATCGGGAAGGCAGGATGGCGCTTGGCGACCTCGAGCAGCTGGGCCGATCGTTGGCGCTGCTGCCAGAGGGGTGAGCGACGGTTGGGGTTCAGCCGCGGCAGCAGCAGCGCCCGCGCGGCGCACTCGCGGAACCGGGAGGCGAACAGCGCCGAGCCCCCGACCTCGTCGGTGACGATCTGCTCGAGCTCCTCGGGTTCGAACACGAAGAGATCGGCCCCGGGCGGCTCGGCCGCGGCATCCGGAACCCGGGCGATGATGCCGTCGTCGCTCGCGACGGCGGCGCCCTCGACGCCGAGGCGCTCACGGATGCGTGCGTTGACCGCCAGCGCCCACGGCGCGTGCACCTGCATGCCGTAGGGCGAGTGCAGGATGATGCGCCAGTCGCCGACCTCGTCGCGGCTGCGTTCGACCGTGAGACTGCGGTCGGTCGGCAGCGTGCCGGTGGCCTCGCGCTGTTCGGCGAGGTATGACAGCAGGTTGGTGATGGCGTAATCGTCGAGACCGGACTCGCGCAGGCGCTCCTCGGCCTTCGCCCGTTCGGCGCCGGCGACGTCGCGTGAGAACTTACCGAGGGCCTCGCCCAGTTCGGCGGGTCGCCCGATGCCGTCGCCGTGCCAGAAGGGCAGCTTGCCGGGTTGGCCGAAGGCGGGCAGCACGTTGACCCGATCGTGGGTGATCTCGACGATGCGCCAGCTGGTCGTGCCGAGCGTGAAGACGTCGTTGACGCGCGACTCGTAGACCATCTCTTCGTCGAGCTCGCCGACCCGCGCGTTCTGCGATTCTCCCGCCACGAACACCCCGAAGAGACCGCGGTCGGGGATGGTGCCGCCGCTGGTGACGGCGACGCGCTGTGCGCCCGGGCGCCCGGTGAGCGTTCCCGCGTCGCGGTCCCATATGAGGCGGGGACGCAGCTCGGCGAACTCGTCGGAGGGATACCGCCCGGCGAGCAGGTCGAGGGTGGCCTCGTACGCCGAGCGGGGGAGCGAACGGAAGGGCGCACTGCGCTTGACCGTCTCGAACCACTCCTCGACGTCGATGGAACCCAGGGCCGACGCGGCCACCGTCTGCTGCGCGAGGATGTCGAGCGGGTTCTGCGGCACCGAGATGGCCTCGATACGCCCCGCGAGCATGCGCTCGGTGACGACGGCGGTGTGCAGCACGTCGCTGCGGTGCTTGGGGAAGAGGGCCGCACGGCTCACCTCTCCGACCTGGTGGCCGGCGCGGCCGACGCGCTGGAGCCCGGATGCGGCGCTCGGCGGCGCCTCGACCTGGATGACGAGGTCGACCGAGCCCATGTCGATGCCGAGCTCGAGGCTGCTCGTCGCCACGACGCAGCGCAGGACCCCCGATTTGAGCTCGTCTTCGACCTGGGCGCGCTGCTCTTTCGACACCGATCCGTGGTGGGCCTTCGCCAGGATCGCGGGGACGCCCGCGGTGGAACCCGCCTGCGCCATGGTGGCAGCCGGGACCGTGGGTTCGGGCACGTCGATGCCCTGCCGCTCGGCGTAGATCTCGTTCAACCGCCCGGTGAGACGCTCGGCGAGACGGCGCGAGTTGGAGAACACGATCGTGGAGCGTCGCTGGAGGATCCGGTCGACGATCGCCTCTTCGACGTGCGGCCAGACGGAGCCGGCCATCTCGGTGCTTTCCGGACGTTCCGAGAACCATTCGCCATCGGCCGCTTCGTCGGGCGCGGGGGAGCCCGGCGGCGGGGGCGGGTTCAGCATGTCCTCGATCGGCACGACGACCGAGAGGTCGAAGGCCTTCGTCGCTTTGGGGGCCACGATGTCGACGGGCTGCGCGCCACCCAGGAAGCGCGCCACCTCGTCGATGGGTCGCACGGTCGCCGAGAGGCCGATGCGCTGCGCGGGCTTGTCGAGCAGGGCGTCGAGCCGCTCGAGGCTCACCGCCAGGTGGGCGCCCCGCTTGGTCGCGGCGACCGCGTGCACCTCGTCGATGATGACGGTGTGGACGCCGCGGAGGGTCTCGGCTGCCTGGCTGGTCAGCATGAGGTAGAGCGACTCGGGCGTCGTGATGAGGATGTCGGGCGGAGCGGTGACGAGCTTGCGCCGATCGCTCGAACTCGTGTCGCCGGAGCGCACGCCCACCGTCACCCCAGGTACCTCGATGCCGAGGCGCCGAGCCGATTGACCGATGCCGACCAGGGGGGAGCGGAGGTTGCGTTCGACGTCGACACCGAGCGCCTTCAGCGGCGAGATGTAGAGCACGCGCGTGTTCGTGGGAGTTGCTTTCGGTGCTTTCGGCGCCGAGCGCCTCGCACGCCGGACGGGCTCTGCGTCGACGACCTCGGGCGACTTCTCGCGGAAGATGCGGTCGATCGCGAAGAGGAACGCCGAGAGCGTCTTGCCCGAGCCGGTGGGCGCGACGACCAGAGCGTTGCGTCCTGACGACACGGACTCCCACGCGCCCTTCTGCGCATTGGTGGGAGCGGCGAAGGCGCCACGGAACCAGTCCTGCGTCGCAGGACCGAATCTCTCCAACACGTCGGCCATGCCGACATCCTCTCTCGGACCTCCGACATCGGGTCGGGGTTGACGTTCGCCGGTCGCGGAACGGCTCCCCCCGGCGGCGGAGCGCGGGTCCTCCGGTGGGCGGAGGGGGCGACGGGGGCTGCTGAGGTCACCGCCCGCTCTCCCGCAGTCGTCCCTCCGCGAGCTCGAGGCGGAGGTCGAGGTCGAGCCGCGCGAGGAACGCGTCGTCGTGGCTCACCACCACAACGGCTCCCCGGTATGCCCGCACCGCCGCGACGAGCTGGTCGACGGTGTCGAGGTCGAGGTTGTTCGTCGGTTCGTCGAGGACGAGCAGCTGCGGCGGCGGATCCGCCAACAGCACCCGCGCCAGCGCCACGCGGAATCGTTCCCCGCCCGAGAGGGTGCCCACGCGTCGGCTGACGGCGTCACCCCTCACGAGGAACCGCGCGAGCCTGTCGCGCAGCTGCGCCACCGGCACGGTCGGCGCCGCTGCAGCGACGTCGTCGAGCACGGATGCCCCGTCGTCGAGGCCGTCCAGACGCTGCGGCAGATACCCGATGCGCTCCACGCTCGCCATCGCGCGGACGGATGCCGAGTCCTCACCACCGCCGTGCACGAGCCGCTCGAGCAGCGTCGTCTTCCCGCTGCCGTTGCGCCCCTCCAATGCCACGCGCTCGCGTCCGGTCACGATCCACTCCCGGTCCGCATCCCCGATCGAGAAGATGCGGCGGCCGGGGGAGTTCTGCGGATCGGGGAGGTCGATGCGAACCACGTCGTCGTCGCGCACCCGCGCCGCGGCGATGGCGAGCGCCGCCCGAGCGGCATCCTCCTTCCCGCGCATCTCGGTGCGCAGGCGCCCGGCGCTCACCTGTGCCGCGCTCGCGCGGAGGCCCGCGGCGATGCCGGGCACTCGCTTCTCGGCCTGCGCCGTGCGGGCCGTGCGCGAACGGGTGGCGAGCTTGTCCTGCGCCTCGATGCGATCCCGGCGCTCGCGTCGGAGCGCCTGCGTCGCGTCGCGCTCGACGCGCAGCGCGGCATCCTGCTCCCCATCGCGGTGGGCGCGCCACGCGCTGTACGGGCCGCCGACCACGCTCAGGGTGTGGCCGTACAGCTCGGCCGTGGCATCCATCTGCTCGAGAAGCTGCACGTCATGGCTCACCACGACCACGGCGCCGGACCATCGACGCAGAAGGTCGGTGACGCGGGCGCGGGCGTCTCGATCGAGGTCGTTCGTCGGCTCGTCGAGCAGGGTGACCGCCGCTCCGGCTTCTCGGATGCCGAGAAGCGCCACGAGCACGGCCTCGCCTCCCGAGAGCTCGCCGACCGTACGGTCGAGGAACCCGGGAGGGAGGCCCGCCTCGGCGAGCAACGCGTGAGCGCGGGCTTCGACGCCCCAATCGTCGCCGACCGCGTCGAAGTGACGAGGGTCGACGTCGCCCGATTCGATGGCGCGCACGGCGCCGAGGGCCCTCTCGACGCCCAGGAGCGAGACGACGGGGCGGTACGGGTCAGCGGCGAGCCGCTGCGGCAGCATCGCGACCTGGCCGGACGCGGTGACCGTGCCCGAAGTGGGACGGAGGTACCCCGCCGCGACCCGCAGCAGCGTGGACTTTCCGGTGCCGTTACGGCCGACGAGACCGGTGCGACCGGGGCCGAAGGCGCCGGACACATCGTCGAGGGCGACGGTGCCGTCGGGCCACACGAGGCGGACACGGTCGAGGACGAGAGACGGGGAAAGGGATGACACGACGAACTCCGGGGACGCAGGATGCGCGGACACCGGACCCGTCCGCGTCAGCGGAGGGCGGCCGAGAAGACGGCGGGTCGACGGGTCAGCGCGCGGACAGGGGCGCGGAAGCGTCGACGTTCTTCACCGGAGGAGACCTCGTTCTCGGGGACAGGGCTGCCCACGATAATCGAACGGCGGACGTTTCGGTACCCCTCCGGCCCCGCCTCGTCGGTGCAGAGAGGCGCCCCGAGGCACGTCCATGGCCCGCTGGACGACGACTGCTCGTCCGTCCCGGCTCCGTCCCACCCCCGGCTGGATGCCGTCCTCAGCCCGCGGTCGATTCGTCGCTCTCGGCCAGCCGCGCATCGAGGAACGTCCGGACGTCGTCGAGCTCGTCTTGCGAGATCGAGTGCGTCAACCCGGGGTACACCCGCCCGCTCAGTTGGCTGTGCACCGGCAGCCACTGCGCTGTGAGGGCGACCAACGCCTGCGGGATGACGTCGTCGGCGGCGCCGCGCCCCCAGAACACCGGGGGGCGTCGCTCGGCGAGGACGGCGTCGCCCGGCAGCTCGCCGCCCGCGGCGTACCCGGCGAGGACGACCGCGAACGACACCGCGTCGGGTGCCGCGCGCAGGGTCTGCAGCGCCACCGCGCCGCCCTGCGAGAAGCCCAGCAGACCCACGGGCACGTCGCCCACGGCATCGCGGATCCAGGCGAGTACCGCGCGCGCAGCGACGGAAACGGCCGCGGGATCACGGCCGTCGAGTCCCTCGATCGGATACCACGAAGCCCCGGGCATGGGCCAGGGCGGTGCCAGCGGAGCGCGCACGCTCGCCATGACGAAGGTGTCGGGCAGGTACGGCACGAGGCCGAAGAGATCGTGCTCGTCGGAGCCGTAGCCGTGCAAGAGCACCAGCACGGGCCTGTCGCCGCGCTCGTCGACGGGCACCGACCAGCGCACGACGGCGGGATCGAGTGAGGGATGCGCGCTCATGCGGCCATTGTGGCAAAACCCTCCGACATCGCCGCCCGGCGCGGGTGGAGCCGCTCGGGGCGGACGGGAGGAGATTCCGGGAACGGAGGATGTTTCGCCGGGTACTCCGCCCTCCGCTGCCCGAATCCCCTCCCGTCCACGGCGACGGCGAAGCCCGCGGGCGCCGAGACGGGCTTGGCTGAACGGGTCTTCGCGCGCGGGACACGCGGCATCCGGCACCGACGGTTGATATACAGGGGGTATGCCCGTGCGAACCCCCGACCCCGAACCCGGTGACAACGGCGACGAGCGCGAACCGCTCGGCGCCTCTTTCTCGGGCGCGTCCGCGAACCCCAACGCCAACCCGGGCTGGCTCAGCGAGGTCGAGTTGGCCGAGGCGCGGCGCCGCCTGCCGATGATCTACGTCGAGGCACTGCCCGTGCGCACCGACGGGATGGGGGCGGTGACGCAGGTCGGCATCCTGCTGCGCGCGACGCCGCTGGGCGAGATGACCCGCACCCTCGTGTCAGGCCGCGTGCGCTATGGCGAGACCGTGCGCGACGCGCTCTTCCGCCACCTCGAGAACGATCTCGGACCCATGGCGTTCCCGCTCCTGCCGCCGTCTCCGACGCCGCTCACCGTCGCCGAGTACTTCCCTCTCCCCGGGATGACCGCGTTCCACGACGATCGTCAGCACGCCGTCTCGCTCGTCTACGTGGTGCCGGTCACCGGCACCTGCGAGCCCCGCCAGGACGCACTCGAGGTCACCTGGCTGTCGCCGCAGGAAGCGGCCTCCGACGCCCTCTCCGACGAGATGGAGGGCGGTCGCGGGACGCTCATCCGCCTCGCCCTCGCCTCGGTGGGCGCCCTGCGCTGAAACGGGGGCCATTGCCGGTGTCGGTGGCCCTGCCTAGGGTCGGAGGATGCCGGTATTCCCCCTCGCACCCCTGACCCTGCCGAGCGACCTCGACGCGTGGCGTACCTTCGCCGACGAGCGTCCGCGTGAACGACTCGACCGGGTCGCCGCGATCGATGCGCGGCTCATCGCCGAGACCGACCTGACGCTCCGTGAGCGCCTCGCGTTGTGGAACGACGCCGACATCCTGCTCGCTGAGGCGGCCGCCCCCTCGCACCTGATCAGCGAGTCGCACCCCGACGCCGCTGTGCGCGACGCCGCCGAGAAGCAGGCGCAGGCCGTCGACGCGGCGCAGTCCCGCCGTCTGCTCGACCGCGACCTGTGGGGCGTCTTCGCCGATGCCGACGCCGACACCGCGGGCCTCGAGCCCGACGAGCAGCGTCTCCTGGACCACGTGCGCCGCGACTTCCGCCGCGGCGGCGTCGACCTCTCCGACGTCGATCGCGATCGAGTGCGCGAGCTCACCGAGCGCGACACGGAGCTGTCGCTGGCCTTCTCGCGCAACATCCGCGAGGGGCGCCGCCAGATCCGTGTGGCGGCCTCGTCGCTGAGCGGACTCCCAGCCGACTTCATCGACGAGCACCCCGTCGATGAGGAGGGCATGGTCACCCTCACCACCGGATACACCGATCTCATGCCCGTGCGCGAGTACGCGCACGATCGGGCGGTGCGCCACGCCCTCGTCGGCGCCTACAACGACCTCGCGTGGCCCGAGAACGAGCCCGTCCTGCGCGAACTGCTCGCGGGGCGGGCCGAGCGCGCGACGCTGCTGGGCTACGGCGACTGGGCCGACTACGAGACCGAGACGCGCATGATCGGCTCGAGCGCCGCGGTGGCGACGTTCCTCGAGCGCGTGGCAGAGGCCGCGGCCCCCGCCGCCGCGGCGGAGTACGAGCGGGTCCTCGAACGCCTCCGTCGTGACGCGCCCGACGCCGACGCGGTCACCATCGCCGACTTCTGGTACCTGCTGGGGGCGCTCAAGCGCGAGGAGTACGACGTCGACGCGCAGGTCGTGCGCTCCTACTTCCGATTCGACCGCGTCCTCGACGGCGTCCTCGCGACCACAGGACGCCTGCTCGATGTCGAGTACGTGCCCGTCGACGCCCCCTCGTGGCACGGCGATGTGCGCACCTACGATGTCGTCCGGGCGGGGGAGCGACTGGGCCGCATCCACCTCGATCTGCACCCCCGCGAGGGCAAGTACAACCATGCCGCGTGCTTCGGTCTCGCCCCCGGCATCAGCGGGCGGACGCTGCCCGAGTCGGTCCTGCTCTGCAACTTCTCGCGTGGTCTGCTCGAGCACGACGAAGTGGTGACCTTCTTCCACGAGTTCGGGCACCTGGTGCACGACATCCTCGGCGGGCACCAGAAGTGGGGACGGTGGACGGGAGTCGCCACCGAATGGGACTTCGTCGAGGCGCCGAGTCAGTTGCTCGAAGAATGGGCATGGGATGCCGAGGCCCTGGCATCCTTCGCCGTGAACGACGAGGGGCAGCCCATCCCGGCCGATCTGGTCGACCGCATGCGGACGGCCGACGCTTTCGGTCGCGGCCTCGAGGTGACCCGCCAACTCGGCCACGCGACGACGTCGTACCACCTGCACGTCGACCGACCCGCGGATCTGCAGACCGCGGTCGACGGGTACTACCGGGCCGCGAGTCCCGTCACACCCCTCGACGGTTCGCACTCGTACGCCGGATTCGGCCACCTCACCGGCTACGGCGCGTGTTATTACACGTACCAGTGGAGCCTCGTGATCGCGCGCGATCTTCTCTCGGCCTTCGGCGACGACCTTTTCGACGTCGAGACGGCGACGCGATACCGCCGGGAGATCCTCGAACCCGGCGGCACCCGCGATGCCCGTGACCTCGTGCGGGCGTTCCTGGGCCGCGACAGCACCTTCGACGCGTATCGCGACTGGCTCGCGGGCTCGTGACGCAGGGGGCCGCGGCATCCTGAATCGGATGCCACGGCTCCCCGGGTGCGCTCACGCGGTGGCGCCTCGTACAACGTCGATGTCGCACGGACGATGACGTGCCCTCGTGCGGGGTCGCCGCGACTACACCAGCTCCGGGTGCGCTCAGGCGGCGGTCTCGCGAGCGATCGCCGCGATGAAGGCGTCGATGTCGTCTTCGGTGGTGTCGAACGAGCACATCCACCGCACCTCGCGGCGCAGCTCGTCCCAATCGTAGAAGCGGAAGCTCTCGCGGAGGCGGTCGGCGACACCGGCCGGCAGGGTCGCGAAGACGCCGTTGGCCTGCGTCGGCTGGGTGAACTCCACGCCCTGGATCGAACCGTCGGCGAGTCCCGCTTCGACGCCGGCCCGCAGACGCTGCGCCATGGCATTGGAGTGCCGCGCATTGTGCAGCCACAAGCCGTTTTCGAGAAGAGCGACCAACTGCGCGGAGACGAAGCGCATCTTGCTCGAGAGCTGCATGTCGAGCTTGCGCAGATAGGTCAGACCCGTGGACGCCTCGGGATCGAGCACGACGATGGCCTCGCCGATCATCGCGCCGTTCTTCGTTCCCCCGAAGCTCAGCACGTCGACGCCGGCGTCGCGGGTGAAGGCGCGCAGCGGAACGCCGAGCGCGGCGGCCGCGTTGGAGATGCGGGCGCCGTCCATGTGCAGGCGCATGCCGTGGCCGTGCGCGTGCGCGGCGAGCTCGCGGATCTCGTCGACCGTGTACAGGGTGCCGAGCTCGGTCGACTGCGTGATCGACACGACCAGGGGCTGTGCGCGGTGCTCGTCGCCCCAGCCCCAGGCTTCGCGGTCGACGAGCTCGGGGGTGAGCTTGCCGTCGTCGGTGGGGACGGTCAGCAGCTTGATGCCGCCCACGCGCTCGGGCGCGCCGCCTTCGTCGACGTTGATGTGGGCGGTGGATGCCGAGATCACGGCGCCCCAGCGGGGGAGCATCGACTGCAGTCCGACCACGTTGGCGCCCGTCCCGTTGAAGACCGGGTAGGCCTCGACGCCGTCGCCGAGCAGGTCCGTGAAGAGCTCCTGCAGGCGCGCGGTGTAGACGTCTTCGCCGTACGCGACCTGGTGGCCCTCGTTCGCCGCGGCGATCGCGGCGAGGACGTCGGGGTGGATTCCGGAATAGTTGTCGGACGCGAAGCCGCGCACGGACGTGTCGTGGAGGGATGTCACCCCTCCAGCGTAACTTTTCCCGGCTCCTCCCCAGGGGGCATCTCTGCACCGTGCCGCCCGTGCGCACCGGGGTGTCGGTGACCCCGACGACAATGGGGGGATGCGGTTGGATCCCGAAGCGCTCAGCATCGCCGGCGAGATGTTCTCGTCGTCGGCGATGATGCGCGCCGACCGCCTCCTCGTCTACGGGTCGGTGGAGGTGGGCGACGCCCGATCCATCGGCGGAGTTCTCGTGGTGTCGGCGCAGTCTTTCGGTGCGGCGGGCTACGAGAACCTCGAGCTCCGGGTTCCCGGCGACTTCTCCCGGCTTTCAGGGTGGTGCTCGTGCGGGCGCGGCCCCGAGTGCGAGCATTCCTGCGCGGCCGCTCTCGTGCTCTTCGACCGCATGATCTCTGCCGGTCGTCCACCCCGCCCCGAGTGGCAGCGTTCGCTCGACGAGCTGTTCTCGGCGGCACCGGTCGTCGACGACGAACCGGCGTTCGACCTCTGCCTGTTCCTCGCGATCCGCCGCGGCGGAGGACACGGTCGCAGCACCGCCCTGACCCTCACCGCCCGCCCGGGGGTCCGCGGCACCCGCGGCACGTGGATCAAGGGCCGCGCCGGGTGGTCGGCGCTCGCGACACTGCCGGCCGACCCACGGGGGCGCGCCGCGCTCGACAGCCTCGGGCGGCTGGGGCGATCGGGCTCCGGGGCGTATCTCTCCGACGAATGGATGCCGCTATCGGCCGTCCCCCCGCACTCGCTGTGGTTGCAACTCGAGGCCGTCGTCGCTGCCGGTGTGCCCCTCGTGTCGGCGGCGGGCGCGCATCACCCGGTGCGCATCGTCGACGAGGTGGCGACGGTCGCCGTCGCCCTGGACCGCCGAGGCTCGACCCTCCAGGTGCGTGGGCTCGTTCAGGGCGTCGACGACGAGACCGCCGGCCTCCCCTCTTGGGTGGTGGGTGACCCGGCGGTCGCGGTGGCCTTCGTCGCCGACCGTGACGGAGAGGGCGAGCGCATCACCCTCGTGCGCCTGTCGACGCCCGCGACGGGGCCGGTGCGCGGGCTGCTCGCGCGGCCCGGTGCACTCACCATCGACCAGGGCGGTTCCGACACGTTCCTGCGCGAGTACCTCCCGCGACTGCAGCTCGAAGCGCCGGTGGTGTCGCCCAAGGGCACGGTGGAGGTGCCGGTCGCGCCCCGCCCCGTGCTCGAGGTTCTCGTGGAGCATCGCGACGGGTCGACGAGGCTCGCCACGAGCTGGGATCGCTCGCCCACCCGCGGTCGCCGTCACGACGAACACGAGCGGGCGGTCTGGGCCGCCGTCGCTCGCGTCGCCGACGACCTGCGCATCGATATCCCGGGTCCGTTCGACACGGGAAGGGCGCCGGCGCGCGTTCTGACCCCCGCTGTCGCGGCGGTCTTCGCGGTCGAGGGGCTGCCCCGCCTTCGAGCGATCGCAGACGTCCGGGTGGAGCTGACCGGCGAGGAGTTGGCCTATCGGGCGGCGCCCGAGGCCCCGGTGGTGCAGTTGATCACCGGCGCCGACGACGGTAGCGACTGGTTCGATCTGAACGCGCGGGTGAGCGTCGGCGACATCGAGGTCGACTTCACCGCCCTCTACACCGCTCTGTCACTCGGCGATCGGGTGCTGTTCCTCGGCGACGGGGAGTTCGTGCGCCTCGACACGGCGGAGTTCGACCGGCTGCGCGCCGTCATCGACGAGGCCCGGACCCTCGCCGATCGGCCCGGCAACCAGCTGAAGCTCAACCGCTACAACGTGGGTCTGTGGGACGACCTCTCCGAACTCGGCCTGCTCGCAGCGCACGAGGCGGAATGGTGGCTGCGCGTACGGGGCCTCACCGATGAGGCCTCCCTCGCGCCCGTCGCGCCGCCGGTGGGGCTTCGGGCGACCCTTCGCGACTATCAACGCACCGGTCTCGACTGGCTGCACTTTCTGCGCGTTCAGGGGCTCGGCGGCATCCTCGCCGACGACATGGGACTCGGCAAGACCGTGCAGACCATCGCCATGATGGAGGTCGCGCGCGACGCAGATCCCGACATGGCACCCTTCCTGATCGTCGCGCCGACGAGCGTCGTCGGCAACTGGGAGCGCGAGTGCGCCGCCTTCGCCCCGGATCTCGACGTCAGGGTGATCTCCGCCACGCGCGCGCGCCGGTCTACCAGCGTCGCCGAAGCCGCCGCCGGCGCGCACGTCGTGGTCACCAGCTACGCCCTCTTCCGGCTCGAGCAAGAGCAGTACGGCGACGTGGAGTGGTCGGGACTCGTGCTCGACGAGGCCCAGCAGATCAAGAACCCGTCCTCGCGGGGCTACCGAGCCGCCCGTGCCCTGGCGGTGCCGTTCACGCTCGTCATCACCGGCACGCCCATGGAGAACAACCTGCTCGAACTGTGGGCGCTGGTCTCACTCGTGGCTCCGGGCCTGCTCGGCACCCGCGAGTCGTTCACCACCCTTTACCGCACCCCCATCGAGAAGCATTCCGACGGGGCGAGGCTCGACCTTCTGCGGCGGCGCATCCGCCCGTTCCTGCTCCGGCGCACGAAAGACCTCGTGGCCTCCGAGCTGCCGCCGAAGCAGGAGACGATCGTCGAGGTCTCCCTGCATCCCGCGCACCGCAAGCTCTACGACCGCCGCTTCCATCGTGAGCGTCAGCGCCTGCTCGGCCTGCTCGATGACGATGCCGAGGGCAATCGCTTCGCGATCTTCCGCTCGCTCACGATGCTGCGTCAGCTCGCCCTCGACCCTGCGCTCGTCGACGAGGGGGAGGCGCCGTCGGCGAAGCTCGACGCGCTCGAGGAGTTGCTGGTGGAAGCGGCGGCCGAGGGACACCGCGTACTCGTGCTCAGCCAGTTCACGCGCTTCCTCCGCGCAGCCCGCCAGCGGTGCACCGATGCGGGTGTCCCTTCGGGCTACCTCGACGGCGCCACCACGCACCGGCAGGCCGAGATCGACCGGTTCCGCGAGGGCGACGACCCCGCCTTCTTCGTCTCGCTCAAGGCGGGCGGCGTGGGCCTGAACCTCGTCGAGGCCGACTACGTCGTGCTTCTCGATCCTTGGTGGAACCCCGCGGTCGAAGACCAGGCGATCGACCGGGCGCACCGCATCGGCCAGACGCGCCCGGTGATCGTCTACCGACTCGTTTCCTCCGACACCGTGGAGCAGAAGGTCGTCGCGCTGCGCGAGGCCAAGGCCGACCTGTTCTCGCGCGTCCTCGACGGGGGCGTCGACGGCGGTGGCGAGACGTTCGCCGGCGGTCCGCGTCTCACCGCCGATGACATCCGCAGCCTGCTCGACTGACGCGAGCCGGGCGCAGCGGCGGGCGGGGTCTGGCCGATGTCGGAGGTCGGGTCTAGCGTGACTGCCATGTCCGATGCACAGCTCCCGCCCGTCACCGGGGCGTCCGCCGCGCCGGCGGAGGGAAATCGCACCTTTCTCGCGGTGCTCGTCAACACGGCCGCGGCCAACGTCACCACGAGCTTCTTATGGTTCGCCCTGACCTTCTGGGTCTACCTCGAGACGCGCTCGGTGCTGGCGACCGGCATCGTCGGCGGCGCGTACATGCTGCTGCTCGCCGTCTTCGCGATGGTATTCGGCTCGATCGTCGACCGGCACCGCAAGCATCGCGTCATGGTGTTCTCCGGGCTCGTCACCCTGACGGCCTTCCTCGTGGCGGGGGCCCTGTGGCTGGCCTTCCCCGAGGCGGCGCTGCTCGATCTGGGCGGGCCGTGGTTCTGGCTGTTCTCCGGTGTCATCCTGGCCGGCGCCGTCGTCGAGAACATGCGCAACATCGCGCTGTCCACCACCGTCACCCTCCTCGTGCCGGTGGATCGCCATGCCAATGCGAACGGTCTCGTCGGCACGGTGCAGGGGCTCGCCTTCGTCGTCACGAGCGTGTTCAGCGGATTGTCTGTCGGGTTCCTCGGCATGGGGTGGACCCTCGCGATCGCCATCGGCCTGACGCTCGTGGCTCTGATGCACCTGCTGACCATCCGCATCCCCGAGGAGCGACCGGCGGCCGGCGGCGAGCCCGGCCCGATGGTGGACATCCGCGGTGCCGTCCGCGCCGTCCGCGCGGCACCCGGGCTTTTCGCCCTCATCATCTTCTCGACGTTCAACAACCTCATCGGCGGCGTCTACATGGCCCTGATGGATCCCTACGGCCTCGAGCTCTTCAGCGTGCAGGTGTGGGGCGTGGTGCTGGGTGTCACGGCGACCGGCTTCATCATCGGTGGTGGCCTGGTCGCGAAGTTCGGTCTCGGCAAGAACCCCATCCGCACGATGCTCTGGATCGTGATGGGAATGGGCGTGCTCGGAGCCGTCTTCGTGCTCCGCGACTGGTGGTGGCTCTACGCCGCCGGTATCTGGGTCTACATGGCGCTCATTCCGCCGGTGGAGGCCGCCGAGCAGACGGTGATCCAGAAGGTCGTGCCCTTCGCCACGCAGGGGCGGGTGTTCGGATTCGCCGCTGCCTTCGAGTCGGCCGCGGCTCCCGTGACGTCGTTCCTCATCGCCCCGATCGCCGAGTTCGCGATCATCCCCTACATGGAGGGCTCGGAGGGGCGCGCGACGTGGGGCTGGCTGCTCGGTGACGGCCAGTCGCGCGGGATCGCGCTGGTCTTCGTGTTCGCGGGCCTGGTGATGGTCGTCGCCGCCTCGCTCGCCTTCCTCACCCGGTCGTATCGGATCCTGTCGCAGCAATATCGGACGGCAGAGGTCAATGCCGACATCGCCGAACCGGCGACCGACCGCCACGACGACGGAGCGGACGACGCGTCGCCGGCCGCCGAGATACCCGAGGCCGCCTCCCGGGGGATGCGCGGGTCGGCACCCGCTCCCGCGTCCGACGAGCCGCGCGCGTAGGCGCTGATCGCACCGGCGGCGAGCGACGCCCGCACGCCCGCATTCGCACGCACCGCGCGATACCGCCCCCGCCCCGGCGTCGGCAGGTCATCGCCACCGACGCCCGCCGCGCGTCACCACATCAACACCCGCCGCCGCTACCGCGCCCGGCGCGCGGCACCACCTCCACCCCCGCCGCGCGCTACCGCGCTTGCGCGTCATCCACGCCGCGCGCACCACCCCGCCGCCCCGCGCGCGCCACCCCGCCGCCTGCGCCGCTGCGCTCGACGCTGCTCAAACGGGCGCGGCGATGTCGATCAGGACGTCGTTCCACGCCGCCGCGTCATCGTCCCAGAGCGCGACGAACGAGGCGGCCAGCGCGTCCTCGAGTCCGTCGAGACTCTTCACGCGGAAGACGACGGCCGCGGCCGCCGGATCGTGCCCCGCGTCGCGGGCGTGCTTGGCATACCCCTGCGCGACGGCGCGCACCCAGGCCTCGGATGCCGCCTTCACCGCCGCGTAGTTGGCTCCGCCGGCGAGCGGCCGGGCGACCGCGCTCGACGAGACGATCGCGAGGCGTCCGGCATCGGAGGTGCGGATGTCGTCGTCGAAGGCGCGGCTGACGTGTCGCAGCGCGATCAGCGACCGCAGCAGGAATGCGAAGTCGTCGTCGCTCTGGCCGGCGAGGCCGCCGCCGCCCCGCCACCCGCCGACGAGGTGCAGGATGCCGTCGACTCGGCCGTAGGCGGCGTGGACGCGGTCACGGAGACCCTCGACGGCGTCCGCGTCGGTCAGATCGCAGCGCTCGACGGCGATCCCGGGGACCTCCGCCGAGACCGCGGCCAGCCGATCATCGTCGCTGCCGACGACAATCACGTGCGCTCCGGCCTCCGCGAGGGCGCACGCGCACGCCCGCCCCGCCGCGCTCGTCCCGCCCGCGAGCAGCACCCGGCGCCCGTACACGCCTTCGTCCGCCGCTTCCGCATCCGTCATCGTCGGCCCCTTCTCCAGTGTGAGCCCCGGCGCCGCCCACGTCGAGCCCCCTCCGAGGGAGGGTTCATCGAGGGCCGCCGCGTGTCAGTCGGTACCGCGGATGCCCTCGGTCGACGCGATCACGGGCCGCATCTTCTTCTCGAGCGCCTCGAAGAACATCGACAGCGGGAACTCGTCGTCGAGGACCGCGTCGGTGTAGCCCTTCGGTAGTCCCGCGAGCACGTCATCCGTCAGACCGCGGGCCCACACCGATGCCGGGTGGGGCGTCACGACCGAGCGGACGAGGTCGTACGCGGCGAGCCAGTGAGCCGTCTTGGGTCGGTCGATCGAGCGCCAGTACAGCTCGTCGATCGCGTCGGCCAGGGCGACGACCGCCGCCGGCACCTCGTCCCAATCGAACGCCAGCGAGGTGTCGGTCCAGTGCAGCACTCGACGCTGGTGCAGCCACGCGAAGAGCAGCTGCCCGCCGAGACCGTCGTAGTTGCGCACGCGCGAGCCGGTGATGGCGAAACGGAAGATGCGGTCGAAGATCACCGCGTACTGCACGAGCTCGGCGTGCTCGAGCATCGCCTGCTCGGCGGCATCCAGGTCGTCGCGGGCCGAGAGACGAGCCTGCAGCGAGACGCTCTCGCGGAAAGCGGTGAGGTCGCAGCGCAGTTCCTCGAGCGAGTACAGGAAGAACGGCATCCGCTGCTTGATCATGAAGGGGTCGAAGGGCAGGTCGCCCCGCATGTGGGTGCGGTCGTGGATGAGGTCCCACATGACGAAGGTGCGTTCCGCGAGGTCCTGGTCATCGAGCAGGCGGGCGGCGGCGTCCGGCAGTTCGAGCTTGGTGATCTCGGATGCCGCGCGCGTGACACGGCGGTACCGGGCGGCCTCGCGGTCTTGGAAGATGGCGCCCCAGGTGAACGAGGGGACCTCTCGCATGGCGACCGTCTCGGGGAAGAGCACGGCCGAATTGGTGTCGTAGCCCGAGGTGAAGTCGATCAGGCGTAGCGAGACGAACAGTCTGTTGGTGTATTCCGTCTCGAGCCGCGCGATGAACTCCGGCCAGATCGCCTCGACGAGCACCGCCTCGACGTGCCTCTCACTCGAGCCGTTCTGCGTGTACATGGGGAACACGACGAGGTGACGGATGCCGTCGACCCGGTGCTCCTGCGGGTGGAACGCCACGAGGGAGTCGAGGAAGTCGGGAGCGCCAAGGCCCTCGGCGCGCCAGCGGCGGAAGTCGGCGACCGAGGCGGTGAGGTAGTCGGCGTCGTGCGGGAAGAGGGGGGCGAGGGCGTCGAGGGAGGCGATGACGTCGTCGATGAGGGGCTCGGCCGCGGCGGTGTCGTCGATCGACCCGTCCTTCGCCTGCAGCGCCTGCAGGGCGGTCGCAGCGGTCCGCAGCTGAGCCCAGGCGGGGGTGTGCTCGACCGTGTCGACGCCGTGACCGGCGAGCAGATCGTCGGCGGCACGGGTGGGCGTGGTCATGGTCATAGCATCCTCCGTCCGAAGCGGTAAATATTCCTGCTAAACGTAAATACTAACGGAAAACCTACGGCTCGCACCACTGCCGCCTGCGCAGCTCCTGCTACTGTCGACCCCATGACCGAGGCTCCCGCGCCCCGCGCCCCGCGTCTCGATGACGCCGTCGATGCCGCGATCGTGCGTGAGATCTCGCTCGACGCCCGCGCCACTCTCTCGCACCTGTCCGATCGCGTGGGCCTGTCGGTCTCCGCCGTGCAGTCGCGCCTCCGCCGGCTCGAAGCCCGAGGCATCGTGAAGGGGTATCGCCCCATCCTCGATGCCGAGGCACTTGGCCGGCCCCTGGCCGCCTTTGTCGAGATCACCCCGCTCGATCCGGCGCAGCCCGACAACGCCCCCGACCTTCTCGCCCACCTCGGGGCGATCGAGGCCTGCCACTCCATCGCCGGTGAGGCGGCCTACATGCTGTTCGTGCGCGTCCCCACCCCGCGCGAGCTCGAGTCCCTCATCCGCGACATCCGCTCCGCCGCCCAGGTGAACACGCGCACCACCGTGGTGCTGCAGACGTTCTTCGAGGCGCGTCCGGTCGAGCCGGCCGACTTCCCGGCCTGACCCGCGGCGGGGCGGGATACATCCTGAGACGGATGCCGGAGCATCCACCCCCGCGTAACGTGGCGACGGTGCTCTCCCCGCGCCCGCTTCAGCGATACCAGCTGATCACCGACCTCGGCCTCGCCGCGGTGTTCGGCCTGCTCGTCTTCGCCATCGAGCTCACCTCGACCCCGTGGCGGGTTGATGCGGGGGTGGCCGCGTCGGTCGTGGCCGACAACGTCGGGGCGGTCCTCACAGCCGCCGCGTTCACGGCGGCCGTGGCCGTGCGCCGCCTGCGTCCCGGTGTCGCCCTCTCGCTCGCCTGGGTCGGCGCCGTTCTGCAGATGGCCTTCTCGCGCTCTCCGTCGCCGAGCGATCTCGCCGTGTTCGCGGCGCTGTACACCACCGGCGCCTACGGGTCTCGGCGCGTGTTCTGGGCCGGCTTCGCGTCGGCGATCGCGGGTGCCGTGATCGTCCCGCTCTACCTCCTGCGCGGCGGGATGTCGGTGCCGCTCGGCGCGGAGCAGTGGTTCGCCGTCATCGCGGTCATGTTCGCGGCAGGCTTCGCCCTCCTGCTCTCGTGGGTGTCCGGCGCCCTCGTCCGCACGGCGCAGCGCGCGGCGGCGAACAGCCGGGCGCAGCGCGCGGCCGAAGCCGAGACGATCGCGGAACAGCAACGGGTGCAGATCGCGCGCGACATGCACGACGTCGTCGCGCACTCGCTGGCCGTCGTCATCGCGCAGGCCGACGGCGCGCGGTACGCGGCGGCGTCCGACCCCGGGGCGACCGTCGATGCCCTGACGACGATCTCCTCGACCGCGCGCTCCGCCCTCGGCGACGTGCGGCTGCTGCTGTCGCAGCTCCGCCACAGTCAGGGCGACGGGCCGCAACCGACCCTCGCCGACACCGAGGTCCTCTTCGAGCGGATGCGGGCGGCGGGCATCGATCTGCAGGTCGATGTCGACCCTGAGCCCACGGACCTCCCACCCGCCGCGGTCCAGCTCGCCGTCTACCGCATCCTGCAGGAGGCCCTCACCAACGCCCTGCGTCACGGCGTCGATCCGCGCGTGCGCGTGCACCTCGGGTGGTGGCCGGACCGCGTCGTCGTCTCCGTCCGCAACGCCCGTCCCACCTCGGCGGCCACCGGCACCCCACCCGCCGGTCACGGTCTCATCGGCATGCGCGAGCGCGCTCAGCTCGTGGGCGGCCACCTCACCGCCGGACCGGAGTACGGCGAGTTCGCCGTCCGCGCGACCCTGCCGATCGGGGCGACGGCGTGACCGCCTCTCCCTCGACCCCCGCGGAGACACCGCGAGACGCCGTGGGCGTCTCTCGCGGTCCTCGGCCACACATCGATCCGCTGCGCTCCCGCCCTCGAAAGGACGTGTCGTCATGACCGCCTCCGTCCGCATCGTCCTCGTCGACGATCAGGCGCTCTTCCGCGCCGGCATCAAGAT
Source organism: Microbacterium sp. Leaf151 (assembly GCF_001424225.1). GTDB lineage: Bacteria > Actinomycetota > Actinomycetes > Actinomycetales > Microbacteriaceae > Microbacterium. The sequence goes on along the minus strand of NZ_LMOR01000004.1, from coordinate 897,382 downwards.
GGTCCTCAACTCGCAGCCCGACCTCGAGGTGGTGGGTGAGGCCTCCGACGGGCGCGAGGGTGTCGAGGTCGTACGGGCGACCCGGCCCGACCTCGTCTTGATGGACGTGCGGATGCCGGTCATGGACGGCCTCGCCGCGACCGCGGAGATTCTGCGGGAACCTCACGCACCGCGCGTGGTCGTGCTCACCACGTTCGACCTCGACGAGGCCGCCGCGCGGGCGATCCAGGGCGGGGCGAGCGGTTTCCTACTGAAGGACTCCGAGCCGGAGTTCCTCCTCTCCGCGGTACGGACGGTGCACGCGGGATCGGCGGTGATCGCGGCGTCCGCGACGCGAGAGCTGTTCGCGCACATCGCCGAGGGGGGCTCGGCAGAACCCGTTCCCTCGTCCTACGGCGGGCTGACGGACCGTGAGCGGGAGATCTTCGCGCACGCGGCGTCCGGTCTGAGCAACGCCGAGATCGCCGAGCGGGAGTTCCTGTCGGAAGCCACCGTGAAGACGCACATCAGTCGCATCCTCACGAAGCTCGCGCTACGCGACCGCGTGCAGCTGGTGGTGTTCGCGTACCGGCACGGACTCGTCTGAGCGGCATCGCAGGTCGCGCACCGGCCGTCGTCCGGCCGCGGGGCGCGCCCGGCCGCCGGCCGCGTTCGGCGTCGCGGGCGCTGCACCCGCAACCTCGGCCGTCGTCCGGCCTCGCGCCTCCGCGGTCGTGTGCGTCAGGCCGCGTCGTCGGAACCCGATTCGTCTTCGAGGTCGTACGCCCAGGTCGGAGCGAGCGCGCGGATGCGCGTCGCCCGCCACTGCCAGGTCGCCCACAGTGCCGGCCAGAGGGCGGGGGCGGCGGCACCGCCGATGGTCAGACGCTCCCTCCACAGCGTGCGGGTCGGATCTCCCGGCGCGGCGGAGACGGCCATCTGGTGGTCCCAGACGTCGAGGACCGACAAGGGTCCCGTCAGCGGCACGCCCCAGTCGCGGAACACGCGGACGCCCCCGTTCGCATCGGTCGTCTCGCGGTCGGCGACCGAGATGAGTTGACGGCCGACGGGCACGATGCCCGCGACGCTCATCTGCACCGGCACGTCGTCGCCCGAAGTGAACGAGGTCGGCATGGTCCCGAGGGCGTCGACCTCGAGGAGGGGACCGTAGAGCTCGGCCACGGCGCGGGGCGAGTGCAGAGCGCGCCAGGCGGCATCCGGATCGCAGTCGACGACGAACTTCAGCAGGATGCGCATGACACCGATCCTCCCCGATCCGCGCCTCCGTCGTGCAGACCTTGACGTGATCCCGGCCGGGAGTGAAGCGGTCTTAGGCTCGAAGGATGCCGAACACCGCCGCCCACGCACAGTCCGATTACCAGGTTCGTCTGGAATGGGGTGCGGCGGGACTCGCCCGTCTCGCTCCCGCGGACGTCGTGGTGGTCGTGCAGACACTCGGACTGTCGGCCCGCGCCCTGAACGCATGCGAGGAAGGTGGCACGCTCGATCTCGAGATCGACGACGATGCTGCCGCATCCCTCGTCCGTGCCGCGGCGGCGGGCGGCGCCCACGTGATTGTCGGGGGCCTCCGAAACGCCGCCGCCGTGGCCGCGCACGTGATGGAGGTGCAGCGCACGAGGCGCCTTCGCACGAGCATCTCGATCGTCGCGGCGGGCTACGCCGACGACGGCGACGCCGCGGGTGTGCGCTTCGCCGTGGACGATCTGCTGGGCGCGGGCGCTGTCGTCGCGGCACTCGGCGATCTCGGCATCGACCACGCCTCCCCCGATGCGGCGGTCGCCGGCGAGGGGTTCCGTGCACTCGGCGGAGCCGTTCGGCATCTGCTCAGCGCGAGCGGCACCGGTCGCGCGCTCGCCGCCGACGGCCGACGCGACGCGGTGCTCGCGGCTGCGTCGCGCGACGCGACGACGGTGGTCCCCGTGCTGCGCGCCGGTGTGGTGTCCGCAGGCTGAGCGCTGCGGCATCCCCGACGGTGCGAGGCGTCGCTCCGCGCTTCGCGCCGTGCGGCGACCGTGATCAGCACGTGTGCGGCCGCGGCCCGAGCGCCGGCATCCGGGGCCGATGCCGACCGCCTGGCCGAGCGCCTCGGCATCCGGGGCCGATGCCGACCGCCTCGACGGCCCATGACCGTGGCGTCGCGGCCGCGAGGCGACGGCCTGTCACCGTGGCGTCGCGGCCGCGAGCCTCACGGACGGGCTGATATCGCGACGCACCCACGACAGCGCGAATCGCGGGTCGAAGGTCGGCGCGCATTTCGCGCACGACGTCGGGCGCGTGGCCCGACGGTGGCGGTAGGCCACGTGGCCTGCGGGGCAGGTGCCCACCCACGGGGCGAGCTCGTTCGCCGTCTCGCCGGCGTGGGTCGTGCCCCCGACGTAGCCGAGGTCGCGCGCCGTGCGCTTCCACGTCGCTCCGTGACCGGCGGACGCCCCCGCGATCGCGTGCGCGACCTCGTGCAAGAGGGTCTGGTGGTTGGTGTCGTCGTCGTAGCGGGCGGCGAGGTAGCGCGAGACGCTGATGCGCTTGCGTCCGTAGTCGCACAGGCCGGCGCGACGCTTGGCGTTGTCGAACGCGAAGGACCACGACGCATCGAGGTGCAAGGCGATCAACGCCTCGGCCCAGGTGCGCACGCGCTGCAAGTCCGACATGAGGGGAAGACTAAACGGGGCCTACGACATTCAGCTCGCGACGACCTCGCGCGCACGCCGGCGTTCGGCGGCGTCGATGGCGAGCAGCGTCGACTCGAGTTGTGCGTCGGTGGCGCCGGCGTTCTGCCGCAGGAACAGCGCCTGCTTGAAGTCGCGACGCGCGGACTCGTAGTCGCCCTCGTCGTAGTGCACCTTGCCGCGGTGCTGGAGCGCGAAGGCGGCGATGCTCGCCCAGCCCTGTCCGTCGGCCTCTTCGGCGCACATCGTCAGTTCCTGCTCGGCGGCGGCGTAGGCCCCTCGGCACTGCATGATCGTGGCGTGCAGGATGCGGGCGCGCAGCAGGTCGCGACGGGTCCCGGCCATGCGGGCGATGCGCACCGACTGGTCGGAGATGTCCAACGCCTCATCGAAGCGGTCGAGCACCTTCAGCAGCCACACCCGTTCGAGCAGGGCGTGCAGACTCCGCTGCGAACCGATCTCCTCGAGACGCTCCGCGCACTCGCGAGAGTCGGTGATCTCGCGCAACGTGTCGGGGTCGTACCCGTGGATATAGCTCACCGTCGCTCCTCTCGGTCGGGCAGGACTTCCAGTGTGCGTGGCGTGCGCGCCCAGAGCGACACCGCCACGCGGTCGGTCGGCGAACACGGGGGCGTCATCGCTCGAAAATGGATGCCGAGGGCTTCGGCGAGGGCGTCGCGTCGGCATCCGTCGCCGCGCGTGCCCCGCGCGTGAACTCGGTGATCTCGGCGCCCTGCGCGACTTTGGCGGGGTGGGGTCCGGCCGCCATGAGCCGCGGGAGCCACTCGACGGGCAGCGGCGCCGCGGAGGCGGCGACGACGAGGTTGCCGAAGCGACGTCCCTTGAGCACCTGCACCTCGGCGAGCACGATGACCTGCGGGAGCACCTCGCGGATGGTCGCGACCTGCCGACGGGCGAAGGCGAGGCCCGGCCCATCGGAGACGTTGACCAGCAGCACCCCGTCGGGTGCGAGCAGCCGTGCGGCGTCGCGGTAGAACTCCACGGTCGTCAGGTGCGCGGGCGTCTGGGCGCCCGAGTAGACGTCGCTGATGAGCAGGTCGACCGCGCCGGTGAGCCCGGCGGGAAGGCGCGAGAGACCCGCCCGTGCGTCGCCGATCCGCACCCGCACCGAGGCACCGCGGGGGAGGGGGAGGTTCTCGCGCACGAGGTCCCAGAGCGTCGGCTCCAACTCGATCACCTGCTGGCGCGAGCCGGGGCGGGTCGCCTCGACGTAGCGCGGGAGGGTGAGCGCCCCGGCGCCGAGGTGCACCGCGGTGAGGGGCTGTCCCGGCATCCGGAGTCGATCAATCACGGCGCCCATGCGCGCCACGTACTCGAAGTGCAGGTGAGTGGGATCGTCGAGATCGACGTGTGATTGAGGAGTGCCGTCGACGACGAGCTCGAAGCCCGACACGAACCCCGAGGGGGTGACGCGCGCGGTCGTGCCGTCCGACAGGCGCGCCGTCGGGGCGTCGTCGGGTTCGATGCGCATGCGGGCCATGTGTCAACGCTAGTCCGGCTCCCGCTCGGCCCACGCCCACGGGGTGACCGACGCCTCGTCCGCCTTGCGGGCAGGGTGCTGAGCCCACGTGTCGGAGGGCGGGCGGATTGCGTCGTCCGCACCCCGAGGAGCGATCAGGATGCCGGGATGCCGAAACACGATCGATACAAAGGTGCAATGGGCAGCGCGCCACCCGCCCTGTACGGTCGTCAGAACACAGCAAGTGGAGCGCGGCACGACGATGTGACAGCGCCGTCGTCCTCCTCCTTTTCCCCCCGGAAGGTGCATCGAACAATGCTCAGTACTCTTCGACGACGTCTGCTCGTCGGCGGCGCCGCCGTCGCCATCGGCGCCCTCGCTCTCTCGGGCTGCTCGAGTCAGCGCGATGACAACGACGGCGGCAGCGGCGACGTCGGCGGCGACGTCGACTCGACCTTCGTCTTCGGCGCGTCGGGTGACCCGTCGAGCCTCGACCCCGCCTTCGCCAGCGACGGCGAGTCGTTCCGCGTCTCGCGGCAGATCTTCGAGGGCCTCGTGGGCGTTCAGCCCGGTACGGCCGATCCCGCCCCGCTGCTCGCCGAGAGCTGGGAGCAGTCCGACGACGGCCTGACGTACACCTTCCAGCTCAAAGAGGGTGTCACCTTCCACGACGGCAGCGAGTTCAACGCCGAGGCCGTCTGCTTCAACTTCGACCGGCAGAACAACTTCACCGGTATCGCCCAGTCCGAGAGCTTGTCGTATTACTGGGGCAAGCTCATGCGCGGGTACGCCGACACCGGCACCTCCATCTACGGCGGGTGCGAGGCGGTCAGCCCCACCGAGGTGACGATCTCCCTCACCGAGCCGTTCGCGGGGTTCATCCCCGCGCTCTCGCTGCCGGCCTTCGCCATCCAGAGCCCCACCGCTCTGCAGGAGTACGGCGCCGACGACGTGGGAGGCACGTCCGAGGCCCCCACCCTCAGCGAGTACGCGCAGGCGCACCCCACGGGCACCGGCCCCTTCGCCTTCGAGTCCTCGGAACCCGGCGCGCAGACGACGGTCGCCGCGTACGACGGCTACTGGGGCGAGCAGGGTCAGGTGCAGCAGGTCATCTTCCGCGTGATCGGCGACACCACCGCCCGCCGCCAGGCGCTGGAGTCGGGCTCGATCGACGGGTACGACCTCGTCGCCCCGGCCGACCTCGGTGCCCTCGAGGGCGCGGGGTACACGCTCATCAACCGCGACCCGTTCAACATCCTCTACCTCGGTATGAACCAGGCCAACCCGGCGCTCGCCGACATCCGCGTGCGTCAGGCCATCGCCCAGGCCATCGACAAGGAGCAGCTGGTCACCCAGGTGCTGCCCGAGGGCACCACCGTGGCATCGCAGTTCATGCCCGACAGCGTCATCGGCTTCAACTCCGGCGTGACGACCTACGACTTCGATCAGGATGCCGCCCGGGCACTGCTCGCGGAAGCCGGTTTCTCCGAGGCGAACCCGCTGACGATCACGTTCAACTACCCCGTGAACATCTCGCGTCCGTACATGCCGAACCCCGAGCAGATCTTCACCAACCTGCAGTCGCAGCTGCAGGCCGTCGGCATCGTCGTCAATCCGGTGTCCAACGAGTGGGGCGAGTACCTCGACCTGATCCAGGGCGGTGCCGACCACGGCATCCACCTGCTGGGCTGGACCGGCGACTACAACGACCCCGACAACTTCGTGGGCACGTTCTTCGGCGGCACCTCGAACGAATGGGGCTTCGACAACGGCGAGCTGTTCTCGGCGCTCACCTCCGCTCGAGGTCTGGCGACCGAGACCGAGCAGGACTCGGCGTACCAGGCGGTCAACGAGCAGATCGCGACGTTCCTGCCCGGTGTTCCGCTCGCGAACCCCGTGCCGACGCTCGCCTTCGCCTCGCGCGTGAAGTCGTACCCCGCCAGCCCCGTGCAGGACGAGGTCTACAACCAGATCGAACTCACCGAGTGATCCGGATGCCGCGGACTCCCCGCCGTGGAGGCGCCGGGGTCCGCGGCATCCTGGTGCCGGGGGTTCCGCTCCGCTCGCGCGGTGGCGGAACCCCCGGCATCCCGCGTCCCCCCGCTCCCGACTCCCTGTGAGAACCCGTGCTCCGCACCATCGGCAGGCGCCTGCTCCTGCTCATCCCGACCCTGTTCGGTCTCTCGATCCTGCTCTTCGCCTGGGTGCGCGCGCTGCCCGGGGGCCCCGCAGTCGCCCTCCTCGGTGAGCGCGCGACCCCCGAGGCCGTGGAGCGCATCAACGAGCTCTACGGCTTCAACGAGCCGTTGTACGTGCAGTACTTCACCTGGCTCGGGCGACTCGTCAGCGGCGACTTCGGTTCATCGATCCAGACCGGCCGGCCCGTGCTGGAGGAATTCGTCCGCCGCTTCCCGGCCACCCTCGAGCTGTCCATCGCCGCCCTCATCGTGGCCGTGGGCATCGGCATCCCGCTCGGCTACTGGGCCGCTCGCCGTCACGGCAAGATCTGGGACCACGGCGCCGTCGTGCTGAGCCTCATCGGCATCACGATCCCGGTGTTCTTCCTGGCGTTCATCCTCAAGTACGTCTTCGCCGTACAGCTGGGTTGGCTGCCGTCGGACGGTCGGCAGAACCCGCGCATCGACGCGACGCACTACACGAACCTGTACGTGTTCGACGGGCTCATCACGGGCGAGTTCGACGCGTCATGGGATGCCATCCTGCACCTGATCCTGCCGGCGATCGCACTGGGCACGATCCCGCTCGCGATCATCGTGCGCATCACCCGCGCCTCGGTCCTCGAGGTGCAGAACGCCGACTACGTGCGCACCGGGCGCGCGAAGGGCATCGGCACCGGGACGCTGCGCAACCGGTTCATCCTGCGCAACGCCATGCTCCCCGTCATCACCACGGTGGGACTTCAGGCCGGGCTCCTCATCTCGGGGGCGGTGCTCACCGAGACGGTGTTCGCCTTCCCGGGCATCGGGCAGTTCCTCGCGCGGGCGATCTTCACGCGCGACTTCCCCGTGCTGCAAGGCTTCATCATCTTCATCGCGATCGCGTACGCGCTCATCAACCTGCTCGTCGACCTGTCGTACAGCGTCATCGACCCGAGAGTGAGAGTCCAGTGAGCTCCGGCATCCTTCCTCCCGCTCCCAGCGGCGGTCCCGTCGACGACAACGCGGTGGTCGATTCGCAGCTGCTCGCCGCGCAGACCCGCGGGGGCGGCTTCTGGCAGGACGTGTTCCAGCGACTGCGGCACAGTCCCGTCGCCTGGATCGGCGCGGTCATCGTGCTGGCGTTCCTGCTCGTGGCGGCCCTCGCGCCGTTGCTCGCGCCGTACCCGGCCGAGTCCCTGCCCGGACAGCGCTTCATCACGCCGACCGACATCCCGGGGCCGGGCGAGATGGCCGAGTTCCCCCTCGGTCTCGACCGCTTCGGCGGCGACGTGCTGTCCAAGCTCATCTGGGGCGCGCAGGCGTCGCTGCAGATCGGCGTGATCTCGACCGCTCTCGGCCTCCTCGGCGGGATGGCCCTGGGCCTGCTCGCGGGCATGTTCGGCGGGTGGGTCGACGCGGTCGTCATGCGCTTCGTCGACATCCTGCTGTCCGTGCCGAACCTGCTGCTCGCCGTCTCGATCGCGGCCGTCCTCGGACAGAGTCAGCTCGCCATCATGATCGCCATCGGAGCGTCGCAGGTGCCCGTGTTCGCTCGCCTGCTGCGCGCCTCGATGCTGCAGCAGCGCGGCGCCGACTACGTGCTGTCCGCCCAGACGCTGGGCCTCAGCCGGCGCTCGATCACCATGACGCACGTTCTTCCCAACAGCGTCGGACCCGTCATCGTGCAGGGCACCCTGACGCTCGCCACCGCCGTCATCGACGCGGCGGCACTGTCGTTCCTGGGACTGGGCGGCGGCTTGCCGCAGACCGCCGAGTGGGGGCGCATGCTCACCTACGCGCAGGCCGAACTGGCGATCGCGCCGTGGCTGGCGTTCCTGCCGGGCATCTGCATCGCGGTGACCGCGCTGGGCTTCACGCTGCTGGGCGAGTCCCTCCGCGAGTCGATGGACCCCCGCACCCGCGCGCGGTAGCCCACTCCCTTCGGCGGCCCCGTTCCGCCGTCGCGCCCCTGTTCCGCTGTCGCGCCCCTGTTCCGCTGTCGCGCCCCTGTTCCGCTGTCGCGGGTCAGGGGCGCGGCGGTGGCGGCCGTGGCATCCGTGTCCCACTTATGGCTGCCTGGTGGCTGTTCAGGCGGCCGTTTCTGGGACACGTGGCGTCAGAAGTGGGACGAGGATGGCGGCATGGCTGGCTAGGGCGCCCTCGTCCCACTTGTGGCGGCTTGGTGGCTGTTCAGGCGGCCGTTTCTGGGACATGCGGTGTCAGAACTGGGACGAGGGGGAGCGGCGACGCGCGCGGCGCGCAACAAGACCGCGACTCAGCCCGTCAGCCCCAACTCGTTGCCCGGGATCGACGACAGCAGGCGCCGCGTGTACGGGTCGCGGGGGTTGGTGAAGACCTCTTCGCTGGATGCCGCCTCGACGAGACGTCCGTCCTTCATCACGCAGACGTAATCGCTGATCAGGCGCACGACCGCGAGGTCGTGCGAGATGAAGAGGTAGCTCAGGCCGTACTCGCGCTGCAGGTCGCCCAGCAGGTCCAGGATCTGCGCCTGCACCAGCACGTCGAGGGCCGATACCGGCTCGTCGCACACGATGAGCTCGGGTGACAGCGCGAGGGCCCGGGCGATCGCAACGCGTTGGCGCTGGCCGCCCGACAGCTCCGACGGGTAACGGCGCAGCATGGATGCCGGTAGAGCCACGTCATCCATCAGCTGGCGCACGCGCTTCGCGCGATCTGCTTTTGAGCCCCGCTTGTAGACGGTGAGCGGTTCCTCGACGATGCGCTCGACGGTGAACATCGGGTTCAGGCTCGAGTAGGGGTCCTGGAAGATCGGCTGCACCTTCTGCCGGAACTGCCGCAGTGCCTCGCCCGTCAGTGAGGAGACGTCCTGGCCGTCGAAGCGGATCGTGCCGCTGGTGGGCTCGACGACCTTCAGCAGCATGCGCGCCGTCGTCGTCTTGCCCGAGCCGGACTCGCCCACGATCGCCACCGTCCGGCCCCGCGGGATCGACAGCGACACATCGTCGACGGCGCGGAAATCGTCGCCGCGTCCGCGCACCGGGTAGACCTTGGTCAGGCCCTCGATCTGGACGATGTCGTCGCGGACCGCCGTCTCGGGCCGCTCGCTGCGGAAGTCCTCCGGGCGCAGACGCACCGCCGCCACCGACGGCGCCGCCGCGACGAGCGACTTCGTATAGCTGTGCTGCGGGTTTTCGAGGATCTGCTTCGCCGGGCCCTGCTCGACCACGCGCCCGCGGTGCATCACGACGACCCTCGAGGCGCGCTCGGCAGCGAGGCCGAGATCATGCGTGATGAGCAGCACGGCGGCGCCCAACTCGTCCGTCTGCTTGTCGATCTGGTCGAGGATCGTCTGCTGCACGGTGACGTCGAGGGCGCTGGTCGGCTCGTCGGCGATGAGCAGGCGCGGCCGACACGCCAGTCCGATGGCGATGAGCGCGCGCTGACGCATACCGCCGGAGAACTCGTGGGGGTACTGCCTCGCCCGCTTCTCGGCATCCGGGAGTCCTGCGGCCTCGAGTGCCTCGACGACCTTGTCCTTCACGCTCGAGCGATCGGCGAGGCCGTGCGCGAGCAGCGTCTCGGCGACCTGCGTGCCGATCTTGGCGACGGGGTTCAGGTTCGACATCGGGTCCTGGGGAACCAGGCCGATCTGGCGTCCGCGCACCTGTCGCATCCGGGCCTCGCCGAAGGTGGTCAGGTCTTCGCCGTCGAGCAGGATCTGCCCGCGCGCGACGCGTCCACCGGATGCCAGCAGGCCGATGATCGCCATGGCGGTCGTCGACTTGCCGGAGCCGGACTCGCCGACGATGGCGATGGTCTCGCCCGCGTGGATGTCGAGATTCACCCCATCGACGGCCCGTACGGGACCGTCCATGGTGGCGAAGTCGACCGCGAGGTCGCGGACCGAGAGAAGGGGATGGGGGGATGCCGGAGCGGGGGGACCGGCGACATCGGAGGTCATCCCTCCATCCTCGCCCGCCCCGGCGCTCCTGCCCAGCCCTCCCGTCCGATCGTCACACCCCTGTAACGCACTCGGCCGCCCGGTGCATCGGGGTGTGGGGCGCGTTCCGCCGTTCGGGGCGGAAGAATCCCGCCCCGCAGCGAGAACCCGCCCCGCATCGCTACCCGGCCGCCCCCGACACGGCACCCGGAGCGCACGCCCGTGCGGCGCTACCGTGGGGATCATGCGCGTGGACCTCAACGCCGACCTCGGCGAGACCGTCGACGGGATGCCGACCGCCGACGACGAGGCCATGTTCGCCGTCGTCTCCAGCGCCAACGTCGCCTGCGGCGGCCACGCCGGCGATGCGGCATCCATGCGGGAAGCGGTCGACCGCGCCGCACGTTTCGGTGTCGCCGTGGGAGCCCATCCCTCGTACGACGACCGCGAGCACTTCGGACGCATCCGGCGCGATCCTGCTCCGGTGGACCTCCGCGCGAGCGTCGCCGCGCAGTTGGACGCGCTCGCCGCCGCCGGGGCCGACATCCGGTACGTCAAACCCCACGGTGCGCTCTACCACGCCGTGATCGACGACGAAGGGCACGCCCGCGCCGTGGTCGCCGCCGTCGCCGACCTCTCGTCCCGCCTCGGACGCGCCCTCCCCGTCCTCGGCCTCCCCGGCGCGATCGCGGAGGCGGCGGCATCCGCGGGACTGCCGTTCGTGCACGAGGCGTTCCTCGATCGCGGATATACGGCGAAAGGCGCGCTCGTACCGCGCGGCGAACCCGGCGCCCTCGTCGACGATCCCGCCGCGGTCGCCGCCCGTGCGCTGCGCTTCGTGCGTTATCGCGAGGTCGATACCGTCGACGGCACGCGCATCGCGGTGGACGCGGCATCGCTGTGCCTTCACGGAGACACCCCGTCGGCGGTCGCGATGGCCCATGCCGTCCGCGCGGCGCTGGACGCCGCGGGCGTCGAGGTGCGCGCGCCGTGGTGACGAGGCCGCGCGACGTCGACGAAGCCCGCGTGCGACTGCTCCCGATGGGGGAGCGGGCCGTGCTCGCCGAGGTCGCCGATCTCTCCGCCGTGCTGTCGCTGCACGCCGCGCTCGCCGAGAACCCGCTCGACGGCGTCGACGACCTCGTTCCCGCAGCGCGTACGGTGCTCGTCGCCTTCGATCCGGCCCGGGTGTCGCGCGAGGTCGTGCGCGCGTGGATCCTCGACGCCGCCCGACGGGCTCCGGATGCCGACGCCTCCGGCCCCCTCGTCGAGGTGCCGGTGCGCTACGACGGCGCCGACCTCGCCTCGACCGCCGATCTCCTCGGCATCCCGGTCGCCGAGCTCGTGTCACGACACGCGGGCGTGGAGTGGACGGTCGCCTTCACGGGCTTCGCGCCGGGGTTCGCGTATCTCGTCAGCGCGGGGTGGCCCTACGACGTGCCGCGCCTCGCCGAGCCGCGCACGCGCGTGCCGGCGGGGGCCGTGGGACTCGCGGGCGGCTTCAGTGGCGCCTATCCCCGCGAGACGCCCGGAGGTTGGCGGCTGATCGGCACGACCGACGAGATGCTGTTCGATCCGGATGCCGCCGCCCCCGTGCTGCTGCTCCCGCGCGCCCGCGTGCGCTTCGTACCCGAGCGCGCTCGCATCGCCGCCGCGGCTGCTTCGGCGGCGAGCGGAGGACATTCCGGGAAGGGAGGACCGGATGCCACGGACGCGTCCTCCCGTGCCGGAAACCCCTCCGCCCCCACCACCTCCGTCCCCGCCAGGACCACCGCCGCCGCCCCCACCTCAACCCCCACCAGGACCGCCGCCGCCCACGCCGCCGACGGCGCCCCCGCACTGCGCGTCATGACCCCCGGCGCCTTCACGACCGTGCAGGACCTCGGCCGCCCCGGCCGGGCCGCGCTCGGGGTCGCGAGGTCGGGGGCGCTCGACCGGGCGGCGTTGCGCATCGCGAACCGTCTGGTCGGCAATGACGAGGGTGCCGCCGGCCTCGAGATCGCGATGGGGGGCCTCGTCGCCCGCGCCGAGACCGCCACCTGGGTCTGCGTGACCGGCGCCCTCGTCGACGTCGACATCGACGGCCGGTCGGTGGATGCCTATAAGCCCGTGCTCGTACCGCCCGGTGCTGAGCTGCGCATCGGCCCCGCCCGCGCGGGACTCCGCATCTACCTGGCCGCGCGCGGCGGGGTCGTCGCACCCGCGGCGCTGGGTTCGCGCTCCCGCGACGTGCTGGCGGGTCTCGGACCCGACCCCGTGGCCGCCGGCGACGCCCTCCGCGTCGGGGTCCCGGCATCCGCGATCCCCGTGGTCGACACCTTTCCCTGGTCGGTTCCGCCGTCGCTCCTCGAGGTGCGCGTCACCGTGGGTCCACGCGCGGACTGGTTCGCCCCCGGTGCCCAGCCGGCGTTGCGGGGCGCGACCTGGACGGTGTCGTCGCACGCCGACCGCGTCGGCATCCGCTTCGACGGTCCCGCTCTCGAGCGCACCCGGCTCGACGAGCTGCCGAGCGAGGGGATGCGTCCCGGGGCGATCCAGGTACCGCCGCACGGGCGTCCCGTGGTGTTGCTGGCAGACGGTCCTGTGACCGGCGGATATCCCGTGATCGCCGTGGTGACGGATGCCGCCCTCGACGCGCTCGCCCAGGCGCGGCCCGGTGATCGCGTGCGGTTCCGGAGCGCGTGATCCGCCCTCGACGCAGGAATGCCGGGCGGGCGCACGCGGTTATACCGCAGGTCCGCAGACGCGTCAAGAATTGGACTGGACACGGCGAGTCCTCCCGCGTATGCTTGGACTTTGCGCTCCTCGATTCCCCCTGCCCTCATATGGTGGTCGGCTGAGCCTGCCCGTCCCCGCTTCACTGCGGCGTGCGACGTGCCGGTTTTCGGGGCAGGAACGCACTCCACCTGACGACAAGGAATCACGAGCCCCTCGCCCGGGCTTCTGGAGGTTATTCCCTTGGCTGCTGCGAGCAACGCATCCACCACCACCACCCCCAAGAGCGGACGCGGAGCATCCCGCCTCTCGTTCGCGAAGATCTCCGACAAGCTGACCGTTCCCGATCTGCTCGCGCTGCAGACCGAGTCGTTCGACTGGCTTGTCGGTAACGAAGCCTGGAAGGCGCGCGTCGCCGAGGCCCAGGAACAGGGTCGCACCGACGTCCCCGAGATCAGCGGTCTGGAAGAGATCTTCGAAGAGATCTCCCCGATCGAAGACCTCAGCGAGACGATGCAGCTCTCGTTCACGAACCCCTACCTCGAGCCCGAGAAGTACTCGATCGAAGAGTGCAAGGAGCGCGGCAAGACCTACGCCGCCCCTCTGTACGTCGAGGCCGAGTTCATGAACCACCAGACCGGTGAGATCAAGACGCAGACGGTCTTCATGGGCGACTTCCCGCTCCAGACCGACAAGGGCACGTTCATCATCAACGGCACCGAGCGTGTCGTGGTGTCGCAGCTCGTGCGCTCGCCCGGTGTCTACTTCGACAAGACGCCCGACAAGACCTCCGACAAAGACATCGTGTCGGCGCGCGTCATCCCCTCGCGCGGTGCGTGGCTCGAGTTCGAGATCGACAAGCGCGACCAGGTCGGCGTTCGCATCGACCGCAAGCGCAAGCAGTCGGTCACCGTGTTCCTCAAGGCCCTCGGCCTCACCAGCGAGGACATCCTCGCCGAGTTCGCAGGCTTCGACTCCATCGAAGAGACGCTGTCGAAAGACACGATCCTGACGAAGGAAGACGCGCTCCGCGACATCTACCGCAAGCTCCGTCCGGGCGAGCAGGTCGCCGCCGAGGCCGCCCGCGCGCTGCTCGACAACTTCTACTTCAACTCCAAGCGCTACGACCTGGCCAAGGTCGGTCGCTACAAGATCAACCAGAAGCTCGGCCTCGACAAGCCGCTGAGCGACTCGGTCCTCACCACCGACGACATCGTCGCCACGATCAAGTACCTCGTGCGCCTGCACCGCGGCGACGTCACGTTCGACGGTGTCCGCGGGGGCAGCAACGCCGAGATCCGTCTCGACACCGACGACATCGACAACTTCGGCAACCGTCGTATCCGCGCCGTAGGCGAGCTCATCCAGAACCAGGTCCGCACCGGTCTGTCGCGCATGGAGCGCGTCGTCCGCGAGCGCATGACCACGCAGGACATCGAGGCGATCACGCCGCAGACCCTGATCAACGTGCGCCCCGTCGTCGCCGCGATCAAGGAGTTCTTCGGAACGAGCCAGCTGTCGCAGTTCATGGACCAGAACAACCCCCTCGCGGGTCTGACCCACAAGCGCCGCCTGTCGGCGCTGGGCCCGGGTGGTCTGTCGCGCGAGCGTGCCGGCGTCGAGGTTCGTGACGTCCACCCCTCGCACTACGGCCGCATGTGCCCCATCGAGACCCCGGAAGGCCCGAACATCGGCCTGATCGGCTCGCTCGCCTCGTTCGCGCGCATCAACGCGTTCGGCTTCATCGAGACGCCGTACCGCCGTGTCGTCGACGGCCGGGTGACCGACCAGATCGACTACCTCACCGCCAGCGAAGAGAGCGACCACATCGTCGCTCAGGCCGGTGTGGCCCTCCAGGCCGACGGTCACTTCGTGGACGACCGCATTCTGGCCCGCCGCGGCCAGGGTGGCGAGGTCGACCTGTTCCCCGTCGACGAGATCGGCTACATGGACGTCTCGCCGCGCCAGATGGTGTCGGTGGCGACCTCGCTCATCCCGTTCCTCGAGCACGACGACGCGAACCGCGCCCTCATGGGTGCGAACATGCAGCGTCAGGCCGTGCCGCTCGTGCGTAGCGAGTCGCCCGTCGTCGGTACCGGTATGGAGGGCTTCGCGGCCATCGACGCCGGTGACGTGGTCACCGCCGACAAGGCCGGTGTGGTCATGGAGGTCTCGGCCGATGTCGTGACCGTCCAGCTCGACGAGGGTGGCACGCAGGACTACTTCCTGCGCAAGTTCGACCGCTCCAACCAGGGCACGTCGTACAACCAGCGGGTCGTCGTCTCGGCCGGTGAGCGCGTCGAGGCCGGCGAGGTCATCGCCGACGGTCCCGCCACCGAGAACGGCGAGCTCGCCCTCGGCAAGAACCTCCTCGTGGCGTTCATGACCTGGGAAGGCCACAACTTCGAGGACGCGATCATCCTCAGCCAGGACCTCGTGAAAGACGACACGCTGTCGTCGATCCACATCGAGGAGTACGAGGTCGACGCGCGCGACACCAAGCTCGGCAAGGAGGAGATCACCCGTGACCTCCCCAACGTCAGCCCCGACCTGCTGAAGGACCTCGACGACCGCGGCATCATCCGCATCGGTGCCGAGGTGCGTCCCGGCGACATCCTCGTCGGCAAGGTCACGCCCAAGGGTGAGACCGAGCTGTCGGCCGAGGAGCGTCTGCTCCGCGCGATCTTCAACGAGAAGAGCCGCGAAGTCCGTGACACCTCGCTGAAGGTGCCCCACGGCGAGCAGGGCACGATCATCGCCGTCAAGGAGTTCAACGCCGAAGACGGTGACGACGAGCTCGGCTCGGGCGTCAACCGCCGCGTCGTGGTCTACATCGCCCAGAAGCGCAAGATCACCGAGGGTGACAAGCTCGCCGGTCGCCACGGGAACAAGGGCGTCATCGCCAAGATCCTCCCGATCGAGGACATGCCCTTCCTCTCCGACGGCACGCCGGTCGACATCATCCTCAACCCGCTCGGCATCCCGGGTCGAATGAACTTCGGTCAGGTCCTCGAGCTCCACCTCGGCTGGATCGCCCAGCAGGGCTGGAAGGTCGAGGGCACGCCCGAGTGGGCGGCGAACCTGCCCGAGGCTGCTCGCGAAGCCGCCCCCGGCACGAAGGTCGCCACCCCGGTGTTCGACGGTGCGTTCGAGGCCGAGATCGCGGGTCTGCTGGACTCGACGATCAAGAACCGCGACGGCGACCGCCTGGTCGACTCCACGGGCAAGACGCTGCTGTTCGACGGCCGCTCCGGCGAGCCGTTCCCGGCGCCCATCTCGGTCGGCTACATGTACATCTTGAAGCTGCACCACCTCGTCGACGACAAGATCCACGCGCGTTCGACGGGCCCGTACTCGATGATCACCCAGCAGCCGCTCGGTGGTAAGGCGCAGTTCGGTGGTCAGCGCTTCGGTGAGATGGAGGTGTGGGCGCTCGAGGCATACGGTGCCGCGTACGCGCTGCAGGAGCTCCTCACGATCAAGTCCGACGACATCCTCGGCCGCGTCAAGGTGTACGAGGCCATCGTCAAGGGCGAGAACATCCAGGAGCCCGGCATCCCCGAGTCGTTCAAGGTGCTCATGAAGGAGATGCAGTCGCTCTGCCTGAACGTCGAGGTCCTCTCGGCCGACGGCACCGCGGTCAACCTCCGCGACACGGATGACGACGCCTTCCGCGCCGCGGAAGAGCTCGGCATCAACATCTCCAGCCGCTTCGAGTCCTCGTCGATCGACGAGATCTGAGCTCACAGCTCAGCGACCCGCTCAGATTTCAGAGAATTCCGACACAGGAGAACCAGTGCTCGAATCAACCACTTTCGATCAGATCCGTATCGGTCTGGCCACCGCCGACGACATCCGTCGTTGGTCCTTCGGTGAGGTCAAGAAGCCCGAGACGATCAACTACCGCACGCTGAAGCCCGAGAAGGACGGCCTCTTCGGCGAGCAGATCTTCGGGCCCTCCCGCGACTGGGAGTGCGCCTGCGGCAAGTACAAGCGCGTGCGCTTCAAGGGCATCGTCTGCGAGCGCTGCGGCGTCGAGGTCACCAAGAGCTCGGTGCGTCGCGAGCGCATGGGCCACATCGAACTCGCCGCGCCCGTCACGCACATCTGGTACTTCAAGGGCGTTCCCTCGCGCCTGGGCTACCTGCTCGACATGGCGCCGAAGGACCTCGAGAAGGTCATCTACTTCGCCGCCTACATGGTGATCTCGGTCGACGAGGATGCTCGTCACCGCGACCTCGCCACGCAGGAGAACAACATCCGTCTCGAGCTGAAGACGCTCGGCGACCGCCGCGATGCCCGCATCGCCGCCCGCCTGGCCAAGCTCGAGGAGGAGCTCGCCGCCCTCGAGGCGGAGGGCGCCAAGGCCGACCAGAAGAAAAAGGTCAAGGACGCCGCCGAGAAGGACATGACGTCGGCTCGTAAGAACGCCGACGAGCAGATCGCCAAGCTCGAGCGCGTGTGGGAGGACTTCCGCACGCTCGAGGTGGGCGCCCTGAAGCCCGAGGATGACGTCTTCCACGAGCTGCAGGACCGCTTCGGTCAGTACTTCGAGGCGCACATGGGTGCCGAGTCGATCAAGCGTCGCCTCGAGGCCTTCGATCTGGCCGCCGAGAGCGAGAACCTACACCTGCAGATCTCCGAGGGCAAGGGTCAGCGCAAGATCCGCGCGATCAAGCGCCTGAAGGTCGTCAACTCGTTCTTGCAGACCGGCATGTCGCCGGCCTCGATGGTGCTCGACGTCGTCCCGGTCATCCCGCCGGAGCTTCGTCCGATGGTGCAGCTCGACGGTGGCCGTTTCGCCACCAGCGACCTGAACGACCTCTACCGTCGCGTGATCAACCGCAACAACCGCCTCCGTCGCCTGATCGACCTCGGTGCCCCCGAGATCATCGTCAACAACGAGAAGCGCATGCTGCAGGAGGCCGTCGACGCGCTGTTCGACAACGGCCGCCGTGGTCGCCCCGTCACCGGTACCGGCAACCGCGCCCTGAAGTCCCTGAGCGACATGCTCAAGGGAAAGCAGGGTCGCTTCCGCCAGAACCTGCTCGGAAAGCGCGTGGACTACTCGGGCCGTTCCGTCATCATCGTCGGACCCCAGCTCAAGCTCCACCAGTGCGGTCTGCCCAAGCAGATGGCCCTCGAGCTGTTCAAGCCGTTCGTGATCAAGCGCCTGATCGATCTCGGTCATTCGCAGAACATCAAGGCCGCCAAGCGCGCCGTCGAGCGCTACCGTCCCGAGGTCTGGGACGTGCTGGAAGAGATCATCCGCGAGCGCCCCGTGCTGCTGAACCGTGCACCCACCCTGCACCGTCTCGGCATCCAGGCGTTCGAGCCCCAGCTCGTCGAGGGCAAGGCGATCCAGCTGCACCCGCTCGTGTGCGCGGCGTTCAACGCCGACTTCGACGGTGACCAGATGGCCGTGCACCTTCCGCTGTCGGTCGAGGCTCAGGCCGAGGCCCGCGTGCTGATGCTCGCCTCGAACAACATCCTGAAGCCGTCGGACGGCCGTCCGGTGACCCTGCCCTCGCAGGACATGATCATCGGTCTGCACCACCTGACCACCCTCAAGGAGGGGGCTGCGGGCGAAGGCCGTGCGTTCGGTTCGGTGGGCGAGGCGATCCTGGCCAAGGACGAGGGCACCCTCGACCTGCAGGCCAAGGCGCGCATCCGCATCCCCGGCCTCACGTTCCTCGAGGGCCAGGCGCCCGAGGGCTACGAGAAGCACGGTCTGGTCGACGCGTCGCTCGGTCAGGCGATCTTCAACGACACCCTCCCCAAGGGCTACCCGTTCGTGCGCGAACAGGCCGACAAGGGCAAGCTGTCGCAGATCGTCAACAAGCTGGCCGAGGAGTACCCCAAGGTCGAGGTCGCGGCATCGCTCGACCGCATCAAGGACGCCGGTTTCTACTGGGCCACCCGTTCGGGTGTCACGGTGGCGCTGAGCGACATCCTCACGCCGCCGAACAAGGCCGAGATCGTCGCGGGCTATGAGAAGCAGGCCGCGAAGGTCCAGGGCCAGTACGAGAAGGGCCTCACCACCGACGCCGAGCGTCGTCAGGAGCTCATCAAGATCTGGACCGAGGCCACCGACGAGGTCCAGAAGGCGATGCGGGACAACTTCCCCGCCGACAACACCATCAACCGCATGGTCTCGTCGGGCGCCCGTGGTAACTGGCTGCAGATCCGCAACATCGCGGGTATGCGAGGCCTGGTGAACAACCCCAAGGGTGAGATCATCCCGCGTCCGATCATCTCCTCGTACCGCGAGGGTCTGTCGGTCGCCGAGTACTTCATCGCGACGCACGGTGCCCGTAAGGGTCTGGCCGACACGGCCCTCCGTACGGCCGACTCGGGGTACCTCACCCGTCGTCTGGTCGACGTCTCGCAGGATGTCATCATCCGCGAAGAGGACTGCGGCACGTCGAAGGGCCTCGAGCTCCCGATCGCCGCGGCCGACTCGGCCGGTGCGCTGGTCAAGGACGCCAACGTCGAGAACTCGGTGTTCGCTCGTACGCTCGCCACGGCGGTCGTCGACGCGCAGGGCACCGTGCTGGCCGAGGCCGGCGACGACGTGGGCGACGTGCTCATCAACAAGCTGGTCGAGGGCGGTGTGGAGTCGATCAAGGTCCGCTCCGTGCTGACCTGCGACTCGGCCGTCGGTGTCTGCGCCAAGTGCTACGGCCGATCGCTGGCCACCGGCAAGATCGTCGACATCGGCGAGGCCGTCGGCATCATCGCGGCCCAGTCGATCGGTGAGCCCGGTACCCAGCTGACGATGCGTACCTTCCACACCGGTGGTTCCGCCTCGGCAGACGACATCACGCAGGGTCTGCCCCGCGTGCAGGAGCTGTTCGAGGCCCGTACCCCCAAGGGTGCGTCGCCGATCGCCGAGGCCGACGGCCGCATCACGATCGACGAGACCGACAAGGCCAAGAAGGTCATCCTCACGCCTGACAACGGCGACGAGCCTGTGGTCTACCCCGTCCTGAAGCGTGCGACGCTCCTGGTCGAGGACGGACAGCACGTCGTCGTCGGTCAGCCGATCCTCGTCGGAACGCTCGACCCCAAGGAGGTCATGCGCGTGCAGGGTGCCCGCGAGGTGCAGAAGTACCTCGTCAACGGCGTCCAGGGCGTGTACCGCTCGCAGGGTGTGCCGATCCACGACAAGCACATCGAGGTCATCGTCCGACAGATGCTCCGCAAGGTCACCGTCGTCGACCACGCCGACACCGACCTGCTGCCCGGTGAGCTGGTGGACTTCAAGCGCTACCAGGCCATCAACCGCGAGGCGGTCGGCGAGGGCAAGCGTCCCGCGTCGGGTCGTCCCGAGCTGATGGGTATCACGAAGGCGTCGCTCGCGACGGAGTCGTGGCTGTCCGCCGCGTCGTTCCAGGAGACCACCCGCGTCCTGACGCAGGCGGCCATGGAGGGCAAGAGCGACCCGCTCGTCGGCCTCAAGGAGAACGTCATCATCGGAAAGCTCATCCCCGCCGGAACCGGACTTGCGAAGTACCGCAACGTCACGGTCGAGGCGACGGAGGAAGCGAAGAGCGAGCGGTACCCCAACCGCATCTTCGCTTCGGACGGCGCGTACAGCGACGCCGACCTGAGCTACGTCGACTTCGACAGCTTCTCGACGGACGACTTCACGCCCGGCACGTACAACTGATCGCCGGACGGATGCCACGCCCCGGCGCGGCATCCTGATCCTCGAAGGCCCCCGGCTCGCGCCGGGGGCCTTCGTCATGTCCGACGATCGGTGCCCGCCGGTGCTTGCGGCGTGTCGGGAAGCGGGTGCGGCGGGGGAGTGCGCCTACCGTTGAAGAGGAGGAACGCATGGCCCGCATCGGTGGACGCAGCCTGTGGCTGGCATGGCCGGCCGGGCTTTTCTGCATGGCGGCGGTCGTGGGGCTGGGTGTGCTCGCGGCCCCCGGGGTGCCGGGTACCGTCGCGTTCGTCGGGGATACCCTCCGCGCCGCCACCGGAACGCCCACCGCGGGAGAGGCCGAGCCCGTGGCTCCCGCCACCGACTGCCGCCATCTGTACGCGCAGCCGATGTGGTCAGCGCTGGTGTGGTCGCCGGAGGCGCTGCTGTCGCAGCGCCGCACGCCACCGTTGTCCACCGTCGAGGCGGTCGCCGCGGCGGGGCCCACGACGATCGTCACGTGTCATTGGAGGGGTGTCGGCGGTCGCTTCCTCGAGACGACGGTGTCGACCGTGTCGGTGGAGGGCGCCTCCACCGTGGCCGCGACGCTGGCTGCGCAGGGGTTCGCGTGCGAGACGGCGGCCGACGCCACCCAGACTGACGCGACGCATTGCGAGCGCACCTCCGGGGACGTGAAAGAGGTGCACGATCTGAGGGGTGACCGGTGGGTGTCGTCGACCCTCAGCGGATGGGAGCCGGTCGGCTACGCCGCGACCGTGGCATCCCATGCCTTCTTCGGCGAGTGACGCCGCACCACGTCACCCGAAGATCGAGGCGATGATGCTCGCGGTGTACCCCGTGGGGGCGAGGTTGGAGTACTGCGTGTCGATGAGCACGTCGTCGCGCCAGTAGAGCGTGCGCCCGTCGTTGACCGGGTAGGTGGCGTTGATCCACGTCTTCTCGCAGCGGGTACCGCCGTCGGGGGTGTAGCAACTGAACCCCTGCGTGGCGACCAGATCGTTGAGCATGTCGAGCGCGGGCCCCCGGTTCATGCGGGAGATCGTGGTGGAGAGCCCCGTCGTGTCAGCGGCGGGATCGCGCCAGATGCACGTGATCGAGCCGTCGGGCTGCACCCCGGAGGGACCCAGCGACGGGTCGTTCAGCGGGATGGTGCCCAACTGGGCGAGGACGTCGGCCGAGAGCATCGCCTTGCAGTCGGCGGGGAGCCGGACCTCGGTGGGTGCCCGCGAGAACGTCGGGATGTTCGATGGGGTGGGGGAGGACGAGACGGACGGCGAGGGGACGGGAGCCGCCTCCTCGGCGGCGGGGGCGCACGCGGTCAGCGCGAGCACGGCAGCACCGACGAGCACCGCGGGAACGGCGGGGCGGAGCGGGCGACGAGACATGGGAACACCCTAAGCCGAGGTTCCGACACGGTCGAGACGCATTCCGTCGGCACGCCTACGCGACGGTCCGCCGCCCGCGGGATAGCCTGACGCCGCAATCACCGCGTGAGGAGACCCCATGAGCGACAACACGTCGGGCAGCGACCGCGTCGCTGGACGGACGGATTCCTACGGCGACCCCGTCGTCGAACCGAAAGACGACGCGCAGGACGTCGTCGGGCGGGCCCACGAGGGACTCGCCGACGCCGAGGCCGCCCGTCGCGACGCCGTCGACCCGCAGACGGCCGAGGCCGCCTGGCACGAGCGGGAACAGCACGAGCACGACGCCGCCGCCGCAGTCTCCGATCGCCGCGATCACACGGCGCCGGTCGTCCACGACGCCTCGCCCGTCGAGCCGCAGACGGCGCCGGCCGCTGTCCCCGCGTCGTCGTCGGTCGACCTCGACGACGAGGACGCGCGCTGGGCCGCCTACGCCGCCTCCGCTGAGCCGGAGCGCCAGGCCGCGCCGTACACGCGCCACGACGACGACGCGCGGACCACGGTCTCGCCGGTCGCCGAGACGGCCGTCACGGCAGGAGCCGGTGCTGCCGTGGCCGGTGCGGGTACCTCCGCGTCGACGCCCGCGTCAGAAGAGCCCACCCGCGCGTTCGGCACACCGCAGCCCATCTTCGTACAGGCCCCCGAGGCTCCCCGGCCGCGCGGCAACCGCGGCGCCGCCGGGGCGATCGGTCTGCTCGCGGCTCTCGCCTTCGCCGTGCTGTACCTCGCCGCGACTCTCGGCCTGCGACTGCTGACCGACGGGCTGGAGATCGCCGAACTCGGGTCGGCTGCCCTGTCGTCGCTCACCACGTGGGGCCTGTGGGTGCCGACGGTGGCGTTCTTCTTCGGCTTCTGGTTCCTGGGCGCCCTGATCAATCGGGGCCGTTGGGGTCACTGGGTGGTGTGGGGCCTGGTCGTCGGCGTCGTCGCCTGGGTCGGGCACCTGCTCGGTGTGCTCATCGCCGCGCCGTTCTGGATGATCACCGGGCGCGAGTCGGCCGACCTGCTGCTCGACAACGTGCTCGCTCCGCTGGCGATCGTGGCCTTCGTGCTCGGCCGCGAGCTCACCATCTGGTTCGGGGCGTGGGTGGCCGCCCGCGGTCGCCGCGTGACCGAGCTCAACGCCGAGGCGCAGCGCGAGTACGAGCGCACCCTCGAGGCCGGCCCGCAGCTTTCGCAGCGCTGAAACGGATGCCATGACGAATGAGCCGCGACCGGCGGGGGTGACCCCGCCGGTCGCGGTCGTTTTCGCCTCCGTCGTCTTCATCGCGCTCTCGATCGCCTCGCTGGGGGTGGCGAGCCTCGTCCTCGACGCCGATGTCATTCCGGTGCGCGGGCTCGGTGCGGTGCCGGGCGTGATCGGACAGGTGGCCGCCCTCGGCTCCTTCGCAGGCGCGCTTTTCTGGGGTCTACGGGCCGTCCCGCCGAGCTTCCTCACCGCCGTTCCGTGCGCGATCGCGGCGTACGTGGGCGAGATCGTCGGTGTCGTGATCGGGGCCCTCGTCAGTGGCGCCGATCTCGCGCGCGGCGTCGCGGCCGCGGGCAGCGTCGCCGTGGGCTTCGCCGGTCCGGTCGTTGCGGCGGTGGGTCTTCTGGCGGCGCTGTTCGGGGTGCTCCTCGCACGTGCGCGCACGAGCGGACCGCGGTGGAAGTGGGAGGACGACGACGACGCGCCCTGAGGCACGGCATCCGGGTGTCACACGCCCTCCTGACGCGCGGGGACCGTGGCGTCCGCGAGTTCCCGGGCGTGTCGGGCTAGCGTAGGACCGTGGAGCGGTCGCTCGAGAGCCAGGTCGGTCAGGCGGTGGATGCCTGGCTGCGTTGGTTGCCCCGGTGGGAGCCGGCGAACCACCGCGGGCGCGTCGCTCCGTGCCGCCGTTGCTTCGGCTCGCCCGTGCTCTCGGCCGCCGGGTTGGGCTCGGATGTGCCTCACGGCGTCCAGCACGGGCTCTCCACCCGCGTGAAGGGCATCGTCGATCACGCCGTCGCCGATTACACCGCCCGCAACCTCCCCATGCTCCAGGCCGAGCTCGACCAGCAGTCCGAGCGCAACCGGCGCCGCTCCTACCGCCCCTCCGAGGGTCTCGAGCCCGAGTTCGAAGGCATGCCGCTCGACCCCGATCCCGAGCCCGGCTCGCCGTTCCTGTTCACCCTGACCGGCCTGGCCGCCGAAGAGGATGCCGAGCTCCCGGCTCTTCCCCCGCTCTCGGATGCCGCCAAGGCGGCGCTCCGCCAGGAGGTCGGGCTGGCCGACGATTACGCGAACATGATCGGTCGCGAGGTGTGCTCGATCCTGCTCCATCACCGCCTGCGCATCCAGTCGGCCGTCGCGGAGTACGTGGAGCCGCAGATCGCGGCGCTCCTCGACGACCTCACGCGTTCGCTGGACGCGCCGTTCGATCCCCGGGAGTCCGAGCCCCCCGCATCGTGAACCGCCTGTGTACAGACGGCGGGCGCGATCATGCTGTTTTGTTAGCATCGTCGGGTCGTTCGCCAGTGGTGTCGCGGACGCATCGTCCGGAGGGAGCTCGATGCCGCAGCGGCTCCCCTCGTCGCCGCCCATCCTGCCCGGGCTCGCGTACATCCGTCCCCTCGGCTCCGGTGGCTTCGCCGACGTCTTCCTCTACGGGCAGGACATGCCCCGCCGTGACGTGGCCGTGAAGGTCCTGCCCAGCGACGTGCGAGATGCCGATCTGCTGCGCATGTTCAACGCCGAGGCCGACGTGCTCGCTCACCTGTCGGCCCACCCGTCGATCGTCACCGTCTACCAGGCGGGGATCTCGGCCGACGGTCGGCCCTACATCGTCATGGAGTACTGCCCGGGCTCGCTCGCCCAGCGTTTCCGGGTGGAACGGATGCCGCTGGCAGAGGTGCTGTCGATCGGCGTGCGCATGTCGGGGGCGCTCGAGTCGGCGCATCACGCGGGCCTCATCCATCGCGACGTCAAGCCGAGCAACATCCTCGTCACCACCTTCGGCGCCCCCGTGCTCGCCGACTTCGGCATCTCCTCGTCGCTGGTGCGGCAGGGCGCCGACGAGATGCTGGCGATGTCGGTGCCGTGGAGCGCGCCCGAGGTCGTCGCCGAGCAGACCGCGGGAACCGTCGCGAGCGAGGTGTGGAGCCTCGGGGCGACCGTGTACTCGCTGCTGGCCGGACACAGCCCGTTCGAACGCCGCGAGAAGGGGCAGAACTCGCGGGAGCAGCTGCGCCGACGCATCGCACGGGGGTCGTACACCGACGTCGCCCGTGCCGACGTCCCGGCGGGCCTGCAACGGGTGCTCGCGCGGTCGATGTCGCGCAACCCCTCCGATCGACACGCCAGCGCGCGCGAGTTCGGCGAGGCGTTGCAGACGGTGCAGGCCGAGATGGGCCTGCCCGCGACGCCCCTCGAAGTCCCCGCCGCAGAGTGGGCGCCCGCCGCCCGTGCGGTCGACTTCGCCGACGGAACACTGCGAGGACCGGCCCGCTCGCATATCGAGCGCGAGGGCGCGCGCAAACACCGCGCCTCGTCGGGGGTCGCCGGCTACGCCCGCGACGAAGACACCGACATCGCCGCACCCGCGTCGAAGACGTTCCACCCGCTGCCCTGGGTGCTCGCGGCGGCCACGGCCGTGACGGCGGGCGCCGTCGTCGTGGCGGCCCTTCACGCCACGGGCGTGCTCCGATGAAGCGCAGCACCGTCGCCGGCCTGACCGCCGCCGTGGTGTCGGCGGCGCTGGTGGTGACGGCGAGTGTCGTCTGGCCCGGGCTCGACGCGCAGCAGACGCCCGAGGTCGACACCTCCGTCTGGGCGCTGCAGACGGGCGACGGCCAGCGCTACGCGCGCGTGAACACCGCCGTCGGCGAGCTCGACACCGTCCGCACGGCGGGCAACCCCAGCCAGGTGGCTCAGTCCGGCGACGGCGCGTACCTCTTCACCGACAGCTACAGCAAGCTCACGCGCATCGATGAGGCGTTGCCCGTCGATCTGCAGGAGGAACAGCTGCAGGCCGCCCCCGACACACCGCCGGGGACCACCTCCGTCGTCACCGCCGGCGACTACGTCGTGTACCGCACCGATGCCGGGGCGCTTTTCGCCGGACGACTGAGCCGCGCCGATCAAACGGCCGTCGAGCTCGACCCCTTCGGTGCCGAGGGTGACGACGACGAGACCGCCTACGCGGCCGATGCCGTCACCCTTGATGACCGGGGGATGCTGTTCGCCTACTCATCGGCTGACTCATCGGTCCTGCGCTACGACATCGAGTCCGATGAGGTCCGGGGCCGCGACGACCTCGACGCCGACGTCACGTCGCCCGTCATCTCGGCGGCGGGCGATACCTGGGTGCTCGTCGACGCCGAAGCCGGGCGCGTGTGGGTCCGGGGTGGCGATCCCGTCGACATCGAGACCGGCGACCAGGTCGTGGTGGGTGATGCCGACCCCGACGCCCGTGCCGTCTACGTGGCCGACGATCAATCATTGTGGACGATTCCCGCCGACGGCTCCGCGCCCCGGCGCGAAATGGGCGGCGGGGGCAATGTGCTGGGGCAACCCGCACGACCGGTCTGGCATCAGGGGATCGCCTACGCCGCGTGGCTGCTCCCGGGCGAAGCGCGCGGCACGCTGTGGCGATCCGACCAGGGCGAGACCGGTCTCGATTACGGCGGGGCGACGATGCCCGACCAGCGCCGACCGGTCTTCGTCGCCACCGCGCACGCGGTCATCCTGAACGAGACGCGCACGGGCTGGGTGTGGACGGTGCCCGACGGCTCGCTCGTCCCCTCGAGCCAGAACTGGTCGCTGGACGACCGGACCGAGCAGACCGCGGTGCAGAGCGAGGAGCAGCTCAGCGTCGTGCTCGACCCGAAGCCGCCCATCGCCGAACCGGATTCGTTCGGGGTGCGTCCGGGGCGCCTCGTCACGCTTCCCGTCCTGCTGAATGACCACGACCCCAACGAAGACGTGCTGAGCATCGTGGGCGAGAGCGTGACGGGCCTGGATCCCGGCTTCGGGTCCCTCTCTCTGACCGACTCCGGACAGCGGCTCGCGGTGCGGGTCTCGCCGACGGCCGTGGGCAGCGCGACCTTCACCTACGCGGTGACCGACGGCACCGCCGCAGAAGGGCTGACGTCCGCGCCCACCACGGTCACGCTCGCCGTGTCACCCGCCGACGGCAACGCGGCGCCGGTGTGGTGCGGTGTCACGGCCTGCCTGCAGCCCTGGCCCACCCCTGAGGTCGCCCGCGGAGGCACCGTCACCGTCCCCGTCCTCTCCGGCTGGGTCGACCCCGACGGCGACCCGCTCCTCCTGCTCTCCGTCGACAACCCGGGCGGCATCGGCACCGTCGCCGCCACGCCCGGCGGCGACATCGTCTACCAGCACGCCGACGACGGATCCGGCGGCGAGCAGAACGTCGAGCTCGACGTCACCGTCGCCGACACCCGAGGGGCGACGACCACGAAGCCCCTCCTCGTTCGCGTGGCGCCCGACCCGGCGCTCTCCGTGCAGTCCTTCGCCGTGGTCGACACCGTCGATTCCTCGATCTCGGTCGACGTCGGCCCCCACGTGACCGGCACCGCGGGTGACATCTCGCTGGCCTCCGTTCGCGTCGTCGACGGCGCGGCGGCGACCGCCACGGTCATCGGCGGCAGCACCGCCTTCGAGCTCACCGCGGCGCAACCTGGTGTCTATCGCGTCGACTTCACCGTCAACGGAGGAGGCCGCGACGCGAACGGGACGGCGCGCATCACCCTGCTGCCCGCCGATGCCCCGGCGCAGTTGTCCACCGCCCCGGTGGTGGCCTTCGTCCGGCCGCAAGAAGATGCGACCCTCGATGTCTTCCGCGCCGTGTCCAATCCGACGGGACGGGTGCTGCTGCTGAGCGAGGTGGACGCCGACGCCGCGGAGGGCGCGTCGCTCTCCGTCGACACGGTGGGCCAGAACGACCTCCGCGTCTCGGGGAGCACGGCCGACGGCGCGGCCGGCCTCCTCGGTACGGTGGGCTACACCGTCAGCGACGGCACCGACGACGAGGGTTCGCAGGTGACGGGGGAGGCGACGGTCTACCTGCTGCCGCCGGCGCCCGAGATCGCGCCAATCGCCGTCAACGACACCGTGACCGTCCGCGCCGGCGCGCAGATCGACATCCCCGTGCTCGACAACGACATCTCGCCCGCCGGCGGGCGTCCCACGCTCGATCCCTCGAGCGTCCGGGCCACTCCTGCCGCCGACGGTCTCGCCTTCGCATCCGGCGGTCTGCTCCGTTACCTGGCGCCGACGACGCCGGGCGCCTACGAGGTCTCGTACCGCGTCTCGACGACCGGGACGCCGTCGCTGTGGGACGAAGCGACGGTGCGCATCACCGTCCTCGGCGACGAGGCGAACCGCGCGCCGCTCCCGGGCACGCTCGAGGGGCGTGTGCTCAGCGGCGGGACGACCACGGTCGACTTCGACGCCTTCGCGGTCGACCCGGACGGCGACGCCGTGACGCTCGACCGCATCGTGACGCAGCCCGAGCGGGGGACGGCATCCGTGTCGCCCGACGGGGCATCGATCCTGTACTCCTCGCTCCCGGGAGACCGCGGCCAGGTGTCGCTGCGCTACCGCGTGTCCGATTCGGCGGGCGCCACAGGAGAGGGCACCGTCCGCATCGGCGTGCTGGATGCCGAGGCGAACCCGAGCCCCATCACCTTCACCGACTACGTGCAGGTGCAGGCGGGCGCCGACCGCACGGTGCGTGTCAGTCCTCTGGCGAACGACATCGATCCCACGCAGGGCCGTCTGACCCTCAGCGGCGTGCGCCCGGATCTCCCCGAGAGGCTCGTCGACGGCAGCGACAACCCGGAATACGAGCGCCTCGACGGCTTCATCGGCTCCGTATCCGACACCGCCGTCGTCCTCCGCGCGGGTGAGCAGCCGGGCACCCTGTCCTTCCTGTACGACGTCGCGTCGGATTCCGGCAACACCGGCCGCGGCCTGATCGTGGTGAAGGTCGTGCGCGAGAACGTGCCCGACTACCCGGTCGTCACCGACACGGTCTTGACGGTGGAGAATCGCGACGACTTCGCCGCCGGTGTCGACGTGATCTCCGGCAGGGCCACGTGGTCGGGTGGCGAGGTCAGCGACCTCGACGTGGCACTGTGGGGTGATCCGGTCGACGTCCGGCTGGAAGGCCGGCGCATCTCCGGCGCACTCCCGGCGACGCGCCGGGTCGTTCCGTTCGCTGTCACCGGTCGCGTGGGTGACGCCGATGTCACCACGTACGCCTTCCTCCGGGTGCCGGGCGACGACGATCTGAGCCTCTCGCTCCGACCGAACGCGGCACAGCGCGTCGACGAGGTCGCATCCGTTTCGTTCGATATGGCCTCTCTGGTCGCCCTCCCTCGCCGTGCGACGCTCGAGGTCGGCGCCGACGTCACCTCCACGGGCGTTCGAGCCGAGGGGCGATGCACGGTCGCGGGTTCCGTCGTCACGTACGACGCGGGCAGCGGCTCGCCATGGACCGACGCGTGCCGCGTCCCCGTCCGGGTGGCGGGCAGCGAGGAGTGGACGATGTTGTCGGTGCCGATCGGTGTCGTCGCCCGCAACCCTCAGCCCGAACTGCGGCCGGGCGCGCTCACGGTGGGTCCGGGGGAGACGGCCACCTTCGACCTGCGCAACATGACGTCCTGGCAGCTCGGCCGCGAAGACGCGGGGGGCGTGCGCTACGCGCTGGAGTCCTCGGGCTCGGCCTTCTCGGTGTCGCTCGACGGATCCGTCGTGACCGTGACGGGCGACGACCGCGCCCTGCCCGGGACCGAGAACGCCGCCGTCGTGTCGATCACGAGCCACGAGGCGGTGGCGCCGGCGCGTCTCGTGCTGCGCGTGGGCGCCGCGCCCTCGACCCTGCCCCAGGGAGGCACCACGTCGTCGCAGTGCTCCCAGGGCGCGGGAACGAGCTGCACCATCGAGGTCATCGGGATCCCGGGTGAGGTGAACCCCCTTCCGCGAACGCCGCTCGAGGTCGTGGCGGTCAGACCGACGGCCAGCTGCACGGGCGTGAGCTTCTCCGTCGCGTCGCCGACCAGCGTCGCAGCGTCGTGGAACGACGACACACCGGGTGCATCGTGCAGCGCCGGCGTGACCCTCCGCGATGCACAGGGACGAACGACCGCGTCCACCCGCGATGCCCGCGTCACCCTCGACCTGCTGGGCTACCCCCGCACCCCGGCGAGCGTGCGGCAGACCGCCTTTGCCGACGGGTCCCTGACGCTGCGCGTCGATCCGGGCGAGTCGGGACGCGCGTACCCGGGCCTCTCCGGCTTCACGGTGCGCACGGGCGGACAGACCGTGGGCCAGTGCGCGCCCGACGGATCGTGCCCGCCCATCTCGGCCCCGAACGGAGAGCAGCGGGAGTACGTCGTGACCGCGGTCAACGCCGTCGGCGAGTCCCGGGGAGCGGTGCGCACGACCGGGTGGGCTTACCGTCCGCCCGCCCAGCCGCGCGAACTGGCTTTCACCCCGGTGCAGACCGGTGGCGAGGGCAATGTCGCCGACCTGTTGATCAGCGGCGTCGACGGGTCGGAGACCGGCGCGCTCGAAATCTCCAGCCCGGTGGGACAGACCGTCCGCGTCGATGTCGGACGCAACCAAGACGAGGTGCAGGTGCGCCGGTTCGTCGTCGGGTCCAACACCGCCACCAGCATCACGATCCGCCCGATCTCGCGGTTCACCCTGCCGCCGGGACTCGGCGGAGCATCGAACGGGAGCGAGCTCGTCGGCACCGCGCACGGTGTGGGCGTCGCGCAGAACCTCGTTCTGAACCTCACGTCGCGTTCGACGGGCGACCAGCAGTCGACCGTCGTCGCCGAGGGCTCGGCCCAGCCCAACGGCACCGATGTCGAGCTGAAGTACGACATTTCGGAGGGGCGGTCCCGGTGCCAGCCGTCTTCGGATTCCGCGCGCGAGGAGTTCCCGAAACGCAACGACGGCGAGAGCTACGACTACACACTCTGCGTCGAGACGTTCTTCCGGGGCGAGTCCTACGGAGCGGTCGGCGTCAAGCAGAGTCTGAACGTCGCGCAGAACGACGCCGCCCCGGAGGGCTACACGTTCCGCGTCAACCCCGATGCAGAAGTCAAGGACAACACCGCGCGCTGGTTCTTCGATCGCAGGATCGAGGCGGGCACCCCGCCGCCGCGCAACAACACGGTCGTGTACGACAACTGGGGTCCCGGATCCACCGTCTTCGGTCGCGACCCCAACATCCTCGTGTACTTCCAGCACGATGTGTGGGACACACGGTCTCAGCCCGGTCTGGTGAAGCCGGCCCAGGGCAGCGCTCCGTACCAGGTGCAAGCGTCGTGGAGCATCGCCAGTTGCGAGGGTGGCGGCCGACTCGTCGCAGAGGTCACGACGACCGACGGCGCGGGCATCGTGACCCCCATCTACGGCAACGTGGTGTACCGGGATGCGACTGGGACGCAGCTGCCGACGAACCCGGAAGACCCGACCCTCGTCCCGGTCGGCGCGACGACCGTCGACCGCGTCGGCGTCACGGTGGCCTGGTCCGATCCGGGGTGGAATCTGAACCCGAAGACCGTCGAGTTCGCCGGCACCTGCCGACCCGGCACGTCGAACCCCTGATTCCGAGCCGTCCCGGCATCCCTCCCCTCACAGCCAAGGAAGACGACATGACGATCACCCAGGAGCAGGCCACCTGGTTCTCCCAGACCTTCTCGCAGATCGCCGACAACGTCGAGCGCGCCGTCCTCGGGAAGCGTCACGTCGTCGAGCTCGTGCTGACGGCCATGCTCAGCGACGGTCATGTGCTGCTCGAAGACGTCCCCGGCACGGGCAAGACGTCGCTCGCGCGCGCCGTGGCGCAATCCGTGCAGGGCACGAACACGCGCATCCAGTTCACGCCCGATCTGCTGCCGGGCGACATCACCGGCATCACCGTCTACGACCAGAAGACCGGCTCGTTCGAGTTCCACACCGGCCCGATCTTCGCCAACATCGTGCTCGCCGATGAGATCAACCGCGCGAGTCCCAAGACCCAGTCGGCACTGTTGGAGGTCATGGAGGAGGGCAGCGTCACCATCGACGGTGTCTCGCGTCAGGTGGGGGTGCCGTTCCTCGTACTGGCGACGCAGAACCCCGTCGAGCAGGCCGGTACCTATCGTCTCCCCGAGGCGCAGCTCGATCGGTTCCTCCTGCGCACCTCGCTCGGGTACCCCGACCACGCCGCAACCGTCCGCATCCTCGACGGAGCGGCGGTCGCCACCGCCGAGCTGCGCGCCATCATCACCCCGCAGGCACTCGTCGGCATGGCCGACCTCGCGGCATCCGTGTACGTCGACGCGCTCGTGCTCGACTACATCGCCCGTCTCGTGGATGCGACCCGAACGGCCGACGAGGTGCGGCTCGGCGTCAGCATCCGCGGCGCTCTCGCCCTGACCCGGGCGACGCGTGCCCGAGCGGCCGCGAAGGGCCGCACCTACGTGACTCCCGACGACGTCAAAGCCCTCGCCGTCGCGGTGCTCTCGCATCGCCTGATCCTCCACCCCGAGGCCGAATTCGACGGGGTGACCCAGGAGGCCGTGATCGGCCAGGTCCTGCTCGACACGCTTCCGCCCACGCAGCGCGAGAGCGCGTGACGATGGCCCGTACCCCGACGGCCCATCCGGCGACGGGAGGTGACGCGTGCCCGATGCCGATCTCACCGAATCGCGCCTGACACGAACGTCTGCCGGTACGCTGCGGACCGGCTCGCGCACGTCGGTCACCTCGACGTCGGTCCGCCGTCAGCGCCGGATGGTGCGCGCCGTGGTGCGGGCGACGGAGCTGTGGCGGGCCCTCACCGACGCCGTCGTGACGGCCGCGCGGTGGGCTGGTCGAACGGTGCGCCCGGCCGGCGCCGTCGTGGTCGCCGCGGCCACGATCGGGCTGATCCTCGGCGTCGTGTTCGGATGGGTCGAGTGGATGGTCGCGGGGGCCGCCGCGCTCCTGCTGCTGGCCATGAGCGTGCCGTTCCTCTTCGGCGCCCGCGCCTACGACGTCGACCTCACGCTGCAGCACGAGCGCGTGGTCGCCGGCCACGGCGTGACGGGCCAGGTCGTGGTGCGCAACGACGCTGCGCGCGCCGCCCTGCCCGGGCGACTCGACATCCCGGTGGGGCGCGGGCTGGTCGAGTTCGGCGTGCCCTTCCTGCGTCCGGGACACGCCACGACCGAGCCGCTGCAGATCCCTCCGCTGCCCCGCGGCGTCGTCCGGATCGGTCCTGTGACGACCGTGCGGAGCGACCCGGTGGGGTTACTGCGGCGCGAGCACGCTTTCGACGACGTGCACGACCTCTTCGTGCACCCGCGCACCGTCGCCCTCCCCTCGACCAGCGCCGGTCTGATCCGCGACCTCGAGGGGAGCGCGACGCGTCGCCTCGTGGATGCCGACATGTCGTTCCACGCAATCCGCGAGTACGTCCCCGGCGACGCGCGCCGCCAGGTGCATTGGAAATCCACCGCCAAGACCGGGCGTCTCATGGTCCGCCAGTACGAGGAGTCCCGCCGCTCCCGCATGGCGGTCGTGCTCGCCGCGGCGACACCGGAGTATGCGGATGCCGATGAGTACGAGCTCGCCGTCTCCGCGGCCGCCTCCCTGGGCCTCCGCGCCGTTCGCGATGCCCGCGACGTCGACGTCGTCACCGGTTCCGAGATCCCCCGCGTGGTGAAGGGGCGCCTCCGCGCGATCCGCCACCTTCCAGTGGTGTCGCCGCGGGCGATGCTCGACGGCTTCAGCGGCCTCGATCGTCACGACAACACCATGCCCGTAGAAGACGTCTGCCGACTGGCGTCCGAGGCCGGCGAACGTCTGTCGATCGCGTTCGTCGTCGTGGGTTCGGCCGTGCCCCTGGCGCGCCTGCGGCAAGCGGCCCTGGCCTTCCCCGTCGACACCGCCGTGGCGGCCGTGATCTGCGACGAACGCGCGCACCCGCGCATGCAGAGCGTGGCGGGCCTCACCGTGCTGACCATCGGTACGCTCGACGACCTGTCGGGGCTGCTGGTGCGGGGGGCGGCTTCGTGAGCGCGCGCCGTGGTGCGCGCGCAAAGGCGGGTGGTCGCGAGCCGTCGGCAACGCCCCGCCTGGCCGCAGGCGCGATCTACACGGCGGTGTGCGTGGTCCTCGCCGCGGTCGCCGCGTGGCCGGTGTACGCGACGGGCGCGTTCCTCCTGCTCGTCGTGGTCTCCGCCGTCGTTGCGGCGGGGGTCGTCGCCCTCGTCTCCCGGCGAGCCGGGGGAGGGTGGGCGCTCACTGCCGCGCTCGCGGCGGCTTTCGCCGTGCTCGCCGTCCCTGTGGGGGTGCCTTCGCGGATGGCCTCGGTCCCCGAGGGGATCAGGGGCCTCGGCGAGGCCTTTGCCGGCGTCGTCGTCGCATGGAAAGACCTCGTCACCGTCGACCTGCCGGTCGGGGCCTACCGCAACCTGCTCGTCCCGGCGCTCGTCGTCTTCCTCGTGGGCACGGCGGTGACGCTCGCACTCTCGGTCCGCTCCGACCGTCGAGCACTCGCCGCCGTGATCCCGGGCTCGGCCATGATCGGGTTCGGCCTGTTCTTCGGACGCAGCGCGACGAGTGCTGCGCTGTCGCTCGGGCCGGTCGAGGTCGCGGCGCCGGTCGAGACGGCGGTCGGGCTCGGAGCGCTCCTCGCAGCGGTGCTGTGGCTGGCCTGGCGCGCCCGCGATGAGCGTGTTCGCGCGCTGTCGAGGGCGAGCGCCCGGTCGGCCGTGAATGTCGGGCGGGGACCGTCGCCGGCCGACCGCCGACGAGCAGCCCTGGGCGTCGCCATGCTGGCCGTCGCGGTGGTCGTGACTGTGGCCGTCGTCCCCTGGGTGGCGCGCGACGCCGACCGTCGGGTTCTCCGGTCGGTGGCCGGACCCGACCGGCAGATCGCCGAGGCGGTGAGTCCGCTCGCCGCTTACCGCGCCCTGTTCTCCGACGCCCGCTCCGACGACGTCCTGTTCCGCGTCACGAGTCCCGGGGGCGCCGGCGCCGGCGAGCTCCCCGAGCGCATCCGCATCGCAACCCTCGACACGTACGACGGCGAGATCTTCCGCGCGTCCGGCGATTCGGGGGGAGGCTTCGTCAGGCTGCCGTCGTCCCGCGACGCCGGCGAAGGCCGTGCGGTCGACGCCGACGTCGAGATCGTGGACCTCGGTGGATTGTGGATGCCGACGGCCGGGCGTTTGTCGGGGGCGACGTTCGAGGGCGACCGTCGGACGCTGCTCGCCGATCGGTTCTACTACAGCGCCGACGCACAGGCCGGCGTGCAGATCGCCGATGGCGGCTTGCGCCCGGGCGACCGATACCGCCTCGACGCCGTGGAGCCCGCGGGTGCCGACCTGGGGTCGCTCTCGCCCCCCGGTGACTCCGCCGGGACAGCCGGCGGCGACAACCTGCGCCGGTGGGTGGAGCAGAACGCCTCGGGGTCGGGCGGGGCGGCGCTACAGGGGCTCGTGCAGCTGCTGCGTGAGCGCGGCTATCTCAGCCACAGCCTCGCCCTCGAGGGATCCGCCCCGCCGAATTGGGCGGAGGACTTGCCGGGTTACCGACTCCAGCCGAGCGCCTCGGGCCACTCGATCGCCCGTATCGACCGCATGTTCGAGCGACTTCTGGAACGCGAAGACGATCCGCGCGCCGCCGCCTCCGACAACTTCGTCGCCGCGGTCGGCGATGACGAGCAGTTCTCGGTGGCGACGGCGCTCATCGCCCACGAACTGGGTTTCCCCGCCCGCGTCGTCGTGGGGGCGCGCGTGAGCTCCACCGACACCTCGCTCTCGACCTGCGACGCGGGGGAGTGCCGCGCGCGCGATGTGACCGCCTGGACCGAGGTGCAGGGCTCCGACGGTCGCTGGACGCCGGTCGACGTGACACCGCAGTGGGAGAAGTCGCCGAGCCTGGAGGTTACCCAGCAGCAGGACCCGGAGAACGTCACCGAGGTCCGGCCCGACACCGCCGAAGAGGTCGTCCCGCCCGAGCCGGTGCAGGAGGACGATGCGCTCGATGACGACGAGCGCGCCGACGACGGTGTCGATCTCGCCTGGCTGTGGGCGCTCGCGCGGATCGGCGGAATCGTGCTGCTCCTGCTCCTCATCGTGTTCGGCCCGTTCCTGACGGTCATCGTCGCCAAGCTGCTGCGCCGGCGCGGCCGTCGACTCGACCCCGACCCGCGCTCGGCCATCGCCGGCGGCTGGGACGAGTACGTCGACTCCGCCCTCGATTCCCGACGTACCCTGCCCCGCGCACCGACCCGTCGCGAAGTCGCCGATGTCCTGGCTACCCCCGGCGGAATCCGTCTGGCCGACGATGCGGATCGGGCGGTGTTCTCGCCGGGTGCGGTGACCGCTGACGAGGCCGCGGCCTTCTGGCGCATCGTCGACGAGGAACGGCGGGCCCTGCGGAGCCGCCAGAGCATGTGGCAGCGGGTACGCTCCGCCGTATCGTTGAGATCGTTCCTGGGGTTCCTCGCCCCGGGCCGTCGGCGGCGAAGGCCGCCGCACCGCGACGAGAGGGGGAAGCGTTCCACCGTCCAGGTGGAGCGCGACACGACATGACCGATTCGACGATGGTGATTCTCGGGATGACGTCGCTCGCGCTCGTCGTGGTGCTGTACGTCTGGTTCGCACTCGCCCTGGCGGCGATGTTCCGCAAGATGGATGAGCCGGCGTGGAAGGCCTGGGTGCCGGTCCTGAACGTCGCGACCGTGCTCCAGCGGGGTGACTTCTCGCCATGGCTGGTGCTGCTGAACGTCGTGCCGCTCTTCGGCGCGATCGCCTTCGTCATCGTGTTCGTCGTCGCGGTTCACCGCATCACGACAGCCTTCGGCGGCGGTACCGGGCTCACGGTGGTGGGTGCGCTGTTCCCCGTCGTCTGGGCCAGCATCCTCGGGTGGGGCTCGGCGCGGTGGTCGGGCCACGAGGGCGTCGGTCGTGTCGAGGAGCGCTCCGGCCCGTTCCGGCGCGGCACTGACGAGGCGCCGATCTACGTCCCGCTGGTGGGCGGATGGACCCCGGATGCCGCGGGCGCATCGGACGCGTCGGGCTCGGCGCTGAGCCGCTGGACTCCGGATGCCGACGGCGCGACGAAGGCGCCGAGCTCGGCACGGAGCCGCTGGACCCCGGATGCCGCGGGTGTCACGGAGGCGCCCGGGCCCGAGCGTGGAGCGGGGCCGTCCGTCCCCCTGTCCGAACCGGTCGTGATGCCGTTCGCCGCGCCGTCCGTCTCGCTGGCCGATGCGGTTCCCTCGCCCGCCGACTGGTCGCCCCCCGCCGATCCGGCACCCGCACTCTTCGTCGATCGCGACCGCGGCGACGACGATGCCGGTCCCGGACGAGCAGACGCGGCGCCCGACAGGTCGGTGTCGGAGGTGCTCGACGCGCTGCGTCACGACCCCCGTCGCGGCTCGGGCGGTCTCCGACGCGGTCTCGCCGTGGACGCGCTCCAAGGCATGTCGGACCCGCGAGTCGAGACGACACCCCCCGTCACGGAAGGGGCGTCGAGCATCACCTCCGACTCGATCGTCGGTGAAGCGGTCGAGGGCCGGGAATCCCTCGCCTCTCCGAGGCGCGAGCAGCCTGACGACCACGACGGGACGGGCGCGGATGCCGAGCCGCCCGTCGCCCCGTGGGTCAGCCCCTCCCGGCGATCGCAGCGATCCGGCGGCGAGCCCACGGTGCCGATCGCCGACGTCCCCCTCACGCGCCCCTCGCCCGAGCCCGGGGCGGCCTCGCGACCGTCGGTCGTCTCGCCCGGCGAGGAGTTCCCCGAGCTGTCCGAGGCGGTATCGGCTGTCGCCGAGCTGCCGGAGGCGGGGTCCCCCCGGTCCGCCCGCACGTCCGTGTCGACCCTGTTCACGCAGTCCGAATTGCCCGCCATCGCCGACGACGATGTCGACGCGCTCGATCGCACCGTCGTGACGCGTCGCAAGCGCATCCCGTGGATGCTGGTGCCGCCTGCGGGTGCGCCGGTCGCCCTGACGTCGGGAGTCGTCATCCTCGGGCGACGGCCGGGGCCGGATGCCGAGCACCCGGACGCGCAGCTCATCGCGATCTCGGATGAGACGCGGACGGTCTCCAAGACCCACGCGCGCCTCCAGCTGCGCGGAGAGGTCTGGTACGTCACCGACCTCGATTCGACGAACGGCGTCCTGTTCGCCACGCTCATGGGCACCGAGGTCGAGGCGCCGCCGGGGGAGGAGATCGAGGCCGGAGAACGGTTCTTCCTCGGTGACGCGGAGGTGCGATTGACGCGGAGCGACGCGTGAACGATCCCGACGGACACGACGACGACCCCGACGGCGTCACCCTCTGGTCCGGACGCCTGCGCGCGTGGCCGGCCGCGCCCGAACCCGACGGTAACGAGGACGACACGCTCAGTGCGCGTCGGACGACCTCCGGCGGCGGCGCGCCGCCGTCGCGCGCCGCCGAGAACGATGAGAGGCCGCCGTCGCACGGCGACACCGCGTCGCGCGCGGCCCGGCGCGGTGATGCCCCGCTCCCGCCGCCCGCGCTCGCCGACCAACGGCCCCCGTCCGCGCTCGACGACGTCACGGCGCCGTCGGTGCTCGATTCCGACACGGCGCCGTCGCGCTCACGGACACCGCACGCGGGGGCGGGGTTGTCGCCGCCGGGTGACACGTCGACGATCCCCGCCGCGATCGACGGGAGTCTGCCCGCGTCCGTCGCCGACACCTCGACGGTCCCGCGCGCGGGTGTCGAGCCGCGTCTGTCCGCATCCATCGCCGACACCGAGGAAGACTCCGGCCCCCGCGGCATCCGGCCGGTCGTCCCGGTCGTCGACGGAGAACCGCCGGCGCAGCGCGAGGCCCGATCGCCGGTCGCGCTTCGTCGGGAGTCCTACGCGCCGCGCGTAGACGAGCCCGCACGGGTCGCGCGAGCCTCCACCGGCGGCGCGGTCCGATCGAGCGACGCCGCGCTCGTCCACCCCCGGCGGTCGCCGGGCCGGGTACGTCTCGTGGTCCTCGCAGCCGCGGTCGTCGCCGTCGTCGCGCTCGCAGCGGTCGGCGTCGCACTCCTTCTCGGGTAGGGCGCGGGCATCCGGCAGCTCCCGGTGCGATCGCTGTCGCGAATGTTTGCCGCACCCCGGGAGAACGCGTATCATTGAGCGGGTGTGCGTTCACGCGCGCCGTGCGTCATGCCCTCGGGCGTGCCACGCGGACCAACGCTCGCACCATCTCAGGGATCGGCCTGCGAACAGGTCGCCCCCACGGCATATCCACCACGAATCGCGCCAGATCATTCTGTCGCGGGGCGGATCACACGTGAGCCCGACACGTCATGAATCGAAAGATGAGCGACATGCCGGGGGAGACACGACGCTGTCACCGTGCAGCACCCTGGGTGAGACCGAGAGGGACCACCCAGCCAATCAAGGAGAGAACGTGCCAACCATTCAGCAGTTGGTTCGCAAGGGCCGCTCGCCGAAGGTCTCGAAGACCAAGGCTCCCGCGCTGAAGTCGAACCCCCAGCAGGCCGGCGTGTGCACCCGCGTGTACACGACGACCCCCAAGAAGCCGAACTCGGCGATGCGCAAGGTCGCTCGTGTGAAGCTGCGCAACGGCACCGAGGTCACCGCCTACATCCCCGGCGAGGGCCACAACCTGCAGGAGCACTCGCTCGTGCTCGTCCGCGGTGGTCGCGTCAAGGACCTCCCCGGTGTCCGTTACAAGATCGTCCGCGGTGCACTCGACACCCAGGCTGTCAAGAACCGTAAGCAGGCTCGTAGCCGCTACGGCGCGAAGAAGGGCTGACTCAGATGCCTCGTAAAGGTCCCGTCACCAAGCGCCCGGTCGTCAACGACCCGGTCTACGGTGCTCCGATCGTCAGCCAGCTGGTCAACAAGATCCTCGTCGACGGTAAGAAGTCGATCGCAGAGTCGATCGTCTACACCGCCCTCAAGGGTGTCGAGGCGAAGAACAGCCAGGACGCCGTCGCCACGCTGAAGAAGGCGCTCGACAACGTCCGTCCCACCCTCGAGGTCAAGAGCCGCCGCGTCGGTGGCTCGACCTACCAGGTGCCCGTCGAAGTCAAGCCGCACCGCGCGAACACCCTCGCGCTGCGCTGGCTCGTGAGCTACGCCAAGGGTCGTCGTGAGAAGACGATGACCGAGCGTCTGCAGAACGAGATCCTCGACGCCTCGAACGGCCTCGGTGCCGCGGTCAAGCGCCGCGAAGACACCCACAAGATGGCCGAGTCGAACCGCGCCTTCGCGCACTACCGCTGGTAACAGCTCCCACTTCGACGGGCTCGGGCGGCCGACCCGGCCCGCGAGCCCGTCGAAGTTCCCACGACATCCGCCACCACACGTAAGGACATCCCGTGGCACAAGACGTGCTCACCGACCTCACCAAGGTCCGCAACATCGGCATCATGGCGCACATCGATGCCGGCAAGACGACGACGACCGAGCGCATCCTGTACTACACGGGAACCAACCACAAGATCGGCGAGACGCACGACGGCGCCTCGACGACCGACTGGATGGAGCAGGAGCAGGAGCGTGGCATCACGATCACCTCCGCTGCTGTCACGTGCTTCTGGGACAAGAACCAGATCAACATCATCGACACCCCCGGGCACGTCGACTTCACCGTCGAGGTGGAGCGCTCCCTGCGTGTGCTCGATGGTGCTGTGGCCGTCTTCGACGGCAAGGAGGGCGTCGAGCCCCAGTCCGAGACGGTCTGGCGTCAGGCCGACAAGTACAACGTCCCCCGCATCTGCTTCGTCAACAAGATGGACAAGCTCGGCGCGGACTTCTACTTCACGGTCGACACGATCATCAACAAGCTGAAGGCGAAGCCGCTCGTCATCCAGCTGCCCATCGGCGTCGAGAACGACTTCATCGGTGTCGTCGACCTCGTCGAGATGCGCGCGCTGGTCTGGGCCGGCGACGCCAAGGGCGACGTCACCATGGGTGCCAAGTACGACATCCAGGAGATCCCGGCCGACATGGCCGACGTCGTCGCGAAGTACCGCGAAGAGCTCCTCGAGACGGTCGCCGAGACCGATGAGGAGCTTCTCGAGAAGCACTTCGGTGGCGAAGAGCTGACCGTCGCCGAGATCAAGGCCGCCATCCGCAAGCTGACGGTCAACTCCGACATCTACCCCGTGCTCTGCGGCTCGGCGTTCAAGAACCGCGGTGTGCAGCCCATGCTGGACGCCGTCATCGACTACCTGCCGTCGCCCCTCGACGTGCCGGCCATCGAGGCGCATGACCCGAAGAACGAAGAGACGATCATCGAGCGGCACGCCGATCGTGAAGAGCCCTTCACCGCGCTGGCCTTCAAGATCGTCACGCACCCCTTCTTCGGTCGTCTGACCTACATCCGCGTGTACTCCGGTCACCTCGACTCGGGCGCGCAGATCGTCAACTCGACGAAGTCCAAGAAGGAGCGCATCGGGAAGATCTTCCAGATGTACGCCAACAAGGAGAACCCGGTTCCCTCGGTCACCGCCGGCCACATCTACGCGGTCATCGGCCTGAAGGACACCACGACCGGCGACACCCTCTGCGACGCGCAGAACCAGGTCGTCCTCGAGTCGATGACGTTCCCCGAGCCCGTCATCGAGGTCGCGATCGAGCCCAAGACCAAGGCCGACCAGGAGAAGCTGGGTCTGGCGATCCAGAAGCTGGCCGAGGAAGACCCGACGTTCCGCGTCGAGCAGAACAACGACACGGGCCAGACCGTCATCAAGGGGATGGGCGAGCTGCACCTCGACATCCTCGTGGACCGCATGAAGCGCGAGTTCAAGGTCGAGGCCAACGTCGGCAAGCCGCAGGTCGCGTACCGCGAGACAATCAAGAAGACCGTCGAGCGTCACGACTACACGCACAAGAAGCAGACCGGTGGTTCGGGTCAGTTCGCCAAGATCCAGTTCGCGCTCGAGCCCCTCGAGGTCACGGCCGACAAGATCTACGAGTTCGAGAACAAGGTCAGCGGTGGTCGTATCCCCCGCGAATACATCTCGCCCACCGACCAGGGCTTCCAGGACGCCATGAACGTCGGCGTGCTCGCCGGCTACCCCATGGTGGGCGTCAAGGCGATCCTCCTCGACGGCGCATCGCACGACGTCGACTCCTCGGAGATGGCGTTCAAGATCGCCGGCTCCATGGGCTTCAAGGAAGCGATCCGCAAGGCGAACCCCGTCATCCTCGAGCCGCTCATGTCGGTCGAGGTGCGTACTCCCGAGGAGTACATGGGCGACGTCATCGGCGACCTGAACTCGCGTCGTGGGCAGATCCAGTCGATGGAAGACGCCCAGGGTGTCAAGGTCGTGCGGGCACTCGTGCCGCTGTCCGAGATGTTCGGCTACATCGGCGACCTGCGCTCGAAGACCTCGGGCCGTGCCGTCTACTCGATGGAGTTCGACAGCTACGCCGAGGTTCCTCGTGCCGTGGCCGACGAGATCGTCCAGAAGAACAAGGGCGAGTAACACCGCTCTCATGGATGCCGGGAACCCGGGTTCCCCCGCGGTTCCCGGCATCCACTCAAACTGAATACCGACTCTCTAGTAATCTGAGAACCATCCCCGCGAAGAACCGGTCGCAATCCAGTGCCCGAGACCTCGCAACCAACGTCCTGAGGAGGACCCAGTGGCTAAGGCCAAGTTCGAGCGGACCAAGCCGCACGTGAACATCGGAACGATCGGTCACGTCGACCACGGCAAGACCACGCTCACCGCTGCCATCTCGAAGGTGCTCGCCGACAAGTTCCCGTCGGCCACCAACGTTCAGCGTGACTTCGCGTCGATCGACTCGGCGCCCGAAGAGCGTCAGCGTGGTATCACGATCAACATCTCGCACGTCGAGTACGAGACCCCCAAGCGTCACTACGCTCACGTCGACGCGCCCGGCCACGCCGACTACATCAAGAACATGATCACCGGTGCCGCTCAGATGGACGGCGCGATCCTCGTGGTCGCCGCCACCGACGGCCCGATGGCTCAGACCCGTGAGCACGTTCTGCTCGCCAAGCAGGTCGGCGTGCCCTACCTGCTCGTCGCGCTGAACAAGAGCGACATGGTCGACGACGAGGAGATCCTGGAGCTCGTCGAGCTCGAGGTCCGCGAGCTGCTCTCGTCGCAGGACTTCGACGGCGACAACGCCCCCGTCGTCCGCGTCTCGGGCCTCAAGGCTCTCGAGGGCGACGAGCAGTGGGTCAACGCCATCGTCGAGCTCATGGAAGCCGTCGACGAGTCGATCCCCGACCCGGTGCGTGACAAGGACAAGCCGTTCCTCATGCCCATCGAGGACGTCTTCACCATCACCGGCCGTGGCACGGTCGTCACGGGTCGCGCCGAGCGCGGCACCCTCGGCATCAACTCCGAGGTCGAGATCGTCGGCATCCGCCCGACGCAGAAGACCACGGTCACCGGTATCGAGATGTTCCACAAGCAGCTCGACGAGGCCTGGGCCGGCGAGAACTGTGGTCTGCTCCTCCGCGGCACCAAGCGTGACGACGTCGAGCGCGGCCAGGTCGTCGTGAAGCCCGGTTCGGTCACCCCGCACACCAACTTCGAGGGCACGGCGTACATCCTGTCCAAGGAAGAGGGCGGCCGCCACAACCCGTTCTTCACGAACTACCGCCCGCAGTTCTACTTCCGCACGACCGACGTGACCGGCGTCATCACGCTGCCCGAGGGCACCGAGATGGTCATGCCCGGTGACACCACCGAAATGTCGGTCGAGCTCATTCAGCCGATCGCCATGGAAGAGGGCCTCGGCTACGCGATCCGTGAGGGTGGCCGCACCGTCGGCGCCGGCACGGTCACGAAGATCGTCAAGTAAGTCTCAGCGACTTCACTCGGCACAGGCCGGGCCTTCGGGCCCGGCCTTTGTCGTTCCCGGACGACGCCGGAGCCGCGGGGCTT
Organism: Microbacterium sp. Leaf151; assembly: GCF_001424225.1. GTDB lineage: Bacteria > Actinomycetota > Actinomycetes > Actinomycetales > Microbacteriaceae > Microbacterium. Next base: position 853,447 of record NZ_LMOR01000004.1, on the reverse strand, counting down.
CCGCTTGCGGTCGCGCGCACTCCACAATGAACGGGAGGTCGGCACCCTTGCCGACCCGGTCATGAGGGAGACGTAATGAGCGGCGTGGACGACATCATCGCGAAGGGCAAGAAGCTCCTCGACGACAACCGCGACAAGATCGAAGAAGCGCTCAAGAGCGAAAAGGCCGAAGAGGTCAGCGACAAGGTGCTCGACGGTGCCGCGGAAGCGATCAAGAAGATCGTCCCGGCCGAACAGCACGGCAAGGTCGACGAGGTGCGGGCCAACGTCGACAAGAACATCGGCAACGCCTGAGCCCGATCGACGACGGCGCTGCTCCCGAACGGGAGCGGCGCCGTCGGCGTTCGCGGCTTCGAATTCTGGGCAAACGCCGCACGCGACACGCCCGGGTTTGCGACACGCCCGGCGGGTCCGTAGACTAGTCCAGTTCCACATTCCGGCGTGCGCTCGGCGCGCGCCAGGATCACTGTCTCGGCAGTGCACAGGCGGCGCGTGAGCGCAGGGTCCTGGGCCGCGGGCAGCAGAACACACACCGAATCCCCTCATCCCCAACGGGATTCGCACGCGTGCGTGCGAGGGGCGGGCCGGATGCCAAGGCGTCCGGTTTGACAGCTGAACAGCGGTGCAGCATCTCTCGCGTGAGCGAGGGGAAGTGCCAGGGTGCGTCAGCACCACCGTGCGTCCAATGCCCCAGGTCGGGTAAGACGCGAGAAAGAGAGAGAGCAGACAATGGCGGGACAGAAGATCCGCATTCGCCTGAAGTCGTACGACCACGCCGGGCTGGACTCGTCGGCGCGCAAGATCGTCGACACCGTGACCCGTGCCGGCGCCACCGTGGTGGGCCCGGTTCCCCTTCCGACCGAGAAGAACGTCGTGTGCGTCATCCGGTCGCCCCACAAGTACAAGGACAGCCGCGAGCACTTCGAGATGCGCACCCACAAGCGCCTCATCGACATCATCGACCCGACGCCCAAGGCCGTCGACTCGCTGATGCGCCTCGACCTCCCGGCCGATGTCAACATCGAGATCAAGCTCTGAGGTTCGACATGGCTGACATCAACTCCAAGATCTCCAAGGGCCTCCTCGGCACCAAGCTCGGTATGACCCAGGTGTGGGACGAGAACGGCAAGCTCGTTCCCGTCACCGTCATCGAGGTCGCGCCGAACGTCGTGACCCAGCTGCGCTCGCTCGAGAAGGACGGCTACAACGCCGTTCAGATCGGCTACGGCCAGATCGACCCCCGCAAGGTGAACAAGCCCCTGACGGCTCACTTCGACGCCGCCGGTGTCACCCCGCGCCGCCACCTCACCGAGGTCCGCACCGCGGATGCCGCCGACTACGCGCTGGGCCAGGAGCTCACCGTCGACGGCCTCTTCGAAGCCGGTCAGCTGGTCGACGTCGTCGGCACCAGCAAGGGCAAGGGAACCGCCGGTGTCATGAAGCGTCACAACTTCAAGGGCGTCTCCGCTTCGCACGGTTCGCACCGTAACCACCGCAAGCCCGGCTCGATCGGCGCCTCGTCGACTCCGAGCCGCGTCTTCAAGGGCATGCGCATGGCCGGCCGTATGGGTGGCGAGCGCGTGACCGTCCTCAACCTCACGGTGCACGCCGTCGACGCCGAGAAGGGACTCATGCTCGTCAAGGGCGCCGTCCCCGGTGCTCGTGGCCGCATCGTCTACGTCCGCAACGCAGTGAAGGGTGCCTGAACATGGCTGACTCGACTCTCGCGCTCGACGTCGTGAAGGCCGACGGCAACAAGGCTGGCTCGGTCGAGCTGCCCGCCGCGCTCTTCGACGTCAAGACGAACATCCCCCTCATCCACCAGGTCGTCGTGGCGCAGCGCGCCGCGGCTCGCCAGGGCACGCACTCGACCAAGCGTCGTGGCGAGGTCTCGGGTGCCGGCCGCAAGCCCTTCAAGCAGAAGGGCACCGGTAACGCCCGTCAGGGCTCGATCCGCGCGCCGCACATGACCGGTGGTGGCATCGTCCACGGGCCCAAGCCCCGCGACTACAGCCAGCGCACCCCCAAGAAGATGATCGCCGCCGCGCTCCTGGGCGCGCTGAGCGATCGTGCTCGTGGGCAGCGTCTGCACATCGTCGACAGCTTCGCCATCAAGGGTGCTCCCTCGACCAAGGCCGCTGCCGCCGCGCTCAAGGCTCTCGGTGCCGTCAAGAACGTCCTCGTGGTCATCGACCGCGACGACGAGCTGACGATCAAGAGCGTGCGCAACCTCGCGTACGTCCACGTGCTGACCGTCGGCCAGCTGAACACCTACGACGTGATCGTCTCCGACGACATCGTCTTCACCAAGGCCGCCTACGACACGTTCGTCGCGTCGAAGGCTGCGGCCACCGAGGAGGTCTCGGCATGACCACCGTCAACAAGGACCCGCGCGACATCATCCTGAAGCCGGTCGTCTCCGAGAAGAGCTACTCGCTCATCGACGAGGGCAAGTACACCTTCCTGGTGGACCCCCGCGCCTCGAAGACCGAGATCAAGCTCGCGATCGAGAAGATCTTCAGCGTCAAGGTGGCCTCGGTCAACACGATCAACCGCGTGGGCAAGGCCCGTCGCACCCGCTTCGGCATCGGCAAGCGCAAGGACACCAAGCGCGCCATCGTCTCGCTGAAGTCGGGCACCATCGACATCTTCACGTCTGTCGGCTGACGGTCGGGATAGAGGACAAGAACAATGGCTATTCGCAAGTACAAGCCCACGACCCCCGGTCGCCGCGGCTCGTCGGTGGCCGACTTCGCCGAGATCACTCGATCGACGCCCGAGAAGTCGCTGCTGCGCCCGCTGTCGAAGACCGGTGGCCGCAACAACCAGGGCCGCATCACGACGCGCCACATCGGTGGCGGTCACAAGCGTCAGTACCGTCTGATCGACTTCCGTCGTAACGACAAGGACGGTATCGACGCCAAGGTCGCTCACATCGAGTACGACCCCAACCGCACCGCGCGCATCGCGCTGCTGCACTACGCGGACGGCGAGAAGCGCTACATCCTCGCTCCCGCCAAGCTGTCGCAGGGCGACGTCGTCGAGTCGGGTGCCGGCGCTGACATCAAGCCCGGTAACAACCTGCCGCTGCGCAACATCCCCACCGGTACCGTCATCCACGCGATCGAGCTGCGTCCCGGTGGCGGCGCGAAGATGGCCCGTTCGGCCGGCGCATCCGTGCGTCTGGTCGCCAAGGACGGCCCTTACGCGCAGCTGCGTCTGCCCTCCGGCGAGATCCGCAACGTCGACGTGCGCTGCCGCGCCACGATCGGCGAGGTCGGCAACGCCGAGCAGTCGAACATCAACTGGGGCAAGGCCGGCCGCATGCGTTGGAAGGGCGTCCGCCCGACCGTGCGCGGTGTCGCCATGAACCCGGTCGACCACCCGCACGGTGGTGGTGAGGGTAAGACCTCCGGTGGTCGTCACCCTGTTTCGCCGTGGGGTAAGGCCGAAGGCCGCACCCGCCACGCGAACAAGGAGAGCGACAAGCTCATCGTCCGCCGTCGCACCGCCGGCAAGAAGCGCAAGTAGGAGTAGAGGAAGATGCCTCGCAGCCTTAAGAAGGGCCCCTTCGTCGACGAGCACCTGCTTCGCAAGGTCGTCTCGCAGAACGAAGCCGGTTCGAAGAACGTCATCAAGACCTGGTCGCGCCGTTCGATGATCATCCCCGCCATGCTGGGACACACCATCGCCGTGCACGACGGTCGCAAGCACATCCCCGTGTTCGTGACTGAGACCATGGTCGGCCACAAGCTGGGCGAGTTCTCGCCCACCCGCACCTTCCGCGGCCACGTGAAGGACGACAAGAAGGGCCGTCGCCGTTAAGGCGACCGAGGAGGAGAGAGAAATGGTGGAGTCCATCGCACGTGTGCGACACATCCGCGTGACCCCTCAGAAGGCTCGTCGCGTCGTCGCGCTCATCAAGGGCAAGCAGGCCGAAGAGGCCCTCGCCATCCTGAAGTTCGCGCCGCAGGGCGCGAGCGAGCCGATCTACAAGCTCGTCGCCTCGGCCATCGCGAACGCTCGCGTCACCGCCGACAAGACGAACGAATACCTGGATGACGCCGACCTGTACGTGAAGAACGCGTACGTCGACGAGGGCACGACGCTCAAGCGTTTCCGCCCCCGCGCACAGGGTCGCGCCTTCCAGATCAAGAAGCGCACGAGCCACATCACGGTCGTGCTCGCGACGCCGGAGAACGCTGAGGCGACCCCGGCCCGCGCCAACAAGAAGGCGAGCAAGTAATGGGACAGAAGGTCAACCCGTACGGCTTCCGCCTCGGCATCACCACCGACCACGTGTCGCGGTGGTTCTCGGACTCGACGAAGCCCGGTCAGCGTTACGCCGACTACCTCGCCGAGGACATCAAGATCCGTCGCCTGCTGACCACCTCGCTCGACCGCGCCGGTGTCAGCAACATCGAGATCGAGCGCACGCGTGACCGCGTCCGCGTCGACATTCACACCGCCCGTCCGGGTATCGTGATCGGTCGCCGCGGCGCCGAGGCCGAGCGCATCCGCGCCGACCTCGAGAAGCTCAGCGGCAAGCAGATCCAGCTGAACATCCTCGAGGTCAAGAACCCCGAGGCCGATGCTCAGCTGGTCGCTCAGGGTGTCGCCGAGCAGCTCTCCGCACGCGTGGCGTTCCGTCGCGCGATGCGCAAGGGTCTGCAGGGCGCGCAGCGTGCCGGCGCCAAGGGCGTCCGCATCCAGGTGTCGGGTCGCCTCGGCGGCGCCGAGATGAGCCGCTCGGAGTTCTACCGCGAAGGCCGTGTGCCCCTGCACACCCTGCGCGCGAACATCGACTACGGCTTCTACGAGGCCAAGACCACCTTCGGCCGTATCGGTGTGAAGGTGTGGATCTACAAGGGCGACCTCACCAACAAGGAGCTCGCCCGCGAGCAGGCCAACGCGCCCAAGTCGCGCGGTCGTGACGACCGCGGTGGCGACCGTCGTCGTGGCCCGCGCAACGAGGCCCCCGTGGCAGAAGGAGCGTCGGCGTAATGCTCATCCCCCGCAAGGTCAAGTACCGCAAGCAGCACCACCCCGGCCGTTCCGGCCAGGCCACCGGTGGCACTCAGGTGTCGTTCGGGGAGTACGGGATCCAGGCGCTGACCCCCGCTTACGTGACCAACCGTCAGATCGAGTCCGCTCGTATCGCCATGACGCGTCACATCAAGCGTGGCGGAAAGGTGTGGATCAACATCTACCCCGACCGTCCCCTCACCAAGAAGCCGGCTGAAACCCGCATGGGTTCCGGTAAGGGTTCGCCCGAGTGGTGGGTCGCGAACGTCAAGCCGGGCCGTGTCCTCTTCGAGGTCGCGGGTGTCGACGAGCAGCTCGCTCGTGAAGCACTGACCCGAGCCATTCACAAGCTGCCCCTGAAGGCACGCATCATCAAGCGCGAGGAGGGCGACGCGTAATGGCGATCGGCACCAAGCAGCTCGCTCCGAGCGAGCTCGACACGTTCGAAGACCAGCGCCTCGTCGAGGAGCTGCGCAAGGCCAAGGAAGAGCTGTTCAACCTGCGCTTCCAGTCGGCTACCGGCCAGCTCGAGAGCCACGGTCGCATCCGTGCAGTCAAGCGCGACATCGCGCGTCTGTACACGGTGATCCGTGAGCGCGAGCTCGGCATCCGCGCCACCCCGGCCCCGGTCGAGGCGACGACGAAGGCGAAGAAGAGCAAGGCGAAGAAGACGGATGCCGTCGACGACGCCGCGAAGGAAGAGGCGGAGTAATGGCTACCGCGAAGAAGGCCGAGGCGCAGGTCGCCGGCCACGAGCACGCCGAGAACGATGTCCGTGACGAGGACGCCCGCGGTTACCGCAAAGCGCGTCGCGGCTACGTCGTCAGCGACAAGATGGACAAGACGATCGTCGTCGAGGTCGAGGACCGCGTGAAGCACCCGCTCTACGGCAAGGTCATCCGTCGTACCTCGAAGGTCAAGGCGCACGACGAGACCAACTCGGCGGGCATCGGCGACCTCGTCGTCATCAACGAGACCCGTCCGCTCAGCGCCACCAAGCGCTGGCGTCTGGTCGAGATCCTCGAGAAGGCCAAGTAAGCCTCGCGGCTTACTTGGAACCCAAGGAGTAAAAAGTGATTCAGAACGAATCCCGGCTGAAGGTCGCCGACAACACCGGCGCGAAAGAGCTGCTCACCATCCGGGTGCTCGGCGGCTCCAACCGTCGGTACGCGGGCCTGGGCGACGTCATCGTCGCCACGGTCAAGGACGCGATCCCGGGTGGAAACGTCAAGAAGGGCGACGTGGTCAAGGCCGTTGTCGTCCGCGTCGTCAAGCAGACCCGTCGTTCCGACGGCTCGTACATCAAGTTCGACGAGAATGCCGCCGTCATCCTGAAGAGCGACGGGGAGCCCCGCGGCACCCGCATCTTCGGACCGGTCGGCCGTGAGCTTCGCGACAAGAAGTTCATGAAGATCGTCTCGCTCGCCCCGGAGGTCATCTGATCATGGCGAAAATCAAAAAGGGCGACCTGGTTCAGGTCATCTCGGGTGCTAAGCCCGAGCGTGGCGGCGACCGCGGCAAGCAGGGTAAGGTCCTCGAGGTCCTCACCGAGCAGAACCGCGTGATCGTCGAGGGCGTGAACTACGTCACCAAGCACAACCGCGTGGGCCAGTCCCAGCGCGGAACCAAGACCGGTGGCATCGAGACGTTCGAGGCCCCGATCCACATTTCCAACGTCGCGATCGTCGACCCCTCGACCAAGAAGCCGACCCGTGTCGGCCGCCGGGTCGAGGAGCAGGTGAAGGACGGCGTCAAGCGCACCGTCCGCGTGCGCTTCGCGAAGAAGAGCGGCAAGGACCTCTGAGTATGAGCACCGACACTGCCGCGGTAACTGGCACTTCGTCCGAAGGGCAGCCCTCGAAGGGCGCCGGCCAGCCCCGCCTGAAGCAGAAGTACAACAACGAGATCAAGAAGGCCCTGCAGGAGGAGTTCGGTTACGCGAACGTCATGCAGACGCCCGGCCTGGTCAAGGTCGTCGTCAACACCGGCGTCGGCGAGGCTGCTCGTGACAGCAAGGTGATCGATGGTGCGGTCGACGACCTCACCAAGATCACCGGTCAGAAGCCGATCGTCACGAAGGCCCGCAAGTCCATCGCGCAGTTCAAGCTGCGCGAGGGCCAGGCCATCGGTGCGCACGTCACCCTCCGTGGTGACCGCGCATGGGAGTTCGTGGACCGCCTCGTCAACCTCGCCCTGCCCCGCATCCGCGACTTCCGCGGTCTGTCGGCCAAGCAGTTCGACGGCAACGGCAACTACACCTTCGGCCTCCAGGAGCAGTCCGTGTTCCACGAGATCGACCAGGACCGCATCGACCGCGTGCGTGGTTTCGACATCACCATCGTCACCACCGCCAAGACCGACGACGAGGGCCGTTCGCTGCTGCGCCAGCTCGGCTTCCCGTTCCAGTCGGCCGACGCTCAGGCCTGACCCCATGGGCCCCCGGACACCCGGGGGCCCCTCATCGAAGGTCGACTGTCGTGTAACGGCAGCCGAAACCTCATGAAAGAAAGAAGCAACACATGACGATGACAGACCCGGTCGCAGACATGCTGACCCGTCTGCGCAACGCGAACTCGGCGCACCACGACTCCGTGTCGATGCCGAGCTCGAAGCTCAAGACCAACATCGCCGCCATCCTCAAGCAGGAGGGTTACATCGCCGACTGGAACGTCGAAGACGCCCGTGTCGGCCACACCCTCAACATGACGCTGAAGTACGGCCCGAACCGCGAGCGGTCGATCGCCGGGATCAAGCGCGTCTCCAAGCCCGGCCTCCGCGTGTACGCGAAGTCGACGGAGGTCCCCACGGTCCTCGGCGGGCTCGGCGTGGCCATCCTGTCCACCTCCTCCGGTCTCCTCACGGACCGTCAGGCCGAGCAGAAGGGCGTCGGCGGGGAAGTCCTCGCCTACGTGTGGTGATCTGACATGTCGCGTATTGGACGTCTTCCCATCGACATCCCCGCCGGCGTCACCGTTTCGGTGAACGGCCGGGACGTCTCCGTCAAGGGCCCGAAGGGCGAGCTCGAGCTCACCATCGCACAGCCCCTCGAGGTGTCGGTCGAGGAGAACCAGGTTCTCGTCACCCGCCCCGACGACGAGCGCGAGTCGCGGTCGCTCCACGGCCTGACCCGCACGCTCATCAACAACAACATCATCGGTGTCACCCAGGGCTACACCAAGGGCCTCGAGGTCGTCGGCACGGGTTACCGCGTCGCCCAGAAGGGCAGCGCGATCGAGTTCGCCCTCGGCTTCTCGCACCCCGTCCTCATCGACCCGCCCGCGGGTATCACCCTCACGGTCGAAGGCAACAACAAGGTCACCGTGAGCGGCATCGACAAGCAGGCCGTCGGCGAGGCCGCAGCCAACATCCGCAAGATCCGCAAGCCCGAGCCCTACAAGGGCAAGGGTGTGCGGTACGCGGGCGAGGTCGTCCGCCGCAAGGCCGGAAAGAGTGGTAAGTGACCATGGCTGTCAAGACAAAGTCCGTCGCTCGTGCTCGTCGCCACGCGCGCCTTCGCAAGAAGGTCGTCGGCACCGAGCTGCGTCCCCGTCTCGTCGTGACGCGCTCCGCGCGCCACGTGTTCGTCCAGGTCGTGGACGACAGCAAGGGCCACACCGTGGCCTCCGCTTCCACCCTCGAGACCGACCTGCGCGGCTTCGACGGTGACAAGACCGCCAAGGCCCGCAAGGTCGGCGAACTCGTCGCCGAGCGTGCCAAGGCCGTGGGCGTCTCCGACGTCGTGTTCGACCGTGGCGGTAACCGCTACGCCGGCCGCGTCGCCGCGATCGCCGACGGAGCTCGCGAAGGAGGGCTGAACCTGTGAGTGACAACAAGGAGACCGAAGTGACCGAGCAGACTGCCCCGGCTGAGGGTGCGGCTGCCGCTCAGGCTCCCGCCGAGCGTGAGCGCGAGCCGCGTCGCGGTGGTCGTGAGCGCAACACCAACCAGCGTGACCGTGGTTCGCGCGACCGCAACGAGAGCCAGTTCCTCGAGCGCGTCGTGACCATCAACCGCGTCTCGAAGGTCGTCAAGGGTGGTCGTCGCTTCAGCTTCACCGCACTCGTCGTCGTCGGTGACGGTAACGGCGTGGTCGGTGTCGGCTACGGCAAGGCGCGCGAAGTGCCCCTCGCCATCTCGAAGGGTGTCGAAGAGGCCAAGCGCAACTTCTTCCGCGTTCCCCGTTCGGGCTCGACCATTCCGCACCCCGTGCAGGGTGAGGCCGCTGCCGGTGTGGTGCTCCTGCGCCCCGCCGCCGCCGGTACCGGTGTCATCGCCGGTGGTCCCGTCCGCGCCGTGCTCGAGTGCGCCGGCATCCACGACGTCCTGTCGAAGTCCCTCGGCTCGTCGAACACGATCAACATCGTGCACGCGACCGTCGAGGCGCTCAAGGCGCTCGAGGAGCCCCGCGCCGTGGCTGCCCGCCGTGGCCTGGAGTTCGACCAGGTCGCCCCGGCCCGCCTCGTGCGCGCCGAGGCAGCCGCTCAGAAGGTAGGTGCCTGATGGCCGAGCGTCTGAAGGTCACGCAGATCAAGTCCAAGGTGAGCGAGAAGCAGAACCAGCGTGACACGCTGCGTTCGCTGGGTCTGAAGCGGATCGGCGACTCGGTCGTCCGTCCCGACGACGCGCAGACGCGCGGCTACGTCAAGACCGTCGCCCACCTCGTCAAGGTTGAGGAGATCGACTAATGGCTGCCAAGAAGGACGAGACCGCAACGGTCGACGCCCCCAAGAAGGCATCGGCCGCCAAGGCCGGTAAGAAGGAAGCCCCCGCGGCGCGCCCCGGCGTGCTCAAGGTCCACCACCTGCGTCCCGTCCCGGGCGCCCGCACCGCCAAGACCCGTGTGGGTCGCGGTGAGGGCTCGAAGGGTAAGACGTCCGGTCGCGGTACCAAGGGAACCAAGGCCCGTTACCAGGTCAAGGTCGGCTTCGAGGGTGGGCAGATGCCGCTGCACATGCGCACCCCGAAGCTGCGCGGCTTCAAGAACCCGTTCCGCGTCGAGTACCAGGTCGTGAACCTGGACAAGCTCGGCGAGCTCTACCCGCAGGGTGGCGACGTCACCGTTGCCGGCCTCGTGGCCAAGGGTGCTGTGCGCAAGAACGAGAAGGTCAAGGTGCTCGGCACCGGCGACATCTCGGTCGCACTGACCGTCTCCGTCGACAAGGTCTCCGGCTCCGCCGAGCAGAAGATCGTCGCCGCCGGCGGTACCGTCAACTGACGACCCGACCCGGAAGGGGCCGGCGGCCTTACGGCCGTCGGCCCCTTCTGCATTAGTCTGATTGGGAGTGCGCACTGCCGCGCTCCGAGATCGTTCTGGAGGAATCTCCCTTGTTCAGCGCCATCGCGCGGGTTTTCCGCACGCCCGACCTGAGGCGGAAGATCGCCTTCACGCTGGGCATCATCGCCATTTACCGGCTGGGTGCCCACGTGCCGACGCCCTTCGTCGACTTCCCCAACGTTCAGCAGTGTCTGAACCAGTCGGGTGGCACCGAGGGTCTGCTGTCCCTGGTGAACCTCTTCTCGGGCGGCGCTCTGCTGCAGCTGTCGATCTTCGCTCTCGGGGTCATGCCGTACATCACGGCGACGATCATCGTGCAGCTGCTGCGCGTGGTCATTCCGCACTTCGAGACTCTCTACAAAGAGGGTCAGGCGGGTCAGGCGAAGCTCACGCAGTACACGCGGTACCTCACGATCGCGCTGGCGCTGCTGCAGTCGACCACGCTGGTCACCGTCGCGCGCTCGGGCCAGCTCTTCGGCTCGGCCGGGGTGCCCGAGTGCCAGCAGTTGCTGACCAACGACATCTGGTGGGCCCAGCTGCTCATGATCATCACGATGACCGCCGGTACCGGCCTGGTCATGTGGTTCGCCGAACTCGTCACCGAGCGCGGCGTGGGCAACGGTATGTCCATCCTCATCTTCACCTCGATCGCCGCGACCTTCCCCGGCGCCATGCTGTCGATCCTGAACGCCCGCGGCGTCGAGGTCTTCCTGCTCGTCCTGGCCGTCAGTATCGTCATCGTCGCCCTCGTGGTGTTCGTCGAACAATCGCAGCGGCGTATCCCGGTCCAGTACGCCAAGCGCATGGTCGGCCGTCGTACCTACGGCGGCACGAACACCTACATCCCGATCAAGGTCAACATGGCCGGCGTCGTGCCCGTCATCTTCGCCTCGTCGCTGCTGTACATCCCGGCCCTCATCGCGCAGTTCAACCAGCCGCAGCCGGGCCAGGAGCCGTCGCCGTGGGTGACGTGGATCTCGCAGTACCTCACGCGTGGCGATCACCCGCTGTACATGCTGATCTACTTCCTCCTCATCATCGGGTTCGCCTACTTCTACGTCGCCATCACGTTCAACCCGGTCGACGTCGCCGACAACATGAAGAAGTACGGCGGGTTCATCCCCGGCATCCGCGCGGGGCGTCCGACCGCCGAGTACCTCGACTACGTCCTGACGCGCATCACCCTGCCCGGTTCGATCTACCTCGGTCTCATCGCGTTGCTGCCGCTGGTGGCACTCGCGACGGTGGGGGCCAACCAGAACTTCCCGTTCGGCGGCGCTTCCATCTTGATCATCGTCGGTGTCGGTCTCGAGACCGTGAAACAGATCGATGCGCAGCTTCAGCAGCGTCACTACGAGGGGCTGCTTCGATGAGCGCGCGTCTTCTGATCGTGGGCCCGCAGGGGTCGGGCAAGGGAACGCAGGGCGTCCGCATCGCAGAGGCACTCGGGGTCCCGGTGGTCTCCACCGGCGACGTGTTCCGGGCCAACGTCGCCCAGGGGACCGAGCTGGGCCAGCAGGTCAAGGCGATCATCGACGGCGGGAGCCTCGTCCCCGACGAGCTGACCAGTGCGGTCGTGCGTGACCGACTGTCGCAGGCCGACGCGGCAGAGGGCTTCCTCCTCGACGGCTACCCGCGCAACCTCGCCCAGGTGATGCACCTCGACGAATTCCTCGAGGGTCGCGACGAATCGCTCGACGCGGTCATCGCCCTCGTCGTACCCCGCGAGGAGTCGCTGTCGCGGCTCACCGCCCGTGCGTCCGAGCAGGGGCGCGCCGACGACACCGAAGAGGCCATCGCGACGCGCCTGGGCATCTACGAGCGCGAGACGGCTCCCATCCTCGACGTGTACGGTACGCGCGGGGTGGTCGACGAGATCGACGGCGTCGGTAGTCTCGACGAGGTGACCGCCCGCATCTTCGCGGCCCTCGAAGCGCGTGGTCTCCATGCGTCACCGGCTGCGTGACGTGGGTCTTCGTTCCTCCGTCTACAAGAAGCCGGCCCAACTGCGCTCGATGATCGAGCCCGGCCTCATCACCGCCGACGCTTTGGACGCGGTTCGTGCGCTGGTGGCTCCGGGGGTCACCACGCTCGAGCTCGACGCCGCGGCGTCTGCGCTCATCACCTCGCGCGGCGCCGTGTCGAATTTTCAGATGGTGCGGGGCTATCGGCACACGATCTGCGCCTCGGTCAACGAGCAGGTGGTCCACGGCATCCCGAACGATCGCCCTCTGCGGGCCGGCGACATCCTCTCGATCGACGCGGGCGCGGAGCTGCGCGGATGGAACGGCGACTCGGCGTTCACCGTGATCGTCCCGGGCGACGCTCCCGACGACATCGTGGCGCCACGTCGACGTCTCTCCGAGGTCACCGAGGGATCGTTGTGGGCGGGTATCGCCGCGCTGAGCCGCGCGTCGCACCTGGGCGAGGTCGGAGCCGCCATCGAGCAGTACATCCAGGCCCATGCCCCCGATGGGGGATACGGCATCCTGCGCGACTACGTCGGTCACGGCATCGGTCGCAAGATGCACGAGTCGCCGAGCATCTTCAACTACGCGGTGCCCGACCGCGGGGCGGAGGTGCGTCCGGGGCTGGCCGTGGCCATCGAGCCCATGGTCGTCATCGGCGAACAGGAGACCTTCGTGGAAGACGACGGCTGGACGGTGTCGACCCTCGACGGGACGGCCGGCTCCCACTGGGAACATAGCGTCGCCGTGCATGATGGGGGCATCTGGGTGCTGACCGCTCACGACGGGGGTGCCGAGAAGCTGGCGCCGTTCGGCGTGGTGCCGAAGGAGATCGATTCATGATGATGGCTGCTGTGCGAAAGTCCACCAATTGGTTCGCGATCGCAGTGACGGCGGCGGCGCTCGTCGTCGTCCTGATCGTGGCGGGTGTCGTGTGGTTCGCCAACAGCCAGGCGACCTCGCCCGGGACACTCCCGGAGTCGTCGGCGGTCAACACCGAGACGGGTGCGATCGCGGTCGGGTCCGGAGAGAAGACCGTCGACACGTACATCGACTTCATGTGCCCGGTCTGCAACCAGTTCGAGCAGGCCTACGGGCCCACGCTTGACGAGCTCGTGGCCAGCGACGAGATCACGTTGAACATCCACCCGATCTCGATCCTCGACCGCGCCTCCCAGGGCACCGAGTACTCCACACGGTCGGCCTCCGCGGCCTACTGCGTCGCCGTGGATGACGCCGCCAACGTTCCCGCGTTCGTGAAGGCCCTCTACGCGCAGCAGCCGTCGGAGAACACGGCCGGTCTGGACGACGCCACCCTCGCGTCCGTCGCCACCTCGGTGGGCGCGTCGGATGCCGCCACGTCGTGCATCTCCGACGGGACGTACACGAGGTTCGTGACGGCGATGACCCAGAACACCCCCGTGCAACCCGGGAGCGGCGGTATCGCAACGCCGACGATCGCCGTGGACGGAACCGTCCTCGCGAATCAGACCGACCTGACGGGCGACCCGCAGAAGGACATCGTCGACCGCCTCAACGGTTGACGACACTCCCGGCGAGTTGCCGGAGTGGGCGATACCACGTATGCTTGATCTTTGGTGCGTTGCGCCTTTATTGGCGTGTCGAAGCACCGAATCCCCATCCACCGCAGACCGGCCGGTCTGCAATTGAGCGTGAGCGAGTTTATGGCGAAGAAAGACGGTGTCATCGAGATCGAGGGCACGGTGTCCGAGGCACTGCCCAACGCGATGTTCCGTGTCGAACTGACCAACGGTCACAAGGTGCTCGCCACCATTTCGGGCAAGATGCGGCAGAACTACATCCGCATCATCCCGGAAGACCGGGTCGTCGTCGAACTGAGCCCATACGACCTCACCCGCGGTCGTATCGTCTACCGCTACCGCTGAGCCCGGCCGAGAAGTAACGAGCCGCACCCCGCGCGTTCGAAGACAGCGAAACAGGAACATCATGAAGGTCAACCCCTCCGTCAAGCCCATCTGCGACCACTGCAAGGTGATCCGTCGTCACGGGCGCGTGATGGTGATCTGCAAGAGCAACCCGCGCCACAAGCAGCGCCAGGGCTGAACTCTTCGCCGTTCGACCCCATTCCAACTGAATACACACCGGCAGGATCAGATCCGTCATCGTCCGGGCGCTTCGACAGGCTCAGCGATCGTGTGACGGGGACACCTCGGGGCGGAGGCCCGAGCACCGATCCTGCTCCACACCTCCACGACACTCTGAGGAGAGCCGCATGGCACGTCTCGCCGGCGTCGACATCCCGCGCGACAAGCGCGTGGTGATCGCACTTACTTACATCTACGGCGTGGGTCGCACCCGCTCCGTCGAGATCCTCGCGGCAACGGATATCGATCACGACATCCGCGTGAAGGATCTCACCGACGACCAGTTGGTCGCCCTGCGCGACCACATCGAAGGCACCTACAAGGTGGAGGGTGACCTCCGTCGCGAGGTCGCCGCCGACATCCGCCGCAAGGTCGAGATCGGCTCCTACGAGGGCATCCGCCACCGTCGCGGCCTCCCGGTGCGCGGTCAGCGCACGAAGACGAACGCGCGTACCCGCAAGGGTCCCAAGCGCACCGTCGCCGGCAAGAAGAAGGCGCGCTAAGCCGCGGGCTGAGCGTCAGGATTCAGGAGAACGCACATGGCACAGGCCAAGTCCGCCGCGCGCAAGCCGCGCCGCAAAGAGAAGAAGAACATCGCCGTGGGCCAGGCCCACATCAAGTCGACGTTCAACAACACCATCGTTTCGATCACCGACCCCTCGGGTGCCGTCATCAGCTGGGCTTCGTCCGGCGGTGTCGGGTTCAAGGGCTCGCGCAAGTCGACGCCGTACGCCGCCGGCATGGCCGCCGAGTCGGCCGCTCGCCAGGCGCAGGAGCACGGTGTGAAGAAGGTCGACGTCTTCGTGAAGGGACCGGGTTCGGGTCGTGAGACCGCGATCCGCTCGCTCACGGCCGCCGGCCTCGAGGTCGGTTCCATCCAGGACGTGACGCCGCAGGCCCACAACGGCTGCCGTCCGCCCAAGCGCCGCCGCGTCTGACGCGATCGTTCCCGGGGAGTGTTCGTCGCTCCCCGGGAACGGCGCGCTTGCGCGCGAAACAGACTTCCGGATGCCACGGCTCGCCCTCGGCGCACCGCCCGCGTGACGCGGCATCCCGCGAGTACAACTCAACACCTCACCCCATTACACGTGTCATATAGCGGGCACGTGATCGAAAGGAACACATAGTGCTCATCGCACAGCGTCCCACTCTGACCGAGGAGAAGATCGGGGAGTTCCGCAGCCGTTTCGTCATCGAGCCGCTGGAGCCCGGCTTCGGTTACACGATCGGCAACGCGCTGCGTCGCAGCCTCCTGTCGTCGATCCCCGGCGCGGCCGTCACGAGCATCCGCATCGACGGCGTGCTGCACGAGTTCAGCACCATCCCGGGCGTGAAAGAAGACGTCACCGAGATCATCCTGAACATCAAGCAGCTGGTCGTCTCGAGCGAGCGCGACGAGCCCATCACGGCGTACCTGCGCAAGACCGGCTCCGGTGAGGTCACCGCCGCCGACATCTCCGCTCCCGCGGGTGTCGAGGTGCACAACCCCGAGTTGGTCATCGCGACGCTCAACGACACCGCGAAGTTCGAGCTCGAGCTCACCATCGAGCGTGGCCGTGGCTACGTCTCGGCGACGCAGAACCGCAACGAGTACGCCGAGGCCGGTCAGATCCCGATCGACTCGATCTACTCGCCTGTGCTCAAGGTCAGCTACCGCGTCGACGCCACGCGCGCCGGTGAGCGTACCGACTTCGACAAGCTCGTCCTCGACGTCGAGTCGAAGGCATCCATCGCCCCGCGCGACGCCGTCGCCTCGGCCGGACGCACCCTCACCGAGCTGTTCGGCCTCGCTCGCGAGCTGAACGTCGAGGCCGAGGGCATCGAGATCGGCCCCGCGCCGGTCGAGACCGTCCTCTCGAATGAGCTGTCGATGCCGATCGAAGACCTCGATCTCTCGGTCCGCTCGTACAACTGCCTCAAGCGCGAGGGCATCAACACCGTTTCGGAGTTGGTGGCCCTTTCCGAGACGCAGCTGATGAACATCCGCAACTTCGGTCAGAAGTCGGTCGACGAGGTGCGTGACAAGCTCACCTCCCTCGGCCTGTCGCTCAAGGACTCGGTGCCCGGCTTCGACGGCGCCCAGTTCTACAGCGGCTACGACGAAGAGACCGTCTGACCCCGGTCGGACCCGACCGAACCTCTCACTGGAGTAACACGACATGCCTAAGCCCACGAAGGGTCCCCGCCTCGGAGGCGGCCCGGCCCACGAGCGTCTGCTTCTCGCCAACCTGGCCGCAGCGCTGTACACGCACAAGTCCATCAAGACGACCGAGACCAAGGCGAAGCGCCTGCGTCCGCTCGCCGAGCGCCTCATCACCTTCGCCAAGCGCGGCGACCTGCACGCGCGTCGTCGCGTGCTCGGCGTGATCGGCGACAAGGACGTCGTGCACACGCTGTTCACGGAGATCGCGCCCCTGGTGGCCGAGCGTGACGGCGGATACACCCGCATCACCAAGGTCGGAAACCGCAAGGGCGACAACGCCCCCATGGCCGTAATCGAGCTCGTTCTCGAGCCCGTCGCGAAGAAGGCGTCGAACAAGGCCGCCGCGGCTCCCGCCGCCGCTGCCGCACCGGCCGCCGAGGAGCCCGTCGCCGACGAGGCTTCCGCCGCGGAGAACACCACCGACGAGGCAGCCGAGGCCGGCGCCGAGTCGCCCGAAGAGGGAGCGGCCGCGGAGGCCGCCGCCGCCGACGCCGTCGAAAGCGACGCCAAGGCCTGAGTCTCTCTCACCGCGTACGATGCCCTCACCCCGATTCGGGTGGGGGCATCGTCGTTCCCGGGCTCCGCGGCCACCGTCCGGTGCTCGTAGGCTGGTGGGGTGCGTATCCGCCTCGACATCGCCTACGACGGCACACACTTCCGAGGGTGGGCCCGGCAACCGGGGCTGCGCACGGTGCAGGGCGAACTCGAGTCGGCCTTCACGCGCATCGTCGGCGGCGCCCCGCGGCTGATCGTGGCGGGACGCACCGATGCCGGCGTGCATGCGTCGGGGCAGGTCGCGCACCTGGATCTCGACGAGGACCAGATCGCGCGCTTGCCACGACGGCGTCGCGACCACGACGAGGCCGACGCCATCGCCGCCCTCCCGGGCCGTGTACGCGGCGTCCTGGGCCAGTATCCCGACGTCTCCGTCCTGCGCGCGTCGCGTGCCCCTGACGGGTTCGACGCGCGGTTCTCCGCCGTGTGGCGGCGGTACGCGTACCGACTGGCGGATGCGAACGCGGGCTACGACCCGCTCGATCGCCTGCGCACGACCACCCTGCGCAGCACCCTCGACCTGGAGGCGATGGATGCCGCCGCCTCGCGTCTGATCGGCCTGCACGACTTCGCCGCGTACTGCAAGGCGCGCGAAGAGGCGACGACCATTCGCACTCTGCTGGAGTACGACTGGCGGCGCGGTGACGACGGTGTCCTGGTGGCGAACGTCCGGGCGGACGCGTTCTGTCACAGCATGGTGCGTGCCCTCGTGGGGGCGTGCGTCGCCGTGGGGGAGGGGCGTATCGAGGTCGACGATGTCGTGGCCATCCGCGACGCGCGCATGCGCATCCCCGAGACCAAAGTGCTGGCCGCGCGGGGGCTCGTCCTCGCAGAGGTCGGCTACCCGGCGGACGAGTTGCTGGCGGCGCGCGCCGAACAGACACGCAGGCGTCGGGATGCCGACGACCCGGCATCCTGATTCCCCTCCGGGCGCCGATGCAACCCCTCGGGAGGCGCCGTGCAGCCGGACGTATGCTGACATCGCCATGAAGGTCATTTCCTACAACCTCAACAAGCACCGTGCTGCCGGTGAGCTGACCGCGCTCCTCGAGACGCACGGGGTGGATGTGCTGTGCCTGCAGGAGTGCGACACGAACGACATTCCCGAACAGGTCGGAGGGTTGCGTCTCGCCGAGGCCACCCAACGCAACCGCCTCGGTCTCGCCGTGTACTACCGGGAGAACACGTTCCGCGCCGAAGAGGTGCGGGCCATCTCGTTGAAGAAGTCCCTGCACGACTATGTGCTGAAGCCCGCAGAAGAGCGGATGCTGGGGGTTCGGCTGCGTGACATCGACACGGGGCGCGACGTGATCGTCGCCTCCTTCCACGCCGCGCCCCTCACCGCCCTGAACTCGCTGAGACGACACCAGATCCGCACGGCGCTCACCGAACTCCAGAACCTCGGGCCCGGCCTTCCCGCGCTGATGGTGGGGGACTACAACTACCCGGTCTTCAAGGAGAATCTGGGACAGAAGGTCCGTGACCAGGGCTATGAGTTGACCCTGAGCGACGCGCGCACGTACACCCGCTACCGCTTCTTCCGCGGACACTACGACTTCGCGACCTCGGTCGGATTCGACATTGCCCACATCACGACGCTGCCGCAGGGTCTCAGCGACCATCTGCCGATCCTCATCACGGCCGAGGTCACGGCATCCCGCGGCGGAGGGCTGAGCTGATCCTCGACAGGTGAAAGACGAGGAGGGGGTCGTCCGAAGACGACCCCCTCACGCGTTCGGGCGGTGGGTCAGGATTGCGCGCTGCGACGACGACGGACGACGGTACCGATCGCCACTGCGCCGCCCGCGAGGACGAGCGCCCCGCCTGCGATCCAGAGGCCGGCGGTGTTGCCGGCGTCGAAGCCGGTCACGGCCAGGCCGCCCTTCGCGGGGGACGTGATCGAGCCCGCCGGGGTGACGGTCACACTCGAGTGCAGCACGACACCGCTCGTGGCGCCGGTGAAGGTGAAGTAGTAGACGCCCTTGGCGTTGCTCGGGAAGCGCACCGGCGTCTTGAGGTAGCCGTTGACTGCGCGGGAACGCAGGGAGTCGTTGGTCTCGGTCGCGACCGAGGCGAGCGTGATGCTCTTCGCGGCGCCGCCGGTGACGGAGATGATGATCTCTTCATCGCCCTGGTAGGCCGCGCGGTCGGTGGTGAACGTTGCAACGCCGCCGGGGGCGGCCACCGACGGTGAGACGCTGATGACGGCGGGGTCGGTGTAGGCGTTGGCGGCCGTAGGGGCCATCAGCGCGGCCGCGGCGAGCGAGAGCGCAACGACGGCCCGGACGATCTTGGTCTTCATGGTGTGCCCCATCTGCTTGGCGAAGTCGAGCCGGCACGGGGATGCGGGGCGAGGTCCGCCTGCCGCAGTCCGAGTGGCTTCTAGCGGAGAGTCTTGTGGAGGAGGAGTGTGCGACTCGCCCGGTACGAGCTGGTTTCACGCGGTGATGCCTTGGAGTTCACCCCATTACGGGGCACGTCCGTGCGCGGTCACCCGGGGAAGCGGCACTCCCCGCCGCGGGGGAGCTCGGAGCTGTCACGGGTGGGCGTGGCGACGGCATCCAGTTCGGGGGTGCCCGTCAATCGCACGAGGAGGTCGAGCCGCGCGGTCTCGCCGGGGGCCACGCTCACGGACCACTTCACCACCTCGCGACCATCGTGCACCCCGCCGGCGAACCCCGCCGCGTCGTCTTCGCCGGTCGTTCGACGCTCGAGGAGTTCCGCGCCGGGTGGGAGGTAGACGTAGACCCCGGTGAGGGCGTCGCCGACGGGCACGCCGTACTCGCCGCCCCCGGTCACGTATGCCGGGAGCGAGGCGGGGTCGGGGGCGTCGCTGCGCAGCTCGACGTGCACCGAAGCCACGTCGGCGCCGCACCACGCCGTCTCGACGAGGGGATGGAGGTAGTAGTCCATCTTGGAGCCCGTGCCGTCGTTCAGGTAGACGCCGAAAGTGCTGCGCGTACCGTCGGAGACGGGGAGGGCGCCCTGCAGAGTCGACCCCTGGAGCACGGCTTGCTCCGCGGCGTCCGCGTTCCAGACGAGCAACCGCCGCTCGCGTCCGGCCTGGCCGACGGCATCCACCAGGGCCCTGGGATCCACCCGACCTTCGGCGAGGGCCTGGAAGACCGCCCCCGCCGCGCCTTGGAAGAAGGCGTCCTGTTCGCGCGGGTCGGAGTAGCGGCGATAGGTCTCGTCGAGAAGGAGTCGGACGGCGTTGTCGGCGGTCAGGTCATCGCCGGACGCCAGGCGCACGGGACCCGTCGCGCGCAGCAGATAGGACAGGGACACGGGATCCAGGGCGACCACGGCGTCGACGGTCGTGCCGTGCACGCGACGCCACATCTCACGCGCGAGCGGAGCTCCGACGGCGAAGTCGGGCACCTGCGTGGTGTTCTGCAGGTATCGGGCGGGACGGGTGTCGTAGATGCTCTGCACATCGGCCGCGAGACCGGCCACCGGCGCCGCGCCCAGGTCGCCGAAGTCGGCGGAGGACGCCTGGGCTGCCAGCGTCATCCGGCCGTCGACGGTGTCGAGCTGGGCGACCGCGCCGACGACACCGCCGAGCGAGCGCCACTCGGCGTTGTTCTGGAACAGCACGAGCGTCGATCGAGGGCCGTCGGCGCCGAGCATCACCGGCAGGAGACGGGCGGCGCGTTGGAGCGCGTCGGCCCCGTCGGCCGCCGTGTCGAGGAGCTCGCCCGCCTTCGAGACCCCCTCCGCCACACGCCCGATCAGCGGGCCCTGATCGATGGCGGTCAGACGGTCGGCCGATTCCCTGAGCGTGGACGCGGCAGCGGTGGCCGCGGGGGCGATGGCGGCGATCCTTGCGACATCGACGGTGCCGTCGACGGGGCGGATCACCTCGACCGACAACTCGGCGGAGGCGTCGGCCAGCGGCTCGAGGGCACTGACGGCGCTGTCGATCGCACTCGCGGTGTCGGAGACGGCCGACAGCTGCGGTCCGATCCACGGAAGCGCCTCGGCGAGTCTCCAGACGGGGTCGCCGGTCAGTTCGCGTGCCGCGGACGTGTCGTCACCGATGGACGCGAAGACGGTCATCGCGGCCGCGGGATCATCGAGCGCGCTCGTCGCGGCCGACACCGCCGCCCGTGCCTGCAGCAGGTGCGTCTGCGCGAGCGCGGCTCGCACGCCGATCCACGCGGTCATCGCGATTCCCGCGAGGGCGATGAGACAGACCGTGCCGGCGAAGGCGCGGCGCGCACGAGACGAGGATCGAGGGCGGGGTTCGGCGATCACGCGATCACCCTAGGCGGATCGTGGGGGGTGGCCGGCGGCACCTCTAGGCTGAAGGGATCTACTCGGGGGAGAAGCTATGGAGCTGACAGCGGGACGTGTCAGGGCGATCACAGCGGTGGCGCTCGCCGCGGCGTGCGTGACGACGATGACCGGGTGCGGCGCCCCGCCCTGGGCGCAGGGTGCGGGGGAACCTTCCGCCCCCTCGGCTGCGCCGACCGCCTCTGTCGCCCCGCAGCCCGTTCCCAACGATCTGTCGAGCGGTTTCACCCAGCGCACCTTGACCGCCGGTGCCGTGACGGCGCAGGTCGATTACTGGTCCACGTTGTCGATGGATCGCTGGACGTCGACGGAACTGAAGCCCGTGAACCTGTCGATGGTGACGACGGTGACGCCCGACGACGGCCAGAAGGTCTACCTCCAGCGCGCAACCATGACGGCCGTGCCCGGCAACTCCTCGGAGTCGCTGTCGCCCCTGACGCCGCAGGTCGACCAAGCAGACGCCCCCGGCTATCTGGTGCTCTCGCCCTACAGCTACTCGCAGACCTTCACCGTCGGCGAGGTTCCACCCGATGCAACCTTTGTCACCCTGCGCTTCACCTTCGAGTACCTCGTTCAGACCACGCCGACCTCGGACGAATTCGCGAAGCAGACCGCGAGCGACTCGCTCACCGTGGCGATCGCCGGCGGCGGGGCGGTGTCGGGCGGGTAGTCGTCGGGAGCGGCAGCCTCGCTCGGTGCGACCGCGTGTTCAGGAGGGGTGATCGTCTGAGAGCGCAGGCAGGATGACCGTCACGGTGGTGCCGACGCCGAGTTCGCTCTCGAGGAAGAGCGATCCGCCCTGATCCTCCACGATGGTGCGGATGATCCCCATGCCCAAGCCGGTACCCGGTGTGGCGCTCTCGCGCGCCGACCGCGCGCGGAAATACGGATCGAACACGCGCGGGAGGTCATCGGAACCGATGCCGATGCCGGAATCGGCGAAGCGCAGGATGACGTCGTCGGGGCTCACCTCGCCGGAGATGCGTATCGTGCCGCCGGATGGCGTGTACTTGATCGCGTTGCTCAGGA
This sequence comes from Microbacterium sp. Leaf151, assembly GCF_001424225.1. Classification (GTDB taxonomy): domain Bacteria; phylum Actinomycetota; class Actinomycetes; order Actinomycetales; family Microbacteriaceae; genus Microbacterium. Next base: position 830,971 of record NZ_LMOR01000004.1, on the reverse strand, counting down.
TGTTGTCGAAGGCCTGGCGAAGGCGGAAACCATCGCACGCCACATCAGCGGTCGGGGGGAGTTCGTCGAGAACGCTGACGCCGCGCGAAGCGGCCGCGGGGCGGAACGACTCCAGCGAAGACGCGATGATCCGACTCGCGTCGGCGGAGGTGGGTGCCGCCATCTCGCGGAACACCCCGCGGGAGGACGCGAGGATCTCCGAGATGAGCTTCTGCATGCGCTCCCCTGCGCCGGCGATGACCTCGAGCTGCTCGCGCACCTTGGGCGCAAGGGTGGGGTCGTCGAGGGCGAGATCGGCGTGTCCGACGATGGCGGTGAGCGGGTTCCGCAGCTCGTGCGACACCGTGGCCGCCAGGCGCTCGCGTGCTCGTTCGGATTCGATGAGCGCGGTCACATCGTGGACGATGAGCAGCGTCCCCTCCGGCTCGTCGGACGAGACCAGCCGTCGCGTCGACACCGACAACGCGCGCCACTCGCCGCGGGTGTCGAACAGCCACACCCTCTCATCGTCGAGCTGCTCACCGCGCGCCGCCCGAGCGAAGGGACGCTCGTTGTCGGGCAGGGGCTCGCCGCGCAGCGTCGCGTACTCCACCGCACCACCGGGGCGTTGCGGTTCGTCGCGTTCGACACCGTAGAGGGAGACGTAGGTGTCGTTGAGGGCGAGGACCTCGCCGTGCGCGGAGAGCCGTGCGATTCCGGTATCGAGACCGTTGAGCATCTGCGATACGCGACGCTCCTGGCCGGAGACGCGCTGCAGCGTGCCCTGCAACCGGCTCGCTTGACGCCGGAGCAGCTGTTTGAACGCGCGGGTCTGTCGGGCGGACAGGTACGCGGTGATCGCGATGAAGGTCAGCGACAGCAGGACGACGAGCAGCCGGAGCGCGGAGGACGGCCCTGCCGCGTTGAGCGTCACGTCGACGAGGATGACGACCGTGACCGCACCGAGCGCGGAGACGAGGGGGACGAGCGTGAAGTGCGTGGCGATCCACATGATGGGGAACACCCAGAAGAATCCGAAGCGGAGGTCAGTGCCGACGCTCATGAGTCCGATGGCGATGATGTCACCGAACGGGATGAGGGAGACGGCAGCGCGGGGGACCCGATGCCAGGGCACGACGATGGCTACGGCCGTCAGGGCGATCACGACGCCGACGCCGGCCGAGAACGGCCAGTAGGAGAACAGTGTCGGTTCGATCATCTGGACCAGCAGGACGGTGATCATGACGCTCGCACCGAGCAGGAGCTGCAGGAGCCACACGGACCGCGTGCGTCCGCCGGGACCGGCTGCGTCGTCATCGCCCGCGGCGTCCGGGAGTGCCGCAGACGGGAGGCTCCTCGGCGATGCCATGCCTGCGAGTTTATCGACGCCGAGGGGGGCCGCGGCGGTCGCTCGATCGGGTCCCGTCCCCCGTGAACGTGGGCTCATCGCTTCACCGGAGCGTGCCGGAGCGCGGACGCGGGATGCGGCGCTTCATGAGTGCGGACAGACCGTCGACCGTCGAGACCAGGGAGTACTGGAAGGAAAGGTCGGGAACGTCGTCGGAGCCGAGGAGGTCCATGCGCCGGGCCCACGCGCGACGAATGGCGTCTTCCGTCTCATCGGGGGCCGTCTTCACCGAGGAAACGGCGAACACGGTATCACGCACGGGAATGCCTGCCGCTCCGTCGGGTAACGCGTCATCCACCGCATCAGCCGCTGCTCTCAGCATCTCGCGCCCGCGGTCGATGCTGTGTGCGGTCCGGATGAGGTCGAGCTCGGGCACGTGCACCACCGTGACCCGCAGGCGACCGTGCGCCGCGATCAGACGCGCGGCCTCGCGCCGGAGGGCTCCACGGTCGTGGGCGCGCGTGCCGGGTGACGGTCGGTCGTCGAGTTGGCGGCCGAGGCGAACCGCGCCCACGGTGACGAAGGCGATGGCGACCGCACTCACGATGGCGGTCGCCTCGGCGGAGAGGCGCCCCGGCTCCACCAGAGGGGCGGTGCCGACCGCCGCGACCACCGCGAGCCGTACGACGTTGTAGGCGGCGAAGACCCCGAGGGTCCACGTCAGCACCCGTGTTCCGCGCAGGTCGCCCAGCGGACGATGCGCGCACTCCACCGCGCCGAGCAGGGCGAAAACGGCGAGCCCGGCGGTTTTGAGCACGGTCGCGTCCTCGAGGGAGACGACGAAGGTCAGTCCCAGGAGGAAGATCCCGGTCGCGACGACACCGATCGCGCCGACGGTGCGGCGGAGATTGAGGCGACGCGCACCCGCCCACAGCAGACCGGCAGCCATCACGTTGGTGGCGTTTCCGCCCGCGGCGGCTGCGGTCCCGGCGCCCGCCGCCTCGAGGACGTTCATCGCCCCGCACAGCAGGGCGGCGAGCGCCGACATCCCGAAGTACCGCACCATCTCGGCGCGGGCCCCGCCGCGATCGTCGTCGCGCCGTCCATGGGCGAGGAACAGGACGGTGAGGGCGAAGACGGCAGCCGCGATTGTCGACACGAGCGCAAGGACGATCATGCGACGCTCGCTCCTCGAAGACGGACCGGCGAATCTTGCGCGAATCTTGCGGAGGCCGGGCCCCGGCGCAGGCGGGGCGTTGCGGCGGGTGGCCCAGAGTCGGTACCGGCCAACAGGTCACCCGCTGAGAGGAAGGCCCCGTCATGACCGATGTGCGAGAGTTCACACCCCGCTCGCGCACGCTTCGCGTGCACGAGCTCGAGCAGACGCCGGTTCACGACGAGACTCTCGCCGACGAGTTCGCGTCGGTTCTCGAAGACACCAACGTGCACCGCTCGACGATCGGGTGCGTGATCCCCGCCTACAACGAGGAGGAGTCGATCGCGGGCGTCATCGAGGCGCTTCTCGCGCAGACCCGCGTGCCGGATGTCATCCACGTCGTCGTCAACAACACCTCGGATGCGACGGTCAAGATCGCCTCCGCCTACAGCGGTCCCCATGAGCTGCGCACCGATCTCGGAGAGCAGTTCACCGAGGTGTTCGTGCACGACATCGGAAAGAACCCCGACAAGAAGGTCGGGGCGCTCAACTACGGCTACGCCCTCGTCGAGGGATACGACTACCTGCTGGGCGTCGACGGCGACACCGTCGCCGACAGTCGGGCCGTGGAGTACCTCGAGAGCGAGGCCGTCTCGGATTCGCGCATCGGCGGCATCTCGGCGATATACACGATCGACGACAAGCCCATCACCGGTGCGATGGCCCGCTTCCTCATCGCCGGACAGCGGACCCAGTTCGCCGCCTTCAACCTGCAGAACATGCTGCGCGGGCGCAACATGGCCGTGCTCGGGGGGCAGTTCTCGATCTTCTCCACGAGCGCCCTGCGCGAGGCCATGGCGCAGAACCATCAGTCGACTCCGTGGGTGAAGGACTCCGAGGTCGAGGACTCGCTGCTCTCGCTGCAGATCAAGAGCGCCGGGTACCTCACGAAGATCAGCCCGTTCGCTCGCGCCGACGTGGGCGGCATGACCACCCTCTCGGCGTACGACGCGCAGCAGGTCAAGTGGACCTATGGGGCGATCGAGCTCATGTGGCCCGGTCAGCGGGGCGACACGAAGGGTCAACCCTTCCACCCGAACCTGCGCCTGCGGTGGTTCGAGAACTTCGGCATGCTGACCAACCTCTTCGTCCGAGTGGCGTTTCTGACGCTGCTCGCCGGTTCGCTGTCGATCGATGCCTTCGCGTTCTCGCCGCTGTGGCTCATCCCGCCGGCGGTGGCCATGTTGTTGAACCTGCGTATCGCGCGCACCATGAAGAACGTCAACCGCACCGATATCTTTTTCGCCGTGCTGTTCCTGCCCGCCGAGATCTTCATGTGGGTGCGCATCAGTCACTTCGTGCGCTCGTGGTCTCGCTTCCTGTCGCGCAAGAAGGTGGACAACTGGGCGATGCAGGCGAAGGCGGAGCGCGGCGGGGGGCTGGGGCACTGGGTGCCGCTGCTCGTCCTCGTCGCCGCCGCCGTCGCACTGGCCGTCATCTGGATGCTGGTCGGGCCGACCGTCCAGTCGTCGATCCTGTGGATCGGGTGGCCGATCGTCGGGGTGGTCACCGTGCTGCAGACGCTGATGATGTTCTCCAAGCTCGTTCGTCGCCAGCACGGCTTCAAGGTCTGACGAACGATCGCCTCCGATCGCCCGAACGAGAGGAGGGGCGGATGCCGCGGCCCCGGGAGGGGGCGCGGCATCTGTTTCGTGCGGCGACATCAGGACGCGGAATGCTCCGACGTCAGGCGATACCCGACGCCCCGGACGGTCTCGATGTAGCGCGGGTTGGCCGGGGTGTCGCCGAGTTTGCGGCGGAGGTTCGTCATGTGCGCCTCGATCGCCCGCTTGTCGGCGTCGCCGACGAAGTAGCTGGTGACGTAGGACTCGCCGCGGAGAACGAGTGTGAGGTCCGCTTTGCTGCGGACGCGTCGCTTGGACTCCATCAGCGTGGCGAGCAGATCGAACTCCGTGCGGGTGAGGTCGAGCTCGTCACCCGCGAGCCGCACGAGTCGACTGTCGGGATCGAGGTGCAGATCGCGATGAACGAGCCAGACGTCTCCGGGGGAGACGATCTCGCCGACCGATGGACGCACGATGACATCGGTCCCCGTGGTCGGGCCTGCCTCTTCGGCCTCTGAACGAGGGGCAGGAAAAGACGGGCCGACGCTCTCTTGCCGCGGGGCGGGCGCGGGCGCACCAGCCTCACCGGCGCGCGGTCGGCGCAGCAGCGCCTCGATCCGCGCGCGAAGTTCGCGGGGCCGGAACGGCTTCACCACGTACTCGTCGGCGCCGGCTCCGAGACCGAGTACGACGTCAGCCTCTTCCTCGAGGCCCGTGAGCATGATGATGTACGTGTCACTCTGTTGACGGATACGGCGGGCGGCTTCGAAACCGTCGATGCCCGGCATGTTCACGTCGAGCGTGGTGATGAGCGGCTGGTACGCGATCACCGCGCGGACGCCGTCGATGCCGTTCCCCACGGAGACCGTGGAGAACCCCGCCGACTCGAGGACGTCGGCGAGGAGATGCCGGATGTCGGGATCGTCTTCGACGATGACCGCCGTTTTCGCCCGCGCTGTCGTGTCGCTCATTGCCCTACTCCTCCGCCTTCGCGCGTGACGCGCCCGCGTTCTCCCCCGAGACACGGTGTCGCAGTGCGACGAGCGCCATCTTGGCACACTTCGCGTCGTGGACAGCGGCTGCGCCGGTCAGCGACTCTCCCTTGTCAGCTCGACCGCGGCATCCGGCCACCACGTGCCGGCGGCAGGACCGCCGTTGCACCACCCGTCGCTCTCGCCGGGAGGCTTGATCCAGAGGTTCGTGTCGACGACCTCGTCGCCGAACGAGCCGCTCGGACTGCCGACGAGGCGGCCTCTCGGGTTGCACCACTGCGCTCCCGCGGGACCTGCGCCGTTGCGTGAGGTGTCGATGATGGCGTGCGTGCCGCCCAGGCGATCCGACAGGGCGTGCGCGTAGGCGATCTCGGCGGTGGTGTCCTGGTAGTTCGAGACGTTGAGGGCGATTCCGCGCACCTCGGGCAGGAGCTCCGTCGCCTGGAGCAGCGCGGCCATCTCATCCACCGGATGCCAGGCGGAGTGCCCTGCATCGACGTAGATAGAGATGTCGTCGCCCCTGAGGTTGTCGACGGCGCGGCGCAAATGGGCCGTGCGCTCGGCGATCGAGCCGCACGACGAGGCGAGGGCGATGCTGTCGGGCTCGAGGATGACGATCTTGTCGACGCCGGCTACCGCGTGCAGCGCTCGACCGATGCGCGCGGTCCATTCGCCGTAGGCGTCGGGAGCGAGGCCTCCCGCCGACTGATTGCCGCAGTCCCTGTCGGGGAGACCGTACACGGCGAGGGACAGGGCGGCACCCTGGTCGCGTGCCTCGTCGAGGAGGCGGGCCACGCGCTCCTCCACGGCGTCCACGGGGTCGGACTCCGGAGTGAGCCACACGGTGGTCGGCTGCTGCGCCAACCATTCCGCCGCGGCGGTCTGCTCGAGGTCGGCGGCGGGGTCGGATGCGGCGCTCGCCGCCTTGGATGCAGCGGGCACGAGGATACGTGTGCCGACGTGCGGGGCCTCCGGCGACGCGGCGAGCAGCGTGGAGGCCACGGCGATGCCGACGGCAACGATCAATGCCACCGCGCCCAGCGCGACGACGACGCGGCGAGCGACGCGCGGACGCGGTCGCCGTGACCTCGGAGTCGGACGCGGTGTCGGCACGCGAAGCACTCTATCCATCACGATGCGCCTATCCGTCAGATAGTTCGTGAGCCGCGCGATATAGACTTGTGCGGTGGGAAAATTGGTTTACAACACGCTCGGTCACACATTCGACATCGAGGACCGGACGCTCTCACACCTGCGCGTCGTCTTCATGAACAAGCTGCGCCGCAGCGAGCCGTTCATGTTCCACTTCCCGATGGGAGACGGAAGCGGCACGCGCTCCCTGTGGATCTCGCCGTCGATCCCCCTCGTCTTCCACTTCTACGGCAGCAAGCCCCCGCAGCTGAATCGCCGGTGGGTCGAGGACCTGATGAACGAGGCGAGCGCGCCCCAGGGACTCAGCGTCACCCCCGAGCCCGATGCCGACTCGCCGCCCAGCGTGTGATCGCGCTCAGGCGCATTCCGCGTCGACGACTTCTCGTACGCGGTCGAGGAACGCGGCCACGTGGTCTGCCGCGTCGTCGGGCAGCTCGGCAGCGAAGGCACGGATCTGCGCCGTGACCGGATCGATGGCGTCGGGATCGGTCCCGCGGTCGAACGGCACGACGAACTTGCTGCGACGGTCGGTCGGGTTCGCGACGAACGCGACCAGACCACCGGCATGCAGCCGGTCGAGCATGCCGGTGACCGATGCGGCGGAGATGCCGAGGTGCTGAGCGAGCTCGGAGGGCGTGACGGTGGCTCCCGCGTCGGCGCGCTCGAGGATGAAGCGCATCGCGGCGCGCGCGTTCTCGCTCGGCCCGCAATCGGACTGGCGGCGGCGGGCGAGCCGCGCCTCGGCGAGGCGTAGGCGCTCAACAGCCCGTGCAGCGGTGGTCGCGGCGTCGTCTTCGATCTCGATCGTCATACGTCTCCTCGAGGCTCAGCCACCCGTGCGGTCATTCTAGTTCGACAGCCGAGAATCACGGTGGCGGAACGAAGTGAGACCGCGCGCCGGCGGACTCAGCGACGGCCGGTGGCGTGTCGGTGGGCTATCGAGGACACCCAGTGCATCCCAGGGCACGGCGGGGCGCTGCGCCCACGCATGCGTTCCCACGCCTCGAGGTAGATGCCCTCCAGCAGCGCGTCTGCGCGGTCGGCGACACCCGTCACCGACAACAGCACCGCATACACCCGCGACGCCGTCGCATCGTAGAACGCGACGAAGGCATCGCAGTCGCCCGTGGCGGCGCGCACCAGAAGGGCATCGAGATCGCCGTCGCGGATCGCGGGGGACGCGGCGTCGGTCAGGGTCACGGTGCACCTCCTGTTCGTGATCCAGTCAACCGGGGCAGGCGGAAGGCGTCCCGGGGTTGCGAAATCCGGACGGGTGCCGTAGCGGTCGTCATGAGTACCTCGTCAAGCCCGCAGGGCCCGCCCGCAGGGCGAACTAGCGTGTCTGGCATGAGATCTGTCGTGCGTTGGACGCTGGCTGCGGCCATGATGTTCGCCGGTACCGCCCACCTGACCTTCGCGCGTCGCGATTTCCAGGCGCAGGTGCCCGACGTCATCGTCGAGCGCGGTCCGCTGGACCGGGATGCCGTGGTCGTGGCATCCGGAGTCGTCGAGGCCGCCTTCGGTCTGGCGCTCTTGGCTCTGCCGCGGGAACGACGTCGGATCGGTGCCGCGCTGGCGGCCTTCTTCATCGCGATCTTCCCCGGCAACATCGACCAGTGGCGCAAGGGCCGCTCGGCGTTCGGGCTCGACACCGACCGCAAGCGCTTCGTCCGCCTGTTCTTCCAGCCGCTGCTGGTGGCAGCGGCGTGGTGGTCGACCCGCTGAGCACCGTGTCCGCCGTCGTCAGCTTGGAACTCGTGTTCGACGAGGCCTCGGATGCCGCGGTGCGCCGGGAATGGGACGCACTGCGCGCCGCTGATCTGCCGAGCCAAGCGCGCCACACCGGCGAGAGCAACCGTCCGCACATCACACTGCTCGTACGCCCCGAGCTCGCCGACGCCGATCTTTCGGTGCTCGCCGCGGGGCTGCCTCTGAGGCTCACGCTGGGCGCGCCGCTGCTCTTCGGAGCCGGACGATCGCGAGTGATCGCGCGGTCGGTCATCCCCTCGGTCGAGCTGCTGGATCTCCATGCCCGCGTCCACGCACTGGCGGACCCCGGGGAGGACGCCATCCATACGCGGCCCGGCGCGTGGACGGCGCACGTCACCCTCGCGCGGCGTGTGCCGCTCGAACGCATCGGTGAGGCGTTGGCGGTGCTGGCCGAGACGGGGGAGACGGAGCTCGCCGTCACCGCAACCGGCGTGCGCCGGTGGGATTCCGCCACGCGGACGGTATCGGACCCGGTCGGACGTGGCACGCTGGAGACGTGCTGACCGACGACGCGCGCTCCTTCCTGAGCGAATATCACCTGGCCACCCTCTCGACCGTCGGACGTTCGGGGCGGGTGCACGCCGTCCCCGTCGGCTTCACCTACGAGGACGGCGTCGTGCGCGTCATCGGTTCCCGCGGTACGCAGAAGTTCGTCAACGCCGCACGGAGCGGGCGCGCCTCGATCTGCTCCGTCGACGGCGGGCGCTGGATCAGCTTCGAGGGCACGGCCCGGGTGAGCGACGACGCGGATGCCGTGGCGCACGCCGTCGATCTCTATGCGGCGCGTTACCGCCAACCGCGCGTCAACCCCGACCGCGTCGTGCTCGAGATCGCGGTGGAACGCACACTCGGCTCGGCCGCCCTGCGCGCCTGACCGGCGTATCGTAGGGGTATGGTCCCCTCCACCTCGTCGATGCCCTCCGGGCGTGAGGGGGTCGTCGGCGCGCGGAGCGCCGGCGGCACAGGCGCCGTGCGCGCCGCCTTCCTCGCCGGGTGACCGGTGCCGACGTCCCGCCGTTCGTGCGGGCGTCGCCGACCCGTGGTCGTTTGACGACCGGGTCCCCTCGTTCGCATGCCTTGCGGACGCCGTGCCGCCTGCTGCCCGGGCGGCCCATCGACGGGAACACCATGCACGCCCTCTCCGCAACCGCCCTCCGCGCCTCGTTCGTCAACGTCTCCACCCGTGAGCGCGGCGCGATCGTCCTCCCCACCGACATCGAAACCACCGACTGGGACCGGCGCGACTACGTCGGTTGGCGCGACGCCAAGGCTCCGCTCCTCGGGTTCGTCGTGGCCGAGATCGACGGAGAAGCCGTCGGCCTGCAGCTGCGCCAGGCGGAGCAGCCCACGCGTTCACGGCCGCAGTGCTCGTGGTGCTCTGACATCACGCTGCCCAACGACGTCGTGTTCTTCTCGGCCCGCCGTACGGGTAAGGCCGGGCGCGCCGGGAACACGGTCGGCATCCTGGTGTGCGCGCGATTCGAGTGCTCGCGCAACGTCCGCCGGCTCGATCCACCCGCATACCTCGGGCACGACGCGGCAGCCGCGCGCGACCGCCGGATCGAGGGCCTGCGACAGCATGTGGACGCCTTCTTCCGCGATCTGCGCGACGGCGTGTAAGGAGGGGGCGGTCGTCTCGTCGCCGTGTCCGTGACGGTCCCGGCGCCGATGGCGGCTCGAGGACCTGTGTGCGGACCGGGGGACTGCGGGCCGAGTCGAACAACCCGGCGAGTCCTCTGCGGGGCCCAGCGGCCCGGGGACCTTTCCGCGGGATCCCGGGGACCACTGCGTGGTCTCTCCGGGCCCCACGCGCAGAGGCACCCGGGCGGCAATCAGAGGGCGCGGAGCTTGTCCAGAAGAGGGGCGGCGATCTCGTCCACGAACTGCTGCTGCTTCTCGTCGCCGACCTGGACGATGGCGATGTCGGTGAAGCCGGCGTCGATGAAGGGACGCACGCTCTCGGCGAGCTCGTCGAGGTCAGGGCCGCACGCGATGGACTCCGCGACGTCCTCCGGGCGCACGAACTGCGACGCGCCGGCGAACCCGGCCGGAGTCGGCAGATCGGCGTTGACGGCCCACCCTCCCGCGAACCAGCGGAACTGATCGTGTGCGCGCGCGATCGCGGCATCCTTGTCGGGATCCCAGCTGATCGGGATCTGCCCGATCTTGCGCGACTCGCCGTCGTGGTGCTCGTCCCAGCCCTTCACGATCTCGGCGTCGGGTTCCGTGGTGATCAGGTGGTCGCCGAGCGGGGCGAATCGCTTGATGGAATGCTCGCCCGAAACGGCCACGCCGATCGGAACGCCGCCGTCGGGCGCATCCCACACCCGCGCCGAGTCGACGCGGAAGTACTCCCCGTCGTAGGTGACGAGGTCGCCCGTGTGGAGGGCCCGGATGATCTCGATGGCCTCCACGAGCATGTCCTGGCGGGCGTGCACCGCCGGCCAGCCCTCGCCCACGACGTGCTCGTTCAGGTTCTCGCCCGAGCCCAGGCCGAGCGTGAAGCGCCCCTCAGACAGCAGCTGCAGGGTCGCCGCCTTCTGCGCGACCACCGCGGGGTGATACCTCACCGTCGGGCAGGTGACATAGGTCATCAGTTCGACGTCCGACGTCGCCTGCGCGACAGCGCCGAGCACGGTCCAGGCGTAGGGTGCGTGCCCCTGGCTCGTCAGCCAGGGGGAGTAGTGATCGCTGGAGACGAGGAAGTCGTAGCCGGCGCGCTCGGCGCCGACGGCATAGTCGACGAGCGCCCGAGGGCCGCTCTGCTCGGTCATGAGGGTGTAGCCGAATCGCGTCATGCCCGCCACGGTAGGCCGCGGAATCCGCCCGCTCACCGGGGTTGCGCACCGATGCCGGATACGGCAGCGGGCCCGCGGCGTGCGCCGCGGACCCGCTGCGGGGCTCGGTTCTCAGGGACGTGGCGTGCGCCGCGGGCCCGCTGCGGGGCTCGGTTCTCAGGGACGTGGCGTGCGCCGCGGGCCCGGGCGAGGGATCAGTCCTCGGGAGCGTGGATGACCTTCTCGCCGTCGAAGGTCTCGCGCTCCTTCGCCTGGCGGTCGTTGCGTGTCTTGCGCAGACTCAGCCACGTCGCCACCGCCACGGTGGCCGCGATGAACAGCAACGAGAACCAGATCGGGATCTCCGGGGCCCACAGCATCGGCTCACCGCCGTTGATGAAGGGGAGCTCGTTGACGTGCATGGCGTGCAGCACCAGCTTCACACCGATGAAGGCGAGGATGACGGCCAGACCCTGTGCGAGGTAGACCAGGCGCTCGAGCAGGCCACCGATGAGGAAGTACAGCTGGCGCAGACCCATCAGGGCGAAGGCGTTGGCGGTGAAGACGATGTACGCCTCGTTCGTCAGGCCGTAGATGGCCGGGATCGAGTCGACCGCGAAAACGAGGTCGATGAAGCCGATCGCGATGATGACGAGAAGCATCGGGGTGACGAAGCGCTTGCCGCCCTTCTTCACGGTCAGCTTGTCGTCGTTGTACTGCTCGCTGACGGGCAGCACTCGGCGCACGAACTGCATGAACTTGCCGTTGGCCGGGTCGCTGTCGCCGTGGGCGAAGGCCTGGCGGTACGCAAGGAACAGCAGGAGGGCGCCGAAGATGTAGAAGATCCAGGAGAAGTTCTCGATGAGCGCCGCGCCCACGGCGATGAACGCGCCGCGCATGATGAGCGCGATCACGATGCCGACCATCAGAACCTTCTGCTGATAGATCTTCGGCACGGCGAACCCGGTCATGATGATCAGGAACACGAAGAGGTTGTCGATCGACAGGGCCTTTTCGGTCAGGTAGCCGGCGAAGTACTCGCCGCCGAAGGTCCATCCCGAGAAGACCCCGATGCCGACGCCGAACAGCAATGCCAGACCGATGTAGAACGCCGACCACCGGGCGGACTCGGCGACCGTGGGCTCGTGAGGCTTTCGCACGTGGGCGAAGAACTCGAAGACGAAGAACGCGATCGTGACCGCGATGGTGATGATCCAGACGAGGGGTGTGACGCCCAAGACGGCCTCCAAGGGAATTCAGGTGTACGACAGAACACCAAGGTCTCCTCCACCCGGCGAATGGGCCGACGTCCCGGGTTCACGATGGCGTGGACCGTACTGACGAGATCGTCGCGGTGGGAGTACTCCCCTTGCTCGCACCGATTCTACGGGATGCCGCCCGGTGAGCAGGCACTGGACCGCGAAGCCTCCGCTGTGCTACCCCGGGGACGCGCCGTGCGCGCCCCCGGGTGTCCCCTCTTCCCCCTACACCGGCACCGCGAACTCGCGGATCGTGATGCCGGAGAACAGGGCCGTGCCCCCGTCGGCGTACAGCGAGATGCCGGTGTCGCCGTCGAGGAAGTGCACCTGCTGAGACAGCACCGTGTGCCCGGCGTTGACGAAGACCTCGACGCTCTGCCGGTCGACGAAGATGCGCAGGTGCACCGACCGGGCGGCGGGATCGATCGGCGCCGCCGCCCGCGTATAGGGCGAGAGAGCGTAGCCGCTGCGTTCGGAGGGCCCCCGGTCGACGTACAGGTCGGCGCCGTACTTGCCGATGTTGGTGTGTCGCGAGCCGTCGCCGGACCGACCGACCGAGACGCCCACGTTGGCGGCATCCGTCCACGAGATGTCGAGCTCCAGCTCGTAGGCGCGACCCGTCCAGGGCAGCACCGCGCCGCCGTTCACCGCGCGATCGGGAAGCGTGACCGTCGATGTGGCGCGGGAGGCCAGAGCGGCGATGGGGGCGCTCAGGAGGCTGTACCACCCGCCGGACTGCCGTGCCAACCGCAGCTCGCGCACGATCGAGTTCTGACCGTTGTACCCGTCGGTGACGTCGGTGGGCACGTCGCGGGCGGCGTATTTCCAATTGTTCATCCACCCGATGGCGAGGCGTTTCGTGTCGGGGGCCTCGATGCTCGGCCAGGTCACCGCGCCGTACCAGTCCCATCCCCAGTCGAGCCACTGGGGGGTGAGGTCGTCGGCGACGAAGTGGGTGCCGTTCCACGTGCCCATCCAGTACGCGTAGGTCATCGGAAGGCCCACCCCGTAGGCATCCATGCTGGCCCCCAGCACCCAGTGGCGGGTGCCGTCGTCGGCGGTCATCTCGAACAGGTCGGGGCACTCGATGCCGCCGAGCTGCGGGTTCGGGTAGTCGAAGTTGCTGCGCCAGGTCCACTGCCGCAGGTTCGGCGAGGTGTAGAAGCCGGCGTAGCGGGCGCGCCCGAGGGCCATGACCCACTCGCCGCGCACGGCGTCCCAGTGCACCTTGGGGTCGCGGCACCACTCGGCGTTGTCGATCTGGGCGGGGGTCTGGGCGGTGCGGCCGTCGGTGTTGACCAGCACGGGATCGGGCAGCATGGTGAAGCTGAACCCGCCGTCGGTCGACCAGTAGAGGTACTGCTCCTGATACTTGCGGATGCCGTCGGTGGGACGGGTCGCGAGCGCGATCACGGTTCCCGCGCCGAAGCCGGCGGTGTTCGCCGCATCGACGACGAGGCATCCCGACCACACCGGCACGCCGCCGGTGAGCGGCATGACCGCGCCGTGATGGGTGAAGCTCACGCCGTCGGTGGTGGCGTGATCCCACCCGCCCGCCCCGTTGTTGACGTCGGAGTGCAAGTAGTAGAGCTGGTACTGCCCGCCGGAGACGATCGGACGCTGCGGGTCGCACAGCCAACCGGTCGGGGGTGTCATGTGGAACAGCGCGCGCTGCGACGCGGCCGCGTAGGCGGACGGGGCGGAGGTGGAGGCCAGAGCGAGGCCGAAGGCCCCGGCCCCGGCGCCCTGCAGGAGGGCGCGTCGGGAGATCTCGAACGGCATGGTGCTACTCACTTCCTCGTGATCGGCGGGCGCGGCGGTGCGCCCGCCGGGTGGGTCGGCGGTTCAGGGGAGACGTCGGTCAGGCGGCCGCCGGAGCCGCGGGACCTTCCTGCGCGGCGTCGCCGGTCGCGCCGACGCGTACCTCTCCGACGCGCACGGTGGGGACGACGGAGGTCTCAGCGCTCGCCGAGACCGTGATGGGTCCGGCGCCGAGGGTGACCAGGTGCGAGAGCACCGTGAGACCGTCGTCGGTGAAGACCTCCAGCAGCGGACCGTCGATCACGAGCGTCAGGGCGCCCGAGGCGGGGTCTGCCAGCGGTGCGGTGCGGACGCCGGCGAAGTCGGGGTGCAGACCATCGGCTGCGCGTCCCGTGCGCGAGACGGAGAGCGTGCGGGCGGCGGGGTCGTGGACGACCTCCACCACGGCATCCCCTTCGCCCTCCAGCCGGAGGCGCACGCTGCCCGCGGCGGCAGGATCCCACCGCACGTCGAGCACGGCGTGCGGCTCGAACCGCAGCGAAGAGGCGTCGAGCTCGCCGGACGGAGGCAGCACGGGGTGCTGGACGAGGTGGAGCGCGTCGTCGATGCGGCGCAGCCCGAGCGTCCGCGGCGACGACATGGCCCCGCGCCACGGCGAGGACGGGACGACGTGGGCGTAGCGCCAGTTGCCCATCCACGCCAGCATCACCGCGGAGCCACCGGGGGCGCTGTCGAAGGTGACCCCGGCGTAGCAGTCGCGGCCGTGGTCGAGCGGACGCAGATCGCCGTCGAGGGAGTGGAAGACGCCGTCGACGAGGTCGCCGACGACGTAGTGCATCGCCGAGCCTGCGGGGTCGGCGTCGTCGCCCACCGGGTTGGTGCTGAGGAGCAGCACCCAGACGCGTTCCGTGGTTCCCTCCACCGGCAGCCGCACGAGGTCGGGGCATTCCCACACGACGCCCTCGGAGCCGAGCGGGCCGAACGATCCCGTCTCGCGCCAGGTGGACAGGTCGTCGGAGGCGTAGAACACCACACGGCGCTCCACCGCTTCGACCGCGAGCATCAGCCAGCCGCCGCCGGGCACGCGCACCACCTTGGGGTCGCGGAAGTCCGAGCTTCCTCGATCGAGCACCGGGTTCGCGGCATCCATCGTCCAGGTCGTGCCGCCGTCGACGCTGGTCGCGCGCGATTGGGCCTGGATGCCGCGGTCGTACGCGCTCGTGTAGAACGCGCTGAGCGTGCCGTCGTCTCCCGCCACGATCGAGCCCGAGTAGATCTGCTCGCCGGGTCGGTGGCGAAGCGCCACGGGATGCTCGTCCCAGTGCAGGAGGTCGGCGCTCGAGGCGTGGCCCCAGCTCATGTTGCCCCAGTCGTTGCCCTCGGGGTTGAACTGGAAGAAGGCGTGCCATCGGTCCCCGGTGAAGACGAGCCCGTTGGGATCGTTCATCCAGTTGCGGGCGGGGGCGAGGTGGAATCGGGGGCGGGGAAGGCTCATACGGATTCCCGGGGGACCGAGGGGCACGCGATCAGCTGCCGCGCGCCGGTGGCGGGGGACTCGAGGCCGAGCAGTGTCCGCACCCCTGCGGCTCCGAGCTCGTAGTGGGGGAGCGCGACGGTCGACAGCGGCGGTCGGAGGTGCGCGGCGATGACGTCCTGGTTGTCGAAGCCGATCACGGCGACGTCGTCGGGGATGCGCAGGCCGCGCTCGCGCAGGCCGTCGTACAGTCCCATCGCAACGCGGTCGTTGTGGCAGAACACCGCCGTCGCGCCTGAGGCGACGACGGCGGCGGTCGCGTCGTAGCCGCCCTCCTGCTGGGGTGCGGCCTCCAAAACCAGCGCGTCGTCGCGGGCGATGCCCGCCGCCCCCAGCGCCGAGCGATACCCGGCCAGTCGGCCGCTGCGCGCCGGCGAGGGCGACGTGGTGTTCACGAACGCGATGCGGCGATGCCCCGCGGCCAGCAGGTGCTCGGTCGCGGTGCGTCCGCCCTGCTCTTCGTCGGGGACGACCGCGGCGAACGAGTCGTCGCCCGCGAAGCAGTTCACCAGCACCGTCTCGGTGTGCTGCAGCGGTGGCGGCACCTCGATCTCGCGGTGATACCAGGTGGAGTACAGGATGCCGCGCACCTGGTGCTCCAGCATCATCGCGATCGCGTCGTTCTCGGCGGCGGCGTTGCCCTCGGTGTTGGCCACGAGCAGGACGAAGCCGTGACGCCACGCCTCGTCCTGGGCGCCGTGGATGATCTGACCGGCGAAGGGCGTAGTGGCGATGGCATCCGCCACCAGCCCGATGAAGCGAGAGCTGCCCTCCGACAGCGTCTTGGCCAGGGCGTTCGGGCGGTATCCGAGCGCCACGATCGCCTCCTGCACGCGGCGTCGCGCATCTTCGCCGATGCGGGCGCCCGGCTTGTCGTTGACGACGTGCGACACGGTCGCGACCGAGACGCCGGCGGCCTTGGCGACATCGCGCATGGTCGTGGTCATGAGGGGGTCCTCGCGTTCATCCCTTGGTGGCTCCGCTCTCCAGGCCCGCGATCATCGCTTTGTTGAGCACGAGGAACACCAGCAGCAGTGGCGTCACCGTGACGCACACCGCCGCGAACGTCGCCGTCCAGTCGGTGTTGCCCATCGCTCCGATGTAGTTTTGCAGGCCCAGCGGGATGGTCTTGAGCCCGTCGGAGAGCACGAAGGTGTTCGCGAAGATGAAGTCGTTCCAGATGAAGATGCTGTTCACGAGCACGACGGTGATGATCGTGTTGACCGACAGGGGCGCGGTGATCTGCAGGAAGATGCGGTACGGGCCCGCTCCGTCGAGCGAGGCGGCCTCGTAGAGCTCCCGCGGGATGTACTCGTAGAACGAGGAGAACAGGTACACGCCCATCGGCAACGAGAACGCGGCCAGCGGCAGGATCATCGACAGGTGGGTGTCGAGCAGCCCGACCTGCGAGTAGTCGATGAACAGCGGCACGAGCGCGATCTGCACCGGCACGATGATCCCGAGCAGGAACAGCGCCCGCACGAACCCGCTCAGGCGGAAACCGAGCACCTGCAGTGCGTAGGCCGCCATCATGCCGGCGACGACGATCAGCAGGCTCGCCCCGAGCGTCACGATGAGGGAGTTGCCGATGTTCAGCAGCAGGTTGCCGGTGCCGAAGGCGCGGGCGTAGTTGTCGAGCGTCCACTCCCGCGGCAGGGCGAACGGATCGCCGCCGGCGAAGTCCGCGGCGCTTCGGAAACTCGTGAGGAACAGCCACAGCAGGGGATACACCTGCACGATCACGATCAGCACGACGGTGACGGTCAGCAGGGTGCGCTGCACCCGCAGGCGCGGCGAGCGCTGGACCCGGCGGTTCTCGGGCTCGGGAGCCCGGGGGGCGGATGCCACGGGGGCGGGGGTGAGGGTGATGCTCATCACGCGTCCTTCCGACGCAGCAGGAGGAAGATGAGGCCGACGGCGACCAGGCACTCCACGACGATGAAGACCGAGATCGCACTGGCATAGCCGTAGTCGGTGTGGACGAAGGCCGTCTTGTACATGTAGGTGGTCAGGAGTTCCGACGCCTGTCCCGGGCCGCCGTTGGTCAGCAGGTACGGGATGTCGAAGCCGCGCAGGGCGAAGGTGGTGGCCATGACGGTGGTGGTGATCCAGACGGGGCGGATGTAAGGGAAGCGGATGCGCCAGAACGTCTGCCACCACGAGGCGCCGTCCAGGCGGGCGGCCTCTTCGAGCTCCTTGGGCACGGCGATGAGCGCTGCGTAGATGATGAGCATGTACAGGCCCGTGAAGCGCCATCCCTCGGGGATCGACACCGCCGCCAGCACGGTCTGCACGTTCGACAGCCACGCCGTCTGCAGGCCCTCCAGGCCCACCCAGGCGAGCAGCTGGTTGACCAGGCCGACCGGCTCCAGCGAGTACACGCGCAGGAAGAGGAAGGCGATGGCGACGGTGGAGATGACCGCCGGCAGGAGGTAGAGCGTCTTGACGAGCTCGCGAGCCCGGGGGAGGGCCGTCAGCAGACCCGCCACAGCGAGTGCGCCACCGAGCTGCAGTACCAGGCAGATGGCGAGGTATCCGAGGGCGTTGCCGAACGCCGTCCAGAACACGTCGTCGCGGGTGAACATCTTGACGTAGTTGTCGAGCCCGACGAACTGCAGGTCGGTGATGCCGTCCCACTCGAACAGGCTCAGCACGAGCGACTGACCGATGGGCAGCAGCACGGCGGCGCTGTACAGCGCCAGGGGCGGGAGGAGGAAGACGGCGACCGCCCACCCCGATCGCCTCGGAAGCATCGAGGTGCGCATCGGCGCGCGGCGGGGGGTGGGCCGGCCGGCCCCGGTCACCCGGGGCCGGCGAGGTGCGAGCGTGTCAGCCACCGACGTTCTCCGTCAGGGCGGCATCCATGGTGCTCACGAACTCATCGGGCGTGATGTCGCCCTGCACGAGAAGGGTCAGCTCCTGCTGCAGGCGGGTGTTGGTGGCGGGGTCGAGCTGGGTGTCCCACGGCATGGCGATGTTCTCGCCGACCTCGCCCGCCTGGGCGATCGCCCGGCTGTAGAGCGGGGTGGCGGCCGCCGGGATCTCGGTCTCGACGCCGGTGGTCGGCGACAGGGCGCCGGAGGCGGCGACCTCGGCGGGGTAGCGCTCGAGGGCGAAGGCAAGGAAATCGCGTACGAGCGGGTCGAAGGTGGCGGAGTTGACGGCCATGCCGATGCCCGACGGGGTCACGTACTCGTCGTCGGCGGTGACGGCGCCGGGGAGTGTGGGGAGGGTGAAGTAGTCGACGCTGTCGCGGACGCCCGCGTCGAGCTTGTCGGTGGCGAGGTTGCCGAGCTCCCACGTGCCGATGTTGTAGACGGCGGCCTTGCCCGAAGTGAATTGCGCCTGCGCGTCGGCGTAACCGGTGGAGGAGAACCCCTCCTGGAAGCAGCCGGCCTGGCCGAGGCCCGAGAGCCACTCGGCGGCGGCGCGCCCGGGGGCGTCGGAGAACTTCGCCTCCCCGGTCTTGAGCTTCTGCACGTACTCGGGGCCGGCCTGACGGAAGGGGTAGTACGCCATGTAACGCTCGAGGGGCCAGCCGTCGGCGCCGTCGAGGGCGATGGGGGTGATGCCCTGTGCGCGAAGCGCCTCGCACATCGGTGCGAAGTCGTCGAGCGTCGCGGGCACCTCGACGCCGGCCTGCGCCAGCAGGTCGCGGTTGTACCAGAAGAACTCCAGCTGGAACTCGAACGGCACCATGTACAGCGAGCCGTCGTCGAAGCGCTGGTAGTTCAGCGCCGCTTCGCGGTAGTCGTCGGCCATGCCCAGGTCCTCGAGCAGCAGGTCGACGTCGACCATGCGCCCTTGGCCCGCGAGCTTCTGCGCGAAGGGGGTGGCATCCGTGTCGAAGAGCTCGGGCAGCTTGTTCGCGGCGGCGAGTGTCTCGTACTTCTGGATGTAGCTCGGCCGATCGGGCGTGGTGATGAGGGTCAGCGCGAAGCCGGGGTGGCTGGCTGCGTACTCGTCGGCGATCTTCTGCATCGCGGTGATGACCCCGCCGTCGGCGGGGCGCGAGAGCAGCCACGAGATCTCGCGGGGCTTCACCTCGCCCTCGGGATCGATGTTCGTCGGGTCGCCGCCGCCACCGGTGCCGGCGCAGCCGGAGAGGACGAGGGCGGTGGCGGCGGCCAGGGCGACCCAGGAGGCCGTGCGTGCGTGGTGGACCATGTGAATCTCCGTTGATGTGTGGTTCGGGTGCGGGTGGAGTCAGGAAGAGGTGACGAGCAGGGTGTCGCGCCGGGCCGTGGGGACCCCGCCGTCGGTTTCGCGAGTGGTCACCTCGAGCGCGACGACGCTCACCGCGCCTTCGCCGACGAACGCGCGGATACCGCCGGTCGTGCGGTCGTAGAGGCGGGTGCTGAGGGTGACGGCCCCGTCGACGGTGGCGACGCACAGGTCGCCGTCGACGATCACCTCGAGCCGGTGCGGGCCGGCGTCGAGCGTGACGGCGCGTTCGAGCTCGACCGCGAAGGGCACGTCGCCCGAGATCTGCCACTGCTCACCGCCGGTGCGACGACGCGGCCAGCGGTCGAAGACCAACCGGTTGCGGCGCGGCTCCAAACGCAGGATGTAGCCCTCGTCGCCGTCGTCGCTCGCGCGCAGCACGAGGCCGCACTCGGTCGTGCCCCCGGCGATGTCGAACACCGCATCGATGCGGAAGGCCGCCGGGGCGGTTTCGGCGACAACGAGGTCGGCGTAGCCGTCGGGGGCGGAAAGAACGGCTCCGGATGCCACGGCGGCGACGCCCTGATCGAAGCTCTCGCCCAGTTCGACCGGGGGGTGGAACCGCAGTGTGCCGTCGGGGTTCTGCTCGGCCTCCAGCACCGAGAGGGTGCCCGCCCACTGCCAGGCGCCGTCGTCGACGCCGCCCTCGCGCGAGGCGATCCAGCCGAAGAAGAAGCGCCGGTCGCCCCGGGCGGCGGACTTCGCCGCATAGTAGGCGCGGCCGTCGAGGCTGTCGTCGGCGGGGACCGTCCAGGGGCCGTGGAGGCTGCGCGAGACGCGGTAGCGGGTGGTGAAGGACTCGCTGAACTCGGAGTAGACCAGGTACCACCAGCCGTTCCACTCGAACACCTCGGGGCACTCGTGCGCGATGTAGCGCCGCGGGTCCCAGAACGGCTCGGCGGGTTCCCACGTGCGGAGGTCGCGCGAGACGCACTGCGCGATGACACCGCGGCGGCGCTCGGGTCCGTCGGCGTGGCGGGCGGTGACAAGCATGCGCCACAGGCCCGCAGCCTCGTCGCGGAAGACGAACGGATCGCGCCAGTCGGCCGTCTCGTAGCCCGTGGTCGCGCCGAACGTGTGCGCGGGGTGACGCTGCCAGGTGCGCATGCCGTCGGTGCTGGTCGCGTGCAGCACGAGCTGCAACGGCAGTCCGTCGGCGCCGCGGCGTTCGGGGTTCTGACCGGTGTAGAAGAGGTGATGGATGCCGTCGGCCACGACGACACTGCCGGTATAGACGTTGAAGTCGTCGGCATCCGGACCGCCGGAGGGCAATGCCGCGCCGGTTTCGGTGAAGGTGACGAGGTCGTCGGTGACGACGCGGTGCCACGGCATGCCGACCTTCGGCGTCCGGCGCGACTCGTGCAGGTAGAAGAGGTGGAAGCGGCCGTCCTCCTGCCACGGGATGACGTCGCCGACCCAGGCGTGGGGCGGGCGGAAGAACCCTCGTTCGTGCATTCGGATGACTCCTCGTCGAGACTCACTGCGCCGATGAAACCCGTGTGGTTAATCGGTTACGCAGAAGCTAGCAAGCTCTCCGAGTGATGGTCAAGCGGTTAATCAGATTTCGTTCGCGGAGGTCCTCCGGCGCAGCACGGGTGTGCCCGCGCTCACGTCGTCGGGTCCGTCGACGGCGCTGAACGCGCGTTCGTCGGCGTTCGTGACGATCGTGAGCACCACCGGATCCAACCCCGCCGCTGTAACGGCCGCGAGGTCGACGTGCACGAGCGCGTCACCGGGCGACACCCGGTCGCCGACGCGCACGAGCGGGCGGAACCCGCGGCCGCCCAGCCGTACCGTGTCGATACCCACGTGCACGAGCAGTTCCGTCCCGTCATCGGTGGTGACGCCGTAGGCGTGTGCAGCCGCAGCGATCGCGCTGATCGTTCCCTCCGCGGGAGAGGAGACGAGACCGGAGGCGGGGGCGATCGCGGAGGTCGGGCCCAGCGCACTCGCGGCGAAGGCCGGGTCACCGAGGGTCGAGACCTCGACCCGGGTGCCCGAGACGGGGGAGCGCACCACGGAGTCGTCGCGCGGCTCGGCCGACCCGTCCTGATCGAGTGGACGCCCGCGTCGTCGCCGCCACCGCGCCCACACCAGCGTTCCGGTGAACGACAGCGCGATCGAGACGCCGAGGCACAGCAGGAACGGTCCCACCCGGCCGGGGGCGATCGAGAGGAAGCCGAAGACACCCGCCGCCCCCAGGGTCACGGCCTCCACGCGGAAGGCGGCGAGCAGGGTCGCGGAGACCGCCGTCGCCCCCACCGCGATGGCGAAGGGCGCCCGGAGGCGCAGAGTCACGCCGAACATCGCGGGCTCGGCGATACCGAGCGCGGCCGGAGCGGTTGCGGTCGCCGCCAGCGCCCGCAACCGGGAGCCCCGGCGCGCCGACACCCACACGGCGAGCGTCGCTGCGGCCTGGGCGACGTTGGCGGCGGCGGCGACGGGGAAGATGAACGAGCCGCCGGTCGAGAGCAGTCCCAGCTCGATGGCGATGAGACCCTGGTGCAGCCCGGTCACGACGAGGGGGGAGTACACCGCGCCCACGACGGTACCGCCGAGGAGTCCGGCGCTGCTGTACAACCACTCCATGCCGACCGCGGCGGCGTCCGCGGTGACACGCAACGCCGGTCCGAGGGCCAGGAAGGCGAGCAGGCCCGTCGTCAGCAGGGTCAGCAGGGGAACGAGCAGCAGGCGAGCCGAGCCGCGCAGCCGGCGGCCGAAGAAGCGCTCGAGACGGGCCAGCACGAAGCAGATCGCGATGATCGGCAGGACCGTTCCCCGGTAGTCGATGGCGAGCACGTCGACTCCCGCGATCACCCACCCCGTGTCCGGGGTGAGGTGGATCGCGGGAAGGGCGGAGTCCGTCGAGAGACCGGGGGCGGCGACGAGCGCTGCCCCCATGGCCGCCCCGAGATACGGGCTGCCGCCGAAGCGCCCCGCGGCGGAGAAACCCAGGAGCACGGGCAGAAGGGCGAAGACGGCCGCCCCCAGCAGACCCACCAGTGCTACCGGTCCACGCAGCCAGGTCACGACATCCACCACCGCGAGGTCGCCGAAGGCCCCGGGGCCGGCGAGGACGTTGTGGAGCGCGGTGAGCAGTCCGCCCGCGACGAATGCGGGGAGCAACGGTGTGAAGACATCGACGAGCACGCTGATCGCCCGCGTCGGGAGGGGACGGACGGATGACGCGGCCGGCGGTGCGAGCCGACGATCCACCGCGTCTGCGACGTCGTCGACGCGCCCCGGGCCCACCACGATCTGCACCTGCGCGCCGACCACCTGCGCGGCCAACACGCCGGGAAGGGCGTCGAGGGCTGCTGTGTCCACCCGTGAGAGCTCGCGGGGATCGATCCGCAGGCGCGTGGCGCAGTGCGTCGCGGCCACCACGTTCTCCACGCCGCCGAGGGCACGGAGGATCGCGTCCGCCATCGACATGGCATCCATCGGCACCCGGACCCCTCACCACTCCTCCCCAGGGGTGGTGAAAGCCAGCGTACGCGTCCGGGCTCCTCGCGCCGTCGACGCCGGCACCCGTCTCGGAAAGGCGAAACGGGGCCCCGCCGCAGCGGAGCCCCGTTCCTGGGGTGGGGTACCCCGTCATTCGAGGTGGGGTGCCTCGCTCAACGGGGTGGGGATCCCCGTTCGCCGGGTGCAGCACCCGCTCACGGGCGGTGGGTCAGCCGATCGGCCGCGGGTCGGACGTGCCGGCGATCTCGTGCGCATAGCCCGAGGGGATGTCGGCCCACTCGCCGAGCCCATTCGTGCCGTACGAGCGATCGACCGTGACGGCCTCGCCCTCGATGTCGAGGCGCACCGTCGGGGCGAGGGTGCCGCCGCGGACGAAGTCGTCGCTCGTGCCGATCGTGTCGATGAACGACTGCACGAGGCCGTCGGGCATGACGTAGTGCGAGTAAGCCTGGAACTGCCCCGGGTGCTGATCGGGGTTCGGGGCGAAGGGGGTGCCCGCGGGGAAGTTCAGGTTGGCCGGGCTGCCGAGCGCGAGTCCCGAGCCGCGGTTCACGGGCTCGAAGTCGCTGCGGATGCCGTCGCCGACGAAGCCGTAGACGCCCTCGGGGCCGTCGATGCCGGCGGCGTACGTGCCGCGGTGGGTGATGGTGAACAGGTAGTACTTGCCGTCTTTGATGTAGATCTGGGGACGCTCGGTCTGATCGTTGACGCAGTTGGCGGACAGGATCGGCGGCAGGAAGCGCCACTCGGTGAGAGCGGCGTTCTCAGCGACCGCGAGACCGACGTTCGCCATCTGGAAGTGCGCACCCTTGTCCATCGCCTCATCGGCGGTCTCGGCGTGCGGATCGCCGGGGGCGTAGCCCATGTCTTCCTCTGTGCACGCGCGCTCGCCGCGGGCGAACGCCGAGTTGCCCTCGAACACCATGTAGGTCTTGCCGGGGTGGGCGGGGTCTTCGAAGGTGAACGGGTCGCGGAAGTTGAAGAACTCGTTCTGCTCGCCGGTCTGGTAGTACTCGCCGTCGGCCTGCAGCATGTCGTGCTGATCGCGGAAACCGGTCATCCAGACGCCGTTCTCATCGGCGAACAGGCGTCCCTCGCTCTGAACCAGGCGCGGATCGTACGGCTTGCGGTTGGAGCCGTCGTCATTGCGGTAGAAGGCCACCGCGGTGTAGAAGATGCGCAGCTTGTTGCCGTCGAAGATGCGCGTAGACCCCGACCACTCGGTCTGGTGGCTGAAGGACTGATCCTCGAAGATCGCGCCGGACGCGCCGTCGGGGAACACCAGTCCGCCGTAGGTCCAGCCGCCGTCCTCGGGGCGCTCGGCGACGTCGGCCTTGCGGAAGAAGTAGCCGAGCTTGGCGTAGGTGTGCCGGTCGTCGAAGCCGAGTTTGCGGTCGGCCACGAGCGAGAAGACGACCTCCCATCCCTTGAAGCTGGGCTGGGCGGAGGTGCCGTCGGTGAGGGTCCAGCTGTCCCAGACCCACACCTCCTCGTTGCTCATGTCGGGGAAGTCCTGAGGCACCGTCGGCATCGTGTACTCCTCGGGCATCGAGTTCTCCCGCGATGCGGCAGCGGGATCACTCATGGCCTGGAGCTGGCGCGCGTCGGCCCGGGTCCACTTGGCGGTGAAGTCGGCCTCCGGGTCGTAGGCCTTCTGGGTGTGCTCGGTCGGTGCGGGGAAGCCCGCGACGGCCTCGGGGGCGGGCTGCGCCTGCGCGGGGGCGCCCGCCGCCAGGACCGCCGTGGTGGCGATCACCGCGGCGATCGCTGCGAGTCGAAGGCGCGTACGCCCCGCTCGATTCTGCAATGTGGTCACGTCGTTCTGCTTTCTGAATCGCAAGACGTGGATCCTTCTCCTCGCCCTCAGCGTACGAAATGCCTTCACGTATGTCAAACGATTGACATAATTTGCATTCACCCTGAATGTCTGGCACTCTCGACCCCGAGTCGCCGCATGGCGTGCTCCGTGGCATCCCTCCTCTCGCGGACATCTGAGCCCGCACCAGCCACCCTCTTCGCGACGACGTGAACCCGGTCGGAAAGACCCGCATTCGTCGCGCCCACCCGTCATCCACAGGAGTGTCATGATCCAGCTCGTCCCCACCGCCCGCAGGTCTCCTGCGCGGCGCGTCCCCTTCGCGGTGGCGGCCGCCGCCGCCTCGTCGGCGGCGATCGTCCTGCTGGCCGCCGCGCCCGCGCACGCCGCCGCCACCGTCGCCACACTCGAGGGACAGGATGCCGCGAACGCGGCGAATTCCCTGGTTGGCGACCATGTTTCGCTGGCGTCCGCATCGCTCGCGCTCGGCCGCGCCGTGCAGGCCGGAACCGTCGCCGGCCTGGACCTGGCCCTGCCGGCCGGTCCCTTCGCGGGCGTCGCGCTGAGCACCGGCTCGCTGCGTGCGGCCGACCCCGCCGCCTCCGCCGACGTCGACTTCACGTCATCGTCGCTGGTCGGCCCCAACGCGAAGCTCACGACCACGGGCGATTTGGGCGGGCCGGGCTCGGCCCTGCTCGAATCATCGTTCGCCACGACGACCTACGACGCGGCGGAGCTCCGTCTGAGTGTCGTGCCCGAGGGCGACAGTCTGACAATCGTTTATCACATCGGCAGCGAGGAATACGCCGGCTGGGCCGAGCGGGACTACACCGACGCGTTCGGCGTGTACGTCGACGGGCGCCTGTGCTCGACGGTCGGCGACGTGCCGGCGGGTGTCACGAGCATCAACGCCGACACACGCGCTCAGCTGTACGTCTCGAACCTGACGGCCGCCGGTGCGCCCGGTACGACCGACACCGAGGTGAACGGCTACTCCGTCGCACTGACGTGCACGGCCGATGTCGCCCCCGGCCAGCCGGTCGAGGTGGTCGCCGCGGTCGCCGACACGGTCGACGGCCAGCTCGACTCGACGCTGCTGCTCGCCGCGAGCGGCATCACCTCGGTGCCCGGGCCCGCGCAGCCCTCGCCCTCGCCGTCGCCGTCGTCCACCGAGACGGTGCCCACGGCGGCTCCCGCTCCCGTCCCCGCGTCGGTGAACGGCCCGGTCGCCACGGGGACCACGAAGCCCGGCTCGCCTCTCGCGGTGACCGGCGTGGACTCGGCGGCGCTGGCCGCCGGCGCAGGCCTGGCCGTGGCCGCGATCGGTGTCGGTGCCGCGGCCCTCGTCATCTCGCGTCGTCGCCGGACCGCCCGTGAGGTGAGCGAGCAGTGATCCGCGTCGGCTCCCGTCTCCTCGCCCGCTCGCTCGCCGTCACCGGCGGTGCGGTCCTCGGCGCGATCCTCTTCACCGCGCCCGCCCACGCCGCCACCGACGTGCCGCTCACGGCCGACGTCGCGGTGACGCGCGACGGCGCCGAAACGGTCTCGGACGTGCGGTGGGAACTGCCCGCCGACGCGATGCCGGGTGACGTGGTGACGTTGTCGCTGCCCGAGCACGCGGGGGCTGAGGCGGGAGCCGACTGGATCGCCTCGACCGGAGTCTCCGTCGGCGTCGTCCGCATCGACGGCGACGGGTTCGCGACGATCGAGCTGACCGCCGCCGCCGCCGACCCCGCCAACCGGCGCGGCGAGGTCGCGGTACGTTCCCAGCTCGACACGTCGCCGCCGACGATCGACACCTCGGCGTCCACCGCCGACGCGACGCTTCACCCCGACCAAGAGCCGGGGCCGTTCTACGGCGCTCCCGACCGTTCACGCGGCAATAAGTACGGCGCGTGGACCGATGAGTCCGAGACGCGCGCCCGCTGGGTGCTCGAGTCGCCGCGGGGGCCGTGGGACTCGCTCGACATCGTCGACCGCCCCGGTTCCGGCCAGCGCGTCGACTGCGCGGCGGGCGTCCGCGTCCGTGCGGCGGCCGAAACCGACCCTGTCACGGGCTATCTGCTGAACCCGGTCGACGTTGCCGCTGAACGCGTGAGCATCGTATGCGGCGACGCCGAGGTGAGCGTCCGGGTCGAGCCCGTGGGTGCCGAGATCATCGAGATCACCCTGGAGACGATCCTCGACGTCGCGTCGACCGAGGTGTCGAACGCCGCGGACTTCACCGCGGAACGCTCGCTCCCCGGAGAGACGACCCGCACGATCTCGTTCGAGCCGCGCCTGACGGTCGCGCCGTCGCCGACCCCGGCCGTGCCCCCGGTGGTCGAGACGCCGGAGCCCGGTCCGGACCTCCCGGACCACCTGGCGGTGACCGGAACGGATGCCACCGTGCCCGTCGGTACCGGCGTGGCGCTTCTGCTGGCCGGTGCGGCACTGGCGGCCCACCGACGACTGACCCGGAGGCGCGCATGATGGAGATCGACCCCCACCCGGTCCGCCTCCGCCCGCGAGGTGGCCGCATCGGCATCCTGATCGCTTCGATCGTCGCGGTCGTCACCGCGGTCGTGCTCGTGATCGTGCTGTTGCCGCGGCCCGAGGAGTCGACGCCGCAGCCCACGCCCACGCCCACGCGGACCCTGACGCCGGATGCCTTCGCCACCCCCAAGGGGTGGGAGAGGTTCCGCCCGTCGTTTCACCTGACCCCGGAGCAGCACTGGATCAACGATCCCCAACGCCCCGTCTTCGTCGACGGCGAGTGGCGCCTCTACTACCTCTACAACGCCGATTACCCCGAGGGGAACGGTACCGAGTGGCACCTGGCCACCTCCACCGACATGGTGACGTGGAAGAACCGCGGTGTCGCGATCGAGAAGTATCGCAACGGTCTGGGGGACATCCTCACCGGCAGCGCCGTCATCGACGAGCGCAACACGGCCGGGTTCGGTGCGGGCGCGATCATCGCGCTCACCACCCAGCAGGACGACGGCGTGCAGCGCCAGTCATTGTTCTCCTCGACCGACGGCGGCGTGACCTTCCAGAACTACGAGGGGAACCCGGTCATGGACAATCCCGGTACGACCGATTGGCGCGATCCGAAGATCGTGTGGGACGACGCACGCGAACAGTGGGTGATGGTGCTCGCCGAGGGGGAGCGCCTGGGGTTCTACACCTCGCCCAACCTCCGCGAATGGACGTACGTCTCCGACTTCGTGCGCACGGAGTACGGTCTGCTCGAGTGCCCCGACCTGTTCGAGATGGTCGACCCCGACTCGGGTCGGCGCACGTGGGTACTGGGCGCGAGCGCAGATGCCTCCCGCGAGGGCGGGACGACGGGCTTCGCGTACTGGACGGGCGCATGGGACGGGGAGCGCTTCACCGCTGACGCCGACGAGCCGCAGTGGCTCGACGGGGGTGCCGACTTCTACGCCGCCGTGACCTGGGACGACCCGCGCGACGGTGACGAGGGCCGTCTGGAGCGCCGGTTCGCACTCGGGTGGATCAACAACTGGGCCTACGCCCGCGACCTGCCCGGGGGCAGCTGGCAGGGCGGATCGCTCTCGACCACCCGCGAGATCGTCCTCCGCGAGATCGACGGGCGCCTCCGTCTGCTGTCGCAGCCCGTCGCGGCACTGGACGCGCGGCAGGGCGAGTCCGTGACGGCGCCGGACCTCACGGTCGCCCCCGGCGAGATCGTTGATCTGCCCGCGCAACCGCGCACGGGCGCCTACCGCCTGCGAGCCCAGGTCGACGCGCCGGACGGAGGCGAGCTGCGCCTGCGATTCGGTTCCGCCGATGCGGAGGTGACCGTCGGTTACGACTCCGAGGCGGGGGTGATCTTCCTCGACCGACGACAGGACGCCGTGGCGGATGCCATGCCCGAGACATACCGCGAGATCCGCACCGCGCCGGTGGATGCCGACGGCTCGCTCGTCCTCGACATCCTCGTCGACGCCTCTTCCGTCGAGGTGTTCACCGGCGACGGGCGCGCCTCGCTGACCTCGGCGGCGTACGCCGATGCCCGCGCCGGCGTCACCGCGGAGGCGTCGGGCGGGGCGATCGGCATCCGGGACCTCTCGGTCGCCCCGCTCGCCGTCAACGATCCGAACGCCCCGTAGGCTCGCGGCCGCACCGCAACCCCCACCCGGTGCGGCCGCGACCACCCCTCGGCGTTGGGGGGACTCAGGACGTCCAGCCGTGGCGCAGCGCCACAGGGAGCGGTTCTTCCGCGGCGGCGCTCGCCGTGGCATCCGTCATCCGCTCCAGGAG
The DNA here is from genome assembly GCF_001424225.1 of Microbacterium sp. Leaf151. GTDB lineage: Bacteria > Actinomycetota > Actinomycetes > Actinomycetales > Microbacteriaceae > Microbacterium. The sequence goes on along the minus strand of NZ_LMOR01000004.1, from coordinate 801,844 downwards.
CAGGTCGACCGCCCGTGTCGCCATCCGCTCGATGGGCTGTCGGATGGTGGTGAGGCCCGGTACGGCCAGCTGCAGCGCCGCCGCTCCGTCGTATCCGACGATCCGCAGGTCGTCGGGGACACGGCGCCCGGTCTTGCGCGCCCATTCCAGCGCCATCAGGGCGGTGAGGTCGTCGCTGGCGAAGACGCCGTCGCAGGCGTTCACCGTCAGCCAGGTCTCGATCGCGGCCCGACGCTCATCGAGTGAGGTGTCGTAGCCGTAGGCCATGACGCGCGGTTCGAGGTCGTGTGCGCGCATGCGTTCGCGGTATGCCGCTGCGCGCTGGTTGCCCGGGTGATCGGTGGCCGTGAGATGCACGGCGGTGCGCGATCCCCGGGCGATGAGGTGCTCGGTGGCGAGCACTCCGCCGGTGCGATTGTCGCTGTGGACGGTGGGGATGCCCTCGCCCAGGCGGCGGTCGATCGCCACGATGGGCAGGTCGGCACGCCCGTAGCCCGCGACATCGCGATTGTGCGTGGAACTGATGATCCCGTCGACCCGGTTGCCCTGCAGCAGATCGAGATACTTCTCCTCGCGCTCGGGGGTGTCATGGCAGTCGCACAGCAGCATCTTGTAGCCGCGCGTGGCGAGAGCCCCCTCGACGTGGGACGCCAGCTCGCCGAAGAACGGATCGGCGACCGTGGGCACGATCAGGCCCACGAGGGTCGAGCGCTGACCGATGAGCGATCGCGCGATCTCGTTCGGGCGGTAGCCGAGCTCGGACACCGCGTCGTCGACGCGACGTTTGATGTCGTCGCTGAGGTAGCCCCGGTTGTTGAGCACGCGCGAGACGGTGGTGACCGAGACGCCGGCGCGCGCGGCGACGTCCTGCAGCTTGGGTCGGCTCATCGGATGCTCATCGGGTCGAGGGATGGATGACGCTTCGACGCTATCCCACTGCGTGCGGCCGGCTGTCAGCGTGGGGGAGCGCCGTCGCCCACGATCGCGTCGACGAGCACGAGCATGTCGTCGGCGTCGAAGTCCTCGCGGCTGAGGGCGCGGAGGATGACGGCCCCCACCAGCGCGTCGGCGGCGGCGTCGAGCCGCGCGCCGCCGACGCCGCCCATGGCCTGCGACAGTCGGTCGATGAGGGGCGCGGCGAGGATCTCGGTGCGAAGGCGCCGGCCGGTCTCGGCGCTTCCGGCCGCCGCGGCGACCAGCGAGCGCAGCAGTCCCTCGCCGTCCGGACTCGCGCGCAGGGTGAACAGATCGGTCAGCCAGACGGCGAGATCGGTGCGGGCGTCGCCGGTGTCGGGGAGGTCGCGGCGCCCGCTGAGCAGGCGCCCCTCGAGGATCGCCTCGGCGATCACGTCGCCCTTGGTCGGCCACCACCGGTAGATGGTCTGCTTGCCCACGCCCGCTCGACGCGCGATGCCCTCCATCGTGAGGTGCTCGTATCCGCCCTCGGTGAACAGGGAGGCAGCCGCCTCCAGGATGGCCAGGCGCGCAGCCTCGCTGCGGATGGGACCACTGCGGGGAAGAGCCATGTCACACATTGTGCGCGATGTCGACCAGGATCAAGACGAGACGGTGCGTGTTATCTTTGCCCGGACTGGTCGGAGCCGACGGTGCTCCCTCGCGCGCACCGCACGAGAGGAACCCCGCATGGCCGAACTGCTGCACCGTCTCGGAACCCTCGCCGCTCGTCGTGCGTGGACCGTGATCGTCGCGTGGGTGGTGATCCTCGGCGTCGTAGGGGGCGGTTTCGCCATCGGTTTCACGGGCCTGAGCTCCAGTTTCGACATCCCGGGCACGGCATCCGGAGACGTCATCGCCGAACTGCAGGACGAACTCCCCGACTTCAGCGGTGCGTCCGGCGCGGTCGTCTTCCGCACCTCCGACGGCTCGGCCCTCACCGACGCACAGAAGAGCGACATCACCGCCCTCGTCGATTCGGCGGGAGACCTTCCCGACGTCGCGCGCGTGACCGATCCCTTCGAGGCGCAGACCCAGCTCGACACGCAGCGTCAGCAGGTCGTCGATGGTCGTCAGCAGCTCGCCGACGCCCGAGCACAGGCCGAATCGGGCCAGGCGCAGCTCGATGCCGGCGTCGCACAGCTCGACCAGGGTCAGCAGCAGCTCGACACCGGTCGCGCACAGCTCGACGCGGCGCCCCTGCCCGACGCCCAGAAGCAGGCTCAGCTCGACGAGCTCGACCAGCAGCAGGCCCAGCTCGATCAGCAGCGCGCCGCCCTCGCGCAGCAGCAGACGCAGCTCACCGACGGCCTCGCCGAGATCTCCGCGCAGGAGACGCAGCTCGCCGAGGGAGCCGAACTCCTCTCGTTCGCGGATGCCATTCGGCTCGTCTCCGACGACGGGTCGACCGCGATCGTCAACGTCTCGTTCGGCGAGCCGCGCCTGGAACTCTCGGAGTCCTCGAAGGAGGCCGTGGTCGAGCACTTCACCGCCGACCCGGTCGACGGGGTCGACGTCGCCTTCAACACCGAGATCTCGCAGGGCGTGCCCGAGATCCTCGGCGTGGGGGAGGCGATCGGCGTCGCCGTCGCCGCGATCGTCCTGATCGTGGTGCTCGGATCGCTCCTGGCGGCCTCCTTCCCGATCATCACGGCGCTCGTCGGTGTCGCCATCGGGGCCATGGCCACGCTGTCGTTCTCGGGGCTCGTGCAGATGGCATCCGTCACCCCGATCCTCGGTGTGATGCTGGGCCTCGCGGTGGGTATCGACTACGCGCTGTTCATCCTCTACCGACACCGTCGACAGCTGCTGCAGGGCGCCGACGTGGTCGAGTCGATCGGCCTCGCCAACGGCACCGCGGGCAACGCCGTCGTCTTCGCCGGCATGACGGTCATCGTCGCCCTGCTCGCCCTGAACATCACCGGCATCCCGTTCCTCGGGCTGATGGGTACCGCGGGTGCGGTGAGCGTCTTCGTCGCCGTCCTCATCGCGGTGTCGCTGACACCGGCGCTGCTGGGGCTCGCGGGCTCTCGGATCCTCAGCCGCCGTGCCCGGTCTCGCATCGCCGCGGCAGGCGAGGCGACGCACCCGCGCCGCGCAGCGCGGGCGGGCGCCCCGGTCGCGGATGCTGCGCAGCATCCCCGCCGCGCCGCGCGCACGGGTGCCGTGGCCACCGTGCCGACGGCGAAGCCGATGTCCACACTGCGTGCCGTCGTGACCATGGTGGTGGCCATCGCTGCGCTGCTGATCGTGGCCATCCCCGCGCTGTCGATGCGTCTGGGGCTCCCCGACGGTGGGTCCGAGGCCGAGGACTCGACCGCCTACCAGGCGTTCACCTGGACCGAGGACGCGTTCGGCGCCGGTGCCAACGCGCCGCTGCTCATCACCGCGGCGCTCCCCGCCGGCACCGCCGATGCCGACGTGCAGGGACTGCAGCTCGAGGTCGCCCGGGAGCTGTTCGCGCTGGACGACGTGGCGGCGGTCGCCCCGGTCGCCGTCTCCGACGACCGCGCGCTCGCGGCCTTCCAGGTGATCCCGCAGGAGGGGCCGAACGCGGTGTCGACCGAGCAGCTCGTGCGGGACCTCCGGGCACTGCCTCCCGTGGACGGCGACATCGAGCTCGGCGTCGCGGGGGCCGCCGCCATCAACATCGACATCTCCGAGGGGTTGGCGGACGTCCTGCCGATCTACCTCGTCGTCGTCGTCGGGTTGTCGTTCCTCATCATGGTGATGGTGTTCCGCTCGCTCCTGGTGCCCCTCATCGCCACCGCCGGGTTCGTCCTCTCCCTCTTCGCCACCTACGGCGCGGTGACGGCGGTGTTCCAATGGGGCTGGCTGGGGGAGGTACTGGGTGTGCACAATGCCGGCCCCATCCTCAGCTTCCTGCCGGTCATCCTCGTCGGCATCCTGTTCGGCCTCGCGATGGACTACCAGCTGTTCCTCGCCACCGGGATGCGAGAGGCCTGGGCGCACGGAGCCTCACCGCGCCTGGCGGTGGCGCAGGGCTTCCGTGCCGGCCGCACGGTGGTCTCCGCGGCCGCGATCATCATGATCGCGGTGTTCTCAGGATTCATCGCCTCCGACTCCGTGATCATCAAGTCGATGGGTCTGGGTCTCGCGCTGGGCGTCCTGTTCGACGCCTTCGTCGTGCGCATGCTGCTCATGCCCGCCGTCATGCACGTGCTCGGCGGGTCGGCCTGGTGGCTGCCGCGGTGGCTCGACCGCGTCGTCCCCAACGTCGATGTCGAGGGGTCGGCGCTCGAGCGGCGGCATCCCGCGCACCACTGATCGGCGATGTTGTTCAGCGGTGGATCGCTGTCCGCCCCGCCACCACTGCGCAACCCCTCCCTCGGTCACGAGCCGCTGCGCGAGGATTCCGATCACACCTGTTCCGAGGAGGACGATGATGACTGACCGTGAAGAGACCCAGGACGCCCCCGTCATGGACGGCGCCACCGACGCCGGCGTGGAGGAGAAGAAGGACGGTGCACGCGAGCAGCGTGCCGCCGACGCCGCGGTCGCCGACGAGGGTCTGCCCACCGAAGACCTGAAGGACGACCTCCGCAGCATCCGCGGCTACGGAGAAGATCGCTGAGGAAGCTCGTACGCCCGGAGGGCAGACGACGACCCTCGTCCGGAGCCAAGTGGGGGAAAGGCTCGACGGGCGAGGGCCATCGGGGACGCCAGGGGGGCGTCATCCGCGCCGACGATGGCGGCGGGGGTATTCGCAGAGTACGCCGCCGTCCCGCCATGCCGGCCGGATCTCAGCCAATCCGAAGGCGCGAGCGCATCGCCCCCGGGCGCACGGCGCGGCGCCCGGGGGCGGGGACTCAATCGGCGTCGGTGGGCACCTCGCCGGCGGCGATCGCGTCGGCGTAGGTGCGGATGTCGGGGCCGGGCTCGTAGTCGATGAAGCGGTCCTTGATGCGCGCGTTGATCTGAGCGAAGGCCTCATCCGACGAGATGCCGTCGCTCTCGCGGGCGATCGCGACGACCGCTTCGCGCAGCACGTTGTCGGCGTCGTCGAGGATCTTCTGGCGGGCGGGTTCGTTCCAGCGGATGTCTGAGATGTCCATGGGCGACACGATAGGGCGGGCCCGTGGGCACCTTTCCGGGGTTGCGCCCGGGGCGTGCGTGTGCGGAGTCGGCGACGCAACCCGGCCTCACCGTGGCACCGCCGCGGTGAGGATGGACACATGTCGACGGATGCGGGGAGAGGCATGGGAACGGGGCTTCACACGGCGCTGCGCGACCTGCGGTGGTGGGTGCGCGACTACGCGTACGCGCTCCGCGGCCAGTGGCGAGCCCTCGTCGGCCGGGAGGGCGCCGATTCTCTGGAAGAGGGGACGGGTACTCCGATCGTGCTGCTCCCGGGTATCTACGAGACCTGGCGCTTCCTCGAACCTCTCGCGCGCGCACTGCACGAACGCGGTCATCCGGTGTACGTCGTCGATGAACTCGGCGACAACCGTCGTCCGATCGCCGAGCAGGCCTCTCGCGTCGCCGTTTTCCTCCTCGCTCGTGGACTGGACGACGTCGTGCTCGTCGCGCACAGCAAGGGCGGCCTGATCGGCAAACACGTCATGGCGTTCGACCCCGCCGGTGCGAGGGTGCGGGCCATGATCGCCGTCGCGACGCCCTTCGGCGGTTCGCGCTACAGCCGGCTGATGCCGACCCCTTCGCTGCGGGCCTTCGCGTCGGGTGACGCCACGATGCGCGCGCTCGCTGCGGCGGCCGACGCCAACGCGCGGATCGTGTCGGTCTACGGGGCCTTCGATCCGCACATCCCCGAGGGCAGCGAACTCGCCGGAGCACGCAATGTGCGTTTGGCCGAGGGTGGGCACTTCCGCATCCTCGCCGACCCCCGGGTCATCGCCGAGGTCGCACGGGTCGCGGAATAGGGCTCGTGACGCGGCCCCGCCGTCGATGCGGAGGTCAGGGCGGACCGCGCCCGTCAGGGCAACAGCACGGATCGGGCGTGGTCGTCGGCGACGACATCGCCCGCCGCGACGGCCGTGACCTCGACGGACTCCAGGGTGAGGGCTCCCGACAGGGTCGTCAGAAATGCCGTGTCGGCCGCATCCCTGCCGGTGGCGATGCGCACGAGGTGGTCGCGGGGCGCCAGCCGGGTGGCATCCACAACCTCCCACCGGCCGTCGACGAAAGCCTCCACCACCGCATGGAAGTCCATGGGGTCGAGCCCCGGCGCGAATGCGGAGACCAGACGAGCCGGCGTGCCACTTGCGCGAAGGAGGGCGACGGTCAGATGGGCGTAGTCGCGGCAGACGCCTTCCCGTGCCTGGAGGGTGTCGGCGGCGGTATCGGTCGGTCCGCTCGAGCCGGGGACGTAGGACAGGTGCTCCCATACCCACGCCGGCACCTGCGCCACCGTTTCGCGGGGGCTGAGATCGGAGAAGACGGATGCCGCATCGCCCAGCTCGTCGGAGGGGACGTACCGACTCGGCCGAAGGTAACGGACGGGGTCGACGTCGTCGGACTCGGCCGGCGCGGTGGGCGGCGAGACCTCGGCGCGGTACACGATCATCGCGGTCCCTGCGGGCAGAGTGGCGCGATGCAGACGAGTGCCGTGAGCGTCGTGCTGCTCCCGGTACGGCACCGCGCGGCCCTCGGCGGTGATCTGCAGATGCTCCTCGACGACCCAGCCGGCGGCGGGGGCGATCGACAGGACCACTTCTGCCTCGTCGTCGACACGGAGTACCACTCGGGCTGCGACCGACGCATTCATGCGGCCGCGTCCGGTACCGCATCGGTGTCGGGGAGGAGGGTGGGACGGACCATCGAACGCACCGCGCAGCATCCGTCGCCCGCGACGTCGCATCCGTCGGCGACCGCGCAGCGCATGCGGTGCAGGAAAGACGTCACGACGGCGGCCTCGCCCTCGCTCATGCCGCGGGTGGCCTGCATCATGCGTGCGTGCATGGAAGCAAGGGTGTCATGCATCTCGACGTCGGCGTGCCCGGTCGCGGAGACCAGCACCTTCCGTCGATCGGTGGGGTGTGGTCGCCGCTGAAGGTGGCCGGAGCGTTCCAGCCTGTCCAGGAGCGCGGTGACCGACGCGGTCGACACACCCAGGTGCCGGGCGAGGTCGATCGGGGTCACTTCGAGCGCGGACGCCGACGCACGCGTGAGCACGCGAAGGACGAGCAGTTCGTTCTCGCTCATCGACATCGATGCCTGCGTGCGGCGGCGCATGGCCATCTCAGCGGTGCGGTACGAGCGCATGGCCTCCATGATCCGCGCTCCGCGGTCGTCGTCCGCGCTTTCGCTATACCAGTACGACGGAGGTGATGGGGTGTCGTTCGTCATCATCTCTCCTAATATCTCGCTTGCCTATTCGCTAGTCTAACTAGTAAGTTGAAACGTAAGCAACGAGCAGAGGGGTACATCATGGCAAAGCTCTACTACGGCACGACCACCGAGCCGATCACCGTCGACGACCGCGTCCTGGCGCACGTCAAGGTGGTCGTGGCGACCAAGCTGCGCCGTGGCGAGAGCTTCACGCTCTCGTGGGTACACGGACCCGACGAGCCTGCGGGCCGCTCCACCATCTGGCTGCAGCCGTCCATCCCGCTGCGCTTCGTCTTCGAGTCTGAGCAGCCCGAGTCGCTCGACCAGAACCTTCTGAAGCGCATGGCGAACGACGCGAACTCCTCGCGAGGCCTCAGCCTCGACGTCGCGATCGACGAGCTCGCCGCGGCGCCGGCTCCCGCGGCCCCGGCTCGCACCAAGGCCTCGCGCACGCTCGCTCGCGCCGCGTGATGTCACGGCACGCACGCCTCGTCGGTGCGTGCCGCGTCGTCGGCTCGCCCGCGGGGACGGTGTAGGCCGCTCCGACCGAGCCGATCGGCGCCGACAGCCTCGGCACCGCGGACCTCTGATTCCCGGGGGCGTCACCGGCGGCTCATGCGTGGGGTTCGTCTCCCAGGGGCCCGTGGGTCTGATCGACCTCCGAAGCCGCGTGCGGGCGAGTTCCCTCTTCGCTGCGAACGCGCGTGACGCCGACCATGAAGACGACGGCGGCCACCGCGAGGAGAGCGACCTTCGGCGCGTTGGGCGAATCCACCGGCAGTATCAGGGTGGGCACCGCGCAGATCACAGCGGATATCGCACTCAGGATGGCGCCCAGGGGTAGTCGTGTCAGCATCCTCATCCGGTTCTCCCTCCCGTGGCTGCGGCCAGCTTAGGGGAGTGCGCGAACCGCCTCTCATACCGTGCGGGTGCACGCCCGTCCATGGTCGGGCGGGCAGGCTCGGGCGTCATTAGCGTTGCCCGGACCGACGAAGGGATTCCCGTGCGAATCAGAACATCTCCGCTGGCCGTTGCCGTCCTGCTCGCCGCCCTGTCGAGCGTCCCGTCGCCCGCCTCAGCGGCCGCCGCGCCCACCGTGGTAGCGGCACCGTCGTCTCTTTCCGTCGGTGAGGTGACGACGATCACCGCGTCGGGTCTCGGCGGTCTCGAATCGGCGACGTTCGGTATCGACGACGCGAGCGCCGGGGCGTTCTCGGGCGACGGCGTCGAGACCGGTACCACCACCGCCGCTGTGCCGGTATCGGAGGGGTCTGCCGTCGTCGAGTTCACCGCCACGCGTTCCGGCGATGTCGTCATCGCGGTCGGCACCGGCGAGTCGGTTCTCGCCGAGGTCACGATCTCCGTCACGGCGGCGACGGCGGAACCCGCACCGTCCACCGTCAGCCCGACGCCCGCGCCCCTTACGGCGACCTCGGCGGCGGACGATTCGGCTCAGGCCGAACCCGACTCGGAGGCCGAGGCCGGACGCTTCGCCTTCGTGCTGATCCCGCTGATCGCGGCCGCGATCATCGTCGTCGGAGGCATCATCGTGATCAGCCGCGGACGCCGGAAGCGCCGCGGCGACTGAGACCGTACTCCCGCCGGTGGCGCGTCGTGCACCCGGTCAGGGGACGACGTAGCCCGCGGCCCGCACCAGCCCGTACCACTCCGCCCGCGTCAGCCGGAGGTCGGACCCCGCGGCCGCATCGGTGACGCGGCCCGGGCTCGTTGTGCCGAGCACGACCTGCATGTCCGCCGGATGCCGGGTGATCCAGGCGACCGCGATGGCGAGAGGCGGGACGCCGTACTTCTCCGACAGTCGGTCGATGACGGCGTTCAACTCGGCGTATTCGGGGTGACCGAGGAAGACGCCGCCGCCTCCGCGGGTTCCCTGCAGCGGCGACCACGCCTGAAGCGTGATGCCCTCGATCCGGCAGTACTCGACCAGCCCACCGCCGTCTCGCACCGACGACTGGGGGGCGCTCTCCATGTTCGCGGCGAGTCCCTGCACCACGACGGGCGCGTGAGCGATCGAAAGCTGCACCTGGTTGGCCACGAGCGGCTGACGCACGGCCGTCCGCAGCAGATCGATCTGGCGGGGCGTGTGATTCGACACACCGAATGCGCGCACCATGCCCGAGTTCTCGAGGTGATCGAAAGCGCGCGCCACCTCGTCCGGCTCGACGAGCGCGTCGGGGCGGTGCAGCAGCAGGACGTCGACGTAGTCGGTCCGCAGGGCGCGCAGTGATGCCTCCACGGAAGACACGAGGTGGTCGTAGGAGAAGTCGAAGTAGGGCCCCTCCCGCACGATGCCGGCCTTGGTCTGCAGGCGGATCTCACCGCGCTCGGCGGGGCTCAATCGCAGTGCCCCGGCGAATCGTTCCTCGGCGGAGTGCAGGGAGCGCGCGTAGATATCGGCGTGATCGAAGAAATCGATACCGGCGTCACGCGCGGCGCGGTAGAGCTCACGCACGTCGCTGTCGCTCTTGTCGTCGATGCGCATCATGCCGGCGACGACGTTGGGGACGGTCAGGCCGGAGGTACCGAGGGGAACGTTTCGCATCACCCCACGCTAATGCGCGGCATGACGCACCGGCTCACTCCTCCCGATCGGTGGCCGGCACGTCAGCTTCTATCGCCGGGGTGTCGCTCGTGCCGGCATCCGATGCCTCTTCGTGCACCGGATCGACGGGGATGCGCGAGCCCCGAGGTGCGGCGCGCAGTAACTCGTTCATGTCGGCAAGGAAACTGCCGAGCTGCTGCTGCTGCCAGCGCAGGTCGCGCGCGCGGTCCTCGGCGTCGCGCAGCACGCCGACGCTGTACGAACTGATCGTGTCGGCGATCCGCTGCGCCTTCTCGCCGGCGTCGTCGAGGATCTCGCGGGCTCGCAGTTGCGCATCGGCTCCGACTTGCTGGGCCTGGGCGCGCGCCAGCCGTTCGAAGTCGTCGGCACGCGCGCTGATACGCCGCGCGTGTTCGAGGGCGGCGGACACTTGCTCATTGGCATCTTCGGTGATGCGCTCGGCGTGCGCCACGGCCTGATTGTGCAGGACCAGGAACTCCTGCTGCGCTTCGTCCTGGCGGCGGCTGAGCGACTCTTCGAACTCGAGCACGCGCGCGGTCATCTCGCGCACGTCGCGTTCCGCCGCGGATCGCAGCTCGCTCGTCTCGCGCGACACCATCGACCGCAGCGCCGCGGCACCCCTCTCCGATTCGGTGCGCACGGCGACGGCCTCGCGCTCGGCCTGAGCAACGCGTTCGGTCGCGTGCGCGCTCTCGCGGTCGAGGCGTGCCGCGTGTGCCGTCGCCTCCGTCTCGATCCGCAGGCGCACCTGATCCGCGTCGTGGTGCGCCTCGGCGCGCAGGCGCGTCTGCTCGGCGACGGCCTCTTCGCGGAGGGATGCGGCTTCATCGCGCGCGCTCGCGAGAAGTCGCTCGGCCTGGCCGACGGCGTTCTGGACCAGGACGGATGCCTGTTCCTCGGCGACGCGCAGGATCGCATCGAACTGCTGTCGTTCCTGCTGCGGGTCGGAGTGCTCGTCGCGGCCGGAGGCGAACCCGGCCGACAACGCCGCCACCCGCATCTCGGCTTCCGCTGCGCGTGCCGAGGCTTCGCGCGCCTGTTCGTGCAGGGCGGCGGTCTCTTCTGCGCGGAGACGCGCGGCTTCTTCGAGTTCCCGATCGTGCTCGGCCCGCTGCTGGGCGAAGACCGTCTCCGCGTGCAGCCTCGCCTCGCGTGCCTCCGCGGTGGCCCGTCGCACCCGCTCATCGAGCTCGCGGACGGCATCGTCGACGGCTTCACGGTCGTATCCGCGGAAGCCGACGGGGAACGCCGGTGCCGACCGGTCATGCGACCCGGTCGGATCGAGCAGCGCGTGCAGCGATGTGACGTCCTCGTCGGCGACGACCGGAGCGGACGCGCGGTCACGCCGCCTGCCGTCGGATTCGGCGCTCTCGGTCACGTGTCCTCCTGGGTTCGTGCGTCTGTCACGAACGGCGTCCACGCCACGCGGACGAGGCGGGTCGGTGCGGCGGTCGGTTCGTGAGGAATGCGCGGTCCCGGGCTCGGGTGCCGGAGCCGCGGGACCGCGCATCGGGGAGAGCGATCGCTTTCGCAGAGGCGGGTCTTGGGGGAGAACCACGTGACGACCGCTCGGTGTCGAGGTTGGCACACTCGCGGGTGGTCGATGCGGGGCGAGGCTCTTTTCTCACCCGGGGATTCGCCCCTGGCGGGTGCCCGCGTCGACGGTGGGACGGGTCTGCCCGGGGGAGGACGGACAGGTCTGGCAGGGGGAGAAGGTGCGGGCAGGGCGAGGGCGTCCAGCGGTGCGGCCCCCCGGCTCGCAGGCGACGCGCTCGCTCTGCCCGCTCCTCCAGCTTGGTGCCGCGCGTCGGCGCACGCGGACGCCCCGGCACGAAATCACCCGCCCCGTCAGACAGATCACCTCGCACCACCGAGGGCGCGCGGGAGGAGACGATAGGGTGGCCGAGCCCGACCAGGAGGAGCCGATGACCGACACTCTCGAACGGCCCGTCGACGCGGATCCCGGGCGCGCCAGCGCCCGCCCGGCGCGGCTGGCCCTGATCGGCGCGATCGCCGCGTTCGCCAGCGCCGTGCTCATCTGGATCTGCCGAGCGGGCGACCCCAGCGTGCACTACGTCAGCCAGCTCGGGGCGACGGGGATGCCGACGGCACCGCTGTTCAATCTCGCGTTGCTGCTGCTGGCGGTGGCAGCGGTCCTCGTCGATCGTGCCACGATCGCCCGCGGGGCCGGCTACGTGGTGGGGTGGCCGGTGGCGACGACCCTGCTGGTGTGCGGCCTCTGCTTCGGGGTGGCATCCGTGATCACCTGTTCTCCGGGCTGCCCCGTTCCGTTCACGCCCGGCGCCCTGGTGCAGGATTTCGTGCACATCTCGTTCGCGGTTCTGGGTTTCGTGCTGGCGATCGTGGCCATGGGCCAGGTTGCCGCCCTCCGCCGACGTCCGTGGATGCGGGCAGCCAGCATCATCACCCTGGTGGCGGTGGGGGCCACCTCCCTCACCGGTGCCATGATCGCCCTGTTCAAGGGCGACACCGTCCTCGGGGGCAACCTGGAGTTCACCGCCGCCACGCTCGCCATCACCTGGTTCGGGGTCTTCGGCCTGCAGGTCGCCGCCGATCACCGCACGTCGCGCCGGCCCGCCGATCGATCCCATGAGTGACGGTCGCCCCGCGAGGACCGCGCCCGTCCGTCTCCGCCGCCTGCGTCAGGTGCTGTCGTGGGTCCTTCCGTTGGCATCGTTCGTCGTCATCCTGCTCGTGCTCCGCGGGGCCGGCGTCCCACTGTCCGTCCCGGGGGTCGTCGTCGTCCTGGTCGTGCTGGCGGTCGCTCGCGTGGTCGGAGCCCGGTCACGACGTCGCCGCCGCCGCGACCGAGCGCTCACACCTCCGGATCGGTCTCGATGAGACCCCAGGCGTGGGCCGCCCTGATCGCACTCGACCGGTCGGAGACCCCGAGCTTGCGGTAGAGACTCTGCAACTGCGTCTTGACCGTGTTGGGCGAGACCACGAGGGCCCTTGCGATGTCGGCGATGGTCGACGTGGGGGTGAGATGCACGAGGACCACCTGCTCGCGCTTCGTCAGATGAGGGACGCTGACCGATGAGGCGAAGAACGAACATCTGCGGGTGATCTCGTCCCTCGAGTTGGGCGAGAGCATCTGCAGCACGAGAGCCCTGTCTTCTGGCGCGACGGCACTCCACGGACTCCACAGGTCGTGACTCGCGCTCAGCGCCTCGGCCCGCTGCGCTGCCGTGCGGTGCGCGGCGACACCGTTCAAGCGCACGTCCGCCACGACGCTCACCACGAGACTCTCGAGTGCGGCCCTCGGGGCAGGCTCGTGGTGCAGACCCCACTTGACGCTCATCACGAAGGCTTCGTGCGCCCGTCCGGCGTACAGCTGCGACAGGGCGATGGCGGGTGCCGTCGTCGACGCGAGCGCGAACGGTCCCTCGAACAGGGAGAGGGCCTTGCGGGCCTGGCGGAGGGCGATGAGAACTTTCGCCCGCGCGGTGAGGATCTGGGTGGACTGGTAGTGGGAGGGCGGCGTGCTCCGCGCCCGCCCCATCCAGGTGCGAAGGAGCCCGAGTGCGTCCGACGCCGACCCTGACAGGAGGAAAGACAGAGCGTGGACGGCTGCCGCGAACGGCCACAGCTCGCGTGCTCCCGCCGTCGCAGGGATGTCGTCGAGAAGTGCGCGCGCACCCGTTGCGTCACCCGCTTCCAGCTGCAACCACGCGTCCGCGAGCCGGATGCCCTCCCCCCAGGGGGAGCTGCGCCAATTGTCGTCACGGTCGGGCGTCAGCACTACCTGACGCGCGCTGCGGACGTCACCCTCGAGCAGGTCGATGATCGCGATGACGCCACGAGCGCGCATCCGGCGGGCCGGGGGTGCGGCCCCTTCGACGTGGTTGAGCGCCGCACGCGCGTCGCGCAGTTTGCCCATCGCGAACGAGGTCATCCCGATCTGGTACCAGGCCTCGCAGGTCACCTCGGGGCGCAGGTCGCGCGACCTGCGGACGACGTCGCTGAGCAGGGCCGCCGCCTCCGTGGAGAGCGCGAAGCGCCCGGCCGCCCGCAGGAGGCTCACGCGGAGGATGAGGGCGTCGAGATTGCCCGACGCAGCGCTCTTGGCATCCGGAAGTTGACCGAGTGCGGCGACGACGTGCCCGGGAGTGTCAAGCGATGTCGCCGTCACGGGATCGAGCGTCAGCAGCACGTCGACCACCGCCGGCGTCATGGACGCGTGTGTCCGCAGATGCGCGACCAGGCGTTCGAAGCCCTCCGGATCGCGTGCCCAGATCTCGGGGCCCGACGAGCGCAGCACACCGGCGAGGGTGGTCCACTGCGCGGCGTCGGCCGCCAACTGCGCGGCGAGGAGGGGTTCGCCCCCGTCGACGAGGTGGGCGAGCAGGCGCAAGCGGGCGCGCCCCACGTCTTCGGGCCGACGCTCGGTGATCTCGCGCAGCCACTGCTGCCGGATAGGCTCGGCGAGGGTCAGACGCGTCGAACTCGGCCACATGAAACCCGCGTCCCGCAGATGGGCGACCATCTCGCCCGTCGATCCCGACATCGGATCCACCCCCATCGCATCGGCGATCGCCACAGTCACGTGGGGGGCGACCGCCAGGAGTCGAACGTCATCGGACACGGGCATGTCCAGACGCTGCTCGAGGTCGGCGGTCAGCGCGGCGGTGGCGTACTCGGCCACCGCCATCGCCTCGTCACGCGTGCGCAGCGGCATACCCTCGAGTCGCAGGCGGGCGCTCGCGAGCTGCACGAGTGCGGGCCACCCGTGGGTGCGCTCCGCGAGCGCGTCGATCCCCACCTCCGTGGTCGCGACCCCGTTCAGTTCCAAGACCTCCGCGAGTTCGTCCCTCGTCATGAGCAGGTGCTCGGCGGGGATCACCTGCACGTCGAACTCAAGGGCGACCAGCGGGCTCTCCAATCCCGTCGCCTGCCGGGTGGCGACGACGATCTGCAGATTCGAGTCGGAGCGGAGGAGGTGCAGCAGGTGGTCGGTCGACAGCCCCGCCCCCTCGACGTGGTTGTCGATCAGCAGAATGTGCGCGCTCGGCCCCTCGGCGAAGGCCGCGAGGATCTGCGGAATGCTCTCGGGGGTGGTGAGGCTGCCGTCGATGACCTGGACACCGCGCTGGGTGTCGTCGTCGAGCGAGGCCGCGAACTGCCGGAGCAGAGACGTCTTGCCCACACCGGCCGGTCCCCGCAGCAGCACGACGTCGCTCGTGAGGGCGTCGCGCAGGAGTGCGAGGGAATGGGTGCGTGAGGCCCAGAACCGGCTAATGCGCCGGACTGCACGAACGGCGGTCGGAACGGTGTCCACGTCGATGAGCATCGATACCTCCAGGTGGTCGGGACGACCTCTTCCTAGGGCGGGCGAAGAGGTTCGTCGTCGCGGCGAGACCCCCGCCGCGTGTAGATGATCCTGAGGGTGAAGACGTGTCGGATCGGGCGAAAAACGTATCTTTCATCCCCCTCGTCATCCCCTTCTCACCCCTATGACGTCACCCCTTTCGTTCGCCGTGACACCTCTCCGACGCCGCCTTCGCCCGCGGTGCGCGGATCGCGGGCGCACCGTGACCGGTTCGCGCCTGTGTCTAAGCTTCGGGCGACCCGACGGTGCCGCCGTCGCGTCGCGAAAGGCGGACGTTGTGGACATTCAACGGATGGTGCGCGTCGTGCGCGCCTATTGGAAGGCGATCGTCGCCCTGATCGTCGTGGGCGGGTTGGCGGGGCTCGGATGGAGCTCGCTGCAGCCGCGGGTGTACACCGCGGACGCGAGCGGCTATGTGGCCGCCGTGGCGTCCGACGGTTCCACGGGCGCCGCCCTCGCCGGGGATCAGCTCGCCCTGTCGAAGGTGAAGTCGTTCATCGACATGGGCTACTGGCGCAGCGTCGCCGAGACCGCGCGCGGCGAACTCGGGCTCTCCGACAGCCCCGAGTCACTCGTGCAGCGCGTCCGGGTGTCGAACCCCATCGAGACCGTCAACGTGAGAGTGGATGCCACGGGGCCGACCCCGGAGTCCGCGCGCGACCTCGCGGAGGCGTGGATCCGCGGAATGACGGAAGAGGTCGACCAGCTCGAGACGGGTGGGGGCGGGCAGAGCGCTGTGCGGCTGGTCGCCGGTGACTCGGCGCGCCTGCCGACCGCCCCCTCGTCACCGAACGTGCGGCTCGACGTCACCCTCGGGGCGCTCGCCGGTGGCGTGGCCGGGCTCATCTTCGCCTTCGTCCGGCGAGCCTTCGACCGGCGGGTGCGCTCGGCGCACGACATCACCGACGCCGTCGACGCCTCCGTCGTCGGCGTCCTCCCCGTCGACAAGGAACTCGCCGGGGGTCGCGCGGTGTTCTCCTTCGACGACATCAAGGACGGTCGCGGGTCGTTCGCCCACAAGGAGGCGATGCGCGAGCTGCGGACCAACCTGCAGTACGTCGACGTCGACCGTCCGGCCCGCGTCCTGGTGGTCACGAGCCCGCTGCCCGGCGACGGCAAGTCGACGATCGCCGCGAACCTCGCCGTGAGCATCGCGGCGACGGGACAGTCCGTCGTCCTCATCGACGCGGACATGCGGCGCCCGGTCGTGGGCGGCATGTTCGGGTTCTCCGACGACGTGGGCCTGTCGGACGTGCTGGCAGGTCGCGCGCAGATCGAGCAGGTCGCCCATCAGGTGGACGAACACGGTCGTCTGTTCGTGGTCGCGGCGGGGCGGACGCCGCCGAACCCGAGCGAGATGGTGGGTTCGCAGCGCATGCAGTCGCTCGCCCGCAAGCTCGCTGACGACATGGTCGTCATCATCGACTCGCCGCCGACGCTCGCCGTCGCCGACGCCGCCGTCATCGCGAGCTGGGCCGATGGCGCCGTGCTCGTCGTGACCGCCGGGCGCACGACAGACGACATGCTGACCCGCGCGACCGACAACATCGCGAAGACCCGTGGGCACCTCCTGGGGGTCGTCCTGAACCGGATGCCGTTGCGCGGTGCCGATTCCGGCTACTACGGATCGCAATACGGCGGGTACTACGGGTACGGCGTGCCGAGCTCCTCGCCGAATGGTCGGTGGCGTCTGGGTCTGCGCCGACGGGGGAAGAAGGCGGAAGTGGTCGACGCCGAGCAGGAGGCGACACCGCGTCGACGGTCTGGCGGGCTGCCACCGGAGAACGTCAGCGGGTTGCGTACGCTGTCGCAGCGGAGGATGTCCGCCACGGCTGAAGGTGAAGCCACGAGTGAAATCGCGGTCGCATCCACCGCGGAACCCGACACCGTCGACACGATGAGCCGCCGTCGCGCCCGTCGAGGTTGATCACCCGCACGGAACACGACGAAGGCGCCGGCTCGCAGGAGCCGGCGCCTTCGTCGTGTTCAGTGCGCGGTACCGCCCGGTGCCAGCACCGCTTTGAAGGTGCGGAGCAGAATGACGATGTCGCCGACGAGCGACCAGTTCTCGACGTAGAAGAGGTCGAGGCGGATGGCGTCGTCCCAGGCCAGAGCCGACCGACCGCTGACCTGCCACAGTCCGCTCATCCCCGGACGAACGATGAGTCGGCGGTGGGCGTCGTCGTCGTAGAACTCCATCTCGGCTTCACGCTGCGGACGGGGACCGACGAGGCTCATCTGACCTCCCAAGACGTTGAACAGCTGCGGCAGCTCGTCGAGCGAGAACTTGCGGAGCCATCGCCCGACCGGCGTGATGCGGGGGTCGTTCTCCACTTTGAACAGGGGGGTGCCGTCCCGCCCCTGCTCGCTGAGCAGCTGTTGCAGCCGGGAATCGGCGCCGTCCACCATGGAGCGGAACTTCAGCATGCCGAACCGACGGCCGCCCTGACCGACGCGCTCTTGGCGATAGAGGATCGGCCCGGGGCCGGATGCGCGCACGAGGACGGCCAACGCGGCGAAGATCGGCGCCAGGAGGATCACGAGCACGCCCGCCCCCGCGATGTCGAATGCGCGCTTCAGGACGCGTTGCGTCATCGAGTACTGCGGGGTCTCGATGTGCACCAGCGGGAGTCCCGCGACGGGACGGGTGTGCAGTCGGGGTCCGGCCACGTCGGTGAGGTTGACGGCGACGATGAGGTGGTGCCGGCCCGGGTCGAGGCTCCAGCCGATCCGGCGGATGTCGTGTGCATCGACCACGGCGCCGCCGGAGACGAGGACGCTGTCGGCGTCGAGGTCGTCGAGCCGCCGGCGCAGGTCGAGGGCCTGCTCCTCCGACCACGTCGATCCGAACTCGGCGCGGTCGAGGGTGTGGACACCGACGACCTGGAGCCCCGCCGACGGCTGACGGGCGAGCTCGGTGGCCACCCGCGCACTCTCTTCCGCGCTGCCGATGAGCACGACCCGCGCACTCATCGAGCCGCCCCGCCTCCTGCGAGCGAGCGCGCTGCGACACAGGAGCCTGCCGACGAGCAGCGCGACGGAGCCCAGCGGGAGCCCGATGAGGAAGTACCCGCGGGACAGCTCCGCCCCCGTCAGGTACGCGACGATGGCCACCAACCCGAACAACTGCACGGACGCACCGACGACGAGCCGGTACTCGGCGACGCCGTACCCGACCACGCGGGCTTGGCGGGTGCCCCAGAGCGACAGCGCGGACATCCACGCGATGGTGAGTACGACCGAGACGGTCGAGTACGTGAACGGCGCAGAGGCGACGGCGACGGGATGCGGGCCGAGCCACAGGACCTGGGTGCCGAGAGTGACCGCCGTCACGACGACGGCGTCCACGATGGTCACCCATCGCGCGTACCGACGCTGCCAGGGAGATGAGCGGGCGCGGGGGTGGGGGGTGACGCTTCGCGACTGCTCAGGTGAGTCGATGAGTGAGACGTATGTGCTCATGTGCGCTCCGTGGTCCATGCCCGTCGGATGTTCACGAGACCGGCGTCCGGGGTTGGACGCAGCGGTGGGCGCGGGCACTCTCTCACCGCTCCGCTCGGACCCGTCGGGTCGGAATGACCGCGGGGAGGGGGTGAAACGTCGCGCGACGACTTTTCGTCGTCAGGTGACCGGCCTGTCGGAACCCACTCGTGGACCGCGGGGGAGCGGCGTGCGAACACGATCGCCCCTGCCCTCACCCGACCGGGACGACCCCTCACCTCGGGCGGGGACGACGCACGACAGGGCGGTTGCGCGGGCATGAAATGTTTACATGTTCATGTGAGAGTGGGTGGGCCTGCAAGCTGGACCGATGAGCGACGAGCCCGACCCCTGGAACGACTTCGCGCGCGAGCTCGGCGCCCGGATGCTGCGCGCCCGAGCCGAGAAGCGGATGTCGCAGGAGCAGGTGGCCCACGCCGCGGGCCTCGCGACATTCACCTATCGGAAACTGGAGAAGGGCGAGTCGAACCCCGGAACGGCGGCGAACCCGAGACTGCGCACGCTCGTGGCACTCGCCGACGTGTTGGGCGTGCCGCTGCGCGAGCTGATCCCGACTCCTCCGCAGGGGCTTCCCCCCGCGCACTGACCGCGATGTCGGAGGTTGGCGGTTCACTTCGTTCGTGCCCACCGATGTTCGGGTCGTCGTCGCGTACGACGGCCCCGCGAGAAAGGTGTCAGGCATGAACGAGGGACTCTCCACCGACGGCGTCGACCGCGTGCGGTGCATTCACCCGTGGTGCGTCACCGAGCACGGTGCCACGGTGCACCCCGACGACGAAGATCACCGCAGCACAGGCGTCGCCCTGACGGTGAGGGGCCGCAGGGCAGAGGCGCGTGGCCCCGGAGAAGAAACTGAGCTCGAGCTCGGCGCGCTTCGCCGCGCGGGGGAGTTCGAGACGTGGATCGTCATCGAGACGGGCATCGGCGCATCGCTGGCGCTGACGCGTGACGGCGCGCAGCTCCTGCTGCGCCGACTGCGCGACCTGATCGCGCCCGACGGGATCCTCGGTCGCGACGGCGACGAAAGCTGAGCCGGCGCCGCGCCGCGCAGCTCAGCTCGACGAACGGGAGCGGCGCGCTGCTCGCCGGTCGTGCACCCACGTCCACGCCGCCGCGCCGACGTAGAGCACGCACAGCGGCAGCGCGATGATCCCCATGCTCATCAGGTCGGCCGGGGGCGTCACAGCCGCAGAGAAGACGACGATCACGACGAGCGCGACCCGCCAGCCCCGCACGACGCTGCGGGCGCTCAGAACGCCCACCGCGTTGAGGGCGATGATCGCCAACGGCGAGACGAAGGCCAGACCGACACCGACCACGAGCTTGAGAAGGAAATCGAAGTACTGGCTCGCGGTGAGCATGGTCGTCGAGCCAGACGGTGCGAACCCGGCGAGCAGTTCGACGATCTGCGGCACGACCATCCAGCCGAAACAGGCACCCCCGAGGAACAACGGCACGGCCAGGCCGACGAAAATGACGCCGGTGCGTCGTTCGCGCGACGTGAGCCCGGGCACGAGGAATGCCCAGGTCTGAGCGATCCATACCGGGGACGCGAGCACGATACCGACGGTCACGGCGATCTTGAACCGCAGATCGAATGCTTCGCCGATGCGGGTGAAGTTGAGCCCCGTCATCGACGGACCGTGCACATGGGAGAGCGGTTCTGCGGCGGCCGCGATGAGGGCGTCCGACAGCGCGAAGCCGACCATCCCGCCGATCACGATGGCGATCGCGGCGATCGACAGGCGATTCCTCAACTCAGACAGATGGGACAGGAGGGGCATCGCCCCTCCTGTCCCATCTGCGGGACGCCGCTCGCGCGGACGGCGAGTCCTCTGCGCCCGCGTCACGTCGTGGTCGACGACCCGGGCCGGGTGCGGTCCGGGTCTGCGGGCGCGGTGGGCTCTTCTTCACCCGTGGAGGCGGCGTCCTTGCTCTCGGAGCGGAGGATACGCACCGACTCGCCGACGCTCTTGGCCAGCCCGGGGAGCTTCGCAGCGCCGAAGAGGAGCAGGACGACGGCGAGGATGAGGAGGAGGTGCCAGCCGGAGAATGCGTTCCCGAAGATGCCCATGACGACCTTTCGTGTGGGGGTCAAGTTCCCATGTTCGGCCGGACGCACGGGTATCCGTCGGAGACGACCGCAACCTCGCCCGTCGGCCTCCGGCATATCACCCCGTGGAGCATGGAGCGGGCGTCGACCACCCACGGACGAGGGTCGATGGGGCATCGGTTTGACTGAGCGCTGAGGCGACCGTCGCACGGGTGGGGTCGCGCTGTCGGGAGAGGGAACCCTGGTGGGGAATCGCATCGTCGTCGTCTGTACGGCCAACATGATCCGTTCGCCATTCGTCGCCGGGCTCATCTCGTCACGGCTGGCGGCGATGACGGACGACCATCTGAGCGTCGAGAGCGCCGGTACGGCGGCCCGGCCGGGCGACGAGGCGGCGCCTGAGATCGTCGACCTCGGGCGCACCTACGGGCTCGACCTCTCCCCTCATCGCACGCGTCGACTCGACGATGGCGTCCTCGCGACCGGCGACACGGTGTTGTGCGCGGAACGCGCCCACCGCAGGGTGGTGCTCGATCTGCGCCCAGACCTCCTCTCGAGCGTGTTCACTGTTCGGGAGTTCGCGCGTCTCGTCGATGACGAGGCCGTGCAAGATGCCGCGTCCGATTGGGCCGGACTCGTCCGGGCGGCCTCGCGGGCGCGTCTGGCCGGGCGGTCGGCTCCGGACGAGGTCGACGACGTCATCGATCCCGTCGGCCGGCCGCAGCACGTGTGGACGGAGTTCGAGCGCCAGGCAACCCGGGCCGTGTCGACGATCCTGGGGGCGATGAAGGGATTGCCCGCGCTCGCATCTCCGATCGAGGCACCGCAGAGCGTTGCCGGGACACGCCGCGAGTACCGGATCAGCCATGGTGTGCCGTCGACTCGCCGCGCGGCGCGGAGGGCGTGAGATGTTCGGCATCGAACTCGACAAGCTCATCTTCGTCGGCGTCCTGATAGGGCTGATCATGGGACCCGCGCGCCTCGTCGAATGGCGCCGGAAGCTACCGCAGATGGTCGGACGCATGCACGCGCTCTACCAGCAGGGCAGAGCCCAGGTCACTCGCGACCTCGACGACATGGCCCCCGATTGGCGCGAGTACGACCCGCGGCAGCTGCATCCCCGACGCATCCTGCGCGAGCTCGGAGCCGACGTGCGGAAGGCGACCGAGAGTGATGGTGAGCAGGTGGGGTCAGACTTGCCGGCGGGTGAGTCACCGGTTGAGCCGCTGGCGCACGCTCGCGACGAGAAGAGCCGCCGTGAGGCTGCCCGCGGCGTTGGCGACGACGTCGAAGATGCTGCTGACGCGGGCCGGCAGGAGGAGTCCCTGGGCGATCTCCACGAGCATCGGCACGACCCAGGCGATGACCAGCACCGCCCAGGCGTGTCGCGGGACGAGGGGCGCGAGGAGGCTGCCGAACGGCAGGAAGAGCAGCACGTTCAGGCCGAAATCCACCTCCCGCCCATTGGCGGACGGGAACAGACGGAACGCGAGGCGGAAGGCCAGGTCCGCATGACGGTCGAGATGGTCGGGCCACAGAAGGATGACCGCGAGGACGACGAGGTAGATCGCCGCGGCGACGATCCCGAGCCGAGCGACCGTCGTGACGGTTCGACGGTCTTCGGAGGGGGAGGCGACGGAAGGCACGACACACCGTAAGCGGCGCCCGCGCCGGCACCCCACCGCGCGCGGTTCAGTCGCGACGGGTGAAACCGCGGCGCACGATTCTGAGCAACCCGAGGAAGCCGAAGAGCCCGACGACGGCGCCCAGAACGGCGAAGAGGGTGATCGACCCGCCCAGGACGGGACCCCCGCCCGCGATGACGAGGACGACGGCGATGACCACCGCCGCGATGGAGACGAGTGTCGACGCGATCTCGCCTGTCGCGCGCGCCAGGATGCCGCTGATGTCGGAGCCGTCCTGTCCGCGCAGGGTGATGCCGATCGAGCCCTTCTCCGCTCCGGTCAGGAGGGCGTCGAGGCGACGGGGGACCTGCTCGAGACGCGCGAGGGCGATCACGGATTGCGCCTGGAGGTCCGTTGCCATCCGTGAGAGCGACAGGGTGCGCCGCAGCAACGTGGGCATCAGCGGCAGGGCACGACCGGCCATGTCGAAGTCGTCGACGAGTACCCGCAGGCATCCCTCGAGGGTGGCGAAGCTGCGGAAGGCCGACGCCAGCTCGCCCGGAAGGGCGATGCGGTGCTGCCGGATCACGTCGACCATCCGCGTGAAGATCGATCCATGTCCGGTCGTGCGCAAGTGCTCGGTCGTGAGGACGACGCCCACGTCGTGGCGGAAGGCATCGAAGTCGAGATCGTCGGGGACGTCGACGATGAGCAGCAGCGCATCGGCGGCGGCGACGTCGTTCTCGCTGAGCGCCGCCAGCAGCAGGGCGGTCAATTGCTGGCGCCGACTGCGTTCGATGATCCCGACGGCGCCGAAGTCGATCATCCCAAGGGTCCCGTCGGCGCGCAGGAGCACGTTACCCGGGTGCAGATCGGCGTGGAAGACGCCATAGACGAGAATTTGTTCGATCACCGTCGACATCAGTACCTGCGCGAGACGGTCGCGTTGCGTGGCGTCCATCGCCGACAGTCGGTCGGCGGAGTCGCTCAGCGCCGCGCCGTCGACGAGCTCCATCGTCAGCACCCGCTGATGCGACGCGGCCGGGAAGACACGGGGCGCGGTGACCACGCCGCGACGGCCGGGTTCTGCACGGTCGATCTCGTCGAGGGTCGCTCCGATCATCGATGTGTTGCGCGCTTCGATGCGGTAGTCGAGCTCCTCGAGCAGGGTGGCTGTGAAGCCGCGCGCGACGGCCTCCAGACGCAGGTCGCGTCCGACACGGGTGCGCGCCTCGGCGCGGTGCGCCAGGCGGCCGATGATGTCGGCATCCGCTTCGACCTGGGAGCGCGCCGCGGGGCGTTGCACTTTCACGACCACGCGAGTGCCGTCCAGAAGACGCGCCCGGTGAACCTGGGCGACGGAGGCCGCGGCGAGGGGAGTGGGGTCCACATCGGCGAACACCTCGTCGATCGACGCTCCGAGGTCCGCCTCGATGACCTGGCGCACCGTGGACCACGGCAGCGTCGTGGCGCTCGTCTGCAGGGTCGCCAACGCGCTGAGGTACGGCTCGGGCACGAGGTCGCGGCGGGTGGAGAGTACCTGGCCCAGCTTGACGAAGCTGACCCCCGCGTCGTTGATCGTCGCCACGATGGCGTTCGCGCGCTCCTCGGACGTGCTCAGCTGCTCTTCGACCCGGGAGCGGCCACCGTGGAAGAGCCAGCCCACGCCGTGTCGCGAGGCGATGGTGAGGATCTCGAGGTAGCGACGCGTGCGCTTGCGCTGACGCAGCGCCGCACGGACGAGATCGATGGGGTTGGGCAGCGCACGCGTGGGGAAGATCGCCTCGCTCGCGACGAGCGCCGCGACGCCGAGGGCGAAGACCCAGGCGAGTGAGAGGGCGACGAGCCCCACCCACAGCCAGACGTCTTGGGCGGGAATCGTGTCTCCCGCCGCAGTCAGGCCCGTCTGTCTCAGGGTCCACGCCGCCGAGGGCACCCCCAGCACGAACACGAGAAGGCCGACCACGATACTCCGCGGCCACCCCACCGCCGTGCCGATGATGCGGCGCGCGACGAAGCCGACGAGCACGGCCGAGACGACGGCGGAGATCGAGATCAGGATGCTGGCGACCACGGGGTCAGCGTAGCCGCCGCGGTCAGCCGATCAGGGCGAGTGCGCAGTCGGGACACCGCCACGTGAGGGCGCGGCCCGCCTGCCAGGGCTCGCAGGTGCGCAGGCATCGAGGGCAGTGCGGGGCGAAGCCGGCGGCATCGTCGACGAGGTCGTCGACGCCGCCGGCTCCGCGGACGGGAAAGGGAAGCGGGGTGATGTCCATGGGTCTCCTCGGTGTGACATGCACATCTTGACATGCGCATGCGTAAGCCCTCGGATGTTGTCCACAGAGGCGCGCAGCGCGCGCACGCCCTCGCAGACCCGCCTCAGTGGCGCAGGTCGCGGAACGTCTTCTTCGCGCGCTTCTCCGCCGCCGCCGCGGCCTTCTTCGCAGCCTTGTGGCGGCGCTTGCGCGCACGAGGGTCGTTCCACAGGCGGACCACCTGATGTCCCACCGACTCCCGGTTCTTCACCTGGACCCTCGAGGTGCGGGTGCCCACCACATAAGCGATCAGCGCGACGGCGCCGACCAGGATGATCTTGTTGCGCATGGCATCCTCCGTTCGGACGAGGCGGTCCCGCTCGCCGTCTCCACCCCGATCGGGGTGGCGGAGGGGGCTCGTCACCTAGGAGACGTGTCGAGACCGCGATTCGTCACGCCGCTCGGCGTCATCCTTTCGCCGAGCGGGGGAGCGGTCGCCCGGCCTCGAGATGCGGCCACTCCACACGGGTCGGCCGGCCACGGAGTGCGGCCACGGGCTGTAGATGCAGCCCGCTCGCCACAGGCGAAACGCCCCGACCGAACGGTCGGGGCGTTTCATCCACGGCGCATCGGTCAGGGGCGACCCATGCCGAAGTAGGTCCAGCCCGCTGCCCGCCATGCGGCCGGGTCGAGGCAGTTGCGGCCGTCCACCACGACGAGCCCGCGAGCGAGCGACGCGGCGTGCTCGGGCGAGAGTTCGCGACGGTATTCGTCCCACTCCGTGACGACGATGACGGCGTCGGCATCGCGCAGGGTCGCGTCGAGGTCTTCCTCGTACGTCAGCTGCGGGTGGATGCGACGCGCGTTCTCGATCGCGGCGGGGTCGGTCAGCGTGACGCGGGCGCCCAGACCGTGCAGACGCACGGCGACGTCGAGCGCGGGAGAGTCGCGGATGTCGTCGCTGTGGGGCTTGAAGGCCGCGCCGAGCACGGCGATCTTCTTCTCGAACACGCTGCCGCCGAGCGCGTCGGTGGTGAGCTCGACGGCACGATCGCGCCGGCGTAGGTTGATGGCGTCGACCTCGCGCAGGAAGGCGACGGACTCGCCGCGGCCGAGCTCCTCGGCGCGGGCCGAGAACGCGCGGATGTCCTTGGGCAGGCACCCGCCGCCGAAGCCGATTCCCGCGCCCAGGAAGCGTCGTCCGATGCGGGCGTCGTGGCCGATGGCATCGGCCAGCGTCGTCACGTCGGCGCCGGTGACCTCGGCGATCTCGGCGATGGCGTTGATGAAGCTGATCTTGGTCGCCAGGAACGCGTTCGCCGAGACTTTCACCAGCTCGGCCGTGGCGTAGTCGGTGACGATGAAGGGCGTGCCCTTGGCGATGGAGGGGTGGTAGACCTCGCGCAGCACCTGCGCCGTCCGCTCGCCCTCGGCGGTCGGAGCGCCGTCCTCGGTGGGCACGCCCGCCACGAGGCGGTCGGGGTCGATGGTGTCCTGCACGGCCCAGCCCTCGCGAAGGAATTCGGGGTTCCACACCAGGGTGGCGCCGCGCTCGGCCACGCGGGGAGCGAGGCGAGCGGCTGTGCCGACGGGGACCGTGGACTTGCCGGCGACGATGTCGCCCTCGCTGAGGTAGGGCAGCAGGCCGTCGATGGCGGCATCCACATAGGTGAGGTCGGCGGCGTGCCCGCCGGCCTGCTGCGGGGTGCCGACGCCTACGAAGTGGACTTTCGCGCCCTGCGCGGCAGCCATGTCGGTGGTGAAGGACAGGCGACCCGACGCGATGCCCTCGGTGAGGATCTCCTGCAGGCCGGGCTCGAAGAAGGGGGCTTGGCCCTTGGACAGGACGGCGATCTTTCGCTCATCGACGTCGATGCCGACGACCTCGTGACCGATGGATGCCATGGCCGCGGCGTGCACGGCCCCCAGGTAGCCGCAACCAACTACAGACAGACGCACGATGGAAGCCTTTCGGAGGGGTGTCGCCCCGCACCGGCGATGCCGGCGCGGGGGAGGGGAAGGGACGGAAGTATCACGCAGCGGTCTCGCCCGGCGCCAGAGCGGCGCGGGCGGTCCTACCCAGGATGACGAAGTCGCCGAGCAGGGTCCAATTCTCGACGTAGGACAGGTCGAGTCGGACCGATTCCTCCCAGGACAGCGACGAGCGTCCGCTGACCTGCCACAGACCGGTGATGCCGGGCTTGGCCAGGAAGCGCCGGTGCACGTGATCGGCGTAGACGGCGACCTCAGAGGGAAGCGGAGGACGCGGGCCGACCAATGACATCGAGCCCCCGATCACGTTGAACAGCTGAGGGAGCTCATCGAGGCTGTACTTGCGCATGACGCGACCGATCGGCGTCACTCGCGGGTCGTTCTTCATCTTGAAGAGGACCTCGTTGCCCGAGTCGCGCTGCTGCTCGGCGAGCTGGGCGAGCAGTTCCTCGGCGTTGACGACCATCGATCGGAACTTGATCATCGTGAACTCGCGACCTCGGAAGCCCACACGCGTCTGCCGGAAGAAGATCGGACCGTCGCTGGAAAGACGGACCGAGAGCATGAGGAAGGCCAGGATCGGGCTCAACAGGGCCACCCCCACCAGCGCGGCGGTGAGGTCGACCGTGCGCTTGAGGAAGCTCTGGCCGCGGGAGAACTTCGGGGTCTCCACGTGGATGAGGGGGAGACCGGCGACGGGACGCGTGTGCAGGCGGGGCCCAGCGATGTCGACGATGCTCGGGGCGAGAACGAGGTGCTGGCGCCCGGCTTCGAGGCTCCACGAGATCTGCTTGACCTTGTCGGCGGGCAGCTCGTCGGCGCTCGTGACGGCGACCGTGTCGGCCCCGGTGACCTCGAGGGCGCGGGAGACGTCTCCCACGTGACCCATGACCGGGATCTCCGTGCCGGGGATGACGTCGGCGATCTTGCCGTTCGGTACGCAGGCGCCGACCACGCGATAACCCGCGCTGGGAGTGCGGGCGAACTCGCGTGCCAAATGTGTGACCGAGGGCAGTGACCCGACGAGCAAGACGTTCGCCGAATAGCGCCCCTTGGAGCGCTGCACGATCAGCCACTTACGCCACACCCATCGGGTGAACAGAAGGACGGCGATGCCCAGCGGCAGGCTGATGAGGAGGTACCCGCGGGCGATGTCGATCTGCGTGAGGAAGGCGATGATGGCGACGGTGCCGAAGAGGCGGAAGCTCGCATCGGCGATCCGGACGTACTCGGCGGAGCCGGTGCCGATCACGCGGTCGCTCCGCGACTCGACGAAGGCCAGGGCCCACATCCAGGTCACGACGAGGATGGCGGAGAACGCCCAGTACGACAGGTCGGTGATCCGCCCGTCGTTTCGTGCGGCCAGTTGCGCATTGCCGAGACCGAACCAGAGCAGCTGAGTGCCGTAGACGACCCAGGCGAGCGACAGGAGATCGGTGATGACCAGGGCGCGGCGGTACGTGCGGCGCCACGGATCGCGGCGGTACATCGGGGCGGGACGATCCGCCGTGAGCGGCGCTGTCGTCGTCTCGGCGACCGGCGGGTGCGACCCCGCTGCCGATGCGCTTCCCCGAAGGTCCACTGTCACGGCCTGTACCTCCCCCCGATCGACCTGCGTCGATCCCACCTCGCGAACACTAACAGGCCGAAGTCACCCGCAGATTCACCCTTCGGATGTCTTCATACGCCCGAAACGTGAACGGGAAGCACGTGGTGCGCGGTCGGGAGCGACGCATTCGCTCCCCCCTGCGGACTTCCCCTACACTCGGGCGCGCGTCGGCTCGGCTCGACCGGCGCGGAGTCCCCTCCTGCGGGGAGTAGCAGTGTCCGCCGTCCGTGAAAGGGGCATCCATGTCGCGCGCCTCCGTCCGGACGAGACGCGCCCGCCATCGACGCCGGTCAGCCGCCCTCATCGCGGCCGTCGTCCTCGCCGTGGTCGTCATCGCGGCGGTCGCCGGCATCTTCTCCTTCGCCGTCCTGCGGCCGGACCCCTCATCGGTGTCGACACCGGCGTCGCCCTCGCCGTCCTCCTCGGTCGCGCCCACCCCGACGGCATCCCCGACACCCTCTCCAGTAACGAGCGCGGTGACCGCACCGGCACCTGAGCCGCCCGTCTTGCCGGCGGCTCAGGGATGCGACGGCGCGACCACGGTGATGAGTGTCTGGGCACACCCCGACGACGACATCATCTTCGCGAACCCGACCATCTCCGACGCGATCGACGCCGGCGACTGCGTCCGGACGGTGTTCGTGACCGCCGGTGACGCGGGAAAGGGGATGCGTTACGTCGAAGCCCGCGAACTCGGCATCCTCCGCGCCTACAACGACATGCGGGGGACGCAGGGACTCTGGGACACCACAGATCTCACACTGACCAGTGGCGCCCACGTGCGACGACTGACCCCGACGGGCGACCCGCGCGTCTCGGTGATCTTCCTCCGTCTGCCCGACGGCAACATCACGGGCGCGGGGTTCGCGGACACGGGCTTCGCAACGCTCGGCCACCTGTTCGACGGCGGCATTCCCGCCCTCTCGCCGGTCTCGGGCGGCGCACACGTTTCGCGGGATCAGCTGCTGGCCACCGTGCGCGAGCTCTCGACGGGGTTCGCACCCGGACGCGTTCTCACCCACATCCCGCGGGGGAGCGCCTTCGCCCCTGGGGACCACCCCGACCATTCGGTCGTCGGCAGCGTCGTGCGCGAGGCCCTGGCTTCAGACCCGGCGGTGAGCCCTGGCATCCGCTACTTCGTGGGCTACCCATCGGCCGATCTGCCGCGCAACCTCGACGGGGCGGTGTTGGACGCCAAAGTCGACACCTACCGGATCTACACGCAGCAGGACGAGGTGATCCGTTGCGCCGATCGCGCCGCGTGCCTCGGGACACGCAAATTCGGTGAGTGGTTGCGACGCTCGTACCCCAAGACCGAGGCGGAGCTGCAACTACGCTGAGCGCCGTCAGCCCTGATCGAGTGTCTCCTCGACGGCTGCGCGCGCGTCGCGCTCGGCGATGATCTCGACGAAGTCCTTCACGGGCGCGTCCGCGTAACGGTCCACGGCGACGACGGCCTCGCCGTGGACCACGTCGGGTGATGCCCCCGGGAACCTCGCGGCTACGCGCTCCTCGACGCCGGCGACGGTCTCCTCCTTGTCGAAGCCGTCCGTGCGTTGTGTCATGACTGCTCCTCAGTGCCGATAGGTGCCGTGCACGATGGCTCGGCCCAGGGTGGTGAAAGCGAGGGCGAACGACGCCGCTGCGGGGGTGGCATCCGCGTCGATGCCCAGGGTGTCCTCGCCGACCGCGTGCACGACGAAGAAGTAGCGGTGGGGCTGGTCGCCCTGGGGAGGAGCTGCGCCGAGGAAGCCGGCCCGGCCGCCGTCGTTGCGCACGTGGAAGGCGCCCTCGGGAAGCGGTGCCGAGGCGGCACCGGTGGGCAGCTCTCGGGTGTCGGCGGGAAGGTCGACCAGCACCCAGTGCCAGAAGCCGCTCGGCGTCGGGGCATCGGGGTCGAAGCACGTCACCGTGAAGGACTTCGTGCCGTCGGGGACGTTCGACCAGCGCAGGTGCGGCGAGGTGTCGCCCTTGTCGGCGACCTGCGCGTCGTCGAGCGGACGACCGTCGACGAGGTCGTCGCTCGTCACGTCGAACGCGGCCACGGCGGGCAGGAGGGGGTACGGATCGGGAGTCTGCGGGCGGGTGAGATCGACCATGCATCGCACATTAGGACGGTCCGAGGGACCTCGGCAGGGCTTGCTCCGCCCGTCACCGCCGGGTAGGACGGGCGCTCAGTCGACGAGCGCGAGGAGCGAGCGCGCGGCGTCGTGCGACCCGGTGGGCGTCGGGAGCCCGTAATCGCGTTCGACGACCTCGCGGAGGTCGGCCGCCAGATGGTCGACCGAGGGGTGGACGTCGAGGGCATCGAGGACGGGGAGGATCAGGTCGTCGTACTCGTCGTCGGGCCAACCAGGACCGATGTGGTGGACGCCGATGGGGTCCCACTCGTTGAGCACCGCGCGAACGCGGAGCGCTACGGGCGTCAGTGACCGCGGCGGTGAGGAGGTCTGCATACGGCGAGTGTCACGACTGACCTTAGGTGCCCGCTGAGGATCACCGATGCGTGGGGTGCGGGCACCCGCGTCGGCCCCCGCACCCGTCGCATGATCGGTTCACCCCGACCCCTGCGGCGCGCGGCGTCGCGTCCGGAGAGGCGCGTCGAGCGCGATAGCGTCGAAGGGCGCCCACGGGCGCGACGTACCCGAAATCCGTCGCCGGGGGGCGCATCACAGGACGGAGTCGCCGTGAGTGACATCGACGAGCCTTCGCATGGCGACGGTGCCGATGCGGAGGGTGCTGAACGGCGGCGTCGCGTCATCAGTCGCCGCGCCCTGGTCTTCGGGGGGATCGCCGTGGGAGGACTCGCCGCACTGGGCGGGGGCGCGCTGGTATACCGCGACATCCGCCGGTCCGCCGGTCCGGAGGGCGCGTGGGTGAAGCTCGCCCCGATCGTCCTTTCGCCGGGCGCACCGCCGCGCGAGACGTCGCCCGCATTCGAGGAACCGGGAGAGGACACCACCGTCGCCGTGTGGGCGCACGCCGACGACGACATCATCTTCGCGAACCCCCACCTCGCGGGAGTGATCGCATCGGGGGCCACCCTGCGCACCATCTTCGTCACGGCCGGGGACGCGGGGCGCGGGCTCGCGTACGCGCGGCAGCGGGAGGCCGGCATCCGCGCGGCCTACGACCTCATGCGCGGCAGCACGGCGGCGTGGGACACACGGGAGATCACCCTGCTGAGCGGGGCCCGTGCGACCCGGTTCGTTCCCGTCGACGACGCCCGTCTGTCCATCACCATGCTGCGTCTGCCCGACGGCAACCTCAGCGCCAAAGGATTCCCCAGTACGGGTGATGCGGGCCTGACGCAGCTCATCAACGGCACCGTGCCGGTGCTCCGTCCGATCGACGACGGTCCGGCTGTCGACGCGAGCCGCTTGGCCGACACCGTCGCCGAGCTGATCCACGCCGGACGCCCCGATCACGTGACGACGAACATCCCGCACGAGAGCGTGTTCGCCCGCGGAGACCACCCCGATCATTCCTGCGTGGGCTCGCTGGTGCGAGCGGTCGCACCCGCCGTCGAGGTGCCGGCCGATGCCATCACCTACTACATCGGATATCCGTCTCAGCACCAGCCGGTGAATGTCGAAGGCGATGTGCTGGCCGCCAAGGTGGACGTGTACCAGACGTACGCCGCGGAGGACTCCGTCGTCACGTGCGAGAACGCGTCCGCGTGCCTGTCGCAGCCCGGTTTCGGCCAGTGGCTGCGTCGCTCGTACGGCAAGGCCGAGGGCGAGTTGCAGCTGCGCTGATCGGGGGCGGACGCAGCGACGCCGCCCGCAGAGCGGACGGCGTCGGGGTGATGCGACCGGGACGGGATGCGATACGTGGGCTCAGCACCCCGCCCCGGTGTCGAGGGGAGGTCAGTCCTCGGAGACCGTGACGGTGACCTCGATGTTGCCGCGTGTGGCGTTGGAGTAGGGGCAGACCTGGTGGGCTTCATCGGCGAGCTGCTGGGCGAGCTCGGCGTCGATGCCCGGGAGGACCACCTCGAGCAGCACGGCGAGCTGGTAGCCGCCCTGACCGTTGGAACCGATCTGCACGCGTCCGCCGACCGAGGAGTCCTCGAGCGTGACCTTGTGGCCGCGGGCCACCGCGTGCAGAGCACCGTGGAAGCACGCGGCGTATCCGGCGGCGAAGAGCTGCTCGGGATTGGTGCCCTGACCCGAGCCGCCCATCTCCTTCGGGGGAGCGACCTCGAGGTCGATGTAGCTGCCGGCGGTGACGTGGCCGGTGCGGCCGTGGCCCGTCGAGACGGCTTCGGCGGTGTAGAGGGCTTCCATGGGGTGTCCTTTCAAGGGTGGTTGGGGGAGGGGCGCTCACGCCGGGGGGCGCGGAGCGCCGACGGAGGCGAGCACCGCGTCAGGGTGATCGCGGAGATCTTTCATCGAGTCGGTGAGACGGTGCAACGCATCGATGAGTTCGCGCGCGTCGTCGGCGTCGGTGAAGCCGGCGCCGACAGCGATACACCGCGGCACGTGCGCGAGTTCGTCACGCAGCGCTGCGCCGCGTTCGGTGAGGGTGACGGTGACGACGCGCTCGTCGCGGGAACCACGGGTGCGTGTGACGTAGCCCGCGGCTTCCATGCGCGCGAGCATCGGCGACAGGGTGCCGGAGTCCAGCTGCAGGGCTTCGCCCAAGCTCTTCACCGACTGCTCGCCGTCGGCCCACAGGGTCACCAGGGCGATGTACTGCGGGTAGGTGAGATC
The DNA here is from genome assembly GCF_001424225.1 of Microbacterium sp. Leaf151. GTDB lineage: Bacteria > Actinomycetota > Actinomycetes > Actinomycetales > Microbacteriaceae > Microbacterium. Next base: position 768,897 of record NZ_LMOR01000004.1, on the reverse strand, counting down.
GAAGGGCTCCAGAAGCACGCGATAGGCCTGGGTCGTGGTGCGGTTGGCGGCGTACAGCGCGAAACACACGAGGGCGTCGACGGCGGGCATGGACAGAGCATTGCACACAATCTAGTTGTGCACAATCTTTCTCGAACCGCGCTCATCGTCCGCTGTCAAGCCCTGCCGCGTCGTTGCGGCGCGCGTGAGCATGGGTCGCATGATCAGCAGCCGTGATGCGGATGCCGCGCCGTCCCCGGGTCTTCCCGCCGCCGCGGACGCCGATCTCCTCGCCATCAACGGACGTCATTTCGCGATCGGCGACACCGCGCCGCTCGGACGAGGCAACGCCTGATCGCACGCTCCTCCTGGCTGCCGCGACCGGGTCCGCGTCAGTCGCGCTCCGCACGCTCGTCGGCGGCGTCGGATTCGTCGAGGGGATGCCGCGTGACCAGCAACTCCGCGACGCGTCTGCGCTCCACGGCGCTCACCTGCAACGTCGCACCGTCGACCTCGACGGTGTCGCCGGCCCGAGCGAGGCGCCCCAGCCGCTCCACGACGAACCCCCCGACCGTATCTGCCGCGCCGCGCGGCAGGCTCACCCCCGTCGCCTCCTCGAAGTCCTGCAGGTTGAGGCGACCTTCGACGACGCCGTGCTCGCCCTCGGCGAGAGGCTGTTCGGCGTCGGTGTCGTACTCGTCGAAGATCTCGCCCACCACTTCCTCGACCAGATCCTCGAGCGTGACGATGCCGTCGGTGCCGCCGTACTCGTCGACGACCACCGCGATGTGGCTCCCGTCGGCGCGCATCGCCGTGAGCGTCGGCAGGACCCGGGCGGTCGAGGGGATGTAACGGATCTCGCGCATGACAGCGCTGAGCGGACGCTCGGTGTCGTCGGAGAGATCGCGCACGTGGACGAACCCCACGACATCGTCGATGGACTGCTCCGCGACCGGGTAACGCGAATACGGCAGATCCCGCACCGTCTCCCGGGCTTCGGCGATGGTGCCTCCGGCATCCAGGGTCACCACCTCGGGCCGTGGACGCATGACCTCGCTCACGTGACGGTCGCGCAGCGACAGCACGTCGTCGAGGATGCGGCGCTCGTCGGCCGGCAGACCCTCGTGGCTGGAGACGATGTCACGGAGCTCCTCCTCGGTGAGCTCCTCGCCGGTCTTGTTCGGGTCTCCGCCGAGCAGGCGCACGAGCACGTTGGTCGAGAGCGACAGCAACCAGATCACCGGCCGCATGAGCTTCGCGAACCCGTTCAGCACCGGGGCGACCGTGTATGCGAAGGCCGCGTTGCGCTGGATGGCCAGGCGCTTGGGCACGAGTTCGCCGAGCACGAGCGACAGGTAGGCGATCACGAGGGTGAGGGCGATCGTCGACACCGTCGCCGCCATGCCCGGCTCCAGACCCAGGTTCTCGAACAGCGGTGCGACCGAGGGGGCGAGGGATGACGCCCCGTATGCGGCCGAGGCGAACCCCGCCACCGTCACGCCGATCTGCACCGCCGACAGGAACGTATTGGGGTTGCGCGCCAGATCGGCGACCTTCTGCCCCCGTTTCCCCCGGGCGGCGAGGGCGTTCACCTGGCTCTCGCGCAGGGTCACCAGTGCCATCTCGGTCGCGGCGAACACGCCGCCGATGAGCACGAACACGATGACGAGCACGATGTTGAGGGCGAGGTCGCTCATGGGTGGATCGCCCCCGCTCGGGGGGAAGCTGCGCCCGGGGTCACCCGGGCGCGCGGACTATGACCGACGGAGTCGCAGGCGTGGCGCATGGCGCGAGTGTAGTGAGACGGGGGCGTCGCGGTCCGGTCGGACCGGAGGGGTTGCGTCCCCGCGGCGCCTCTGCCTCAGAGGACTGCCCCGTCGGATGCCGAGATGCGCACCGTCGCCCCGTCGCGCATCTCCACCTTCCAGACCCACGCACCCCCGTCGTCGTCGAGCTGGACCTCGTCGAGGCGTTCGCCGCCCGGGTTCTGCGTCGCGGCGATCCGCACCGCGTCGGCGAGCGTCGTCACGGCCGCGTCCAGCGCGGCACGTTCCTCGGCGTCGATGTCGTCGTCGTCCCGCGAGGACTGCACGCTCGTCCCCTCGGATGCCACGTGCACCTCGACCTCGCGCTCGCCCACGGCGACGTGCACCTCCCAGGTGTCGTCGTCGCCGCGTTCCAGCTCGAACGCGCGACCGCCCGCGCTCGACTCGGCGGTGGTGATGGCGGTCACAGCGGTCCTGCCGTCGTCGTCGACGGAGGTCGCACCGGATGCCCCGCTCCCGGGCGCGCCCGATGCTGCGGGGACGGGGTCGCCCCCGGATGCGGGGGCGCAGGCGCTGAGGGTCAGCGCGCCGGCGACGATGAGCAGGGCGATACCGGGGATGCGGGTCGGAGCCATGCCGGAAGGCTAACGACGCCGAGCGGGTGGCCCCGAGCCGTTGCATCCGCGCTCGCCCTGTGCGAGAGGCGGGTCGTTACCAATCCGAAACATCCCCGTCAAGCAGGGGCCCGTGTTCAGGTACGAGCCGAAGCATTGCGGCCATGAGCGAGATCACCGCACACCACGGACTTCTGACCGACATCGACCTTCACGTCGACGACACCGGCGGCACCGGCCGACCGATCGTCCTCATCCATGGCTGGCCCCTCTCGGGCGAGTCCTGGGCCCACCAGGTCCCCGCGATCGAGGCGGCCGGGTACCGCGTCGTCACCTACGACCGCCGAGGATTCGGTCGCAGCGACAAGCCCCGCACCGGATACGACTACGACACCTTCTCCGACGACCTGCAGGCCGTGATCGAGACCCTCGATCTGCGCGACGTCACCCTCGTGGGCTTCTCGATGGGCGGCGGCGAAGTGGCCCGCTACATCACGCGCCACGGTGCCGACCGCATCCACAGCGTCGTGTTCGCCTCCGCCGTGCCCCCCTACCTGGCCAAGACGGACGACAACCCCGAGGGTCCGCTCGACGATGAGACCGCCGACGGCATGAAGCAGGGCCTCAAGGGCGACGAGAAGGCGTTCTACCACCAGTTCACGACCGACTTCTTCTCGGTCGACGGCACCCTCGCCGTCTCCGAGGCCGACCGTGCCGAGGCCGAGCGCCTCGCGAATCAGGCCGACCATCACGCTGCGCTGAAGTCGATGGAGGCGTTCGCCACCACCGATTTCCGCGACGACCTGCCGAACGTCACCGTCCCCACCCTCGTCATCCACGGCGACAGCGACGCGACCGTCCCCTTCGAGGGCTCGGGCAAGCGCACGCACGAGGCCATCGCCGGGAGCGAACTGCACGTCGTCACCGGCGCGCCCCACGGCGTGAACGTCAGCCACGCCGACGAGTTCAACCGGGTCGTCATCGACTTCCTCCAGCGCTGATCCGCCGCGCTCGCGTTCGCACTCTCGCCCGCATCCGCGGTGGACGCGTTCGGACGGGTCATGCCCCGTCGCCTTCGGGCGGCGGGGCATCGTCGTGCCGGGCCATACCCGTGAGCGGCGGGGTGAAGACGGTGGTGAAGCCTGCGGTGCGCGCGCCGTCCGACGGCAGGCCAGGGCGTTTCGGCGTCCTACCCTGACCCGCATGTCCTCGCTCGACGCTCCCGCCGCTCGTCACCGGGGGCGCCGCCGACGTCGCCGGTGGGGGGAGGGCGGCTCGAGCATCGCCCGGTGGGACGTCGAGATGCTCGGGTGGGCCGTCTGCGCCGTCGGGGTGGCCGCGGTCGGAGCCCACGCGGCGCCCCTGCTGTTCCCGGTCGAAACGGCCGCCGCCGGGGCGCAGGGGATCATCTGGACGGCGATGGCTGCGCCCGTCGCCCTGGCCTTCGCGCGCTCGCGCCCGCGGGGACTGCTGCGCTTCCGGGTCATCGACCTCGTGTACGGGGTCGTCTTCGGGATCCTGCTCCGACTCGTCCAGGGCGCCGTCGCCGGCATCGGCGGCGACGCCGCACCGTGGCCGTCGACGTTCTCGACCGACGGCGGGCTTCCACCGGCGTTCGCGCTCGACGCGATCGCCGGATCACTGGTGACCCCGACGATCGAGGAGTCGCTCTTCCGCGCGGTCGTCCTGGTCAGCACCTTCGCCGTTCTCCGGCGCCGCGCCGGCGGTGTCGCCGCGGGCATCGCCGCAATGGCAGTGTCGACGGCTCTCTTCGTCGCCGCGCACGAACTGACGGCGCCGCGCGGGCCGTCGGATCTCGCTGCCCTGACGCTGCTCGGCGTCGTCGCGGGAGCGTTCACGATCGGGACGGGGCGCATCTGGCCGGCGGTGGCCGTGCACGTCGTCTTCAACGCGTCCGGCTTCGCCCTGGTCGCCGCGGGCACGCTCCTCGCCTGACGGCGGCGGCATTTGGTCGTGGCATCCGGATGCCGTAGTCTTGCTCTTTGGTGCCCGCCTCTCTGCGAGCGGGTTGCCCGAACGTGAGCCCTCCACCGGCCCTGGTTGCGTCGTCATCGACGAGGCAACGGACCACCGGAGCGGGATTCACGAACTCCTCCGTTCGAACAAGAAAGCAGCACTACTGTGACGCGCACTTTCACCCCCAAGGCCGCTGAGGTCACGCGCGAGTGGGTCGTTATCGACGCCGCCGACGTCGTCCTCGGCCGTCTCGCCTCGCACGCGGCGGTCCTCCTCCGCGGCAAGCACAAGGCGACCTTCGCCAACCACATCGACTCCGGCGACTTCGTCATCGTGATCAACGCCGAAAAGGTGGCGCTCACGGGTCAGAAGCTCCAGAAGAAGAAGGCCTACCGCCACTCGGGTTACCCGGGCGGCCTCAAGTCGGTCACGTACGAGGAACTCCTCGACAAGAACCCCGTCCGCGCGGTCGAGAAGGCCATCCGCGGCATGCTGCCCAAGAACAGCCTCGGCGCGGCGCAGCTCAAGAAGCTCAAGGTGTACCGCGGCGCCGAGCACCCCCACGGTGCCCAGCAGCCCACGGCATACACCTTCGACCAGGTCGCCCAGTAAGCGCCGCCGGATAAGGACGAAACAGTGTCGAACATCGACCCCAGCAACTACAGCACCGAAACGCCGGCCGAGCAGTCGACCGTCGAAGCCTCGCGCCCCGTGCTCTCGGTCCCCGGCGCAGCCGTCGGCCGTCGCAAGCAGGCCATCGCCCGCGTGCGCCTCATCCCCGGTTCGGGCACGATCACGGTCAACGGCCGCACGATCGAGGACTACTTCCCGAACAAGCTGCACCAGCAGCTGATCAACGATCCGTTCACGGTTCTCGAGCTCGCGGGCTCGTACGACGTGATCGCGCGCATCTCCGGTGGAGGCCCCTCGGGTCAGGCCGGCGCGCTGCGTCTCGGAATCGCCCGTTCGCTGAACGGCATCGACGAAGAGAACAACCGCCCCACCCTGAAGAAGGCCGGCTTCCTCTCGCGTGACGCTCGCGTCAAGGAGCGCAAGAAGGCCGGTCTCAAGAAGGCCCGCAAGGCGCCCCAGTACTCCAAGCGCTGAGTTCGACGATCCGGATGCCTCTTTTCGGCACGGACGGGGTGCGGGGGCTGGCCAACGGCCTCCTCACCGCCGAACTCGCGCTGCACCTGGCCCAGGCGACTGCTGTCGTCCTGGGCCAGGGCCGTTCTGCGGAGGCGCGCAAGGCCGAAGGCCGCCGGCTCACCGCCGTCGTCGCGCGCGACCCGCGCGTCTCGGGGGAGTTCCTCGCGGCGGCGGTCTCGGCGGGACTCGCGTCGTCGGGCGTCGACGTGCTCGATGCGGGGGTCATCCCCACGCCCGCCCTGGCCTTCCTCATCGCCGACCACGACGCCGACTTCGGTGTGATGGTGTCGGCGTCGCACAACCCCGCTCCCGACAACGGCATCAAGATCTTCGCCCGAGGCGGTAAGAAGCTGCCCGACATCGTCGAGCAGCGCATCGAGCTCGCCCTCGAGTGGGACCGCCTGCAGCCCACGGGTGCGGGTGTCGGTCGCATCCGGCGTTTCGCCGACGCCGAAGACCGGTACGTGCTTCACCTGCTGGCCTCGCTGCCGCACCGCCTCGACGGCATCCACGTCGTGCTCGACTGCGCGCACGGTGCCGCCGCCGGCGTGTCGCCCGAGACCTTCAAGGACGCGGGCGCGATCGTCACCGTCATCGGCGCCGAGCCCGACGGGCTCAACATCAACGACGGCGTGGGCTCGACGCACCTCGACGTGCTCGCCGAAGCCGTCGTGCGTCTCGGAGCAGATGTCGGCATCGCCCACGACGGTGACGCCGACCGCTGCCTCGCCGTCGACGCGCAGGGCAACGTGGTCGACGGCGATCAGATCATGGCGATCCTCGCGGTGGCGATGAAGGAGCGCGGCGCGCTCGTCGACGACACCCTCGTCGCCACGGTCATGAGCAATCTCGGGCTGCACCGCGCGATGGCCGACCACGGCATCCGCGTCCTGCAGACCGGCGTCGGCGACCGCTACGTGCTCGAGGCCATGAACGAGGGGGGCTACTCCCTGGGCGGGGAGCAGTCGGGCCACGTCATCATGAGCGACTTCGCCACCACCGGCGACGGTCTGCTGACGGGGTTGCACATCGTGGCCGAGATGGCCCGGCAGGGCAAGACCCTCGCCGAACTCGCGTCGCTGATGACGGTGTACCCGCAGGTACTCGTCAATGTTCGCGGCGTCGACCGCGACGGCGTGACCGACGAGGGCGTTCAGGAGGCGGTGACCGCCTCGATCGCCGACCTCGGCGATTCCGGCCGTGTGCTGCTGCGCGCGTCCGGCACCGAGCCGCTCGTGCGCGTGATGGTGGAGGCGGCGAGCGAAGAGGTAGCCCGCGCCCACGCGGATCGTCTGGCCGACGTCGTTCGGGAGCGTCTCGCGCTCTGACGCGACACCTGCTCGCCCAGGTCGGGCGGATGCTCGGCTCGCTGACCTCGGGCGACTCCTCGCGTGCCCCGCGCCGGGCGAGCATACGACCGGAGGCAGCGGGGAGGGGTCAGTACTCCAGCGACTCGATGTAGCGCAGGAGGACTCCCTCGCGCAGTGCCCAGGGGGAGACCTCGAGCTCCTCGACGTCGAGCGCTTTCATCGCCCGCTCCACGACCACGGCCGCGGCGACGATCTGGAACGTGCGGTCGGCGGTGATTCCGGGGAGCGCTTCACGCGCCTCGGCGGGGATGCGGGCCAGTCGCGGGATCCAGTCCTTCAGTTCCCGGCGCGGCAGCACCATGCGGTCGATGCCCGACCATCCCGGCACCGGGTAGCCCGCGAGCTTGGCGAGCGAGCGGATCGCCTTCGACGACCCCACCACGTGGTCTGGCCGGGGGAGCGCGGCGAAGCGCGCGGCCACCGGCGCGAGGACGGCCATCGCGTGCTGGCGCAGCGCGTCGATCTCATCGGCGCTGGGCGGATCGTGCGGCAGGAACTGCACCGTGGAGCGTCCGGCGCCCAGCGGCACCGATTCGGCGAGGTCGGGCAGCTCGTCTCCGCCGCCGGCGATCTCGAGGGAGCCGCCGCCGATGTCGAACAGCAGGATCTGCCCCGCCGACCAGCCGAACCACCGCCGCACCGCCAGGTAGGTGAAACGCGCTTCCGTCTCGCCGCCGAGGACCTGGAGCGGTTGGCCGAGGACGTCTTCGATCTGCGCGATGACCGCCTCGCCGTTGGTCGCCTCGCGCACGGCCGAGGTCGCCGTCGCGAGGAGTTCATCCACCCCCTCGGCGCGCGCGTGCGCGCACGCCGCGGCCACGGCATCCACGAGTCCGGTCACGCCCTCGGGCGAGATGGAGCCGTCCGGCTGCAGGTAGCGCATGAGGCGCAGCACCGAGCGGTGGGAGGTGGTGGCCGTCGGCCGGCCCCCCGCGCGGGCGTTGGCGACGAGCAGGTGGACGGTGTTCGAACCGATGTCGAGGACTCCCAGGCGCACGCTCCGAGCGTAGTGGCGCCGACCCCGCCTCCCGGTGCCCGCGGTGGGGCCGCGCGGGAGCCAGCCGGGAGAGCGCGATCGCGCCGGTAGCATGGGGCGGGTGTCCGCCGCCGAGACCGACGCTCCCGCGCCGTCGCTGAGCCCCTACCGTCAGATCGACCGCGACGACTGGTCGCGCTTGGCCGGCGGACTCCCGCAGCCGCTGACCGAGAACGAGATCGTGCAGCTGCGCGGGATCGGTGACCGCCTCGACCCTCGCGAGGTCGCCGAGGTGTACCTGCCCCTCAGCCGGCTGCTGAGCCTCTACGCACGCGCGACGCGCCGACTGGGTGCCGACACGAGCGAGTTCCTCGGCGAACCGGATGCCACGACCCCGTTCGTCATCGGCGTCGCCGGGTCCGTGGCGGTCGGCAAATCGACCATCGCCCGCCTGCTGCGTGAACTCATGAGCCGCTGGCCCGACACCCCCCGGGTGGAGCTGGTCACCACGGACGGCTTCCTCTATCCGAACGCCGAGCTCGAACGCCGCGGACTCATGGATCGCAAGGGTTTCCCCGAGTCGTACGACCGGCGGGCGCTGGTGCAGTTCCTCAGCGAGGTGAAGTCGGGCGCCGAAGAGGCGCGTGCACCCTTCTACTCGCACGTGCGGTACGACATCATGCCCGACGCCCACGTCACCGTGCACCGACCCGATGTCGTCATCGTCGAGGGGCTGAACGTGCTGCAGCCACCGCCCTCGCCGAACGAGGTCGCCGTGAGCGACCTGTTCGACTTCTCGATCTACGTCGACGCCGACGCCGCCCACATCGAGAAGTGGTACGTCGAGCGGTTCCTCGCGTTGCGCGACAACGCCTTCACGAACCCGACGTCGTTCTTCCGCGTGTTCGCCGACATCAGCGACGAGGAGGCCGTGGAACGCGCCCTCGGTTACTGGCGCGAGATCAACCTCCCCAACCTCGAGGAGAACGTCCTACCGACGAGACACCGTGCGGGGCTCGTGCTGCAGAAGGGCGCCGACCACACGGTCGAGTCGGTGCTGTTGCGAAAGCTCTAGGGCCGCCTCTCGCCGGTCTGCGCGGCGTCGGGTGCGGTCGCAGGGGGCGCTCGGCATCGCCCCGTAGGATGGGGGCTCATGTGCGGAATCATCGGTTACGTGGGTCCTCGGCAGAGCCAGGACATCCTTCTCGCCGGACTGTCTCGGCTGGAATACCGGGGCTACGACTCCGCCGGCATCGCCGTGATCGACGGTGAGGGCACCCTCGACATGCGCAAGCGCGCGGGAAAGCTCGCGGTGCTCCGTGACGACCTCGTGGCCACGCCCATGCCAAACGGCACCACCGGCATCGGCCACACGCGCTGGGCGACGCACGGCGGACCGACGGATGCCAATGCGCACCCGCACCTCGCCGACGACGACAAGCTCGCCGTCATCCACAACGGCATCATCGAGAACTTCGCCGAGCTCAAGAGCGAGATGGTCGGCGAGGGCTTCGCGTTCCGCAGCGAGACCGACACCGAGGTCGCTGCCGTCATGATCGGCCGCGAGTACGCCCGCACCAAGGACCTGGTGCAGGCGTTCCGTGCGGTCGTCTCGCGCCTCGAGGGCGCCTACACGCTCCTCGCCATGCACCAGGACCACCCGGGTCTCGTCGTGGGCGCGCGCCGCAACTCTCCGCTGGTCATCGGCCTCGGCGAGGGCGAGAACTTCCTCGGCTCCGACGTCGCCGCCTTCGTCGAGCACACCCGCAACGCCCTCGCGATTGGCCAGGACGAGATCGTGGCCATCACCCCCGAGGGTGTCGAGGTGACCGATTTCTCGGGCGCGCCGGTCGAGGTCGAGGCGTTCGAGGTCACGTGGGACGCCTCGGCGGCCGAGAAGGGCGGCTGGTCCTCGTTCATGGCGAAAGAGGTCTCGGAAGAGCCCGAAGCCGTCGCCAACACGCTGCGCGGCCGGATCCACGAGGGCCGGGTCGAGATCCCCGAGCTCGAGGGACTCGATGACTTCCTCGCCGACATCGACCGCATCCTCATCATCGCGTGCGGCACCGCCGCGTACGCCGGCATGGTCGGCAAGTACGCGCTCGAGACATGGACGCGCGTGCCCGTCGACGTCGAGCTCGCCCACGAGTTCCGTTACCGCGACCCGGTGCTCTCGGATCGCACGCTGGTCGTCTCGATCAGCCAGTCGGGCGAGACCATGGACACGCTCATGGCGGTGAAGTACGCCCGTTCGCGCGGGGCCAAGACGCTGTCGATCTGCAACACGCAGGGCGCGACCATTCCGCGCGAGTCGGACGCCATCGTCTACACCCACGCCGGTCCCGAAGTCGCCGTGGCCTCCACGAAGGCCTTCGTCGCGCAGATCACCGCGCTCTACCTGCTCGCGCTGCACGTGGGCCGCATCCGCGGCGCCGTCGACCCCGTCGCAGCCGTCGAGGCCGTCGCCGAGCTCGAGGCCGTACCGGGCAAGATCGCCCGCGTGCTCGAGAGCGAGCAGGCGCGCATCGAACAGCTCGCCCACTGGATGGCCGACACGCGCTCAGTCCTCTTCCTCGGCCGCAACGTCGGATACCCGATCGCGCTCGAGGGGGCGCTCAAGCTGAAAGAACTGGCGTACATCCACGCCGAGGGCTTCGCAGCCGGCGAACTCAAGCACGGGCCCATCGCCCTCATCGAGCCGGGCCAGCCCGTGTTCGTCGTGGTGCCGTCGCCGCGTGGCTCGGGCGAGATGCACAAGAAGGTCGTCTCGAACATCGAGGAGATCCGCGCGCGCGGCGCCCGCGTGATCGCGATCGCCGAAGAGGGTGACGTCGCCGTGCTCCCCGCCGCCGACGAGGTGCTGCGCATCCCTCTCGCCGCCCCGCTGTTCGAGCCGCTGCTGGCCGTCGTGCCGCTGCACATCTTCGCGATGGGCCTCGCCGAGGCCAAGGGCCTCGATGTCGACCAGCCGCGCAACCTGGCGAAGTCGGTGACGGTGGAGTAACCCGTCGTCTTCGGGGCCGGATGCCGTGGCATCCGGCCCCTTCGTCGTTTCCGGGGAGCGGGTGCGTGGGGCTCGGCGCTGGCGTCGGCGGCCTGGAGCTGGGGCGGGTCCCGGGTGCAGCCCGCGAGCGTGGGGCGGGGATCCCGACCGGGGCGACACGACGCGGGAGATCTGCGCACGAGGGAGCTCGGCGGGGCGCCTTAACGACGGATGACGGGCAACTTTCCCGCGTCGTGCTCGGGCTGTGGCTTTAAAGGCCCCGCAGCCTGCGTCGGGCGGCAGGAGCGGCGGCCCGACGTCGGCCTGCACCGGCAGAATGGAGAGGATGCCACGAGGGGAGGGCGCATGATCGTCGGAATCGGCGTCGACGTGGTCGACGTGCCGCGGTTCGCCGCGACCCTGGCGCGGACCCCACGACTTCTTCCGCGGCTGTTCGCCCCCGCCGAGCGCGTGCTCAAGCCCCGCTCGCTCGCCGCGCGGTACGCCGCGAAAGAGGCGCTGATCAAAGCGCTCGGCGGATCGGACGGGGTGCACTGGACCGACATCGAGGTCGCCTCCGAACCGTCGGGGCGCCCCATCTTCGCGCTGACCGGAGAGACCGCCGCCACCGTCGCCGGTCGGGGGATCACCGCCCTGCACCTGTCGATGTCGCACGACGCGGGACTCGCGACGGCGTACGTCATCGCCGAGGCAGCGTCCGGTGTACCCGCGCCGATGCGGGAGAACGCGGCGTCCGCCGTACCCGACACGGCGGCGGAGCCCTCGGCATCCGCCCCCGACACCGCCAGAGAGGACACCGCATGAGACTTCCGCGGGGAGTGCTGCGCGAAGCGCTCATCGACGTCGAAGCGATCACCGAGAACGTGCGGCACCTGCGCACGCTGACGGGCTCGCAGATCATCGCGGTGGTGAAGGCCGACGGCTACGGTCACGGTGCCCTCCGCACGGCCCTCGCGGCGCTCGAGGGCGGCGCGACGCGCATCGGCGTCTCCGACATCGACGAGGCGCTCGCCCTGCGACGAGCGGGCCTGCGCGCGCCGCTCTTCGCGTGGCTGCACGCGCCGGGGGCGTCGTTCGCCGAGGCCGCGCGGCACGACATCGAACTCGGCGTCTCCGATCTCGACCAGCTGCAGCGCGCCGGAGAGGCGTTCGCGGGTGGACGACCGGCGAGCGTCCACCTCAAGATCGAGACGGGACTGTCGCGCAACGGTATCGCCCCCGACCAGTGGCGGACCGTGTTCTCCGAGGCGGCGCGACTGGAACGCATCGGGCGCGTGCGGGTGATCGGGATCTTCTCGCACCTGTCCAACACCAGCCTCGACGACGATCGCGCGGCGCTCGCCCGCTTCGAAGAGGGCGTGGCGCTCGCCGCAGCCGCGGGACTGAACCCGCCGTTGCGGCACATCGCGGCGACGAACGCGGCGATCACCCTCCCCGAAGCACGGCTGGGGTGCGTGCGGATCGGAATCGGTCTGTACGGCGTCTCGCCCCTGGCCGACCGTACGGCCGCCGACCTGGGCCTGCGGCCGGCCATGACACTGCGCGGAGCAGTGGCCGCGGTGCGGCGCGTTCCCGCCGGCACCGGGGTATCGTACGGCTACGACTACCGCACAGAGCGCGACACGACCCTCGTGCTCGTACCGCTGGGCTACGCCGACGGCGTTCCCCGTCAGGCGTCGGGACGCGGACCGGTGTCGATCGGCGGTCGCCGCTTCACGGTCGCCGGTCGCATCGCGATGGACCAGTTCGTCGTCGACGTCGGCGATCACCCGGTCGCGCTGGGCGACGAGGTCGTGCTCTTCGGCGATCCGACCCTGGGGGCGCCCTCGGCTCGTGACTGGGCGGATGCCGCCGACACCATCGACTACGAGATCGTCACGCGCGTGGGTGCTCGCGTCCCCCGGCGGGAGGTCGACGCGTGAGCGTACCCGACGAGCTGCTGGGCACGCGCGAGATCGCAGAGCCCGCCGACATGCACGAACTGGGCCGCGCGATCGGCCGCGCTCTGGCGCCCGGAGACGTGGTCGTGCTCACCGGGCCCCTCGGCGCTGGCAAGACGACCCTGACGCGCGGGATCGGCGAGGGACTCGGCATCCGTGGTCCCGTTCAGAGCCCCACGTTCGTCATCGCCCGCACGCACCCCTCGCTGGTGGGCGGCACATCGCTGGTGCACGTGGACGCCTACCGGCTGGGAGCGGCGGTCGAGCTCGACGACCTCGACATCGACGTGGCGCATTCGGCCGTGATCGTGGAGTGGGGGCGAGGCGTCGCCGAACACCTGTCGGATGCGTGGTGGGAGATCGAGATCGACCGGCACCTCGGCGGCCGCGGCGTCGACAATGCGTGCGGTGAGATCGCCGTGCACACCGTCGAGCTTGACGTCGATGCGCCACGGACGGTGACGATCTCGCGTCGGCCCTGACCTGCCGACGGAACGATCAGCGCGTTCCGGTGCCCGCCGACTGCGGCTGCGCCCGGGTGGATCGCCCCGGCGGACGGTCGACCGCCCAGACGTCTCGGAGTGCCCGTAGCGTCTCGACGGGCTGCTCCACGTGGGCGAAGTGCCCGCTGTCGTCGAGCACGACGTCGTCGTAGTCGCGCAGCAACCGCCTCCAGGCGCGAGGGTCGCTCGCGGCGACGAAGACGTCGTGGCTGCCCCGCACCGACCGCACGGGGCACACGATGCGGCGCCAGACGCCATCGTCGTGCGTGCGCGAGACCCTCGCGGCCGCGAGGAACGCCGCCGGGCGGATCTCCGAGGCGAGGGCGTCGGTCAGGGAGCGGTCCACGCGGTCGGGATGCCGGAACAGCGGTCGTGCGAGGACGCGGAGCAGCCCGGTGCGCCGCAGCCCCCGCAGCAACGGACCCGAGACCGGCCCGATTGCGCGCAGCACCCGCATCGCCGCCACCATGCCAGCCAGCCACGGGAGGCGCACGGCACCCGAGAGCGGACGGCGGGTGACGGCCCGAGCGCCCGCTCCGCTCGGCGACACGACGCCGACGGCGACGGTCTCGCGGGGGAAGCGGGCGGCGATGTCGAGTGCGATGACTCCGCCGAGCGAGTGTCCGACCACCCGCCATCGCGGGTAGCCGAGGGCGCGCGCGACGGCCGCGATCGCGACGGCGAGCTCCGCCGGGTCGGGAACGGGGCCGGGCGTCTCGCCCCACCCCGGAAGGTCGACCGCGATCACATCGGACACACGTTTCGTGGACGCCGAGAGCATCGGCATCCACGTCGTCCAGGACCCTGCCGCCCCATGGAGCAGGACCGTGGCGACCGGACTACCCGAACCGCGACCCGCGTGGACGACGATGGGCCCTACGCCGGTGGGCACGACCACACGACGGAGGCCGAGCTGGGTGGCATCCATGGTCCTTCTTCGGAGCGGACGGCGCGAACGGATGCCGCCACGGGGCGGTGTCGGAGGGGCCGGATACCCTGGAACCGTGATCATCGGCATCGACACCTCGCTCGGCACCGCCGTCGCGGCGATCGCCCGCGACGGGGAGGTGCTCGCCGACGAGCAGAGCGCGAATCCCCTCGGCCACGCGGAGGTGATCGGCGACCTGTTGCGGCGGGCGACGGCGGTCGTTCCCGCTCCGACGCACGTTGCGATCGGCATGGGACCGGGGCCGTTCACCGGACTGCGCGTCGGCATCGCCGCCGCGCGGGTGTACGCGCTCGGACGCGGCGTTCCGGTGGTCCCCGTGCCCAGCCACGACGCCGTCGCCCTCGGCGTGCTGTTGGCCGATGCCCTGACCGGCGTCGACACCCCCCGCTTCGCCGTCGTCACCGACGCCCGTCGTCGCGAGTTCGCGTACAGCGTCTACGACGGGATCGACGACGACGGACTCCCCGTGCGCATTACGGATGCCGCGCTCAGCCCCCGTGACGACCTCGACGAACGGTTGGCCGATCTCGGAGCCGTGCGGATCGAGACCACGAGGGTCTCGGCCGCGATGATCGCGCTCGCCGCCGCGCGCGCCCTCGACGCCGGCCGTACCCTCGCCGACGGGGAACCGCTGTACCTGCGCAGCCCCGACGTGGTCGCCGCGCACGCACCGAAGCGGGTCAGCTGATGGCCACGCGTACCGCCACGGTCTCCGACCTCGACGCGATCATGGCGCTCGAGAACGCCTCGTTCCCGACCGACGCGTGGAGCGCGGCCATGATGCGCGAGGAGCTCGCCTCGCCGCACGGCTGGTACGTCGTCGTCGAAGAGGGGGAGCGCCTGGTCGGCTACGCGGGACTGCGCGCCGTGCGCGGGGCGCGAGATGCCGATGTGCAGACCATCGCCGTCTCAGCGACGGCGCGAGGCCGCGGTCGCGGCCGGGCGCTGCTGGGTGAACTGCTCGGCGAGGCCGTGCGCCGCGATGTGCATCAGGTGTTCCTCGAGGTGCGGGCGGACAACCCCGTCGCGCATGCGCTGTACGCCTCGGAGGGCTTCATCGAGGTGGGTCGCCGCCCGCGGTATTACCAGCCCGACGACGTCGACGCGATCGTCATGCAGCTCGATCTTCGGGGGTGGGCGGCCACCCGCTCCACCACCACCACGACCGGAAAGGGGTGGTGCTGATGAACGCGCCCCTCGTGCTCGGCATCGAGACCAGCTGCGACGAGACCGGCATCGGCATCGTCCGCGGCCGGCAGCTGCTCAGCAACACCATCGCTTCGAGCATGGACGAACACGCCCGGTACGGAGGTGTGGTTCCCGAGGTCGCCGCCCGCGCGCACCTCGAGGCCCTGCAGCCTTCCATCGACGCCGCCCTCGCCGAGGCCGGGGTGACCCTCGGAGACCTCGATGCCGTCGCCGTCACCAGTGGGCCCGGGCTCGCCGGCGCCCTGATGGTCGGTGTCGGGGCGGCGAAGGGGCTCGCCGTCGCGCTCGACAAGCCGCTCTACGCCGTGAATCATCTCGTCGGGCACATCGCGGCCGACATCCTCGACGCCGATGCCGGCGAGCTCGAGTACCCCACGGTCGCTCTGCTGGTCAGCGGTGGACACACCTCGCTGCTGCTGGTGCGCGACCTCACGAGCGATGTCGAACAGCTCGGCGAGACGATGGACGATGCCGCCGGAGAGGCCTTCGACAAGGTTGCGCGGCTGCTGAAGCTGCCGTACCCCGGCGGACCCGAGATCGATCGCGCCGCAGCGACCGGCGATCCCACCGCGATCCGATTCCCCCGCGGGCTGTCGCGGGCCTCCGACATGGCATCCCACCGCTACGACTTCTCGTTCTCGGGGCTGAAGACGGCCGTCGCGCGCTGGGTCGAGCAGCACGAGGCCGCGGGGCGGCCCGTGCCGGTGGCCGATGTCGCGGCCTCCTTCCGCGAGGCCGTCGTCGACGTGCTCGTCACCAAGGCCCTCGACGCGTGCGCGCGCCACGGTGTTCCCCGTCTGCTCCTCGGCGGAGGCGTCATCGCCAACAAACGTCTGCGCGACGTCGCCCTCGAGCGTGCCGGCGCCGCCGGCGTCGCCGTGCGCATCCCGCCCCTGCGCCTGTGCACCGACAACGGTGCGATGATCGCCGCGCTCGCCGCCGAGCTCATCGCCTCGGGTCGGCGCCCCTCGACTCTCGCGTTCGGCGCGGACTCGACCCTGCCGGTGACCGAGATCCAGGTCGCCGAGGATCCGGATGCCGAGCCCCCGATCCTCCGCGCCGAGTCGTCGCCGCGCGCCGGAGCGGCATCGTGACCGAGGTGCCGCCGCCGACGCGGCGCGCGCGCAAAGACACCACGGCATCCGGTGGCGACACGGCGGTGGGTGCGAGGGCCGAGGACTCCGCTCCGGCGGAGCCGGGGGCTGCATCGACCACCCGCACGATCGCGGCCCCGGGCGGGAGCCCGGCGGTGCCGGCCACCGCGGCATCCGGGGCGGCGGTGTCCGCCCCGTCGGTCCCGCCGTTCGACGACGACCCCGAACGCCTACCCACGGCCCAGCTCGAGATGGCCGCGTTCGGCGATCACCTCATCCCCTACGTGCCCCCGGTACCGCCCGCACCGCCGTCCCTGGCGCCGTGGGCGCTCGCGCTGGCGACCGTCGCGCTGCTGGGATCCCTGTTCACGGGGTGGCTCCTGCCGCTGGGGGTGACCGGCGTCATCTTCGCGACGCTGTCGCTCCGGCGGCCGCACGACAGTCGTCGGTCCGCCGTGTGGGCGTTGTGCCTCGCCGTGCTCTCGCTCGTCTTCAGTGTCGGCTGGCTCGTCTGGGGCTTCTCGCAGCTCGCCGTCGTCTGAGCGGGGTCGTGGCGGTGCGTCGCCGGTCTTCGCCGCGTGCGTCGCCGGGCTCCGCGGCGTGCGTCGTCGGGCTCCGCGGTGTGCGGCGGTGGCGGGGTGAGCCGTGCTCTCACACGCGATCGGCGAGCACGGCGAGGCGCTTGGACCCCACGCGCGTCACGATGAGCGTCGCCGATTCGTCTCCACGCAGCGAGAGCTTCTTGCGCAGGATGGCGGGGTCGATGTCGACGCCGCGCTTCTTGATCTCCAGCGTCCCGATGCCCCGTGCGCGCAAGGCCTGCGCGAGCTTCTTCGTGTCCACCGGGAGCTGCTCGCGCACCCGGAACGTCGAGACGAACGGGCTGGTGAGCGCCGCATCCGAGGTCAGATAGGCGATCCCGTCCGCCACCATCCCCGCGTCGAGGGCGCGGGCGACCTCGCCGATGAGCCGGGCGCGGATCACCGCCCCATCCGGCTCGTGCACGAAGGCGCCGAGCTCGCGCGCCTCGACGTCGGGACTGTCGGCGGGGGCGGTGAGCTCCCAGGCGTCACCGCTGCGCACCACGAGCGCCGCCCGCCGCACCCGCTCACGTGCCAGGGCGCCCGCCCACAGCACCAGCTCGATCGTGGAGCCGTCGGCGCTGATCCACTGGGCTTCGACGTCGTCGGGGATCTGCGTGCGGTCGAAGCCCGGGCCGAGCTTCACGCCGCCCGGGGTGCGC
The DNA here is from genome assembly GCF_001424225.1 of Microbacterium sp. Leaf151. GTDB lineage: Bacteria > Actinomycetota > Actinomycetes > Actinomycetales > Microbacteriaceae > Microbacterium. Next base: position 751,124 of record NZ_LMOR01000004.1, on the reverse strand, counting down.
CGCAGCACATCGAAGACCCAGTCGAGCGACGGCGACCACTCCGCGGACGCCACCTGTCGCGTCTCCGCGTGGCCGGCGGTACGTCGTGCGGGGTCGAGCCACACGGCATCCGTTTCCGACAGATCGACGTCTTCCGCGCGTGCGTGGGCCACGGTCGCGGCCTCGCCGAAGGGCGCGAGGTTGTACGCGGCGATCGCGGCCGTCACCTCATCGGCGTCGACGGCGTGGACCCGGATGCCGAGACCGGCAAGGCCGAGCGCGTCGCCGCCGATTCCGCAGCCCAGGTCGGCGACGCTCATCATCCCGGCGTCGCGGAACCGCCCCGCATGACGGGCGGCGATCGACAGGCGCGTCGCCTGTTCGAGCCCCGCGCGGGTGAACAGCATCCGGTCGGCGAACGGGCCGAACTTCGCCGCCGCCCGCACCCGGAGGCGGGCCTGCCCCACGACGGCGGCGACCAGGTCGGGGGAGTGTCCAGCCGCCCTGAGCCGCGAGACGGCGCGCGCCGCGTCGTCGGTCGAGGCGAGGGGGCCGATGCCGTCGAGCAGGCGGAGGCCCTCGGGGGTCAGCAGGGCGGTGAGCTCGGCGGTGTCCACCGAACCAGCCTAGGCGCGCCAATCCACGGGGCCGGGCGGGGCGGCGGGGTGCGGACCCTTCGACGGGCTCAGGGTCCTGCGGCGGCGGGGTCTTATGCATGGGGTGGGGCACGTCGACGGGCTCGGGTTTTTCGGCGGGGCCTGTACTCCTCCGCAGGGTCGGACCCTTCGACGAGCTCAGGGTCCTTCAGCGTCGGGGCCTTTACCCGTGGGGTAGGGCCCGTCGCAGACTCGGGGTCTGAGGTGGCTGCGCTCGTCGAAGCCACCGGGCCCGAGCGGCGGATATCCCCGCGGTCCCCCTCCCCCTCCCCAGAAACCCCGGGGTCCCCCCTACCCGATACCGGGGAGGCCCCCGATGCCGGATATGCGGGCCGTTCTTACTCTCGAAGAACGAACAGTACTGCGGGCCGCGGCCCGAGAATGGGATGGAAGAAATGCCTACCACCGGCGACATCAACAACTCGCTCAACACGGCCGTCGCGGACTCGCTCAACGAGACCAATGAGGACAACTCGGTCAACGTCGACCTCGGGGCCACGGACTCGTTCAACGAGACCAACACCGAGACCGTCACCAACGACACCACGATCGGTGTGGACGGATCTTTCAACGAGGGTTCGAACAACGAGTCGACCGTCATCACCGACTCCGGCAACGACAACTCGGACAACTCGGACAACTCCGTCGACCTCGACTGGACCGAGGGCTCGTACAACGAGTACACCGACGCCTCCAGCACCGACAACTCGGTGAACGCGGGCGTCCGCGAGTACAACACCGGCGTCTGGGGCGGCGCGGGTTCGTCCTCGGCGGCGGCTGCAGGCTCTGGCCACACCGAGATCTGGAGCAGCTCCACGATCGTCGACCAGTCGGTCAACCAGAACCTCGCGGTCGACGGCGGTGTCGACCAGTCGTTCGACAACTCCTCGGTCACCGCTTCGGGTGAAGGCTCGATCGCAGCTGGCGGCAACGTCGACTGGGACTACTCGGTCGACGAGTCCAGCAACTTCAGCGCCGGCGGCGACATCAACATCGGCAACGAGACCACGATCACCACGATCACGGACTCGATGAACGAGTACAACCTGGACTACTCGTACACCGACAGCTCCACCGTCATCGACGTCACCGACTCGTTCAACGACTTCTCGGAGAACTACTCGGCCGACGGCTCGTTCAACACCTCCGAGGTGTTCGAGAGCGACACCGCGATCGACGTCGACATCACCGCGGTCGTGGACAGCTTCAACACCGCCGACCTCAACCTGCCCCTGGCCTGAGCCTCTTCGTAAAGTAAGGAACCAACATCATGGTGTGGAACATCGGTGACGTGAACGACTCGGGTAACGAGGGCTGGGTCAACGTCGGTAACGAGACCAACTCGGACAACAGCAACAACCTGGGCCTCACGCTCGAGAACGTCGGCAATGTCGACAACTCGTCCGAGGAGACCAACACGTCGGAGACGACGATCGTCGACTCCGGCAACATCGACTCCGGCAACACGGACTGGAGCATCGACGGCTCGTTCAACGACAACTCCGACAACTCGGACAACTCGGTGGACGCCGTCGTGACGGTCGACTCGCACAACTCCTACTGGGACGAGTCCACCGAGGACAACTCCACCAACGCGGGTGTCCGCGAGTACAACACGGGCTTCTCCGGCTGGAGCGGTGCGGGTGGCGGCGGCAACGCCTCGATCTACAGCCAGTCGACCATCGTCGACCAGTCGGTCAACCAGAACGTCCTCGGTGGCGGAATCACCCAGGACTTCAGCAGCAGCGCCGTGACCGCCTCGGGTGAGGGCGCCGTGGCCGCCGGCGGCGACGTCTCGATCTCGCGCTCGCTGGACGCGTCGACCAACTTCGACGCCGAGGGCGACATCAACATCGACAACACCACCGAGATCACCACGTGGGACAACGTGGGCAACACGACCGACATCTCGGTCGAGCTCACGGACAACTCGCAGGACTGGTCGATCGACAACTCGTACAACGACGAGTCCGTCAACGTCGACCTGACCGACTCGTTCAACGACGACTTCAGCTCGACCGAGTCGCAGGACTGGACGATCAACGCCGACGTCATCTGGGGCTCCGGCAACTCCGAGGTCGTGGACGTGCAGCTCCCCGACGCCGATCTCGACGCCTGAGTCGCCATCCGTACCCACGGAAGCGTCTGAACGGTAGCCCTGGGCGGGTTCTCCCGCCCGGGGCTATCGTCGTTCCCAGATCCTTCGACGTCGAAGAGGCGTCGGCCCGACCGAGAGGTTCCCCGCGTGTCCGCACCGGCCCAGCCCACCACGTCTCCCGCGCCGAACGGTGCCGCCGAGGACGGGAGGAAGAGCCCGGCGCCGGCAGCCGAACTGGCAGCCCTCGTCGAACGGGCGCGCAAGTACTCCGGAGTCCTCGGGCGTGAGGACCTGGTCGAGAAGCTGACGAGCACCCGTGCCCGGCTGCAGGACCCGCACGTGCGCGTGGTCATCGTCGGGCAGTTCAAGCAGGGCAAGAGCAAGTTGGTCAACGCCCTCATCAACGCCCCCGCCTGCGCCGTCGACGACGACATCGCCACCAGCGTGCCGACCTCCGTGGGCTACGCCGAGGAGCCATCCGCGACCGTGCTCGTGAAACGCGAGAGCGGAGAGTCGCACGAGGTCCGCCGCGTCGACATCCCCTTCGAACGTCTCTCCGATTACGTCACCTCCCGCGCCGATGACGAGCAGGACGGTGACGTGGTGGGCGCCGAGGTGCTGCTGCCGCGCGAGATCCTCAAAGGGGGTCTGCGCATCGTGGACTCGCCCGGAGTCGGCGGGCTCGAATCGACCCGCTCCCTCGCCACCCTCGCCGCCCTCACGACCGCGCACGCCGTGCTTCTGGTCTCCGACGCGTCGCAGGAGTACACCGAGCCCGAGATCCAGTTCCTGCGCCACGCGATGCGCATCTCGCCGAACGTCGCGGCGGTGCTGTCGAAGACCGATCTCTACCCCGAGTGGCGCGAGATCCAGCGCGTCGACGAGAAGCATCTGAACGAGCTGGGCGTCGACATCGACGACGTCCCCGTTTTCGCCGTCTCGAGCGACCTGCGGTTGCTGGCCGCCGAGCAGCAGGACCGCGAACTCAACGACGAGTCCGGCTTCCCCGAGCTCGTGGCGCATCTGCGCCGCGACGTGCTCGGCAAGGCGGAGGACCTGAACCGCCGCGCCGCCGTGCACGACCTGCTGACCGTGTCGGACCAGCTCTCGCTGGCGGTGAAGACCGAGCTCAACGCCCTGCTGCACCCCGAGGACACACCGGGCATGATCGCGCGACTCGAGGATGCCAAGGCCAAGGCCGACGATTTCCGCAGCCGCACGTCCCGCTGGCAGGTCACGCTCTCCGACGGTATCGCCGACCTGATCTCCGACACCGAGCACGACCTGCGCGACCGCCTCCGCAAGGTGCAGCGCGAGGGTGAGACCGCCATCGACGAGGGCGACCCGGGCCCCATCTGGGACCAGATCGCCGAGTGGGTCGACCAGCGGGTGAACGCCGCCGTCTCCGAGACGTTCGTCTGGACCAACGAGCGGTCCCAGTGGTTGGCCGAGCAGGTGGCCGACGAGTTCCGCATGGGCGAGGGCTCGATCCCCCTGATCGACGTCGCCGGCACCGACGGCCTGCTCGACCCGGTCGAGGAGCTGCAGCACCTCGACGACGGCAAGATGGGCGCCGCCGAGAAGATCTACATCGGCGTGCGCGGCTCCTACGGCGGCGTGCTGATGGTGGGACTCGCCACCAGCATCGTCGGCCTCTCGCTCATCAACCCGCTGTCGCTGCTCGCCGGCGTCCTGGTGGGTCGCCGCGCCTTCCGCGAAGACATGTCCTCGCGACTGCTGCGTCGGCAGAACGAGGCGAAGAACCTCCTGCGTCGTCACATCGAAGACACCGTCTTCCAGGTGGGCAAGCAGCTGAAGGACCGTCTGCGCGTCGTCCAGCGCACCGCCCGCGACCACTTCGGCTCGATCGCCGAAGAACTGCACCGTTCGCTCAGCGACTCGGTGCTGGTGGCCAAGCAGGCCGCGGCGACCTACACCGCCGACCGCGACAAGCGCATCACCACCCTGCAGGCGCAGCTGCGCGACATCGAGGCCCTTCGCGGCCGCATCCCCACGGCTGAGCTCGAGGCGGCACGCCCCGCCCGCGCGGCGGTCGGGCAGTGAGCGCCGGGCTGCCGGAGGTCGCCCGCATCGTCGACGACGCCCTGAGCGCGTACGCCGATGACGCGGCCGCGGTCGAGGTGCTGGAGTCGTTCCGCGCGCGGCTGCGCGAGCCCCTGCGCCTGGCCGTGGCCGGCATCGTCAAAGCGGGCAAGTCGACCCTGCTGAACGCCCTCATCGGCGAGCGGATCGCCCCGACCGACGCGGGGGAGTGCACGCGCACGATCACGTGGTACCGCTACGGATCGACCGCGCGCGTGGATCTGCGCCTGCACGACGGCCGTCGGATCTCGCGTCCGGTGCGCCGGCACGAGGGGCGCCTGGTGCTGGACATGGGCGGGTTCACCGCCGAAGAGGTCGCCTGGATCGATGTGGCGTGGCCGAGCGAGAGCCTCCGTTCCACGGTCCTCATCGACACCCCCGGCATCGCCTCGCTCACCGTGGAGAACTCGGCGCGATCGACCGACTTCTTCATCCCGAAAGACACCCCGACGGCGGCGGATGCCATCATCTACCTGCTCCGCCACGTGCACGCCGAAGACCTCAAGTTCCTTGAGGCCTTCCGCGACACCGCCGCGGGGGAGTCGCAGACCGTCAACGCCCTGGCCGTCCTCTCCCGCGCCGACGAGATCGGCTCGGGCCGCATCGACTCGCTGCTGTCGGCGGCCAAGATCGCCGACCGGTACCGTCGCGACGGCGAATTGCGTGCCCTGGCGCTCGACGTGGTGCCGGTGGCGGGCCTCCTCGCCGAGGGGGGACGCACGCTCCGCGAGAGCGAGTTCATCGCCCTCCGTCACATCGCGCTGATGGACCGCGCGACGCGCGACAAGCTGCTGCTGACCGTCGACCGCTTCACTCGCGCAACCGACGACACCGCCCTGAGCGTGGAGATACGCCGCGGCCTGCTGCGTCGCTTCGGCCTGTTCGGAGTGCGGCTGGCGGCGGCGCTCATCCGCGGCGGGGCGACCACGTCGTCGGCTCTGTCCGACCGGCTCGTGCAGCAGAGCGGCCTGGTCGAGGTGCAGCGCTTCGTCGAGGACCAGTTCCGCGGTCGCGCCTTCGCGCTGAAGGCGCGCGGCATCCTGCACAGTGTCGAACGTCTCGTTCGCGAGCGCCCGCGCCCGCACACCGCCGGGCTGCTGGCTTCCATCGAGCGACTCACGGCGCAGAGCCACGATCTGCGGGAGCTGTCGCTGCTGGCGGAGCTGCGCACCGCCCCGCCCGAAATCGACGCCGAGGCACTCGCCGAGGCGGAGCGGATCGTGGGCGGGTCAGGACTCGCGCCCGCGCGTCGGTTGGGTCTCGGCGACGATGCGGCACCTCCCGCGCAGCGTGAGCGTATCGACGGCCTGCTCGCGCACTGGCACTCCCTCGCGGAGTCGCCCCTGACCGATCGCCACACCGCCGACCTGTGCCGCGGCGTGGTCCGCAGCGTCGAGGGTGCGGCATCCGATCTGCTCGGACCCGACGCGACCGGTGACGCCGACCGCGGTGTCGCGTCGGACGCGGTGCTCTCGCGCGGACCTGCCTGACGTGTGGATCGCGGCGTTGTCTGACCGCTTTGTGACGCCGCTCCGTGTCGCTCGTTTGTGCCGATGACGCGGACGCTCGCATCTGATTCGACGACGTCGCCGGTAATGGTCTCGAGCTCGTCGAGTTCGAGGACGCGGGCCGCCGAGCTGCAGCATCGTTTGCCTCCTGACCACTGAGTCGGGGGATGACAGGTGCGACCTCGATCGGCAGCCGCGCTGCGCTACGGTGGTCGTGACAGCGCCTAGGGTTCCGGGACGATTCATCGTCCGCCTGGTTCGAGCGGCGCCACGGCCCTCGCCGCCATCGGCGGGCCGTCATCTCAAGGGATAGAAGCCTGGAGGACCCCTGTGTCGCGCCCTCGCGGCCGGATCGGGTCCTCTGATGTCTGCCTTCGTCCTCTTCCTCGTCCTCGCCGCGGCCGTGTGCCACTCGGGGTGGAACATCCTCGCCCACCGCGTAAGCGGTCTCGGGTTGCCGTTCCTCTGGTGGGGAGCTCTGGCGAGCACGGTGCTGTGGGTTCCGGTGATCCCGTTCACTGGCGGCTTGGGGTCGGGCGGCGATGTCGTATCCGGTCTCGCGATCGGTGCCGTGACCTCCGGCGTACTGCACGTGGTCTACATGCTCGTCCTGCAGCAGGGCTACGCCCGGGGCCGCCTGTCGACCGTGTACGCGACGGCGCGCGGAACGGGTCCGGCGCTGAGCGCGATCTTGGCCGTGCTCCTGCTGGGCGAGCGGATCTCGGCCGTCGCCGTCGTCGGCATCGTCGTGATCGTGGTCGCCGTCGTCGGGACCGGGCTGATCGATCCAGGCCGGATGCCCTCGGGGACCAGGCGAGCGCGCATCGACCCGAGCGTCCTGTATGGAGCGCTCACCGGTGTGGCGATCGCGGCGTACACGATCTGGGATGCGCACGTGATCCGCTCCTGGGACCTCTCCCCGGTCGCCTTCATGGTCGGCTGCACCGCCGTGGAGGTGGTGCTCTACACGCTCGCCCTCCGCAGGCGCGGGCACGAGCTCGTCATGGTCGCACGGGCGCACTGGCCGCGCATCCTCCTCTTCGGAGTGCTGTCGCCGCTCTCCTACATCCTGGTCCTCACCGCCGTCACGATGGCGCCGGTCGCGCTCGTCGCGCCGGTACGGGAAGTGAGCGTGGTGCTCGTCTCGCTGTTCGGCGCGCTCGTGCTGAGGGAGGGCTTCGCGGCGCGCCGCGTCGCGGCGTCGATCGTGGTCGTCGTCGGCGTGCTGCTCCTGGCGATCTGAGTCGCGTGGGCCTGCTCAGACGCCGACGGGCCGGATGAAATGGTCGCCGTCGCGGCGGCGTCCGGTAGCGGAGACGGTGAACCGGACGATGTCGCTGCGATAGCGGTCGTCGGAGGCCTCGAAGGTCCGGCCGGCGGCGTCGCGCGTGACGCGATGAAGGCGCAGCACCGGCGAGCCCGGGGCGAGTTCGAGCAGTCGGGCGTCGGTGTCGTCGGCCGCGACGGCGTCGATCTCGTGATCGACCTCGGCCGATTTCCAGCCGCGTGATTCGAGGAACTCGGTGATCGAGATCGTGTCGAGGTCGACGTCGAAGAGGTTGCGGCCTGCGGGCTCGATGAAGGTGAGGCGCTCGAGCATGGTCGGCCGCCCGTCGAGGGAGCGCAGGCGTAGGACGTCGACGACCAGGTCGCCGGGCTCGATCCCGAGCAGTGCCGCCTGGTCGTCGTCGGAGCGGCGGAGCGAGACCTGCTGCGTGACAGCGCCCGGTCGGGCTCCCATGGTGCGCGCCCACCGGGTGAAGGGGATCGAGACGTCGACGGCCTGCTGGGTCTTGCGTTCGATGACCCGGCTCGGCCGGCCCCGTGTCGTCTCGATGAGGCCCTCGCTGCGCAGGGCCGCCAGTGCGTTCCGGATCGGGCCGCGGGAGGTGTCCCACTTCGCCGCGAGTTCGCCCTCAGTCGGTACCTCGTCGCCGGGGGCGAGGCGCCCGCTCGCGATCGCCCGACGCAGGTCGTCGGCAATCGTCTTGTACATCACCTCTGCCACATAGGCACCTTACGGGCCGGAAGCCTGCAGGGGCCGCTGACGAGCCGGACAGTAGGGAAATGCGAAGAAGATCCGCACGAGTCGGTTTCCTAAGTTGGGTTAACACGTCGTGAATAATAGGCACGTAGGTATACACCGCTGCTTGAGATGCGGCAATGTTCCTGTCGTCCCCTTTGACATCCCTCCTCCTCCTGCTTGAAAGGCGATCATGAACACCCGCGCACGTATCTCGATCGCGACGCTCGCCGTCGCCAGTGCCCTCACGCTCCTGGCCGGCTGCTCCGGCGCCTCCACTGCCGCCGGGACGGACTCCGCCGACGCGGGCGCCGGCTACGCCGTCGACTCCGACACCCTCGTCTTCGGCGTCGTCCCCGACTCGGTCGACACCGAGACCAACTACCAGCCGCTGATGGACTACATCGCGCAGGAGACCGGCAAGACCGTCGAGTACAACGAGTCGACCGACTACGCGGCCCTCATCGAGGCGGCCATCGCCGGCCAGGTCGACGTCGCCTCCTTCTCGGGCTTCACCTACGTAACGGCAGTCAACAACGGCGCCCAGCTCACTCCGATCTCCTCGATCACCACGGCGGAGGGCCAGGAGCCGGGCTACTACTCCGAGGCGATCGTCCCCAAGGGCAGCACCATCACGGATCTCGCCGGGATGAAGGGCAAGAAGGTCTGCTTCGTCGACCCGTCCTCCACCTCCGGTTACCTCTTCCCCTCCTACAACCTGATCGAGGCCGGCATCGACCCCGAGACCGACATCACGCCGGTCTTCGCGGGCAAGCACGACGTCAGCGTCCAGAAGGTGGGCGAGGGCGTCGAGTGCGAGGCTGGCTTCGCCGAGGACAGCGAGGTCGAGAAGTCCGACAAGGTCGACGTCATCGCCAAGACCATGGTCCCCGGTGCCCCGATCGTCGAGTCGGACACCCTCCCGGACGACGTCAAGGAGCAACTGCGCGACATCCTCGGCGAGGTCACCATCGACGACATCATCGCCTCCGGCGTCGAGTCGGCCGACACCGACGGCTTCCGCAGCGTCTTCTACGCGACCACCCCGGTCGACGACGCCTACTACGACCAGATCCGCGACATCTGCGAGGTCACCAACGCCACGCAGTGTCAGAAGTAGCCGACCGGCGACGCTAACGAACCCGACCTGGAGAAGGCCATGACGACAACTCCCGCCTCGACGACCGACACCGTGGTCACGATCACCGATGTCACCAAGAGATTCGGCACCACGACCGCCCTCGACAGGGTGTCGCTCACGGTCCGCCGCGGCGAGATCGTCGTTCTCCTCGGCCTCTCCGGGTCGGGCAAGTCCACCCTCCTGCGCCACCTCGACGCCCTCGAGATCCCCACCAGCGGATTCGTCTCAGTGCTCGGCGAGGAGGTGCCGGTCCTCCGCGGGCGACGACTGCGGGAGCTGCGGGGCCAGGTCGGCTTCATCTTCCAGCAGTTCGAGCTCGTGCCCTCGCTCACCGTCCTCGAGAACGTGCTGACCGGAGCCCTCGCCGAGCTGCGCGGCCCGCGCCTGGGCCTGTGGAGCTACCCGAGATCGAAGAAGCTGCGCGCACTGCAGCACCTCGACCGCGTCGGACTGCTCGAGCGCGCTTACCAGCGGGCCGACACCCTGTCGGGTGGACAGCAGCAGCGCGTGGCCATCGCCCGGGCTCTCATGCAGAACCCGAGCATCCTCCTCGCCGACGAGCCAGTCGCCTCCCTCGACCCTGAGTCCAGCGACCAGGTGATGAGCCTCATCCGCGAGATCGCGTCGGAGGAGGGGCTCACGGTGATCTGCAGCCTGCACCAGGTCGACCTCGCCATCTCGTGGGCCGACCGCATCGTCGGCCTCCGTCACGGCGCCGTCGTCCTCGACACCCCCTCTGCAGGCCTCAGCAAGGCCGAGGTGATGGAGATCTACGGTCGCGTCGCCACCACGACCTCCGAGCTGCAGGCCGTGCAGAACGAGCTCCTCACCCCGGAGGCGGCGAAGTGACGGTCACGCTCCCTCCCCGCCTGCGCTCGGGGGCCGGTTCGGCCGGCGTCGCCGAGCGCGCCCCGCGCCCCCGCCGCTCCCCCGAGCGGATCGCCGCTGTCCTCACGCTCGTCGCCCTCGTCGTCGTCTCGATCGGCGCCCTGGTCGAGATCGACATTTCTGTCCCGCGGATGATCCAGTCGCTGTCGAACGCCGAGCGCTTCTTCGTCCGAGTCGGCGCAATCACCTTCCCCGACGCCCCCGAGCTCCTCGCCCTGACGGCGCTGACGCTCGGCCTCGTCCTCACCGGAACCCTTCTCGCCGCGGTCCTCTCGGTCCCGCTCGCGTATCTCGCCGCCTCGAACACCACTCCCGGCAACGGCTGGCGTGCAGCGGCCCGCTTCCTCGGCGTCCTCGCCAGGGCCGTCCCCGACGTGGTCCTCGCGATGGCGTTCGTTCTCCTCTTCTCCCTCGGCTCCCTGCCGGGCATCCTCGCGATCGGCCTGCACTCGGTGGGCATGATCTCCAAGCTGTTCGCCGACGCGATCGAGCAGATCGACGAGGGTCCCCGGCTCGCGATCCGCGCCGCTGGCGGCTCGAAGCTGCAGGAGTTCACCTCCGGTGTCCTGCCTCAGGTCCTCCCCTCTTGGGTCGCGACGGTGCTGCACCGCAACGACATCAACCTGCGCGGCTCCGTGATCCTCGGCTACGTCGGAGTCGCCGGCCTGGGGCTCGAGATGTCCTACGCCTTCAAGTCGCTGCAGTACGGGCGCGGCATCGGCATCGCGATCGTCATCTTCGCGCTCTGCGTGGCGATGGAGATCGTCTCGAGCTCCGTCCGCACCGCCATGCTCGGCAAGGGCGCCCCCTCGTCAGGGCCGGTCGACGCGATGATGCGGCGCCTCCGCCGCCGTGAACCGGCGGCACCCTCCGTCCCACTCGCGGCCGCCACCCCGGAGGCGGCGCTACGCCGGCCCTGGACGCCGGCGCGACTCCGCACCGCGATCGCGGGCGTCGTCGCTGTCGCGGCGGTCATCGGGGGAGTCGTCGTCAGCGACATCACATGGAGCGACTTCGCGACGTTCTGGGCGCGGATCCCCGCGGTGGCCGTGCAGTTCTGGCCGCCGTCGTTCGGGAGCTACGACACGGCGCAGATGGTCGAGGCCATGCGCGAGACCATCGCGATCGCCCTCGCCGCGACACTGCTGACGCTCCTCGCGTCTATCGTGATCGGCTCCCTCGCCGCCCGCAACGTCGCACCGAACCCCACTGCGCGCGGCGGATTCCGCCTGCTCCTGGTCGCGGTGCGAGGAGTGCCCGAGCTAATCCTCGCGATCGTCTTCATCGTGATCTCGGGTCTCGGCACTCAGGCCGGCACCATCGCCCTGGCCGTCGGAGGAATCGGACTGCTCGGCAAGCTGATCGCCGATTCCCTCGAGGAGGTCGACGCCGGGCCCGAGCGGGCGCTCACGGCGGCCGGCGCCACCCGCTTCCAGGTCTATGCGGGATCGACCCTGTCGCAGGGAGCCCGCGCGATGCTGGGGCACACCTTCTACCTGCTCGACACGAACATTCGGGCGGCTACGCTGCTGGGCATCGTTGGCGGCGGCGGCATCGGCTACTACCTGCTGAACGCGGCGCAGGGCTCGAACTACGCCACCGTGACCGCGATCGTGCTGATGATCCTGGTGACCGTGCTGCTGGTCGAGGGGCTCGCGACGTGGCTGCGCCGGGTGTTCCGATGAGCGGCCGGTACGACGTCGCCGTCGTCGGCTCCGGCATCGTCGGCCTCGGCGCCGCGTACGCCGCCGCGAGACGCGGACTCCGCGTCGTCGTGCTCGACCGTACCGCCGAGCCCGTCGGCGCGACGGTGCGCAACTTCGGGCACCTCTGCTTCACCCCGCAGAGCGGCCAGGCGCTGACCTACAGCCTCGCCGCCCGAGAGGCATGGCTGCGGCTCGCCCGCGACGCCCGCTTCTGGCTCCGCGCGAGCGGCACGCACATCGTCGCCCGGCACGAGGACGAGCAGGCGCTGCTCGCCGCCGCAGCCGAGCGCCCCGCCGTCGGATTCGGCGACGGCGCCGAGATCCGCTTGCTGGACGCCCGCGAGACGACCTCGGCCGTCCCCGTCGCTCCCGGCGACATCGTCGGCGGTGCCGTGCTGCCCTACGACCTGCAGACGGATCCGCGGTCGGCCGCTGCGGCGATCGTGCGGTACCTCGGCTCCCTCGGTGTCGAGTTCCGGATGCGCACCGCCGTCGGGCAGGTCCGCGAGGGCGTCGTCCAGACCAGTCGCGGAGACGTCGCGGCCGACACGATCGTGGTCGCGGTCAATCACGACATCGACCAGCTCTTCCCCGAGCTGGCGGAGGCGGACGACGTGCTGCGCTGCTCGCTCGACATGATGCGTGTGGAGCTCCCGCTCTCAGCACCGCTGAGCGCCCCGCTCCTCACCGGGTGGTCGCTGATCCGGTACAGCGGATTCGCGACCCTGCCGGAAGCCGCCGCGGTGCGGGCGCGTCTGCACGCCGGTCGCCCCGATCTCGCCGGGATCGACTTGAACCAGATGTACACCCAGCTGCCCGACGGCTCCATCGTCGTCGGCGACTCCCACCACCGCTCCGTGAGCCCGGAGCCCTTCCAGTCCGAGACCGTGGCGGACCTGCTCCTCGCCGAGACCGAGCACCTCTTCGGAGCACCCGCACGGGTGATCGAACGGTGGCAGGGCGTGTACGCGAGCGGTCGCGACGAGTTCCTCGTCGCCGAACCGGCCCCGGGCGTGCTCGTCCTCACCGTCACCACCGGCATCGGGATGACGACCGGTCTCGGACTCACCGAGACCGTCCTCGCCGGACGGTTCGACACCACCTCCACCCCACTCTCATCACCTCTCATCACCGCGGAAGGCACCCGATGACCACTCTCACCCCCACCCCCTCGACCCTCGGCCCGGCTCTGACGGGCATCGAGCTCGTCGTGCTGGACATGGCCGGCACCACCGTCGCCGATGACGGAGTCGTCGAGCAGGCGTTCCAGCGCGCCGCCGAGCGCACCGGAGTCGCCGACCGCCTGCCTTGGGCGGAGGCGCTCGAGTACGTCCGGCACACCATGGGGCAGTCGAAGATCGACGTCTTCACTCATCTCGCCGGCGGCGACACGGCGGCGGCGGAGCGAGCGACGGCCGCCTTCGAGGACGCCTACGCCGAGCTGATCACCGAAGGGGCTGCCGCCCCTCTCCCGGGCGCCGAGGAGGTCATCCGATCGCTGCGCACCTCCGGCCTCGTCGTCGCCCTCACGACGGGCTTCGCACCCGTCACTCGAGACGCGATCCTCGAGGCGCTCGGCTGGGCCGACCTCGTCGACATCGCCCTCTCGCCCGTCGACGCCGGACGGGGCCGCCCCGCTCCCGACCTGGTGCTCACCGCTGCGCTCCGCGCCGGCGTCAGCGCCATGAGCGCCGTCGCCGTCGTCGGCGACACCGCGAGCGACGTCCTCTCCGGACGCGCCGCGGGAGCCGGACTCGTCGTCGGAGTATTGTCCGGCGCCCACAACCGCGACCGCCTCGACGAGGCCGGAGCCGACGCCGTCGTCGACGACGTCACCGCGCTGCACTCCCTCACCCTCGCCACCCGATGACCGTTCTGGCTCGTCCTGCGGGCACCTCCGTCCGGGTCGAGCTGGACCCCTCGGCGACCGCCATGGTGTGGATGGCCGTCGATCGACCGCATGAAGCGGTCGCGTTCGTCAGCGTCCACCTCGCGCCGGGCGAGGTGCTGGTCGAGGTGGAGCTGGCCACGATCTGCGGGTCGGACGTGCACACGGTACGCGGTGACCGCCCGGCTCCGGCGCCTCTCGTCCTCGGCCACGAGCAGCTCGGCCGCATCGTCGCGCTCGGAGCCGCGCCCGTCTCCGCCGTCGACGGCTCACCGCTCCGCCTCGGCGACCGGGTGCTCTGGTCCATCGCCGCGAGCTGCGGCGACTGCGACCGCTGCCGCTCCGGGCGGAGTCAGAAGTGCCGCACGCTCCGCAAGTACGGGCACGAGCGGATCGAGGACCGCTGGGTGCTGTCGGGCGGATTCGCGACCCATACCCACCTCCTCGCCGGGACCCCGATCGTCCGCGTGCCCGACGACATCCCCGCGGCGGTGCTCGCGCCGGTCTCCTGCGGGACCGCCACAGCCTTTGCCGCCCTCGCCGCCGTCGAGCAGGTCCGTCCGCTCAAGGGGGCGGAGGTGCTCATCAGCGGCGCCGGGATGATCGGACTGACCGCCACCGCCATGGCGGTCGACCGCGGCGCCTCCGTCACGGTCGTCGACCCCGACCCCGCTCGCCGAGACCTCGCTCGCCGCTTCGGCGCCGCGCAGACCCTTGCACCCGGTGCGTCCCCGGGCGAGTTCGACGCCGCCATAGAAGCATCGGGGTCACCCGCCGCCGTGGCGACCTCGCTCGTCTCGACGGGGATCGGCGGTGTCGTCCTCCTCGTGGGCAGTGTGTCCCCGACCGAGGCGGTCCCTCTCGACCCGGAGCGGGTCGTGCGTTCCCTGCTCACGATCCGCGGAGTGCACAACTACACACCCCTCCAGCTCGCCGCCGCGACCGACTACATGGTCGACCGTTGGCAGTCCTGGCCCTTCGCCGAACTCGTCGGCGAGACCGTCTCCCTCGACCACCTCGACGACGGCATCCGACGCGCCGGCGCCGGAGGGCCCGTCCGCGTCGCCGTCTCGCCCCGCTGAGGCCCGCCCCCGGCTGAGGGCCGTTAACCTCCACGGCTCGCCGGGGCGCCGAATTGATCGCTACAGCATGAATGCGATCTAAACATGTATTTATATCTTACCTTCTTGTCCCCTGGTAGGTAGATATGTGGGCAGTCTGGAGGGGCGCGGTTCGACACCGCCATCGCACAGTTCCGTCTCGACGATCCCCTCAGGAGTGGATGATGTCCCTGTTCTCCCGCACGCTCGGTGCTGTCTGCGCGACGGCGATGGTCGGCGGCGCATTGTTCGCCGCGCCGTCCGCCGCGACCGCCGTCGGTACCACCTACAACGGCCTGCCCTCCGGCACGCAGACCGCCAAGACCCTCGTCGTCGGCATCGACGGCGCGTCCTTCGACCAGCTCGACGCCGCCGACATGCCGAATCTCGACGGCCTCCGGGCCGACGGACTGACCGCTACCAGCAACCTCTACGCCGCTCCGATGTCGGGCACCGTCTCCGGCCCGGGCTGGTCCACGATCGCCACCGGCGTCTGGCCTGACAAGCACAACGTCGTCGACAACAACTTCACCGCCCCGAAGTTCGGCCAGTACCCCGACTACCTCACCCGGATCGAGGCCGCCGACCCGGCTCGGTCGAGCCTGGTAGTGGCGACCTGGTCTCCGGTCGCGCAGACGATCTTCGGTCCCTCCGTCGACCTGCGCCCCACCGGCGGCGGAGACGTGCAGACCACCGCGACCGCCGCCGACTATCTCCGCAACGGCAACCCCGACAACACCTTCGTGCACCTCGACGAGGTCGACGGAGCCGGCCACTCGGTCGGCACCAACGGCGCGGCCTATGCGACGGCACTCACCCGCGCAGACGCTCAGCTCGGTGAGCTCGTCGCCGCCGTGAAGGCCCGCCCGAGCTACGCCTCGGAGCAATGGACGATCCTCGTCACGGCCGACCACGGCCACACGCCTACCGGCGGGCACGGCGGGAACACACTCGCCGAGCGCAAGACCTTCGTCGTCGCTGCCGGTCCGGGCATCGCCGCCGGATCGACGCGCAATGAGGTCAAGATCGTCGACATCGCCGCGACCGTCCTGGCCGTGAACGGCATCGCGAAGGACCCGCGCTGGAACCTTGACGGCTTCGCCCTGTCCGTACTGAAGCCCGACGATTTCGACACCCTCCGCGGCGTCCTCCAGTCCAAGGTCGACGAGACCCGCCCGGTCGCGGGCCTGCTCGGTTGGACCCACTCAACTCCCGCCGGATGGAGCATCGACAACTCCGCGATGCCCGCCGGCGGCGTCACCGAGTGGGCCGGATGGTCTTTCGCGACCGACTCATTCTTCACCAGCGTCGAGCCGGGGCAGAAGCGCGAGACGAACGTCCGTTCGCGCGACGTCTTCGCCGTCGCCGACTCCGACGAGTGGGACGATAAGGCGCACGCCGCCGGCCAGTTCGACTCCACCCTCATCAGCCCCGCCTACCCGCTGACCGGAGCCGCGACGGCCACGCTCAGCTACGCGACCGACTACGTGATCGACGGCCCGCAGACCGCCGCCGTCTCGGTCAGCTTCGATGGAGCGGCACCCGTCGCCGTGAAGAGCTACACCGCGAACACGAACGCGAACGAGTCCCTCGAGATCGCGGTGCCCGCCGGTGCTCGGAGCGCGCAGTTCCGTTTCCGGTACACCGGCCAGAACAGTGCGTTCTGGACGCTCGACCAAGTCGCGCTCGCGCAGGCCGCGCTGCCCGCACCGAAGGTCACGGCGGCCGCCGCGACGAAGTGCGTGGCGGGCAGGGCTCTCGTAACCGTGCAGGCGCTGAACGCGAACGCCTTCCCGGTCGCGATGACGGCAACCTCCGCCTTCGGCAGCAAGTCATTCCCCTCGGTCGGCGCCGGGAAGAACGCGTCCCATGCGTTCTCGACCCGCGCCGCGTCGATACCCGCGGGCTCCGTCACCATCGCGGCTTCCGGCACCGTCGACGGCGCGGCGGTCGCCGTCACAGTCTCGGCTCCCTACGCCGCGACGTCCTGCAACTGATTCCCACTGCTGAAGGAGAGAACACTGTGAACAAGTCCAGATTTGCGGTCCGCTGGGCCGCCGTCGCCCTCGGAGCCGCACTGCTCACCGCCGTCGCGGGACCCGCCGTCGCAGATGAGAATCACGGCGATCAGGACGTGGACGTGGACGTCTCGATCGCCGAGCTCACCGAACCGGGAGTCCTCGCGATGACCGTCGCCGGCACGTCGACCGACCTGACCGAGAACGGCTCGACCGAGCTCGTTCGCCAGTTCACCGGCACCCTGCCCACCGTGACCGTCACCGACACACGCTCTGCGGACGAGATCCCCGACGGTGCCGGCTGGTACGTCCTCGGCTCGGCCAGCGTCTTCACCGGTGAGACGGGGCAGAACCCAATCGGCGCCGACCATTTCGGTTGGACCCCACGCCTGATCGACGGCGGCGACTCCGGGCTCGTCACCGAGGGCGACCAGGTCGACACCGTCCTCGACGACGGCGACGACGCGGTCGGCCTCGTCGACCAAGAGCTGCTCGCACTCGCGCTCGGCTCCGGCGCCGTCGCGGAGGAGGGTCAGTGGACCGCCTCCGCGGACCTGTTCCTCCGTACCGATTCCACGGTCGAGGCCGGTGACTACACCGGGCGGCTCACCCTGTCGCTCTTCGAATGATCGACGCTGTGGGGCGCGGTGCCACCGCGCCCCACAGCCAGGGGAGTCGACGTGCCCTGATCGGAACGCGCCGCATCACTGGTGCTGATCTACCTGATCGGGTCACTGCTGATCGGTGTCGGCGAGGAACTCTACTTCCGCGGCATCTTCCGTGTGGCCGCGCTCGGCCGACACGGGGAGCTGGTCGCGCTGCTTGTCACCTCGGTGGCGTTCGGGCTGGCCCACACCGTCGGGTACCTCTTCAATGGTGTCCCTCTCGGTGCGACGGCACTCAGCGTCGCGTTCCTCGCGATGGACGGAGCCCTCTTTTACGGCGTCCTCAGGGCCACCGGGACACTCTGGGTTCCGATGCTGCTCCACGGAATCGGCGACTTGCCCGATTCCTGGATCAGGGAGGCGACGCGCGCGAGGAGGCGCAGAGCTTCGGAGGCGGGGCCGGTTCGGCTCTCATCGAGTACGTGCTGATCGGGCTCTCGATCGCCCTCGTCGGCAGCACCGCCCGCAACGATCGCCGCAATCGGACAAAATCGACTCCTCACTCGACCCGGCACTGACGCAGACGCCGGCGACAGCCTCGGCGAGCCCGCCGCGAGGGACGGCAGCACTCGCCGAGCACTGGGCATCCGGCACACCACCCGTGAAGTGCACTTGGAACAATCTCGCGGTGCTCGCGCGAAGCGAGAGACCGACACGAAGCCCCGTGAGAACGCCGCCATCGAGCGCGGATGTCCACGTGCCTGACGCGGCAGACAAGCGGCATCCGTCCGTCGAGGATCGGATGCCGCTTCGTCAGAACTCGGCTGAGGGGCTGCTGCCGGGACTGCCGCGCCGGATGTCGTGCTTGCGTCGGGTCCAGCGCAGAGCCGCCGGGATCACCGAGAACAGCAGACCGAGCGCCGACAGGCCGAGTTGGATCAGCAGCAGCCGATCCAGCGGCACACCCCGGTCGCCGACGGCCACGAACTGCCGCGCCGCCAGGACCGTCACGGCCAGGAACAGCAGGATTCCGAGCATCCACCACCGCGCGTTGTTGCGGCGGTTGTTGAACGACACGAGCGAGGTGATCTGCACCAGCAGCACCGTGACCAGCGCGCCGAAGACGCACCAGAAGACGATGTCGGCGGCGGTGCTGACCGTCTCGGACGGCCGCGAGGAATCGACCCCGCGCACGATCGCCTCGATATCGGGATCGATCGTCTGGCGGATGATGAAGAGGTACCCCACGGTGATGGCGCCGACGACCAGGCTGAGCACCCAGCTGATCTGCGCGAGGCGCACCGCGGCGGGCGGCGGCATCTTGACCATGACGGGGGCTGCGGCCTTGTCGTGCAGCGCGGGACGCTCGGGCTTGACGGCCTTGGGGGGCGGTTCGTACGGCGGCGGTGCCGGCGAGCGGCGCACCTGCGCTTGAGGCGCGGGCGCACCGGAACGGCGGGTGAGCTCGTGAGAGCCCACCCGCCGTTCCGAAGGCGTGTCAGAGGGTGTCATCCGAGGTGTCTTCGATGATGACATCGTTACCCGAGTCGAACACGACGGTGGTGTCCTCGTCGACCGAGGTGTCGACCGTCGTGTCGGTGGTGTCGTTGAACGAGTCGTCGACCACGACGTCCGTCGAGGAGTCGTTGGCCGAATCGGTCAGGTCGACGTCGGTGGAGTTGTCGGTCGTCTCGGTGGTCTCGTCGGTGTCGTTGTACGAGCCGTCGATGTCGGTGTTCGTCTCGTCGTTGCCGATATTGACGTCGTTGCCGGCGTTGATGTCGGTGGAGTTGTCGAGAGTGGTGTCCTGATCGACGTCGTTACCGGCGGCGATCGCGTCGTCACCCGAGGCGACGACGGCTTCGTTGCCGAAGGTCTGGTTGACGTCGCCGTTGGCCCAGATGTTCTGGTTCACCGACTGGTCGACGATCGTGTCACGGTCGTCGATGTGGGTGTAGGACAGCTGGGTGGTGATCGACTTGATCTCCTTGACCACCGGGTTCCACTCCGGCTTGGGACCCACCGGAACCGGCGCGGGCTGGGGGTTCACGATCACGTGGGGCTTCTCGGCGATGACCGGGGCGACCGAGCACACGTCCGCGTACGAGACGTTGTTCAACCCCCGTGCCGCCATCGCGCCTTCCGGGTCTTCTTCGAACTCGGCTGCGGCCTCCGGATCGCGTAGGAGGCTCAGGATGAATTCGATCAGCGCATCTGCCATGGTCGCCAGCGTGACGCTCATTGGGGTCTCCTCACGGTTGTTCCTTGGGATCGACGTTAGGTCGAGGGGGTGTGTGTGCGCGTCGGGGGGAACCCCCATAGCGCGGGGTGGGTCATAGGGGTTTGGCGGACGCGAGCACCCTGGCGGATCGCGCGTCGTCGCCGGTGGCCTCCGCCGTCGGTTCCGGGGCATGCGAACCGTCGTCGAGAGCCATGCGCAGACGGCTCATGAGGTCCGAGCGCGAGGTGGCGCCCAGGCGCCTGCGGATGCGGGCGATGTGGTGCTCGGCGGTGCGCGGCGAGATGAAGATCGTCTCGCCGATCTCGGCGTAGGTCTTGCCCTGCAGCACCAGTGCGGCGACCTCTCGCTCGCGTTCGCTCAGGATGCCGGAACCCTCGGCCGCGCGCGTGGGAACCGGAACCGGGCCGGTGTCGCTCGCCGGGGTCACGGGCGTCTCCGCGCGCTCTCGCGGGTGGAGCTGGCGGGCGCACGCGAGGAGGCGCGCGATGATACGTCGATCGGTCGACTTGCTCGCGCCGTGACTGGCCAGGCGCGCACCGTCCCAGGCGAACCCGCTCGCCGCGAGGCCGGCGGCGGACTCTTCGATGGCATCCACGTCGACGACGCCGGTGAGGACGTCCGTCCACACCCGTCCGGCGCGTGCCAGGCGGGCCGCCAGGGGCGAGTGCTCGGCCGCGGCCCGCAGGGCCCGCGCGTGCACCGTGAGCTCCTCGGGACTGCCCAGCAGGATGCTGGCATGCAGGCCCGACCACTGCAGGCTCGTCTCCCACAGGGCGGGGCGTCCGAGAGCGGTCAGCAGCTGCTCAGCCCGTTCGAGCGACGAGCGCACGGCGCTGAATTCGCCGACACGAGCCGCCGACACGGCGAACTCGCCGAGGGGGACGAGGGTGAACAGGTCGACCTGAACGCGCAGCAGGGACTCCTGTGCGCGCTGCCAGACCGGCGGGAGCTCGGAGGGCTGGCCGTTGCGCCGCACGAGCCCGAGCTCGACGGCATCGGCGAGGAGTCGATCGCGCGCGCCGAGAGGGCGTCCGCCGGTCGCCGCGCGCAGGGCGTTCTCGGCCTCCGACGCGTGCTCGCGCTGCAGGGCGACCCAGGCGCGCCAGAGCAGCAATCGCGGAGCGGCCCACGCGCCGCCCTGCGCGCCGGCGATCGCCGCATCCAGCACCCGTTGCGCGACGGCGGCTTCGCCCCCGTGCAGGGCGACGAGCGCGGCGATCACAGCAGGCAGTTCGGGGAGAGGCGCGTCGCTCCCCGACGCGGTGTACATCTCGCTGGCACGCACGAGATCCTGCAGACCGTCGTTGTCGCCGGTGCCGAGCGAGGCCCGGAGCCCCCGCGAGAGGAGCTCGAGCGAGACACCGTGGGCGGTCGGAATGGTGCGAACGGGTGCGGAGACGGGCGTTGCGGCCGGATCGGTGTGACCGGCGCCCGCGCCGGCGATCGTCCACTTCGCCCGGCTCTCGGATGTCGTCGGTACCCCGCCGCGGTAGACCTGGGCCCCGAGGTCCATGTCGCCGCGCATCGCCCAGACGGCGGCGGCCATATCGAGGGCGGCGTCGCCCGGGGCGTCGGAGCCCGCCAGCAGAAGGTCGACGAAGGTTCCGGCGGCATCCACGTCGCCCAGCGCCCAGGCGGCGCGTGCGCGGCGCAGAGCGAGGGTGGCCGAGGGGGCTCCCGCACGGTCGGCCGCTTCGTAGAGTTCGGCCGCCTTCGCCGGATCGCGCGACAGTTCGCGGTCACCGTCGGCGACCAGGGCGGATGCCACCCGATCGTCCGTCGTGCCGCCCAGGAGCGCCTGCACGGAGGCGGCGTCGCGCACGAGCCGCGCGGAGTACAGCTCGAGCAGGCGGTCGGCGGTCAGCCGTGCGCGCACCGCATCGCGTACGAGCGGCACCGTGCGTCCGCCGCGCTGCAGCAGACCGGCGTCGTAGCCGGCGGCGCAGGCGGGGCCGGCGCCGGCGTCCAGCGCGGAGCGTTCGTCGAGGCAGAGCGCTTCGACGGCGAGACGCAGCGACGGGTCGAGGGAGTCGATGCGGTGCGAAACCAGATCGTCCAGCGACCGGGCGATCTCGTCGTGGTCGCACCGGCCGTCGCAGATCGCGTCACCGTGCAGCACGAGCGCCTCGGCGGTCAGCCAGGCCAGACCCCCGGTTGCCTCGAGCAGGCGCGTGAGGCACTCTCGCGACGAGTCCGTCGCCTCGGCGCCCAGGTGCGCGGTGACGTCGGACATCGTGATGTGTCCGAGCAGCATGGGCGGCTGGTGGCGTTCGATGTCGTCGATCAGCGCGCGAAGGGCGGGGGAGTCGGGGTCGGGACGGGTGGCGAGCAGCACCGTCGCGGTTCCCGTGCGCAGCCGCTCCGCCAGCGCGGACAGCGTTTCATCGTCGAGGAGGTGCGCGTCGTCGACGACGACGACCGCGTCCCGCGCGGCGGGGAGGTCGGAGAGGTGCGTCAGTGCGACGGGGGAGACTCCGGCCGCGCGCAATGCCGTGAAGAGGTGGCGCAGCACGCGGGATTTCCCGGAGCCGGCCGTTCCCACGACCGCGAGCGGTGCGGGTTCGACCGCCGCGACAGAGGCGTCGAGGAGGGCGCGTGCGACGCGCGGCAGCAGCAGCGACTCGAGGTCGCCGTGGGCAGCATCGGAGGACGTGTTCGAGATCGACATCGGTGGTGATCTTCCGACGACGCGCGTCAGGGCGTGGGCTCGGCGGAGGCGGGCGGCGTCTCGGGGGCCGGAGAACTCGTCTCGGCCGGTTGCTCCGACGGCGGCGTGGTCTCGGTCGGCGGCGGGTTCTCCGTCGACGGAGACGGAGCCGGCTCCTCGGTGGCGGGCGGGTCGGTGACCGGAGTCTCGGTGACCGGCGTATCGGTCGGCGAGGTGGTGGGGGCCGGGTCGGAGGGCGAGGGGGCGGTCGTCGTCGGGTCGGTCGACGGGGTTCCGGTCGACGGCTCCGACGGCGCCGACGACGAGGGCTCGGTGGCCGGGGCGGGGTTACCGCCCCCGCCGCCACCACCGCCCGAGGCCTGCTGCTGTGCGGGTGGCGCCGCGGAGGGGCTGCGCTGCTCGGCGGCCTGGGGTGTCAGTCGCTGGGGGGTGCGCTGACGCTCCTCGGTACGGTTCGTCGCCCGGGTCTCCTCGGGGGCGGCAGCCTCCTGCGATGCGGCGGGCTGGTCGGCGACGGGCTGCACCGCGGGGGCCGCGATGCTCGGCGGGGGCGACGAGGGCGTGTCGAGGGGATCGAAAAGCCGCACCTCGAGATCGGCGGCGAGGGGCTGGGAGGTGACGGCCATCCCCGTGCGCGCGAGGATGCCGACGCCCAGGGCGGGCACGCTCACGACGCCCACGGTCACGGTCAGAACGGCCACTCCCGCCGCGACGTACGCCGTGGCGGGAACGCGACGGAACCACGGAGCACGCTTCCCGGTCCGATCGGCGGTGAAGCCGTCTTCCGCGGACGCGTCATCGAGATCGTCGTCTTCCGGGACGTCGTCGTCATCGACGTCCGCGATCGCGATCGCGACGGAATGCAGACCCCCGCCCGCGGCCGTACGGGCGGCGCCGAGGGCGATGATCGCCTTGGGGTCGGCGTCGACGGCGATGGGGCGGTCGAAGCGCTCCGAAAGCAGTTGCGCCACGCGGGGGATGCGGGAGGTACCGCCCGTGAGCAGGATCGCGTCGAGGTCGTCGGCGGTCAGCCCGGACTGCTCCAGCGCGATCTCGAGCACCTCGACGGTGCGCTCGATCTCGGGTTCGATCATGTCCTCGAACTCGGCGCGGGTCAGACGGACGGCGCCGTGCCCGTCGCCGATGAGCACCGGCACGACGGCCTCCCCGTCGAACGACAGCGATTCCTTGGCGTCGACGCACTCGCGTCGGAGCGACGCCAGCGCCATGCGGAGGCCCGCATCGGACTCCACGCCCGCGAGGGCGGATGCCGGGATGCCGGCGGCACGGACGGTGTGACGCAGCACGATGTCGTCGAAGTCGGCGCCGCCCAGGTCGGGGATTCCGATGGGGCTGCCGACGAAGTCAACGGTGCCGTCGGGCATCTTCTGGAGGATGACGGTGTCGAAGGTGCCGCCGCCGAAGTCGTAGACCGCCAGCGCGCGGCCGCTGTCGAGGGGGTGCGTCGATTCGTAGTGGCGTGCGGCGGCCTCGGGCTCGGTGATGACCTGCACGTCGCTCCAGCCGAGGCGGCCGATGGCGTCGCGCACCAGTTGCGTGCGGTACTCGCCCCAGGTGACGGGGACCGAGACGGCGATGCCGGCGGGGTGCTGTCCTTCACGCTCGACCGCGGTGCCGATCACCCACCCCACGACGAGGGCGTAGAGGTCCTGCGGCGAGAAGCGCCGGTCTCCGGCCACGATGGGCACGTCATCGCCGATACGGCGCTTGAACTCGCGCACCAGACGCTCCGGCTGGGCAGTGCCCCGACGCTCCGCGGCGTCACCGAACAGCAGTCCGCTGTCCGAGACGAAGACGGTCGTCGGAGTGCTGTCGGCGTTGCGCCCTAGCGGCAGCGATGCTGCCAGCAGCGCCCCGTCCGGCGCGGAGCGCGCAGTCGCTGCCGCAGTCCTGCTCGTCCCGACATCGATCGCCAAGAAGTACGGCGTAGCCATGTGTTCGACCCCCCGGGGGCGCACAGAAGCGCCGCATGGCACCCCTGAATCCCCCGACTCTCCGAGCTCGACGACGAGCCCGCTTGTGTTCCACCGACCCATGCCCCCTGCATGTGTCGACGCTGTGCCTGAAGTGTTGCACACCCGTAAACAGGATGAAAGGGCAGGTGAGATGGGTATGACTCATGGCGTAAAGGTGCAATACTTCGCGCCGCTCCGGCGCACGCTCGCCGCAGTCTCCGCGTTGGGGCCGATCAGATCGTCTCGCGTCTCGAACGCCCCAATCGGCGACACGTTGGCACTCGCATTGCACGAGTGCCAACCCTTCTCTAGACTCTGGTTAGCACTCTCCCCGCGTGAGTGCTGACAAGTCTTCTGTAACGAGAAAGAGGTAGACCGTGTCGGTTTCCATCAAGCCGCTCGAGGACCGGATCGTCATCAAGCAGGTCGAGGCTGAGCAGACCACCGCGAGTGGTCTCGTCATCCCCGATACCGCCAAAGAGAAGCCGCAGGAGGGCGAAGTCGTCGCCGTCGGCCCCGGCCGCATCGACGACAACGGCAACCGTGTCCCCCTCGACGTCGCCGTCGGTGACCGCGTGCTCTACAGCAAGTACGGCGGCACCGAGGTCAAGTTCGGCGCCGACGAGTACCTGGTGCTCTCGGCTCGCGACGTCCTGGCGGTCGTCGTCCGCTGAGCGCGTGACGTCAACGAAGACCCCGGATGCCACGGCATCCGGGGTCTTCGTCGTTCGATCGGCCCGCACAGCTCGGCGTTCGCCTGCGGGGATGGCAGGAAAGCGGGGCTCGACGGCGGCCCCCGCCTCGACGCCGCGCATAGGCTGAGGAAGTGACCGCCGCCCCTCCCGCCCCCGCCGGCGGGAGCACCCGCGGCGCGCTGTACGCGCTGAGTGCTTACTTGCTTTGGGGCGTCCTGCCGATCTACTTCCTGCAGCTCAAGCCGACCAATCCGTTCGAGGTCGTGGCGTGGCGCATCATCCTGGCCTTCGGCTTCTGTCTCCTGCTGCTCACCGTGCTGCGCGTGTGGCGGCCGTTCCTGGCGATCGTGCGGCAACCGCGCTTGATGGCGCTCACCGCCCTCGCGGGCGTGCTCATCTACGTCAACTGGCAGACGTATCTGATCGGGGCGTTGACCGATCGCGTCATCGAGACGAGCCTCGGGTACTTCGCCAACCCGATCGTCACGGTCCTGCTCGGTGTCATCGTGCTGCGCGAGCGACTGCGCGTCCTCCCGTGGATCGCGGTGGGCATCGCGGTCGTCGCGGTCGTCGTCATCGTCGTCGGCTACGGCTCCTTCCCGTGGATCGCCCTGACGCTGGCGTTCTCGTTCGGGTTCTACGGTCTGGTGAAGAAGCAGATCGGCCCGTCGGTGGATGCCGTGAGCGGTCTGACCCTCGAGTCGCTGTGGCTCCTGCCGGTCGCAGCGATCCAGCTGGTGTTCGTCGCGAACCTCTCGGGGATCACGCTGGGCACCGTGGGAGTGCTCCACACGGTGCTCCTCCTGTCGGCCGGCGTCGTGACGGCCATTCCGCTGCTGCTGTTCGCGTCGGGCGCCCGGCGGGTGCCGCTGACGGTGATCGGGCTGCTGCAGTTCGTGGCGCCCGTCATCCAGTTCGTCATCGGTGTCTGGGTGCTCCACGAGCCGATGACCCTCGAGCGCTGGCTCGGCTTCGCCCTGGTCTGGCTGGCGCTGGTGCTCTTGAGCGCCGATTCGATCGTGGCGTCGCGGCGTCACCGTCGCGTAGTGGCCGATGTCGCCGAGCCGGTATGAGCCGCGTCATTCCTGCGTTTACCGGCTGAATCCGTCCGTTCTCGTCGGTGCGCCGCCGACCGTTATGCGCCCGTGACCGCCGGGACGCACATCGTTAACGAACGGCAACATGCGGAAAACGTGCATCCGATTAGGTTGGGGGAATCAGGTGACCCCATGGGTCTCCCCCCGCGTTCATCCACAGCAAGGAGCACTATGAACGTCTTCCCGCGCACGCGCAGCGCCCGAGTCCTCGGCGGTATCGCCCTGGTCGGCGCCAGCGCGCTCGTCCTCGCCGGTTGTGCCGGCGGCGGCGGCGGAGCCGAGCCCAGCGATGCACCCAGCAGCGCCGTTGGCGGCACCTCGACGGCAGACAGCGTCTTCCACGTCGGCACGATCCTTCCCGCCACGGGCAACCTCGCCTTCCTCGGCCCGCCCGAGGTCGCCGGTGTCAAAGCCGCCGTGCAAGACATCGAGGCCGCGGGCGACGCGTTCCCGTTCTCGGTCGAGCTCACCGAGCGCGACTCGGGTGACACCACCACCGACATCGCCACGCAGTCGGCGACCGAGCTCGTCGACGCCGGTGCCGACGTCGTCATCGGTGCCGCCTCGTCGGGTGTGTCGTTCACGTTCGTCGACCAGCTCGTCAACGCCGGTGTCGTCCAGATCTCTCCGGCCAACACGTCGCCCGACTTCACCACCTACGCCGACGGCGGGTACTACTGGCGTACCGCCCCGTCCGACGTGCTGCAGGGCCGCGTGCTCGGCAACCTGATGACGGGTGACGGTGCCGCGAACGTCGGCATCATCTACATCAACGACCCGTACGGCATCGGCCTGAAGGACAACGCGACGACGGCCATCGAGGCCGCCGGTGGCGAGGTCTCCGTCGCGGTTCCGTACAACCCGGGTGACACGGTCTTCACGTCGCAGGTCGACGAGCTGCTCGCGGCTGAGCCCGACGCCGTCGCGGTCATCGCGTTCGAAGAGACGTCGTCGATCATCCCGCAGCTCGTCAGCACGCAGGGCTACCCGGCGGCGCAGGTCTACTTCGTCGACGGCAACCTGTCGAACTCGTACGAGTTCCCCGCCGGCACCCTGCAGGGCGCCAAGGGCACGCTGCCCGGCAACCCGGCCGACACGACCTTCCAGCAGAAGCTGCTGACGGTCGACCCCGCGCTGACCGACTTCAGCTACGCACCGGAGTCCTACGACGCCGTCATCGTCGCAGCTCTCGCCGCGGCGCAGGCCAAGGACGACTCGGGCACCGCCATCCGCGACAACCTCCAGTCGGTCTCCGAGGGTGGCGAGAAGTGCACCACCTTCGCCGACTGCCTCGCGCTGGTCAACGAGGGCACCGACATCGACTACGACGGTGTCTCCGGCCCGATCACCTTCGACGAGAACGGTGACCCGACCGAGGCGTACATCGGCATCTACCAGTACGGTGCCGACAACAAGTACACCCTGCTGAACACGGAGTTCGGCTCGCTCAACGAGTGACCTGAGTCCGCGAAGGGCCCGGATGCCATCGGCATCCGGGCCCTTTCCCGTTCGCGGGTGGGTCATCAGGGTCGTCGCCGCGGGCACGCACCCGGTCCGCCTCTTGGCGGCGCGCTGGCGCTGGTGCGGGGGAGGGCGCTGGTGCTGGCATTGGTGCGGGCGCGGGCGCTGGCGGCGGTGTCGGCGGTGCGGCTCGGCCTCGTCGAATCGGCCCCGGCAACGCGGGCCGGCCCCGTCAGCGCGGCGTCCTCCATCCGGACCCGACCGCGGCGGTGCGGTCCCGGCCGCTCGCGCCTGTCAGTCGGACGGTGTCAGGCCGCAGGTCGCCGCAGTGAAGGCCAAGAGGTCGCCGGCCACCTCTTGCGAGCGGGCGAGGGGCACGACGACCTCGCGTCCGTCCACCCGCGCGACGAGGTCGAACAGCGTCCCCACCTTGTCCTCGGCGATGGCGTGCGCGTCGCACCGGATCGGCGTCACGGCGACAGCGGCCTCCGACGGTGCGTCGTCGCCCTCGACCGTCAGGCCGATCGGAGCCTCGGAGCCCCCGGCGAAACGCAGCAGGGGAGTGCCGCGCAGAGAGACGATCTCGAGCCGTCCGGCCGCGGCATCCCCGCTCGGCTCGATCGACAGCACCAGGTTCGCGAAGCCGTCGCCGGTGGAGGTCACCCTCGTCGCCGAGATGCGGGCGATGGATGCCACCGCATCCCGGTCGCACTGCGTCGCGCTGAGCCGCGAGAGCACGCTCAGCCGGTCGTCCACCGCCACGGTGGCGTCGCGGTCGCCGCCGCCGTAGTCGACGTGCAGCACAGCCTCAGCCGCGGCATCGTCGCGCCAGCAGCGGATCCCGGGGAGGGGAATGGGGAGATCCGTCGTGCGTCCCGAGCCGATCGTGACCGGACGCGCGGTCTCGCCGCCGGCGACACCGTCGAGAGCCGCCGAGCTGAGACCCGCCGAGGTCACCGTCACCGGAGTTGCGGAGGTGTTCGTGACCCGCAACTGCACCCGCTGGGCGACGATGTCGCCGCGTTGCTGCACGAGAACGACGTCGAGTGACGGACCGGGCGGCGAGGGGGCCGAACATGCCGAGAGTGCGACGCCCACCAGGGTGAGCGCCGCACTCGCGATCAGACGACGGTCGATCAGGCCTCGGGGTGCGGGTGATCGCGCTTGGCGTCCTCGTCGGCGGCCAGCGTGCCGAGGTACAGCTCGATGACGCGGGGGTCGGTGAGAAGCTCCCGACCGGTTCCCGTGTACGCGTCCTTGCCCTGGTCGAGCACGTAGGCGCGGTGGCAGATCTGCAGGCATCGCCGCGCATTCTGCTCGACCATGATGATAGTCACGCCCGCGCGGTTGATCTCGGCCACGCGCAGGAACGTCTCGTCCTGGCGGACGGGGGAGAGCCCGGCCGACGGCTCGTCGAGCAACAGCACCGAGGGGTCCATCATGAGCGCGCGGCCCATGGCGACCATCTGACGCTCGCCGCCCGACAGTGACCCCGCGCGTTGACGGCGCCGCTTGGCCAACTCGGGGAACAGCCCGCTGACGAACTCGAAGCGCTCGGCGAAGGCCTTGGGACGCTGGAAGAGCCCCATTTGCAGGTTCTCTTCGATCGACAGGCTCGGGAACACGTTGTTGTTCTGCGGGACCATGCCGACGCCCTTGCCGACGAGCTTGTCGGCTTTCAGCGTGGTGATGTCTTCCCCGTTGAGCAGCACGGAGCCGCTGCGGATCTTGACCTGGCCGAAGATGGCTTTCAGCAGCGTCGACTTGCCGGCGCCGTTCGGGCCGATGATGCCGATCAGGTCGCCCTGGTAGGCGTCCACCGTGCAGCCGTTGAGGATGTTGACCCCGGGCAGGTACCCCGCGACCAGGTCGTCGGTGCGCAGCACCGCGGTGCGGGTGGCGGTCGAGGTGTCGGACATCAGAGCTTCCCGTCCTTTTCGTCGGCGATGAGCTCCGCCTCCGCCTCGGCGGCGGCCTCGGCCTGGATGGTCTCGAGCTGCGACGTGGTCATGTCGCCGAGATCGGTGTCGTGGTGCGCGCCCAGGTAGGCGTCGATCACCGCCTGGTCGGTCATGACGGTCTCGGGCGGACCCTCGGCCACCACGCGGCCCTCGGCCATGACGATGACCCAGTCCGAGATGTGGCGCACCATGTGCATGTCGTGCTCGACGAACAGGACGCTCATCCCCTCGCTCTTGAGGTTGAGGATGTGGCCCAGGAGGCTCTGGGTCAGCGCGGGGTTCACGCCGGCCATCGGCTCGTCGAGCATGACGAGCTTCGGGTCGCTCATCAGCGCACGCGCCATCTCGAGGAGCTTGCGCTGGCCGCCCGACAGCGACGCGGCGAAGTCCTCGCGCTTGGCATCCAATTTGAACCGGCGCAGCAGGTCGTCGGCCCGATCGGTGTTCGCCTGCTCCTGCGAGCGCCAGGTCGAGGGGATCAGGGCGCGGAAGATGTTCTCGCCCTTCTGCCCGCGGGCGCCGAGCAGCATGTTCTGCAGGACCGAGAGGCGCCCCAGCGACTTGGTGAGCTGGAAGGTGCGCACCATTCCCTTGCGCGAGACCTTGAATGCGGGTACCCCGGCGAGGTTCGACCCCTCGAAGCTCCAGCGACCCGTGTTCGGCTTGTCGAAGCCGGTCAGCAGATTGAACAACGTCGTCTTGCCGGCACCGTTCGGGCCGATCAGAGCGGTGATCTGTCCACGCGGGATCTCGAGGTGCTCGACATCGACGGCCTTGAGCCCGCCGAACTGCCGGGTGACGCCGTCGGCTACGACGATCGGGTCGACCTTGGCGCAGCCGGGGCCGACATCGCCCTTGACGAGCGGGTGGGTGAGGGTCGTGTCAGACATTGAACGACAGCTCCTTCTTGTTGCCGAAGATGCCCTGTGGTCGGAAGATCACCAGGAGCATCAGTCCGAGGCCGACGAGGATGAAGCGCACCTGCCCCGTCTGCGTGCTGGACATGAAGCCCAGGATGCCGACGTCGCGCAGCCCCACGATGATGCCGTTCGACAGCGACAGGAGCACCCAGAACAGCATCGATCCCACGATCGGGCCGAGCAGGGTCGCGGCGCCGCCGAGCAGCAGCGCCGTCCAGATGAAGAACGTCAGTGCCGTTCCGTAGTTACCGGGCTGCACCGCGCGGGGGAGGATGAACACCACACCCGCGAGGCCGCCCATGACACCGCCGAGCACGAGAGCTTGCATTTTGTAGGAGTAGACGTTCTTGCCGAGGCTGCGCACGGCGTCCTCGTCCTCGCGGATGCCCTTGACCACGCGGCCCCACGGGCTGCGCATGAGCAGGTAGACGAGGATCGTCGCGATGATGACGAGGCCCCAGCCGAAGACGCGGACCCACCAGTCGTTCGCGGAGTAGGTCCATGGCCCGATGCCGTAGGTGCCGGCCGGCAGGGGGTTGAGCGCCTGGAACTCGCGGTTGTAGCCGTTCAGACCCTGCGAGCCGCCGGTGATGTCGGTCAGACCGACAGTCGAGACCACGTAGCGCACGATCTCGGCCGCTGCGATCGTCACGATCGCGAGGTAGTCGGCGCGCAGACGCAGGGTCGGGATGCCGAGCAGGAAGGCGAAGAGCACGGACGCGCCGATGGCGATGAGGATGGCCAGCCACACCGGTGCCGAGAGCGAGAGCGTCGCGATGGCGAAGGCGTAGGCGCCGACGGCCATGAAGCCCGCCTGACCGAAGTTGAGGAGCCCCGCGTAGCCGAAGTGCACGCTGAGTCCGATGGCGGCGAGGGCGTAGGCCGCGGTGGTCGGGCTGATGAGCTCGCCCGCGGCGTTGTTGAAGATCGAAAACCAGTCCATGTCGTCTTTCCTCAACCGATCCGCTCTTTACGACCGAGCACACCTTGCGGCCGGAACAGCAGCACGCCGATGAGCACGATCAGGGCCACCGCGTACCGCAGGTCGGGTGGGATGACGATGGTCGACAGCTCCGTGATGATGCCGATGATGAGCGAACCCACGAGTGCGCCGAACGCGCTCCCGAGTCCACCCAGCGTGACCGCGGCGAACAGCAGCAGAAGGATGGCGAAGCCCATGTCCCACGTGACGCCGCGGTAGAGGCCGTAGAGAACGCCCGAGAGGCCCGTGAGGGCACCGGCGAGCACCCAGACGATACGGATCACCCGGTCGACGTTGATGCCGGACGCGGCGGCGAGCGAGGCGTTGTCGCTGACCGCGCGCGTCGCCTTGCCGATGCGCGTGCGGGTGAGGAAGTACCCCACGAGGCCGAGCATCACGATGCTGATGCCCATGCTGATGATCGAGGTGAGCGTCACCGTGACGGGCCCGATGGTGACGTTGTCGGTGATGCCGGTCGCGATGTTGCGCGTCCCGCCGTCGAAGAAGTACAGGTACAGGTAGCGCAGCACGATCGACAGGCCGATCGTGACGATCAGCACTTGGACCAAGCCCACCCCGCGTTTTCGCAGAGGTTTGAACAGCACGGCATCCTGGGTCCATCCGAGCGCGGCCGACAGCACCACCGTCAGCAGGATCGCCAGCAGCAGGTTCCAGCCCATCGCCGTGAAGATGTAGAAGATGATCGCGCCGAACGTGAGCATCTCGCCGTGGGCGAAGTTGTTCACGCCGGTCGTCCCGAAGATCAGCGAGATGCCGATCGCGGCCAGCGCCAGCAGCAGACCGAAGTTGAGGCCGTAGAAGAAGCGTGAGAACAGCGTGTCCCAGATGGTTCCGCTGGCCGCCGTCCCCTCGCCCGTCGGGAACAGCACGTTGACCGTGTTGGTCGTGCCGATCGTGACATCGCGGGTGACGTTGTCGGGATCGCGCGGGGCGACGCCTTCGGGCAGCGTGTCCACCTGCAGCTCGGCCGTGTACGCGCCCGGTCCGGGGACGGCGACCGACCAGCGCCCATCGGCGCCCGTCGTCCCGGTCTCGGAGAACCCCGTACCGGAGACGAGCACCTCGACGCCCTCGACCGGATCCTCGCCCGCGCGGATGATGCCGCCGATCGAGTATTGGGTCGAGACGTCACCGGTGCCCGCCGAAGCGGCGGGGGTGGGCGCCTGCGTGGCCTGCGCCATCGCGGGTGTCGCGAAGAACAGGCTCAGGATGGCGACCGCGCTCGCGAAGAGCGACACGATCACAGCCATGCGGGACAAAGTTCGCGATCGTATCGCGGTGGGGGAGGGGTGACCCACGGAATCTCCAGTTCGGCAGCGCTGACGAAGTCGTCCCGTCAGCTTCGACGGTCGACGCTACGAGCGTAATGTGTCCAGGGTGTTTCGCCAGCCGGGTCGTTAGCGAACCGTGTCATCGTGCATGCGCATCGTGGCCAGCCGTTGCGGGAACAATTCATGGCTCCCCGACGCTTAGAATCGCAGGCGGAGCGCGCAATGCGCGCCCCGGCCGACGACGTCCCTTTTCAACAGGCGCCGCGTGCGCAGGAGGATCCATGGAGCAGCACGACCCCTTCGGTTTCATCGGACTGACCTACGACGACGTCCTGCTCCTGCCGGGGCACACCGACGTCATCCCCAGCGAGGCCGACACGTCCTCGCGGCTCACGCGTCGCATCACCGTGGCGACACCCCTGCTCTCCAGCGCCATGGACACCGTGACCGAGGCCCGCATGGCGATCGCGATCGCGCGCCAGGGTGGGATCGGCATCGTGCACCGCAACCTCTCGATCGAAGATCAGGCGGGCATCGTCGATCAGGTCAAGCGCAGCGAGTCCGGTATGGTCTCCAACCCCATCACGACGACCCCGGATGCCACGGTGGCCGAGGTCGACGCCATGTGCGCGCAGTACCGCATCTCGGGTCTTCCCGTCATCGACCCCGACGGCGTGCTGGTGGGCATCATCACCAACCGCGACATGCGGTTCGTCTCGGGCTTCGAGCGTCAGACCACTCTCGTCAAAGACGTGATGACCAAGGACGGCTTGATCACGGGGCACGTCGGCATCCACGCCAACGACGTCATCGCGACCTTCGCCAAGCACCGCGTCGAGAAACTCCCGCTCGTCGACGACGACGGCAAGCTCGCCGGTCTCATCACCATCAAGGACTTCGACAAGAGCGAGAAGTACCCCCTCGCCACGAAGGACGATCAGGGCCGGCTCCGCGTGGGCGCGGCGATCGGTTTCTTCGGTGATGCGTGGCAGCGCGCCGAGGCCCTGCGCGACGCGGGCGTCGACGTGCTCGTCGTCGACACCGCCAACGGGCAGTCGGCGGGCGTCATCGACATCGTCACGCGCCTGAAGGCCGACGCCTCGTTCGCGCACATCGACGTCATCGGCGGCAACGTCGCCACCCGCGAGGGCGCCCAGGCCCTCATCGACGCGGGAGTGGATGCCGTCAAGGTCGGCGTCGGACCGGGCTCCATCTGCACCACCCGCGTCGTCGCCGGCGTCGGCGTGCCCCAGGTCACCGCGATCTACGAGGCCGCGCAGGCCGCGATCCCCGCGGGCGTCCCCGTGATCGCCGACGGCGGGTTGCAGTACTCGGGAGACATCGCCAAGGCGCTCGTCGCCGGCGCCGACACCGTCATGCTCGGTTCACTCCTCGCCGGCACCGACGAGTCGCCGGGCGAGATCGTCTTCCAGGGCGGAAAGCAGTTCAAGCAGTACCGCGGCATGGGTTCGCTCGGGGCCCTCCAGACGCGCGGCAAGAAGACGTCCTACTCGAAGGATCGCTACTTCCAGGCCGACGTGCCCAGCGACGACAAGCTGATCCCCGAGGGGATCGAGGGTCAGGTGCCTTACCGCGGCCCGGTCGCCGCCGTCGCCTACCAGCTCATCGGTGGCCTGCGTCAGTCGATGTTCTACGTGGGCGCCCGCACCGTCGAAGAGCTCAAGAGCAAGGGCCGTTTCGTGCGCATCACCTCGGCGGGCCTCAAGGAGTCGCACCCCCACGACGTGCAGATCGTCGTCGAGGCGCCCAACTACAAGAAGTGAACGCTCTTCCGAAGGGCCGGACGGGCGACCGTCCGGCCCTTCGTCGTCGCCGTCCGACGGCTACGCTGAGCGCATGATCCGGCGGAGGAGCCACCCCGACGCATTGGTGTCGGCGCGGCGTACAGAGGCGTTCACCGACGGGGTCTTCGCGATCGCGGCGACGCTGCTCGTGCTCGGTCTCACCGATCAGTCGCTGGGGACCGTGGGCTCTGATGCTGCGCTCGCCGCGGCGCTCGTCGAGTTGGCGCATCCGGTGTTCTCGTTCGTCGTCAGCTTCCTGATCCTGTGCCTCATGTGGATGACGCACGTGCGGCAGTTCGAATACATCGCGCGCATCGACGCCCTCGGCATGTGGATCAACGGCTTGCGTCTGCTGTTCGTTGTGCTGGTGCCCTTCACCTCCTCTCTCAACACCACGTACGACGAGCTGTTGCTCGGGCGGGTGCTGTTGCCGGTGAACTTCTTCCTCGCGATCCTGCTCGGGTGGGTGCAGTGGGTGTGGGCGGTCCGCTCGGGGTCGATTCCCGACCTCACCCGCTCGGACGCCCGTCGGATCGGGCGCGCGGGTCTCAGCGCGGTCCTCATCAGTGCGGTGGTCGTCGCCGTCAGCCCTCTCCTCGGATCGATCGCGTTCCTGCTCTTCGCCTTCGACGGTCTGGTCACGCGGATGCTGCGCGGTGGCAACGACCCGGCGGAGGCACCGTCCGCCCCCGCCGACGGCGATGTCGGAGGGCGCGGGTAGGCTGAGCGGGTGACCATGGAGATCGACCTCGGCCGCGCCAAGCGCGCCCGCCGCGCCTACACCTTCGACGACATCGCCGTCGTGCCGTCGCGGCGCACGCGTAATCCCGAAGACGTATCGACCGCGTGGACCATCGACGCCTTCTCGTTCGAGATCCCCGTGCTCGGCGCCCCGATGGACTCCGTCGTCAGCCCCCGCACCGCGATCGAGCTCGGGCGCCTCGGCGGCCTCGGTGTGCTCGACCTCGAGGGCCTGTGGACGCGCTACGACGACCCCGAGCCGCTCCTCGCCGAGATCGCGACGCTCCCCGAGGCCGACGCGACCCGCCGCATGCAGCAGCTCTACTCCGAGCCCATCAAGCCCGAACTCGTGCGCGACCGCCTCGCCGAGGTGCGCGACGCGGGCGTCCCCGTCGCCGGAGCCCTGACCCCGCAGCGCACGCACGACCTCTACGAGACCGTCGTCGCCGCCGGCGTCGACCTCTTCGTCATCCGTGGCACCACGGTGTCGGCAGAGCACGTCTCGAAGGTCGCCGAGCCGCTGAACCTGAAGAAGTTCATCTACGACCTCGATGTGCCCGTCATCGTCGGCGGCGCCGCCACGTACACGGCAGCCCTGCACCTCATGCGCACGGGAGCCGCCGGCGTGCTCGTCGGCTTCGGCGGGGGAGCGGCCTCCACCACGCGCGCCACCCTCGGACTGCACGCGCCGATGGCCACGGCCGTCGCCGACGTCGCCGGCGCGCGCCGTGATTACCTCGACGAGTCGGGCGGCCGCTACGTGCACGTCATCGCCGACGGTGGCGTGGGCACCTCGGGCGACATCGTGAAAGCCCTCGCCATGGGAGCGGATGCCGTCATGCTCGGCGTCGCACTGGCTCGGGCGACCGACGCGCCCGGACGCGGCTTCCACTGGGGCCCCGAGGCGCACCACGCGAAGCTGCCGCGCGGCCGTCGGGTCGCCGTCGACCGCGTCGGCCCACTCGAGCAGATCCTCTACGGCCCGGCGCCCGTCGCCGACGGCACCGCCAACCTCATCGGGGCTCTGAAGAAGTCGATGGCCACCACCGGCTACTCCGACCTCAAGGAGTTCCAGCGCGTCGAGGTCGTCGTCGCCCCCTACGGTCACTGACCGGCACCGCATGACCTCCGCCCCCGCGACCGACCCGGCGCCGCCGCAGATCTTCCCGCCCACCCTGCGGGAGGTGATGCTGCGGCCCCGCTGGATCGCGCTGCTGGCGTTCTCGCTGATCGTGGCGGGCGTGCTCGCGTGGCTGGGGCAGTGGCAGCTGGGCCGCGCGGTCGACACCTCGCCGCCGGAGCCGGGCATGACCGAGGTCGTCCGTCCCCTCGCCGACGTCGTGAAGCCGGGCGACTACCTGCCCGAACCCCTCGTGGGTCAGCGGGTCACGGTGACGGGCACGTGGGTGGCATCCGACTTCATCGTCGTCTCCTCGCGCTTCAACGACGACACCGAGGGGTACTGGGTCACCGGTCAGCTCCGCGTCACCGGCGCCGCGGAGCGCACGTCGGTCGCCGTCGCGACCGGCTGGACCCCGAGCCTCGACCAGGCGAACGCCGCCGCCGCCGAACTCGAGCAACAGGTCGCGGCCGATCCGGCGGCTGAGATCGACGTCACGGGACGCCTGATCTCCGACGAGGGGCCGTCCCTGCCGCCGTCGGGCGCCGACCCGTACACCCTCACGCGCATGTCGCCTGCCATGCTGCTCGGCCGGTGGCACGACATCACCGACGTGAGCGTCTACCGGCAGTACATCGCGTCGCAGACCGCCATCGGTCCGCTCGTCGACATCTCCTCGCCGGCCCCCGATGAGCGCTCGCGGGTCAACTGGTTGAACATCTTCTACGCCGCCGAGTGGGCCGTCTTCGCCGGTTTCGCGCTCTACCTCTGGTATCGCCTCGCTCGCGACGCGTGGGAGAAAGAGGTCGAGGACCTCGAAGACGAGCAGGCCGAAGCTCTCGCGGCGGGGCCCCCAGCGTCTCGCGAGTAGACTGGCATCCATGCCCCGCGCCCCCAAGCTCGCCTCGTTCCCGGCGATCCGCGGAGCCCTGAAGTTCTACCAGATCTGCTCGATCATCACCGGTGTCGGCCTGCTGCTGCTGGTCGCCGAGATGATCCTGAAGTACACGCCCATTCACGTGGAGCTGTTCCTCGGTGGTTCCGGTGGCTTCCTGTGGTTCGCGGATGCCGTGCCCGGTCCCGACTGCCAGTGGTTCTCGCTCTTCGTGCCCGGCGGCAGCGGCTGCGAGATCCTGTCGACCGGAGACGGCGTCAACGTCTCTCTCGCGATCCTCGTCGCGCACGGCTGGTTCTACGTGGTCTACCTCTTCTCGTGCTTCCGCGTGTGGAGCCTCATGCGGTGGCCGTTCCGCCGCTTCGTGTTCCTCGCCCTCGGCGGCGTGGTGCCCTTCCTCTCCTTCATCCTCGAGGTGCGCACCGCCCGGAGCGTGCGCGCCTACCTCGCCGAGCGCGAAGCCGCCCAGGCCAGCGCTCCCGTTCCCACCCCGGAAGGCAACCGGTGACCGAACAGACCGAAACGTCCCAGCGCCCCGTCCTCGTCGTCGACTTCGGCGCCCAGTACGCGCAGCTCATCGCCCGCCGAGTGCGCGAAGCCGGCGTGTACAGCGAGATCGTGCCCCACACCGCCACGGCGGACGAGATCGCGGCGAAGAACCCCGTCGGCATCATCCTTTCGGGCGGCCCGTCGTCGGTGTACGAAGACGGCGCTCCCAGCCTCGACAGCGGCGTGTTCGATCTCGACGTGCCGACCCTGGGCATCTGCTACGGCTTCCAGGTCATGGCGAAGGCGCTCGGCGGCGAGGTCGCGAACACCGGCCTGCGCGAGTACGGCGCCACCGACGCCACGATCGTGACCGAGGGCACGCTGCTGCAGGGTCAGCCGGTCGATCAGAACGTGTGGATGAGCCACGGTGACCAGGTATCGCGCGCCCCCGACGGTTTCGAGGTCCTCGCGCGCACCGCGCACACGCCCGTCGCCGCCTTCGCGAGTGACGCACGCCGCCTGTACGGCGTGCAGTGGCATCCCGAAGTGAAGCACTCCGACCACGGTCAGCACGTGATCGAGAACTTCCTGCACAAGGCCGCGGGCCTCCCCGCCGACTGGAACAGCGGCAACGTCATCGCCGAGCAGGTCGAGCGCATCCGCCAGCAGGTCGGCACCAGCCGTGTCATCTCGGCACTGTCGGGCGGTGTCGACTCCGCCGTCTCGACCGCTCTCGTCCACGAGGCCGTCGGCGACCAGCTGATCGCCGTCTTCGTCGATCATGGGCTCCTCCGCCAGGGCGAACGCGAGCAGGTCGAGAACGACTACGTCGCGTCCACCGGTGTGAAGCTCATCACCGTCGACGCGCGCGAGACGTTCCTGGACGCCCTCGCCGGTGTGAGCGACCCCGAGCAGAAGCGCAAGATCATCGGCCGCGAGTTCATCCGCGCGTTCGAGAAGGTGCAGGCCGACCTCGTCGCCGAAGCCGAGGCCGAGGGAGAGCAGGTGCGCTTCCTCGTGCAGGGCACCCTGTACCCCGACGTCGTGGAGTCCGGCGGCGGCGCCGGCACCGCCAACATCAAGAGCCACCACAACGTGGGCGGCCTGCCCGAAGACCTGCAGTTCGAGCTCGTCGAGCCGCTGCGCACCCTCTTCAAAGACGAGGTGCGCGCCATCGGCCGCGAGCTCGGCCTGCCCGAAGGGATCGTCGGTCGCCAGCCCTTTCCGGGGCCCGGCCTTGGCATCCGCATCGTGGGCGAGGTCACCGCTGACCGCCTCGAGATCCTGCGTGAGGCCGACGCCATCGCCCGCGCCGAGTTGACCAAGGCCGGCCTCGACAACGAGATCTGGCAGTGCCCCGTCGTGCTGCTCGCCGACGTGCGCTCCGTAGGCGTCCAGGGCGACGGCCGCACCTACGGCCACCCCATCGTGCTGCGCCCCGTCTCGAGCGAAGACGCGATGACCGCCGACTGGACGCGCCTGCCCTACGACGTGCTGTCGAAGATCTCGAACCGCATCACCAACGAGGTGCGCGACGTCAACCGCGTGGTGCTCGACGTGACGTCGAAGCCGCCGGGGACGATCGAATGGGAGTGAGCCGGGCTGTCGGTCGCGTCGTACGTCGCTGCTGACTCCCGGCTACGTGACACGCCCTCCTGAGTCGAGAGCGGGGCCCCTACCCCGATCGACTCAGGAGGGCGTGTCACTGCGCCTCGCGTCCGCGGCGGCGTGCACGCTCCGCCTGCCCGGCGAGAGGTATGGGGTCGAGAGCGGGGCCCCTACCCCGATCGACTCAGGAGGGCGTGTTACTTCGCCTCGCGTCCGCGGCGGCGTGCACGCTCCGCCTGCCGGGCCAGAGGTATGGGGTCGGGAGCGGGGCCCTACCCCGATCGTCCCGGAGGCGATGCCCCTTCGCCGTCCGGTGTCATTGGCGCTCTGTCGTTGCGCTGAGGGCGGTCGGCGGGTTTGGGGCGGGATCGGCGCTCTGGGGCGGGCGAGACGCGCCCCGGACGGCGATATGCGCCCCGAACCGAGGCGGAGCTCGTTCGCGGAGTGAGCGAGGGAGCGGGGGCGTGTGAGAGAGGATGGGGGCGTGAGCGACGCTGAGTTCCCCGACGCCTGGTATCTCATCCTCTCGAGCCGGCTCATCCCCGACCTCGACGGTGGGTACACGATCTCCGCGCTCGCGCGCGCGCGACAGATGGCCGAGGCGGGCACGCAGCCCCTGCTCCTCACGGTCGACCCGGGAGCCGTCGCCGCTCACGCCGCGCACCGGGCGACCTTCGTCGAGCGGGGGGCCGCAACGGCATCCGAGATCT
This sequence comes from Microbacterium sp. Leaf151, assembly GCF_001424225.1. Lineage (GTDB taxonomy): Bacteria > Actinomycetota > Actinomycetes > Actinomycetales > Microbacteriaceae > Microbacterium. Next base: position 710,749 of record NZ_LMOR01000004.1, on the reverse strand, counting down.
TCCGCAACCTGTTCGACGAGGCCGTCGCGTCCGCGGGGGGAGCGGCCGACTGGCTGCGGGAAGCGGCCCATGACGGTCATGCGGATCCGTCGCTGGAGTACCGCGACGTCGCGGGCGGGGCGGTCTCGCTTCCCGTCGTCGTCGATCCCGACTGGCATCTCACGCGTGCACCGATCGTCATCCGCGACACCACGGGCGAGACCGTGGGCGTGGTCGACGGCTTCGGGGCGCTGTATCGTGCGTGGCTGTCGCGCATCGCGTCGGATCTCCGCGCCGAGAACGCCCGCCCGGTCGTGCTGATCTGCGAATCGCGGCAGCTCGGCGAGCTCCTCGTCGGGTGGGGTGAAGACGACGTGCGCATCCTGCACACCGTGCACACGATCCACCTCGAACCGCCCTACCGGGCCGATTCCCCCCTCAACAGCCTGTGGTCGAGGTGGTTCGAGATCGCCTCTCGCTTCGACGCGGTGCTCTGGCCGACCGCCCACCAGCGCGACGATGTGCGCGAACGTTTCGGAACCGCGGCGAACGATCTCGTCGTCCCGCACGCCGTCGGTGCACCCGCCACGACGCAACCCGCAGCAGATCGCGACCCGGGCCGTGTGGTGGTGCTGGGGCGTCTCGCACCCGGCAAACGACTCGCCCAGGCCGTCCGTGCGTTCGGCCGCGTCCTAGCCGACGTTCCCGAGGCACGGCTCGAGCTCTGGGGGGAGGGTGCCCAGCGCGCCGAGCTCGAAACGCTGATCGACGAGCTCGATCTGAGCGAAGCGGTGTCGCTCCCGGGCCTCACGACCGCCCCGGGCGATGTCCTCGGCGGTGCGGCGGTCTACCTCACCACCTCGGCGTTCGAGGGGCAGGGTCTGGCGATGGCCGAGGCCCTCGCGCACGGCACGCCGGTCGTCGCGTGGGACATCCGCTACGGCCCGCGCGACATGCTCGCCCGAGGCGGTGGCATCCTGGTTCCCGACGGAGACGAAGACGCGCTCGCCGCCGCACTGGTCGAGATCCTCACCGACCCCGACATGCGCGAGCGCCTTTCGGCCGAGGCCGTCGGCGCGGCGACGGTCACGAGCCCCGCCCGAACGATGCGGGCCCTCGCCGCGGCCGCCGGCGAGGCCCTGTCTCGACCCCGTCGCCGCTGAGACCAGGGTGCGCTGTCAGCGCGCGGCGGCCCGCACGGCGTCGACCGCGGCGGCCGGTGAGCCGTGAAACGCCGGACCGTGCCCGGGGAGGACCAAGTCGGCATCCAGATGCGCCATGCGAGACAGTGACACCAGCGCTTCGGCGGGGTCATCGGTGAACGGTGCGGGGCCCGGGCCCGTGCGGCCGGTCAACACGTGGCGCGTCGTCAGGGCGTCGCCGACGAACACGGCGCGTGAGATGGGCGAATGCACCGCGATGCTCCCGGGGGAGTGCCCGGGCATGCCGATCACGCGCGGGTGCCCGGGAAGGTCGAGAGTGTCGCCGTCGGTGACCTCGCGGACCTCGGTCAGCCATTGCGGACGCATTCCCTTGCGGACGCCGTAGGCCGCGAAGCTCAGCAGCGGACCGATACGCATCGGCCCCATCGCCGTCTTCGGTTTGTCGCCGCCCTGCGCCCGGCCGGCGTCGGCGGCGTGCACGAAGACGGGGATGCCGCGCTCTCGCCGGAGGCGCTCGGCGAAGCCGATGTGGTCGCTGTCGCCGTGGGTCAGGATCACGCCCCGGATGTCAGCGAGCGGTCGGCCGATGGCATCCAGTTCCTGTGCGAGGTCGGCGTACATGCCCGGGAGGCCGGCGTCGACCAGGGTGATGCCGTCGGAGGTGACGATGAGGTAGGCGGCGACGATGTCGTTGCCGATGCGGTGGAGAGTGGGGTTGAGTCTCATGACGGACCTCTCGTGCTGATGGCTACGGACTATAGCCATGATAGCTTAGAAATGTAGCCATGGAGGAATGATCGTGCCGACTCCGGAGAGGACCTCGCTCGACGAGATCGTCGACGCCGCCGCTCGTCTGCTCGAGACGGGGGGCGCTCCCGCCGTGACGATGCAGGCTGTCGCCCAGGCGGTGGGGGTCAAGGCGCCCTCGCTCTACAAGCGCGTGCGCGATCGCGACGCGCTGCTGCGGCTCGTGGGTGCGGCCGCGGCAGACGACCTCGCTCGGCGGCTCGGGGCGGCATCCGACCGACTCGACGACCTCCTGCTGGTCTTTCGGCGGTTCGGCCGCGAGCGTCCCGAGGCGTTCCGGATGCTCTTCACGGCGGCGGTGGATGCCGATCGGCTCSCCGCGACGAGCGAGCCGGTGCTCCGCGCCACCGCAGCGGCGGTCGGCGAGGAGCACGCCCTCGACGCGGCACGATTGCTCACGGCGTGGGCGACGGGGTTCGTCACGATGGAGCTCGCCGGCGCCTTCCGTCTCGGAGGCGACCTCGACGATGCGTACCGGTACGGCATCGCCCACCTCGTCGGCTCCCTCTCTCCGGGTCAGGAACCGGAGCGGCCCGCCCAGGGGTCGTAGTCAGCGATCAGATCTTCCTGCGGTGGGCGTTCGGCATCCGGGACGTGCTGCAGGTTCACGCGCACGCGGTACCAGAGCGAACTCGAGCCGCGCATGCCGTCGACGAGCACGTCGGCCGGGTGCAGGGCGGCGGTGGCATCCGGATGCCGTTGCTTCCACGTCTCGAGAGCGTCGAGGGCCTCGGGCTTGGTCTTGGTGCGCGCGACCTCGATGAGGGGCATGGTCGAGGTGCGGCGACCGGATCCGTCGGAGCCGCGCGGAGGCTTCTCGGCGGGTCCGAGCTCCTTCGAGAGGGCGATGAGGGCGTCGAGGGAGCCGGCGGCGTCGTCGATGCCGGCGTGCGGGTCGCCGATGCGGCGGAAGCGCTCGGGCACGGTGAGTACGGTGAACTCCTCGGGGCGACGGTCGCGCACTTCGTCCCACGAGAGCGGTGTCGACACGCGGGCATCGGGGAGCGGACGGATCGAGTAGGCCGAGGCGACGGTGCGGTCCTTGGCGTTCTGGTTGAAGTCGACGAAGACGCTCTCGCCGCGCTCCTCCTTCCACCACCGGGCCGTCGCGAGTCCCGGCGCGCGGTTCTCGACCTCGCGGGCGAGGGTCTCGGCCGCCAGGCGCACGTCGGTGTAGTCCCATTCGGGGCGGATACGCACCAGGATGTGAAGCCCGCGAGACCCGGAGGTCTTCGGCCAGCCGACCAGGCCGTGGTCCTCGAGCACCTCCCGCGCGATGAACGCGACATCGACGATCTGCGCCCAATCGACGCCGGGCATCGGATCGAGGTCGACCCGCAACTCGTCGGGGTGGTCGAGGTCTTCGGCGCGCACGGGGTGCGGGTTGAGGTCGAGGCAGCCGAGGTTGACGACCCAGGCCAGGCCCGCGGCATCCCGGATCACCGCCTCTTCGGCGGAGGTGCCGGAGGCGTAGCGCAGGGTCGCGGTATCGATGAACGCGGGGTGATTGTCGGGGACGCGCTTTTGGAAGAACGGCTCCTGATCGAGTCCCTTGGAGAAGCGCTTCAGGACCATGGGCCGCCCGCCCGCCCCGCGCAGAGCCCCCTCGGCGACGGAGAGGTAGTACCGCACGAGGTCGAGCTTGGTCAGGCCCGGCTCGGGGAAGACGACGCGGTCGGGGCTGGTGACGCGCACCTCGTGGCCGTCGACGTCGAGGATCTCGGGGGGAGTCTTCGCGGGGCTCATGTCGCGAGGCTAGCGCCGTGGCGTCTGGTGTCGCGCACCCCTTGCGGTGGGCGGGGCGGGGGTTCCCGGGGGTGGGTGCCCAGGACGCGCCGTCGTACGGGGGCGCGGTGTGCGCTGTTGAGTGTCCAGGACACGCCGCTGCGTGCGGGGAAGTGCGGAGTGTTGTGGACGCTCAACTCCTTTCGAGGAGGCGAGGAGGCGAGGAGGCGAGGAGGCGCGGAGGCGCGGAGGCGGGCACACGGGAGCCGCGGCGGCACCGTGGCGACAACGAAGGGCCGCCCCGAAACGGGACGGCCCTGCGTGCGCATCAGTGCGTCAGTTGTTGCCGCGCACGATCGCGATGAGGCGGAGGATCTCGACGTACAGCCACACGACGGTGACCATGATGCCGAACGCGCCGACCCAGCCGTAGACGCGGGCGGCGCCGTTGCGCACGCCGCGCTGGATCTGGTCGAAGTCGAGCACGAGCGAGTAGGCGGCCATGATGACCACGAACACGCCGACGACCACACCGAGCGGGATGCCGAGGATCTTGACCTCGCTCAGCAGACCGAAGGCGCCACCGGCGATCGGAACGTTGAACAGCATGAGGCCCAGGTTGACCAGGCTGAAGACGAGGTAGCCGACCATCGCGATCATGAAGATCTTGGTGGCCCGCTTCGACGCGCGGATCTTGCCGCTCGCGAACAGGGCGAGGGTCACGCCGACGACAGAGAGGGTTCCGAGCGTCGCCTGCAGGACGATGCCGGGGAAGATGAACTCGAAGAACGCCGAGATGCCGCCCACGAACAGACCCTCGAAGGCCGCGTAGGCGATGAAGACGGGGACGGAAGGCTTCTTCTTGAACGTCGCGACCATCGCCAGCACGAAACCGACGAGGCCACCGACGATCATCGGGGCGGCGCTCGGGTTCGGGTTGGCGGCGCTGACGCCGGCCATCGACCAGATCCAGCCGACGACGGCGGTCACGACGAGGATGCCGAACAGGGCGAGCGTCTTCATGACGGTGTCTTCGACCGTCATGCGGCCGGTGTCGACGGCGCTCGCGGACGGAGCCGCGTACGCGCCTTCGATCGACGCGGCGGCGGCGGGATCGACGGCCGGCGGCGGGCTGTAGCGCGTGTTGACGCCACCGGCTCGAGGGTCCTGGAACGCCGGGTTGTTGAATGCCGGGTTGTTGAGGGCCACGGGAACTCACACTCCAAAGATGGTGATCACAGCACCGTGCTGTCAGACAACACTAGCTGAGGAGCGTGTTCGATTCGTGGGGGCGACTGGGATTCTGCTATGAGCGATACCGTCGTTCACCTGGGACTCGTACGCTTCCCGCGTGCCCCTCGTCATCGGTCATCGCGGCGCCCCGGGATATCTGCCGGAGCACTCGCGAAGCTCCTACCAGCTCGCGATCTCGGCGGGGGTGGATGCCGTCGAGCCCGACGTCGTCCCCTCGCGTGACGGCGTCCTCGTCGTCCGGCACGAGAACGAGATCGGGTCGACCACCGATGTCGCCACACGACCCGAGTTAGCCGACCGGCGCACGTCGAAAGTCGTCGACGGCGAGCTTCTGACCGGATGGTTCACCGAGGATTTCACCTGGGATGAACTGCGGACGCTCCGATGCCGCGAGCGCATCCCCGCGCTCCGGCCGGACAGCGCTGCTCACGACGACACCCAGCCCGTCCTCCGGCTGCGCGAGGTGCTCGACCTGGCACGCGCGGGCGGTGCGGGGGTCGTCCTCGAGGTCAAGCACGCGGCATCCTTCGCCCGGCTCGGGTTCGACATGGCCGAGCTCGTCGATGCGGAGCTCCGCGCGGCCGGATGGGCGGATGCCGCGGACGCGCTCGTCATCGAGTCGTTCGAGCCGCTGGTTCTCGCGCGGCTGCGGGATCGCGGCATCCGGATCCCCCTCGTGCAACTCGTCGACAGCGAGGGGACGCCGTGGGACCTGCGCGAGCGCGATGGCGCGGGAGCGGCGACGTACGCCTCGATGCTCACGCCCTCCGGACTCGACGCGCTCGCCGCGGAGGTCGACGGGATCAGCCCCGACAAGCGACTCGTGCTCGCGCCCGACGAGCGGGGGGCGGTGCGCAGCCCGGCGCCTTTCGTCCGCGCGGCGCAGGAGAGGGGCCTGCGGGTGTTCACGTGGACGTGCCGACCCGAGAACGCGTTCCTGCTGCCGACGCATCGGGGGCCGGGCGGCGAGGCGGCGTTCGGCGACTGGCGGCGCGAGTGGGCGGTGCTGCGCGAGGCCGGGCTCGACGGGGTGTTCGTGGATCATCCCGACCTGGGGGTCGAGTTCTTCGGGTCGACGCGGTGACGTTCCGCGCCTCCCGGCGGGCGGCGTCACGCGCGGGGGAGGCCGAGCCTGACTCCGGAGATCGGTGAGGAGAGCGCGGCGCATCTCGGTAGCAGTCGCGGGCCGCACCCTTTTGTGGAGTTCAGCTCGGGCGCGGCCGGAGGGCGAGCCGGCGTGCGCGCAAGCCCGGTGGACGGCGACCGCGGAGCCGCGAAGATGACCCCATGACGGTGGACGTGACGGTGGTCGGCGGGGGAATCTCGGGACTCGCGTGCGCGCGGGCGGTGCAGGATGCCGGGCGCTCGGTGCGGGTGCTCGATCGCGGTCGGCGTGTAGGCGGTCGCCTGTCGAGCCGCACGATCGACGGCCGGCCGGTCGACCTCGGGGCGTCGTATTTCGTGGTGGGCGAGGCCGCGGACTTCGGACATGTCGTCGCCGACTGGGAGGAGCGGGAGCTCGCCCGCCCCTGGACGGACACGTTCCAGGTGATCGACGCCGAAGGCGGGCGGACGCCCAAACCCGGACCGATGCGATGGGCGGCCCCCCTCGGTCTGCGTACGCTCGCCCTGGATCTTGCCGAAGGTCTCGACGTCGAATCCGAGCGGACCGTCGAGCAGGTGAGACCGTACCGGATCGACGGTGAGGAGGCAGGCGAGGTCGTGCTCGCGATGCCCGCCCCGCAGGCCGCCCGCCTCACCGGCGAGGTCCCCGGCGGTCCGCAGGAGTGGGAGCCGGTCATCGCGGTCGTGCTGCGGTGGGACGAGCGGCAGTGGGATGCCGACCTGCACGGCGCCTTCGCCGACGGCGACGCCGACGTGTCGTTCATCGCCGACGACGGCGACCGCCGCGGCGACGGCGCCCCCGTGCTCGTCGTGCACACCACGGCCGATCACGCGCGACGGCACCTCGACGACCCGGATGACGCGATCGCGCCGGTGCTGGCAGCGACCCGTCGCCTGCTGCGAATCGACGCTGATCCCATCAGCACGCACGCGCATCGCTGGACATTCGCGCGGCCCGCGCAGGCGACGGGGCGACCCTTCTTCCGCTCGCCCGGGCTGTCCGCGTGCGGGGACGCGTGGGGCGAGAGTGCGGCCGTGCGCACGGCGTGGACGTCGGGCGATGCGCTGGGGCGGGCGCTCGCGGCATCCTGAGATCCGGCGCCCGCTCCGACCTCGATCGCCTACGGCCGGCCGCCGCGTACGCCCGGCGTCGGCTCTCGGACGAGGATGTCGTCGCGCGTCTCTCGGACGAGGATGTCGTCGCGCGTCGACGACCGCCGACACGCGCGGGCGTCAGCGCCGACCGATAGGTGATCGAGCCGCGGAACCGCCTGCGGATCCCGCATTGCCGACCGGGGCGGGGCCGGATGCCGTGTCGGAGGCCCCCTCTAGGGTGGGGCGCATGGATGCCGGTATCGATGTCGCGGGAGTCAAACGGTCGTTCGGCGCGGTCCACGCCGTGCGCGAGGTCACCTTCACCGCGGCACCCGGACGGGTGACGGGGCTGGTCGGCCCGAACGGCTCGGGCAAGACGACGCTCATGCTCATGCTCGCCTCGCTGCTGCAGCCCGACGCGGGGCGCATGAGTCTCGGCGGCGTCGATCCCGTGGCCGACCCGGCCGGGGTGAGGCGGCTCCTCGGATGGATGCCGGACTCCCTCGGCGCCTGGCCCAGTCTCACCGCGCGCGAGGTGCTCGTGGCCACCGCGCAGCTCTACGATCTCTCGCGCGATGCGGCGCGTGCGCGCGCCGACGAGCTGCTCGCGCTCGTCGACCTGAGCGCGATTGCCGGGTCGCCGGCCCGCGTGCTGTCCCGCGGGCAGAAGCAGCGCCTCGCCCTCGCGCGAGCGCTCGTCCACGACCCCCGCGTACTGCTTCTCGACGAGCCGGCGTCGGGTCTCGATCCTCAGGCGCGCATCGCCCTGCGCGTGCTGCTGAGACGTCTCGCCGCCGAGGGGCGCACCATCCTCATCTCCAGCCATGTGCTCTCGGAACTCGAGGAGGTCGTCGACGACGCGGTCTTCCTCGTCGACGGACGCACGGTGGGTGGCGACCGCGTCGCTGCAGCGGCCCGCCGCGTGCGGGCATGGCGCGTACGGGCGCCCGTCGATGTCTCCCGACCGACGGATGCGGTGCGTCTCGACGTCGCGGCCGCGCTCGGGCGCACGGGCGATGAGGTGCGTATCGACCGGCGCGACGTCCTCGTGCCGTTCTCCGACGAGGCCGGTGCGGTTGCCGGGCTCCGGGCGCTGATCAGCGCGGGGCTCCCCGTCGTCGAGTTCGCCCCCGCGGTCGGTGACCTCGAGCACGCCTTCCTCGACCTGGGGTCGACGCCGGCGGGCCCGGCGTCGCCCGGGGCTGCCACGCAGCCGCTGCCCCCGTCTTCCGATGTGCCACCAGGGATGACGTCGCCACCGGAGCCGGCGCCCCCGTCGTCCGAGGTCCCACCGCGACCTACGTCGCCGCCCGCGAACCGTCCCGGCGACGGGAGCGTCGCATGAACCTTCACCGCCTTCGCACGATCATCGGGATCGAGCTGCGCCAGCGCGCGAGATCCGTCGCGTGGTACGTCCTGCTCGGCGTCTTCGCCGTCATCCTGATCGGTCTGCTCGTGCTTTCGTTCGCGTCGTTCGCGCTGTGGACGGGCGGCAACGAGTGGTTCTTCTCGATCGTCATCATGCTGGTGCTGCTGCTCGTCCTGCTGGTGTCGCCGACGCTGAGCGGCAGCGCCGTCAACGGCGATCGGGATGCCGCCACCCTCGCGCCCGTGCAGGTCACTCTTGCGACCACCACCGAGATCGTCGTCGGCAAATTCCTCGCAGCCTGGATCTCAGGCCTGGCGTTCCTGGTGGTCGCGCTGCCCTTCTTGCTCGTGGCGACGTTCGCCGGCGAGTTGAACCCCCTCGTGATCATCAGCTCGTTGGCGATTCTGGTGATCGAGGTGGGTATCGTCGCGGCGATCGGCGTCGGGCTGAGTGCCATCGTCGCCCGCTCGCTCTTCTCGGTCGCGAGCACGTACCTCATCATCGCCGCGCTGACGATCGGCACCCTCCTGGCGTTCGGGCTGGGGGCGACGGCTCTGCGCACGACGCAGGAGACGGTGACGCGCGACTACGACGTCAGCACCGTCCCGCCAGGGTGCGACCCGTACGGTCCGGTCGGCGCGGAAGGATGCCCACCGATCAATGAGCTCGGGTGCACGGAGTCGAGCTCTCTCGGCGACGTGCCGCGGTTCGACCGGGTGTGGTGGCTGCTCGCGGCGAATCCGTTCGTCATCCTGGCCGACGCGACACCGCCGACGTACGACGACGGCTACGGTGCGCCGAGCGACCTGTTCTCGCAGATCGCCTACGGGGTTCGAATGGCCCAGATTCCTCCCGAGCCTCAGCGCGTGTACGACTATTGCGCGCAGTACTACCAGGAGGAGCAGCCGCCGTATGAGACGCCCGAGCAGCAGATCGAGGGGACGACCCCGAGCTGGTTCGTCGGTCTGCTCGCGCAGGCGGTGCTCGCCGTCGGGCTGATGGTCTGGGGAATCGCCCGCACCCGCACCCCCGCGAAGCGTTTGCCGCCGGGCACGCGCATCGCGTAGCAACGGTCGCTCGCGGTGTTGCGCTACCCCGCTCGGCGGCGCGCGGTCAGCGCGAGAAGGCGCGAACCGGGCGCCGTTCCGCGCAGACGGGGCTCGGTCAGCGCGAGAAGGCGCGAACCGGGCGCCGTTCTGCGCAGACGGAGTTCGGAGCGGTCAGGCGTGTCCCTCGGCGGCGGGGAAGCCGGGGTCGGGTTCGAGCACGTCACCGGTGTGGTCATCGAGGGTCGTGTGCTCTTCGGCCTGGGCGGCGTCTTCGCGGACCTCGTCCGTCACGGCATCGGTAGGGGCGGCGGAATCGGCGCGGGCGTCATCGGAGTGGCGGGTCGGGATGTCAGGAGTGCTCATGCGCCTACCGTGCCGCCTCGGCCGCGCACGGTCGACCCGCTTGACATCGCGCCGGGTCGCGGCGCCCTCGGCGTGGGTCGTGGTGCGCGTCGTGCGCGGTCGCCGCGCGGTTCGGGGTGCGTTCGGCGCTTCGGGGCGCGATTCGTCCGCCCCAAACCGCGATACCCGCCCCAAAACCATTCACGCGCCGCACCGCATCGGGCGTCGCGTGCCGCCCCGCCCGGTGCCGCACCGCATAGGGCGTCGCGTGCCGCCCCGCCCGGTGCCGCACCCCCATGACCGCGCCGCCGACCACCGCGGTCAGTCGGTGGCATCCGGGATCGACGAGTCCACCGCGGGCCAGGCCGGGAGCGGGTCGTCGAAGTCCACCCACGCCGCGGGACCCGCGGCCAGCTCGTCATCGGTCAGTGCGGCCAGATCGAGCAGGTGCGCGAGCTTCGGAGCCGACAGGTCGAGGCCGGTGAAGACGAGTTCCTGGCCCATACCCATGCGTCCGTCATCCGTTCCCAGTGGCGCGATCCACATGGCCGATCCGACGTGTTCCCACCGGGCGAGGATGCCGGGACGCGAGGCCAACCGGCAGAATCCGGCCGAGCGCACGAGGCGTCCGGCGGCTCCCTCGTCGAGACGGTCGAGGGTGGCCGACAGGCGTGCGGGATGGAAGGGCCGCAGCTGCTCGTAGCGCACCGTCATGACGCGGTTGTCGCGCATGTACGGGTCATGCCGGCCGTTGAGCGCGTGCACCCAGCCGGCGCGCTCGAGGATCTCGCCCTCGTGCACCGCCTCCGATCGCAGGTCGCTCAGCGGGTCGCGCGAGAGCCGCACGACGGCGGTCGGGTTCAGGTGGGACGCGAGGGCCATCTGCACGGCGACAGCCGGTGTCGGCACCTGCTCCCAGTTGATCCAGACGACCCGGGTCGCCAGCTCCAGCGCGAGTGCCGCCTGTCGGGCGCGTGCCCCGACGTCGCCGCGTGGGTCTCCCGAGCGGGTGGATGCCACGAGCGCTGCGTCGTCGAGCAGATCGCCGATCATGTGGCGGGCGTCCACCACGCAGACCGCCTCGACCTCGGCACCGCCGCGCGCACCGATCGCGTGGACGAGGTCGACGTCGCTCCCGAGGTCGACGACGACGGCGTCGGCGTGGGCGCGGGGGCGGGGATGGGGGAGGGCGTGCGGGGAGCGGAGGTCGGCGAACCGCAGCAGGTGCAGGGGGCGCGCGAGCGCCACCGCCGTGCGCTCGGCATAGGCGCGGCGTTCCGGGGCGCAGACGCCCATGACGACGATCGTGCGACTCATGGCATCCACCTCTCGTTTGTCAGGGAGCTTCCGACACCCTACCGTGTTGATGAGAACGATTATCAACAAGGAGGATGTCATGAAGGTTCGCGCATCTATCGCGTCGCTGAAGAAGCAACCGGGAGCGCAGGTGGTGCGCCGCCGCGGCAAGGTGTTCGTCATCAACAAACTCAATCCGCGGTTCAAGGGGCGGCAAGGGTGACTTCCGCGCGATCTCGATAACGCGAACGAGAACCGTTCCCGGTTGCGTGAACACATTGCAATCTCTGCATGTGTGTGGTCTCGTGGATGCCGTGGACAAGATCGCCGGGCTCGACGAGGCCGCCGAGCTGTTCAAGGTTCTCGGCAACGAGTCGCGTCTCGCGCTCGTGTGGCTGCTGAGCCGTGAACCGCTCACCGTCGGCGCGCTCGCCGACCGGGCCGGATTGTCGCAACCGCTGGTGTCGCAACACCTGCGCACCCTGCGGCAGGCGGGTCTGGTGAGCTCGGAGCGCGAGGGGAAAGAGATCCGTTACGCCCTCGCCGACCAGCACGTCGCGCACGTCGTGCTCGACGCGATCGCCCACGTCCAGGAACCGAACGACCAGGGGAACGAACAATGAGCACCGCTGAGACCCACGCCGAGCACTCCGTCGACGAGCACGCCCACGGCGACGACTGCGGCCACCAGAAGATCGAGCACGGCGACCACATCGACTACGTGCACGGCACCCACCACCACGCCCTGCACGGCGACCACTACGACGAGCACGAGTCGAAGGCCGAGCACGGGGTCGATGAGCACCGCCACGGCGACGACTGCGGGCACGAGAAGATCGCGCACGACGACCACGCCGACTACGTGCATGACGGTCACCGCCACGCGCTGCACACCGATCACTACGACGAGCACTGAGGTGTCACGGCATCGGCGTGTCACGAGCGCGCGATGCCGGGTCGGGGGTCCGCTTCTCTTTCGGGGAGGCGGGCCCTTCGTCATGCGGGGGGTCTCGGAGCGCGCGTGAGGCGGCCGACCGTTGCGGACAGGCGGGACTAGGCCTGCACGCGGAAGGATCGCCCCTCGAACGTCACGACGTCGCCGACCTGCAGCTGCCGCCCACGTCGGCGGTCGATCTCACCGTTGACCTGCACGTAGCCGTCGATGATCGCCTCCTTGACGTCACCTCCGGAGTCGAGGACTCCGGCGAACTTCAGGAACGCGCCGAGGCGGATGCCCTCGGTCCCGATGAGGACATCCTGGGGCGTGGGGGAGGTCATCGCTCCAGTCTGACAGCAGTCAGTCGACCGGCTACCTGCACCAGGACGGTCGACCTCGAGGCCGGTCATGCCGCACACCCACCCGGTGCAGCGCTGCGCGACGTGCGTAAGAGCGTCTCGGCCGAGCGCGGTTGAGACGTCGCGAACGAGCCGTGGCCGGACCGACGGGGGTACCCGGGAAGTGGACGCGACGGCGGGAGTCGAACCCGCCACGCCTTCGGTTATGAGCCGAGGCCCGGGACCGCCCGGATCGCCGCGATGTGCCCCCACGCTAACCCCGGTCGCGAGAGCGGTGCGCGGCCGTTGCGAGAAGTGACGCGATGTGTCGTCGTGTGGCGCTCAGCGCCCTCGCCGACCGTCGATGATCGCCCGTGTCGAGTGCTCGAGATGCGCCCGCACGGCGTGTTCGGGGTCGGCCAGCGCCTCGTCCACATACGCGCGATGCTCAGCCGTCAGCGCACCGCTGGCGTAGGCGGGTCGCACGTGCGTCAACAGCAGGTGCATCTCGGAGTCGAGGCGCCGGTACTCCTCCGCGATCCGCGGAGACCCCGCCGCGGCGACGAGCGCAAGGTGCACGCGTGCGTGCGCGGCGAGCGTGGCGGACCAGTCGCCCGAGGCTTCGGCGGTGGCGAGGTCGTCGAGCGCCTCATCGACGTCGGAGGGTCGGATGCCGCGGTCGCGAACGATCCGCAGCGCTTCGGTCTCGAGCGCACACCGCAGTTGCTGCAGGGCGACGAGCGCATCGTCGTCGAGCAGCGAGACCCGCACGCCGCGATAGGGCTCGGCGGTCACGAGGCGCTCGGCTGCGAGACGCGTCAACGCCGTGCGGGCGGTGTGACGGGAGACGCCGTGGGCGGCGCTGAGTTCCTCCTCGCGCAGCGGGGTGCCGGGGGCGAGGTCTCCGGAGAGGATGCCGGCGCGCACGGCGTCGGCGACGAGATCGGCCGCCCGGGGGCCGGGGGAGTCCGCGGTGGCGCGGCCGGGCGTCGCCGCGGCGCGGGCGGAGGCGTCACGAGCGGGCCGTGGCATCCGGAACCTCCTCACGACGACGTGACGGAACAGACACCACGGCGAGGCCCACCGCGATGAGCGCGAGGCCGGCGGCTCCCATCGGGGTGAGTTGCTCGTGCAGCACGAACAGCCCGAGCAGCGTCGCCGCGAGGGGCTCGGCGAGCGTCAGGGTCGAGACCGTGACGGCGGTCAGCCGTGCGAGCCCCCAGCCGAACAGCAAGTAGGCGATCGTCGTCGTGACCACTCCGAGCCAGAGCGCGAGCGCGAGGCCGTTGGGGGTGAGCAGCCAAGAGGACCCGGCTACCAGCAGCACCGGCAGGCTCGCCACCGCGGCGACACCGAACACCGTGCCCATGACGCGGGTGGAGTCCCACCCCCTCTCGATCAGCGCCTTGCCGCGCACCGTATAGAGGGCGTACGACATTCCCGCGCCCGCCGAGGCGAGGAGACCGCCCGGAGCGAGCGCGATCGAGTCGCCGGTGACTCCCGACACCAGCACGACACCGGCGAGGGCGATGGCCGTGGCGAGCATCCAGCGCGGCGAGGGGGCGCGACGCAGGCGCACGGCATCCACGATTCCGGTGGCGATCGGCGCGGAACCGAGAGCGACGACCGTGCCGATGGCCACGCCGTTCTCGCGCGTGCCGAGGAAGAACAGGGGTTGGTAGGCGAGCACGCCGATCGCTCCGAGGGCGACGAGTCCGCTGACGGATCCGCGCATCACCCGCAGCGGGGGAGTCGGCGCGCGACGCAGAAGGGCGACGAGACCCAGGATGCCGCCGCCCACGACGATCCGCGCGGCACCGACGGCGACGGGGGAGGCGCCGACGCCCGCCAGCGCCTGCGCCGTGCCAGTGGTCGAGAAGCACAGGGCCGCGGCGAGGACGGCGAGGGCGGGAAGCATGAGTGGATTGTTACACAATCCGCGGTCCGGCGTGCTGACGCGGAGCACTACGGCGGGCCGCGAGGAGGACACGCCGCGCCCAAGCGGGCCGTACCGGCGTGTCGGTGAATCGCCCCGCCGTTGTGCGCGGCGGCACCCGAGTCGGGCCAGGATCAGCCGCGGAGCGCCTGCACCATCGAACGCAGGGCGTGCAGGGCGGCGGCCTGCTCGGCATCCGTCATTCCGTTGAGCATGCGCTTCTCCACCGAACGGACGGCGGCGCTCGCCGCCTCGAGCGACTGCCGCCCCTTCGCGGTCAGGCGGGTCGGGAGAGCCTTGCCGACGGGCGCCGCGTCGGGCCGCTCGACGATGCCGTCGCGTTCGAGCGACTGGAGCAGCACGTTCATCGACTGGCGCGTGACGAAGGCGCCGCGCGCCAGGTCGGAGTTCGACAGGCCGGGACGCTGAGCGAGGAGTTCCAGACAGGAGTAGTGCGTGATCGTCATGCCCAGCGGTCGCAGGACGTCTTCCATCGCCGCGCGCAGAGCGCTCGCCGCCTCTTTCAGGAGGTAGCCGAGCGACGTGTCCAGATCGATTGCCTCTTGCGCCATGTCAGTATTCTGACATATCCTCTGTGTCAGATAACTGACACAGAGGAGCATGACATGCCCGTCACCGGACCCGACTTCATCTCGCTGCAGGTGCGCGACCTCGCCGCCTCCCACGCGTTCTACGCGCAGTTCCTCGGCCTGCGGCGGTCGCCCGCCGGTCCGCCCCACGCCGTCGTCTTCGACACCGCGCCGATCGCCTTCGCGCTACGCGACCTCGCCCCGGGAACCGACCTCACGGGCGTCGATCAGCCCGGTATCGGTGCGGCCGTCTGGCTCCATGCCACCGACGTGCAGCAGATCCACGACGCGCTCGCCGCCGACGGGCACCGCATCGTCGTGGCGCCCATCGACGGGCCTTTCGGCCGGACCTTCACCTTCGCCGACCCCGACGGCTACCACGTGACCCTTCACGACAAGGCCTGAGCGCACTCGTTCGAGACCCGCCGTCGCGCCGAGCGCACGTGCACGCCGCGCGGTCGGGGGCGCGAGGTGCGACGGGTAACGTAGGTGCATGGCGACGGCGGCGGGGCGAGGCATCCTGGCCCTGGTCGTCGCCGCCGTGCTTCTTCTCTCCGGTGCGGTCATCGCGGTCGCCATCGACCCGTTCGCCCGAGAGCCGATGGCGGTCGGCCCGACGACGGAGTGGGTCG
Source organism: Microbacterium sp. Leaf151 (assembly GCF_001424225.1). Taxonomy (GTDB): domain Bacteria; phylum Actinomycetota; class Actinomycetes; order Actinomycetales; family Microbacteriaceae; genus Microbacterium. The sequence continues at coordinate 695,112 of NZ_LMOR01000004.1, read as the reverse complement.
CCCGCCTCCTGCTGCTGCTGGGGGTCGTCTGGGTCGGCATCGGCATGATCTCGGCCCGCACCCGGCTCGTGCGTCGTCCGGGAGCCGCTGCCGCTCGCGCCACCTGGGTCGCTTCGACGAGACCGTGGCGGGCGCGCGAGTCCAGCCTCGGTCTGCTTCCGCTCGACCGGTGTCTCATGATTGTCGTTCCGGGAGGCATCCTCGTCGCCACGCGCGTGGTGCAGACTCCACGCGACGGTCTCTGGAGCGTGGCGCTGGCCGTCGCGAGCTGGCTGGTGTTCGCCGTCGCCGTGCGGCTCCTGCTCGGGCGCCGCTCTCCGTGGCCGATCATCGCCGCGGTCGGGGGTGCCATCGTGCTGCGGTGCGTCGTGGCGCTGCTCGCGGTGTCATTCTCGGGACCCGCAGGCATCTGGCCGGAGGTGTGGTCGTCACCTGTCCTCCGCGTGCTCTATCTGACCGTGGCTTTCGCCCTGGTGGCGTGGATCTTCGTCGTCGCCGGGTGGTCTCTCTCCGCGCAGATCGGCCCACGCCGAGCGGTGGGGATCGCGCTCGCCGGGGTCGGGGTGGCATCCGCGCTTCCCGCGGCGACCATCGCGGTGGTGGGGGCGCGCGACGCTGTACGTTCCTGGAACGATCAAATCGGCATCCTGCCGTGGGATCTCGCGCGTCTGGCCGGCGCGCGCGACGGTTCGTTCCCGGTCGAGATCGTCACGGCGACGACGGTGGCCGGGCTGATGGCCGCGGTCGTCGGGATCGTGCTCGCCCTGCCTACGCGCAGCTCCAGCCGGGCGCGCTGAGGGTCGGGGTTCGGCGCTTGATCGTCTGGTTGCAGGTGTGGGCGGGGCTCGGTGCTCGGGGGTCTGGTCGCGCTTGTGGGCGGGGCTCCGTGCCCGAAGGCCTGGTCGTGCTCAGACGCGACGCGCGGCGCCCTGGCGCGGCGCCCGCGATCAGCGCCCGAGCGTGTTGTCGAACGGTCCGCCGCGGCGGATCTCGCGTACCTCGGTGCCCAACGGCATCAGCGACACGGGCACGAGCTTGAAATTGGCGATGCCCAGCGGGATGCCGATGATCGTCACGCACAGCAGCAGCCCCGTGAAGATGTGACCGAGCGCCAGCCACCACCCGGCGAGGACGACCCACACGATGTTGCCGAGCAGGGAGCCGAGGCCCGAGGTCGACTTCGACACGGTCTCGCGTCCGAACGGCCACAGCGCGTAGAACCCGATCCGGAACGAGGCGATGCCCCACGGGATCGTGACGATGAGGATGCACAGCACGACGCCCGCGGCGAGATAGCCGAGGAAGAGCCAGAAGCCCGACAGGACCAGCCACAGGATGTTGAGGATCAAGCGCATGGGTCCATCTTCGCGGCCGCGGCTGGGTGGCATCCATGGTTTGACAGGGGGTTCACCTATCCGGGTGTCGTACCGCGCGCAAGCGCCATCTACGCATCACCCGCCGCGTCTAGCGTGGAATTCACCGAGGGAAGGAACCCATCATGTCTGACGTCACCCGCGCCACGCCGGAACGCCGTGTCCTGTCGAGCTTCAGCGACTACACGGGGGCGCAGGCCGCCGTCGATCGTCTCTCCGACGCCGGTTTCCCCGTCGAGCACACCGCGATCGTCGGACACGACGTGCGCATCGTCGAGCAGATCACGGGGCGGATGACGCGGGGACGCGCGGCAGGTCTCGGTGCGGCGTCGGGCGCTTGGTTCGGCCTGATGATCGGCGTGCTCATCGGGCTGCTCAGCCCGGGCGGCTTCCTCGGCCTGCTGCTGATGGGCCTCGTGCTCGGTGCGGTGTGGGGCGCCGTGTTCGGCTTCGCCGGCCACGCGTTCACCGGCGGTCGCCGGGACTTCTCGTCGGTGCAGGGCTTCGAGGCAGAGCGGTGGGACGTGTCGGTGGATGCCGAGCACTTCTCCCGCGCGCAGTCGCTGCTGTCGTCGGGTGCGGCGGGCGAGACGCGCCCGTAGGTCAGGCTGCGAGGCGACCGGGGCCGATGTCGGAGGCCCCGCTTAGACTTGAACCCGCCATGACCGACGCCTCCACGCCCCTCATCGTCGACGGCCCGCTGCCGTCGTCGGCCCGACCCGACGCCGACCTCCTCGAGGGGTTGAACGGCCCTCAGCGCGAGGCCGTGACGTACCGCGGCCAGGCGTTGCTCATCGTTGCGGGCGCCGGCTCGGGAAAGACGAGCGTGCTGACGCGGCGGATTGCATCGCTGCTGCGCACGCGCGAGGCGTATCCGAGCCAGATCCTCGCGATCACCTTCACCAACAAGGCCGCGGGCGAGATGCGCGAGCGCGTGCATCAGCTGATCGGGCAGAAGGCCGACGGCATGTGGATCTCGACGTTCCACTCCGCGTGCGTGCGCATTCTGCGCCGCGAGGCCGAGCAGTTCGGTTTCACCAAGGCGTTCACCATCTACGACTCCGGCGACTCGCGCGCGCTCATCAAGCGGCTCGTGAAGGAGCACGAGGGTGACTCGTTCGGTCTCACGCCCGCCGGCACGCAGAGTCGCATCTCGAAGCTCAAGAACGAGTTGGCCGATGCCGAGTCGTACGCGCGGTCCGCCAACATGAGCGACCCGGCCGAACGCGTGTTCGTCGAGATCTTCTCGTCCTACCAGCGCGAGCTGCAGCGGGCCAACGCCTTCGACTTCGACGATCTCATCGCCCAGACGGTCTATCTGTTCCGCGCGTTCCCGCAGGTCGCAGACGTCTATCGCAAGCGGTTCCGCCACATCCTGGTCGACGAGTACCAAGACACCAACCACGCGCAGTACGCGCTCATCCACGAACTCACGCGGCCCCCGGGGTCGGATGCCGAACCGTTCTCGTCCGGCGGCATGATGATCTTCGACGCGGAGCCCGCGGGTGACGACGCTGGCTCACTCACCGTCGTCGGCGACTCCGACCAGTCGATCTACGCGTTCCGCGGTGCCGACATCCGCAACATCAGCGAGTTCGAGCGCGATTACCCGGGTGCGAAGGTCGTGCTGCTGGAGCAGAACTACCGCTCGACGCAGAACATCCTGTCGGCGGCCAACGCGGTCATCTCGAACAACTTCGACCGCAAAGACAAGAAGCTCTGGACCGACGTCGGCGCCGGCGATCCGATCATCGGCTTCACCGGCTACTCGCAACACGACGAGGCGCAGTTCGTCGCCGACGAGATCGAGGCGTTGCACAAGAAGGGCGTCGACTACTCCGGAGTCGCGGTGTTCTACCGCACCAACTCGCAGTCCCGCGCGCTGGAGGAGATCTTCATCCGCTCGGCGGTGCCCTACAAGATCATGGGCGGCACCAAGTTCTACGAGCGCGCCGAGATCAAAGACGCCCTCGCCTACCTGGTCGCGGTCGCCAATCCGGCCGATGGCATGGCAGTTCGCCGCATCCTGAACCGCCCGCGCCGCGGTATCGGCGACGTCACCGAGACCGCCATCGCCCGCTACGCCGCCGAGCACGGCATCACGTTCCGAGACGCCCTGGCCAATTCGGCGCAGATCGGCGTCGGCCCGAAGCTGCAGAAGGCCATCGACCAGCTCGACGCGGTGCTCACCGAGGCGACGGCGATCATGCTCCCGGCATCCGGGGAGCTCGCCCCCTCCACCTCGGTCAGCGAGGGACTCACCCTGCTGCTCAACAAGAGCGGCTATTTCGACGCCCTGCGCGCCAGCAAAGACCCCCAAGACGAGGCGCGCCTCGAGAACCTCGACGAGCTCGTCGCGGTGACCCGCGAGTTCGCCCGGAACAACCCCGAGGGCACCATCATCGACTTCCTCACCGAGGTCACCCTCGTGGCGGATGCCGACGACCTCGACGATGCGTCGGGCTCGGTGTCGCTCATGACGCTGCACACCGCCAAGGGCCTGGAGTACGACGCCGTGTTCCTCACCGGCGTCGAAGAAGACCTGCTGCCGCACCGTATCTCGGCGAACGAACCCGGCGGCCCGCAGGAAGAGCGGCGCCTGTTCTACGTCGGCATCACCCGCGCCCGCAAGCGCCTGCACGTGTCGCTGGCGATGACCCGCGCCCAGTTCGGCGAGGTGACCGTGGCGATGCCGAGCCGGTTCCTGCAAGAGATCCCCGCCGACCTCATCGACTGGCGCCAGTCGCCCGGCGACGTAAACGGCCGGGGCGGCTCGCAGTCGCGCGCGCTGAACGCTCGCGGGCGTCGCCCCGGCCAGCCCGGAAGCGGCAATCGCTACGGAGACGACCTCGTGCCGCTGCCCAAGCGCGCGCCGGCCGACCCGAGCAAGTTCCCCAACCGCATCCCCGCGAAGGTCCGCGACAACGGCGACCTGGAGCTGGCATCCGGAGACCGCATCCGTCACGACGACTTCGGCGAAGGACGCGTGGATGCCGTGACCGGCGAGGGCGCGAAGCGCGTGGCGCACGTGCGCTTCGACACGGTCGGGCCGAAGAAGCTTCTGGTTAAGATCGCGCCGATCGCGAAGCTGTAGCGCGGTCTCTCGGCACCGGCGTGCGTCGGTGACCGGGCGTCGGCGTGGTGGGGCGGTGCGGCGCGGTGGGGTGGTGCGGCGCGGTGGGCGGTGCGGCGCGGTGGGGTGGTGCGGCGCGGTGGGCGGTGCGGCGCGCTGGGTGCTGCGCAGTGAGCTGTGCGGTGGGGTGGTGTGCTGCGGTGGGCGGTCGGTTGGGCGGTGCGCTGTGTGCGTCGCGCGTGGGTGCCGTGCGGAGGGGTTCGACGCCGCGGACCGTCTTTGGGGCGTCTTTCGGGCATTGGGGCGGGCCATGCTCGCCCCAATGCGCAATTCGCGCCCCGAAACCGATGGCCGGGGCGGCGCGGGGCCGTGCGGCGGTGACGGCTTTGCCGCTGGTGGCCGGTTGTGGAGCGGGTTACGGGGGCGGGTTCGGGGCGTGTTTGGTGCATTGGGGCGGGCCATGCTCGCCCCACTGCACAATTTGCGCCCCAGAGCGGTGGCGGGGCGGCGGCGGGCCGCTCGCAGACGCGCGCCCGGTGCTCCGGCCCACCGTGGCCCGGGTGCCCTGGCCCGCCCCGGCTGGCCGCCTCGACCCGCTGCCGCGCGGGCGCCCCGGCTGGCCGCCTCGACCCGCTGCCGCGCGGGCGCCCCGGCTGGCCGCCTCGACCCGCCGCCGCGCGGGCGCCCCGGCTAGGCTTGCCCAATGGCTCTTTTCTCGCGCCGCAAGAAGTCCGATTCCGACGACGCATCGACCGACCGGCCCGAAACCGTGATCGAACCGGGTGAGCAGCCCGTCGACCCCGCCGGTCCGAGTGACGCTGCTCCGGCCGGGGAGGCGAACGCCACCGACGGCGACGCATCTCCCGCGCCGGCGCAGGCTCCCGCGCAGGCCCAGGCGGAGACGACCCCGACGGTCGGCATCTCGATGTCGTCGTTCCGCGGCGTCGGTGCGGGGCCCGAGACCCCCGCCGAGGCGTCAGCTGCGCCGACCGCCGCGCGCCCCTCGGCGCGACAGCCCGGCGAGATGGTGGCACCGGAGGCCCCCGAGACCATGCCCGGCCTCCGCGACAACGTGCTGCTCAGCAACGCCCTCGCCGAGATCGTCGGTCAGGCCGAGCCCGCCCAGCTGCTCAACGTCGCTCGCCAGTTGCTGCAGGGACACGTCTTCCTCCGCGTGAAGGGCGACGCGCGCGCCCTCATGGCCGAGGGCAAGGACCTGCCCCTCGCGGTGGCGAACAACGGCACCGAGCAGCTCGTGCTCGGCTACAGCGGTGGCATGGCCCTGCGGGCCAGCGTCGAGGCCGACCAAGACCGCGATACGTCGGCGATGGCGCAGCCCGTGCTGACGCTGCTGCGCCACATCATCGACGGCCCGTACGGCGGCATGGTGCTCAACCCCGCCGCGGCCGACGGGCGTGCGGTGCTGCCGAAGCCGCTGCTCGAGCGGATGATCGCCGAGGTAGACCCGCAGCTGCGCATCAAGACGGCCCTGTCCGACGCGCGGACGGAGTCCACGGCATCCACCGTCGTCGAAGCCATCGTGGCCGACGCGCCCATGTGGATCGCCGTCAACCAGACCGAAGAGGGCGGTCCCATGGGGGTCGCCGAGTCGCGAGCCGCCACGGGCGAGCGCTTCCTCGAGGTGTTCTCGCACCCGCTCGAACTGCTCGCCCTCGGCCGCGGCGACCAGCCCCTGCCGATCCGCACGATGCAGCTCGCCAAGGCGCTGTCACAGGATGCCGGGCTCACCGGCATCCTGATCGACCCGGCCGGTCCGTGGATCCGCCTCGGACGCGAAGAGCTCGGTCCGGTCATCGCCCTCGCCGCCGAGGACGACGCGCCGACCGCCTGACATTTCGACGCGGACGGGTCGCACCCCTCGGGGCGGCCCGTCCGTCGTCGGATCGGATCCGGATGCCGACAGTGGACCGGACGGCTCGGGGTAGGCGGTTTCGAACGCGGCGTCTTCCGCCAGAGAGGTGCCGTCGCCATACCGGATGCCATGCCGTGGACCGGACGACCCGGGCGAGACGGCTCCGAGCACAGCGTCCGTCGCCGGAGGGGTGCCGTTGCCACCGAGGTGCGCGGAGCAGGCCGCCGACCTCAGACCCCGTACATCTCCCCGACCGGCATGGCGACCGGCAGCACGTTTCCCGCGGGGGCGAGCGGGCACGCCCACATGGGGTCGTACGCGCACGAGGGGTTGTAGGCGAAGTTGAAGTCGATCACGAGACTGTCGGGCGCCGCACCTCGGCCGAGATCGGCGCCCTTGATGGTGTCGAGCAGGTAGCGCCCGCCGCCGTAGGTGCCGCCGGGGCGGCCGGCTGTGGCATCCCGAACCGGAACGAACAGGCCGCCACCGTACGACGACAGCCGCCACACGTCCAGCGAGCCCGTGTCGGGCAGTTCCACGCGGCCGATGCGCTCGAAGCCGACCTCGCCGTCGGTGCCGGTGGTGGCGACGAACGACGCCTCGTCGGCGTCGAGCAAGGGGACTTCGAAGCGCCAGGCCGCGTCGTACGGGGCCAGGGGCAGCCCCACGAAACCCTCTCGCTGCGCCGGGAGCAGGGGAGTGGCGGGGTGGTCCGCGAACAGCGCGTCGCGCTCGATGCGCCACAGTTCGTGCGCGTCTTCGGGATCGTCGGCTTCGCGCACCGCGTCGTACAGCGCGAAGACGCGCAGACGCCAGTCGGCGATGTCGAGGGCGGCGCGGGCGGCGGCGGTGGTCATGCTTCGAGCGTAGGGGGAGGGCGGATGCCGGCGGCCCGGGCTGGACGCGACCCGGTCCGTCAGTCTCCCGGTCCCTGCCTCGGGGCGCGCACCCCGGGCCCCGCGCATCACGGGAATGCCGCGCCCGGGCTGAACCCGAATGGCCGGCCCGACCCCGGCGCCGTCTCGCAGTGCCCGGCCAGGATCAGCCGCGCATGCCCCCAGCAACAGGCTGACACCAGGACGCAACGGGGCAGACACGACGTCGACGCGCGCACTAGCGTCGGGACATGGCATCCCCCCGCATCACGCTGACCGTCCCGGGCCCCGAGGGCGATCGCGAGGTCGGCATCTCCAACCCCGATCGGGTGCTCTGGCCCGAGGTCGGCATCACCAAGCGCGAACTCGCCGAGTACCTCATCGCCGTCGCCGAGCCCTTCATCGCCGCGAACGGGCATCGGCCGGTGTCGCTCGAGCGTTTCCCCGAGGGTGTGGGCGGCGAGGCGTTCTTCTCGAAGAACCCGCCGAAGGGGGCGCCGGCCTTCGTCGAGGCCGTGACCGTGACGTACAACAGCGGGCGTCGGCATCCGCAGCTCTTCCTCGGCGAGATCGCGTCGGCCGTGTGGGCGGCGCAGATGAACACGATCGTGTTCCACCCGTGGGCCTCGCTCGCGAGCGACGCCGACCACCCGGTCGAGCTACGCATCGATCTCGACCCGCAGCCGGGTACGGGCATCGCCGAGGCCGTCGTCGCCGCGCACGAATTGCGGGCCGTGCTGCGGGAGGCGGGTCTGGAGGCCTGGATCAAAACCAGCGGCAACCGCGGCCTGCACGTGTTCTGTCCCATTGAGCCGACGCACGAGTTCCTCGACGTGCGGCACGCCGTCATCGCCGCAGCCCGCGAGCTGGAGCGACGGATGCCGGATGCCGTGACCACCAACTGGTGGAAAGAGGAGCGCGGCGAGCGCATCTTCGTCGACTTCAACCAGGCGAACCGCGACCGCACGATGGCGGGGGCGTATTCGCCGCGCGCGCTGCCGACCGCGACCGTGTCGACGCCGGTGTCCTGGGATGAACTCGACGATCTCGACCCCCTCGCGTTCACGGTGCGGTCGATCCCGGAGCGGCTGGCATCCGTCGGTGACCCGTGGGCGGGGTTCTCCGAGAAGCCCGCGCGCATCGACACCCTGCTGCAGTGGTGGCAGCGCGACCTCGACGACGGCCTCGGCGAGCTGCCCTTCCCTCCCGAGTTCCCGAAGATGCCCGGCGAGCCGCCGCGCGTACAGCCGTCACGGGCGAAGAGTCCCGCGTCGGACTGAGGCGACACGCTCTCGCGCTACGACGACAGGGGATGAGAACAGCGCAGGGCGTTTGAGGCGCAGTCGGCCTGTTCCGCGGCATCCCACTTCTTGATGACGAGGGCGTGCGTTGCCTCCGACGGCGTCGCGAGTGGGGAGAGCCGGGTCGAGCCGGCATCGTCGCATTTTCGCGAAAGGGATGCCAGCGCACACCCGAGAGTTCACCGAACAGTGAGGACGCCGGGTGAACGTTCACCTCCGGGTGTCCTGAGATTCGTTCTCACGAGAGGACCTTCCGTCACCGTGGATTCCGACCGGCCCCCCGGCGGTCGGTGAATCCCATACGAAACGGAAGCGAACACATGAACAAGCGCACGACCGGACGTACGCGTCGTCTGATCGTCATGAGCACCGTCGCGGGCGTCGCCCTCGGTGCCACCCCCGGCGTCGCCGCCTCGGCGGAGACCACGGAGACCCCCGCCCCCCAGAACGTCATCGTCCTCATCTCGGACGGTGCGGGCTACAACCAGTTCGACGCCGCTCGCCTGTACGAGAACGGCACGAGCTACCAGCAGGTCGAGGTCGCTCCGAACTCCGGTGCGGCCACGAAGATCCCCGGCACCCCGAGCGAGGTCTACGACGGCTTCCCCGTGCAGCTCGCCCAGTCGCACTACTCAGCGGGCGGTCGCGCCGCGTACGCCCCCGAGCAGGCGTGGGGAGACTTCTCGTGGGTCGCATCGGGTGCCACCGACTCCGCCGCCGCCGGCACCGCACTCGGCACCGGCGTGAAGACCACCAACGGCACTCTCGGTTTCGCCCCCGACGGCACGCGCCTGCTGACCGTCGGCGAGCAGGCGATGGAGGTCGGCAAGAAGGTGGGCCTGGTCACCAGCGTTCCCTTCAACCACGCCACCCCCGCCGGCTTCATCGCGCACAACACGAGCCGAAACGACTACCACGGCCTCGCCACCGAGATGATCGATTCGGGCGTCGACGTGCTCATCGGCGGCGGACACCCGAACTACACGGATGCCGGGACCTCCCGCGCGTCGCACTTCGGCGCGGGGTCGTGGATCTCGCAGACCGACTTCGACCGTGTCACGCAGGGCAAGACGCCCTTCTCGTACGTCGAGAGCAAGGCCGACTTCGAGCGCGTCGCCGACGGGCAGAACGTCCCCGACAAGCTCTTCGGCCTCGCCCGCGTCGCCGAGACGTTCCAGTACAACCGTCCCGGGGTGCAGAACAAGAACGTGCTGCCCTTCACCGACGCGGCCAACGCCGACGTGCCGTCTCTCGCCACCTCCGCTCGGGCAGCGCTCAACGTGCTCGAGAAGGACGAGGACGGCTTCTTCCTCATGGTCGAGGGCGGTGCGGTCGACTGGGCCGGTCACGCCAACCAGACCACGCGCATCGTCGAGGAGCAGGTGTCGTTCAACGACTCCGTCGACGCCGTCACCGACTGGGTCGAGAAGAACTCGAGCTGGGACGAGACACTCGTTATCGTCACCGCCGACCACGAGACCGGCTACCTCGCCGGCCCCGGCGCCGGCGCAGAGAAGGGCTGGACCGCCCTCACCGGAACCGAGGGTCAGCTGCCGAACGTGTCGTGGCACTCCGGTGGTCACACCAACGCGCTCGTCCCGCTGTACGCGAAGGGCGCCGGCTCCGAGGCGCTCACGGCTCGCGCCACCCAGTGGGACTTCGTCCGCGGCGCCTACCTCGACAACACCGACCTGGGCAAGACGATCTTCGACGCCCTCGGGCACGCGGATGCCGAGGGTGACGCGGTCGGCGTGGAGGCCTCCGTGCCCCTGCCCGCCCAGGCCGGTCAGCTGAGCCTCGCCCTCCCCGCCACCGACGGCCCCGTCACCTTCGCCGGTGATGCCGCGTCGCAGCAGGCCGAGCTGCCGGAGGTCGTCGTGAACGACTCCCGCAACGAGGCGCAGGCGCAGGGACGCGGGTGGACGCTGTCGGGCTCGGCCTCGGCGTTCGTCGCCGGTAACCGCTCGTTCGGCGCTGACAACCTCAGCTGGACGCCGAAGGTCGTGCGCACGGCCGCCGGTGCCGCCGCCGGGGGCACCGCGACGCTGGACAAGCCCGCCACCCTCGCCGACGCCGGTCGCGTCGAGCGTGTCGGCGAGACCGTCGTCGCCGCCGACCTGGCGCTGACCATCCCCGCGACCGCCGAGAGTGGCCGCTACGGCAGCGAGATCACCCTCACGCTCTTCGCGAAGGACTGATCCCCTCCCGCCGGTGCGCTCCCTGGCGGGGGCGCACCGGCTCCGTCCGTCCCCCTGACCCGAGGATCCCCGTGTTCCCCCGCACCTCTGCTTCCGCTGCGGCCGTCGCCGCCATCCTGCTTTTCTCCGCCGCGCCCGCTGCCGCCGTCCCTCTTTTCTCCGCCGCGCCCGCTGCCGCCGTCCCGTTTTTCTCCGCCGCGCCCGCGGCCGCCGTCACCGTCGATCCGGCAGCAGCCTCCCCGTCCGCTGCGCAATGGTCGGTCTCGCCGGCGAGTTCCGCCGGCCCCGACGGGCGCATCTCGCTCCGTCACACCATCGACCCCGGTGCCGGTGTCGATGACGCCATCGCCGTGTCCAACCTCGGCACCGACTCCGTGACCTATGTCGTCGCGCCGGGTGACGGCGTCGTCGGCGACAGCGGTGCTTTCGACATCGCCGCGGGTGACCCGCAGGACTCCGGTGCCTGGATCACGGTCGGCGGACTGGATGCCGGCGCGGTGACCGTCGCGCCGGGGGAGACCCGGGTGCTCCCCGTCCGTATCGACGTGCCCGACGGGGTCACCCCCGGCGACCACCCCGCGGGAATCGTCGTCGGGGTCACCCGCTCGAGCGACGGGGTCTCCGTGACCAATCGGGTCGGCGTACGCGTGCACCTGCAGGTGGCCGGCGACATCGTCCCCGCGCTGCGGGTCGACGACATCGCGGCGACCTTCACGCCGTCGTGGATCCCGTTCGCTCCCGGCGTGCTTCGCGTCGAGACGCGGGTCGAGAACAGTGGCAACGTGCGGCTCGGCGCGCTCGCCGCTGTCTCGGGGACGGGCGTCGACGCCGCGTCTCTCGCGGGCGATCCCGCCGAGCTGCTGCCGGGCGACACGGCGACCCTCGTGACCGAGACGAGCGCCTGGCCCATCTTCGCTCTCGTCGGCACGACGACCGTGCGCCCTGTCGTTCTGGGCGACGACCCGATCAGCGCCCCCGCCCTCGTCGAGCAGGGGTTCACGACCGCGGCTGTGTCGTGGTCGGGGCTCGCGGTGCTGATGGTGGCCGCGGGCGCGATCGTGGCGGTGGTCATCGGGCGTCGGCGCGGGGGTCGGGCGGGGCGTCGCGGCGCGGATGCCGCGGCGTCGGCTGGCGCGGGAGCGGCGACGTCGGAGTCGGCTGAGCGGGTGGAGGCCGGGGCGCGGTAGCGGGTGCGGGTGGCTGAGCGGGTGGAGGCCGGGGCGCGGTAGCGGGTGCGGGTGGCTCAGCGGGTGGAGGCCGGGGCGCGGTTGCGGGCGCGGAGGTTGGGAACGGCCAGGGCGTCGGCGCTGGTACGAAGCGGTGTGTGCTCCCGGGCAGCAGGGTGCAGCAGGGCTTGGCTGGTCGCGGCTGCGGGGCGCAGAATGTGCACCGGGGCGTCCGCTGCCCGCCCCGGTGCACATCTTGCGCCCCGTACGTGGTGGCTGCATGGGCTGTGCGGTGGCGCGAGCGGATGCCGAGCGCGCCGGGGTCGGCGGCGCCTGGCGGGTTGGCGCGGAAGCGGGGCATCGGCGGCAGTCCGGGCGGCTGCGGGGCGTCGGAGCGATTGCGGGGCGCAGAATGTGCACCGGGGTGTCCGCTGCCCGCCCCGGTGCACATCACACGCCCCGAACCCAGGTTGCCTCGAGCGGGCTCCAGGATCCGCGCGACTCCCGCTCCGACAGGCGACGGCCGCGCGGCCCGGAGGCGGGTCACCACGATGGGGCGGCTACGGCGAGGCGACTCTCAGTCGAGCACGCCGCCGAGGTCGTACGAACTCACCGTCTCGAGCTGCGCGAAGGTGCACGAGCGGGCGTCGCGGTCGGGACGCCACCGGTCGAACTGCACCGTGTGGCGGAAGCGCATGCCCTCGAGCTGGTCGTAGCGCACCTCGAGGACGAGCTCCGGGCGCAAGCGCACGAAAGACACGTCTTTCGACGCCGAGAAGCGCGAACGGTCGGTCTCGCCGACGACGGCTCCGCCATCGGCATCCCGTTCCACGAGAGGGGCGAGCTCGTCGATCAGCTCGCGACGCTTCTTGTCGGTCCATGCCGACACGCCGCCGACGCCATGCAGGCGGCCCTCGTCGTCGTAGAGCCCGACGAGCAGAGAGCCGACGCCCTCGCCCGATTTGTGGATGCGGTACCCCAGGGCCACCACGTCGGCGGTGCGCGCGTGCTTGATCTTGAACATCGTGCGCTTGTTCGGTGCGTACGGCTGGGCGAGCGGCTTGGCGACGACTCCATCGAGGCCCGCTCCCTCGAACTCGGCCAGCCAGCGGCGGGCGAGGTCGGGATCGTCGGTCGTGCGTGTGACGTGCACGGGGTGCGGGACGGCGCCGAGGAGGTCTTCGAGCTGGGCGCGGCGCTCCGAGAACGGCTCCGCCTGGAGGTCGCGATCGCCGCGCGCGAGCAGATCGAAGGCGATGAACATCGCGGGGGTCTCTTCCGAGAGCAGGTTCACCCGGGAGGCCGCGGGGTGGATGCGCTGAGACAGCGCCTCCCAATCGAGGCGCTGTGCGCCTGGCTCACCGCGCGCGACGACGACCTCACCGTCGATCAGGCATGGCTCGGGCAGGATCTCGGCGAAGGCGGCGACGAGCTCGGGGAAGTAGCGGGTGAGGGGTTTCGCTCCGCGGCTGCCGATCTCGACGTCGCCGCCGTCCCACGACACGAGCGCCCGGAAGCCGTCCCACTTGGGCTCGTAGCTGAAGCCGCCCGCGACCTTCTCGTGCTCGGGCACGGCGGGCACGGACTTCGCCAGCATCGGTGCGGGGATGTCGTAGGCCACGGCGGTCAGCTCTCCTTGCCCTCGCGGTCTGCGTTGCCCTCGTTGCCCGAGAGGGGCACGGGGTTCGAGCGCTTCTTGCGTTGCGCCCACTCGGCCGGTTTGTCGTCGCCGTTCCACACGGTGATGATGCCCCAGACGACCGCCGTGAGGGGGACGGCAAGGAGGGTGCCGAGGATGCCGCCGATCGCCGTCCCACCGGCCAACACCACCAGCACCACGAACGAGTGCAGCTTCATCGAGCGGCCCATGAGCACGGGCTGCAGGAAGTTGCCCTCGAGCTGGTTCACGAGGACGACGATGCCGACCACGATGAGGGCGACCACCCAGCCGTTGGTGACGAGTGCGACGAGAGCGGCGAGGATGCCGGCCGTCACGGCGCCGACGATGGGGATGAAAGCGAGCAGGAACACCAGCACCGCGAGCGGCAGTGCGAGGGGCACCTGCAGGATCGCCAGACCGACGCCGATGCCGATGGCGTCGACGGCGGCGACGGATGCCGTGCCGCGCACGTAGGAGCCGAGGACGGTCACGGTCTTGTCGCCGATGCGGCGGGCGCGGTCGTAATCGCGTCCGTGGAAGGGACGCAGGACGAACTCCCACATGCGGGGGCCGTCTTTGAGGAAGAAGAACAGGATGACGACCATGAGCACGAAGCCGGTGACGAACGAGGCGACCGCACTCACCCCGGCGAGGGCGCCCGTGCCGAACTGGGCGCTCGTGACAAAGTCGCCGATGCCCTGGAGGGCGGCGTTCACCTGGTCGGGCGAGATCGCGAACGGCAGCGTGTGGTACCAGTCCTGGGCTTTCTCGAAGCCCTCGACGGCCTGCGAGCTCAGCGAGTCCCACTGGTTGATGACGGCATTGACGACCAGCCAGCCCAGCGCGGCCAGCACGACGACCACGGCGAGCAGCGTCAGGAGCGTCGCGACGACGGAGGGCACGCCCTTGCGCCGCATCCACATGGTGACGGGGCCGAAGGCCGAGGCGAAGATGAGGGCCAGGATCAGCGGGATGATCACGAGCGTCACCTGGCGGATACCCCAGATGAGGCCGGCCACGAGGATCACCACGATGATGATCTGCAGCGCCCGGACAGCGAGGCGGCCGAAGCCGTCGGCCCACAGGCTCTTCGGTGGTGCCTGTACCGCCTTGGCGACGGATGCGACCGCGTCGCGAGGCGCGGGATGACGAGAGAACAGGCCCATGCTCACAAGGTAGTGGGGGCCTCCGACATCGAGTGCGCGGTTGCGCCGCGCCGTGCCGCGGATTAGGGCCGCGGGTACGCGGCATCCGGAATCAGACGAACGCACTCATTCCGGTGATGTCGCGGCCCAGCAGGAGCGCCTGGACGCTTTCGGTGCCCTCGTAGGTGTGGATCGCCTCGATGTCGGCCATGTGCTGCATCACGCCGTTCTCGAGCAGGATGCCGTTGCCGCCGAGCAGGTCGCGGGCGATCGCCGCCACCCGTCGCGCGGCGCGGGTGTTGTGGTACTTGGCGAGCGACGCCTGCGTGGGACGGAGTCCGCCGGTGGTCTCGAGGTCTGCGAGGCGCCGGCAGTACAGCTGCATGGCGGTGAGCTCGTCGAGCATCTGCGCGAGGCGTTCCTGCACCATCTGGAACGCGGCGAGCGGCTTTCCGAACTGCATGCGCTCGGTGGCATACGTTCGAGCGATCTCGTAGCAGGCGGTCGCGTGCCCGAGCGCCGACCACGCGACGCCGGAGCGAGTGGCGTAGAGCACGCGCGAGGCATCCTTGAACGTGTGCGAGCCGGGGAGCACGGCATCCGCGGGGAGACGAAGGTCGTCCATCGCGATGTGTGCCTGATGGATGCCGCGCAGCGACACCTTGCCGGTGATGACGGTGCCGATGTACCCCGGCGTGTCCTGCTCGACGAGGAAGCAGCGCACTTTGCCGTGATCCTCGGCGCCGTCGTCATCGACCCGGGCCCACACGAAGGTGATGCCGCCGGAGGCGCCGTTGCCGATCCACTTCTTCGTACCGCTGAGCGACCAGCCGTCGGCCGTCCGCGTCGCGGTCGTCTCGAGCGACACGGAGTCGGAGCCGTGGTCGGGCTCGGTCAGGGCGAACGCGCCGAGCACCGTGCCGTCGGCGAGGGGCTTCAGCCACCGCCGCTGCTGCTCGGGAGAGCCGAAGAGCGCGAGGGTGCGGAGTGCGAGCCCTCCTTGAACGGCGAGGGCGGTGGCGAGCGAGCCGTCGTGCCGCGAGACCTCCATGTTGACGAGGCCCGCGGCCAGCGGCGACGTGTGCGGGAGCTCGGGGTGCTCGATGCCGTCGGTGAACAGTTCGAGTTCGCCCATGCGTCCCACGAGCTCGACGGGGTAGGTCGCGGCATCCCATTCGCCCTGCATGCGGGTGCCGACCTCGTCGGCGAACGCTTTGGCGCGGTCCCAGACCGCACGGTCGGCGTCGGGGATATCGGCGAACACCGCGTAGTAGTCGGTGTCGCGACGGCTCAGCAGGTCGTAGTGGGCGACGCGCTCCCCGGGGAGCGTGCGGGCATCGGCGTCGATGGTCATGGTTCCCAGTATCGCGCATGTTGGGACTGGGTGTCACTGTCTGCGCGTCGTCGGTTTCGGCGGAGTCGGGTCTCGCGCCGAGTGTCCGAAACGCCCGGACGTTTTCGTCGGGCGTTCGGGTGTTGTGGACACTCGGCAGGCGACCGCCGGCGGCAGCGAGATCCCGAGCGGGTAGGGTCGCGGCGTGAGCGCGCTGACCTTCCTCCCCGCCCTCGACCACCCCGAGCTCCTCGCCGCGCCCGTCGCCGCAGCGATGGAACGCCTGCCCGCCGATGTCGCCGCGCGCATCGAGGTCGCCGCGGTCGACCCCGCGCTCGCCGACACCGCGGCGTTCTGCGAGGCATACGGCCAGAGCCTCGACATCTCGGCGAACTGCCTCGTGGTGCAGGGAACGCGCGGCACCGACACCCGCACCGCCGCCTGCCTCGCCCTGGCCACCACCCGGCTCGACGTCAACGGCGCCGTGCGCAAGCTCCTCGACGCGCGGAAGGCGACGTTCGCCCCGATGGATGCCGCGGTGTCGGAAACGCGGATGGAGTACGGGGGGATCACGCCGCTCGGCATCCCGTCCGACTGGCGTCTACTGCTGGATGCCCGGGTCGCCGCACTACCGCGGGCCGTCGTCGGCGCGGGGATTCGCGGCGCGAAGCCGTTCCTCCCGGGCGAGGTGCTGGCATCCCTGCCCTCGGCCGAGGTCGTCGATGGGCTCGCCAAACCGGTTGCGTGAGCAGTGGCCCCGCGAGACTGCGCGGCGCTGGCAATCCGGTTGCGGGCTGCAGCGTGGATGTCAGCGGGATGCGGTTTCGCGGCGGTCCCGCCTGACGAGCGTCGACACCCGGCCGTGCGTCGGCAGCGTGCCGTCGACGGACGTCCGCGCGTCAGTCGGGGAGGCTCGCCCGCAGGCGCCGCGTGACCTCGGCCGCCGGCATCCGACGCGGGAACACCGCGACGACGAGGTCGTCGCCCGCGGCATCCGCACCGTCGGGGTGCACGCCGTAGCGGCGGAGGGCGTCGTCGAGGGCGCGACGCAGAACGGATGCCGGCACCCGGGCGCCGCGCATCAGCCGACGCAGCACGTGGTTGTGAACGGCCGTGACGAGGGCGGCGAAGCCGACGGCATCCAGGGGGTCGATGCCGGGGAGCGCGTCGCGCAGGTACTGGTCGAAGAGTCGCTCGTAGCGGAAGACCGTGACGATCTCGCGGTCGCGCAGGCCCGAGACCTCGCGCACGATCTTGTAGCGACGGCGGGCGAGCTCGGGGTCGGCGGCGAAGTGGCGGAACACCCGCACCGACGCTTCGCACACCGCAGCCCACGGGTCGTCGTGCTGCTGCGACAGATACGCGCGCGTCCCGGCGAGGAGCACCTCGTGGTCGGCGAAGACCACGTCTTCTTTGCCTCCGAACTGGCGGAAGAACGTCGAGCGCGACACCCCCGCGGCCTGGGCGATCTGCTCCACCGAGGTCTGGTCGTAACCGTGCTCCACGAAGAGGTCGATCGCGGCAGCCACCACCGCCGTGCGGCTCGAGGGGGCGGCGCTGTCGGTCACGTGCCGAGCATATCGGCGACCCGCGCGCGGGGGCGGTTCGGGCGCGCGGTCCCGATGCAGCGGTCGGGGGAGGCCACGGTGGGAGAGGGCGCGGTCGCCCGTCGCGCGCGTCGGTGGCGCGTGGGTAGCGGGGGTGGCGCGGCGGCGCGGGGGTGGCGCGGCGGCGGTGGCGGGGGCGCGGGGGTGGCACGGGGGTGGTGGCGCGGCGGGGGTGGCGCGGTGGCGCGTCGGCGGCGCGGCGGCGCGGGGGTGCGGGGGTGGCGCGGCGGTCAAGCCGCGGCCGACAAACGCGATTCGTGCGCAGAAACACATTGACGTCGTGTTTATCGCCGCGAATCGCGTTTACGGACGGGGGCGCGACGCGGGGTGGCCGCTCGGGGCAGCGGCGTAGGGCGACCGCGCGGAGCTGGGTGAGCGGGTGGGGCGTTGCGAGCCGTGACCACGTGAGAANGGGGCGCGACGCGGGGTGGCCGCTCGGGGCAGCGGCGTAGGGCGACCGCGCGGAGCTGGGTGAGCGGGTGGGGCGTTGCGAGCCGTGACCACGTGAGAAACGCGATTCGTGCGCAGAAACACATTGACGTCGTGTTTATCGCCGCGAATCGCGTTCATGGACAGGGGCGCGACGCGGGGTGGCCGCTCGGGGCAGCGGCGTAGGGCGACCGCGCGGAGCTGGGTGAGCGGGTGGGGCGTTGCGAGCCGTGACCACGTGAGAANGGGGCGCGACGCGGGGTGGCCGCTCGGGGCAGCGGCGTAGGGCGACCGCGCGGAGCTGGGTGAGCGGGTGGGGCGTTGCGAGCCGTGACCACGTGAGAAACGCGATTCGTGCGCAGAAACACGTTGACGTCGTGTTTATCGCCGCGGATCGCGTTTATGGACGGGGGCGCAACCGCACAGCGCAACCGCACAGCCCAATCGCACAGCGCAACCGCACAGCACGGCCGCCGCTAGACGATCCCCACGAACGAGGCAACGGGATGCCGCGCCGACGGCGCCCGCGATGGGATGGACGCATGACCTCTCCCCTGTGGACCCGAGACCGAACCTCCGTCGCAACCCCGTTCGAGGCGGATGCGCGGCACGACGTCGTCATCGTCGGCGCCGGGATCACCGGCCTGTCGACCGCGGTGATGCTCGCCGAAGCGGGCGTCGATGTCGCCGTCGTCGACGCGGGCGAGGTGGGCCAGGGGGCGACCGCGGCGTCGGTGGGAATGGCATCCCTTCTGCAGGGGACGACGCTCGCGGCGCTGCGGCGGCATCACCCGGCGAGTCTCGTCCGTGCGTACGTCGATGCGAATCGCGCGGGCCAGGAGTGGCTCGCCGAGCGGGCCGGAGGCGCGGCTGACCGCCGCACGGCGTTCACCTTCGGACGGGTGCTCGCCACCGACGTCGCGCTCGACGCGGTGCGCGACGCGGCCCGGGAGGCCGGCCTGCCTGTCCGTGAAGACGCGCCCGGCGACCTCGGCGGACACACTCCCGTCCGCGCCCTCGCCCTCGACGACCAGCTCGCGCTCGATCCGGTGCTGCTAGGGACCACGCTCGCGCGCGCGGCCGTCGACGCCGGCGCGGTCGTCCACACGGGCGTTCGCGTGGGCGACGTCCGGGCGCTGCCGAGCGGTCGGATCGACACCGACCACGGCACCCTCTTCGGCGACACGGTCGTGCTCGCCACCGGCACGCCGCTCACACGACGCGGACTGTACGACCTGAAGACGCGCGCCCTGCGCTCCTGGGCGATCGCCTTCGAGATGGAGGGGGATGCCGAGGCCCCGGGCGGCATGTGGAGCGAGGTCGGCGTCGACGGACGCAGCGTCATGGCGGCGCCGTGGTCGTTCGGGCGCCCCGTGCTCATCGTCACCGGGGCGCGGCATCCGGTGGGCTCGGCCCGGTCGGAGGTCGCGCTCGCCGAGGAACTGGCCGCGTGGGCGCAGCGGACGCTCCCCGTCGCCGCCGAGATCGCGCGCTGGTCGGGCCAGGACTATCAGTCGCACAACCTCGTGCCGTTCGTCGGAGGGATGCCGCGCGGCCTCGGCCGCCTGCGCTTCGCCACCGGATACGCGGGGTGGGGGCTGACCAACGGCCCGGCGGCGGCGATGCGACTGACCGATGAGATCCGCGGCGTGTCGCGCGGCGATCGGCCGCAGTGGATGCGCACGATCGGAACGCGCATGACCGTGCCCGCCGACCTCGGCCGCGGGATCGGCGAGGCGGGCCGGCGGATCGGAGTGGCTGCGGGGGCGCTGTCCTCGGCCGTGCCGGCCCCGGCGAAGCGTCCGGCCGAGGGTGCGGGCGTCGTCGCTCGCCAGGGGGTGCGCACCGCCGCCGTGTCGACCATCGACGGTCGGACTCGTGTCGTCGTCGCCCCGGCTCCGCTCACCTGGAACGACGCCGAGCGCTCCTGGGACAGCCCGGTCGACGGCTCGCGCTACGCGCCCGACGGCACGCGACTCGAGGGCGCGGCCTCGGCGGACCTCCCGTCGGCGGGCTGAGGCGCGGGATGCCGCGGCGCGCTGCGGTGGCGTCGCCGGTGGCCTGCTGAGGCGCGGGATGCCGCGGGGCGCTGCGGTGGCGTCGCCGGTGGCGGGCTGACGCGCGGGATGCCGCGGCGTGCTGCTGCGGCAGGCGGGGACCACGAGGGGACCTTCGGCTGACGAGACGGTTGCAGCCTGCAGCCGAGACGTCGTCTCGGGGCGGGTGCGGGTCCCGCCGGTGGAATGCCGCAGCGCGCCTCAGCTCTTCGCGCCGGTGAACGCCAGCGCGCCGCCGAGGCCGATCATCATGACGCCGCCCGTTCCCGACAGCGTCGAGATGCGCTTCGGCGAACGCGCGAACCACGTGCGCGCGGTGCCGGCGGCGAGGGCCCACACGCTGTCGCAGGTCAGCGCGAGCACCTGGAAGATGAGGCCGAGCACGAGTAGTTGCAACCAGACGGCTCCGGCGTGCGGGTCGACGAACTGCGGCAGCACGGCGACGAAGAACGCGATGGTCTTCGGGTTGGTGAGCCCCACGATGAAGCCCTGGCGCAGCAGCGTCATCGACGAAGTGGGGGCGAGCGCGGCGCCGGTGACGTGTGCGTTGCGGTGGCGGATCGCCTGGATGCCGAGCCACACGAGGTAGATCGCGCCGACGATCTTCAGCACGGTGAAGGCGACGATCGAGGATGCCACGATCGCGCCGACCCCGAATGCGACGGCGAGGACCGCAGGCACGGTGCCGAGGGCGTTGCCGACGACGCTGAGCACACCCGCGCGCCGACCGAGGGCGATCGACCGACCGATCACGAACAGCACGCTCGGACCCGGGATGACGATGATGACGACCGACGCGGCGACGAAGGCCACGAGGTTCTCGATCGGAGGCATGCGTGCAGCGTACTGCCCGTGCGTTTCGCGGGCGTTCCGGTCCGGCGCCGCCACGTGAGTTGCCGGTGTCCGCCGCTTCGGAGACGCTCAGGCGACAAGGCTCGGCGAGCCGAGCGCGCTGACGCCGCGGGCGCACGCGAGCTGTCTGCCCGGCGCCGGCACGTGAGTTTGCCGGTGTTCGCCGCTTCGGAGACGCTCAGGCGACGAGGCTCGGCGAGCCGAGCGCGCTGACGCCGCTGACGCATGCGAAACGCAACATGGAACGACACCTCGCGCGGGTGACGGCGAACGCCGCGCGGCCCTAGGCCGGCACGGCCTCCCGCGTGAGCAGTTCGTTGATGCGACCGACACAGCCTCCGCAGCCGGTGCCGGCGCGGGTCGACGCCTTGACGCAGGCCACGGTGGGTTCCCCGGCGGCGACGGCCTCGCGGATCGCCCCCGCACTCACCCCGTTGCACCAGCACACCGTGGCATCCGCGGCGAACGGGTCGGCGACGACGGCCATTCCGGCGTCGGGGGCGTCGAGTCGCAGCAGCGACGAGCGGTCGGCGGGCAGCTCGGATCCCCGCTCGAACAGCAGGGTGAGTTCGGCGCCGGTGCGCGGCATCCCGACCGCGACGAAGCCGGTCAGCACGCCGTCGACCGTGACGAGCTTGACGTAGGCGCCGCGGGCGGGGTCGGCCCAGAGGGTGACCTGGGGGCCGTGGCATCCGGGGGCGTGCGAGAAGGGGTCGGCGTCGACCGCGCCTCCGGCGACGACGTCGATGCCCTCGGCCTTCAGCATCACGACGCCGGGGCGCTCGACGGGTATGGGGCTGATGGATGCCACGACACCCGCAACCCCCGAAGCTGCTGCGGATGCCGGCCCCGTTGAGGCCGCCGCCGGACCCGCGGATGCCGCGCCCAGCGCAGCGCCCGACGACAACAGCTCCGCCAGCCGGTCGGCCTGCCGCCAGCCCGGGCCGATGAGTCCGCTCGGTCCTCCCGGCACGCGGCCGTCGGCTCCGGCGTCGGCGGGATCGGCGACGTGGGCGCAGTCGCCGATAGCGAAGACGTCCGGGTCGGTCCACGAGCGCGATGCCCCGTCGACCAGCACCCCGCTCGAGATGGCGAGACCGGCGAGGGATGCCACCTCGGTGCGCGCCGCGACCCCGCACGACAGCACGAGCAGGTCGCCCGCGAGCACCTTGCCGTCGGCGCAGACGAGGCCGTCGAACCACGCCTGACCGTGGTCGTCGTAGCGCTGCACGATGCTCTCGGCGCGGGCGTGGTGCATCATCTCGACGCCGACGGCGGTGGCTGCGGCGGCGAGTACGCGTCCGCCGTTCTCGTCGAGCGTGCGGTTCATCGGGGCGGCGGAGTGGTACGCCACCACCACCTCGGCGCCGGCTTCGGCGGCGGCCAGCGCCAGCTCCATGCCGAGCACCCCCGCGCCGAGCACGACGATCCGCTGACCGGCCGACACCGCCGCGCGCACGTGCTCCGCGTCGGTGAGGTCGCGGAGCGCCACGACCCCGCGGGGGAGCGGCGCCGAACCGTGGTCGAGCTGGTCGGGAACCCCCGGCCGTGCCGAGCGGTGCCGCTGCGCCCGCTCGAGCCCGGCGAGGGTGGGAACGTTCGCTCGGGCCCCGGTGGCCAGGACGAGCCGGTCGTACGGGATCCGGATGCCATCGTGCAGCCGCACGACGCGACGGTCGCGGTCGACGCCGACCACCGTCATCCCGAGCACGAACCGCACGCCGGCTTCTTCAGCGACGAGACGGTCGCCCATGTCGAGGCCGTCGCGATCGGCCCGGCCGACGGCGTACTCGGCGAGCAGCACGCGGTTGTAGACGTCGTGCGTCTCGGCACCGATGACCGTCAGGTCGATGCGCCCGTCGCGCACCGCGGGCAGGAGTCCCTCGAGCAGCCGTGCCCCGACGGGGCCGTAGCCCACCAGCACCACACGTTCAGACATGGATCTTCTCCTCGGTGGTGTCCGGCTGGTCGAACGTCCCACTCGCTCGGACGGAACCGGCGGACGTGGATGCCGCGGGCGCGGCGCCCGCCAGCGCGAAGGCCGCGACACCGGATGCCGCAGGCCCCACCCCCGGATGCTCCGACACCACCACGGGTCCGTGCTCCGTCGCCGCGGCAGCGGGCACGGCGGCATCCGGAGCCACCCGCACCCGCGTGCGCTTGAACTCGGGCATCGCCGAGGTCGGGTCCACCAGAGCCTCGGTGAGCCGGTTGGCGCACTCGTCACCGGCGTAGTGGAACGGCAGGAAGACGGTGTCGTGACGGATGTCGGTCGTCACGCTCGCCCGCGCCCGCACGGTGCCGCGCTCGTTCGACACCGCGACGAGCGCACCCTCGCGGATGCCGAGGCGAGAGGCCGTCGCGGGATGGATCTCGAGCCGCGCTTCGGGGCGGGCGCCGTTCAGCTCGGCGACGCGGCGGGTCTGGGTGCCCGACTGGTACTGCTGCAGGTAGCGGCCGGTGACGAGGGTGAGGTCGCCGCCGCGGTCGGTGGGCGCCGGGGGAGTGGCATCCACCGGCACGAGACGCGCGCGGCCGTCGGCGTGGGCGAAACGTCGGGTGAACGGGCGCGGGGTGCTCTCGGAGCGGTACGGCCAGTACGCCTCGATGTCGGTGTCGAGCAGCGCGTGCGAGAGGCCCGAGTAGTCGGCGATGCCGCCCTCCGAAGCGCGGGCGAGCTCGTCGAACACCTCTGAAGGATCGATCGACCAGGTGGATGCCGCGCCCAGGCGCCGCGCGATCTCGGCCATGATCCACAGCTCGCTGCGGGCACCGTCGGGTCCGGGCAGAGCCTGGCGGCGACGGATCACCCGGCCCTCGAGCGAGGTCATGGTGCCCTCCTCCTCGGCCCACTGCAGCACGGGCAGCACGATGTCGGCCAGGGCGGCGGTCTCGGAGAGGAAGAAGTCGCAGACGATCAGGGTGTCGAGGGCTTCCAGCCCCGCGCGCACGGCCTCGACGTCGGGCGCCGAGACGACGACGTTGGATCCGGCGACCAGCAGGGTCTTCACCGGCCCGCCGAGTTCTGCGAGGAGGGCTGTGGCCGGGATGCCGGCATCCGGAAGCTCATCCGGGCTGATACCCCAGACGCCCGCGACGTGCCGACGCGCTTCGGGGTCGCGGATCGAGCGGTAGCCGGGCAGCTGGTCGGCCTTCTGGCCGTGCTCGCGTCCGCCCTGGCCGTTGCCCTGGCCAGTGAGGGTGCCGTAGCCCGAGCCTTCGCGCCCGACGAGGCCGAGCACGAGGGCGAGGTTGATCGCGGCGGTGGCGGTGGCGGTGCCGTCGACGTGCTGTTCGACGCCGCGTCCGGTGAGGATGTACGCGCGTCCCGCGGCGAGGCGGCGCGCGGTCGCTTTCAGGTCGGCAACCGGGACGCCGGTGGTCGCAGAAGTCCGCTCCGGCCACCACTGCGCGACGCTGCGTCGGACCGCGTCGAACCCCGAGGTGCGCTCCTCTATATAGGCCTGGTCGGCGAGGCCCTCGGCGAGGGCGATGTGCGTGAGACCGAGGAGGAGGGGAAGGTCGGTGCCGGGGGCGGCCTGCAGGTGGGTGCCGGCGCCGTCTTCGGTGAGGCGCGCGGTGGCCGAGCGGCGCGGGTCGACGACGATGAGTCCGCCGGCGGCGCGCGCTCCGGCGAGGTGCGCGAGGAACGGCGGCATGGTCGCGGCGACGTTCGAGCCGAGCAGCAGGATGGTCGACGCGTCGTCGAGGTCGGTGACGGGGAAGGGCAGGCCGCGGTCCATGCCGAAGGCCCGATTGGATGCCGCGGCCGCCGACGACATGCAGAACCGGCCGTTGTAGTCGATGCGCGAGGTGCCGAGGGCGACGCGGGCGAATTTGCCCAGCTGGTAGGCCTTCTCGTTGGTGAGTCCGCCGCCGCCGAAGATGGCGTTGGCGTCGGGTCCGTGCGCGGCCTTCGTGTCGCGGAACGCCGCGGCGACGGCATCCAATGCCTCATCCCAGGGGGTCTCGGCGAGGGTTCCGTCGGACTGTCGGGTCAACGGCATCCGGAGTCTTTGGGGAGATGCCAGGAGCTCCGCCGACGTCCAGCCCTTGGCGCAGAGCCCTCCCCGGTTGGTGGGGAAGTCGCGGCCGGCGACCGTGGTGGACCCCTCGTGGGTCACGGTCATGGCGCACTGCAGCGCGCAGTAGGGGCAGTGGGTGTCGGCGGAGCTCATGGTCATCAGATCCGGGTGCCGGTCTTCTTCGCCATCCGCAGGTAGACGCCGGCGGTGAGGGCGAGGAAGGCGACGTACGCCAGGGCGAACCAGCCGAGGGCCGGGGTGTACGAGCCGAACGTCGTCTTCGAGAAGCCGAGCAGCTGCGGGATGAAGAACCCGCCGTACGCACCGATCGCCGAGACGAGGCCGAGGGCGGCGGCGGCCTTGCGCTGCGCGCCGATCCCGTTGTTGGAGCGGAGGGCGAAGATCGTCGGGATCATGCGGTAGGTCGCGCCGTTGCCCATGCCGGCGGCGGCGAACAGCACCAGGAAGCAGAGCAGGAAGATCGCGAAGTTCTGCATCGCCAGGGTCAGGATGACGCCCAGGATGCCGAGACCCATCACCGTGAACGCGCCCATCGTGATGACGGTACCGCCGAAGCGGTCGGCGAGTTTGCCGCCGTAGGGGCGGGCGAGCGACCCGACGAGGGCACCCAGGAAGGCGAGGGTGACGGTGGCGGTGCCGATCGCGATCCCCTTGAAGTCGGGGAACGTGTCGGCGAGCAGCTTCGGGAAGACGCCGGCGAAGCCGATGAACGAGCCGAAGGTGCCGATGTAGAGCACGGCCATGATCCACAGGTGCGGCTCTCTCAGGGCGGCGAGGGATGCCGTGATGTCGGCCTTGGCGCTCGAGAGGTTGTCCATGCGGAAGTACGCGCCGACCATGGCGACGATGATGAGCGGCACCCAGATGAGGCCCGCGAGCGGCAGGTTGAGGGTGGCGGCGGCGCCGACGGTGATGACGATCGGCACGACGAACTGCGCGACCGAGGCGCCGAGGTTGCCGCCGGCGGCGTTGAGTCCCAGCGCGTAGCCCTTCTGCGCGGCCGGGTAGAAGAACGTGATGTTCGCCATGGAGCTGGCGAAGTTGCCGCCGCCGAAGCCGGCGAACGCGGCGATCAGGAGCAGGAGGCCGAACGGGGTCGCGGGGTTCGACACCGCGATGGCGAGGCCGATGCTCGGGATGAGCAGCAGACCCGCGGAGACGATCGTCCAGTTGCGGCCGCCGAAGCGTGGAACCATGAACGTGTAGGGGATGCGCAGCGTCGCGCCCACCAGGCTCGGCATGGAGATGAGCCAGAAGATCTCACCGGTGGAGAGCTGGAAGCCCGCGGCGGGGAGCGAGACGACGACGACCGACCACAGCTGCCAGACGACGAACCCGAGGAACTCGGCGAAGATCGACCACCGCAGGTTGCGGGAGGCGATGGCCTTGCCCTCTTTCGCCCACTGGGTGGCGTTCTCGGGGTTCCAGTTGTCGATCCAGCGGCCGGGACGGTGTTGCAGTTCAGCTGTCTCTGTTGCGGCCGCGGGCGGCGTTGCTGCGGCTGCGGTGCGCGGGTCGGTGACGGTCACGGGTTCCTCCGGAAGGCGATGTGGGGAGGTGCAGCGCCCCGCATGGGTGGGGCGTGCCGCCAGCGTAGGGAGGAGGGGTTTCCCGGGGACGCGTGCCCGGGGGCGGGGAAGTAACGAGTGGCTCACCCGCGGTGGGGGAGGGGGAGAGGGGGAGTTTACGTGGGCGTTACACGGGCTACCATCGGTGGCTATTGCCCGGGACTGTCGCCGTCGATTTCACAGTCGTTCACGTCAGCACCTTCGGCCCGAAGGCCCGTAGGAACTGACGTGGTATAGGCAGAGCGGCGCGGCGGGCGATAACGCCGCGATGGAGAATTTCTTCCCGCTCCAGCAGAAGAACGTCGTCAACCGAGGCTCCTGGACCACCCGAGACGAACTGCGCATCGCGATCGTGACCTGGATTGACAAGACCTACCACCGCCGCCGACGCCAAAGCCGCCCCGGACGTTTGACGCCCGTCGAATTCGAGACCACGATGACCAAAACCCTAGCCCTCGCGCCCTGACTAACCCCTGTCACCCATCCGTGCATCAGACCCTCCTGCCCCGCATCGGGCTTGTCGTAGGTATCCTCGCGGCCGACGCCCGCTTCCAGCTCGGTGAGAGTGACGTTCACGCCGTCGACGTACACGTGTTACAGGAGGCGACCGTACTTGTCGGTTTCGGCTTGCGTGGGGTCTGTGAAGAGGTCCACGGTGTGGCCGTAAATGAGCTGATCGAGCTCGTCGCGGGCTTGATCGGCATGGCACTCACTCGCGGCGCCGTCGCGTCCAATCTCTGGGGTGACGATGCCGATGATGCGCAGGCCGACTGAGCCGCTCGTCGTGGTGATCTTGAACGTGTCCCCGTCGACGGCGGCAACGACGGGGACACGTTCCGACCTCACCGTCATAGGGAAAGGGTCGTCAGCTTCCCTTCGAGCCGGCAGGGTTCCCCCGCTTGACATACCAGCGCACTAGAAGGGTGACGAAGATTCCGGTCAGCACAACACCCGCGGCGACCAGAAATACGCGCATTCCTGCACTGGATGCGACCGTCGCAGCGTTGACAAAGGCCAGCAGCGCGCAGAACACGATCGCTGCCCAGCCCACAATCTGGCTACCACTCGGCCGTATAGCCTGACGATCTTCCCGCTCGGCCATGTCGTTCTCCTTCAAAATCGTATTCATCAGCAGGCGACTCTGCTGTGCGCTTACACCAACCACCCCCAAGCGAAAGAGTCTGTCCCTCTTCGGGGGCGAGACAAACAATCACACAGCCGTCACACGTCAGCCCGGTGATCATGCCTCCATAGATAGCGCCGAGTCCTCAAGGTTCACCCGTCGATTCGTCCTCAGTAGTCAGCCGCCGGCGACAGAGGTAGCCAGGCAACCGTCGCGGCAACGCGGGGCCACCCCGCACACCAACGCCGCGCTTAGCGTCGGATCTTGCGCTGCTTGTTTCGCGACCCCCGACGTGACGTCAGCGGTCGCGCGTGAAGAGAATCTCGAAAGCCATCGAGGCCATCATGGCCTCGCAACTTATAGTCATGTCGTCGCAGGCCGTCGCGAAGTAGCGGCACTTCTCGTCTATCTCGGCGCGCGCGGCATTTGGCAGCGCAGGCCCTCCCTACGGTCACGCTAGGGGGCATGTGCTGCGGGAGTGGCGTGTCGTGTTTCCGCGCTATCGCGATACGAGCACCGTGAACACCCAGAGCCCACCCAGATAGATCACAAAGGGCGCGGCGAAGAACGTGTAAAGGATTAGGAACCAGGGCGATTTCATCGACCACGCCGCGGCGCGAGCAACGATGCGCTCGGCGAGCGGAACGCCGAGGTGGGTGAGCCACGTTGCCTCGATCTGGTTGACGGCGTGTAGCCGTTCCGATTGGCGGGCTCGGAGAAGATCGACGGCGATCCACATCCAGAAGACGAAAGCGACTGAACCGGCGAGGGCGATGAAGATGCTCCATAGCTGGTTGGTGATCGAGGCGGAGTCTATGTGCGGCGTTTTCTGGAATGCGACACTTAGCGCGATGAGCCAGCTCAGCGCAGTGTTGCCGAAGAACGCAAGCAACCCGACGAGCAGCTTGCTCAGAGCTACCGTGTGCTTCCCAAGGATGGACACGTCGGCCACGGGCCGTAGCGGGCGGATCTTTGCGGCTACCGCGATCGAGACGCCGGTGTAGAAGATTATTACGATGCAGGCAGCGACCGCCAGCGACGAAACGAGTGCTGTCGCGGCCGCAGGTACGAAGCGGATTAGCAGTGAGAGGGCGCCGAAGATGAGTAGTAGCCCAGCTGACAGGACGATGATGCGTGTGAAGGAGCGGTTGAACACGCTTCGACTCTGTCCTTGACGTGTGACACGACTTCGGGTCGGAAGTTGTCGAATGAGGGCGCGGCGATCTTTCGCCTCAGCTTTCGGCAGACTGAGACCGCCGCGGGCACCGCATCCGCCCGGGGGCGCAAGGGCGACGCATCCACGATGCGCCGATCGTCCTGTCTGCGGTGCCACGCCTCGAATCACCCGCGTGCAGGGCGTCCTATGGCCTCATTTCACCAGCCCTTCCGACGTCACACGAAACTATGCCTAGCAACATCCCATCGACGGTCCACCTGATCCAGCGCAGCGAGGCAGCATCGAACTCGTCTGGGTCGGGGGACACCCAGGTGATCGACGTCGACGACGACGCGATGGCGACCGTCGTCTACTGAACGGCACGGCGGTCGAACGGCGGGTCGTCGGCTCGGCGAGCACCAGATCGCTGTCGGCGCAGGTCTTCAGCGGTTGCCTTGCTGCTTACGGGGCGGGTGGAGACAGTGGCTGAACCTGCATGGGAGCGATGAACCACTCGGGAGAAAGCTCCGGTGCGCGTGCGGCTTGCACCGTGACCTGCGCTGCAATGGGTGACCCCTTGATCTTCAACCAGGCTGCGGCGATGTGCCCTTCGCGCTCCAGATGCTGGATGGTCGGGAGGTAGTGAGGGCTCGTCGTGGACGTGAGTGAACCTACGGCGCGGCCGTCGATGCGCACTTCCACGGTGTGCTTGACGACTCCGCGGGTGCTCGTCGTCTCGACACGATGAAGGGTCCCGATCGCAATGCTTTCCGAGCCAGGGTTGATGTGCGGGGCGATTGCCTCGAGGTGGTTCTCTTCACCCGTGACCTGAAAGGCGTTTCCCCACGGCAGCAGAGAGTAGGAGACGGTTGGCGGCTCGTTGACGGGATACAACATGTGAGGCTCGTTCAGAGCCAAAGACACTCGAGCGTGCACTTTGGTGGGTCCGTCCCAACCGCGACGCTCGACCGCCCAGAGCCGAGCTCGGGTCGTGGGGATGTATCCGGCTGCCTCGACTTTGCTGATCGCGGAGTGGTATCGGTCAGCGTCGTCTCGCGCGAGATACCCGACGTGCGAACCGTCGATGACGACCATGATGGCCCGACGGTGGTAGCGGTTCTGCGGTTCCGTTCGCAGGCTGGCGGGGACGTCGGGGATCTCGACCTCCTGATCCACGCGAAGGGCCCGACCGGTTATCGACTTCACCACGGCAGCGATCTCCGACGTCCGTGCGAATTCCCCCTCGACCTCAGTCGACTTGTACTTGTCGCTGCCGAGCAGCACGTATGGCATGGGGTTTGTCCGATGTGGAGCCGAGGGTGGCGGGGGAGCCTGAGATGCGGGCGCGGGGGTGTGAACCGTTGTCCGTCTGGTGGCATCCGCCTCGGATGCTGCGGCCGCCCGGGCCTCGGCGCGGGTTGCGTACTCGCCGCGTGCGGGGCCGTTAATCTCCGGGCGAGATGCAGGTTGGCCGTCGGGGCGGGTGGACTCGACGGGAGGCGGAGGGATGACCTGAGCGACAGCTGTCCGAGTATCGCTCTTGCCGCCCGGGCGGGGTGACGAGGTGCGCGAACGGCGACGAAGGATCACCGACCACACAATGGCGCCGATGGTGATGATCGGAGCGAGGAGTATGCCGGCCAGCAACCACCCTGCTGCGGGAGTGAAGCGAGCCGGTGTCTCCGTCGTCTGGCCAGCGTCCACGCCCACCAGAATCAGGAGCACGACGATTGCTACGGCATGAATCGCCGCCATGATGAGGAGCGGTGTTCGTGGGCGCATCGATGTTCTCGCCATTGAGGTATGACCCTTCGTCTGGTTGCCCCTTCCGGCGCCAAACGTCTGTGCTGCCGCCGAGGTGCTGTCGGCGATCGTACAAGTGCAATGGCGACCCCTGCATCTCAGGTGATGCGGAAGCCGCACGCGCAGGACTTCGTCCTCAAGGGTGGCCTTCTGCTGGGCGCCTATGGTGTACGCCGTCCCACGAAGGATGCCGACTCGAACGCGATATCGGCTGATGTCACTCCGGCGCATCTTCGGCGGGTCGTCCAAGACATTGCTGCCGTTGAGGCTCGCGATGGGGTTCAGTTCTTACTGGACACGCTCGCGGTGGCGGATATCCGCGAGAATGCGAGCTACCCCGGCGTGCGCGTTCGCGTGAGAGCGACCGTGGGGAATTGGCAAGGGGGTCAAGGGTGTCCAAATCGGCCCGCGAGCGACGGCGTCGCTCGCCTACTTCCGAGTCCGGCGGAGATCCCACCACTTCCTCCTGCGTGAGGGCTGCGGAGTGCCGTCCGAGGGGCGGGGGGTGGCATCCGCGGGATCCTGTTGACCGAGGCGGATACGTCGGCCCTCCTCCACGTCGTCCTGCTCCTTCCGCCGCTGCTTGTCGCTCTTGCGGGTATCCCGGGCGGGGAGCTGAATGTCTTTCTCCGCGGCGATGCCTGCTTGGAGTTGCCGGCCACGCTCCAGTTCGGCATCGAACTCGGCACCGAAGAGGAGGGCGAGGTTGGCGATCCACAGCCAGAGCAAGAAAACGATGACACCGGCGAGAGAGCCGTAGGTTCGGTCATAGTTCGAGAAGCTCGCAATATAGAAACCGAACCCGGCCGTGGCGAGTGCGAGGACGAGGATGGCGATGACCGCGCCGAGACTGACCCAACGGAACGTGGGTTGTTTGGCGTTGGGTGTCGCGTAGTAGAGCACGGCGACGAGGAACACGATCACGAAAAGGATGACGGGCCACTTGGCGATATCCCAGGTGATCTGCACCCCCTGTCCGAGCCCGAGGGCCGAGCCGATGGCGGAGGTGACGTCTCCGGAGATGACGAGTCCGAGGACGACGAGGGTGAGGGCCACGACGGCGATGACGGTGACGACCAGCTGCATGGGCCGGAGTTTCCAGAACGGACGGCCCTCTTCGATCTCGTAGATGCGGTTCATGGCGCGGCTGAACGCGCCGACGTAACCGGATGCGGACCAGAGTGCCAGCACGATACCGGTGACCAGGGCGAAGCCCGCGCCGGGGGCCGAAGCGACCTGTTCGATAGGTCCGCGCAAGGTGTCGGCTGCGTCGGGTGCGACCTGTCTGAGAATGCCGACGATGGCGTCGGCCGCGGCATCCCCCTGCCCCACCACTCCGAGCACGGAGAAGATGGCGATCATGGCGGGGAAGAGGGCCAGCACGGCGTAGTAGACGAGTCCTGCTGCCGCGTCCGGGCACTCGTCTGCGATGAACTCCCGGACCGTTTTCCGGAGGACGTACTTCCAGGACCGCGTATGCAGTTCAGCGGGGGAGTCGGGTTTGGTACCTGCGTCCGGGTCCGGGTTGTCGGTACGTGTACTTTGCTGGGACATGAGGTCCTCCGCGGCCGTAGAGTCGGGGCCGACTTCCGTGAGTGACGTGACACTCGTGGGTGTGACGTGCCGAGTGCGGCACGAGCGCCCTATCGTGCGGGCTTGCGGAAGGGATGCCGCGCCCCTTGCGTTCCGGGCGGAGTTCCGTACACGCTCGGCGGCGTGGGGACTTTCCCACGATTCGGCGTCTGGCAACCCCCGTACGCGTCGGGTCGCAACGGACGTTTGGTGGAGCCTGCGCGCCGCTCGGTCACCGGGCCGACACGATCCCCTCGGCGCGGTGAGGAGAATCATGTACTTCCACCGGCAACAACTGCGGCGATCAACCGCCCCCGGCGAATACCGCCACCTGGTCTTCGGCAGGGTCTCGAAATGAGCGGGATGGATGCCGCCGCGCCCGGGCCGGGCGCCGCTGCACGCACCGGAGCCAGCTTCCCTGCGATGCGCAGCGCCAAGGTCCTGCGATCGATCGTCGCGGGGCCGTACGGGCACCCGCTGCATCCGATCGCGGTGACCGTTCCCATCGGGGCGTGGTCGTCGAGTCTCGTGTTCGATCTGCTCGGGCTCGCGATCACGGAGCCCCGCTCAGCGCCAGCGCTCCGACGTGGTGTTACGCCCCACTACGCCCGAGATCGCCCGCCCCCTCGGCATCCCGTAGCTTCATCTCACCAACCCCTCCGAAGGCAGGTGAAGCCATGTCCCGCACGATCTCGTCGACAGTCCACCCGATCCAGCGCTGCATGGCAGCCTCGAACCCTTCCGCGTGGTGGGACGGCCTCGTCGTCGACGCCGATGGCACGACGGTGACCGTCGCGCTGATCAACGGTGCGACGGTGGAGCTGCAGGTCGTCGGTCCGGCCGTCGACGTCGCGGTGGGGGAGCCGGTGGCTTTTCACCCGGTCGCAGAACTGCTCAGCGCGTCAGCGATTCTGACCACCGCACGCGCGGCCTGATTTCGGGGCAGAGGCGGAATGACTCAGGACGAGCGAAAGCGTTCTCCCGCCGTCCTGGTCGTCATCCTCGTTGTGGTGGTTCTCGCAGTGATCGTCGTGGTGACGTCCGGAGTGCTTGCGACGGTCTTTGATCCGGCGTGAGTCAGGCGGTCATCGAGGCCATCATGGCCTCGCACTTCATCACCATGTCGTCGCAGGCCATCGCGCAGTAGCGGCACATCTCGTCCATGTCGGCGTGGGCGCGGCATTCGGCGGCGCAGGCCTTGCCCATGGTCATGCAGGCGGTCATCATGGCGTTCATCACGTCCATGTTCATTCCGGCCGGACGCATCATCATGTGCATCGTCGCCTGAGCCATCTCGACCATGTTCGAGCACATCGCGCAGCACGTGGCCATCTCGGGGCCGTGCATCATGTCGCTGCCGGCGCACATCGCCGCGGCCATCGCGCAGGCGTTCAGCGACTGCATGCATTCCTGCATGGCATCCATGTCCATGGTCATCTCGCCCATGTCCATCGACTTCATCATTGCCATCGTGTCCATTGCTTCTCCCGTGTGCTCGTCGTGACGGAGGGACCGGATGCCGCGGAGGGACTCCGGCGTACCGGCGATGCTACGCCCGCGACGACGTCCGCCGACAGTGCTCAAGGGAGGTTGATCAGTCGATCGAGGACGTGCGACGATGCCCGGGCTTCGTCAGCGGATGGCGTCGGCGATGACGTCGCGGGCGACGTCGGCGAGCTTTCGCTGAGTGCTGCGAGCCTGTTCTCGAAGAAGGCGGAACGCCTCCTCCATATCGACACCATGAGAGTGAGACAGGACGCCTTTCGCCTGCTCGATCACGACACGGCTGTCGAGAGCGTGCTGCAACTGCGTGCGAGCGATGTCTGATTCTCGGAACGCTCGTTCATGAAGGATGCCGATCGTGGCGATATCTGCGAGACCTCGCGCCGCGAGGGCGTCCTCCGCGGAGAGCGGGTCGGGGGTGTCACCGAACAGGTTCAGCGAACCGATGACCTCGTCGCGGAGTCGAAGGGGGATCGCGTGCATCCACTGATACCCCAACTCACCGACGGCATCCGCGAACCGCGGCCACCGGTCGTGAATCGCGGCGAAGTCGTCGACGGTGACCGGTTGGCCGGAGTGGTACGCATCCAGGCACGGACCTTGGTCCGCGTTGAGTTGAAGCAGGGAGATGAGCTGGCTCCGTTCGCTCGTCGACGCGACCACCTCCAGGGATCCCCGGGCGTCGGGAAGAAGGATGCCGGCGTCGGCCGCACCGAAGGTCTTCGCGCACCGGCTGACCAACCGGTAGAGAAGGTCGACGACGTCGTAACCGCTGACCAGGGTGTCGGCGAGATCGACGAAAGTGTCGACCAGCTCTTTCTCCCGCGATGTGCTCGTCATGGGTGCAACCTACTTCCGTTCGTTCGCGATCACGTCGAAAAATCGATGTCGCGCGAGATGATCGCCTCCGCCACCTCGCGGACCGGCCGGCCCGAGGCGAAGGCGTGTGCGCGGATGATGAGCAACGCGTCGTCGGGTGCGACGCGCAACTGGGCGACCACCATCCCGGTCGCTTGATGGACGAATCGTCGGGGTGAGGCGTTCGCGGAAATGTCGTCGTCGAGGGAGTCGAGAGCGGACCTCAGGATCCGCTGACCCGCGGAGTTCGCCAGCACGGCAGCCTCATCGACCTGCTCGACCGACAATGCGTGGGCTCGGGTGGCGTATAGATTCACGACGCCCACCTCCACCAGGCCCACCACCATCGGAAACGCGTAAACCGACGAGATGCCGTGTCGTGTGGCTGTCGTCAGGAACATCGGCCACGCGGCGCCCGCGTCGCGCCGCAGGTCGGAAAGCAGCACGGGTGCGGCGGTTGCTCGAGCTCGCCAGCACGGCCCCACACCGGAATCGAGCTGCGTCTCGTCGAGCTCCGCGGCGATAGCGTCGCTCGCGCAGATCGTCTCGACTTCGAACGGTGCACCCAGCGATGAAACAGCGACGTGTTGCACCGGGAGCGAATGGACGAATCCCGCACACAATGAGCGCGCAAACGCATGATCGGATGCCATGGAACTCCTGACCTAGTCGAACACAGCGGCCTAGGTCCAGGGGACGCCTGCTTCTACTCTAGGTCCACAGCCTCGAAAGGGCAGTCGCATGGTGGCGCGTTCGAACGTTGCTTTCGACGGTGTGCGCCTTTATCGTATGAATAGTTGCCCCAGACCATGGTGACCTGTCGTATCGGCATGTCAAACGGGGTGAAAATGGGCAGCTTGTTCTACGGCTCCATGGCGGAGCCGATTCGTCTTCCTGACATCGTTCTCGCGCATCTGCAAGCAGTGACGACCGCGAGATTGCGCCGAGGCGAGAGCTTCATCGTGTCGTGCCGGCTGCCTGACGCAGCTGCGGGCTACCGATCCACGCTCTGGATGCATGCCGCCATCCCGTTGCGATTCGTCTTCGACGTCGACGCCGAAATCACCCTGAACGGGGAAACCCTGCGTCTCTTCGCGCAGGCCGCGCAATCTACGGCCGGCATCCTCATCGACGTCACCGAGCCCGACAGGCGAGACAGCCCGGCGCTGCCTGCCGCGGCTCGATCAGTGGCATGACCGCCCGAGGATTGCACCCCACGCCAAGCCGGGTTCACGCCGTGTGGATTCTGCAGGAGGAGGGTCACCTCACCGCGAAGATCGGGGACTCGACACTCGGACACGTCGTGATGGTCCCCGATGGATCGTTCATCGCCTTCGATGGACAGTCGACGCCCTTGGATCGCCACCAGACCCTTCGCGCCGCCCAGCTCTCCACGCTTCGCGCTGCCGAAGGAAGCGGCGCGCCGACCCTCGATCGCCTGAGTCCCGTCCTGGCACTCGTCGCCGGTGCGGTCGCGGCAGGGCTTCTGACCGTGGGGGTCGTCGTCCTGTCCGTCGCTCCGTGAAGGCCGACCCCGTTCGCACATAACACTCGCGCCGTGGGAGGCGCGCTTTTCATGGAGAAACTTCATTCGTTCTCCTGAGACTGACAAACGCCCGTGTAAAAGCGTCCAGCGAATCAGGCAAATCGCGGATTCACGCTCTTCAGGCCATCCAAATATGCGTATGCGCGAATACGCGAAGCGTAACTTGGAGAAAACAGTCCCTGGCATCCGCCTTCGGCTTCGGGCCCATCTGGTCACCCAACCGAGGAGCATGCAATGGCTGCACCCGTCATCGAGTCCCGGCTGGGACCGATCCGTCAGACCTACAGGGGAACGACCGACTTCCCGCCGATGGCGAAGGCCTACACCGAGTTGTCGCAGGTCGTGCGCGAGACGGGACTGCTCGCGCGAGCCCGCCGCTTCTACGCCGTCGTCGGCATCGTTCTCGCTCTCGGCTTCGGCGGAGCGATCACCGGCTTCGTGCTGCTGGGCGACAGCTGGTTCCAGCTGCTGATCGCCGCCGCCCTCGGCATCCTGTTCACGCAGGTTGCGTTCCTCGCGCACGAAGCGGCGCACAAGCAGATCTTCGCGTCGGGCAAGGCCAACGAGCGTCTCGCCCTGTGGCTCGCCGCAGGCGTCGTGGGCATGAGCGTGTCGTGGTGGAGTGCGAAGCACACCCGCCACCACGCCAACCCGAACCGCGTGGGCAAAGACCCCGACATCGAGATCGACACGATCTCGTTCCTGGACGAGGAT
The DNA here is from genome assembly GCF_001424225.1 of Microbacterium sp. Leaf151. GTDB lineage: Bacteria > Actinomycetota > Actinomycetes > Actinomycetales > Microbacteriaceae > Microbacterium. The sequence continues at coordinate 658,281 of NZ_LMOR01000004.1, read as the reverse complement.
GCCGCCAAGGCGCGCGGCATCCAGCGCTGGATCACCCAGCGCCAGGGATGGGCGTTCTTCCCGCTGCTCACCCTCGAGGGTGCCAACCTGCACGTCATCGGCCTGCGTCACCTGCTCTCGCGTGAGCCCGTCAGGGGCCGCTGGACCGAACTGTCGCTGATCGCCATGCGCTTCGCGATCTTCGTCGCCCCGGTGTTCGTCTTCCTGCCGCTCGGTATGGCCCTCGCCTTCCTCGGCGTGCAGCTCGCCGTCTTCGGCGTCTACATGGGGGCGTCGTTCGCGCCGAACCACAAGGGCATGGCCGTCATCGCCCCGGACGCGAAACTCGACTTCTTCAGCAAGCAGGTGCGCACCTCGCGCAACATCACCGGCGGCTGGTGGGCCACCTGGCTGATGGGCGGTCTGAACTACCAGATCGAGCACCACCTGTTCCCGAACATGCCCCGCCCGCACCTCAGCAAGGCTCGCGCCATCGTCAAGGAGCAGAGCGCCTCACTGAACGTCCCCTATGTCGAGACGACGCTGTTGCAGTCGTACGGCATCGTGATCGCCTACCTGAACCGCGTGGGCCTGGCCGCCCGCGACCCGTTCGAGTGCCCGATGACATCCACGGCAGCACGAAGCCTCCGGTAAGGCGAACGAGATTGCTGGACGCCGTCTCGTCTTCGGCGACGGGACGCGTCTTGAGGGCTACCCCCTAGCCCGTCGCAACCTCCACCTCGGCGAGTAGCGAGGGCAGCGCAGGCGCTGCCAACGCATCGGCAGGATCGCGCTGGTCGCTGATCCGTGCCCGCGATCGGCCGCGCGATCGCCGTTCTATCCCACAGCTTCACAACGGAGGTAGCAGAGTTGAATCCTGATGAGACCCTCGAAGGACGTCTGGCGAGCATCTTGACTCCTCACCTTCTGTCACAGGACCCCGCGCCGGTGATCCTGCGGCTTAAAGAAGCTGCCGGCACGGACACGCGCACGCTCGCTCGCTTCTGCGGGGTGACCGCAGGGTTCTTCATGAACGCTCAGACCTCGACCATGTGCACGGCACTGCTCACTGACATCGAGGGCGCGGAGGAATGGGCGGACCTCGGACGCGAACGGCGCAGGAGGGCCACCGCTCACCCCGACGGCGACTAGCGGCGAAGTCTCCGGATCCTCGCTGCGGCAGTGGCGGGGACTTCAGGCTTGCGACGGTGGAGGCGGGTCGTGCGGTGTCCGCCTGGGGCTCCGCCGTGCGGTCTACGCGATGCGCCGGAACCTGGGCCCCGAGTATCCGTCGCGATCGACGGTCTCGGTGAACATCTCCGCCGGGCGAACCCAGAACGAGTAGTCGTCGTAGAGCTTGCGGTAGGAGACGAAGAGCTCCTCGGTCTCGGAGTGCCTCGCCGTTCCGAAGACTTCGTAGCGCTGACCCTTGAAGTGTTCGTAGATGCCGGGTTCGATGCTCACTCGGACCGTCCCTTCGTGCAGAAGCCGGATCGTCGCGCACCGCGCCGACGCAATCAGGTGCCGAGTATGCCACGGGGGTTTCGGTACGGGACGGGGCGGGCGGCGGTAAGTAGAAGCGATCGGTCGTCTGATCGCCCGGCCGGCGGTGGCTGCAGCCAAGCCAGGCGAGCCGCGCCTCTTGCTCGTCGTTGCAGCAGGTGTTCACATCTGTCGAATAACGGTAGATTATGATCGTTTCTCGACGAACGGATGCACCATGAGCCCTCTCCTCACCCGCTTGGCGCAGGCCGCGATCGCCCTCGCGCTCGTGGGATCGATCATCGTGCAGGCGATGATCCTACCGGCGATCTACCGGGATCTCGCTGAGGCGCCCCCGGCTGCGAGAGCGACTTTCGTCGGGCTACTGGGGCTCGGCATCCTGGCTCTTCAGGTATTCGCGGTGTGCGTATGGCGGCTGCTGTCGACGATACGCACGGGGACGGTGGTCGCCGAGGAAGCGTTTCGCGATGTCGACGCCATCACGTGGGCGCTCGTAGCTCTCGCCCTCCTGCTCGTGGCGATCGGTCTGCTCCTTGCGCCGGGAGAGGTCGCGCCCGGTGTCGTCGGGTTGATCGGCGGTGCCGCGGTGGTGATCGGGGGTGTGGCGTTGCTCGTGCGCGTGATGAAGGGTCTCTTGCAGCAGGCCGTCGCCCGCGAGCGCGAGGTCCTGGGGCTGCGCGCCGAACTCGGCGAGGTGATCTGAGGTGTCGATCGTCATCGACATCGACGTGATGATCGCGCGCCGCAAGATGGGCGTCGGCGAACTCGCCGACCGAATCGGCATCACGCCCGCCAACCTCGCCGTTCTGAAGAACGGGCGCGCCAAGGCCGTGCGGTTCTCGACCCTCAGTGCGCTGTGCGAGGTGCTCGACTGCCAGCCCGGCGATCTGCTGCGTTGGGAGCCGGAGGGACGAGACGTCGAGCCCTCGACGCTCATCGATCAGCGCACCTAACGCTTCGCGCTTCGCGCTGCTCGACCGGGTTTCGGGCAACCTGGCTGATGCGCCAGAGCGCTCGGAGGAGCGCAGCGTGTGCGCGGTCCCCCCGGTGTCCTCGGCCATCTGTGCGACCGTCAGGTGCGTTTCATCGCGCGTCACCCGGTCAGACGAGGAACCGCTTGCCGTTCCTGCCGACGCTCATGAACGCGGTGCTGTGCGGAAGCAACGACTCTCGGAGGAACCACGATGAGCATTGCCTTCTTGCTGACCACCCTCATCGTGGTCGCCACACCCGGTACCGGGGCCGTCTACTCCATCGCCGCCGGGCTGTCACGCGGCACGAAGGCCGGCATCATCGCCGCCTTCGGGTGCACCCTCGGCGTCATCCCCCACATGATCGCGGCGATCACCGGTCTCGCCGCAATCCTGAATGCGTCCGCGATCGCATTCCAAACGATCAAATGGCTGGGCGTCGCGTACCTGCTCTACCTCGCCTGGCAGACAATCCGGGACAAGTCGCTGATCGATGTCGATGCGAGCTCGGCCCCCGTCTCGTTCTGGCGTGTCATTCGCACCGCCGTTCTCATCAACCTGCTCAACCCGAAGCTCACCATCTTCTTCTTCGCATTCCTCCCGCAGTTCGTTCCCGCGGGCGAGGCGAATGGCATGTGGCACACGGTCTGGCTCAGCCTCGTGTTCATGGCGCTGACGTTCGTCGTTTTCGCTATCTACGGCGTCTTCGCGGCCACGATGCGCAACCACGTCATCACGCGACCGAAGGTCATGGCCTGGCTGCGTCGCACGTTCGCCGCCACCTACGTTCTGCTCGCCGGACGCCTCGCCCTGGAGACGCGCTAGCGGACTACGAGATGCGACGGAATCTCGGCCGCGACGAGCTGTCGCGCCCGACGGTTCCCGCGAACATATTTGCGGGTGGAGCAGGGGAGTGTGTCGTCCTACCGTGGGCGGATGCCGACGGACCTCAACTCCAGCCCCGCGAGACGCCGCACGACATCGGGGTCGCCGCGACGCCAGGCGCCGAGGGCGTCGGGGTCGACCTTCGCGATCGCGGCGACCTTCTGGTTGGTCAGGGCGCGCAGCGCGAGCAGGTCGGAATTCAGACCGGCGCGCAGCAGCGTGCGGGTGCGTGTCGCGCGCGAGATGAAGCGGAGCCGCGGCAGCAGCCACATCAGCAGGGTGAGAAGGATCGGCAGGGCGGCTACGCCGATGCCGAGCGCGATGGCCGCCTGCAGCACGAGGTCCTGCTGCGTCTGGCCGGCCGACGCGAGGGTGTCGCCCGCGGAGCTCGCCGTCTCGAAGGGGGCACTGATGCCCGAACCGAGCAGGGGTACCCCGCCCAGCCGATCGCCGACGTCGGTCATCGACGTGCGGAAGTCCGCGCCCGCGGACTGCATCTCGCGCCCGAACTGAGCGAGCTGGTTGACGGTCGAGAAGACGATGACCCCCGTCGCCACGCTCACCGCGATGATCACGAGGGCGACGATGTCGGCCGTCATCTGGCGGGCACGGTGCGCGGCGAAGTCGGAATACAGTTTCACGTCGTCACTCTCCCACGCGGCTGGGGAAGGTACGATCCGGGGCCGGTCTCGTCGCGCACCGCACGTCCGCTCGGGCTGAGAAAGACAGGTGTTAGGAGAAGTCGGGGAGTTCGGGACGGAGCGGCGGGTTGGGGGCTCCCGACTCCAGTAGCCGCCGCACTCGTTCGAATGTTCGGGGGCTCAGATCCTCGGCGGGGAAGAATTCGTTCAACAGGTCCTCGGCTTCATCTGCTGTCTGTATTTCCAGCACTGCCAGCAGCACGGCCACGTCGTCGGCGTCACGCAGCCCTCGCCTTTCGAACGCGCGCAGCTTCATCGCGAGAAGCATCGCCGGGGATGCCGCTTGGATCAAAATTCCGTCCTGGTCATGGAGTGTCACCCATTCGGCGCTACGTCCCATCCCGTCGGGTAAGAAGATCTTCGCCTTGTCATTGACCCAATCAGGGGGCCAGCCCTTGTTTCGAGCGACCTCGGCGGCGGCGACCGCCACGGCTTCGGGCGGCGTGATCGGCCCGTCGATATCCACGGTCGCGGCACGATCGCCATCGATCGTCAGGGCTATGGCCGCCCCGCCGACAATCTGGATGGTGGCAGTGCTGCCAGCTTCTCTGAGGTGAAGGATGAGGTCGCGGATGCCGTCGATGATGTCATCGCGAGTCAGCGTGCCAGACATCGGAATCTCCGGTTATGGCGCGGTTCGCGCCTACGCGCTGATCAACTCGCCGGACTCGATTGCAACGCCTCGCCGGAGGAATTCGACGGGCACCTGCGTTCGATCCGCGGTCAGCGGCGAAGGGCGCGAGCTGCGCTGAGGCTCCCAGATGGCATCCGAATGTCCCGAATGTTCGGTGACCCATACGGGGATCGGCGCGGAGGCTTCCCGCAAGCGCACTTCGACGAGCGCGGCAACAGCGTCCACCCAGCGCGAGGGAGAGTCATCTGGTTCCTCTGCGGAGAGAAGCACCCTCGTCACGGGGTCGGAGGCGGCGAGATCGTCGGAGAGCTGGAGGAAGCGGCGGTAGGCCTGCGCGTGACGACCCTGCGCCTCGGCATGCGTGATCTCCTCTGCGGCAACCGCCGCGGGTGTGCGACCTCGCGCCGGGAAGGGAACCCATTCGACCCCGATTGTGGAGGCGAGTCGATCGAGAGTGGATGAGGTCGGGTCGCGGTGGCCGTTCTCGATGGCGCTGAGGTTACCGGCGCCCACGCCTGACCGTGAGGCCACCTTCCGAAGGCTCTCACCGGAGCGTATGCGTGCCCGGCGGAGAGATTTCACGATGCTCATGTCGACCCCCTGTTATCTATAACGATAACACTGAAGCTTGCTTGTCGGAGGAAGGGATCGGAGGGCCGGGGCGAACGCCTCGGCCCTCCGATCTCGCCCGCGATCGTCAGGGCCGACCGCCGCCCATGCCTCCTCCTCCCATTCCCATCCCGCCGGCCGCCGCGACACCGGCCGTGACCGAGGTGGCTGCGCCGTCCACGGTCACCGTGTACGTCTGTCCGTCGGTGATCGCCGACGACGTGAACACGACCGATCCGAAGGTCTTCGTGGCGGTGTACTCCGCGATGACCGTGCCCGTGGCATCCGTGATCCGAACCGTCGACCCGGCCGAACCCGACGCCGTCGCGGCGAGCCAGCCCTGCGCCGACGACTCATCTGGCGACTCGGCCATGCCGGTGCTGCCGATGGCGACGAGGGTGCCGCCTGAGACGTCGATGCCGCCGTTCGAGTCGAGCGCGCCGTTGCCCTGCTGGGTGGGGCCGTAGACGGTGACGTCTCCGCCGGTCATGGTGATGCTGCCGTTGGAGTCGAGGCCGTCGCCGGCGGCGTCGACCACGAGGGTGCCGCCCGAGATGGTGAGGGTCTCGCCGGTGTCCTGCATGCCACCGCCCATGCCGCCGCTCGAACTCGAGTCCGTGCTGGTGCCGCCCGAGGCGTTGACGCCGTCGTCCGCCGAGGTGACGTGCGTGGTGCCACCGGCGATGCGGATGTCGCCCGACTCGAGACCCTCGTTCGACTGGCTGACCGTCACGTCGCCGCCGGAGATGGCCAGCGCGATCTCGGAATGGATGCCGTCGTCCTCGGTCGCGAGCAAAACGGTGCCGCCGGTGAGGAGGGCGTCGGTCCACGCGTCGATGCCGTCGTCGACCGCCGTCGCCGTGATGGTGCCGCCGGCGATCCAGACGTAGCCCTGGGTGGCGTCATCCGTCTGGTCGCTCTTCAGCGCATCGCCGCCGGCCGTGAGGGTGAGTGTGCCGTCCTTCACGACGAGGGAGTCCTTGCCGCGGAGGGCGTCGTCGGCGGCATCCACCGTGATCGTGCCGCCGATGATCGCGAGGTCGTCGGTGGAGGAGATGCCGTCGTTGCCGGTGTCGGTGACGGTGAGGGTGCCTGCGCCCGAGACGGTGAGGTCGCTGTCGGCGTAGATCGCGGCGCTCGCGTCGGCGTCGGCGGAGCTCGCGGCGGTCACCGCGTTGGTGGAGCCCGAGGCGAGGTTGATGGCGACGTCGTCGGCGGTCACGACCTGGATCGCCGCGCCCGAGGTGCTCGCGATCGTCGCGTCGTCGAGCACCAGGATCACCTGCGCGTCGTCGGGGGCGGCGACGACCACGTTCCCGTCGAGCGTGCCGCTCAGCTGATAGACGCCGGCGGCGGTGATGGTCACGGTCGACCCGTCGATGCTCACTCCCGCCGAGTCACTGGATGCCGTGGAGCCCGCGAGCGTGATCGTCTCGGCATCCGCGATGCTCCACTCGTCGTCGTTCACGACCGTGCCGTCGGCGTTGGCCGCGAGCAGCTCGGCGGCGGCCTCGGGAATGGTGGAGTCGATGTCGGAGGTGGTCTGCACACTGGATTCGACAACGGATGAGGGCGCGGCGGAGGAGGTGGTCGACGCGACGGGCTGCGCGGTGACGGCGCAGCCGGCGAGCACGAGGCCGGCGAGGGCGAGGGGCAGGGCGAGGGGGGTCAGGCGGCGCATGATGCGTCCTTTCGGGTGGGGTGGGAGGAGGCGAAGGGGCCCGCGAGCACGCGGGTCCAGCGATTGGAGGGGAGGTCGGAGCGCAGGGCCGCCATGCCGGTGGCGTACTTGCTGATGCGCTGCGGGCGGTGGCCGGCTCTCCAGAGGGCGCGGTCGAAGGCGCCGGCCTGGCCGGGAGATTTCGTCTCGACGATGGCGAAGCGGGGGAGGGTGAAGCCCCCGCCGTCGGCGTCGGCCCAGCGCAGGTCGAGGTCGATCGTCGCGCGGGACGGGATCGCGCCCGGCAGCAGCAGCGTCGTGCGGCGGTACAGCGTCTGCAGGCGCGCGTCGAGGTCGTCGGCGCGGGTGGGCTCGACCCCGATCGCGTCGAGAGCCTCGGCCACCTCGTCGCGCGCCTCGGCGGTGAGCCGGTCGGCGGCGTCGAGGTCGTAGGCATCCCGGTCCTTGCGGGTGAGGCCCCGCGCCCCGCGGGTCTTCATCTCGAGGAACGCCGCCCCCGTGTCGACGTAGGTGCGGGTGCGCAGCTTGAAGCGGCGGCGGCGTCCGTGTGCGGCGAGGCGGTAGCTCAGCAGATCGGGGGTGTCGAAGTACACCGAGCGGTAGGCCAGCTCGCGCTCGCCGCCGATCTCGAGGGCGGCCGGAGCCTCGGCGGAGCGCTGGAGATCTTCGAGGAGGCATGCCGTGGCATCCATCGGCACGACGTACTTGCGGTCGACGCGGGTGAGCAGGGCGGCGTCGGTGGTGAGGGCGTCGAGTCCGATGGCGGGGAGAGCCGCGATGGCGGTGGCGGCGCGGTCGCGGGCGCTCACCGGGTGCCGCCGATCAGGTCGGCGAAGGAGGCGTCGGCGGGGTCCGATCGGCGCGGGCCGTGGACCGTGTCGGCGGCGTCGAGGGCGGCGCCCGATGCGGGGGCGGCCGGCGCTGAGGCCCGCACGCGGTACCGCACGTCGACCAGCGTCGTGTCGTCGACCAGGTCGAGCTGCTGCACGGTGACGCCCGTCACCTCGCCACCGAGCAGGCGTTCGAGCTCGGCGCGCAGCTCGGTCTCGTCGGCGATCGCACGGTCGAGATGCACCGTCTGGTGACGGGCTCGCGACAGCACGCGCGGGTGGTCGGCGACGGCGAGCACGGCCACGATGAGGCCGACCAGCAGGAGGGGGACGGAGAGGTCGACGGGCGGCAGGCCGCAGATCAGGCCGATCGCGAGAGCGGCGAAGTAGTACGCCACCTCGCGCTGGGTGATCTCGCTCGAACGCAGGCGGATGATTGACAGCACACCGAACAGGCCGAGACCGAGACCCAGCGCCACCTCGGCGGTGCCGAGCACGGTCGCGACGGCCAGCACACCGACGTTGACGCCGAGGAAGGCGACGACGAGATCGCGGCGGCGATGACGCTGGAAGTAGATGGCGCTGAGCAGGACGGCGGCGACGAGGTCGGTCGCGGCGAGGATGAGGGCGGTGGTGGTCATGAGGTGCTCCTTGCGGGGGTCGGGGTGGCGGGGTGGAGGGGGCTGAGCCCGTCGAAGCCTCCGGGCGTGCCGTGGGTGCCGGTCCCTTCGACGGGCTCAGGGACCTGGGTGAAAGGTGGGTCCGGCCGCGAGATCGGCCTGCGCACCGGGGCCCCGGCATCCGTCCGCGGGAAGACGAGCGAGCGCTGCACGCCGTAGCTGAGGACGAACAGCACGCCCTCGGTGACGACCTTCGCGGGAAGGAGGGCCAGGCCGTTGTCGGTGAGGAACGACATCCACGCGATGTTGGATGCCAGCAGAGCCAGCGCCAGCACGCCGTAGCGCACCGCCTGCCCGAGCATCGGGCCACCGCGTGCGCGGAACACCACCCGGCGGTTCACGACGAAATTCGCCGTGGCCGACAGCACGCGGGCGGCGATGATCGACGGCACGAGCCACCCGGTGACTGCCTGCAGCACGAGCAGCGCGACGGTGTCGACGACGAACGCGGCGAGCGACGACGACGCGAAGAGCAGCACCGGCAGAAGTACGCGCAGCGAATCGCGCACGGGGCGGAAGTGGCTCGAGGCATTGCGGTCGAGATACACCGTGTCGATGGGCACCTCGTGGGCGGCGAGCTGGTCGGGGCCGAGGCTCAGTAGCATCCGCTGCTCGTACTCGAATCCTTCGCCCGGGATGCCGAGCGCCCAGTCCAGGCGATCTGAGGGGATGCCACGCAGCCCCGTCTGCGTATCGGTGACCTGTCGACCGGTGGCGAGACGGAAGAGCCCGCGTGCGGCCGCGTTGCCGACCCGGCTGCGCAGTGGCACCGCGCCGCCGAACCCGCGGACGCCCAGCACGAGCGCACTCCGGCCGTCGGCCGCATCGCGGCGGAGGGCATCGGCCACGCGGCACACGTCGGCGGGCGTGTGCTGGCCGTCGGCGTCGGCGGTGACGACGTCGGCATCCGGATCGTGAACGGCGATGTGGGCGAAGCCCGTCTTCAGCGCCGCTCCCTTGCCGTGGTTGCTCGGGTGCGTGATGACGTGGGCGCCCGCCTCGCGGGCGGCGGCGAACACCGACGCGAACGCGGGACCACTGCCGTCGTCCACGATCAGGACGTCGAGGTCGGGATCGGCGCGCACCAGCTCGGCGACGAGGGTCGGCATCCGCGAGTCGGGCTCGAAGGCGGGGATGAGAACGAACACCGCTCAGCCCGCCACGTAGAGGATGTCGCTGGTGCCGCGCTCGCCGCCGTTCGAGGGCGAGTTGATCACCTGTCCGTTGAAGTACATCGTCGACGAGCCGCCGCCGTCGAGGTTGTAGGCGGTCGTCGCGCCGAGCGAGAGCATGATGTCGGCGAGTCCGGGCAGGGTCACGCCCTCGCTGTAGCCCTCCTGGCGACCGTCGACCACGACGAAGACGAGGTGGTTGTCGTCGATCACGCCGACGGCGGTGCGCGGCTGGTCGCCCTGGATCGAGTGGTTGCCGACGTTCGTGTCGATCTCGACGCCGTCGATGCCGTCGACCGCCTGGCCGTCTTCGACGACGGCGGGGCCGAAGCTGAGGGTGTTCCAGACTCCGGATGCCAGCAGCTCGGCCGCCGTGGTCGCGGTCTCGTCGTACACCTCGACGTGGCCGTCGGTGTAGAAGGCGAGTCCCTGACGGGCGCCCTCGTCGCGGTAGACGACGCCGTTGCGGATCTCGATGCCCGTCGAGCGGAAGCCGTAGTAGTCGCCGTTGATGGCGAAGACCGCGTCGTTGGCGGCGGCGATCTCGCTCGTGGTCTGCGTGATGTTCTCGCCGAATTGATTGTTGGCGAAGGCGGAACGCAGGTCGGTGGCGTCTCCGAGCACGACGTCGGCGACGAAGTAGGTGAGCGTGTCGGTCGTCACGGTCGAGACGGTGACCGAGGTGGAGCCGTCGCTGAAGCTGGTGTCGGTGAGGGTCGTCGTCGCCGCGGTGGCCGTGGCTGAGGTCGTCTCGCGTGTCGCGGTGGTGGCCGCCGTGGAGTGCTCGGCCTCGTAGGCGGCGACGTCGGTGACCTCGACGTGGGGAATGAGGAAACGGTTGGCCGCCCATGCCGCGGAGCCGCCCGCCGTGAGCAGCACGACGAGACCGCCGGCGAGGAGGGCCCGGCGGGCGGTGCGAGACGTCTTGCGCCGAGGGGCGGCGGCCGGCGTCGCCCGACCGCGGCGGGAGGCCGGGGCCGGTGCACCGTCGGGAGCGGTGTCGGGGGTGGGGTCTGCGGGGTCCATGGCACCAGGAAAGGTGCCGCGCCCTTCCCGTGGCCTAAGCCCGCCCTACCCGGAGCCAAGAGGAGCTATGAAAACGCTATGCGTGGGAGTATCGGGTGCGCCCGCCGGTGCCCGGGGTGCCGGGCCGTGTCGGGTGTGCCCGATCGCACCCCGACGGTACCGGTCAGACCGCGAACCGGATGACGCCGACGATGATCAACGTGATGACGGTCGTCCACAGCGCGATCGCCGCGGCCTGCCACGCGATCACGCGAACCGGCGGCACGCCGGTCGAGGTGAGGGCGGCAGCGGTGAACTGGGTGGGCAGCAGCAGGGGGCCGAGCAGGCTCACGCCGGGGGTGCCGTAACGGTGGTAGGCCTTCTCGAACTTCTGGCGGCGGGCCGTGACGGGCTTCTCGACGGCTCCACGGCGGGTGGTCACGGCGGTGCGCACGCGCGAGGCGACCAGCACGACGACGGCGACGCAGATGAGGTTGCCGATCGCGCCGGCGATGGCTGCGACGACGGGGTTGATACCGCCGATGATGCCGATCGCGGCGGCACCCTCGCCCTCGATGAACGGCACGGCGCCGGCGAGGGCGACGATGACCGGCTGCACGAGGTCGGGCACGTCGGCGACGAGGCCCTGGAAGCCGAGGACGAGATCGCTGATGGGGTTCGACATGGCTGCTCCTGGGGGTGAAGTGCGGCGTGTTCCGCGGTGATTCCATCCCATCGGCTCCGGTCGCGCGGCGGCAGTGTCGCGGTGTCACGACCGCGCGGGAGGATACGGCGGGTCACCCGTGACGAATGTCACGGCGGGCACGGCGGTCACGGCGGGGGAGGAGGGGAGGAGATCTGTCGACGGGAGGAACGGGAAGGGCGGATACGTCCTCCGCTCCCCGACCCTCCTCCCGCCATCACCTCCCGCCAGCACCGGACCCACGGGCGCCGGAGCCGGATGTGGAGCTGCGCTTTCGCCCGAGTGGCACGCCGGGTAGCGTCGATCACCCGCAACGGTTGCGGCGCAAGGAGGACACGTCATGCCCCCTCTCTTCGCCGCGTTGCAGTACTTCTTCTTCGCCGTGCTCGGCATCGGCATCCTGGTCCGGTTGTCGATCGCGCTGTTCCGCCGCCATGCCGGTCGGCGCACGGACGCCGTGCGTTCCGCTCTGGGGCCGGTCATGGGTGCGGGCGCGGCGCAGTCCGCGGCCGACGGGTGGACGCCGCCGCGGTCGATGGATGTCGCACCGCTCGACCGCTCGACCGAAACGAGTGAGTCCTGGGATCGCGCGCTGACCGACCTGTCTGACGATCACCGCGACGTCGATCGGGGAGACTGACCCGCGTCGCGGGCAGGATGGTCTCATGCCGCCAACGCCCCTTCCGCCCTGGCCCGCTGCGCCGCCCGCGTACGGCGGCATCCTGCTGCGCGAGGTGACCGACGCCGACGTCGACATGGTGCGTGAACTGGCGACCGACCCGTACATCGCGCAGACGGGTACCCTCCCCGCCGACGCGACCGAGCAGCACGCGCGCGCGTGGATCGCTCAGCAACGCGGCCGTCACGGCGAAGGGGCCGGCTTCTCTTTCACCATGGCGGACGCTGCGACCGGGGAGGCCGTCGGACACTGCGGTCTCTGGACCGGCGAGCTCTGCGCGGGCCGTTCCACCGCGGGCTACGTCGTCGCTCCCTCCTCCCGCGGCCGAAGGCTGGCGGCCGATGCGCTTCGCGCCCTGACGGCCTTCGGCGCGACCATTCCGGGCCTGTTCCGCGTCGGGCTGTACATCGAGCCGTGGAACGCGCCGTCTATCCGCACCGCCGAACGCGCCGGATACGATCGCGAGGGGCTGCTGCGCAGCTATCACCGCATCGGCGACCGGCGACGCGACATGCTCCTCTACGCCCGCGTTCTGCACAGCGACTGACTCCGCCACCCGTGACGAATGTCACGGCCGTACAGTGGCCGGGATGAGCACCTCCTCCGCGACCTATGCCCGCGATGTGCGCGCAACATGGTGGTACACGGCGTTGTCGATCGTGTTCCTCCACGTCTTCGCCGTCTTCATCTGGTCGTTCGTGGTCGTGCTCGAGGGCACGTCGCTCGAGATCGTCCTCAACCTCGTCGGTGCCGTGGGCTCGATGGCATCCGCGGTCCTGCTCCTGGTGCACTACCGCCGCGAGCCCCTCGACGACGGAGATGACACCGCCCGTCGCCCCGTCTGGCCGCTCGTCCTGCTCGGTCTGGTTTCGGCGGCGCTGATGGGGGTCTCGACGGGCTCGTTGCTGGTGGGCGTCGGGTTCGCCGCGCAGACCCTGTGCCTCGTGCGGTGGCGGCACGGAATCCGGCTCCGGCTGGTCGTTCTGCTGCTCGTCGTGATCGCCGCGGTGTGGTGGGTGGATGCCGCCCGCCTCCACCCCGACGGGTACGCCGTCAGCGGGTTCGCCCTGCCGCTCTTCGTCGCGATGCTTCCGCCGCTGTCCGCGACGTCGTTGTGGTGGTGGGACATCGTGCGCGAACTCGACCGCGCGCGCCGTGCCGAGGGGCGGCTCGCCGCGGCGCAGGAACGACTGCGCCTGGCGGGCGACCTGCACGACCTCCAGGGCCACCACCTGCAGGTGATCGCCCTGCAGCTCGAACTCGCCGAGAAGATGATGGCCCGCGACCCCGAGGCCGCCATCGAACAGGTGCGCGCGGCGCGCACGAGCGTCGACGAGGCGCGCCGCGGCACTCGCGACCTCGCGGCGAGGTTCCGAGGCGTGCCCCTCCCCGACGAACTCGCCAACGCCGCCGACCTGCTGCGGGCCGCGGGCCTCACCGTCGACCTGCTCGTCGACAGTGCGGCGGGCGGCGCACCGGCCGACGTGCTCGGCCCGGTCGTACGGGAGTCCACGACGAACGTGCTCAAGCACGGCGGCGGGGGCTCGGCATCCCTCTCGCTCGCCCGTCACGGAGGAGCCTGGGTGCTCACGGTCGAGAACGACGCCCGCGGGGCAGCCTCGCCGGTGGGCGACGGGGCCGGCCTCTCGGGCATCGCCGACCGCGTCGGCGCCGTCGGAGGGACGATGGATGCCACCCGCCTCGGCGACCGATTCCGCCTCACCGTCCACGTGCCCGAGGGGGTAACGGCATGATCCGCGTGCTCATCGCCGACGACGAAGACATGATCCGCACGGCGCTCGCCGCGTTGCTGCGACTCGAGGACGACCTGGAGGTCGTCGCCGAGTGCCGTGATGGCGAGAGCGCCGTGGCCGAGGCGCAGCGCGTGAAGCCCGACGTGTGTCTGCTCGACCTCGAGATGCCCGGCCTCGACGGCGTCGACACGGCCGCGCGGATACTACGAAGCGTTCCCTCGCGCTGCGTCATCGTCACGCGGCACGCGCGGCCCGGCGTTCTCCGGCGGGCACTCGGTGCGGGCGTCGACGGGTTCCTGCCCAAGTCACGGCCCGCGGATGACGTCGCCGCGGTGATCCGCGAGGTCGCCGCCGGGCGTCGCTACGTCGACCCCGAGATCGCCGCCGACGCGCTGAGCGACGAGCGCAGCCCCCTCACCGACCGTGAACTCGACGTGTTGCGTGCCGGCGCTCGCGGTGAGACGGTGGCCGAGATCGCGGGGGCATTGCACCTGTCGGCGGGGACGGTGCGCAACCACGTGTCGTCGGTGCTGGGCAAGCTCGGATTGGCGAGCCGGCAGCAGGCCACGATCCACGCGCGGGAGCGGGGGTGGATCTAGTCGACGACCGCGGCGACCGCCTCGATCTCGACGAGCTGATCGTCGTAACCGAGGACGGTCACGCCCATCAGTGTGCTGGGCACGTCGTGTTCGCCGAACGCGTCGCGCACGACCTCCCACGCGGCGACGAGATCGGCCTGACGCGACGAAGCGACGAGCACACGGGTGCTGATGACGTCGGTGAGCTCGGCGCTGGCCGCGTGCAGGGCGATCGTCATGGTCTCGATGCACCTCGCCGCCTGTGCGGCGTAGTCGCCCACACCGGCGGTCGACCCGTCGTCGTTCAGCGGGCACGATCCCGCCAGGAAGATGAGGCGGGAGTCGGCGGGCGCGGTGGCGGCGTAGGCGTACTCGGCGGCGCTCGACAGCGCGGAGGAACGGATGAGGGTCACGGCTGAGGGCACGATACGACTCCCGGGGAGAGAGGTGGGGGATTGAGCCTAGCGAGCGGCCCGCCACCCCCGTCGCCTATCAATGCTCCGCGACTCGCCCGTCGGATCCGGTGATGCGAACGGTGCCGTCTGCGCCCGGGATGCGCCCCGCGGATGTCGTCAAGGACTGTCCCCGGGGTTTCGAGGTCCGTTACAGTCGCCGCATGGCGGAGAAGGCAGCAGCAGACGCGGGACTGACGCGGTACATCATCATCGGAGTCATCGTCGGCATGATCGCGGGTCCGGTATTCGGGATGCTCGTGCCCTCGATCGGGGTGGGCTTCGGCATCTCGATCGGACTGGTCGTCGGCATCCTCGGCGCGGTCATCGCGTGGTTCGTGGTGCGCCCCAAGAAGTAGCGTCCGGCACGAGCACGAGGCGTCCGACGAAGCCGTCATCCGTGCGAGGGAGGTCGCCCGCCTCCATGCGCCGGTGAGCGTCAGCGGCGTCCGCGAATCCGAGTACCTCGCCGACGTGGGCGGTGAGGGGACGTCCCTCGGTCCAGCGGGCGTTCACCCGACCCGCGACCTCTCGCAGCTCTGAAGCGTCGAGTGCGCTCAGGATGAACCCCTCGACGCGTAGCTCGCGTACCTGCAGCGACCACAGGTCGATCTCGGCCGAGGTGCGCCCGGCCAGCACGATCACCCGTCCCCGCGGGACCAGGTGCGCGACCGCGGACGCCGTGTCGGCGCGACCGGTGGTGTCGATGAAGACGTGGATGCCGTCCGGCCGGCGCTCCGCCACAGCCTCGGCCGCAGAGCCGGCATCGGCGATCACGACCTCCGCACCCCATTCGCCGAGCGTCGCCGCCGCCCGAACGTCGCGGACGACCGCCACGACGTCGGCGCCGGATGCCACGCCCTCCTGCACGAGCGCCGCGCCGACCGCGCCGTTCGCCCCGACCACGACGAGCGTTTCCCCGGGCTGCACTCCCGCGCGCAGGTGCAGCGCGGCGACGGCGGTGGTCGCCGGATGCAGCGAGGCGACGAAGGCGACGGGGTCGGCGGCATCCGGAACGTCATACAGCCGATCGCGGTCGACGACGACGAACTGGGCGGTCGCGCCGGGGCGTCCGGCGTAGCCCGCGGAGCTCGTCCAGACACGGTCACCTTCATGCAGTCCGCTCGCGCCCGGACCGACGGCGTCGACCACACCGACGAGATCGCGGCCCACCGCCACGGGGAACGCCAGCGGAGTGGTCCACCGTCCGGACCGCACCAGCGTGTCCACGGCATCCACGGCCACCGCCTGCGGACGCACCCGCACCTGCCCGGGGCCCGGCGAGGGGTCGGGCAGCTCGCCCCATTCGATGACCGACGGGTCGCCCGTGCGCGAGAAGAAGGCAGCGTGCACGGTGGCTCCCATCGTCGAATGGGGAGAGGCTAATCCTTCCCGGGAGGCGGCGCACGCGTGGACGCTCAGACGTGGCATCCCTCCGTTCGAAGGGGTGAGGGTCGGGGGATTTCAGCCCGGTCGGGTAGGGTTGTCGCTTGGTGAATATCTCTTGATATCGAGAGAGTTCGCCTCCTCCCACCACCGATCGCCCAGCGAAGGATTGTCCGTGGATCTCTACGAGTACCAGGCACGAGACCTGTTCGAAAAGTACGAGGTGCCGGTACTCGCCGGCATCATCGCCGACACCCCTGAGGAGGCGAAGGCGGCCGCCGAGAAGATCGGCGGCGTGGTCGTCGTCAAGGCTCAGGTCAAGACCGGAGGCCGCGGCAAGGCCGGCGGTGTGAAGGTCGCGAAGACGCCCGACGAGGCCTTCGAGGCGGCTCAGGCCATCCTCGGCCTCGACATCAAGGGCCACGTCGTCAAGCGCGTCATGGTCGCCGCCGGCGCCCGCATCGCCAAGGAGTTCTACTTCTCGGTGCTGCTCGACCGCTCCAACCGCTCCTACCTCTCGCTTTCGAGCGTCGAGGGCGGCATGGAGATCGAAGAGCTCGCCGTCGAGCGTCCCGAGGCGCTCGCGCGCATCGAGGTCGACCCGATCGAGGGCATCACCTCCGAGAAGGCGCTCGAGATCGCTCGCGCCGCCAAGTTCGACGAGGAGCTCGCGCCCAAGGTCGCCGATGTCTTCGTCAAGCTCTTCAACGTCTACAAGGGCGAAGACGCCACGCTCGTCGAGGTGAACCCCCTCATCCAGAGCGAAGACGGCGACATCATCGCCCTCGACGGCAAGGTCTCGATCGACGAGAACGCCGGCTTCCGCCACCCCGACCACGAGGCGCTGGAAGACAAGGACGCGGCCGACCCGCTCGAGGCCAAGGCCAAGCAGCACGACCTCAACTACGTCAAGCTCGACGGCCAGGTCGGCATCATCGGCAACGGCGCGGGTCTGGTCATGTCGACCCTCGACGTCGTCGCCTACGCGGGCGAGAAGCACAACGGCGTCAAGCCCGCCAACTTCCTCGACATCGGTGGCGGCGCCTCGGCGACCGTCATGGCCGCCGGTCTCGACGTCATCCTCGGTGACGAGCAGGTCAAGAGCGTCTTCGTCAACGTCTTCGGCGGCATCACCTCGTGCGTCGCCGTAGCCGAGGGCATCGTGAAGGCCCTCGAGATCCTCGGTGACACCGCGACGAAGCCCCTCGTCGTGCGCCTCGACGGCAACCAGGTCGAGGAGGGCCGCGAGATCCTCGCCGCCGCCAACCACCCGCTCGTCACCCTCGCCGCCGGTATGGACGAGGGCGCCGACAAGGCCGCCGAACTGGCCAACGCGTAAGGGACAGGGATACAGAGAACATGTCGATCTACCTCAACAAGGACTCCAAGGTCATCGTCCAGGGCATCACCGGCGGCGAAGGCACCAAGCACACCGCCCTCATGCTCAAGGCCGGCACTCAGGTCGTCGGCGGCGTGAACGCCCGCAAGGCCGGCACCACCGTCTCGCACAAGGACGCGTCGGGCAACGACGTCGAGCTGCCCGTCTACGCCTCGGTCGAAGAGGCCATCCGCGAGACCGGCGCCGACGTGTCGATCGCGTTCGTGCCCCCGGCCTTCACGAAGGACGCGATGGTCGAGGCCATCGACGCCGAGATCCCCCTCCTCGTCGTGATCACCGAGGGCGTGCCCGTCGGCGACACCGCCGAGGCGTGGGCCTACGCGAAGAGCAAGGGCGAGAAGACCCGCATCATCGGTCCGAACTGCCCCGGCATCATCACGCCCGGTGAGGCGCTCGTCGGCATCACGCCCGCGAACATCACCGGCAAGGGTCCGATCGGCCTCGTGTCGAAGTCGGGCACCCTGACCTACCAGATGATGTTCGAGCTGCGCGACCTCGGCTTCTCGACCGCCATCGGCATCGGCGGCGACCCGGTCATCGGCACCACACACATCGATGCGCTCGCCGCGTTCGAGGCCGACCCCGAGACCAAGGCCATCGTCATGATCGGCGAGATCGGCGGCGACGCCGAAGAGCGCGCCGCTGCCTACATCGCCGAGAACGTCACCAAGCCCGTCGTCGGCTACGTCGCCGGCTTCACCGCCCCCGAGGGCAAGACCATGGGCCACGCCGGCGCCATCGTCTCCGGCTCGGCCGGTACCGCCCAGGCGAAGAAGGAGGCCCTCGAGGCCGCCGGTGTCAAGGTCGGCAAGACGCCGTCCGAGACCGCGTCGCTGATGCGCGAGATCATCGAAGCCCTCTGACGCTTCCTGACGAAAGGGCCCGGATGCCAGGGCATCCGGGCCCTTTCGCGTTCCCGGGGGAGTGAGCGAGCGGTGGTGGGCCGGTGTGCGTTCGGCGGGTGCGGCTTGGGGTTCCGCGAGGCCGCGCGCGATTACCGAAGACGTATCCGTTGGGCGGCGAAGGGGTGCGTCCTCGACGAACGAATGCGGCCTCGGCGCGGCCCCCGTCGCTCCGCCGCGCCGCGGCAGCGACTCAGACCGGGCCCGGATGTGATGGCATCCAGGCCTCTTCGAGGCGTGCGACGATCAGCCGAGCAGCGCCTCGACCGGCCCGCGAGCGAAGAAGACGACGAAGCCGGCGGCGACGATCCACAGCAGGGGGCTGACGCGGCGCGCGCGACCCGACAGGGCCTGGATCAGCACCCAGCTGACGAAGCCCGCGCCGATGCCGTTGGCGATCGAGTACGTCAGGGGCATGATCGTGACGGTCAGGAAGACCGGGATCAGCACCGACAGGTCGCTGAGGTCGACGTGGCGGATCTGTCCCATCATCAGCGCTCCGACGATGACCAGGGCGGCGGCCGCGATCTCGGTGGGCACGATGCTCGTCAGCGGCGTGAAGAACATCGCCAGCAGGAACAGGGCTCCGGTCACGACGTTCGCGAGGCCCGTGCGGGCGCCCTCGCCGATACCCGATCCCGACTCGATGAACACCGTGTTGGACGACGACGAGGTGGCGCCGCCCGCGACGGCGCCGATGCCCTCGATCACCAGCGCCGAACGCAGACGCGGGAAGGTGCCGTCGGGGGCGGCGAGGCCCGCCTCGCGAGAGAGGCCGGTCATCGTGCCCATCGCGTCGAAGAAGTTCGTGAACACCAGCGTGAAGACGAGCATGAGCGCGGCCAGCACGCCGATGCGGCCGAACGATCCGACGAGGTCGACCTGGCCGACCAATGACAGGTCGGGCAGGCTCACGAGCTGCGACGGAAGGGTGGGCACGCTCAGCCCCCACCCGCCGGCGTTGCCGTCGGCCTTGGCGCCGAGGCCCATGAACGCCTCGACGATCACGGCGATCACCGTGCCGGAGACCAGTCCGATCAGCAGCGCGGCTTTGACCTTGCGCACCATCAGCACGGCGGTGATGACGAGGGTCAGCACGAACAGCGCCGTCGGGATCGTCGTGATCGAGCCGCCGACACCGAGACCGACCGGCGGTGAGTTGAGCCCGGTCGCGGTGACCAGCCCGCTGTCGACGAAGCCGATGAACGCGATGAACAGGCCGATGCCGACGGTGATGGCGGTCTTGAGCGCGAGCGGCACGGCCTCGAAGATCATGCGGCGAAGGCCCGTGACAGCGAGCAACACGATGATCAGGCCGTTGATGACGACGAGACCCATCGCCTCGGGCCACGTGACTCCGCCGACGATGCCGACGGCCAGGAACGAGTTGATTCCGAGCCCCGCGGCGAACGCGAAGGGCAGGCGCGTGACGAGCCCGAACAGCATCGTCATGACGCCCGCGGTGAGAGCGGTGACGGCGGCGACCTGGGGGAAGCCGAGGGCGTTGCCCGCGACGTCGGGGGTTCCCGACAGGATGATCGGGTTCAGGATGACGATGTACGCCATCGTGACGAAGGTGACGACGCCGCCGCGCACCTCGGCGCCGACGGTCGAGCCGCGGGCGGTGATCTCGAAGAACCTGTCGAGACGGTTCTTCGGGGCGGGAACGGTCGTGGTCTCGGGAGCGGAAGCGCTCATGAAGGCTCCAGAAAAAGGGGGAAGGGTTAGACCGGAGGGGAAGACGCCGACGTATCGTGTGAGCTATGTCACTCTCAGGAGAGTATCTACCCAGCACCAGCGAATGGGCCCGCCAGCAGGCGGAGACGTTCGAAGCCACGGGGGGCCAGGAGTCCGCCGACATGCGGGGCGTACCCATCATCGTCCTCACCACCGTCGGCGCCAGAACCGGGGGTCTGCGCAAGACCGCCCTCATGCGCGTCGAGCACGACGGCAAGTACGCGGTCGTGGCATCCAAGGGTGGGGCGCCCGAGCACCCGGCCTGGTTCTACAACCTCGTGAAGAACCCCCGCGTCGCCCTGCAGGACGGCGACGTGAAGAAGGAGTACGACGCGCACCAGGCCGAGGGGGCCGAGCGCGACGAGTGGTGGGGCTACGCGACCGAGGTCTGGCCCGACTACGACGAGTACCAGAAGAAGACCGACCGCCGCATCGAGCTGTTCGTACTCGAGCCGGTGGCCTAGAGCCCGCCCCGGCCCCCCCCCGCGGGCGCCCCCGCCCGTTGAGTGTCCAAGACATGCCGCTGCGCCTTCGCGAAGGCGGCGTGTCATGGACACTCAAGGGGCCCGCGGCGTCGCTCCACGGCGTGAAGGCGGGCGCCGCCGGTCGAGCTGTTGAGTGTCCGAGACACGCCGCTGCTCGCCGGGGGATGCGGCGTGTTCTGGACACTCAACGGGGGTGGGTCGCCGCGGCGGGCCGAGGGGGGCGCTTCCGCCCGCCTCCTGAGTGTCCGAGACACGCCGCCGCCCGCCGGGTGGATGCGGCGTGTTCTGGACACTCGACGGGTCAGGGGGCCGGGTGATGGATGCCGGGGGGCGCAAACCTCACACGAACACCGCGGCCCCGTGAGAGAAACGTTCGCCGGGGGTAACGCCGGGGCGACGGCGGGGGAAACCTCGGTTGCTTAGCGTCGGGGCATGGCCCGCACGAACCCTGCAACCGGTACGAAACACGCTGCTGACCGCCGCGCAAAGTCCGCCGCGTACGGTGGCGGCGTGCTTCACCCCGCGTCATCCGGCTCCGTCGTCGTCGTCGGCGCGGGCATGGTGGCGCACCGCTTCGTCGAGAGCCTCACCAGCCGCGACACCGACGGACGCTGGGCGGTCACGGTGCTCGGCGACGAGGCCCGTGGCCCCTACGATCGCGTCGGATTGACCGGCTACTTCAACGGCAAGACACCCGACGACCTCGCCCTCGATCCCGCCGTGCTCGATCACGAGCGGGTGCGGGTCGAGACTGATGCGCGCGTGACGAGCATCGACCGCGAGAACCGCACCGTCACAACGGCCGGCGGCTCCACGCACTCCTACGACCGCCTCGTGCTCGCCACGGGCTCGTACGCGGCCCGCCTCGCGCTCGACGGCTTCGATCACCAGGGCTGCTTCGTGTACCGCACGCTCGACGACGTCGCCGGGATGCGCGCCTGGGTCGCCCAGCGCTCGGCGCAGCTGGGTCGTCCCCTGCGCGGAGCGGTGGTGGGCGGAGGCCTCCTCGGTCTCGAAGCGGCGGGTGCCCTCCAGGCCGAGGGCGTCTCGCCGTTCGTGCTGCAGTCGAACGAGCGGCTCATGTCGGCCCAGCTCGACCTGGGCGGCGCGAAGGCGCTGCAGCGGCTCATCGAGGCGCGCGGCATCGAGGTGCGCACGTCGTCGGTGACCACCCGGGTGGATGCCGACATCTCCGGCGCCGTGTGCGGTATCGAGCTGCGCGACGGCACGTGGGAGGCCGTCGACATCGTCGTCTTCACGGTCGGCGTGCGGCCCCGCGACGAACTCGCCCGCACCGCGGACCTCGCCGTCGACGCCCGCGGCGGCGTGGTGATCGACGGAGGGTGCGACACCTCCGACCCCTCCATCCTCGCGATCGGCGAGGTCGCCAGCTTCGACGGCCAGTGCATCGGTCTCGTCGCCCCCGGCTACGCGATGGCCGAGGTCGCCGCCACCCGCCTGCTGGGAGGCGAGGCGTCGTTCCCCGGCTTCGACACCTCGGCCAAGCTCAAGCTCTCGGGCGTCGAGGTCGCCAGCTTCGGCGACGCGTTCGCCGAGACGCCGAATGCGCTCGACGTCACCTACGCCGATCCGGTGTCGGGCGTCTACAAGAAGCTCGTGCTGAGCGACGATGCGCAGACCCTGCTCGGCGGCATCCTCGTCGGCGACGCCTCGGCGTACACCTCCCTCCGCCCCCTCGTCGGTCGCGCCCTCGGCGGCGACCCGGCGGCGTACCTCATGCCCTCGGACCTCGCGCCGGCCCCGCAGGGCGACCTGCCGGCCGACGCCATCGTGTGCTCGTGCAACGGCGTGACCGCGGGCACGGTTCGGGATGCCGTGACCGAGCACGACTGCGCGGATGCCGCCGAGGTCAAGGCGTGCACGAAGGCGGGAGCGGCGTGCGGCTCGTGCTTCACGCTCGTGAAGAAGCTCGTCGCGACCGAGCTGGCGGCATCCGGAAAAGAAGTGTCGAACGGCCTCTGCGAGCACTTCGCGTTCACCCGCGCGCAGCTCTTCGACGCCGTCCGGGTGTCGGGCCTGAAGACCTTCACCTCGATCGTCGAGCGCTTCGGCACCGGCCGCGGCTGCGACATCTGCAAGCCGGCGCTCGCCAGCATTCTGGCGAGCCTGTACTCGGGGCACGTGCTCGACGGCGAGCTCGCGACGATGCAGGACACCAACGACCACGTGATGGCCAACATCCAGCGCGACGGCACCTACAGCGTCGTCCCGCGCATCGCGGGTGGCGAGATCACGCCCGAGGGGCTCGTCGTGATCGGCGAGGTCGCCCGCGACTTCGGGCTCTACACGAAGATCACCGGCGGCCAGCGGATCGACATGTTCGGTGCCCGTCTCGAGCAGTTGCCTGAGATCTGGAAGCGCCTCGTCGACGCCGGCTTCGAGTCGGGGCAGGCGTACGGCAAGTCCCTGCGCACCGTGAAGTCGTGCGTCGGTCAGACCTGGTGCCGCTACGGCGTGCAGGACTCCGTCGGCATGGCCGTGCAGCTCGAACTGCGCTACCGCGGTCTGCGCTCGCCGCACAAGATCAAGTTCGGCGTCTCGGGTTGCGCGCGCGAGTGCGCCGAGGCCCGCGGCAAGGATGTCGGGGTCATCGCCACCGAGGCCGGCTGGAACATGTACGTCGGCGGCAACGGCGGCTTCACCCCGCGTCACGCGGTGCTCTTCGCTGAGGGGCTCGACGACGACGGGCTGCTGCGGGCGATCGACCGGTTCTTGATGTTCTACATTCGCACCGCCGACCGGCTTCAGCGGACGGCCCCGTGGATGGAGGACTACGAGGGCGGCCTCGACGCGCTGAAGGGCGTCGTTTTCGACGACACCCTGGGCGTTGCGGAAGACCTCGACCGCGCCATGGCCGCGCACATCGACAACTACGAGGACGAGTGGGCCGCGACTCTCGCCGACCCCGAGAAGCTCAAGCGGTTCCAGAGTTTCGTGAACGCCCCCGACAAGGCCGACCCCACGCTTGCGTACGTCTCCGAGCGCGGACAGCCCCGCCCCGCCACCGACGAGGAGCGCACCTCGGGTGCCGTGTTCATCGGCGGCACGACGCTGGCGGTGCGCTCGTGACGATCGTGGATGCCACGACCCCGGATGCCACGAAAACGGATGCCATGACCCCGGATGCCGCTGCCCCCGCCGCCCCGCCGCTCGCTGCTTCGCCGTCGGTCACGGCCGCCGCGGCCGCGCCGCCGTCGCCCGCCTCCTCTCCGTCGGCAGCGTCCGTCCTCGCCTCCGCCGCGTCCGGTGCCGCGGAGCCGGCCCCCGCGCCCGCTGCCGGCGCAACGGCCCCCGCGGCTCCGCCCGCCCCCGCCGCGGGCTGGGTGCGCGTCTGCCGCGTCGACGACCTGCTCGTCGAGCGCGGGGCCGCCGCCCTCATCGGCGACCGGCAGATCGCGCTGTTCCGCACCTTCGACGGTCGGCTCTACGCCACCGACCAGATCGATCCGTTCAGCGGCGCGGCCATCATGTCGCGCGGCATCGTCGGCGATCGAGCGGGCGTTCCCACCGTGGCATCCCCGATGTACAAGCAGGTGTTCGACCTGCGTACGGGTGGCTGCCTCGACACGCAGGGCAAGGATCCGCAGTCGCTTGCCGTCTACCCGGTGGCCGTCGCCGAAGGCGATGTGCTCGTGAAGATCCCAGGAGACCCCCGATGATCGCCCTCGCAGGACTCGACCTCACCGACCGTCTCGTCGTCTGCGTGGGCGCGGGCCGCGTCGCCGAACGCCGCATCGAGCGGCTGCGCGCCGCCGGTGCGCGCGTGCGACTCATCGCGCCCGAGGCCACCGTCGCTCTCGCGGCGCTCGCCGCGGCCGGCGACATCGAGTGGCTCGCCCGCTCGTTCGACCCGAGCGACCTCGACGACGCCTGGTTCTGCCACACAGCGACCGGGTCGGCATCCATCGACGCCCTCGTGGTCGACGCCGCCGAGGCGCGGCGCGTGTGGTGCGTGAACGCCGGGCACGGCGGCAAGGGCACCGCGCGCCTGGCCGCCGAGACCACCAGCGGCGACGTGATGGTCGGCGTCGTCTCCACGGCCGGCGCCGACCCGCGCCGCAGCGTCGCCGTGCGCGACGCCATCGCCGCGCGCCTCGCCGAAGGCGCCCTTCCGCTCCGCCGCCGACGGCGCACACCCGTGGGGGGTGTCGCGCTCGTCGGCGGCGGCCCAGGTCCGGTCGACCTGCTGACCGTGCGCGCTCGCGCCCTGCTCGCCGAGGCCGACGTCGTCGTGTACGACCGCCTCGGACCGACCGGCGTCCTCTCCGAACTTGGCGACGACGTCGAGCTGATCGACGTCGGCAAACGCCCTCAGCATCACCCCGTGCCGCAGGACGAGATCAACGCGCTCCTCGTCGACCGCGCCGCGAAGGGCCTGCGGGTCGTGCGTCTGAAGGGCGGCGACCCCTTCGTCTACGGCCGCGGCGGCGAAGAGGTCCTCGCGTGCCGGGCCGCCGGCATCCCCGTCGAGGTCGTCCCCGGCATCTCGAGTGCCATCGCAGTGCCGTCGGCCGCGGGTGTCCCCGTCACACACCGGGGTGTGGCCGGTACTCTGCACGTTGTGAACGGTCAGGAGACGCCGAGCGAGGCCACCCTCGCCGCCCTTCGCGACGACACCGCCACGGTGGTCGCGCTGATGGGTGTGAGCGCTCTGCCCCGCTTCGTCGCGGCAGCCCGCGCCGCGGGTGCGCCCGACACGCGCCCCGTCGCCTTCGTCGAGAACGGCCACACGCCCGCTCAGCGCACGATCCGCACGACCCTCGGCACGGCGATCCAGGATGCCGAGACCCACCGCCTGGCCAACCCGGCGGTGCTCGTGTTCGGCGAGGTCGCCCGCGCCGACCTGCTGATGCCGGTGCCCGCGCTGCGGGGCGAGGGGATCGGGTGACCGCTCCCGTCCGGACGATCAGCACGGTGCTCCAGGGGTGCACCATGCTGCTTCCCGTCGACCGGCGGTCGGGGGAGCTGTCGGCGGCCCTCGAGCGTCACGGTGCGCGCGTGCGCGTCGCTCCGGCGCTGACGATCATCCCGCACGTCGACGACGACGAGCTCATCGCCCAGACCCGCCAACTCGTCGCGGATCCGCCCGACGTGGTGGTGGCGACCACCGGCGTCGGATTCCGCGGCTGGATGGAGACCGCCGACGAGGCGGGCCTGCACGACGACCTGAGCTCCGTGCTCGAGCGGGCGCGCATCGTCGCGCGCGGCCCCAAGGCGCGCGGAGCGATCCAGCAGGCGGGGTTCGAGGCCGATTGGGTGGCCGAGAGCGAGACGGCGGCGGAGCTGCGCGACTTCCTCGTCGCCGAGGGGATCGAGGGGCTCCACGTCGCGGTGCAGCACCACGGCTCGGGTGCCGACGGCCTCGACGAGGCGTTCGAGGCGGCGGGCGCCCGCGTGACGAGCCTCACCATCTACCGCTGGGGTCCGCCGCCCGACCCCGAGGTCGTCGCAGCATCGACCCGCCAGGTCGCCCGGGGCGAGGTCGACGCCGTACTGTTCACCTCCGCCCCCGCGGCGCGCGAGTGGATTCTCGCAGCCGGCCGCGCCCACGCCCTCGAGGGGGTGGCATCCCGAGCTCGAGACGGCCGGGTGCTGGTGGCTGCGGTCGGTCCGATCACCGCCGGCCCCCTGCTCGACGCCGGGATCGATCCGCTCGTGCCCGACCGGGGGCGCCTCGGCGCGCTCGTCCGCGCGGTCGTGACGCACTACGGCGGCCCCGAGGCCCCCGCGATCCCCACGACGGTCGGTCGCCTCGGCATCCGATCCGCCGGTATCGTGCTCGACGGCGTCTTCACGGCTCTGCCGCGCACGGGGGTGGAGATCCTGCGGGCCCTCGCACGCCACCCCGGCGCGGTCGTCTCGCGCACCGACCTGGTGGCCGCACTCTCGAGCGCCGAGGCGAGCGGGCACGCGGTCGAGGTGGCCGTCGCCCGCACGCGCGAGGCGCTCGGCGGCATCGACCTGATCCGCACGGTCTACAAACGCGGCTACCGTCTCGACCTGGTCGACGAGGAGGACTCATGACCGCCGTACTCATCGCCAGCGCCCATGGCACCCGGTTCGAAGAAGGACGCGTGGTCATCCGCGCGCTGCTCGACGTGCTGCGCGAGACCGCGCCCGAGGGCGTCGAGGTGCACGAGGCCTACGTCGACGTCCACGGGCCCTTCGTCACCGACGTGGTGGCCGCCGCGCGCGAGCGCACGGACGACATCGTCATCGTGCCGCTGCTGCTCTCGACCGGTTACCACACCGAGGTCGACCTCGTGGAGGCCGCCGGAGGCCTGCCCATCGCCCGCGCCCTCGGGCCGCACCCGGTGCTCGCCGAGATCCTCGCCGACCGCGTGCGCGCCACCGGTGCCGGCGCCACCGACACGGTCGTGCTCGCCGCCGCCGGTTCCACGCGCCCGGGCGCGGTCGTCGACGTCGAGCGGATGGCTGAGCTCATGGCGGATGCCGGCGTGGCCGGCCCCATCGTGACGGCGTACGCCGCGGCATCCGAACCTCGCATTCCGGATGCCGTGGGCGCGGCGCGCTCCGCAGGCGAGCGGACGGTGGCCGCGAGCTACGTGCTCGCCCCCGGGCATTTCTCGCGCGTGATCGAAAAGGCGGAGGCCGACCTGACGTCGGAGCCGATCGGCGCCGACCCGCGGCTGGCTGACATCGTGTGGGAGCGCTGGCGCGAAGCGCGTGAGGCTGCGGCGGCCGACGCTGCTGCGGGGGAGGTGGCTGAGCCCGTCGACGCGTCCGGGCGTGCTGCGGCGGAGGGGGCTGTGCCTGTCGAAGCCTCCGGTGGTGCGGTGGGGCCGGTCCCTTCGACGGGCTCAGGGACCTCCTCGGGCTCAGGGACCTCCTCGGGCTCAGGGACCGTTTCGGGCTCAGGGACCTCTCCGGGGTCAGGGATCTCTCCGCGGCGACGCACCGCGAAGAAGGTCGCGCGGGTGACGGGCCGTGCCGTGCTGGTGGCGCTGCTCGTGCTCCTGGCCGGGGTCGTCGTCCTCGCGGCAGCGGGCCTCTCCGACGATCGGGGAGTGCGGCGACGCCGCCGCGCCTGAGAGGCGGGCTCCGGCTGCCCGGGTAGGGTTCCTCTCGCCCATGCATCGCCTTCTCGTCGCCCTCCTCGCCGCCCTCGACGCCGTGCTGGCCGCCGCGGGCGGCATCGCGGTGATCCTCGCGCCCCTCGCGCTGCTGTGGGTCTTCGGCGTCGGCGACCCCGACTGGGGAGCGCTGTGGCCGGCCTCGGCCTCCATCTGGCACCTCGGTCATCTCGTGCCGGTCACGGTCACCCTGCCCGACGCGTACCTCGCGGCGACCGGCATCGATCCCACGTTCGCATCGTTCACGTTGTCGCTCGCGCCGCTCGCCCTCGCGGCTTTCACCGCCCTGTTCGCCGCTCGCTCCGGAGCTCGCGCGGCCGCGGCCGGGGCGGCCATCACCGGGTGGCTCTCGGGCTCGGTGGTCTTCGCCGGGATCGCGGTGCTCGTGGGGGTGAGCGCCAACGCCGAGCTGGTGGCATCCGAGGTGTGGCTGGCCATCCTGCTCCCGTCGCTCCTGTTCTTCGTGCCGTCGTTCCTGGGCGCGTTCATCGGCGCCTGGCGCGTCGGCGACGACGGCCCGGTCGATGCCCTGCGGACGCGCATCCGACGGCTCCCGCACGCCTGGGCCGAGGTGCCCGCGCTCGTCGTGAGGGGACTCGCCTTCACCACCCTCGGACTCGTCGCCGTCGGCGGCGCCGTGGTCGTCGTGGGCCTCATCGCGCGCTCCGCTCAGGTCATCGGCCTGTATCAGGCGAGCAACGCGGATGCGATCGGTGCGACCGTCATCGCCCTCGGCCAGCTCATGTACCTGCCCACCCTCGTCGTGTGGGCGGTGGCCTTCACGGCCGGCCCCGGCTTCGCGCTGGGCACCGACACCGCCGTCACCCCGGCTGGGACGCAGGTCGGCGCGCTCCCCGGCATCCCGGTGCTCGGCGCCGTACCGGACTCGACCTCGTCGTGGCTGCTCCTCCTCGCGTTGCTGCCCGTGGCCGTGGGTGTGATGACCGGATGGATGCTGCGATCCCGGATGCCGCGTACCGCCGGCCCCGAACCGTTCGGCCCGCGCCTGGTGGTGACGCTCGCCGTCGCCGCGCTCACGGGCGGTGTCGGTGCGCTCGCCGCCCTCGCCTCATCGGGCTCGATCGGTCCTGGACGCCTCGCCGACACGGGACCCGAGCCCGGCCCGCTCGCCCTCGTGCTCGGACTCGAGGTGCTCGTCGGGCTCGCGATCCTGCTGCTGAGCCCGCGCGGGGGCGGGGACGACGTCGACGACGACCGCCACGACATCGCCGCTCGTTCCGGCGGGAACTCCGCGTTCGTGTCGTCCGGTGCTCGTTCGGACTTCCCGTCGTGGCCCTCCACCGATCGTTACCCCGACGCACCGCCGGCCACGGCGCCGTCGGGGTGGGGTCATCTGCCGGGGTGGGCCGGAGGCGACACGGACGAGCCCGCGGATGCCGTGCCGGCGGGTGCGACCCCGACCGGGGCGCCGTCGACCGGCAGCGATTCGAGCGGCGTCTCCCTCGGGGGTTCGCTCACGGGGACGACCCCGGCCGGCGCGGGAGCGTCGACGAAGAAGACGAAGGCTCCGACGAGCCCCTCCGACGTGCCGCCGAGCGACCCGTCGACGACGGACGCGCCGTCCTCGACCCCGGATGCCGTGCCGGACGACGACGTGCGCGCGCGTATCCGCGCAGCCTGGGCGGCGGCCGACGGCGACAGCGAGGGGGACGACACCGACCACCGGCGCTGAGGGGGTCGGCGGACCGCACCTCGGGCGCGACCTCGCCCGACCCTATGAGCGTCGACGCACCTGCGTAGACTGGGCGCGTGCTCACGGTCGCCGTTCTCATCTCCGGCACCGGCTCCAACCTCCGCGCCCTGCTCGAGGCGGCATCCGCCCACGACTTCCCGGCGCGCGTGGTCGCGGTCGGTGCGGATCGCGAGGCCGACGGCTTCGCCCACGCCGAGCACTTCGGCATCCCGACCTTCCTCGTGCCCTACGGGGCGTTCGCGTCTCGCGAGGAGTGGGGCGCCGAACTCGGGGCGCAGCTCGCCGTGTGGCAGCCCGACCTCGTCGTGCTGAGCGGCCTCATGCGCCTGCTGCCCGCCGACCTCGTCGCCGCATGGCAACCCCGCATGATCAACACGCACCCCGCGTTCCTGCCGGAGTTCCCCGGCGCGCACGGTGTGCGCGACGCGCTCGCCGCCGGGGTCGAGCAGACCGGCGCGAGCGTCATCGTCGTCGACTCGGGCGTCGACACCGGGCCGATCCTGGCGCAGGAGCGGATCCCCGTGCTGCCCGGCGATGATGAGGACGCCCTGCACGAGCGCATCAAACCCGTCGAGCGACGACTGCTGATCGACGTCGTCCGACGCATCGCCGAAGGTGAGCTCGACCTCGCCGCCACGGCATCCCGAACCGCCTGACCCGCCGGCGGGCGTCGGCCCGTCGCGCATACGAATCCGACTCGAGACACAGGAGCCGAAAGCCATGGCCGGACCCCGCCACGACCCCGCCGACTACCGTCCCCGCGACGTCGTCCCGATCCGCCGCGCGCTGGTGTCGGTGAGCGACAAGACCGGTCTCCTGCAGCTTGGTGAAGCGCTCGCCGCCGCCGGTGTCGAGATCGTCTCGACCGGCGGCTCGGCCACGCTGCTGCGCGACGCCGGCTACGACGTCAGCGACGTCTCGGCCGTGACCGGCTTCCCCGAATCGCTCGACGGACGCGTGAAGACGCTGCACCCGAACGTGCACGCGGGCCTCCTCGCCGACCTGCGGCTGGCCTCGCACGAGGCGCAGCTCGACGAGCTCGGCATCCGTCCCTTCGAGCTCGTCGTGGTGAACCTGTACCCGTTCGTGGAGACCGTGGCATCCGGTGCCGAGGGCGACGACGTCGTGGAGCAGATCGACATCGGCGGCCCCGCAATGGTGCGCGCGTCGGCGAAGAACCATGCCAACGTCGCCATCGTCGTCTCGCCCGAGTCGTACCCGGCGATCATCGACGCCCTGCGCACCGACGGCGGCACGTCGCTCGTGCAGCGGCGCGAGCTGGCGGCCCGCGCCTTCTCGCACACCGCCGCGTACGACACCGCCGTGTCGACGTGGTTCGCCGAGGGCACGCTCGGCGACGACATCGACCTGCCCGCTCACCTCACCATCCAGGCCGAGCGCCTGTCGACGCTGCGCTACGGCGAGAACTCGCACCAGCGTGCCGCGATCTACTCGCGCGTCGGCGGCCACGGCATCGCTCAAGCGGCGCAGCTGCAGGGCAAGGAGATGTCGTACAACAACTACGTCGACGCCGATGCCGCCCTCCGCGCCGCCTTCGACATGGTCAAGCCCGCGGTAGCGATCATCAAGCACGCGAACCCCTGCGGTATCGCCGTCGCCGCCCCCAACGCGCTCGACCCGATCGCCTCGGCGCACCTGCGCGCCCACGAGTGCGACCCGGTGTCGGCATTCGGTGGCGTCATCGCCGCCAACCGCACGGTGACGTTGAAGATGGCCGAGAACCTTCGCGACATCTTCACCGAGGTCATCATCGCGCCCGACTTCGAGCCCGAGGCGCTCGAGGTGTTCAAGCTGAAGAAGAATCTGCGCGTGCTGCGCCTGCCCGTCGACTGGCAGCAGGAGCGCATGGACGTGCGCCTGGTGTCGGGCGGCCTGCTGCTGCAGGACGCCGACCGGTTCCCCGACGACATCGAATCCGTCGCGAAGGACTGGGAGCTCGTGTCGGGCGAACGTCCCGCCGACGCCGACATGGAGAGCCTCATCTTCGCCTGGAAGTCGTGCCGCGCGGTGAAGTCGAACGCCATCGTGCTCGCCCAGGGCTCGGCCACGGTCGGCATCGGCATGGGCCAGGTCAACCGCGTCGACTCGTGCCGCCTCGCCGTCGAGCGCGCCGGCGATCGCGCAGCCGGCTCGATTGCGGCATCCGATGCCTTCTTCCCCTTCGCCGACGGTCCGCAGGTGCTCATCGACGCCGGGATCTCGGCGATCATCCAGCCCGGCGGGTCGGTGCGGGATGCCGAGGTGATCGACGCCGCGCGCGCGGCCGGCGTGACCATGTTCTTCACAGGCGAGCGCCACTTCTTCCACTGACGCGTCGCTCCACGCCGCCCCCGTGACGTCGGTCGCGGGGGCGGCGGTGCGTGTGCGGGGTGGGGTGGCGGCGGGTGCCGTCCGGTGTGGACGCATAAACGCGATTCGTGCTCGTAAACAGGCAGAGTGAGTGTTTACGCGCAGGAATGGCGTTTATGCGTGCGGAGTTCGAGGCGTCGTGCGCTGCGGGATGGGCCGCGGTGTCGCAGGCGGTGGTGGTGGGGCGGTGGGGCGGTGGGGTGGTGTGTGCGGTGGGGCGGGTGCCGTGCGGTGCGGCGGGTGCGGTGCGGCGGGTGCCGTGCGGTGGGCGCGATGCGGCGGGTGCCGTCCGGTGTGGACGCATAAACGCGATTCGTGCTCGTAAACACGCTGAGTGAGTGTTTACGCGCAGGAATGGCGTTTATGCGTGTGGAGTGCGACGCGTTGTGCGCTGGGAGATGGGCGGCGGTGTCGCAGGCGGTGGTGCCGGGGCGGTGGGGTGGGGTGTGCGGTGGCCGGGCGGTGCCTCGGAACGCGCGCCGTCGTGGTGGGCGAGCGCCGCGTGTGGAGGAGTAGAGCGCGTGTGGGAGGAGTAGAGAGCGCGTCAGGCGCTCATCGCGATGAGCTTCGCGATCGTGTTGGCGTTGCGGGCGGTGCCGACGACACCGAGCTGCTTCTCGAACCAGCCGGCCTGCAGCTTCGAGCCGCCGATGCCTTCGGGATACCGCACGAAGACCTCGCGGCCGTCGAGAACGGCCTCTTCGAGGATGCCGTCGGGCAGCGCGAGGGCTACTGAGGCCGGTCGGCCGTCGAGGAAGACGGTCTGCACCCACCGCCCCTCCGCGGCATCCGCCCACGGGTTCCGGATCACGGTGTCGACGAGCTGTGCGTGCGTGCGCACGACGACGGGCAGATCGAAGCCGAACGCACCGCGCACGGCGTCGCGGATCGCCTGCGCGATGTCGCCGGAGGCGCGCCCGGCGGCATCGAGCACGACGTTGCCCGCCACTTGCAGCGTCTCGACCTCGCCGACACCTGCGGATGCCAGAACCTCACGCAGCGCAGGCATCTTCAGCGCCGTGGGACCTCCGACTCCGCGGATGAGGGCGACGGTGCGAGGCATGCTGCGACCCTACGCCGAGCGGACGACCCGCGGGAGAACGCGTCACGCGGAGCCCCTGAGCCTCGACGAGAAAGACCTCGGCGAGTGAGGAACGCCGGGAGAAGTCGTTTCTCGCGCGTCAGAGCGTTTCTCCACGCAAGCCGAACGCCGCCGCCGCGGCTGTGCGCTCCCGCGAGTCGCCTGGGCCGTTCCGAGCGGCGCCGCGCCCCGCCGCCCCGGGCGCGCGCCGCCGCGAGTGAGCGCAGCGGCGCAACGTATCGCCGCTCCGCGCCGCTCCGCGCCGCCCGGGCCGCACGGCCGCGGTCAAGCGGAGTCGCGACCGAGCGTCTCCAGCAGACGCAGCCAGACCTCGCTCACCGTGGGGTACGACGGCACGGCGTGCCAGAGGCGTTTGACGGGCACCTCTCCGACGATTGCGATGGTGGCGGAGTGCAGCAGCTCCGCGATGTCGGGGCCGACGAAGGTGGCTCCGACGAGCACACCGCGATCGAGGTCGACGATCACGCGAGCCTTGCCGACGTACGCGTCGGACTGCTCGCTCGATCCGGCGATGCTCGCCAGGTCGTAGTCGAGGACCTTCGCGTTCAGCCCCTTCTCTTCCGCCTTCGCGGCGGTGAGACCGACGGATGCCACCTCGGGATCGGTGAACGTGACCTGGGGGACCGCGTCGTGATCGGCGGTGGCGACGTGCGCACCCCACGGTGCGTCGTCGACATCGGCACCCTGCGCACGGGCAGCGATCACGTCGCCGGCTGCGCGGGCCTGGTACTTGCCCTGGTGGGTGAGCAGCGCGCGGTGATTGACGTCGCCCACCGCGTAGAGCCAGTCGAAGCCGCGCACGAGCAGTGTGTCGTCGACGTCGAGCCAGGAGCCGGCTTCGAGGCCCACGGCATCCAGTCCGAGATCTTGCGTGCGGGGCGTGCGACCCACCGCGACAAGAACCTCGTCGGCGGTGACGGTGGTGCCGTCGGAGAGTTCGAGGACCACGCGGCCGTCGTCGTCGCGGCGGGCGGCGGTGGTGTCGGCCCCCGTCTTGACGGTGACGCCGCGCTCGCGCAGCGAGGTGGCCACGAGCTC
This sequence comes from Microbacterium sp. Leaf151, assembly GCF_001424225.1. Lineage (GTDB taxonomy): Bacteria > Actinomycetota > Actinomycetes > Actinomycetales > Microbacteriaceae > Microbacterium. The sequence goes on along the minus strand of NZ_LMOR01000004.1, from coordinate 624,217 downwards.
GCCCGCGAACGGCTCGTTGCCCCCGAGCAGGCCCGAGCGCGCGATGATCGTGACGCGCGATCCGAGACTCTCGAACGCCGTCGCCATCTCGGCTCCCACAACGCCGCCGCCGATGATGGCGAGCGAGCCGGGGATCTGTTCGACCGCAGTGGCCTCGCGGCTCGTCCAGGGGGAGACGTCGACGAGGCCCGGGATGTCGGGCAGCAGAGCGGCGGAGCCCGTGCACACGGCCACGGCGTGCCGGGCGACGAGGTCGGTGACGCTGCCGTCGGCGGCCGCGACGCGCACGGTCTTCTCGCCGGTGAGGGTGCCGAGGCCGCGCACGAGGTCGATGCCCGCACCCTGGAGCCACTCGACCTGGCCGGAGTCGTCGTAGTTGCTGGTCATCGTGTCGCGGCGCCGCAGGACGGCCTCGACGTCGAGATCGCCGGTGACGGCCTGCTTCGCTCCATCGACATCGCGCGCAGCGCGCAGGGCGGCGGCACTGCGCAGCAGAGCCTTGGACGGCATGCACGCCCAGTACGAGCACTCACCGCCGACGAGCTCGGACTCGACGATGACAGTGGTGAGCCCGGCCCGTGTGGCGTAGTCGGCCACGTTCTCGCCGACGGGGCCGGCGCCGATGACGATGAGGTCGTATTCGCGTTCGCTCATGCCGCTCACGCTACCGACGCCCTCCGACATCGTGCGGGGGTTGCGGCGGCGGCGGTGACACCCCACGCGACCAACAGCTTCGGGGCGCGTAAGGCCGTCGGGGGCAGAGAATGCGCGCCTCGAACGAGGGATCACGCCGCGAACTTCGAATCGCCCCCCGAACAGGGGATGCCGCCCCGGACCGACGGTCGCGCCTGGATCCGGGATCGCACCGAACCGCGGGCGGCTTCGCGATCGCCCAGGGCTGAGCGCGAACGCGAAGGCGGCCGGTTCCTTCGGGCCCGGCCGCCGTGTCGTGTGGGTACGGGGCGTTGGTGCGCCGCCGTATGTTGCGCGCGGAGGCGGGGACGCGTGGGGGAGAGGAGGGGATCGAACCGAGGGAGGATGCCGGGGCGCGGGGCGATCCTCCGCTCGCTGAATCTCCTCCCGTGGCGGCCGCCGGTCGGGGCCCCTCACCCTAGGCCGGCGTGATCCCGCCGGAACGGCCATGTCCGATTTCCGCCGATCGATGTCGGGGGTCGGTGGCAGAGTGGATGCCATGACCCCCACCACCGTCGACGCACCGGGCTTCCCCGAGCGCTATCGCGCCATCCAGTCGCGCGATCGCCGCTTCGACGGGCAGTTCGTCACGGCGGTGCGCTCCACGCGCATCTATTGCCGTCCCAGTTGCCCCGCCCGCACGCCCAAAGAAGAGAACGTCACGTTCTTCGCCACCTCCGCCGCCGCGCACGAGGCCGGCTACCGCGCCTGCAAGAGATGCCTTCCCGAGGCCGCACCCGGCTCACCCCTGTGGGACGTGCGGGGAGACGTGGTGGCGCGGGCGATGCGTCTCATCGCCGACGGCGTGGTCGATCGCGAGGGCGTGCCCGGTCTCGCGCGACGACTCGGCTACTCCTCGCGGCACCTCACGCGGCTGCTCGCAACCGAGCTGGGCGCCGGGCCCCTGGCCCTCGCCCGTGCCCACCGGGCTCACACCGCGCGCGCCCTGCTCGTGGGCACCGATATGTCGTCGGCCGACATCGCCTTCTCCGCCGGTTTCTCGAGCATCCGGCAGTTCACCGAGACGATCGGCGAGGTGTTCGGCATGCCGCCGCGCGAGCTGCGGGCGCGCCGACCGGCGGGCAACGGCGCCGACGCCGCGGGGGCTGCGGCGGGCGAGATCGATCTCGCCCTGCCGGTGCGCGGACCGATCGACACGATCGGCCTGTTCGGATGGATGCGCGCCCACGCCGTCCCGGGCGCCGAGGTGGGCGACGACCGGTCGTTCGCTCGCGTCGTGCGCCTTCCCGGCGGGCCGGCGTGGTTCGAGGTGCGCCTGGCCGACGACGGTCGGCTCCGCCTGCGTGCGCGGCTGGGCGCCCTGGCCGATCTCGGCACCCTCATCGCCCGCGTCCGTCGGCTGTTCGACCTCGACGCCGACCCGCTCGCGGTCGACGAGGCCTTGTCCCGGCATCCGGAGCTGGCATCCGCGGTCGCGGCGATCCCGGGGGTGCGCGTGCCCGGGGCGATCGACGCCGACGAGATGCTTCTGCGCGCCATGATCGGTCAGCAGATCAGCGTCGCCTCGGCCCGCACGATGCAGGGGCATCTCACCGCCCAACTCGGTGAGCCCGTGACCATCGGACCGGAGCCGCTCTCCCTCTTCCCCGACCCGGCGGTGATCGCCGAACGAGGTCACGAGGTCCTGCGCGGCCCCGCCGCCCGAATGAGGGCGATCGTCGAGGTGGCCGGGGCGCTCGCTAACGGAACGCTCACCCTCGGACCGGGCGACGACGGCGTCGAGCAGCGACAGCGCCTCCTCGCGATGCGGGGGATCGGCCCGTGGACGGCCGACTACGTGCGCATGAGGGTCCTGGGCGACCCCGACGTCCTCCTCCCGGGCGACGTCGCGGCCCGAGCCGGGGCGGCCGCCCTGGGGGTGCCCTCCGACCCGGCCGGGTTCACCGCCTGGTCCGAGCGCCTCGCTCCCTGGCGCAGTTACGCGATGGCGCACTACTGGTATGCCGCCCCCGTCACCCAGGCGTGGCGATCGCCGGCCGAGACCGCGGCCGCCGCCGTCGTCTCGCGACCGCGTCGGTCGTCGCGGACCGCGCCGACCGATGTGGCCGCCGCCGTCGTCTCCCGACCGCGTCGATCGTCGCGGACCGTGCCGACAGATGTCGTGGTGAACGACGTGGCGATCGACCTGCCCGCTGCCGCCGCAACCACGGCTTCCCCTCCCCGACCCGAGAGCGAGATCCCCTCATGACCACCGCGACCCTGCAGTTCGTCGAGACGCCCGACGGCCCCTTCGCGATCCTGGCCGACGAAGACGATCGGGTGATCGTGTCCGGCTGGACCAACGACCCCGACGCGGTGGCGGCACGCCTCCGACCGGATCGCCGCCCCGCCACCGTCGTCGCCGGTGAGACGGCGGCGGCCGAGGCCGTCCGTGCCTACTACGCGGGCGACCTCGCGGCCATCGACGGCGTCGCCGTCGCGCAGTGGGGCACCACCCTGCAGCTCGCGGGCTGGGAGGCCCTGCGGCGCATCACCCCCGGCGACCCGCTCACCTACACGGGCTTCGCCGCGGCGCTCGGATCGCCCGCGGCGGTGCGGGCCGCGGCATCCATCTGCGCTCGCAACGCCGTCGCGCTCTTCGTCCCCTGCCACCGCGTGCTGCGCGGCGACGGCACGATGGGAGGTTTCGCGTGGGGCACCGACGTGAAGCGGGCGCTCCTCACGCGGGAGGTCGCGGCCTGACCCGTTTGCAGATGAAACTGGTCGCGGGGGGCGACCCGTTTGCGGATGCGAGGCACCTCCGTCTGACCCCGGTGGCGGAAGCGAGAGGTCGCGGGGATGAACCGGTCGCGGATGCGAGGCGCCGCTGCCTGAAGCCGCGTGTGACCGCGACTCAACCCGGGTGCGGCAAGACACCCTTGCCCCTGGCGGCCTCGCGGAGATAATCTGGAGGGCTGCCGTCCCCCCCGCGGGAGCTTCATTCGACCAAGGAGGATGCCATGGAACCGATCGACGCCCCCGTCGCCCCGGCAGTCGCCTCCTCCGTCGCTGTGCGCCTCGCCCGACGCTCCTAGGGCCACGTCTGCGCTCCGGCGCCGCCGCTCCGCCCGGCCGACGATCCTCGTCGCGCCCCCGACTTCCTGTCCGCGCCCGATCCCGGCGCCCGCTTCGACCCCACGAGGATCATGACCACCTCAACGCCTCCTCCCCGTCTCTCCACGCCGCGCGCCCTCGCGCGGTTGCTGCCCATCGCCCGGCCGGTGCTTCCGCGCCTCATCGCGGGTGCCGCCACCGCCCTCGTCGCGAGCCTGCTCGCGCTGGCCATCCCGCTGGTGCTCGAGCAGATCGTCGCCGGCCCGATCGCCTCGCTCGATCCGGGCGCCCTCGTCTGGGGCTCGCTCGCCGTGCTCGGCCTCGGTCTCGCCGAAGCCGCGATGGTGTGGCTGCGCCGCTGGTTCGTGCTCGCGCCCGCCACCAAGGTGGAGTACGACCTGCGTCAGTCGTTCTACTCGCGCCTGCAGAGCCTCCCCGTCGCGTTCCACGACCGGTGGCAGTCGGGTCAGCTGCTCTCGCGCATGATGCAGGACATCAGCATGCTGCGCCGTTGGTTGGCCTTCGGCGTCATCCTGCTCGTGGTCAACATGCTGACCATCGGCATCGGCGCCGTTCTGCTGTTCCGCTGGCACTGGCTGCTGGGCGCGCTGTTCCTGGTGACCTCCGCCCCGGTGATCTACGTCGGCTTCCGCTTCGAGAAGCGCTACGGCGCACTGACCCGCCAGAGCCAGGACCAGGCCGGCGACCTCGCCACCTCGGTGGAGGAGAGCGTCCACGGCATCCGCGTGCTCAAGGCGTTCGGCCGCGGCAAGCACGCTCTGCAGAAGTTCACCCGTCAGGCCGAGTCGCTGCGCGAGACCGAGATCGACAAGGCCCGTGCCGTCGGCTGGATCTGGTTCTGGCTCGTGCTACTGCCCGACATCGCCTTCGCGGTGTGCCTGGGCGCGGGCATCGTGCTGACCCAGCTCGGACAGCTTCAGGTGGCCGAGCTCGTGGCCTTCTTCGCCATGGCCACCGTGCTGCGCTGGCCCATGGAGTCCATCGGCTTCCTGTTCTCGTTCCTACTCGACGCGCGCACGGCGACCGACCGCATCTTCGAGGTGTTCGACGAGCAGAACACCATCGTCGACCCCGAGAACCCGCGCACGATCACGGAGCCGCGAGGGGAGCTCACGTTCGAGAACGCCCACTTCCGGTATCAGGATGCCGCCGCCACCGAGCGCGACCTGCTCGACGGCGTCGACCTCGTGCTGCGTCCGGGCGAGACGATGGCGCTCGTGGGGCTCACCGGCTCCGGCAAGACGACGCTCACGACCCTGCCCGGTCGCCTCTACGACGTCACCGGCGGTCGTGTGCTGATCGACGGCGTCGATGTGCGCGACCTCACGCTCGCCGAACTGCGCCGCCACGTCGGCATGGCCTTCGAAGACGCCACGCTGTTCTCGCAGTCGGTGCGCGACAACGTCCTACTCGGCCGTGAAGACCTCACGCCCGGCTCCGAACGTGCCGAGGAGATCCTCCGCGAAGCGCTCCAGGTCGCTCAGGCGCACTTCGTCTACGACCTGCCCGACGGTCTCGACACGGTCATCGGCGAGGAGGGGCTCAGCCTCTCCGGGGGCCAGCGTCAGCGTCTCGCGCTCGCGCGCGCCGTCGCCGCGCGTCCCGCCGTGCTCGTGCTCGACGACCCCCTGTCGGCGCTCGACGTCGACACCGAGGCACTCGTCGAAGACGCACTCCGCGAGGTGCTGAGCGAGACGACCGCCCTGGTCGTCGCGCACCGCCCCTCCACCGTCACCCTCGCCGATCGCGTGGCCCTCCTCGAGGACGGACGCGTCACCGCCGTGGGCACCCACTCCGACCTGCTCCGCGAGAGCGACCACTACCGCTACGTCATCTCGAGCCTCGAAGAGGCCGAGCGCGAGGCGCGCACGGGGGCGATCCCGGTGATCACCGCCGACGACGACGCCCGGACCGAGAAGGAGGCGACCCGATGACCACCGCGACCGTCTCCGGAACCAGCGGCGAAGACCGCTCCGACTACACGCGTGACGAGAGCCGCGCCATCCGTCAGCGCTCCCTCCGCCTGCTCGGCTCGCTCGTGTCGCCCCTGCGCAGGCAGCTCGTGCTCGCTGCCGCGGTGCTGGTCGTGTCGACGGCTCTGCGCGTCGCAGGCCCGGCGCTGATCGCTTTCGGCATCGACAACGCCCTGCCCGCCGTGATCGAGCGCAGCGACTGGATGCCGACCATCGGCGTCGTCGGGGTGTACCTGCTCGCGGGAATCGGCGGGGCGGTGCTCATCGGCTGGTACGTCGTCGTGGCCGCGCGCCTGACGCAGGCCGTCATGCTCGATCTCCGCAAGCGCATCTTCCTGCACACCCAGCGCTTGAGCCTGGAGTTCCACGAGTCCTACACCTCGGGGCGCATCATCTCGCGCCAGACGAGCGATCTCGACACCATCCGCGAGCTCCTCGACGGCGGTCTCAACGAGCTGGTGTCGGGCGTGCTCTACGGCCTGTTCACGCTGGCCGCACTGTTCCTCATCGACTGGCAGTCGGGCCTGATCCTCACGGTCATGGGCCTGCCGATGTACCTGCTCATGCGGTGGTTCTACACGCGCTCGCAGGTCATCTACCGCGAGTCGCGCGTCATCAGCGCCCAGGTCATCGTGAAGTTCGTCGAGACCATGACCGGCATCCGCGCCGTCAAGGCGTTCCGAAAGGAACCGCGCAACGACGAGGAGTTCGGCAAACTCGCCGACGACTACCGCGACGTCAACATGCGCTCGATCAAGCTGTTCGGAACGTTCGAGCCGGGCATCATGGCCGTCGCCGCCGTCTCGGTCGCGGTGGTTCTGCTCTGGGGCGGAGGCCGGGTGATCGCGGGTCCGCTCGAGATCGGCGTGCTGACGGCCGCCGTGCTGTACGTGCGCAACTTCTTCTCGCCGCTGCAGGAGGTCGCGTTCTTCCTGAACTCCTACCAGTCGGCCACCGCGGCGCTCGAGAAGGTGTCGGGCGTGCTCGAGGAGCAGCCCACGGTCCCCGATCCCACCGACCCGATCGACCTCTGGTCGGCGCGCGGGCACGTGCGCTTCGACGAGGTCACGTTCGGCTACTCCGACGACCGCGTCATCCTGCCGCACTTCTCGCTCGACATCCCCGCGGGACAGACCATCGCCCTGGTGGGCACGACCGGCGCCGGCAAGTCGACCCTGGCGAAGCTCGTGTCGCGGTTCTACGACCCCACCCGGGGAGCCGTGACGCTCGACGACGTCGACCTGCGCCGGCTGCACCCGAAGGATCTGCGCCGCGCGATCGTCATGGTCACGCAGGAGGCCTACCTGTTCAGCGGGACCGTCGCCGACAACATCGCCCTCGGCAAGCCCGAGGCCTCGATGGACGAGATCCGCGCGGCCGCTCGTGCCGTGGGCGCCGACGGGTTCATTCAGAAGCTGCCCGACGGTTACGACACCGACGTGAACAAGCGCGGCGGACGTGTGTCGGCGGGTCAGCGCCAGCTGATCTCGTTCGCGCGGGCGTTCCTCGCCGACCCTGCGGTGCTGATCCTCGACGAGGCGACGGCGTCACTCGACATCCCCAGCGAACGCCAGATCCAGGACGCGCTGCAGACCCTTCTCGCCGACCGCACGGCGATCATCATCGCCCACCGGCTGTCGACGGTGGCGATCGCCGACCGGGTGCTCGTCATGGAGCACGGCCGCATCATCGAGGACGACACCCCCGCCGCCCTCATCGCGGGCACGGGCAAGTTCGCGCAGCTGCACGCCGCCTGGCGGGAGTCGCTCGTCTGACCGACGGAAGAGGGATGCCACGGTCCTCCGGCCATGGCATCCCCCTCCTGTGCTGTCGAGTTGTCGCGGGCCCCGCTGTCGCGTCATCTCCCGACCGTGACGTCCTGTCGTCGCTGGGCGTGATGTCCTGACGTTCCCTGACGGTGACGTCCTGTCGTCGCTGGGCGTGTGTCCTGACGTTCCTTGACCGTGACGGCGTGGCGTTCCCGGCCGTGATGTCGCCGCGCTCGCTCGCCGTCGATCGGCCCGTCCGTCTGGTGAGGTGATCGCCTCTGGACCACCGGGTGAATCGGAACTCTCCCCCCTCGCGCGGCAAGCAAGGCATGTATACATTCCTTCTCAGTCCCCGGTCTCAACGGGGACCTCCGCACTCCGGACGAGCGCGGAGCTGCGGCGAGGGGAGGTGTCCGGTGGCCGGAGGAACCGTCGACGAGCGCGACGCCCGCGTCGTCGTGGAATGGATCACGGGGCGGCCCCGGTCGTTCCGGCGTGCGGTGTTCTGCGCTCCGGGCGCATCCGCCGGCCGGGTCGCGGTCACGCTCGGCGCGGACGACGTCCTTCTCGTCCCCGACGCCCTCCCGGTGGAGACGGCGGCGCGGGTCATCGGCTACCGGGGTGCGTTCGACGACATCGGCGACATGCTCCACGTCGCCGGTCACGCGATCGATCTGCAGCACTACGCGTCGGCGGCCTACGTCGAGCTCGTGGGTCCGACCGCCATGCGCTTCTTCGACCTCGACGGATGGCGTGCTTTCCTCGACGACGCCGATCTCGCCCGAGACGCGGGAGTCTTCGCCGGTCCGCTCGTCGACCCGAGACTGCGGCTCGCCGATGCCGGGACGGTCGACGCGCCGTTCGACGTCGCCCCGCCGAAAGCGCTTCACGTCCACGCCGATGGCCGCATCACCGCGGGCGCCCAGGGCGAGCGACTGGGAGCCGTCGACACCGCCGTCGACGACCTGTGGGCCTCCCGCCCGCGGTGGACGGCGCTGACGGGAGTCGTCGCCGAGACCGTCGTCGTCGACGGACTCGGCTCCCGGTCGTGGCTCGCGCGTTACCTGCGTGCCGCACAGGTCTGGGGCGTGCTCGGGATCCGACCCGGCGAGGGGCGGATCGACGGGTTCGGCTGGTCGGCGGACGCGGCGTCGGAGGGTGACGCGCAGCCGGGACCCGACGACGCCTTCCTCGTGGAGACGGCGGGCGGCGTGCTCCTCGCCGACCTGCGCACGCGTCGCCGGCAGCGCCTCTCCGACCTGACGGCCAGGGTCGTGGCGACCCTGCAGACCTCCAGCGATCCGAACCGTGCCACGGAGCGTCTCGCGCGGATGGAGCGGATCCCCGAGACGACCGCCGCGCAGTTGTGCGCCGAGGCCGCGGGGCGTCTCGGAGTCCGTGCCGGCGTGCCCCTGGCATCCCAGCCCGCCCGCTCCGCGCGCGCGGTCTCGGCGTCGCCGGTTCCCGGGCCGGGGGCATCGGGCGCCGGTCCCTCGGCGACGGTGGTTCTCGGAGGAGGCGCGTGAGTTCCGTCTGGCCGGCCCTGGTGCGCGCCGACGCGACCTTCGGCGCCGATCGGATCGCGATCTCGGCGCGCGGCCACCGCATCCGCTATGCCGACGGGTCGGAGCGCCTGTGCGCGACGAGCGGCCTGTGGAACGTGCCGCTCGGCTACGGCCACGAGGGTGTCGCCGACGCGGTCGCGAAAGCCCTGCACGACGCGTCGTATCTCACGCTGTTCCGCGCCGTCCACGGCCCCGCGCTCGAGGCTGCGGACGCCCTGCTCGACCTGGCGGGTCGCGAGTCGTATCGCCGCGTGATCTTCTCCACCTCGGGCGGCGCGGCCAACGACGCGGTGATGAAGCTCGTGCGGCAGTACCAGGGGGAGCGCGGCGAGGGTGCGCGCACGCTCGTCGTCGGTCTGCGCGGCAGCTACCACGGCACGATGTACGGCAGCCACGCGCTGAGCGGCGACGCGCTCGGCCAGGGCGCGTACGCACTCGACCGCCGCGCGGTGCGTCACGTCGAGTATCGCGACGGGGGTGAGGATCTCGGAGCGCTCCTGCGACGCGAAGGGCCCCGCGTAGCCGCCGTCGTCGTCGAGCCGGTGCTCGGCACCGGCGCTCACCCGCTTCCGACAGCGTTCGTCGAGACGGTTCTCGACCTCCGCGACGAGCACGGCTTCCTGCTCGTCGCGGACGAGGTCGCGACGGGATTCGGTCGCACCGGGCCGCTCTTCGCCTCGGAGGAGTGGTCGCGCTCGCCTGACCTGCTGGTGCTGTCCAAGGCCCTCACCAACGGAGCGGTCGGAGCCGCGGCCGTACTCGTCGGTGCGCGTGTCGCGGCGGAGTTCGCCGACCGCGGTGCCGTGTTCGTGCACGGCGAGACCCAGGCCGGGACTCCGACGTGCGCCGCTGCGGTGAGCGCCGTCGCGGAGGAGTTCCGCGGACGCGGGACGCGGGATGCCGTCGCGCGTGTGAGCGCAGGCGTCCGGGCACTCGCCGACGGCCTCGTCCGCGACGGTCTCGCCGTCGAGGTCCGGGGTCGCGGTGCCTTCCTCGGCCTGGCGCTCGCAGACCCCGTCGAGCCCCGCCTGCCCCCTGCGCGCGTCGCCGAGCTGGTGGACGCGATCCACACGGCCGGGGCGATCGTGCATCCGGGGGTCGACGGCATCCAGCTCCTCCCCGCCTACGGTTACACCGACGCCGATTTCGCGGAACTCGACGCGGCCATCCGGGTGGGCATCGCCCGGATGACGGAGCGGTGGGCGTGAGTGCGATCGTGCACCGGCGACGATCGACGCTCGTCGCCGGGTTCTCCGTCGCCCGTTCGGTGTGCGCGGCGGCGACGGCGGGGCGTCGGACGGCTGTCGTGGTCGACGCGCGGCTCGCGCATCTGGCCGACGTCGTCGCGCATCCCGCGGTCGTCGTCGCCCTCGACACCGCCCGCGTCGACGCCTCGGCCGTCGATGCCGTCGCCGCGCGACTCCGGGACGCCCGGGTCGAGACGGTCGTCGCGGTGGGAGGGGGCACGACGATCGACACGGCGGCGGTCGCCGCGGTCGGCGTCGCGTCGCCCCGCACGCTGACGTGGGCGCTCGATCGGTCGGCGCGTGTCGCGGTCGTGCCGCTCCCGCCCCCCGACGTCGCGGCGGTCGACGTCATCGCCGTCCCCACCACCCTTGGCACGTCCGCCGAGACGAACTCCGTCGCGATCGTCCGGACGGATCACGGGCAGCGACTGATCGTCGGCGAGGGGCTTCGCCCGCGCTACGCCGTCCTGGACGCCGATCACTACATCACGCTCCCGGGCGTGCAGGCCCGGACCGGATGCCTCGAAGCGATCCTGCGTCTGGCCGGTGCCAGTACGGCGGAACGTGCGCACCCCCGGGCGCACGCACACGCCGTCGCGATCGGCCGCGCCCTCGTCGGGCTCGGCGACGGGTCCTTGTCGCCCGCGGCGCGGCTGATGATCGCGCGCTGGAGCGCAGCCACGCAGCGCACGGCGGCCTTACGCGGACGCGTGTCCTTCAGTCCCCGTCACTGGTACCTCGCCAATGAGGTGTCCTTCGTCGCCCGCACGACGAAGATGCGCGCGACGGCGTCGATCGTCGCCGGCGTGTGGCGATGCATCGAGGATGGCGACTCCCGCTGGGGATCGCCGCGGCCGTTGGAGGCCTTCTGGCGCGAGGTGGTTCGCGGGACGCGGCTCCCGATCGCTCCCTCGGCGGGCATCGATGCTCTGGTCGCGCGATGGGCGCTCCCTCTCGCGACCCGACCCGACCCGGACGCCCTGACGTCGATGGCGGTCCGCGTGGAGCGGTGGTGGGGCGGGCGAGCACCCGCTCTGCCCGGGATCACGGCGTCCGACGTGCGCGCGGTGCTCGAGGGGGCCCGGTGGGCTCCGACCTCCGCACGCGCCGACGCGTCACGACTCGCCCCGGAGACCATCCCGATGAGATCGAGAGGAGGTGACCACACATGACGTCTCTCGCTCTTTCGCCGCAGCTGCAGTTCGAGGAGCTCGACGCCCTGGAGACCCCGAGCTGGGAGAGCTTCTATCAGGGCGTCCTGGGCGGACTCGCCGTCGTCGGTATCGGCATCGCCATCGCCACGTGAGGGCGAACCGATCGACCCCGTGACCATCAAGGAGGTGACATGCACATGACTTCCACCCTGGAGTTCGTCGAGCTCGACTCGATGGACGCCCCTGACGACGGATGGGATTGGTTCCGCGGCTTCAGCTACGGGGTGGCCCTCGGGCTCATCGCCCTGTCCGCCACCTGAGGACTCTCGACGGATGCCGCGACCGTGGCATCCCTTCCTCTGCCGCACTGAGGAGGTGACACATGCCGAACGATCTCGCTCTGGGCTTCGAGGAACTCGACGCCCTCGACGCGCCGATGGAGTGGTGGGAGCACGCCAGCTACCTCATCGCCATCGCCGCCGCGACGGTCGCCATCGCGACCTGAACGCCATCGAGGGGGAGACGCCGCCGGCGTGTCCCCCTCGACGGTCCACCACCACACCTCCAGGAGGAGCCATGACCGCACCGCTCACCGACTCCGTGCGCCACCGCCTGGCGGAAGCCGGATGCGTCGCCGACCCGAGCGACGTGTACGCCGGTGACGGCGCACGGTTCTACGACGACCTCGTCGGGCCGGACCGATCCGAGATCCTCGAGGTGCTCGCCGTCGCGCGCCGCAGCGGTCCCGAGGTGCTCGACCTCGCCGCGGGGACCGGCCGGCTCACCGTCCCGCTGCTGCGTTCCGGCGCGCGTGTCACCGCCCTCGACCTCTCGCCCGACATGCTCGCGCGACTTCGCGACGCCGTCCCGCCGCAGTCGCCGTGCACGTTCGTCGTCGCCGACATGTGCGCGTTCGATCTCGAGCGAGCCTTCGATCTCATCGTGCTCGGCGCGACCTCCATTACGCTGCTCGGCGGCGCGGACCGTCGACGCCTTTACGGTGCCGTCCGTCGGCACCTCGCTCCTACCGGGAGCCTGCTGCTCTCGGTCGCGGGGTCTGGCGCGGTCGCCCAGCTACGCGTTTCCTCCGATCGGGAGATCGCCGTCGAGACGGCACACGGACACACGGACTACCTGCAATCCCAGCAGGTCGAGGCGGGCGGCGCCACGCGCATCGTGAATTGGATGCCGTTCCCGCTGCCCACGTCGCCGGGTCCCGTGCGCGTGTTGACCACACGGCTGCAGCTCCTCGACGCGGCGACGGTGACCGCCGAACTGCGGGACGCCGGGTTCGCCCCGCCCGCGACGATCCCGGTGCGCACGAACGGGGCCGTGCCGGGTGAGGGCATGGTGCTGCTGCACACCCGCGCCGACGACGGAGGCGCCGATGTCGCGTGATGCGCTCCGCCCGCCCGCCCGTGCACCGCACGCCGCGGTACCGCCGCGGCTCGCCGACACCGTTCGCATCGAGCCCGCGGCCAACGGCGGGCACTGGCTCGTCAGCATCGACGGCGTGCCGGTGTCGCGGGCGTCCTCGACCGTCGCGGCGACCCTGAGTGCGATGGACGGCACTGCCGCCGTCGACGACCTGCGCCGGCGCTTCGCCCCCGACCAGGAGCCGGAAGCGTTCGCCGCACTCGTGGAGCGTTTCCGCCGGGCCGGTCTGCTCGAGGGCTCACCGAGGCGCCCCGCCGGGCGCGTGACCTATCGGCCGCCGCTGACGATCCAGCTCGCGACGCTGCGCGCCCCTCTCCTCTTCGATCGTCTGCATCGGCTGCTGCGGCCGCTCCTGCGTCGGTGGCTGGTGTGGCCGCTCGCGGCGATCGTCGTCCTGGGTGGCGTCGCTCTGGTGTGGCAGGCCGAGACGGCCGCCCGCGCGCTCACCTCTCCGCTCCCGCTGGCCGACCTGGGCCTCGTCGCGGCGGTGATGATCGCCGCAACCCTGGCCCACGAGGCCGCGCACGGCCTGACGCTTTCTCACGCGGGTGCGCAGCCGCGTCGCGCCGGGGTGATGCTGTTGTACCTCGGCCCGGCGTTCTTCGTCGACGTCACCGACGCGTGGCGCCTTCCCTCGCGCGCCTCCCGCGTCGTGGTGGCCCTGGCGGGTCCGGCGGTCCACGCCGTCCTCGGCGGGGCCGCGGCCCTGGGGGCGCTCGCCGTTCCCGACTCCGACCTGCGCCGGGCGCTGCTCGTCGTGGCGTGCACGTGCGTCACGGTGGTCGTGGTCAACCTGGTCCCGTTCGTCCGCTTCGACGGCTACCTGGCGCTCATGAGCGCGCTGGACGAGCCCCGTCTGCGCGCCCGCACGATGAGCGACGCCGCGGACGCCCTCCGTCGCGTCCTCTTCGGCGGCCCGGCGGGACCGCGGTCGTTTCCGCGTCGATGGAGCGTGCCCTTCGGGGTGCTGAGCGCCCTCGTACCCACCGTCATCGTGGGGTTCGCCGTCGAACGGGCGGTGCGCGCCCTCGCCGGCACGGGGCCGGTGGGCGCGTTCCTCGTCCTCGCCCTTCAATCGTTCGTCGTGGTCGCCGTCGGCGTACGCGTCGCGCGATGGCTGGTGGCGTGTTGGCGGCGGGGCACAGGACGCCTCCGATTCGTCCTGCTGGCGGCCTTCCTGACGGCCGCCGCCTTCGGCGCGGCGGCCTCCGTCCCGGTCGACGACGTCCGCACGACCGGCTTCGTCGTGGCCGACGACCGGGTGCTCCTCGTGTCGACGGATGATTCGCCCGCGTCGCTCCCCGTGGCCGACGGCAGCCCGGTCGACCTGTCGACGAGCGGGATCCTCTCCGCGCACGTCGCGACCGGGACCGCGTGGGCGACGGCGCCGCGCCCCCGGGCCGTGCCCCTCTCGGCGTTCTCGCCCCTCGAGGTGAGCGGAGTCGACGTGGACGCCGTCGTGATCGGCGCCGTTGATGTCGCCGAGAGCTCCGAACTGCCCGTCGCCGGCCGCGCGAGCCTCCGCCTCGGCTCCCGTTCCGTGCTCGAGGCGGCGTGGACGACCCACGTCGTCGAGCCGGCGTCTGTCCTCCTCTCGTTCCTGAGCCCGCCGGACACCGATACGAAAGAGACCCGACGATGATCGACCCCGCTATCGAGGTGCGCCACCTCACCAAGAGATACGGTTCCCGCACGGCCGTCGAAGACGTTTCGTTCGCCGTGCGTCGCGGCAGCGTCGTGGGGCTGCTCGGCCCGAACGGAGCGGGGAAGTCCACGACGCTGCGCACCGTCGTCGGTCTGTCCGCCCCGACCGACGGCGAGTCACTCGTCGACGGCCTGCCGTTCCGCCGTCTCGTGCAGCCGTCGGCCCACATCGGTGTGCAGATGGACGGATTCGGCTTCGAGCCCGGCATCACGGCGCGACGACACCTCGACATCGCACGCCTCGCTGTCGGTGCCCCCCGCCGGCGTGTCGACGAGGTGCTCGACGAGGTCGGGCTCGCCGGCGACGCCCGGCGGCGAGTGAAGTCCTTCTCGACGGGCATGGTGCAGAGGCTCGGGCTCGCGGCCGCGCTCATCGGCTCGCCCCGCACGCTCGTGCTCGACGAACCCTCTAACGGCCTCGACCCGGACGGCATCCGGTGGTTGCGTCGCTACCTCCGGTCCTTCGCGCAGGCCGGGGGATCGGTGCTCGTATCGAGCCATCAGCTCGCCGAACTCGAGCACACCGTCGACGAAGTCGTCATCCTCCAGCGCCGGGTGCTGTATTCCGGCGCGCTCGACGACCTGGTGCGCGGCCCCGGGGACTCCCTCGAGGATCGCTACTTCGACCTCGTCGAGGGGAGCCGCGCGTGATCGGGGCGATGCGTGCCGAGATCCTGCGCGCGCGCAGCGGGTTCAACACCCTCGCGGTCCTGCTGCTGGCGGGGTTCGTCCCCGTCATCGTCCTCACCAGCGACGACACCCTCGGGCGGATGACGGGCCTGGATGCCGAGACCGCCGCGGGTCTGCTCTTCGCCCCGGTCGCGTGGACCTTCGTGGTGGCGGCGTTCGCGGGGGCGTTCGGCGTGACCCGCGAGTTCTATTACGGATCGATGGGCCGGACGGTCGTCCAGGTCGGGTTCGCGCGCGCATTCGTCGGCAAGGTCCTCGCGGCGATGGTCGTCGGACTGGTCCTCACCGCCGGCCTGATCCTCCTCTGGTGCGGTGTCGGCGCCGTGGTGCTGAGCGTGAATGGGCTCGCTTTCGCTCCGTCCCCGGCGGTGTTCCGGACGGCGCTCGGCGCGCTTCCCGCGACGGCGCTGGGGTCCGTCTGCGGCGCCGCGGTCGGCTGGATCGTGGGCAACTACTACGCCGCGGCCGCCCTGGTACTGGCAGGTCCGATCGCCCTCGAGCTCGCTCTGCTCGGCACCGCACCCGACATGGCCCGCTTCCTGCCGGGGCTGTCGCTCGCTGCACTGGCGTCGCCGCAGAACCATCCCGTGCTGCTCTCGCCGGGCGGTGGTCTGGCCGTGGCCCTCGCCTGGGCTCTCGCCCTGACGACGGGTGCGTGGATCGTCGGACGGCGGCGGTTCGCGTGACGGCCGCTCCCGTGGTGGCCGCTCCCTCCCTGCCGCGGCGCGTGGGTCGCGCTCTCGCCGCTCAGGGGCGGAGCTTCGGGGCCGACCTGACCCTCGGCGGGATCGGTGCGGCCACGTTCGTGCTCTCCGCGTCCATCGCCGCGAGCATCCCCCCTGACGTCGCCGGGGCGCCCGAGGACGTGAAGATGCTGGTGGTCGGGCCGCTGTCGGCGGTGATCGGCGTCTATGCCGCTGTCATGGCCGCGATCTACGGCTCGTTCCGGTACACGGTGGACCGTCGCTCCGGGGTCGTCGCGCAGCGGGCGACGCTGCAGTCGCGCCCCTGGGCGCTCGTCGGTCGGGTGCCGTTCGCGGCGCTGGGCGGAGCGACGGTCGCTGCCGCGGCGGTGCTCGGCGGGCGTCTCGCGCTGGTGCCGACTTTCGGTCTCGCCGGCGTGGATCTCGGCGATGTCCTGGCGATCCTCGCCGTGGGCGCGGCCGCCGCGGTCTGGGGACTCGGCGTCGGGCTCGTCGTCCAGGCGCATCTGCCGGCGCTTTTCATCGCCCCGTTCTCGATCAGCGCCGCGTTGATGGCGGCTTCCCTGTGGCCGGACATCTCGGCCTGGATGCCGCTACCCACGATGCTCCGCGGCGCCGGCCTCGATCTCGAGGCGCTCGGCATCGGCGAGACCGTCGGACCGGGACAGGGGCTCGCGTGCGCTCTGGCGACCGCATGGGTAGCCATCGCGCTCGCCGCGGGCGCGTGGTCGTTCCTGCGGCGAGACGTGCGGTGACCAGAGCGTCGTCGGCGCTCTCCGGGGACGACGGAGAAGTGGATCGCCCCGTCGGTCGCCTCAGACGCGCACGCGCGCGATGATCTCGCCGTACTCGGTCTCGCCGACCGCCTCGAAGCCGACGCGCTCGAAGAACGCCTCGGGGCCGCCGACGCCGGGTTCGTAGATCACGTCGACGTGGTCCATGCCGCGGCCGCGTGCCTCCTCGAGGACGGCGGCGAGGGCGTAGCTGCCGACGCCGCGGCCCTGCTCGTCTGCGTCGACGTTGATGCGCCAGAGCACCGAGCGGAAGTGCTCCTCGTGCGCGTCGGGGTCGAAGTTGGCGCTGACGAACCCGACGACCTCGTCGGCGTCGAGCACGACCCGCTGCCACGACGTCTGCGGATTGCTCACGGTCGCAGCGATGCCGTAGCTGACCGGAGCGAGGAACTGCTCCTGGCCGGGCTTGAGCGACAGGGTGTTCACCGCCACGATCGTGGCGGCGGACAGTTCGACGAGACGCAGGTCAGCCATGCGCCCAGGTTAGCGGCACGGCCACCGAGTCCCAAGGTCGCCCGCGCTTCCCGGCCCCGCCCGTCACCCGCGCGTGGTCGATCCGCGTCTCGACGTTCACCCGTGCCGGTGCGGCGACCCCGGCGCGCGAAGTGGCGCGGCGAACGGTTCCGAGGGAGAAGTATCTCGATATCGAGAGACTTTGCCCACGTGCGATAGGCTGAAACGCAACCCTGGCCGCCTCTACGGAGAGATCTGACGTGCCCGATTCCACCATCATTTACACGTACACCGACGAGGCGCCGGCTCTTGCCACCGCGTCGTTCCTGCCCATCGTGCAGGCCGTCACGAAGCAGGCGGGGGTCGACGTCGAAACCCGCGACATCTCGCTCGCCGGCCGCATCCTGGCGGCCTTCCCCGAGCGGCTCACCGCCGAGCAGCGGGTCGGCGACGCGCTCGCCGAGCTCGGCGGCCTCGCGACGCTGCCCGAGGCGAACATCATCAAGCTGCCGAACATCTCGGCATCCATTCCTCAGCTGAAGGCCGCGATCGCCGAGCTGCGGGCGCAGGGCTACGACATCCCCGATTACCCCGATGAGGCATCGAGCGACGCCGACAAAGATGTGCGCGCCCGCTACGATCGCATCAAGGGGTCGGCTGTGAACCCGGTGCTGCGCGAGGGCAACAGCGATCGCCGCGCGCCCCTCGCGGTGAAGAATTACGCCAAGAAGCACCCGCACCGCAACAAGGCCTTCGGTGAGGGTTCGAAGACCCGGGTCGCCACCCTCGGCCACGACGACTTCCGCTCGAACGAGAAGTCGGTCGTGATCGCCGCCGACGACGTGCTCTCGATCCAGCACGTCGGCGCCGACGGCACCGTCACCACGCTGAAGCAGGGCCTGAAGGTGCTCCAGGACGAAATCGTGGATGCCACGTTCCTTTCGGCCGCCGCTCTCGACGCGTTCCTCGCCGACACGTTGGCCGAGGCGAAGGCCGACGACGTGCTGTACTCGGTGCACCTCAAGGCCACCATGATGAAGGTCAGCGACCCGATCATCTTCGGCCACGTCGTCAAGGCGTTCTTCGCCGACGTGTTCGACCGCTACGGCGACGCCCTCGCCGCCGCCGGCCTGACCCCCAACGACGGCCTCGGCTCGATCCTGGCGGGTCTGTCGAGCGTCGAGGGCGGCGACGCCATCGCGACCGACATCCGCGACGCGCTGGCATCCGGTCCCCGCCTGTCATACGTCAACAGTGACAAGGGCACCACCAATCTGCACGTGCCCTCCGACGTGATCGTGGATGCCTCCATGCCCGCGCTCATCCGCAACGGCGGCAAGCTGTGGGGGGTCGACGGGGGAGAAGACGACACCCTCGCCGTCATCCCCGACTCGTCCTACGCCGGCGTGTACCAGGCGACCATCGACGACGTCATCGCGAACGGTCCGCTGGATCCCGCCACCATCGGCTCGGTGCCGAACGTCGGGCTCATGGCCCAAGCCGCCGAGGAATACGGCAGCCACGATAAGACTTTCGAGATCCCCGCGGCCGGCCGCGTACAGGTCGTCGCCTCGAATGGTGATGTGCTGCTCGAGCACGAGGTGAACGCGGGCGACATCTGGCGCGCGACGCAGACGAAAGACGTCGCTGTGCGCGACTGGGTGAAGCTCGCCGTCACGCGCGCCCGGGCGGCCGGTGTGCCCGCGGTGTTCTGGCTCGACGAGAGCCGCGCGCACGACCGCAACCTGATCGCCAAGGTCAACGAGTACCTCGCCGACCACGACACCGAGGGCCTCACGATCGAGATCCTCGCCCCGGCGGACGCGACGAAGTACTCCCTCGACCGCATCCGCCGCGGCGAGGACACCATCTCGGTCACCGGCAATGTGCTGCGCGACTACCTCACCGACCTGTTCCCGATCCTCGAGGTGGGTACGAGCGCCAAGATGCTCTCGATCGTCCCGCTTCTCGCGGGTGGCGGCCTGTTCGAGACCGGCGCCGGCGGTTCCGCGCCGAAGCACGTGCAGCAGCTCGTCGAGCAGGACTATTTGCGCTGGGACTCGCTGGGGGAGTTCTTCGCCCTCGCGGCCTCGCTCGAGCACCTCGCCGACACCACCGGCAACGACCGCGCTCGCGTCCTCGCGCAGACCCTCGATGCCGCGACCGGCACGTTCCTCGAGAACGACAAGTCGCCCGGTCGCGCCCTCGGCACCATCGACAACCGCGGGAGCCACTTCTACCTCGCCCTCTACTGGGCGCAGGAGCTGGCGAAGCAGTCGACGGATGCCGACCTCGCGGCGATCTTCGCGCCGGTCGCCGAGCAGCTCGCCGCGGAGGAGCAGACCATCGTCTCCGAGCTGAACGCGGTGCAGGGCCACGCGGCCGAGATCGGCGGCTATTACCGCCCCGATACGGCCCTCGTCGAAAAGATCATGCGCCCCTCGACCACGCTGAACGCGGTGATCGACGGACTCCGCTGAGTCTCTGACACGCAGATCCCGGGAGGGGCGGATGCCGCACGGCATCCGCCCCTCCTTCGGGTCCGGCCGCGAAACGCGTGTTCGAGCCGGCACAGCTCCTGCTTGCGCGAGCTCACGACGCCGCTCGAGCGCCTCCCACAGACGCAGCGCAGGAGTCGTGCGCGAGGCGGCACGGCAACGCGGTGGTCAGCGAGGCGGCGGGAGCGGATTCCCTGCGTTGTTTCTCGAGGCGGAACGCCCCACGCGGCCCCCGCGAACGAGAACGCCGGCGACAAGCGGACGCGATCGACGCGATGCGGCAGGTGCCGGAATCTGCGTCGCCGGCGACGAGAAAGGGGCGGATGCCGTTCGGCGTCCGCCCCTTTCTTGGTCCGGGCTCAGTAGTGAACCGAGACCTCGGTGCCCTTGTACGCCCAGTCGTAGAGCTCTTTGGCGTTGTTGACCGTGAGGTTGATGCAGCCATGACTCATCGGGGTGCCGAAGTTGTTGTGCCAGTAGGTCCCGTGGAACCCCTCGTCGCCGTTGAAGTACGCGACCCACGGGACGTCTTTGGTGCAGTAGTCGTAGCCGTCGACGCACCCCATGTCTTGCATCGTCGTCTTCCAGCCGATGCGGAATTCGCCGGTGTGGGTCTCCCAGCCGCTCTTGCCCGACGACATCGACCAGTTGCGGTAGACCTGGCCGTTCTCGTACAGGGTGACGGACTGGGCGCTGAGGTTGACCTCGATGCGACGCTCGGTCTTCTTAGTGTCGAAGGGCGTCTCGGCGACGGTGAGGGCGTAACGTGCGTTGCCCTCGGCGAGCTGCGAAGCGAAGGCCGCGGCGATGCCGCTCGTGTCGCCGAGCGAGCGACCGGTCTGGCCCTCGGTGAAGGCCTTGATGACCTCGCCACCGCTGTCGACGATGACGTCGGCGTCGACGGCGGCACGGTCGACGGTGCCGGCGAGACCCGCGACGGCGTTCTGGATGGCGGCTTCGTCGGCCGAGATGGCGAACGCGCCCTTGCCGTCGGGCGTGACGGTGATCCAGGATGCCGCGGTGGCACGGTCGACGGGCACCGTGCGCTCGTCGCCGACGTAGAAGCCCGCCGAGTCGAGGATGCCGTTGAGCTTCGCCACGGCGGCGTCGGCCTCTTCGGTCGAGACGGGGGCGTCGACGGCGACCAGGCCCGCTTCGACCGTGGTCGAGGGGGTGCCGGCGTCGAACGCAGACTGCAGTGCGGCGGTGACGGTGGAGACGTCGATGCCCTCGCCGGCCTCGGCGGGGGTGGTCACGTAGGTCTGGGAACCGGCGTCGTACGCGAGCGAGGCGTCGACCGGCGCACGGAAGGCGCCGGGCGCGCGGTCGCGCAGGGCGGCGGCCGCATCGGCGGCGTCGACGTCGACAGCGACGCCGGTGCCCTGCGGGAACCACGACGCGGGCTTCCACATGGGGTTGTCGGCGAACGCCTTGTCGGCGACGGCGGCCGCGTCGACCGTGGCGCCGAGGTCGGCACCGGTGACGGTGACCTCACCGGCGGGGCTCTCGACGGTGACGGTCGTCTGCGCCAGGCGAGCCTCGATGGCCTGCGCTGCGGCTCCCGCGGTCAGGCCGCCGATCTGCACACCGGCGACGGACGCACCGGGCGCGATCAGCACCAGGGACGCGGCGATGAGGGCCACGGCCGTGGCGCCGGCGGGGATGCCGATCCACAGGCCGGAGCGGTTCTTACGCGCCTTGGGCTCGGCCGGAGCCCAGGCGTACGTGGCGCCGTCGGTACCGTCGGTCATTGGTCGAACCCCCCACAAGTCAGTCTTCCCATGCTATGGGAGACCGCTGCGCGTTCGCCGGGAGCCACGTCACGTTCTCATCACGCCCGTGTCGTCGCGACCCTCACGGCGCGAAGACCTTGCCCGGATTCAGGATGCCGAGCGGGTCGAACACCCGGGCGATGTCGCGCTGCAGTCGCCACTGGTCGTCGCCCAGCTCGTCGGCCAGCCAGCGCCGCTTGAGAACGCCGATCCCGTGCTCGCCGGTCAGCGTGCCACCCAGTGCGAGGGCCGCGCGGAAGAGCTCCTCGGCGGCATCCCACACCACCGGCGGGACCTCGGGGCCCTCGAACACGAAGTTCGGGTGCAGATTGCCGTCGCCCGCGTGAGCGACCGCCGGGATCGCGAGTCCGAACTGCCGCTCGATGCGCGCGATCTCGTCGAACATGTCGGGTAGCGCGCTGCGGGGAACGGAGACGTCCTCGATGAGCGTCGTGCCCAGCGTCTCCATCGCCGGATGCATGGCGCGGCGGATCGCCAGCAGCGCCTCGCCCTCGGCGGCGTCGGCTGCGACGGTGACGGTGCCGCCGGCCGCGCGGAGGACGTCGGCGATCGCGCGGGCTTCCGTGGCGGCGACGGGCCCGTCCGTCTGCACCGTCAGCTGCGCCGCGCCCGGGGGAGGAGCCGGCAGCGACAGCAACCGGTGCACGGCCGCGAGGCTCGTGGCATCCATGAGCTCCATGATCGCGGGCTGCGCACCGGATGCCGTGACCGCGGCCGAGGCTACGGCGGCGGCGCGCACGCCGTCGAACAGCGCGGTCAGCGTGACGCGCTCACCCTCGACGAGACGGCGGAGCTTCAGGGTGGCGCCCACCACCACGCCGAGCGTTCCCTCGGAGCCGATGACCAGCGACGTGAGGTCGAGACCGGTGACGCCCTTGACGCTGCGATGGCCGAGGCGCAGCAGGCGGCCGTCTGCGAGGACGAGGTCGACGCCGAGCACCGCGTCGCGCACCACGCCGTACTTCGCGCAGAGCAACCCGCCGGCACCGGTGGCGATGTTGCCACCGACCGTCGAGATGGCGCGGCTGGCCGGGTCGGGCGCCCACCAGACGCCGTGCGGCTCGAGCAGCGCGTTCAGATCGGCATTGAGGATGCCGGGCTCGACCACGGCGAGGAGGTCGTCGGGCCGCACCTCGAGCACCCGGTCCATGCCGCGCACCGAGAGGCTGATCTCGCCGCCGCCGGTGTTGGCGCCGCCCGCGAGTCCCGTGCCGGCGCCGCGCGGGACGACCGGGGTACGGGTGGCCGAGGCGATGCGCAACGTCGCCTGCACATCGGCGACGGATGCCGCGTGCACGACGGCGAGGGGGAGGCCCGGGGCCGAGTGACCCGACTTGTCGGCACGCACGGCCTCGAGGGCGGAGGGACGGACGTCGACCCGCTCGCCGAATTCCGCGCGCAGCAGGGCGACGACGTCGGTGCTCACGCCAAGCGCCGGCGGCCGTTCACCGCGCCCACGGTCACCGCGACGACGGCGAAGCCGAGTCCGATCCACGCCTGGCCCATGCTCCACCAGGCGATGGTGGCGGCGGCGTAGACGAAGAGCTCGACGATGGCGCGGATGAAGGGGTGCACGGCGAGCACCGCACGGGGAGAGACGAACAGCGCCCACACCACGATGGCGAGGGCGGGTGCACCGAGCCCCGCGACGATGTTCCAGGGCAGTGGCCAGGCCGTGAAGCCCCAGATGGCCAGCGTGACGAACGCGACGAGACCGCAGGCCACGCTGATGATCTCGATCGCGGTCGGGCGGGGACGCATGCCCGGATCGAGGGGCGCAGCGGCACGGACGCGGGGAGTGTCGGACACGTCTTCGATGGTACGTCGTCTGCGATGGTGCGGTGCCGGCCGGCTCGGCGCGGGCGATCCCTTGCGGGGGTCCGTCGCTCGGGGGCGGTGGCTCCTGCGCGACGGGGTCTTCCGCGCGGGCCGAGGTACGCCCTCGGCACCGTCCGTTCCCCGGGAAACCCGCAGGATGCGCTCTGCGTGCCGCGGGGGAAACCGGTAATGTGGCAGCGTCGCGACTGGCGTTGAGGTGGGACACCACCGGGGAGCGACCGCTTGACGGTATTCGACCGTACGCCTGGGTCGATGCGGTATCTCCGCGGATTCGCCGAGTCCGTGGCATCCCGAACCATCGTCAAGGAGATCGCATGACCGATCCGTACTTCAACGCCCCTCTCTCCGAGGTCGACCCCGAGATCGCCGAGGTTCTGCAGCGCGAGCTCGACCGTCAGCGCGGCTTCCTCGAGATGATCGCGTCCGAGAACTTCGTCCCCGTCTCGGTGCTGCAGTCGCAGGGCTCGGTGCTCACCAACAAGTACGCCGAGGGCTACCCGGGTCGTCGTTACTACGGCGGCTGCGAAGAGGTCGACGTGGCCGAGTCCCTCGCGATCGAGCGTGCCAAGACGCTGTTCGGTGCCGGGTACGCCAACGTCCAGCCGCACTCGGGTGCGTCGGCGAACGCGGCGGTGCTGCACGCCATCGCCCGCCCCGGCGACACGCTGCTCGGCCTCGCCCTCGACCAGGGCGGTCACCTCACTCACGGCATGAAGATCAACTTCTCGGGCCGCCTCTACGACATCGTCGCCTACGGCGTCGACCCCGAGACCTCGATCATCGACATGGACGAGGTGCGCCGTCTCGCCCTCGAGCACAAGCCGAAGGTCATCATCGCCGGTTGGTCGGCCTACCCCCGACAGCTCGACTTCGAGGCCTTCCGCGCGATCGCCGACGAGGTGGGCGCCCTGCTGTGGGTCGACATGGCTCACTTCGCCGGTCTGGTCGCCGCGGGCGTGCACCCCTCGCCGATCCCGCACGCGCACGTCGTGTCGACCACCGTGCACAAGACGATCGGCGGCCCCCGCTCGGGTCTCATCCTCACCAACGACGAAGCCCTCGCCAAGAAGATCAACACCGCGGTCTTCCCCGGTCAGCAGGGCGGCCCGCTCATGCACGTCATCGCCGCGAAGGCGACGGCGTTCAAGCTCGCGCTGACGCCGGAGTTCAAGGAGCGCCAGGAGCGCACCCTGCGGGGCGCGTCGATCCTCGCCGACCGTCTCACCCAGGACGACGTCAAGAATGCCGGCATCGCCGTGCGCTCGGGTGGCACCGACGTGCACCTCGTGCTCGTCGACCTCCGCGAGGCCGAGATCGACGGCAAGCAGGCCGAAGACCTGCTGCACGAGATCCACATCACGGTCAACCGCAACGCCGTGCCCAACGACCCGCGCCCGCCGATGGTGACCTCGGGTCTGCGCATCGGCACCCCGGCGCTCGCGACCCGCGGCTTCGGCGACGCGGAGTTCACCGAGGTGGCCGACATCATCGCCCTCGCGCTGATCCCGGGCGCCGACGTCGAGGCGCTGCGCGCGCGCGTCGCGAAGCTGGCCGACGCCTTCCCGCTGTACCCCGACCTGCAGCAGTGAGCCCCGCCGGGGCGGGGTGGCGTGCTGCGGCCCCGTCTCGGCGGGTGACCCGCCGTCTGCACGGCGGCGGGTGCCGGCATCCGGTCCCGCTGTGGCGCACACGGCATCCGACCCGCTTCGCATAAACGCGATCCGCTTCGCATAAACACGATCCGCGCGCATAAACGCGAGCAGAGCGTGTTTATCCCCGTCGTGGGCGTTTATGCGCGCGGTGGTGGCCGGTCCGCAGCCGACGGCCTCGCGGCCCTCAAAGGGCGCCGGCGTCACCGCTCAGCACGCACAAACGCAATCCGCTCGCACAAACGCGATCCGCTCGCATAAACGCGATCCGCTCGCATAAACGCGATCCGCTCGCATAAACGCGAGGACAGTGCGTTTACGCGAGCAGGAAGCGTTTATGCGTGGGGTGGACACCCCCGCGCAACCCGATCGACACTCCGTACGACCCCGATCAATACCCCGCACGACCCCGATCGACACCCCGCACGACCCCCATCGACACTCAGGAAGAGGGATGCCATGACGGCGACGATTCTCGACGGCAAGGCCGCGTCCGCGGCCATCAAAGACGAATTGGCCGAGCGGGTCGCCGCTCTGCGCGAGCGCGGCATCGTGCCCGGTATCGCCACCGTGCTCGTGGGCGCCGACCCGGCGTCGCAGCTGTACGTCGGGATGAAGCACAAGCAATCCGAGGCGATCGGCATGAACTCGATCCAGGTCGAGCTGCCCGCGGAGGCGACTCAGGAAGAGGTCGAGGCCGTCATCGACCGGCTCAATGCCGACCCCGCGTGTCACGGCTACATCGTCCAGCTGCCGCTGCCGAAGCACATCGACACGGATCGGGTGCTCGAGCGCATCGATCCGGCGAAGGATGCCGACGGCCTGCATCCCACCAACCTCGGCCGCCTGGTGCTCAACGTCAACGCACCCATCCTCACTCCGCTGCCCTGCACGCCGCGGGGAGTGATCGAGCTGCTGCTGCGCAACGATTACGACCTGAAGGGCAAAGAGGTCGTCGTTGTCGGGCGCGGCGTGACCATCGGCCGCTCGATCGGCCTGCTGTTGACCCGCCGCGAGATCAACGCGACCGTGACGCTGACGCACACCGGCACGGCCGACCTGTCGAAGCACCTGCGGGATGCCGACGTGATCGTGGCCGCCGCGGGCGTGAAGCACATCGTGCGCGCCGAAGACGTCAAGCCCGGAGCCGCCGTGCTCGACGTGGGTGTCACCCGCGAGACCGACCCCGAGACCGGCAAGTCGCGCGTGTACGGCGACGTGCACCCGGACGTCGCCGAGGTGGCGGGCTTCGTGTCGCCCAACCCCGGGGGCGTCGGACCGATGACGGTGGCCCTGCTGATGACGAACGTCGTCGAGGCCGCCGAGCGCGCGGCATCCGCCTGATCTCCGCGTGCGCGTCGCATCTGCGGAGCACAGGACGCGAGCCATCGCGTCTCACCACCGCACGCCGGTGAACCACGCCGTGCCGTCGACTGAACAGACGGATTCGCGCGCGCAATGGGGGAGGCGCGCACCCGCCCGACGTGGCAAGGTTTTCTCATGACTGAGTCAGTACTGAACGACCTCCTCCGCCGCGTGACCGAGAGCGGCCTTCTCGACGACGCCCAGATCGACGAAGACAGCGTCATCGGTGCGGCGCAGCTGGAGGCCGCGGGTGTCGAGGTCGAGGTCGACCTCGATCCCGAGCTCGACGACGAGGACGCCCCCGATCTCGACGCCATCATGTCGGGCCTGAAAGACATCCTCACGGTGAGCGAGGACCGCTGGCGCGCCATCGTCGAAGAGGTCGCGAGCGACATCGAGGACGCCCTCGACGACGGTGAGCTCGACGCCGATGTCGACCTCCGCACCGATCTCGAAGCGATCGGTGTGGGCGTGTTCGCCGACGCGATCATCGTGGTCTTCGCGGGTGAGACGTCGTTCCCCGACGCGCTCGTGCACGTGCAGCTGACGCCCGACCTCGAGGTCGAAGACATCGAGATCATCGGCGACGACGATGAGGACGACGAAGAGACCACCGAGGGCTGATCCTCGACACGAGAAGAGGGACCGAGCCGCTCGGCTCGGTCCCTCTTCTTTCGTTCGGCTCGGGCTGCGGTCAGACGATCGCGGCGCGGAGCGCGGCCGCGGCGGCGCCCACGTCGGGGGCGCTGTAGATGGCGCTGCCGGCGACGGCGACCCGCGCGCCCGACTTCTGCACGTCGGCGATGCTCGCGACGGTGACACCGCCGGCGACCGAGAAGGGCACACCGGCCGCTTCGCCGTCGCGCAGCAGGGTGCCGAAGGTGAAGCCCTCTTCGGCCTGCTCGTCGAGGCCGGCGTGCATCTCGACGAACTCGGCGCCGAGGGCGATGACCTCGCGGGCGCGGGCGGGCTTGTCGGCCACCCCGATCAGGTCGACGACGACGCCCTTGCCGTGCTTCTTGGCCGCGGTGACCGCGCCGACGATCGTGCTGTCACCGGCCGAGCCGAGCACGGTGACGAGGTCGGCACCGGCGCCGAAGGCGATGTCGGCTTCGAGCTCACCGGCATCCATCGTCTTCAGGTCGGCGAAGACGATCTTGTCGGGGTGCGCCTTCTTGATCGCGGTGATGGCCGAGAGGCCTTCGCTCTTGATGAGCGGCGTGCCCAGCTCGAGGATGTCGACGTGGGGCGCCGCGGCGGCGGCGAGATCGAGGGCGGCCTCGGTCGTGAGGGTGTCCATGGCGAACTGCAGCTTCATGCGGGTGTCCTTACTTTCTGCGGTGGGGAGGGAGGAATCATTCGAGGTTCGCGTGGCGCGGCCAGAGGTCGTCGGCCGAGAGCCCCGAGCGCTGCCACAGCGCGTCGAAGATCGCGTCGCCCACGAGCACGACGGCCTGCTCGAAGAGACCGCCCGCGTACTGCGTCGAGGAGGCTCCCGAGCGGTCGAGCTTCGCCGCGGCGGGCACCACGACGAGGGCGTCGGCAGTGCGGCCCAGCGGGGAATCGGCTGCCGTGGTGATCGCGACGATGCGCGCGCCGACCTCGGTCGCCGTGTCGGCCGCGCGGACGATTCCCGCCGTCGTGCCCGAGCCGCTCGCGGTCAGGAGCGCGTCGCCGGGGCCGATGGCCGGGGTGGTGGTCTCGCCGGCGACGTGTACGTCGAGGCCGAGGTGCATGAGGCGCATCGCGGTCATGCGCAGCGCCAGGCCCGAGCGACCGGCACCGAGGACGAAGACGCGGTCGGCGTCGGTCAGCACGTCGAGGACGACGTCAAGACCGGTTGGCTCGGCGGCGAGATGGTCGACGACCGCGGTCAGCTCGCCGGAGATCCGGGCGAGGGAGTCCGCTATGCGGGCGTCGGAAGAAGACATGCCTCCATGCTCCGCCTCACCGGGCGTGACCGTCGCCGGTCGATGGCACGGGCCTACCTACCCGAACGGGTAGGTGCCTGCCGATGGGCTAGGTTTGGCGCGTGAACGAGTCGCCCGAACCGTCCCCGACCGCGTCTCGCGATTCCGCCATCGAACACGAACGCATCGTCGCCGAGCAGGCCGACCGTCATGCCGTGACGCTCGAATCGGTGTTGGCGATCCTGCGGTCGACGAGGCTCGACGACCGGGCCGCGCGCGCCCTGGCCGTCGAGACCGCGGCTGCCGCCCTCGTCGATCTGCGGACGTCCACCGATCAGCAGCGCAGCGCCCTGCTGGAACCCGTGACCGGTGCGTTCGCTCGCCTGCGCACCGACCTCCGCCCGCTCGTCCGGCACGGCGACCTCGACGTGCAGTTCGTCGAGCCGCCGGCGACCGGACGTGCCCTGCCGGGCGAAGTCGCCCACGAGGCGCGGGCCATCGTCCGCAGCGCCGTGCTCGCCCTGCTCGACCGGGGCACCCCCCACCGCGTGCGCATCCAGTGGGACTGCGACGGGCTGAATCTGCTGGTCGGCATCCGCGACGACGGAGCGGGCACCCTCACCGCCCACGACGACTCGTTGGGGCCGATCGTGGAGCGGGTCAGCGCACTCAACGGCTCGTTCGACGTCGCTTCGACGCCCGGGTGGGGCTCTGAGCTGTCGGTCGTGCTGCCGCTCGATCCGCCGCCGCGGCCCGATTTCCTCGACGAGGCGGTCGACCTCAGCCCGCGCGAGAGCGAGGTGCTCAGCCTGGTCGTCGCGGGTTCGCGCAACCGCGCCATCGCGGAACGTCTGGGGATCAGCGAGAACACGGCGAAGTTCCACGTGTCGAACCTGCTGCGGAAGGCCGGCGTCTCCACGCGCGCGGAGCTGGCGGCGCTCGGGACCGCGCGCGGTCAGTAGCTCTCGCGCTCGCTGCTCCGCGGGGCGACGAAGCGCGCCGCGAGCGCCTCCGATGCGCGGGCGAGAAGGGCGACGTCGGCACCGACCGCGACGAAGTCGGCGCCCGCATCGAGGTACGCATCAGCGACGGCGGGATCGAAGGCGTTCACGCCGACCGGGGTCCCGGCATCCTGTGCTGCGGCGAATACCGCGTGCACCGCCGCGACGACGTCGGGGTGCGACTGCTGCCCCAGGAGCCCCATGGATGCCGAGAGGTCGGAGGGGCCGACGAAGACGGCATCCACCCCCTCGACGGCCGCGATCTCGGCGGCGTTGGCGACGCCCGCGGTCGTCTCGATCTGCACCGTCAGCGAGACGTGCTCGGCGGCCCCCGCGAGGTAGCCGTCGATGCGGTTCCAGCGGGCGCTGCGGGCGAGGGCGCTGCCGACCCCGCGGATGCCTGTCGGCGGGTACCGCGTCGCCGCGACCGCCGCGCGCGCCTCGTCGGCGGTGGAGATCATGGGGACGATGAGGTTCTGCGCCCCCACGTCGAGCACGCGTTTGATGATCACGGGGTCGTTCCACGGCACCCGGACGACCGGGGTCACCGGGTAGGCGGCGGCGACCTGCAGCTGGGTCAGCACCGACTCCAGCGAGGTCGCGGAATGCTCCATGTCGATGAGCAGCCAGTCGAGGCCGGAGCCGGCGGCGACCTCCGCGACCACCGCGCTGCCCGAGCACACCCACATTCCGGCGAGCGGGCGATCGGATGCTGCGAGGACGGCGCGGAAGGTGGGGCTCAGACGAAGCGGCACGAGATCGTTCCCATCGGTCCGTAGTCGCACAGCACGTCGTCGCCCCGCGACACCCACATCGGGCGTGTGAACGATCCTGCCAGGATGATCTCGCCCGCCTCCAGGCGCGCGCCGTGCTGGTGGAATTTGTTCGCGAGCCACGCGACGCCGGTGGCGGGGTGGCCGAGGACACCGGCGGCGACGCCGGTCTCCTCGATCTCGCCGTTGCGGCTGAGGACGCCCGGAACCCAGCGCAGGTCGACCTCGTCGGGGCGCTTGCGAACGTCGCCCAGCACCATCGCGCCGTAGGCGGCGTTGTCACTGATGGTGTCGACGATGGTGCGGCCCTCGAGCTCGATGTGCGAATTGAGCACCTCGAGCGCGGGCACGGCGTAGTCGATCGCGGCGAGGGCGTCCTCGAGCGTGCAGTCGGGGCCTTCGAGCGGCGCCTTCAGCACGAAGGCGAGCTCGACCTCGATGCGCACGTTCGAGAAGTGGTCGACGGGGATCTGCGCGCCGGAGCGGTAGACGGTGTCGTCGAACATCACGCCGTAGTCGGGCTCGGTGATCCCCGTCGCCTGCTGCATCGCCTTGGAGGTCAGCCCGATCTTGCGCCCCACGAGGGTGCGGCCGGCGGCGATCTGCGTGTCGCGCCAGCGGCCCTGGATCCGATACGAGTCGTCGACCGTGGCATCCGGGTACCTCGTCGTGATGCGCGGGATGACCGCGTGGGCGCGGTCGGCCTCGGCGAGCTTGGCCGCGATGGCGTCGATCTGTGCGTCGGTGAGCATGCTGTCCTTCTTGCGTCGTGCGGACGTCGTCCCGATTGTGGTCAGGCGTTGTCCCCGATTGTGCAGGCGGTGTCCCAGGTTCGGCGGCCTGGCGGGGGTGTGGGCAGCCGTTTGTGGGACGCGGTTGGTCGAGCGGGGCTGTGTCCCACTTTGTGCGGGCGGTGTCCCAGATTCGGCGGTGTGGCGAGGGCGTGGGCAGCCATAAGTGGGACGCGGTTCGCGGGGCGCCTGCTACAGCTGGTTGCCGAGCTTGAACTCGCCCGTGGGAGCGGAGACAGAGGAACCGGATGCCGAAGCCCCGGCGCCGACCTGCTCGGGCGGGCGCGTGTAGCTGAAGCCGTCGGCGCCGATCGTCACGGCCATCTCGCTCGAATCCGTGCGGGCGCGCACGGGCTGGGGCCGGCCGTCGAGGTCGAGCACGAGAGAGCCCTCGGTGTACCACGACGGAACGACCGGGTTGCCCCACCAGTCGCGGCGCTGGTTGTCGTGCACGTCCCATGTGATGACGGGGTTGTCGGGGTCGCCGGTGTAGTAGTCCTGCGTGTAGACCTCGACGCGGTGGCCGTCGGGGTCACGCAGGTACAGGTAGAACGCGTTCGAAACGCCGTGGCGGCCGGGGCCGCGCTCGATGGCATCCGATCGGCGGAGCGCGCCGAGCTTGTCGCAGATGGCGAGGATGTTGTGCTTCTCGTGCGTGGCGAAGCACACGTGGTGCATGCGGGGCCCGTCGCCGCCGGTCATGGCGGTGTCGTGCACGGTGGGCTTGCGGCGCATCCACGCGGCGTAGACGACGCCGTCTTCGTCCTGGATGTCCTCGGTGACGCGGAAGCCGAGCGACTGCATGAAGTTCACCGCCCGGGGCACGTCGGGGGTGATCTGGTTGAAGTGGTCGAGGCGGACGAGCTCGCCGGGGGAGTACAGGTCGTAGCGCCACGACAGGCGCTCCTGGTGCTCGGTGTCGAAGAAGAACTCGTACGGGAAACCGAGGGGATCGACGACGCGCACCGAGTCGCCGATGCCCTTCGTGAACCCGTTCGGCTCGCGGCGCACCTCGCAGCCGAGCTCGCCGTAGAACGCGACGGCCTTGTCGAGGTCTTCCGCGCTGCGGACGCGATACGAGAACGCGGCCACCGCGGCGATCGGGCCCTGGCGCAGGACCAGGTTGTGGTGGATGAACTCCTCGGTCGAGCGGAGGTAGATCGCTTCGTCATCCTCCTCGGTGATGTGCAGTCCCAGGATGTCGACGTAGAAGACACGGGATGCCGCGAGGTCGGTGACCACGAGCTCCATGTAGGCGCAGCGCAGGATGTCGGGCGCGGGGGCTTTCGGCGTGGGGATCGGGTCGTCGGAGTGGATCGGTGCTTCCTGGGTCACCCAGAACCCCGAGGAGGTCTTCTGTTCTTCGGTGTGCTTTGCCATGGTTCGCGTCCTTGCGTATGACGAGTAGGGGAGGGGGCGGGGGCGGCGTCAGTGCGCCTTGCCGAACGTGGGGTTGTGGGCGCCGCCGAGCGTGATGTGCACGGCCTGCTGATCGGTGTAGAAGTCGATCGAGCGGTAGCCGCCCTCGTGCCCGAGTCCCGAGGCCTTCACGCCGCCGAAGGGGGTGCGGAGGTCGCGCACGTTGTTGCTGTTCAGCCACACCATGCCGGCCTCGACGTTCTGGGCGAACAGGTGCGCGCGCTTCAGGTCGTTCGTCCAGACGTAGGCCGCGAGGCCGTAGCGCGTGTTGTTCGCGAGCGCGAGAGCCTCGGCGTCCGTGTCGAAGGGGGTGATCGCGACGACGGGACCGAAGATCTCCTCCTGGAAGATGCGCGCGTCGGGGGCGACGTCGGCGAACACCGTGGGGCGCACGAAATTGCCCTCGTCGAAGCCCTCGGGGCGGCCACCGCCGGCTACCAGGCGCCCCTCGGTCTTGCCGATCTCGACGTACGACATGACCTTCGCGTAGTGCTCGGGGTGCACCAGCGCCCCGACCTCGGTCGCGGGATCGTCGGGGAAGCCGACGACCACGCGATCGGCTTGTGCTGCGTACCGCTCGACGAACGCGTCGTACACCGAGCGCTCGACCAGGATGCGGCTGCCCGCGGTGCAGCGCTCGCCGTTGAGCGAGAAGACGCCGAAGATGGTGGCGTCGATCGCGGCGTCCAGGTCGGCGTCGGCGAACACGATCGCCGGGCTCTTGCCGCCGAGCTCCATCGACAGCCCCTTGAGGAAGGGCGCGGCGTTGCCGAAGATCAGCTGGCCGGTGCTGCTCTCGCCGGTGAACGAGATGAGCGGAACGTCGGGGTGTTTCACCAGCGCGTCGCCGGCGTCTTCGCCGAGGCCGTTGACGAGGTTGAACACGCCCTCGGGAAGCCCCGCCTCCTCGAAGATGCCCGCCCAGAGCGAAGCGGAGAGGGGCGTGAACTCGGCGGGCTTCAGCACCACGGTGTTGCCGGTCGCGAGCGCCGGGCCCAGCTTCCACGACTCGAGCATGAACGGGGTGTTCCACGGGGTGATGAGTCCGGCGACCCCGATGGGCTTGCGGTTGACGTAGTTGAGCTGCCGGCCGGGCACCTTGAACGCGTCGTCGGTCTGGGCGACGATCAGGTCGGCGAAGAAGCGGAAGTTCTCGGCGGCGCGGCGGGCCTGGCCCAGCGCCTGGGTGATCGGGAGCCCGGAGTCGAAACTTTCGAGTTCGGCGAGGCGCTGGTCGCGCGACTCGACGATGTCGGCGATGCGGTGCAGCACGCGCGAGCGCTCGCGGGGGAGCATGCGCGGCCATGGTCCCTCGGCGAAGGCCGTGCGGGCAGCGGCGACGGCGAGATCGACGTCGGCCTTCTTGCCTGCGGCGGCGGTCAGGTAGGTCTGGTTGGTCACCGGGTCGAGCACGTCGAACGTGTCCCCGTCGACCGAGTCGACGAAGGCGCCCCCGATGTAGTGCTGCATGCGCTCGGGGAGGTCGGCCGGGATGCGGCGCGCGGTGGTGAGCGGGGTGGTCATGTGAGCTCCTTCGGTGGAGGGGTGGATGCCGGCGACGCAGGGTCCGTGGCGACGGTGCCGTCGGGGCGTGGGGTGTGCGGCATCCGGAAATCAGAAGGCGGGCAGGCCGAGCACCTGGTCGGGGTGCTCGTGGATCATGTAGGCATCGAGGGTGGCCGAGCGGTGGCGTCGCGAGGCTTTCTCGATCTCGGCGAGTGGGGCGCCGGTCTCGATGAGCGCGAGGATGTTCTCGTGCTCACGCACCGACTCCGCAGCGCGGCCAGGCACGAAGCTGAAGGTGGAGTCGCGCAGGTGCCCGAGGCGAGCCCACTCGGCCTGCACCAGCTCGAGCATGCGCGGGTTGGCGCACTTGGCGAACAGGATGGCGTGGAACTCCTGGTTCAGCGCGGTGAACGCGCGCGGGTCGAAGTGCTCGAGGGTCTCGACCATCAGCTCGTTGATCTCGCGCGCGCGGCGCACGTCGTTCGCGGTGAGGGCCCGCGCGGAGAGCGCCGTCGCCGCCCCCTCGAGCAGGCTGAGCGCCTGCATGCTGAAGCGGTACGCGGTGTCGTCGACCATCGAGACGCGCGCGCCGACGTTGCGCTCGAACATCACCAGGCCCTCGGCCTCGAGCTGTCGGATCGCCTCGCGCACCGGCACGACGCTCATGTCGAGCTCGCCGGCGATCGTCCCGAGCACGAGGCGGTAGCCGGGGGTGAACTCCTGCGAGGCGATACGTTCCTTGACCCAGTGGTAGGCCTGCTGCGATTTGCTGCGGGAGGTCGCGGGGGTCGTGGCATCCATCAGGCGTTCCTTTCGCTCTCGTAGCGGGCGCGCCAGTCGGCGTTCATCGGGAAGAGTCCGTCGAGGGGATGACCGGATGCCACCTGGCGGGCGATCCAGGCGTCCTCCTCTTCCTGCACGAGGGCGGCGTCGGCCACCTCTTCGGCGAGGGCGGGAGGGATGACGATGACGCCGTCGCCGTCGCCGACGAGGATGTCGCCGGGTTCGACGGTCGTGCCGCCGCAGCCGACGGCCACGTCGGTCTCCCAGGGGACGTGCCGGCGACCGAGCACGGCCGGGTGCGGGCCGGCGGTGAAGACGGGGATGCCGACCGCGGCCACGGCTTCGGCGTCGCGAACGCCTCCGTCGGTGACGATGGCCGCGGCTCCGCGCGCGTGGGCGCGAAGGGCGAGGATGTCGCCGAGCGTGCCGGAGCCGGTCTCGCCTCGCGCCTCGATGACGATGACCTCACCCTCTCCGACCGCGTCGAACGCGCGCTTCTGCGCGTTCTGTCCGCCACCGCGCGCGGCGAAGAGGTCTTCACGGTGGGGGAGGAAGCGCAGGGTCCGGGCCGTGCCGACGAAGCGGCTGCCGGGGGTGAGGGCGTGCACGCCGTCGATCGTCACGTCGTCGAGGCCGCGCTTGCGGAGCTGTCCGCTGAGGGCGGCGACGGGCACGCGCGACAACTTGTCGCGGAGCTCGGCGGTGAGCACCGGGTGGGCGGCATCCCCCGCGGGGACAGGGGATCCGGCGAGAACAGGACGATCCGTGTCGGAGTGTCCTGTTCCGGCGTGATCCCCTGTTCTCACGAGGGCTCCTGCGGCCGCGGCCTCGGACGAGCCCCACGCCTCGGTGCGCTGGGTGTCGTCGACGCTCGGGAGCGACCCGATCTCGGCGTCGAAGGAGCGCCCGCCCTGCACCACCGTGGTGCGGAGCCGGCCGGTCGAATGGGAGCCGGCGTCCACCTGTACCTCGACGACCTGACCCGGCGTGACCACCGACGAGCCGGCGGGGGTGCCGGTGAGGATGACGTCGCCGGTTTCGAGGGTGAAGTGCTGCGACAGGTCGGCGATGATCTGGGCGAGCGGGAAGATGAGGCCCGCGGTGCTGTCGTCTTGGACGAGGTCGCCGTCGACCCAGGTGCGCAGGCGCAGCGCCGTGGGGTCGACCGCGCGGGCGTCGATGAGTTCCGGACCGAGCGGCGTGTAACCGTCGCCACCCTTGGACCGCACGTTGGAGCCCTTATCGTTCGCGCGCAGGTCGTACAGACCGAAGTCGTTCGCGGCGGTGACGGATGCCACGTGCGACCACGCGGCATCCGGGGTCACCCACCGAGCGGGCTCGCCGATGATCAGCGCGATCTCGCCTTCGAACGCCAGGAGTTCGGTGCCGGCGGGGCGGACGATCTCGGCACCCGAGGAGGCGAGCGAGCTCGACGGCTTGAAGAAGTAGGACGGGGCCGCGGGGCGGCGGCCCCTCTGGTCGGCGCGCGAGACGTAGGAGAGGTGGACGGCAACGATCTTGCCCGGGCGCCCGTCGAGGACGGTGAACCGGGGGTCGGTGCGGTCGATCATGGAAGCTCCCTTGCGTCGTATCCGAAATCGTATACGATGTCCAACGCCCCCGCAAACCGCGCCTCGTCACCGACGACGACGCCGGGGGGCCCATGACGACGACGTCTCGAAGGAGTCCCCATGTCTCGCTCGCAACCGCCGGGATTCACGCCCACCGGCACCATCTCCACGTCGACGGACCGCCGCCGCGTGGTCTTCGCCACCGTTGTCGGCACCACCGTCGAGTGGTACGACTTCTTCCTCTACGCGTCGGCTGCGGGGCTGGTGTTCGGTCAGCTCTTCTTCGCACCCGCCGGCCCCGGCATCGCGCAGATCCTGGCGTTCCTCACCGTGGGGTTGAGCTTCCTCTTCCGCCCGCTCGGCGCCTTCCTCGCCGGCCACCTCGGTGACAAGTACGGCCGCCGGGTCGTGCTGATGCTGACGCTCATCCTCATGGGAGCCTCGACCACCCTCATCGGCGTCCTTCCGACGTACGACGTCATCGGCGTCGCCGCTCCCGCGCTGCTGATCCTGCTGCGCGTGCTGCAGGGCATCTCGGCCGGTGGTGAATGGGGCGGCGCGGTGCTCATGGCCGTCGAACACGCCCCCAAGGCCAAGCGCAGCCTGTTCGGCGCGTCGCCGCAGCTCGGTGTGCCCCTCGGCCTGCTGCTCGCGAGCGGCATGCTGGCGCTCATGGCGCTCATCGCCCCCGGCGACGCGTTCCTCGCGTGGGGCTGGCGTGTGCCGTTCCTGCTGTCGTTCGTGCTCATCCTCATCGGCTACTACGTGCGCCGGAAGGTCGAGGAGAGCCCGGTGTTCGTCGAGATCGCCGAACGCAAGGAGCAGACCCGGATGCCGATCGTGCAGCTGTTCCGCAAGCACGCGCTGCTCGTGATCATCGCCGCGTTCGTGTTCGCCGGCAACAACGCCGTGGGCTACATGACCACCGGCGGCTACATCCAGCGGTATGCGACCAATCCCGACGGTCCGCTGGGCCTGGCGACGGCCGACGTGCTCGGCGCCGTGACCCTGTCGGCGGTGTCGTGGTTCGTCTTCACCTGGATCGGCGGTTGGCTGGGCGACAAGATCGGGCGCCGCAACACCTACGTCATCGGATGGATCGCGCTGCTCGTGGCGATCGTGGCGCTGTTCCCGCTCGTCAACTCCGGCAGCGTGGGGATGCTCGCGCTGGGTCTCGTGCTGCTGACGGTCGGTCTGGGCCTGACGTACGGTCCCCAAGCGGCGCTGTATGCCGAGCTGTTCCCGGCATCCATCCGCTTCTCGGGCGTCTCGATCTCCTACGCGATCGGCGCCATCTGCGGTGGCGCGTTCGCCCCGACCATCGCGACCGCGCTCGTCGACGCGACCGGAACGACCGTGTCGGTGACGGTGTATCTCGCGATCATGGCGGTGCTCGGACTCGTCGCGACCCTGCTGCTGCGCGACCGCAGCGGCATCCCCCTCGGCCCCGACCACGAGGCCGAGCAGGAGGTCAGCCCGATCCGCGGGTTGTCGCGGGTTTGAGGACGATCCCGGCACCCGAGGCGTCCCGCGTGAGACGGGGACGCGCTCGGGGCCGGGATCGGCCGGCCGTAGGGGTGATTACATGCCGTCGGTCAGCATGGATTGCACCAGCTTCACGTGCCTGTCGAAGTTCTGCCCGCTGAACTCGTTGTTGTAGTTCAGGCCGTAGGGGTAGATGTGCACCCCGCTGCAGTTGAGGTTCGCGCCGGAGCCGTCCCACGTCCGCAGCAGCGGCAGGGCGGAGTCCCAGCCGCCGTACTGGCACTTGTTGAAGAACGCGTTCGACTGCCCGACGCCGAAGGTGTGCGACATCTCGTGCAGCGCGGTGCCCTCCTGCATGTAGCCGCGGTTCCATCCGAAGCGGATGTAGCCGGAGAGGTTCGCATCGGCGGTCTCGACCCAGGGCGCGTACGCCACGGTCAGGTGCCGGTGGATGTTGTCGAGGCGGTTGTAGCGCTCGACCGCGCGGTCCATGGCGTAGGTGATCTTGTCATAGGCGTCCAGCTCATCGGCCGAGGGGTTCGAGGAGCGCTCGAGCGACCACGTGATCTTCTGCCAGGTCGGGTCCGAAGACACCCAGCGCTGGTTCTTCCCGCCGTTGCACGTCCACTGGCTGGCTGCGGTGCCATCGATCTGGTCGTACCCCGGGATCTCGAGGCACAGTTCGTTCTGCCGGTTGACGATATTCGCGCCGCCGCCGACGTCGGTGATCCTCCACTGCTGGTTGGTTCCCCCGTTGCACGTCCACAGCGCCACCGGTGAGCCCGGTGCCGTGGCGGCGTTCAGATTGTCGAGGCACAGGCCGCTGAGGACATTCTTGATCTCCGCGTAACCCGTGCCGAGGTCGGTGACCGCCCAGCGTTGGACGTCGCCCTCGCCGCACGTGTACTGTCGCACCTCGGTACCGGGCTGTGTGCCGGAATCCCAGTTGTCCAGGCACATGCTGCTGTGCTGGTTGCGGATCTCCTGGGCACTTCCGGTGCCGACGGGGGCCGTGACGGCCTGGGCCGGGGCGCCGCCCGCCAGGGTCGTCGTACCCGCGATCAGGATGGCCGTGAGAGCTCCGAGGAGTCTCTTCTTCGTTGTGGACTTCGTTGTCCGGGACATTGTCGCCTTTCGTTGTCCTCACGCATCCTTGCGACACCTGAGGGGTCCGGGGAGCCGGTGGCCGACGTGGCCGGCCGGATCCGTATCGGGGACGGCTCCGTGGCGGTGTGACTCCGGAGCGCCCGCGAATGTCGGTGCTTTCTTGCCCGGCTTCACACAGTGAGGCAGGCGAGAACATCCTACGAATCCGGCGAGAAAAAGACCACCCCTTCGGGCGAAATGTCGATTCTCTCCCTTCCTGAACGCTCTTTCTACCGAAATCGCGGGGACAATGGGGTCGAGTCGTCGACGGGCGTCGAAACACCCCGGCGTCGGAAAATGCGTGCCGCAGTCCCATTCCTGGGATGTCTTCCCTGAATCAGAAGGCGACGAGGGCGAGACGACACCTCCGGGATTCCGTGCTGGTGCTTCCCGTGGACCCCCGGAGTGTGGTCAGGTGCAGGATGCGCGCGCAGGACACCGTGCCGGAGTGTGCGGGACGGACGCCGTCATGCCGTGACTCCGACCGGCGGGCTCTCCGCGTCCGCGGGAAGCTCGAGTGCGGCGTCCACGAAGGGCAGAAGCCAGTCGTCGACCATCAGGATGCCGCAGAGGTCGATGCTATGCAGACGGCGTGTGCCGTCGCGGCGGGCGCGAACGAATCCGGCGTCTCGGAGCGCTGCGAGCTGTCGTGACGCCGTGAAGCGGTTGGTCTCGGTAGCAGCGGCCAGGGCCGTGATCGTCATCCCCTCGCCGCCGTCGCGGTGCGCGCTCAGCAGCACCTCGAGCAGCGCGCGGCGCTCGATGAAGGACAGAGCCGCCAGCTTGCGTCCGAGCTCGTCCTCAGACGCGACCGTGCCCGGCATGCCCGCTCACCCGAGCTCGCGAAGCACGGTGGACACGACGGCATCGGTCGAGAGACCGTACCGGTCGTGCAGGGTCGGCAGTGCGCCGGCATCGAGGAACCGGTCGGGGAGACCGATGGGGACGACCCGCCGACCGACCCCGCGGCGAGCCAGTGCCGAGGCGACGGTCTCGAACAGCCCGCCGATCACGGTGTGATTCTCCAACGTCACCGCGAGGCGGGGAGTGTCGATCTCGGCCACGACGGTGTCCTCGTCGAAGGGCTTCAGCGTCGGGGCGTGCACGACCGCCACATCCACGTGGTGCGCAGCCAGTGCCTCGGCGGCCTGCAGGGCGCGCATCGTCATGAGACCGCTCGAGACGAACACCACGTCAGCGCCGGGACGCAGGACCGCCGCCTTCCCGAGCTCGAAGGTGTAGTCGTACTCGTCCAGAACCGTGGGGACTTTGCCGCGCAGAAGGCGCAGGTAGGTGGGTCCGTCGGAGGCGGCGAGCTGCGGGACGGCCTGCTCGATGTCGACGGAGTCGCACGGATCGACGAT
The DNA here is from genome assembly GCF_001424225.1 of Microbacterium sp. Leaf151. GTDB lineage: Bacteria > Actinomycetota > Actinomycetes > Actinomycetales > Microbacteriaceae > Microbacterium. Next base: position 584,066 of record NZ_LMOR01000004.1, on the reverse strand, counting down.
GGTCAGGTTGGGCATTCCGCGGAAGATCGCGACGTCCTCGGTGGCCTGGTGGCTGGGGCCGTATCCGGTGGTGAGGCCGGGCAGGCCACCGACGATGTTGACGTTCAGAGAGGGCTCGGCGATGTCGAGGCAGATGAAGTCGTAGGCGCGGCGGGCGGCGAACACCGAGTAGGTCGAGGCGAACGGCACCAGACCGACCTCGGCCATGCCGGCCGCGGCGCCGAAGAGGAGCTGCTCTGCCATCCCCATCTGGAAGAAGCGTCCCGGGTGGGCATCGCGGAAGATGTGCATGTCGGTGTATTTTGCGAGATCGGCGCTGAGTCCGACGATGCGCTCGTCCGACTCTGCGAGCTCGGCGAGGGCGCGGCCGAACGGTGCGTTGGAGGTCTTCTGGCCGGGGTCCGCGAACGACGCGATCATCGCCGACGTCTTCAGCTTCGGCGGGGTCGTCGCGCTCATCGTCGTGCTCCTTCGTATCCGGCGATCAGCTGCTCTCGGCAGATGGCCCATTCGTGCTCTTCGATCCTCATGAAGTGGTTCTTCTCCCGGTCTTCGAGAAGGGGAACGCCGCGTCCGACCTTCGTGTCGCAGATGATCACGTGCGGTCGACCGACCGGGTTGCGGTCGCCGATCGCATCGAAGGCCCGTAGGAGCGCACCGACGTCGTTCCCGTCGACGCGGTGCGCCTCCCATCCGAAGGACTCCCACTTGGCCTCGACGGGCTCGATGCTCAGCACGGATGCCGTCGGACCGTCGGCCTGCAGGGCGTTCATGTCGACGAGGGCGATCAGGTTCCCCAGGCGGTGGGATGCCGCGCCCATCGCCGCCTCCCACGTCGAGCCTTCGTTGAGCTCGCCGTCGGAGAGGAAGTTGATGATCCGCGAGTCGGAGCCCAGGTGGCGAAGGCCCAGCGCCATTCCCACGGCGACGGTGAGACCGTGCCCGAGCGATCCGCCGGAGATCTCCATCCCGGGCGTGTAGCTGGCCATGCCGGACATGGGCAGACGCGAGTCGTCCGACCCGTACGTCTCGATCTCCTCCCGGGGGATGATGCCGGCCTCGGCCAGCGCCGCGTAGAGCCCGATGGCGTAGTGGCCCGTGGACAGGAGGAAGCGGTCGCGTTCCTTCCATTCCGGGTCTTCGGGGCGGTGCCGCAGCTGGTCGGTGTACACAGCGGCCAGGATGTCGGCGGCGCCGAGTGCTTGGCCGATGTATCCCTGCCCTTGCACCTCACCCATCCGCAGGGCATTCAACCGCACCCGCTGCGCCGCATCTCGGGTCGCTCGAACGCGTTCGGTCAGATCGGTGGCGATCGTCGAGGCTGTGCTCACGATGCAACTCCTTCGTCAGTCGTGTGCGGGGCGGTCAGTGCAGGTGCGAGCCGCCGTTGATGTCGATCGTGGTCCCCTGCAGGTAGGAGGCCGCGTCGCTGGAGAGGAAGACGAAGACGGCGGCGACCTCTTCGGGTGTCGCGGTGCGTCCGAGGGGGATGCCGCTCACGATCGCCGCCTCCTGTTCGTCCGTGCTGCCCACCCGGATGTTCGTGTCGACGGCGCCCGGGGTGACGGCATTGACCGTGACGCCCGTGCTTCCCAGCTCGCGCGCCAGCGCTTTGGTGAAGCCGAGGATGGCGGCCTTCGCGGCCGAGTACGGGACCTTGCCGAAGACGCCGCCGCCCCGCTGTGCGGACACGGACGACATGTTGACGATGCGTCCGAATCCCCGCTCGATCATGTCGGGGAGGAAGGCCTTCGTGACCAGGTAGGTACCCGTGGCGTTGACGGCCATCACCGTGTTCCACAGCTTCAGCGTCGTCTCCAAGAACGGAACGGGAGACGTGATGCCGGCGACGTTGGCGAGGGCGCCGACGGGAGGGAGGGTGCCGGCCCGTACGGCTTCGGCGATGCGCTCATGCGCGGTGGACACGCTCTCCTCGTCGGCGACGTCGACGACCCCGCCGTGAGTGGGCACGCCGACCTCGTCGGCGATCCGACGGGCGACTCGCTCGGCGGCTGCGCCGTCGAGGTCGAGGATCACGACGGCCCAGCCCGCCTCGGCATAAGCGCGGGCTACGGCCTGGCCGATACCCCGGTCGGCGGCTGCGCCGGTGACAACTGCGGTGCGTGTGATGGTCATGGTTACCGTCTTCCTCCGCTCCTTCGCGGTGGGACCATGAAACCACGGGGTTGTTGACAATACAAGTGTTTGATTGTTGACAATAATGGGTGAACCATTTCATACTCTCGGCATAGCCCCGTTTCGGGGTCACAATGACGTGAGGATGACTGAAATGAGCGCAGAGGCCGTTCAGATGCGGGGCCCGGTGAACGGGACTTCGTCCGTGAAGAGGGTCGCCGTCGGCTCCGGAGTAGGGGCGGTGATCGAGACCTACGACTTCATCGGCTTCGGCACCGCCGCGGCCCTGTACTTCGGCACCGCGTTCTTCCCCGGCAGCGACCCCCTGACGGGGACGCTGCTCTCCTTCGCCACGCTGGGTGTCGGGTTCGCCGCCCGCCCTCTCGGGGGCATCATCGGCGGCCATCTGGGCGACCGCGTCGGCCGCAAACCTGTGCTCGTCGCCTCCCTCATCGTGATGGGACTGGCGACGTTCGTCATCGGTCTCCTGCCGACGTATGCGGCGGCCGGCATCGTCGCGCCGATCCTGCTCGTCATCGTTCGCATCGTGCAGGGGTTGGCGTTCGGAGCCGAGTGGGGCGGTGCCATCCTGATGACCTACGAGCACGCTCCGTGGCGACGCAAGGGCAGCTTCACCGGCATCGTGCAGGCCGGCTTCCCCGTCGGCTTGCTGCTGGCCAACCTCGTCTTCCTCGTCAGCGTGCACCTTCCCGGCGACTGGGCCTGGCGCGTACCGTTCCTCGCCAGCATCCTGCTGGTCGCCGTCGGCCTCGTCATCCGATCGAAGGTCCCCGAGTCGCCCGTCTTCGAAGACGTCAAGACGCAGGGAATCGTTCTCAAATCCCCGCTCATCTCCGTCATCAAATCCGACTGGGGAAACATCCTGCGCGGTATCGGATTGCGCATCGCGGAAACGGCCGGTTACGCCGTGTCGATCACGTACCTGATCTCGTACCTCAACACCAACAAGATCACGGAGAGCTGGCAGACCCTGACCGCCCTGTGCATCGCGGCCGGCGTGGGGGTCTTCGCAACCTGGGGCTGGGCGAAACTGACGGACCGCATCGGCCGCCGACCGCTGTACATCGTCGTCACGGCCCTCGGCATCGTCTGGGGCTACCTCATGTTCCTCGGCGTGAACTCGGCGGTATACCCCCTGGTCGTGGTCGTCATCGTGCTGTCGTACGCCGTGTTCCAGAATGCCCTCGCCGGGGCGCAGGGGGCGTGGTTCCCGGAGCTCTTCACCGCGAACACGCGCACATCCGGTGCCTCGCTCGCCTACCAGATCTCGGCCATGGTGTCGGGGTTCACGCCGTTCATCACGACGCTGCTGTTCGGTGCCTTCGGCTGGGTGGGGCCGGCATCGTTGTTCTCCTTCTACGCCCTGATCGGGCTGCTGGCGGCGCTGTCGACGAAGGAGACGTGGACGAAGGAGCAGCGGGCGTACGCCGAGCGAGCGGCGCTCGCGGACTAGATGCCGCTGGCCAGCGGGAGCGGGCGAAGTCTGTGCGGGGGCGCGGTCAGACTTCGCCCGTAGACTGGCCTCCCACGGGAGGAGGAGCAGATGACGGACGCTCCCTCGATCCTCGGCTTGCAGCGGACGACCCTCCGCCAGCAGGCCGTCGAGGCTCTTCGCCGAGCCATCACCACGGGTGAGCTCGAGCCCGGGTCTCACGTCTCCGAGATCGAGATGGCCGGGCGCCTCGGCATCAGCCGCGGGACGTTACGCGAAGCCATGCGGACGCTCCAGATCGAGGGGCTGCTCACTGCAGGCACCCGCGGGCGACTGATGGTCCGACACATGAGCGAACGGGAGCTGCGGGACCTCTTCCAGGTGCGCGCCGCGCTCGAAGCGCTCGCCGCGGCGACCCTCGCGCAGCGACCCGACTGCGGCGCCGTCGCAGAACAGCTCGAGACTCTTGCGCGACGCATGACAATGCCCGATGCGTCTCTGGGGGAGCGGATGCGGGCGGACCTCGACTTCCACCTCGGCATGTGCCGCCTCACCGGCAACGAGACGCTCGTCCAGGCGTGGTCGGCGCTGGAGGGGTCCATCGAGATGTCGATCACGCACTCCGGACTCGATCGTGCGCTCAAGAACATGGATGCGGAGCGCCACCTCGCAATCGTGCGCGCGATCGCCGCGGGCGAACCCCACGAAGCCGCGGCGACCGTTCGGGCCCACATGGACGCCGCCGCCGAGGTCCTCATCCGATAGCGCGCACGTGCTCGCGCCCTCGCGTCGTCGGATTCCCGAAACGGGCCACCGCGGCCGTGATCGTGCTGCCGCCGACTCCGCCTCATGCTGCTTGCGGTCGGCCTCGGCCCGACCGACGGTCCGCAGGCGGCGCTGTACGCCGGTCCGCCTAGCGATCGAGGGCGGCGTCGATCACCGTTTCGAGGTCGTTCCATCGCTCGATGACGAGCGGTCGCCCGTCGACGAAGAACGTGGGGGTGCTGCCGACGCCGAGGGCCCGTCCCTCTTCGAAGTCGGCCCGCACGCGTTGTTCGGTGTCCGGATCCGAGACGGCGGCGTCGTAAGCCGTCATGTCGAGCCCGAGGTCGTCGGCATATTCGCGGAAGAGATCGGCGCGGGACTCCTGCGCTTCTCCCCACTCGGCCTGCGTATCGAAAAGGCGGTGGTACATGTCCTCGAAGCGGCCCTGCTGTGCGGCGGCTTCGGCGGCGACGGCGGAGGTCATCGAGTTGACGTGTCCGGGGAGTGGGAAGTAGCGGACGACGTAGGTGATCTGTCCGGCGTATTTCTGCCGCGCTTCTTCGACGACCGGGTAGTAGGCACCGCACGCCTCGCACTCGAAGTCGAGGAACTCGACGACGGTGACCGCACCGTCGCCCGCGTCGTCGAGAACATGGGAGTCGGCTCTCACCACGGCGGCGGCCGCCGGATCGGGGGCCTGCACACGGGCGACGAGGAACGCGACGAGGCCGACGACCACGACGACGATCAGGGCGGCGAGCGTGATCACAAGGGGCTTGGTCTGTGTCTTCACGGGTCAGTCCTTGTTCTCGTGCGCGTGGTGGTTGTCGTCCTCCTGCTCGAGAAGCATGCCCACCGAGGTCGCGCACGCGTCACCGCGCCACGCCTCGATGCCCTCCCGGATGGCGAAGGCGGCGATGACGAGTCCCGCGACCGCATCGGCCCACCACCACCCGAGCAGACTGTTGAGGACGAGTCCGATGAGCACCGCAGTTGACAGATAGGTGCACAGAAGGGTCTGCCGGGAGTCCGCGACAGCGGTGGCCGATCCCAGCTCTCGACCCGCGCGACGCTCCGCCAGCGACAGGAACGGCATGATGATCACGCTCAGAGCCGTGAGGACGATGCCGATCGTCGAGTGCTGCACGTCGATCCGCCCGACGAGCGCCAGCACGGACGTCGCTGTGACGTACGCCGCGAGGGCGAAGAACGCGACGGCGATCACGCGCAGCGTGCCCTTCTCCCATCGTTCCGGGTCGCGGCGGGTGAACTGCCACGCGACCGCAGCAGCGGAGAGGACCTCGATCGTCGAGTCCAGGCCGAATCCGACGAGCGCAGCCGACGAGGCGACCGTGCCGGCGGTGATCGCGACGATCGCCTCGATCAGGTTGTACGCGATCGTCGCTGCGACGATCCATCTGATGCGGCGTTGGAGGACAGGCCGTCGGTCAGCGGCGTGATGAGCAGTGGCGGCGGTCATGCGGCGCAGGTGCAGCGTCCCCCGGCGCAGCAGCCCGGCTCGACGTAGAGGACCACGCGCAGCAGCTCGTCCAGAGCGGGTGCGAGATGCTCGTCAGCGAGCCGGTATCGGGTACGTCGCCCTTCCGGCACGGCCTCCACCAGCCCGCACCCTCGCAGGCACGCGAGCTGGTTCGACATGACCTGCCTCGAGACGCCGAGCGCATCAGCCAGATCGGAGGGGTACGACGGCGCCTCTCGCAGGGCCAGCAGAACCCCCGCTCGGGTCGTGTCGGAGAGCGCGTGCCCGAGGCGGGCGAGTGCCGCGGTGTGCGTCAGCGTGGCCGTGAGGGTCGCGGTGGACATGCGCTAATAGTACACGAATCAGTGAATTAAGGATGCTATGTACTAGTTGCCGGGACACCGGACGACCCTGCGCGCGTCGCGACCGTGCGCGGTTCCCTCACTCGGGCGCCCGATGCATCAGCAGGCCCGCCGCGAGAACGACGATCCCCACGACGAAGACCAACGCCGCGACACCCATCGCGGCGGCGTCCTGGGGCAGCATCGAGCAGCCCGCCGAGGTGTCTTCGTACTCGCAACTCCGCCACGGCTGGAAGAAGTACAGCACCACGACGGCGCCGCTGATCATCGCGACCGCGGTGCCCGAGCCGATCAGACGCCTTCTCGTCCCCATGCGTCACCACCGTAGCGGCGGCTCGCAGAGCCGGCGGGTCGGACCTTTGCGACGCACGGTTCGGCGGGGCCTTGAGTCCCGGGCAGGCTATGGGATCGGAGGCCTCGGCGGCGGCGGGCGTTCGCGGCGACCACCTCGGCTGTCGCGGTGGCGGTGAGCCCGACCCCGCTTACGAGTTCACCTTGATGATCTCGCGCTGGTACGGCGCGATGACGTCGCCGCTGATACGCAGGTCGAGCAGCAGAAAAGCTCGGTCTTCGGGATCGCGCCGCGTCCACTCCGCCAGGGCGTCGAGGTCGGCCACCTCGCGCACGACGACGCCCTCGGCACCGAAGCCGCGCGCGACGGCCGCGAAGTCGACCTCCGGAATCAGCATGGGCTCGCGGGCGAGGCCCTTCAGGCCGTAGAGGTTGATCTCGGCGCCATAGGCGGCGTCGTTCCACACCACCGCGATGCCGTGGCCCCGCGCCGAGCGCACGGCGCTCTCGAGGTCGGCGATCGCCATGAGCCCCCCGCCGTCACCGGTCGTGAGCACGACGGTCGATTCGGGGCGGGCGGCGATGGCTCCCGCGACCGAGGGGAAGCCGAGGCCGATCGACTGATAGGCGGTGCCGACCATCATGACGCGATCGGGTGAGGCGACCGGCCAGTACATGTTCGACCAGCCGAGGAAGTGGCCGCCGTCGGAGACGACGACGCGGTCCTCGGGCAGCAATTCGGCGATGCGCGCGGCGGCCGAGCGGGGGTCGAGGCGGCCATCGGGGGCGAGGCCCTCGCCGGGCTCCTGCTCGCGAAGGGGAGCCACGTCCACGCGGTCACGCCAGCCGGACGACACGGCGCCGTGGGAGAGAAGACGCTCCACGAGCGCCTCGGCCGCCAGCGCGGCATCCGCCCGGACGAACCCGCCCACCTGCGCGTGCGTGGCGGTGGGGGCCACGTCGATCTGGAAGACCTGCGTGCGCGGGGCGAAGAGTTCGCCGAAGCGCATCGTGAACTGGTTGAGCCCCGCACCGAAGACCACCGCGACGTCTGCCTCGCGCACGAGCTCCATCGCGCCCGCGGCGCCGAAGCCCCCCGTGACGCCGAGGTCGTGGGCGGTGTCGGGGAAGATGCCGCGACCGAGGGCGGTGGATGCCGTGATCGCACCGGTCACCTCGGCGAGACGCCCGAGCGCAGCGCCCGCGTCGGCGAGCCATGCGCCGCGGCCGGCGAGCAGGAACGGCCGCTCGGCGCCGGCGAGGGCGTCGGCGATGCGGTCGAGGGTCGCCTCCGCCGCGGGTCCCCGCGGTGCGAGAGGCGCGGGCAGTGTCACCGTACCGGCGTCCGTCAGCGGGCCGGCCTCACGCGACACGACGTCATAGGGGATGGCCAGCACCACCGGCACGCGGTAGGTCAGCGCGTGTTCGAGGGCGATGAGGACGGTGGCCGTGGCATCCCGATCTCCCACCGTGTACGTGCGCACGCCGACCGCCGAGGCCAGGGCGACCTGGTCGACGCCCCACGGGCGGGGGCCGGAGGTGGGCTCGTCGCCCACGACCAGAAGCAGGGGGATGCGGGCCTGAGCTGCTTCGGCGAGCGCGGTGAGGGTGTTGGTGAAGCCCGCGCCGTAGGTGGCGGTCGCCGCGGCGATGCGGCCGGACGCGCGATAGTGGGCATCGGCGGCGACGACGCCGCCCGCCTCGTGCCGCATCGCGGTGAAGGCGACGTCGGTCTGGCGATGCAGGGCGTCGAGGAAGTGGGCGTTGCCGTTGCCCATCACGCCGAAGACGTGGTCGATGTGGCGACCGAGGGTGTGGGCGACGTGCGCGGAGACGATGGGCATGACGAGCCTTTCGCGAAACAGGAACGGGAATGAGCCGTATGTGTCTCGCGCGGGTCTCGCGCTACGTGCCCTTTTTTCGAGCAGCGACGCACGACCTCGTGCGCCTGACGGGAGTGATCATATACGATCCCGCGCCTCGAGGCGAAGGGAGATCGGTAACGGTGTGCCGAACTCCGGACTGCCTCGCGGCAGACTGCGGTCAGAGAGCACCGAGGATCGCGGATGCCGCAGCCTCGAGCCGCGCCGCGATCGCCGCGTCGTCGAGGTCGGTGGCCACGTGCACGGCGGCGACGGCGGCGGGCTCGCGCCCCCGCACGGCGAGGGGCACCGCCACGGCGCGGAACGTGGGGATCACCTCGTCATGACTCGTCGCCCACCCGCGCTCCGCGGCGTCCGCCACGTCCGACGCGAGACGCGCATCGACTCCGTCGGGCCAGCGCCGCGGGGGTAGCTGCGCGAGGATCGCGCGCCCGGGGGCACCCCGGGTGACCGGATGCCGCGACCCGGGCCGCTGCGCCACGGCGGTGACCGTGTGCCGGGGCTCGACGCTGACGAGCGTCACGCATTCGTCGTGATCGAGCACGACGAGGAAGCACGTCATGCCGAGGTCGTTCGCCGCCGCGGTGAGCTCGGGCAGCGCCTCGGCCTGCAGGTCGGCGGCGACTCCCGCAGCGAGGGCTGCGAGGCCCGTCCCCAGGCGCACCGCGCCGGCGGCGTCTCGAGTGACGAGACCGTGGTCTTCGAGTGTGCGGAGGAGTCGGTAAGCGACCGAGCGGTGGAGCTCGACCCGGGCCGCGAGGTCGTCGATCGAGAGCGGGGTGCCGGCGTCGGCGAGCTCTTCGAGCAGGCGGATGCCGCGACTCAGCGTCTGCGAGGCGGGGGAGGCGTCTTGCCGTGCGGGCATGGCTCGGGCTACTCTCTCGTTCGGTAGCAGAACGCTGCGTTCGAATATAGAACGCGTTGTGCTGGACCGCAACCCGACATCGACGTCAGGAGAAACGATGCAGTTCCATCACCACGGCTACGTCTCGGGCGACCCGCGCGTGCAGAACGCGGCCGGCACGGGTCTCGACCGTTCTGATCGTCTGCCCGAGGAGGTCGACGTGCTCATCGTCGGCTCCGGCCCCGCCGGCATGCTTCTCGCTGCGCAGATGTCGCAGTTCCCCCAGCTCACGACGCGTCTCATCGAGAAGCGTGAGGGGCGTCTCGCCCTCGGCCAGGCCGACGGCATCCAACCCCGAAGCGTCGAGACCTTCCAGGCGTTCGGTTTCGCCGACCGCATCACGGCCGAGGCGTACAACATCGGCTGGATGAACTTCTGGGCCCCCGATCCCGAGAATCCCGAGCGGATCGTCCGCACGACCCGCACCGAGGACTACGGCTACAAGATCAGCGAGTTCCCCCACCTCATCGTCAACCAGGCGCGGGTGCTCGACTACTTTGCCGAGGCCGCAGCCCACGGCCCCGCGCGCATCGTGCCCGACTACGGTGTGGAGTTCTCAGGCCTCGAGGTGGGCGCCGACCACGTCGAGGTCCGTGTGCGCACGGCCGAGGGTGAGCGGACGATCCGTGCGAAATACGTCGCCGGGTGCGACGGCGCGCGCAGCGGTGTGCGTCAGGCGATCGGCCGGACGCACGTCGGAGCCGCCGCGCGCCACGCGTGGGGCGTCATGGACGTGCTGGTGGAGACCGACTTCCCCGACTGGCGCATCAAGTGCGCGATCAATGCCGCCGCCGGGAACATCCTGCACATCCCGCGCGAGGGCGGCTACCTCAGCCGCATGTACATCGACCTCGGCGAGGTCGCCGAAGGCGACAACCACCGCGTGCGGCAGACCCCGATCGACGAGGTCATCCGTCGGGCGAACGAGATCCTTCACCCGTACTCCATCGACGTGAAACAGGTCGCGTGGCACAGCGTCTACGAGGTGGGTCACCGGGTGACCGACCAGTTCGTCGACGATCTCGATCACCCGCGCGTGTTCCTCACCGGTGACGCCTGCCACACGCACAGCGCCAAAGCGGGGCAGGGGATGAACGTCTCGATGCAGGACGGCTTCAACCTCGGCTGGAAGCTGGGCCACGTGCTCACCGGGCTCGCGCCGGCGGACCTGCTGCGCACGTACGACCAGGAGCGCCGGCCCGTCGCCCAGCAGCTCATCGACTTCGACCGCGAGTGGTCATCGCTCATGGCGCGCAAGCCCGGCGAGATCACCGACCCCGCGGAGCTGTCGACCTACTACCTGGCCACGGCCGAGTTCCCCTCGGGCTTCATGACGCACTACGCCCCCTCGACGATCACCGCCGAGGCGCCGGCGCAGGAGCTGGCATCCGGATTCCCCGTAGGAAGGCGCTTCAAGAGTGTCGAGGTCGTGCGGGTGTGCGACGGCAACGCCGTGCACCTCGGCCATCACGCGAGGGCCGATTGGCGCTGGCGGATCTACGCGTTCGCGGATGCGGACGGCTCGGCGCTGCGCGAGTGGGCCGGCGCCGCGCAAGACATCGTGGAGCGGTTGACCCCCGAGGGCGCCGACCTCGACGCCGTGTTCGATGTGAAGGCGGTGTTCCCTGGCCGGTGGGAGGACGTGGTCGAGGTGCCGGCGCTGTTCCGTCCGCGCTCGGGGCCGCTCGGCCTGACCGACCTCGAGAAGGTGTTCGCCGCCGCCCCCTCGGCCTGGACGAGCGCCGACATCTTCGCCGAACGCGGCATCGGTGCCGCCGGCGCGGTCGTGCTCGTGCGCCCCGACCAGTACGTCGCGCACGTGCTGCCCCTCTCGGCCCCGGAGGAGCTCCAGCGCTTCCTCGTCGGGGTGATGGCCTCGCCGGTTGCGGCATCCGCCCAGTCCCGCGCATAAACGCGATCGGCGCGCATAAACGCGGGCGCAGCGCGTTTATGCGCACGGAAAGCGTTTATGCCTGCGAAGGCGGCGCACCCCGGTCGCGCGTGAGATGCCCGAGGGCGATCCGCACCCCACCGGCCACGACGGCCAGCACGACGACCCGTTTGTACACCACGTATATCGGCTCCGCTACGCGGGCTGACGAGAATTGGCGGGAACCCCGCCCCGATCCAGGAGGACCCATGACCGATTCGCGCGAGAGCGAGCTGCTGGCATCCGTACCCACCGGCCTCTTGATCAACGGCGAGTGGCGAGAGGCGACCGGCGGCAAGACCGTCGCCGTGAACGACCCCGCCACCGGTGACGTCATCCACGAGATCGCCGACGCCACGGTCGACGACGGCGTCGCGGCGATGGATGCCGCTGCCGAGGCGTTCCCGTCATGGGCGGCGACCCCGGCTCGGGAGCGTGCCGAGATCCTCCGCCGCGCCTTCGACCTGCTGCAGGAGCGCAAGGAGGACGTCGCGCTGCTCATGACGCTCGAGATGGGCAAGCCCCTCGCCGAGGCGCGCGGCGAGGTCGCGTACGGCGGGGAGTTCCTGCGCTGGTTCAGCGAGGTCACCGCGCACACCCAGGGCCGCTACGGCGCGAGCCCCGAGGGCACCGGTCGCATGATCGTCTCGCATCACCCCGTGGGCCCCTGCTACCTCATCACCCCGTGGAACTTCCCCCTCGCCATGGCCACCCGCAAGATCGCCCCCGCGCTCGCCGCGGGCTGCACGGTGGTGATCAAGCCCGCGACCCTCACGCCCCTCACGACGCTCTTCTTCGCGCAGATCCTGCAGGACGCCGGTGTCCCCGCCGGTGTCGTCAACGTCGTCACCACGACCAGCACCGGGCCGGTGTCGGAGCGCATCATCTCCGACCCGCGCCTGCGCAAGCTGTCGTTCACCGGCTCCACCCCGGTCGGTGTGAAGCTGCTGCAGCAGGCGGCGCCCGGCGTGCTCCGCACGTCGATGGAGCTCGGCGGCAACGCCCCGTTCGTCGTGTTCGAGGATGCCGACCTCGACAAGGCCGTCGAGGGTGCGATGCTCGCGAAGTTCCGCAACATCGGCCAGGCCTGCACCGCCGCCAACCGCTTCCTCGTGCAGCGCAGCGTCGTCGAGGACTTCACCACGCGTGTCACCGAGCGCGTGAGGGCGATGAAGGTCGGCCGCGGTACCGAGGAGGGCGTGCAGATCGGGCCCCTCATCGACGACCGCGCGGTCGACAAGGCGAAGACCCTGGTGGGGGATGCCGTCGACCGCGGCGCCACCGTCACCACCGGTGGCTCGCCCGTCGACGGTCCCGGCACCTTCTTCGAGCCGACGGTCGTCGCAGACGTCAAACCGGGCAGCGACATCCTGCGCGAGGAGATCTTCGGACCCGTGCTCGCCATCGTCCCCTTCGATGATGAGGACGACGCGGTCCGCCTGGCCAACGACACCGAGTACGGCCTCGTCTCCTACGTCTTCACCGAGTCGTTCGCGCGCGGCCAGCGCATGATCGACAAGCTCGAGACCGGCATGATGGGCCTCAACGTCGGCGTGGTCTCCAACGCCGCGGCACCCTTCGGCGGCTGGAAGCAGTCCGGCCTGGGACGCGAAGGCGGCGACGAGGGCATCCACGAGTACCTGCAGACGAAATACACCCTCACGGCCAACCCCTACGCCTGAGACACCGGATGCCACGACCCCATCCTCTTCGGAGGGGCGGGGTCGTGGCATCCGTCGTTCCCCCGGCCTCTGTGGACACAGGGCAGGAGGTTCGGCGATGGGACGTCGATAAGTCGGGCCACGGGAGCGCAGGGACCGCAGAAGTCCTGCGTGGTGTCCGCCGCCGGCCGAGCACGCGACGCGTGGCATCCGTCGTCAGCGCTGCGTCGACTCGCCCGGGACGAGTTCGACGGGGATCACTGCGCGGTCTCCGTCGCCGCCCGCCATGAGGGTGTCGAGCATGTCCATCGCGCGTGCGGCGATCTTGCCCCAGTCTTGACGCACCGTGGTGATCGTGGGCGAGATCTGTCGCGTCCAGGCCACTCCGTCGAAGCCGCACAGCAGCAGATCGCCCGGTACGGACCGCCCCTCTTGCAGGGCACGGAAGAACGCGCCGACGGCGTGCAGGTCGCTCACCGCGAAGACGGCGTCGACCTCGGCGTCGGTCTCGAGGAGTTCCGCCATGGCGCTCTGACCGCCGTCCATGCCGTAGTTCTCGCCGACGATCAGCACCTCGGCCGCGGGGACGCCGCGGTCGGCGAGTCCGGTGAGGAACCCCTCGCGCCGTTCTTTCGTCGACGGCAGATAGCCCTCGCCGCCCAGCATGGCGAAGCGGGTGCCGCCGGCATCCACCAGGTGATGCGCGGCGACACGTCCGCCGCCGAAGTTGTCGGAGCGCACCCACCCGCCGATGAGGGCGGAGTCCGCGGGTTCGTCGCAGGCGACGATCGGCACGGGGCTCGCCCGCAGCCGATGCACCCCAGAGCGCGGGGGGCGCGAGGGCGACAGCAGCACGCCGTCCGTGCTGCGCACGAGGTTCTCGAGCGCTTCGAGCTCGTTGTCGGGCTCGTAATCGGACCCGGCGAGCACGAGCGCCCAGTCGCGCTGCGCGCCCTCGCGCTCGAACGCGTGCGCGAGTTCGGCGTACGCCGGATGCCGCACGTCGGGCAGGACGATCCCGACGGTCGTGCGGTCGGTGCGCCGGCGCCCGGACGCCCGGGGGTACCCGACCCGCTGAGCGGCGTCCAGCACCCGGTCGCGCAGCTTCGGGCTCACCCCTCGGTTGCCGGTGAGGGCGTTGCTGGCGGTGGCGAGGCTGACTTTCGCCTCCGTCGCCACCTCTTGGAGGGTCGGTGTCCGTCCCGGACCGTCGGTCATTCGGCATCCCCCCGCCGCGAGTGTACCCACTCGGGCGGAAGGGGGTGCGCAGCGACGGCGCGGACGATGTCGGCGAGGGCGGCGGCCTGCGTGGCGAACGCGCGTTCGCCCCACTCGGCGTCGGCCGTGGTCGGATCTCCGATCACGCCCGACGCAGACAGATCGTCGACGTGCCAGGGCACACTGACGGCGCCGAACGGCCGGGTGGGGGAGGCCGCGCGGGCCCTGACCCTCTCGAGACCGTCGGCGCGGGCGGCATCCATGTCGACGGCGCCCGGGTCCAGCGCGAGCAACAGGCTCGTCTCGTAGTGGCCGGCGTGCGCGTCGAGATCGCCCGTGGTCACGCCCTCGGCCAGCTCGGGAGGCAGTGCCAGCCCGGGCACGTGCACCGCGAACGCCGCGAGCCCCCGCCGCTCGCGCAACTGCCGGCACGCGACGTGCAGCAGTTCGGGATTGCCACCGTGTCCGTTGACGAACAGCAGACGACGGATGCCGCTGGCGGCGACGCCGCGGCCGATGTCGTCGACGAGGGCGAGCAGCGTCTCCGCCGACAGGCCGATCGTGCCGGCGCGTCCCGCGTGCTCGGGCGAGAAGCCGAACGGCAGCGCCGGAAGCACCCACGTTGCCACCTCGCCGGTCACCCGAGCGCCGGCCTCCGCGGCGAAAGCGGCCGCGATCGCCGTGTCGGTGGTCACGGGCAGGTGCGCACCGTGTTGCTCGGTGGCCCCGATCGGGACCAGGGCCACCCCGGCCCGCGCGGCGACCTCCGTCACCTCGATGGAGCTCGTCATCTCAGTGCAGTCCGAGCAGCACTCGCGCCTCTGCTCGCGCCGCCGGATCGGTCTCGTACACGCCGCGCCCCGCGAGGGAGAACGCGGTCGAGCCGACGGTCCGCTCCCCGCGCGCCCACATGCAGGCGTGCTGTGCGGTGAGGCGCACCAGCACGCCCTTCGCGTCGAGTGTCTCGGAGACGACCTCGGCGATCTGGTCGGCCAGGCGCTCCTGCATCTGCGGTCGGGCCGCGAGCACCCGCAGCATCGCGTCGAAGTCGCCGATGCCGGCGAGCGCCCGATCGGGCAGGTACACCACCGACACCACTCCCTGGAAGGGCAGCAGGTGGTGCTCGCACATCGAGGAGTAGGGGATGTCCCGCACCGCGACCGCCCCGGGGTACACGCCCTCGATGGGCTCACCGCCGCCCAGCGCGCGATGCGGGTCGCCTCCCATTCCCGAGAAGAGGTCGAGACCGGCGTGCGCGACGCGCCGGGGGGTGTCGATGAGGGTGGGGTGCTCGGTGTCGAGGCCGATCGCTCGCATGTACATGCGGATCCCCTTCTCCGCGGCGTCCAGATCGGGAGCGGTGTGCGTGGCGGCGACGGCAGTGAGTTCGGTCATGAGGGTGGGCCTTTCGGGGGGGATCAGTGGAACAGGAGCGCGCTGGCGCGGTCGACGTAGGCGTGGAATTCGGGCGACGTCGTCATTTCGAGGGTGCGCGGCCGCGGGAGGTCGACGTCGATGACTTCTTTGATGCGCCCCGGACGAGGGCTCATCACGGCGACCTTGTCGCTGAGGAAGATGGCCTCCTGGACGCCGTGCGTGACCATGACGGTCGTCGCCTGCTGCTCGCTCCACAAGCGCTGGAGCTCGACGTTCAGACGTTGGCGGGTGACGTCGTCGAGCGCTCCGAACGGTTCGTCGAGGAAGAGCACGTTGGGCCGGAGGGCCAGCGCGCGGGCGATGGCCACGCGTTGGCGCATGCCGCCCGACAACTGCCACGGTCGGGCCTTGGCGAACTGTTCCAGGCGCACGAGGCGCAGCAGTTCGCCCACCCAGTCGTGGTCGACGGGGAGCCCCGCGATCTCGAACGGGAACGCGATGTTGCGCTCGACCGTCCGCCACGGCAGCAGTGCGTGGTCTTGGAAGGCGATGCCGTACGCGTGCTTCCCACGGAGGGCGGCGGGGGCGAGATCGTTGACCGTCGCTGTGCCCGAGGTGGGGGTGTCCAGGCCGGCGAGCATGCGCAGCACGGTGGATTTGCCGCAGCCGGAGGGGCCGAGGAGCGACAGGAACGACCCGCGCGGAGTGTCGAGGTCGACCCCGTCGACGGCGACGACCGTCTCGCCGCGGGTGGCGAAATGGCGCGTGAGAGCACGGACGTGGACGCCGGACGCGGTCATGCGGGGCCTTTCTGAGCGAGGGTCGAATCGCGCGGCGGGAAACGACCGGCGAGCAGAAGCGTTTCGGCCGCGACGACGAGTCCGTAGGCGGCGAGCGAGAGGAGCACCGTGACGACGACGAGCGTCCACAGCAGCCCGTAGTCGGAGTACGACTTGCTGGTGAGCAGGTTCGCCCCGAGCCCTTCGAACGAGAACAGGAACTCATACAGGGTGGCCGCCGACACGGTCGCGGGGGCGGCCAGCTTGAGACCGGCGAACAACGACGGAAGGGATGCCGGCAGCTGCACGAACCGCAGCAGGGTCCATCGGCCGCCGCCATAGGCACGCACGAGGTCGGCCGTCTCCGGCGTCGACGAGGTGAGGCCTGCCCCGATGTTCATCAGCAGGGGGAAGAAGGTCACGACCGCGGCCACGACGGCGGCGGTGAGGATGCCGGAACCGAAGACGGCGTAGATGACGGGGGCCATGGCGATGAGGGGTACGGTCTGCAGCAGCAGGGCCAGCGGCAGGAAGATCGAGCGCAACGCCCGCGACACGGTCAGCGCGACCGCCCCGACGAACCCGGTGCTGACGCCGAGGAGGAGCCCGACGGCACTGTGCATCAGGGTGACGCCGATCATCGGGGCGAGGGCTGCGCGGCGTTCAGCGGCGCCGGCCGGATTGCCGGCCCCGTCGACGAAGAGGTACCCCCACACGTCCAGCGGCGTCTTCGCGAGGTAGGGCGAGAGCCCCGACAGGGTGATCGCCAGCTGCCAGCCGATCAGCAGCACGGCCGCCGTGGCGAGCGTGCACAGGGTCGTCGTGAGCCGGGAGGACATGCGCGTCATCGGGTGCCCCCCGTGTGAGTGGTCCACGGCGCGAGAATGCGTCCGAGCAGCGCGATCGCGCCGTACCCGAGGGCCGAGACGACCGTCGCGAGCAGGGCGATCGCCCACATGCCGGTGTAGTCGCCGACGTACTGCTGCGAGATGAGGAGTCGGCCGGCCCCTTCGTCGACGCCGACGGTGAAGAATTCGCCGGTCATGGCGCCGAGGAAGGCGGCGGGGGCGGCGAGCTTGAGGGCGGCGAGCAGCGCGGGGATCGCGGAGATCACCCGCACCTTGCGGATGGCCGTCCACGCGGTGCCTCCGTAGGCGTGCACGAGATCGAGCTGCGCCGGGGCGGCCGAGCGCAGTCCCAGAAGCACCCCGACCACGAGGGGGAACAGCACGGCGAGCATCGCCAGCACGACACTCACGGCACGGCTGCCCGACGGACTGAGCAGCACCACGATGGGCGCGATGGCGGCTGCGGGAGCGCACGCGGCCACCACTCCCAGTTGGGAGGCGAAGGGGCCCAGGGGCGGAGCCATCATGACCAGGATGCCGAGCCCCAGCGCGATCACGACGGCAACGCCGTAGCCGATCAGGGCGGCTCCCGCGGTCGCGGCCACGCCTTCTGCATAGGCTCCGTCACCCAATCCGGTGGCCGCGCGCACGAGGACCGGGAGAGGGGGCGGCACCGGACCGGGACTGCCGTTGGGGCGCTGGTAGACGGTCACGGCGACGATGTGCCAGGCCATCACCAGCACGGCGAGACCGGCGGCGCCGAAGAGGACGCCACGTGCGGGTATCGACGTCATGTCGTGGCGTCCTCTCGTGTCGGGGCGGTGGAGGAAGGGATCAGGATGCCGGGACGGTGAACCCGGGGATGAGTTCGGGGTTCTCGGCGTACACCTCGTCGAGCAGCGACGTGTCGAACATGTCCGGGTCGGCCGTGATGCCTGCCGCGGCGAGCGAGGACACGGCCTGGTCGACGAGGTCGGGCGTGAGCGTGAAGATGCCGTTGGTCACCGTGTCGGGGGTGAGCATGAAGGAGGGCAGCACGCTCGCGGAGTCGACCTGCAGCTGTCGGTCGAGCCCGTTGTCCGCGCCGCCGTAGGTCATGGCGATGTCGGCGATCGAGTCGGCGCCCTCGGTGAGGGCGGTGTTCCAGCCGATGATGCTGGCCTTCATGATCGCCTTCAGCGCGTCGCGGTTCTCGGCCAGCGCTTTCTCACTGACCACCACGGCGTCGCCGAATTGGGCGTAATTGGCGTCGGCGAACGACATGGTCACCACGTCGCCGCCGGCGTTCTTGACGGCGATCGGGTAGTTGGTCAGGAAGCCGATGAGAGCGTCGACCTCGCCGTTCATCAGCGGGTCGACGCCGCTGGGCACCGAGACGAACTGGACCGTGTCGGCGGGCAGGTCGTTCGCCTTCAGGACGGCTTCGACGGCGAGCTTTCCGCCGGCGTCGACGCCGATGCGCTTGCCCTTCAGGTCGGCGACCGTGCGGATGGGGTTGCCCGCGAGCGAGACGAAGCCGACGGGGTTCTTCACGAACTGCGCGCCGATGATCTTCAGTCCGGCGCCGTCGTTGATGGCGCCGGTGATGCCGGTGAGGTCGGACGCCAGGCCGATCTGCGCCTGGCCCGAGAGGACGAGGTCCCAGGAGTTCGTGTTGCCGCCGCCGGCGATGAGGTCGACCTCGTCGAACCCGGCGTCGGTGTAGGCCCCGTTCTCCTCCGCGAAGTAGTACCCCGCGAATTCGTAGTTCTTGATCCAGCTGAGGGCGACGCTGGCGGTGCCGAGCGAGGTGGGACCGTCACTGGGCGACGAGGCGGCGGGGGAGGCGCAGCCGGTGACGGTGAGGGCGAGGAGCAGAGCGCCGACGGCGGCAGCGGCAGCGGTGGTGCGCCGGCGGCGGCGGCGCGCGGCGGGAGCCGTGACGGGGTGCTTTGCTGCGGGAGGGGCGGTGATCAGGTCGGTGCGAAGGTGTGACATTCGGGAGCCTCCGTGTGGGTGGGTGTCCCGTAAACGTAAATGTTTTACTTTTCGTGAATTGTCCCGTCGTGTGTCGTTTTCGTTTCGTCGTCCCGGGAGAACGGGTGGCCGTGGCATCACCTTGTCCGGCGGGCCCCGGGCACGACGATCCTCTGACGGCACGGTCCGTGGCATCCGGTGGCCGTCCCGCAGCCCCGCGGCGCGACCGCTCCGTCTCGCGCGGCGACGTCTCGCGTGAGCGAGGCGGCTGGTCGGGCGCTTGCGCCCCTCAGCCGTCGGCGTGCCGGTCGAGGAACGCGAAGACCTCCGCGTCGTCGACACCCGGGAACATCCCGCGCGGAAGAGGCGAGAACATGTACCGGTGCACGCGGGCACTCGGCCATGCCTTGCCCTGCCAGCGTTCCGCGGCCTCGGTGTCGGGGCGCCGGCAGCACGACTCGTCGGGGCAGTGCGAGATCCCGCGCTTCGAGGTCTCGCGACCGCGGAACCACCGGGCGTCGTCGAAGGGCACGCCCACGGTGATCGAGAAGTCGCCGTCGCTGGTGGTGCCCGTCTGCGAGGAGCACCAGAAGGTGCCGGCGGGGGTGTCGGTGTACTGGTAGTGCTCGGTCGTGCGGTTGTGCTCGGCGAAGGCGGCGCGCGCCGAGAACTTCTTGCACACGACCTGCCCCTCCACCGACCCCGTGACATCGGTCGGCAGCGGTAGTCCGTCGTTCTCGTACACGCGCGAGATGGCGCCGTCGCCGTCGACGCGGAGGAAGTGCAGATGCACGCCGAGGTGGGTCGTCATGAGGTTGGTCATGCGCATCGCCGCGGCTTCGTGGGTCACGCCGAACGCATCGCGGAAATCCTCGACGGCGAGGTTGCGGTCTTTCTTCGCCTGCGTCAGGAACGCGACGGAGCTGGTCTCCGGCATCAGGCAGCACGCGGCGTAGTAGTTGATCTCGAGGCGCTGTTGCAGGAAGTCGGCGTAGTCGGTGGGCGGGCGGTGCCCGAGCAGGCGGTGGGCCATCGCCTGCAGGGCCATCGAGCGCAAGCCGTGCCCGCCGGGGATGGATGCCGGGGGCAGATAGATGCGACCGTGCTCGAGGTCGGTGACCGAGCGCGCCGAATGCGGCAGGTCGTTGACGTAGATGAGCTCGAACCCGAGCTGCTCGGCCATGATGCTGACCGTGCGGTGGGTGAGGGCGCCGGTCGCGTGCCCCGCCGCTTTGAGCTGCTTCTCGGCGAGGCTTTCGATCTCGGGCAGATGATTCGCCGTCTCGCGCATTCGCAGGCGCAGTTCGGTGTTGGCGCGGCGCGCCTCTTCGGGGCTCGCGATGGTCGCGCGCTCGCGCCGCTGCAGCTCTCGGTGCAGGCCCAGCACGGCTTCGATCGTGTCGTCGCTGGTGCCCTTGCTCACCTTGACCGGGGGGATTCCGAGCTGTCGGAAGAACGGGCTGCCCTGTGCCCGGTCGAGCTCGATCTCCAGGGCGGCGCGGCGGTTCGGCGGCTCGTTCGAGAGCAGCTCGGTGACCTCGGTCTCGGTCGCGCGCGCGATCTCCTGCAGGAGCGAGAGCTTGGGCTCGCGCTTGCCGTTCTCGATGAGGCTCAGCTGGCTGCCCGCCACGCCGACGAGCGCTCCCAGTTCATCGAGCGTCAGGCCACGGGCCAGACGATGATGACGGATGCGGTGACCCAGGGTGGTGAGTTCGAAGGACGACGCCATTCCTTGACCATATCGAAAGAATGCGGATTCTTACACTGGTCGATCACCGAAAGTCGGGTTGCAAGGGCCTCAACATGGAGGAACGACACCGAGTTTGCTCTCAACCGAGGAGAACGACATGGCTCTCGCCGACATCTTCAGCTCCAGCTCCCGCACTGCCGCGCCCGCTGCCGCCCGCGCCACCCGTCCCGGTCACGGCGTGCGTCCGGCCGTCGAGGGCCCGGGTCTTGCCGCGCTGAGCGCGTGGGTCGACCAGGTCGCCGCCCTCACGCAGCCCGACCGCATCCACTGGGTCGACGGCTCGCCCGCCGAGAACGACGCGCTGCTGCGCGACATGGTCGACGAGGGCAAGCTCATCAAGCTCAACCCCGAGTGGCGGCCCGGTTCGTACCTGGCCCGCTCGCACCCCGGCGATGTCGCTCGCCTCGAGTCGCGCACCTACATCGCCTCCGAGAGCGAAGAGGACGCCGGCCCCACGAACAACTGGATCGCCCCGGCCGAGATCCGCGAGACGCTCGACGGCGTCTTCGAGGGCTCGATGCGCGGGCGCACGATGTACGTCGTCCCCTTCTCGATGGGCGCGGTGGGCGGCCCCCTCAGCCACATCGGCGTGCAGATCACCGACAGCGCCTACGCCGTGGCATCCATCGGTGTCATGACCCGGGTCGGCACGGCAGTGCTCGAGCAGGTCGCGAAGGGCGCCCCGTGGGTCAAGACCGTCCACTCCGTCGGTGCTCCGCTCGCCCCCGGCGAGGCCGACGTCACGTGGCCGTGCAACGACGAGAAGTACATCGTGCACTTCCCCGACACCCTCGAGGTGTGGTCGTTCGGCTCGGGCTACGGCGGCAACGCCATCCTGGCCAAGAAGTGCTTCGCGCTGCGCATCGCCTCGGTCATCGGCCGCGACGAGGGCTGGCTCGCCGAACACATGCTGCTCATCCGCGTGATCGACCCCAAGGGCAAGGCCTACCACGTGGCCGCCGCGTTCCCCTCGGCCTGCGGCAAGACCAACCTCGCGATGCTGCGCCCCACCATCCCCGGCTGGCGCGTCGAGACCCTCGGTGACGACATCACCTGGATCCGCCCCGGTGAGGATGGACGCCTGTGGGCGATCAACCCCGAGGCCGGCTTCTTCGGTGTGGCGCCGGGCACGGGCGAATCGACCAACGTCACCGCGATCGAGACGCTGTGGGGCAACACGATCTTCACGAACGTGGCGCTGCGCCCCGACGGCGACGTGTGGTGGGAGGGACTGACCGACGAGGCGCCCCCGCACCTCACCGACTGGGAGGGCAACGCCTGGACGCCCGCGTCGGGTCGTCCCGCCGCCCACCCCAACTCGCGGTTCACCGTCGGCGCCGCCCAGTGCCCGCAGATCGCCGAGGACTGGGAGGCCCCCCAGGGCGTGCCCCTCGACGTCATCCTGTTCGGCGGTCGTCGCGCGACCAACGTGCCGCTGGTGGTCGAGGCCACCGACTGGTCGCACGGCGTGTTCATCGGCTCGACGGTGTCGTCCGAGAAGACCGCCGCCCAGGAGGGAACCGTCGGCGAACTGCGCCGCGACCCCTTCGCGATGCTGCCCTTCTGCGGCTACAACATGGGCGACTACTTCGCGCACTGGCTGAAGGTCGGCCAGAAGCTCCGTTTCGATCGAGCCCCGCGCATCTTCCAGGTCAACTGGTTCCGCAAGGGTGACGACGGCCGCTTCCTCTGGCCCGGGTTCGGCGACAACGCCCGCGTCATCGACTGGATCATCCGCCGTGTCGACGGTCAGGTCGACGCGGTGGAGAGCCCCATCGGGCGCCTGCCGAAGATCGAGGACCTCGACCTCACGGGTCTCGACCTCCCGGATGCCGATCTCGCCGAGCTCTTCTCCGTCGACGCCCGCTCATGGCTGGCCGAGGCCGACATGACCGAGGAGTTCTACGACACGTTCGGCTCGCACCTGCCGGCCGCTCTGCGCGCCGAGCTGGCGGCGCTGCGGTACCGCCTCCAGCGGTCCTGAGCCGGCCCCCTGCTCTCGCCCCGCCCGCCGTTTCGCGCGGTGGGGCGAGTGTCGGACGCGATGCCCCTCCCGTTCTTGGCGCGCGGGAGGGGCATCGTCCTGCCTGCGCTCGGCCGGGCCGGTCCGCCGGCGCGCGGCGCCCCTGTCCGGCGCCCCGTCGACCCGCGTGAGAAACGCTTCTCGCCGGCAGAAACGCGCTTCGCAAGCATTTTTCCCGCGGATCGTGTTTCTCGCCGCGCCCCACCACCACCCCGCGTGAGCGTGACGGCCGCGCCGGGTAGCGCTGCCGCCGCCCCGACGTCACACCAGCAGCTGGTGCTTCGCCAGGTCGCGGTAAAGGGGAGTGGATGCCACGAGCTCGCTGTGCGTGCCCTGACCGACGACCCGGCCGTCCTGCAGCACGACGATGAGGTCGCTGTCGACGACAGTGGACAGGCGATGGGCGATGACGAGGAGCGTGCGGTCGGTCGCGACGGCGTCGATGGCCTCGCGCATGCGCTGCTCGTTCACACCGTCCAGTGACGACGTCGACTCGTCGAGCAACAGCACCGGGGGAGCGGCCAGCAACGCCCGCGCGATCGCAAGACGCTGACGCTCACCGCCCGAGAGCATGACCCCGTCTTCACCGACGGGCGCATCGACGCCCAGCGAGTTGCGCTCCAGGACGTCGCCGAGATTCACCGCGCGCAGCACGCGCTCGCAGTCGGCATCGGATGCCGCGGGCGAGGCGAGGCGCAGATTGTCGGCGATCGTGCCGGCGAGAGTGGGCGCGTCCTGCTCGACGTACCCGAAGCGGGCGCGCAATTCGTCGCGGGACAGCTCGCGCGCGTCGACGCCGTCGATGAGGATCGCCCCCTCGGTGGGGTCGTAGAAGCGCTCGATGAGCGAGAGGATCGTGCTCTTCCCCGCCCCCGACGGTCCGACGAGCGCGACGCGCGACCCTCGCGGAACGTCGAACGACACTCCGCGCAGTACCTCGCGATCGGTCTCGGCGGGTGGCTCGGCGGAGTCCAGGTGCACGTCCGCCAACACCGACCGCGCCTCCGCGGCGGCGGCCTCGCGCGCCTTGACGACGTGGTCGGGATAGCGGAACCGCACCTCGCGGAAGGCGATCGCCGCGGCATCCGGAACCGCCGCAGACATGCCCGGCCGGTCTCCCTCGTCTTCGAGGGGCAGGTCGAGCACCTCCTGGATGCGTCCGAGCGCACCCAGTGCCTGGTTGACCGAAGTGATCGCGCCGATCGCCGACGCCAGCGGCTGCACCAGCAGGAACAAGAAGATGACGAACGTGACGAGGGAGGCGACGTCGATGGCTCCGGATGCCACGCGGAACCCGCCGACGCCCAGCACCACGAGCAGTGACACCTGCAGCGCGATACCCGCGACGGGGACGATGAGCGCCGACACTTTGGCGATGCGCACGCCCGCGTCGTAGGCCTCGGTCGCGGTCTCGGTCACCGCCGCCGTCTCGCGCGAGGTCGCTCCCGCGGCGCGGATGGTGCGGATGGAACCGACGGCGCGCTCGACGCCGGCCGACAGCTCGCCGACCTTCTCCTGCTGAGCGGCGGAGGCGACGCGGATCCTCGTGCTGAGGACGACGACCGTCGCGAGCGACGCGCCGATGACGACGACGATCAGGCCGAGCAGCAGGGGGTCGATGAACGCCATCGCGATGATCGCGCCGACGAGGATGAGCGCGCTGCCCACGGCATCCGCGAGTCCCTGCGTCAGCACGGCGTACAGCAGCGTGGTGTCGGTGCCCACTCGCGAGACGAGGTCGCCGGTGCGGCGCGCGTCGAATTCGCTGATGGGCAGGCGCAGGATCCGCGCGATGAGCCGTCGGCGGCTGGAGTAGACGACGGCGGTACCGGTGCGCTGGAGCAGGTAGTGCTGATAGCCCGAGATCAGCGACGACAGCACGACGAAACCGACGAGCAGCCACACCAGTGCGCCGAGCGGTACGGACTGCTGCACGCGCGTGATCACCTGGCCGACGAGAAGCGGCTGCACGAGCGTCGCGCCCGCACCGAGGATGCTCAGGACCGCGACGACGACGAGCGTGCGCTTGTGCTCGAGCAGGAAGGGCAGCAGCTGCCGGAACGACGCGCGCGGGCCCTCGGGCACGCGGCGGCCGCGCCGACCGCGCGCGGGAGCGGGAACGGACATGCTCACCTCGGGAAAGGAAATGGGGGTCCTTCGACCGTACCTCTCGCGGCTGTGCGCAGGACGGCAGAACGACGGATGCCACGAGGCCGGGGCCCCGTGGCATCCATCGTTCACAGGCAACGCGTTACGGCGCGGTCGCTCCGGCGGCGATGTTGTCGTCGTAGTCGACGTCCTTCGTCTCGGGCGAGAGCACGACGGCGATCAGCGTCAGCACGCCCATCCCTGACAGGTACAGGCCGACCAGCCACGGGTTGCCGTCTCCGGCGGCCCAGAGCGCGACGGCGACGATCGGGGCGAGGGCCGCTCCGAGGATCGACGAGACGTTGTACGAGATGGCCGAGCCGGTGTACCGGGTGTTGGTGGGGAAGAGTTCGGGCAGCACCGCGCCCATCGGTCCGAAGGTCGTGCCCATCAGCAGGAACCCGAATACGAGGAAGGCCTGCACGAGCGCGCCGGTGAACTTCGGGTCGGCGTGCGGCAGCAGGAACACCGAGAAGGTCAGGCCGAACACGATGATCGCGATGGTCACCCCGATCAGCAGACGCTTGCGCCCTATGGCGTCGGCCACGGGGCCCGACAGCATCGTGAAGACGCCGAAGAACACCACGCCGATGATCTGCATGATCACGAAGTCGGTGTAGCCGAAGCCCAGGCCCGGCACGTAGGCGGCCGCGTCGAACGGGGTGCCGGCCTTCTCGGCGGCCGCGGCGGCGCCTTCGACGGTGGGCTTGGTGCCGTACGACAGCGTGAAGCTGGTCATCAGGTAGAACAGCACGTAGGTCGCCAGCATGATGAACGTTCCGAGCACCAGCTGCTTGCCGTTGCGGCGAACGACCTCGCCGAGCGGGAACTTGCGGATCGCGCCGCTCTTCTCGGCCTTCGAGAACGACGTGCTCTCGACGAGCTTGAGGCGCACGTACAGGCCGACGATGACCATGACGGCCGAGAACAGGAACGGGACGCGCCAGCCCCAGGTGAGGAACTCCTCGGAGCGCTGGGCCGTGCCGTCGGGGTGCGGCAGCGCGAAGTTGATGACGAGGAACACCGTGTTGGCGATGATGAAGCCGATCGGGGCACCGAGCTGCGGGAACGTGCCGAACAGCGCGCGCTTGCCCTTCGGGGCGTTCTCGGTCGCGACGAGCGCCGCGCCGGACCATTCGCCGCCGAGGGCGAAGCCCTGCGCCAGGCGCATGACGAGCAGCAGCACCGACGCCCAGACGCCGATCTCGTTGAAGGTCGGGAGGCACCCGATGAGGAAGGTCGCGACACCCATCACGAGAAGGGATGCCACGAGCGTGGCCTTGCGGCCGAATCGGTCGCCGAAGTGGCCGAACACGATCGCCCCGAGGGGGCGCGCGACCATCGCGGCGCCGAAGACGCTGAACGACAGCAGCAGCGAGGTCGTCTCGTTGCCGGTGGGGAAGAAGAGCACCGGGAAGACGAGGACTGCGGCGGTGGCGTACGCGTAGAAGTCGTAGAACTCGATCGTCGTTCCGACGAGGCTCGCGGTGATGACGCGCGAGCGCGGGTTGGCCGGTGCGACGGTGGAGCGGGTGGAGGGGGATGACGTGGTCATGACTGCCTGACGGGAAGGTTCTTCGTTCGCGTCCGAGATGGGGCGCAGCGGTGGGGCGCAGCGATCACAGGGGTGGGAGTGAGGGAGCGCACGGCGGGAGCACCGGCGACGTCCCCGGGTGAGGGCCGTCTAGACCCTCCAGTCTATGCGTACGCTGAGCGCGCCCTGGTGTTCCCCCGGGAGAGTGCCCCGAGCCGTCTCGCGTGAGCGGCGATCAGCGCCAGATGACCGCGAGGCCGGCGTTCACCAGCGCAAGGATGCCGACCGGCCAGAACAGCCCCGGCGGGAGCGAGCCCGTGCGCTTCTGGCGCGCCGACCCGATGCCGATCAGCGCGCCGATCACGAGCAGGACGGCGAGCTTCACGCCGATCTTGACGTAATTGAGATCGTGGTCGAGGCCCCACGGCGCCGAGAGGATGAGGCCCGTGAGCAGTGAGATGCCCAGGGCGTTGTTCATGAGTGAGGTCACGCGCACGCGGCGGGCGACGACCTCGACGACCCACGCCCCGAACAGCACCGCGAAGCCGACGAGGTGCACGAGGACGACGACGTCACGCAAGATCTCCATGCCGTCAGGCTAGGGATGCCGCGGCCTCCGTCGCCAGCAAGGCGGGCCTCAGTCTCGCGTCGCGCTGCCCGCGTGCCGCCGAAGTCCGGACCGAGCTCGGTGTGTGCAGCGGGGCGTCGGCCTCAGCGGGGGCGCACCCGGACCGGGGCGTGAAACGTGCACCGGGGCGATCGCCGACCGCCCCGCTGCACATTTCACGCCCCGAAGTAGCGGTCCCGTGCAGGCGCCCCTCGCGCCCCGAAGCAGCGGTCCCCGCGCGCGTCTTTCGCGCACCGAAGCGGCGCGCCCCGGAGCAGCGACGCTCCGCAGCAGCAGCGGGCCGGTGCGCGTCAGCCGCGCAGCTCCCGCAGGACCAGGGCGGTGCGGATCGCCGCGTCGGCGGCCTCCTCGCCCTTGTCCTCCTTCGACCCCTCGAGTCCGGCGCGGTCGAGGCCCTGCTTCTCGTCGTCGAGCGTCAGCACGCCGAAGCCGACGGGCTTGCCGGCGTCCAGCGCCACGCGGGTCAGACCGTCGGTCGCGGCCGACGAGACGAACTCGAAGTGCGGTGTCCCGCCCCGGATGATCACGCCGAGGGCGACCACGGCATCCGCCCCGCCGTCGAACGCAGCGCGGGCGGCGACGGGCAGTTCGAACGAGCCCGGGACCCGCACGACCCGGTAGGTGGCTCCCGTGGCATCCAGGATCCGCTTCGCCCCGGCGATGAGGCCGTTCGTGATGACCTCGTGCCAGGTGCCGGCGACGACGACGATGTTCAGGCCGGACGCGTCGACGCCGCCGGTCTCGGGTGCTCCACTGCCGGCCATCAGGCGCTCTCTTCCTTCGTGTGCGCGAGGGCTTCGCGCAGATCGTCCTCGCCGATGATGTGACCCATACGGTCACGCTTGGTCTCGAGGTACTGGTGGTTGTTGGGTCCGACGCCCACGAGCAGGGGCACCTGCTCGACCACGTCGAGGCCGAAGCTGCGCAACTGCGCGACCTTGTCGGTGTTGTTCGTCAGCAACCGCACCTTGTCGACTCCCAGGTCGGCAAGAATGCCGGCGGCGGCGGCGTAGTCGCGCGCGTCGGCGGGAAGACCCAGGGCGAGGTTGGCATCCACGGTGTCCAGGCCCCGCTCCTGCAGGTTGTACGCGCGCAGCTTGTTGATGAGGCCGATGCCGCGACCCTCGTGTCCGCGCATGTAGATGACGATGCCGCCGTCGCGATCGATCGTGTCGAGCGCGGCATCCAACTGGGGTCCGCACTCGCATTTGAGCGAACCGAAGGCCTCGCCCGTCAGGCACTCGGAGTGCACGCGCACCAACGGCGCCGCCTCGGTCAGGTCGCCCGAGACCACGGCGAGGTGGTCGGTGCCGGTGACGCGGTCCTTGTACGCGAGGAAGCGGAAGGTGCCGTGCGAGGTCGGCACGTTCGACTCGGCGCGCAGGCTCACCCGACGTCGTGCCGGGACCGCCGCCGGAAGCGGATCGGTCTCGTTCAGGTAGCCGATGAGCTGCTCGATCGTGATGACCGGGATGCCGTCGCGCTCGCCGAGCTCGAACAGTCCGGGCAGGCGCATCATGCTGCCGTCTTCGGCGACGACCTCGGCGATCGCGCCGACCGGCTCGAGGCCGGCGAGCCGCATGAGGTCGACCGCGGCCTCGGTGTGACCCGCGCGCTCGCGCACGCCCCCGTCGACGGCGCGGAGGGGAAGGACGTGCCCCGGCCGGATGAGGTTGGTCGGAACCGATTCGGGGTCGGCCAGCACGTTCAGCGTGCGGGAGCGGTCGGCCGCGCTGATGCCCGTGGTGACGCCGGTGGCGGCGTCGACGCTCACCGTGTAGGCGGTGCCGCGGGCGTCCTGGTTCACCTCGACCATCGGGGGGAGGTCGAGGCGGTCGGCCCACTCGCCGGGCATGGGCGCGCAGACGTAGCCGCTCGACCAGCGGACCGTCCAGGCGAGCCACTCGGGGGTGGCGAGCTGCGCCGAGATGATGACGTCGCCCTCGTTCTCGCGGTTCTCGTCGTCGGCGACCAGGATGGGCCGCCCCAGACGCAGGGCCTCCAGGGCTTCGGGGATGGTGGACAGGCTCATGCGGAGCCCCTCTCGGTCGTTGCGGCCGCGGCCGCGGGGATCTCTTCGTTGTCGCCGGACACGCCGGCGGTCGTGCGGAAGGCGAGCATGCGTTGCACGTGCCGCGCAAGGATGTCGGTTTCGAGGTTGACGGAGGTTCCGGCCTCGGCGTGGCCGAGCGTGGTCGCCGCGAGGGTCTCGGGGATCAACGACACCTCGAGCCACGGCTGCGGGTCGGTGGCCTCGCTGACAGAGCTGACGGTGAGCGAGACTCCGTCGATCGCGATCGAGCCCTTGTCCACCACGAGCGGGGCGAGGTGCGCCGGGATGCCGACCCGCACGACGCTCCACCGCGCACCCGGCCGCACCTCGCGCACGACACCCGTGCCGTCGATGTGGCCCTGCACGATGTGCCCGCCGAGGCGACCGTGCGCGGCGGTGGCTCGCTCGAGGTTGACGGTGCGTCCCGGGGCGACATCGGCCAGGGTCGACATGTCGAGGGTCTGCTTCATCACGTCGGCGGTGAACCAGTCGTCGCCCTGGTCGACGACGGTGAGGCACACGCCACTGACCGAGATGGAGTCGCCGTGCCCGGCATCCGACACCGAGAGGGGGGCGCGCAGCGTCAGCCGCACGCCGTCGCCCGCGGGCTCGACGGCGGTGACGGCGCCGATCTCTTCGACGATTCCGGTGAACATCAGGCGTCTCCTCTGTTGTCTCTGCTGTGGGGGAAGGGTGAGGCGGAGGCGGGGGCCGCGGCACCCGGCTCGTTCGTCGCATGCGGTGGCGCGTTGCCGTAAGACTCCGCCGGGTGGGCGACGATCAGCAGATCGTCACCGAGATTCCGAGTGGATGCCACGGCCAGCCGCCGTGCATCCGCGATGCTCGCGACGCCGATGTCGGCGAGGGCCAGCCGCGAGCCGCCCAGCAGCACGGGGGCGACGTAGACGAGCAGTTCGTCGGCGAGCCCCTCGCGCACGAAGGCGCTCGCGAGAGTCGGTCCGCCCTCGACGAACACCCGTTGCACGCCCTGCTCGGCGAGGTCGGCGACCACGGCGTGGAGGTCATGGGTGGCGTAGAAGAGTGGCGCGCGCGGATGGCGGCGCGCGGCGGCATCCGGGGCCGTCTCGCTCTCGCCGATGATGACCGGCATCGGCTGGGTGTCGCGCAGCGAACCGTCGTCGGCCCGCGCGGTCAGGGCGGGGTCGTCGGCCCGCACGGTGCCCGTGCCCGCGACGATCGCGTCGGCCTCCGCGCGACGGTCGTGCACGTCGCGGCGGGCGGCGGGGCCGGTGATCCACTGACTCGTGCCGTCGTCAGCGGCGGCACGGCCGTCGAGGCTCTGCGCCCATTTGACCGTGACGTGCGGGCGGCCGGTGCGCTGCAGCGCGATCCAGTCGTGGATCAACGCCTCGGCGGCATCCCGTTCCGGTCCGGTCTCCACATCTACTCCCGCGGCGTGGAGTCGGTCGGCACCACCGGCGGCGGCGTCCGTGGGGTCGTCGAGGGCGTAGACGACGCGCGCGATGCCGGCGTCGATCAGGGCGAGGGCGCACGGGCCGGTGCGACCCGTGTGGTTGCACGGCTCGAGTGTCACCACGGCGGTGGCGCCGCGCGCGGCATCCGGTGGCAACTGGGAGAGCGCGTCGACCTCCGCGTGCGGGGTGCCGGCGCCGCGATGGAATCCCTCGGCCAGCACGTCGCCGTCGGGGGAGAGGATGACCGCGCCCACCTGCGGGTTCAGCCCGCGCGGGCCGCGCCGGGCGAGCTGCAGCGCTCGCCCCATGGCGTCGATCTCGACGGCGGATGCCATTTCCCTGTCCTTCCCGCGGTGTCCGGGGGGCAGGGTCAGCGGGATAGGCGCGACGCGCCATCCGTGCTGCCTCCTATCCGGACTAGCGACGGCTACCCGTCGCATCACCGTCGGTCCCGGAATTCCACCGGATCGGCCCCACCGCTGAGCGGAGGGGTTCGCGGACTGTCACCGCCGGTTCGGCTTCTCACCGACCCCGGAGCACGTTGTTGCTCTTCTGAGTCTAGTGAACGCGAAGCGGGCGGATTCATTCCCCGGAATGAACGGACACATGCCGAGCATGCGCGGTGGGGCGGGGGCGATGACGGCCTCCGCGGATGCGGGAGGTGGGAGCTCCGGAGGCGCGGACGGGCGATGCGTCCGACGAGAATGCAGGGATCGGAGCCCTTCTCTCCTACAACAAGGCCCGAAGCTATACCAAAGAATCTGCGCCCCGTCACCTGGTTGAAACGTTCTGGCCCTATTCTGTGTGTCCGCGGGCTTTGCTATCACTCCGCCCAGAGTTCTTCGCGAGGGTAGAGGGAATGGCATTGAGGATTTATCGTCCTGCGGGCGCGATGGTGGCTGTCGCCGCGATCTTGCTCGCCGGTGTGGTCGGCGCAGCACCGGCATCGGCGGCCACGCGTGCCGCCGGTAACTACGTCATCGGACTCGCTGACGGCGTGGACGCGGCCGCTCTCGCGGCCCGTTACGGCGTCGACATCGACGACCGTTACACCGCTGCCCTGAACGGTTTCGCGGCGTCGCTCACGGCCGCCGAGGCGACCGCGCTGGCGAACGACCGCCGCGTCAGTGCCCTCACGGCCGACGTCGAGGTCGAGGGCTTCGCGCAGGCCGATACTCCCACGCCCAAGACCGTGCAGGCGGACAAGCCGCCGGTCAACGCGGGCGATGGCGTGCAGACCGCCTTGACCGGACCCGCGGTGGCGGTGATCGACTCGGGCGTCAACCCGCACATCGACTACAACCTCGTCAAAGCGGTGAACTGCCTCGGCACCAGCGACGAGCGCGACGGCAACGGTCACGGCACCGGCGTCTCGGGATACATCGCCGCGTACGACAACGACTTCGGCACGGTCGGGGTCGCCCCCGGCGCACCGATCTATTCGGTTCGCGTGATGGATGCCAAGAACAAGGGCACGCTTTCCTCGGTGCTTTGTGGTGTCGACTGGGTCGTCGCGAATGCAGCGACCTACAACATCAAGGTCGCCAACATGAGCCTCGGCTTCGAAGGCGTCGATGACGGGAACTGCGGCTACTCCAACAGCGACGCGCTCCACCAGTCGATCTGCAAGCTGACGTCGCAGGGCGTCGTGGTGGTCTCGGGAGCCGGCAACGGCAACACCGACCTCGGGCGCGTCCTCCCGGGCTCGTACGACGAGGTGCTGGTGGCCACCAACATGGCCGACTACGACGGCAAGCCCGGTGGACTGGCCGCGAGCACGTGCGGCCTGGCCACCAAGGACGACTCGCCGTGGGCGAACACGAACTACGCCGTCTCCGCCGCCGACAAGGCCCACACGCTGGCAGCCCCCGGCACGTGCCCGTACACCACCCTCAAGGGCGACCGCTTCGGGTACATCTAGTCGGGTACATCGATGGCGACCGCGTCTCTCAGTGGTGTTGTCTTGAACTGCTTCGCCACGGGCAGCTGCCCCGGATTGTCCACTCCTCAGGTCATCCGACAGGTCATGGCGCAGGCGTCCGCAGCCGACGCCAAGGGCCACACGTGGTTCGGCAGCCCGTCGGCCGCCGGCTCCTCGCCGAACAAGTACTACGGCTACCTGGCCACGGTCGCGTCGACCGGCTCCGTCCCGTCGCCGACGCCCACCCCGACTCCGACGCCGACGCCCACCGCGTCTCCGACGCCCACCGCGTCGCCCACGGCGACCGCGTCCCCGACGCCGTCGCCGACTCCGACGCGCACGCCGACCCCCACGGCCACGCCGACCCCGTCGAAGGACACGACCGCGCCCACGACCGCGATCACCAGCCCGACCACGGGCACGACGATCTCCGGACGCGGTGACCTCGTCGCCTCGGCGACCGACAACGTCGCAGTGACCGGTGTCAGCTTCTGGGCGGGTTCGACCAAGCTCGGCGATGCCGTGCGCGGCAGCGACGGACTCTGGCGGACGAGCCTCGACTCCGGACAGTACCCCAAGGGTCGATACCAGATCCGCTCGCGTGCTGTCGACGCAGCGGGCAACATCGGGTGGAGCCCGGTCGTGACGATCGCGATCTCCTGATCCACTGACGACGGCGGCGGGCGGCACTTCGGTGTCGCCCGCCGCTGTCGTTCGTCGAGGCGGCGGGACGACTCCGGCCGCGGCGGCGGAGGGCGCGCGTTGCGGCCCCGAACCGGGACCCGACCCGGCGGCGGCGAGCTACTTGAGCAGGCGCGACAGCCGCCG
This sequence comes from Microbacterium sp. Leaf151, assembly GCF_001424225.1. Classification (GTDB taxonomy): domain Bacteria; phylum Actinomycetota; class Actinomycetes; order Actinomycetales; family Microbacteriaceae; genus Microbacterium. The sequence goes on along the minus strand of NZ_LMOR01000004.1, from coordinate 550,702 downwards.
ATCGGCGAGCAGCTTGCCGCCGGTCTGGCAAGTGGGGCAGTACTCGAGGGAGTTGTCGGCGAAGAAGACGCTGCGCACCTTGTCGCCGCAGACCGGACACGCCTCGCCGCGTCGCCCGTGCACGCGCATGCCGCGTCGCTTGGCATCCTTCAGCTCCGCCGGGGGTTTGCCGCGGGCTGCGTCGATGGCCTCGGTGAGCGTCGTCGTCATGGCCGTGAAGAGGCGGTCCACCTCGTCGTCGGTGAGGGTGGCGGCGAGGGCGTAGGGCGACATCTTCGCCGCGTGCAGGATCTCGTCGGAGTAGGCGTTTCCGACGCCGGCGATGATCGACTGGTCGCGCAGCACGCCCTTGATCTGCGTGCGGCGACCGGTGAGCAGGGCACCGAACTCCGCGCGGCCGAAGTCGTCGTCGAGCGGGTCGGGGCCCAGGCGTGCGATACCGGGCACCTCGTCGGGCGTGGTCACGGCGTACACGGCGAGCGACTTCTTCGTGCCCGCCTCGGTGAGATCGAAGCCCGAGCCGTCGTCGAAGCCGACCCGCAGAGCGATCGGGGTCTTGCCCGGCTTGATCAGCGTCGTCGGTAGGGCGTCGTACCAGCGCAGCCACCCGGCTTTCGCCAGGTGGAACACGAGGTGGACGCCGCCATCGGTGGCGATGTCGACGAACTTGCCGTGGCGCTCGACCCCCGTCACCTGCGCACCGACGAGGTCGGTGAGGGGCGGCGCGTACGTCTTGAGGGCGTTGATCGCCGACACGGTGGCCCGCTCGAAACGCACACCCGCGAGGCGCATCCGTAGGAACTCGACGAGTCCCTCGACCTCTGGCATCTCCGGCATGCGCCCATGCTCCCACGCAACGGCGGCGCCGAGAACGGCCTTGCGCCCGAACGGCCCAGGCTCGGATACGCGCTGCCGTCATCGACGCGGGCCGGGAGGGGCGCGTGTCGGCCGCGGCGTGTATCGGCATGGGCACAAGTCCGGCGTCAGCCACCCCGTTGGCCGATCGGCGGGGCCGTTCTTGCAAAGACGCAGGAGTCGTGCGCCGATCCCCCCGGCGGGACGGCCGGCAGCCGGCAGCCGGCCGATGATCAGCTGAACGCCGACGCCCGCGGCATCTCGAGATGCGCGGGCGTCGGGGAGCCGGGGATCAGCCCCGCCGCAGCAGCCCGATGCGGTCGTATACGTCGGCGAGGGTCTTCTCGGCGACGGATGCCGCGCGGCCGGCGTTGGTCGCCAGCACCCGGTCGAGTTCGGCGGGGTCGTCCAGCAGCTCGAGGGCGCGCTCGCGAACCGGCTCGAATTCGTTCACGACGACCTCGGCCAGCCCCTTCTTGAAGTCGCCGTAGCCGCGACCGGCGTACTCGTCTTCGATCGCGGTGATCTCGCGGCCGGTGAGGGCCGAGTAGATGACGAGCAGGTTGGAGACGCCCGGCTTCTCGTCTCTGTCGAATCGCACGACCCCCTCGGAGTCGGTGACCGCGCGCATGATCTTCTTGGCGCTGACCTTCGACTCTTCGAGCATCCAGAGCACGCCCGCGTCGGATTCGGCTGACTTCGACATCTTCGACGTCGGGTTCTGCAGGTCGTAGATGCGGGCCGTTTCGCGCTGGATCATGGGCTTGGGCACCGTGAACGTCTCGCCGAAGCGCTGGTTGAAACGCTCTGCGAGGTCGCGCGTGAGCTCGATGTGCTGCTTCTGATCGTCTCCGACCGGCACGACGTCGGTCTGGTACAGCAGGATGTCGGCCGCCATCAGCACCGGGTAGGTGAACAGCCCGACGTTGGTGGCATCCGCGCCGTAGCGGGCCGACTTGTCTTTGAACTGGGTCATGCGGCCGGCCTCGCCGAAACCGGTGAGGGTCGACAAGACCCACTGCAGCTCGGCGTGCGCCGGCACATGCGACTGCACGTACAGCGTGGAGCGCGAAGGCTCGATGCCCGCGGCGATGTACTGCGCGGCGGTACGGCGGGTCTTCTCGCGACGCTCGGCGGGGTCGCCGGGCTGGGTGAGGGCGTGCAGGTCGACGACCGAGAAGAAGGCGTCGTACTGGTCTTGCAACTCACGCCACTGCAGCAGGGCCCCGATGTAGTTGCCGATCTGGAGGCTGTCGGCGGAGGGCTGCATTCCGGAGTAGAGGCGCTGCTGAGTCACCTCTCGATCCTAGGCGTCGCCGCGTGCGGCGCCGGCGCGGGAGGTGAGGGCGAGCTTCGAACCGACGGGCGATCCTGCGCGCGCCCGGGGAGCGACCAGGTGGATCGCATTGCGGGCTCTCGCCGGAGCTCCTCGCCGTGCCTAGGCCGAGGTTCTGACGACGGGTTGACGGAGGATGGTGCGGAGTTTGTCGGGGGTGACTTTGCGGGGGTCGCTGAGGTAGACCTCATGATGCTTTCCGCGCAGGTGGAGGCCCCGACCGGGGATGAACTCCCGGTGCATCTCTTCCAGCACGTCTGCCTCATCGTCGTAGGAGCCGAGATGGAGCGTTTGCACGCACAACCCCTCGGCGAAGGTCTCGATCCGCACGTCGTCCAGCCGTCCGGCCGACTCTTTCGCTCCGACGACGTCGATGGCTGCGCGGACCATGGCCTCGTCGATCCACTCGGGGATCATGAGCATCATCGTCCAGTCCCACCGCGATTTGTCTCTCGCCGTGGTAAATGCGTCCATGTCGTCCGCCCACCACAAGCCCTCCAGCGGTGGCACCACATAGTCGCGGCCGAGTTCACGTCTGCTGGCGAACTTCAACGTGTACGCAACGGGGTAAAGAGCTTGCAGTGCCTGCGTGTAGGAGGGCGAGATGTTCGGGTCGCCGTGTCCGTCGATCATGAGATACCGCATCTCGGGCATCTGTACGACCCTGAACTGCCCGCGCACCGCCTGATAGCCATCGAGGGTCTTCTTGAAGTCGACCTTCTCCGTCACGTCGCTCCTCCACTCGCCTCGAAGCTTTGCGTTCTCCGTCTGCGGCGGGACGAGCGAGGAGGAGACGAGCTCGTTCGCCGCACCCAGGATTTCGTCCGGAGACCGTCGATTATGCCCTTGGACGCTCGGTCACCGCCCGAGGGTGTAGTCGACGATAACGGGGGAGTGGTCGCTCCAGCGGGTGTCGTACGACGGCGCACGGTCGACGCGGTAGTAGGTCACGCGTTCCGCGAGGGCGGGGGTGGCGACGTGATAGTCGATGCGCCAGCCGCTGTCGGTGTCGAACGCCTTCCCGCGCATCGACCAGAACGTGTACGGCCCATCGACCTCGCCCATCTCGCGGCGTCCGACGTCGACCCACCCGAGCCCCGTGCCGACCGACCCGTCGACGCCCTCGACCTTCTCGCCCGCGGGCCCGAAGAAGCGGTCGAAATAGGCGCGCTCGCGGGGCAGGAACCCGGCGTTCTTGCGGTTGCCGCGCCAGTTCTTGATGTCGAGTTCGCGATGACCGACGTTCAGGTCGCCCAGGACGAGCGCGAGCTCCGTCGAGGCGCTCAGCTCAGAGAGGCGCTGCTCCATGGCATCCAGAAACAGCCACTTGGCGTCTTGCTTGGGGGTGTCGACCTCGCCGCTGTGCACGTAGGCGCTGACGATCGTCACGGTCTCGCCGTCGATGTCGAAATCGGTCTCGATCCATCGCCCTGACGCGTCGAGCGGCTCGGGGCCCAGATGAGTGCGCGTCTCGACGCCGGGAAGGCGGCTGATGATCGCCACGCCGGCACGCCCCTTCTGCAGGGCCTCGTCGTTGACGATCTGCCACCCGGGGAGAGCCTCGGCCAGCTGCTCGGCGGTCGCCCGGACCTCCTGGAGGGCGACGATGTCGGCCCCCGAGGCGCCGAGCCACTCGGTCATGCCCTTGCGGACGGCGGCACGGATGCCATTGACGTTGACGGAGACGATACGCACGGAACGAGGCACTCCACGAGCCTAACGGCGACCTCCGACATCGTTCCCTCGGGGAAACCGAGGCCCCCGGGCGGCGTCCGAGCGTCAGTCCGGGAGGAGAGAGACCCGCCGCGGCGCGGGCACGTCGGCCTCCGCGCGCACGAGCTGCTTCTCGGCCGCTCTGAGTCGCCGCTTCGCCCGCCAGCGAAGGGGCCACCGCGACAGGGCAACCTCTTTCTCGGCCTGGCGCACGCCGACCTGTGCCGCGATGACGAGGGCCGCCTGTTCCATGGCCAGGCGATCCTCGGGGGAGCGCAGGGGAACGTCGCGGTCGCGAGCCGCCACCGCGATCCACGCCGCCGAGACGAGGATCACGATGCCGATGAACCGGAACCACAGCAAGAACCCGATGAGCACGGTGAACGTGGCCAGCAGGGGGTTGGACGGCGTGTAGACGAAGAGGAAGCCCGCGGCGACCTGCAGCACGACCATGCCCGTCGCCCCGACGATCGCGCCCGGCCACGCGCGTCGCCAGGTGAGGGTCGTGCCCGTGAGGAAGCGGAACAGGGAGGCCAGGGCGACGGTGTTCACACCGAACGCGACGACGAGCGAGATGATCCGAGCGCCCACCGACCAGCCGAGGGTCTCGCGGTCCCAGCCGATGAGCCCGAACACCAGATCGACCGCACCGGTGGTGATCGAGCCGAGCAGAGCACCGACCAGCAGGGCGATGCCGAACAGGAGCGAGGCGACGAAGTCACGCGCCTTGAGCAGCACGTAGTTGCGCAGGTCGAAGGGCAGTCCGAAGGTGTCGCGCACGGCGCGGCGGGTGAATGTGACGAACCCAATGGCGGTCCACACCACCACCACGACGGCGACGATGCCGGTGATGGTGAGGAGGCGCCCGCTCTCCTGCGCGACGGCCTCGACCTGCTCGCGGTCGACGAGGCCGTTCTCGCTGATGATGCCGGGAATGTAGCTGTTGACGATGTGGATCAGACCGTCGATCGCGGTCTTGCTTCCGCCCAGCCAGATCCCCACGCCGGCGAACGCCAGATACAGCGCCGAGAACACCGCGAACAGCCCTTGATAGCTCATGCCCGCGGCGAGCAGGAAGCCGTTGTGCTGCAAAAAGTGCCGCCACACGCGGATCGGGAACCACTGCGCGATCTTCGCCGCCCGGGCGATGGGCTGATCCAGGCGCTCCCGCACGGCGGTCTGCGCGGCCTCGAGCCGGTCACGAAGCGAAGCGTCGTCATCACGCACAGAGGCGCTGTCGTCGCGCACCGCGGGCAACGGCCGCGGGTCGTGGCGGTTCTCAGTCACCCGACGAGCCTAATGAATGGATTCCGCCCCCTCGTCGTGGGGCGGTGCGCCTCGGCCCCACCGCGTGGGCGTTCGCTGCCGCGGCATCCGTCGTCCGGGCGCTCGCCGTTCGGCGCGATCCCTGCCTCCGTCGTTCGGGAATCCGCGAGGAGGTCGCGATTTCACGAGGAAGCATAGGGATGCCGGGGCGGCGATGGGGGTGTCGGGCCACATGACCCGCGAGCAAACGCCGAACGGCGGGGCGCCGAAGCGCACCCGCCGTTCGAGGGCGACGGTCAGCGACCGCCGCGGAGGACGGCCTGCTTGACCTCGGCGATGGCCTTGGTGACCTCGATGCCACGGGGGCACGCCTCGGTGCAGTTGAAGGTGGTGCGGCAGCGCCACACGCCCTCTTTGTCGTTGAGGATGTCGAGGCGCACGTCGCCCGCGTCGTCGCGCGAGTCGAAGATGAAGCGGTGCGCGTTCACGATCGCGGCGGGGCCGAAGTACTGCCCGTCGGTCCAGAACACGGGGCACGACGAGGTGCACGCGGCGCACAGGATGCACTTGGTCGTGTCGTCGAAGACCTCCCGGTCGACGATCGACTGCACGCGCTCCTTGCCCGGCTCGGGCTTCGAGTTGGAGATGAGGAAGGGCTGCACCTCGCGGTACGAGGCGAAGAACGGCTCCATGTCGACGATCAGGTCCTTCTCGAGCGGAAGGCCCTTGATCGCCTCGACGTAGATCGGCTGCGAGATGTCGAGATCTTTGATCAGCGTCTTGCAGGCCAGGCGGTTGCGGCCGTTGATGCGCATGGCATCCGATCCGCAGATGCCGTGCGCGCACGAGCGGCGGAACGACAATGAGCCGTCGGTCTCCCACTTGATCTTGTGCAGCGCGTCGAGTACCCGGTCGGTGGAGTACAGCTCCACGTCGTAGTCGACCCATCGCGGCTCGTCGTCGACCTCGGGGTCGAAGCGGCGGATGTTGAAGGTGACGAGGAACGACTGGATCCCGGTGTCTTCCGGCGTCTGCTCGACCTCGTCCGAGGTGTCGACGTTCTCGAGGACGGTGGATGCCATCTCAGTACTTCCTCTCCAGCGGCGGGTAGCGCAACTCGCCCGCCTCGTTCTTGGTGAACACCACGGGCTTCCAGCCGAGTTCGATGTGATCGGCGGGGTGCGACGAGTGGGGGTCTCCCGACAGGTACGCCATGGTGTGCTGCATGTACTTCTCGTCGTCGCGCGTGGGGAAGTCGTCGCGCATGTGACCGCCACGGCTCTCTTCACGGTTCTGCGCCGAGTAGACGACGACCTCGGCGAGGTCGAGCAGGAAGCCGAGCTCGACGGCCTCGAGCAGGTCGGTGTTGAAGCGCTTGCCCTTGTCGTCGACGTGGATGTTCTTGTAGCGCTCGCGGAGGTCCGCGATGACGTCCATCACGTGGGCGAGGGACTCGTGCGTGCGGAACACCTGCGCGCCCTTGTCCATCTCGTCCTGGAGCGTCTTGCGCAGGACCGCGATGCGCTCGGTGCCGCCGTTGTTGCGCAGGCCCTCGATCAGTCCGCGCACCTCGGCGGCGGGGTCTTCGGGCAGCGGCACGAAATCGGCGGTCTTGACGTACTCGACGGCGTTGCGGCCGGCGCGCTTGCCGAAGACGTTGATGTCGAGCAGCGAGTTGGTGCCGAGGCGGTTGGAGCCGTGCACCGAGACGCAGGCGCACTCACCCGCGGCGTACAGACCGGGGACGACGGTGTCGTTGTCGGCGAGCACCTCGGCCTTGATGTTGGTGGGGATGCCGCCCATCGCGTAGTGAGCGGTGGGCATGACCGGCACGGGCTCGACGACCGGATCGACACCCAGGTAGGTGCGGGCGAACTCGGTGATGTCGGGGAGCTTCGTCTCGAGCACCTCGGCGCCCAGGTGCGTGCAGTCCAGCAGCACGTAGTCGCGGTGGGGGCCCGCGCCGCGACCCTCGGCGACCTCTTGCACCATGCAGCGGGCGACGATGTCGCGCGGCGCGAGGTCTTTGATGGTGGGGGCGTAGCGCTCCATGAAGCGCTCGCCGCTGGCGTTACGGAGGATCGCGCCCTCGCCTCGGGCACCCTCGGTGAGGAGGATGCCGAGACCGGCGAGGCCGGTCGGGTGGAACTGGAAGAACTCCATGTCCTCCAGGGGGAGGCCCTTGCGCCACACGATGCCGACGCCGTCACCGGTGAGGGTGTGGGCGTTGGAGGTGGTCTTGAAGATCTTGCCGAAGCCGCCGGTGGCGAAGATGACGGCTTTCGACTGGAAGACGTGCAGCTCACCCGTGGCGAGGTCGTAGGCGACGACACCGGAGACCTGGGTCTTGCCCGCCGCGTCCTTCACCGTGATGAGGTCGAGGACGTAGAACTCGTTGAAGAAGTTGATGCCGAGCTTGACGCAGTTCTGGAACAGCGTCTGCAGGATCATGTGGCCGGTGCGGTCGGCGGCGTAGCACGCGCGGCGCACGGGGGTTTTGCCGTGGTCGGCGGTGTGGCCGCCGAAACGGCGCTGGTCGATCTTGCCCTCGGGCGTGCGGTTGAACGGCAGACCCATGTTCTCGAGGTCGATGACGGCGTCGATGGCCTCTTTGGCGAGGATCTCGGCGGCATCCTGATCGACGAGGTAGTCGCCACCCTTGATGGTGTCGAACGTGTGCCACTCCCACGAGTCCTCTTCGACGTTGGCGAGCGCCGCCGCCATGCCGCCCTGCGCTGCGCCGGTGTGCGAGCGGGTCGGGTACAGCTTCGAGATGACGGCGGTCTTCGCGCCGGGTCCGGCCTCGATGGCCGCGCGCATGCCCGCGCCGCCGGCACCGACGATGACGACATCGAATTGGTGGTAGTGGACGCCGTCTTTGACGATCGAGTCCGAGGAAGTCTGGGTGCTCACGTGTGCGATGCCTCTGCTGTCAGGGGGAAGAAGGGATGCCGTCGGCTCACGCCGCCTGGCACGCGTCCCAGAGGGAGCTGCTCTCGGTCACACCGAGGCAGGGGTCGAAGGTGAACACGACGAGCGTGCCGAGCAGGATCAGGAATCCCGCGGAGATCCACAGCGATCCCACGAGGATCTTGCGGATCGTGGCGTTCGTGACGTAGTCGTTCACGATCGTGCGCATGCCGTTGGCGCCGTGGATGAGGGCGAGCCAGAGCATCAGAACGTCCCACCACTGCCAGAACGGCGAGGCCAGCTTGCCCGCGACGAACGCGAAGTCGATCTGGTGGATGCCGTCGTTCGTCATCAGGTTGACGAACAAGTGGCCGAAGATGAGGACGATCAGCAGCACGCCGGAGGCGCGCATGTAGATCCATCCCCACTTCTCGAGGTTGGAGCCCTTCTTGCGGACGGCGGGCGTGCGCGGGGCGGGGATCGTGGCGGCTTCTTGGGCGACGGACATCAGTGGCTCCCAGTGACGGCGCTGAAGACGTTGATCAGGTGGCGGGGGGTGAAACCGAGCATGGTGACGACCCAGAGGCCCAGCACGCCCCACCACAGCTGACGCTGGTGGCGCGTGGCCCACGGCCAGAAGTCGACCAGGATGATGCGCAGCCCGTTGAACGCGTGGTACGCGATCGCGCCGACCAGGGCCACCTCGCCAAGACCCATGATCGGGTTCTTGTAGGTGCCGATGACGGCGTCGTACGCCTCGGGCGACACACGGATGAGCGCCGTGTCGAGGATGTGCACGAGGAGGAAGAAGAAGATCGCCACACCGGTGATGCGGTGCAAAACCCAGGACCACATGCCTTCCCGGCCGCGGTAGAGGGTGCCTCGGGGCCTCTTCGAAGTGGTCGTTTTCACCGACGGCGTGGCACGTGCTGGTGCTGACACGGTCGTCCTCCCTGATCGAACACGATGTGGGGGCCGACACCGGCCCCGAGCGTCACACGGGCGCCCCTGAATACTACGTCCGGCCTATGAACGCGGAGGATAAGGGGTGCCTAACTGTCTCTCGACATCGAGATAAATAGAGCGCGCTGGGAGCCCGTCTCACCCGGTGCGGGGCCGTCGGAGGGGAGGAGTCCGGACCGCTAGGGTCGGAGCCATGTCAGATCGCGCTATCGACGACTTCTACGCCGTGATCCCCGCCGGAGGCATCGGCAGCCGCCTCTGGCCGCTCTCGCGGGCGGACGCCCCCAAGTTCCTCCATGACCTGACCGGCTCGGGCCAGACCCTGCTGCGCGACACCTGGGACCGCCTCGCGCCGCTGTCGGGGGAGGATCGCATCGCCGTCGTCACCGGACGCGCTCACCGCGCCGCGGTCGAGCGGGAGCTTCCCGGCGTGCTCGACCACAACGTCTTCCTCGAGTCGGAGCCGCGCGACTCCTCCGCCGCGATCGGTCTCGCCGCCGCGATCCTCGTGCGTCGCGAGCCCGACGTGATCATCGGCTCCTTCGCGGCCGACCACGTGATCCGCCAGACCCGGCAGTTCGACTTCGCGGTGCGCCAGGCGGTCGCCGTGGCTCGGGCCGGTTACATCTGCACGATCGGCATCCAGCCCAGCGAGGCCTCGGTCGGCTTCGGCTACATCAAGCAGGCCGGCGAGTTGATCGTCGACGGGGCGCCCGAGGCCTACATGGTCGAGCGTTTCGTGGAGAAGCCCGATCTCGAGACGGCGAAGGAGTACTTCACCGACCGCGCCTACCTCTGGAACGCGGGCATGTTCATCACGCGCGCCGATGTCCTCCTCGCCGAGCTCGCCGTGAACGAGCCCGAGCTGCACGCGGGCCTGCTCGAGCTCGCCGAGTCGTGGGACGACCGCGACCGCCGCGGCCCCGCCGTCGACCGCATCTGGCCCGGGCTGAAGAAGATCGCCATCGATTACTCCGTCGCGGAGCCGGCGGCCGAGAAGGGGCGCCTCGCCGTCATCCCCGGTCACTTCGACTGGGACGACGTGGGAGATTTCGCGAGCCTGTCCAAGCTCAACTCCTCGGGTGGGCGCAACGAGCTCGCGATCCTCGGTGAGGACGCCCGCGTGCTCTCCGACTCCTCCAGCGGCATCGTCGTCTCGCAGACCAAGCGCGTGATCAGCCTGATCGGCGTGCGCGACATCGTCGTGGTGGACACCCCCGACGCCCTGCTCGTCACGACGACCGAGAACGCCCAGCGCGTCAAGGGCGTCGTCGACGCCCTGAAGCTCACGGGCCGCGGCGACGTTCTCTGACGAGCGAATCGGGCAGACGTCACGTAGATCGCGGCGCTCACCTGGGCTAGATGACCTCGGTTGTGTCGGCGCCACTCACCTTCATGGCTAACACGTGCCGGATTCAGCGCGACGTAATGCGTCGGTAGCCGCTTGATAGGCGAGTTCGCCCCGCTCGCAGTGAGCGGGGCGAACTTGGCAAAATTCTTACGCCGCACTCCTCGTGTAGAACGCCCAGCCGGCGCCGCCTCCGATGTAGTAGCACGCCTTCGCGACTCGAACGTAGGAGTTGTTGTAGGCGGGACTCGAAGATGAAGCCTCGCAGGCGGCTTTCGTCGAGTATGGGCCGTGCTGCGTCAAGGTACCCGCCGCTTGCGCGGCCGACGGCGCCCCCAAAGCCCCGGCGCAGACGAGAATCGCGGCCAGCATCCCAATAGTTTTCTTGCGCATAATTGCCCCCCTGGGCTTATGTCGGTCAGCTGTCGACGGGTGTCGACGGCCAGAACGTGCCATGTCGGCCGCAGCGCCCAGGATCTCGCTACCGACGTGGGGGGCGGTCCGCGAGCGGTAGTCCGTGACATGCCGCCTTGCTCCGTCATCCCCCCCCCCGTGGAGACCGAGACCGAGCACCGCTTGACGGCGGCACTCGGTGTCATGAACGTGGGGTGTCAGTTTCAGAGACCTCGGGTGTGGCAACGAGATAACGCGAGATTGCGTCTTTGTAACCATTGGCGCGCGGGGCGTCCCCCGACACGCAAGCGCGGTGACACAGTAGGTAACGTGACGGGATCGTCCCCCGAACCCGTTGGGGGCATCCGTCTTGGAGGACCCCTCGTGAAGACCACGAAGAAGGCCGTCGTCAGCGGCTTCGCCATGATCGGCGCCGCCGTGCTGCTCGCCGGTTGCGGCGCAGCGCCCGAGAGCAACGGCGCGAGCGCCGGAGCCGGGGGTGACGTCGTCGACGGTTTCACCCCGTGCCTCATCTCGGACGAGGGTGGCTGGAACGACAAGTCGTTCAATCAGTCCGCCAAGGAAGGTATGGACCGTGCCGCCGAAGAACTCGGCGTGAAGTCCGTCGAGGTCGAGTCCAGCTCCGCCAACGACTACGCCCCCAACCTCGAGAACCTCGTCGCCGAGGGCTGCACCTTCATCATCTCGGTCGGTTTCAAGCTCGGTGCGGACACCGTCGCCTCCGCCACGGCCAACCCGAACCTCCAGTACGCCATCATCGACGACCGGGCCGACACCGACAACGACGGCGAGACCGACGCCCCGAACATCAAACCTCTGTTGTTCGACACGGTGCAGGCCGCGTATCTCGGTGGCTACGCCGCCGCCGCGTACTCCGCCGAGGCCGGCGTCAACAAGGTCGGCACGGTCGGTGGCATCCCCATCCCGCCCGTCACGATCTTCATGGACGGCTTCGTCGACGGCGTGCAGAAGTACAACGAGGACAAGGGCGCCAGCGTCCAGACCTTCGGCTGGGATGTCGCCGCGCAGAATGGTTCGTTCACCGGGGCCTTCGCGGCCAACGACGCCGCGAAGCAGGCCGCGCAGGGCCTGCTCGACCAGGGTATCGACGTGCTCCTGCCCGTCGGCGGCCCGATCTACAGCAGCGCCGCCGACGCCATCCGCGACAGCGGTGGCACGAGCGTCATGCTCGGTGTCGACTCCGATCTGGCGCAGGCCGACCCGGCTGTGTCCGACCTCGTGCTCACCTCGATCCTGAAGCGCATCGACCAGGCTGTCTACGACTCGGTCCTGGCCACCGCGAAGGGCGAGTACGACGCGACCCCGTATGTGGGCACCCTCGAGAACGAGGGCGTCGGCCTGTCGGGCTTCGGCTCGTTCGAGAGCGCGCTGCCCTCGGGTCTCACCGATGAGATCGAGGCTCTTCGCCAGCAGATCATCTCCGGCGAGATCACCGTCACGTCGCCCAGCTCGCCGTAATCCGAGCTCACCCCGACCGCGCTCCGCCGATTCCCTTCCGGCCGGATCACGAGCGGGTTTGAGATACTCGACCGCGGTCGGTCGGACCAGCAGTCCGACCGACCGCGGTTTCTTTCCGTCCCTCCCAACGTCTCGAATAGGGTGCACAGCATGAAGCTCGAACTCCGCGGCATCACCAAGCGGTTCGGGTCACTGGTCGCGAACGATCACATCGATCTCGTCGTGCGACCGGGTGAGATCCACGCTCTCCTTGGAGAGAACGGTGCCGGCAAGTCCACTCTCATGAACGTCCTCTACGGCCTCTACCAGGCCGATGAGGGCGAAATCCTGCTGGACGACGCCGTTCAGCGTTTCCGCGGACCGGGCGACGCCATGTCCGCGGGAATCGGCATGGTGCACCAGCACTTCATGCTCATCCCCGTCTTTACGGTCGCCGAGAACGTCATGCTCGGACACGAGAACACCAAGGCACTGGGCGCGCTCGATCTCAACGCCGCCCGCCGCCATGTGCGCGAGGTCGCTCAGCGGTTCGGCTTCGAGGTCGACCCCGACGCCCGCGTGGGCGACCTGCCGGTCGGTGTCCAGCAGCGCGTCGAGATCATCAAGGCGCTCTCGCGCGACGCGAAGGTGCTCGTGTTCGACGAGCCGACCGCGGTGCTCACTCCGCAGGAGACCGACGATCTCATGGCCATCATGAGGCAGCTGCGAGACGAAGGGACCTCCATCGTCTTCATCACGCACAAGCTGCGCGAGGTGCGCGAGGTTGCCGATCGCATCACGGTCGTCCGTCTGGGCAAGATCGTCGGCGAGGCCGAGCCCACCGCCAGCAATGCCCAACTCGCCTCGCTCATGGTCGGCCGCGCGGTCGAGCTGACCGTGCAGAAGGACGCGCCGAAGGCGGCGGCGTCCGGGGGTCTTTCCATCCGGAACCTCCGTGTCGTGACTCCGGAGGGCACCGTCGTCGTCGACGACGTCGATCTGGACGTGCGTCCGGGGGAGATTCTCGCCGTCGCGGGCGTGCAGGGAAACGGTCAGACAGAGCTCGTCGAAGCCATCGTGGGCCTCGCCGACCGGGTGACCGGCACAATCAGCCTCGACGGAACAGACCTGGTCGGCAAGAGCGTCCGCGCCATCCTCGACGCCGGCGTCGGGTTCGTCCCCGAGGACCGGAAAGAAGATGGTCTCGTCGGCGCGTTCTCGGTTGCGGAGAACCTCATCCTGGACCGCTCCTCCGATCCGGCGTTCGTCTCGGGCGGCACGATCCGTCGGGGCTCGCTGGGCGAGTTCGCTCGTGACCGCATCGCCGAGTACGACATTCGCACGCAGTCGGCATCCACCCCGGTGGGCACTCTGTCGGGCGGCAATCAACAGAAGGTCGTCATCGCCCGTGAGATGAGCCGACCGCTCAAGCTCTTCGTGGCGGCGCAGCCCACCCGTGGCGTCGACGTCGGCTCCATCGAGTTCATCCACAAGCAGATCGTGGCCGCACGCGACGCGGGCGTGCCCGTGATCGTCGTGTCGACCGAGCTCGACGAGATCGCGGCCCTCGCCGACCGCATCGCGGTCATGTACCGCGGCAGCGTCGTCGGCATCGTGCCCGGTGACACCCCGCGCGACGTGCTCGGGCTCATGATGGCGGGCGAGAAGCCCGCGGAGGAGGCAGCGTGAGCGGCCACACCCCCAGCGCCGGCGGCGCCGGTGAGACCGGGATCCCGCCCGAGCAACTGCCGATGGCCTCGGGTCCGCTAACCGGTCATGCACCGGTCGAGACGCCCCCGCCGCCGCGCACCAATCAGTTCCTCACCGAGTTGCTCCGGTCCTCGTGGATCACCACCGTGCTCGCCGTGGTGGCCGCCATGATCGTGGGCGGTGTGCTGATGGCCGTGACCAACGAAGACGTGCGCACCGCGTCGGGCTATTTCTTCGCTCGACCCGGCGACATGATCAGTGCGGTGTGGAACGCCGTCTACGGCGGGTACGAGGCGCTGGTCCGCGGCGCAGTGTTCAACGCTCGGGGCGCCGACTTCGCCACGCAGATCCGACCGCTGACGAACACGCTCGGCTTCGCCGCCCCGCTGATCGCCGCCGGTCTCGGGGTGGCGCTGGCTTTCCGCGTCGGGTTGTTCAACATCGGCGGCCGAGGTCAGATCCTCATCGCGTGCGCCTTTGCGGGACTCGTCACCTTCAACCTCGATCTGCCGATGATCGTGCAGCTGCCCCTCACCTTGGTCGTCGGCATCGCCGGCGGAGCGCTCTGGGGCGGCATCGTGGGCCTTCTGAAGGCCCGCACGGGAGCGCACGAGGTCATCCTGACGATCATGCTCAACTACGTCGCCTACTACCTGGTGACGTGGATGGTGCGAACCCCCGGACTGTTGCAGCGCCCCGCCGGCGACCAGCCCATCTCGGCCGCCACACCCGCGAGCGCCCAGTTCCCGGAGCTTTTGGGGCCGCAGTTCCCCCTGCTCGACCTCGGCTTCGTGATCGTCGTGGCTGCCACGGTGTTCGTGTGGTGGCTGATGGAGCGTTCGAGCCTCGGCTTCCGTCTGCGCGCCGTGGGTGAGAACCCCCACGCCGCGCGAGCAGCCGGTATCTCGGTGCCGCGCATGTACATCTACGCGATGCTGTTCGCCGGAGGCCTCGCGGGGCTCGCGGGCATGAACCAGATCCAGGGGTCGGTGACTTCCGGCTTCGACGGGCTCATCGACGCCGGTATCGGCTTCGATGCGATCACCGTGGCACTCCTGGGGCGTAGTCGTCCGTGGGGCGTTTTCGCCGCTGGCATCCTGTTCGGCGCCCTCAAATCGGGGTCGTTCACCATGCAGGCTTCGCAGGGCATCCCCGTCGACATCGTGCTCGTCGTGCAGGCTCTCATCGTGTTGTTCATCGCGGCGCCGCCGCTGGTGCGCACGATCTTCTTCCTCCCCAAGAGCGAGGCCGAACGTGCGGCCAAGGACCGTGCCAAGGCGGCCAAGAAGGCGGTGGCGGCATGACCGCGACGCATCTCGCGGATGACGCGATCCAGCTGGCGACCGTGCGCGTTCGCCACATGAAACTGGCCGTGAGCCTCGCCGTCGTGACGGTGCTGCTCGGCCTGTTGTTCGCCCTCGTTCCCCGTGACGGGCAGAGTACGTTCCGGCTGGGCGACCCCGCGTCCGACATCGACCTGGGCAGCGTGGCGGTGCCCACCTCGGCCACGAGCTGGGGTGTGATGGTCGTCCTCGTCCTATTGACGGCGTGGGCCGTGTGGGATGCCGTCGGCTACCGCCGCACCGCGCTCTGGCTTCCCGTGGCGTTCGGTGTGCTCGCGGTCTTCGCCTTCCTCACCTGGGCTGCGGCCGACGGGCTCGTACCGGTCACAGGCCTGTTGTTCGGCGCGCTGTCGCTGTCGGTCCCGTTGATCTTCGGGGCGCTCGGTGGCGTGATCGGCGAGCGCGTGGGCGTCGTCAACGTCGCCATCGAGGGGCAGTTCCTCTTCGGTGCGTTCAGCGCCGCGCTCGTGGCATCCCTGACCGGGAATCCTTTCCTCGGTCTGATCGCCGCCATGCTCGGCGGGGTGGTCGTGGCCTTCGTGCTCGCGGCGTTCTCGATCAAGTACCTCGTTGACCAGGTGATCGTCGGTGTGGTGCTCAACGTGCTCGTCACCGGTCTCACCGGCTTCCTCTACGGCGCCCTGCTCGTGCCCAACGAAGACGTGCTCAACCGCCCGGAGCGATTCCCCCGCTGGGAGATCCCCCTGCTCGGCGACATCCCGATCATCGGACCGGTGCTCTTCAACCAGACCTTCATCGTCTACCTGATGTACGCGGTCGTCGCGGTGGTCGCGTGGGGCCTCTACCGCACGCGGTGGGGCCTGCGTCTCCGCGCCGTCGGCGAGCACCCGCAGGCCGCCGACACCGTCGGTATCAAGGTCAATTCGAGCCGGTTCTGGAACGTCTCGCTCGCGGGCGCCATCGCCGGTATCGGCGGCGCGTACTTCACCCTGGTCTCGGTCGGTCAGTTCACCAAGGAGATGACGGCCGGACTCGGCTTCATCGCCCTGGCCGCGGTCATCTTCGGCCGCTGGGACCCGATCCGCGCGACGCTCGCCGCCCTGCTGTTCGGTTTCGCGACCAACCTGCAGAATCTTCTGACGGTGTTGCGCACTCCCATCCCCAGCGAGTTCATGCTGATGCTGCCCTACATCGTGACCATCATCGCCGTGGCCGGTTTCGCGGGACAGATCCGCGGGCCGGCAGCAGCCGGAAAGCCCTACATCAAGGGCTGACACCCTTCCCCACGAGAGGACCCCTCACACCACGATGACCGACATCGACTGGGACGAACTCCGTTCCGCCGCGACGGATGCCATGCACCGCGCGTACGCGCCCTACTCCCGCTTCAAGGTGGGCGCCGCAGCGCTCGTCGCCGACGGTCGCATCGTCTCGGGGTGCAACGTCGAGAACGCCTCCTACGGGGTGACGCTGTGCGCCGAGTGCGGCCTGGTGTCCGAGTTGCACATGTCGGGCGGTGGCCAGCTGGTCGCGTTCGTCTGCGTCGACGGCGAGGGCCGCACCCTCATGCCGTGCGGACGGTGCCGACAGCTGCTGTTCGAGCACGCCATCCCCGGGATGCTGCTCGAGACGGTCAGCGGCATCCGCACCATCGACGAGGTGCTGCCCGATGCGTTCGGTCCGCGCGAGCTCGAGGAGGCGGCGCGATGACCCTTCGACAGGCTCAGGGACCGGTCGTCCACCCGCACGACGCTGTCGAAGTCATCCGCACGAAGCGCGACGGGGGCGCCATCTCGGAGTCGGCGCTGCGCTGGCTCATCGAGCACTACACGAAGGGCTACGTCTCGGACGCGCAGATGGCGTCGTTCGCCATGGCCGTGCTGCTGCGTGGCATGGAGCGCGACGAGATCCGCGTGATGACGGATGCCATGATCGCCTCGGGCGAGCGCATGGATTTCTCATCGCTCGGCAAGCCGACGGTCGACAAGCACTCCACCGGTGGGGTGGGCGACAAGATCACCCTGCCGCTGGCGCCCCTCGTGGCGGCCTTCGGCGTGGCCGTGCCGCAGCTCTCGGGCCGCGGCCTCGGGCACACCGGCGGCACACTCGACAAACTCGAGTCGATTCCCGGCTGGCGCGCGGCGCTGTCGAACGACGAGATCATGGCGCAGCTCGCCGACGTCGGCGCGGTCATCTGCGCCGCGGGCACCGGGCTCGCCCCGGCCGACAAGAAGCTGTACGCCCTGCGCGACGTCACCGGCACGGTGGAGGCGATCCCGCTCATCGCCTCGAGCATCATGTCGAAGAAGATCGCCGAGGGCACCGACTCGCTCGTGCTCGACGTGAAGTTCGGCTCGGGCGCGTTCATGCAGGACATCGATCGCGCTCGCGAACTGGCCCGCACGATGGTCGCACTGGGCACCGATTCGGGCGTGAACACCACCGCCCTGCTCACCGACATGAACACCCCGCTGGGCCGGGCCATCGGCAACGCCAACGAGGTGCGCGAGTCGGTCGAGGTGCTCGCCGGCGGCGGCCCCGCCGACGTGGTCGAGCTGACCGTCGCCCTCGCCCGCGAGATGCTCACCCTCGCGGGTCGCCCCGACGCCGACGTCGAGGCGGCGCTCAAGGACGGCCGTGCGATGGACGTGTGGAAGCGCATGATCCGCGCTCAGGACGGGGATCCGGATGCCGCCCTCCCGACGGCCCGTGAGACCCACACCGTCGTCGCCGAGCGTTCGGGCGTGCTCACCCGCATCGAAGCCTTGCCGTTCGGCGTCGGTGCCTGGCGTCTGGGCGCCGGTCGTGCGCGGGCCGAGGACGCCGTGGTGCACGCCGCGGGCATCGACCTGCACGTCGCGGTCGGCCAGTCGGTCACCGCCGGTCAGGCGCTGTTCACCCTGTCGGCCGACGACGGCGCCCGCTTCGACCGCGCGCTCGGTGCAGTCGAGGGTGCTTGGGAGATCGGCGACGCGGCCCCCGCGGCATCCCCCCTCGTCCGCGAACGCATCACGGCGTGATGGCCGCTCAGCAAAGGAACACAATGGCATCCGACGACGTCCGCATCGGCGACCGCACGGTGCGGGACCTCCCCAAGGTGTCGCTGCACGACCACCTCGACGGCGGGTTGCGCCCGCAGACCGTGCTGGAGCTGGCCGACGAGGTCGGCCTCGAGCTGCCGGCCCGCGACGCGAAGGGACTCGGCGCGTGGTTCTCGGACCACATCGACGGCGGGTCGCTCGAGGACTACCTCGAGAAGTTCTCGGTCACCGTCGGCGTGATGCAGACGCGCGAGGGACTCGTGCGCACCGCGAAGGAGTTCGTCGAGGACCTCGCCGCCGACGGTGTCGTCTACGGCGAGGTGCGCTGGGCGCCCGAGCAGCACCTCACGCGCGGCCTCACTCTCGACGAGGTCGTGGATGCCGTGCAGGAGGGCATCGAAGAGGGCGAGGACGCCGCCGACGCGCGCGGCCACGACATCCGGGTCGGGCAGCTGCTCACGGCGCTCCGCCACAACGACAACGCCCGCGACATCGCCGAGCTCGCCGTGTCGTGGCGCGGCCGCGGGGTGGTCGGCTTCGACCTCGCCGGCCCCGAGGACGGATTCCTGCCGTCGGGCCACCGCGCGGCGTTCGACTACCTCGCCGAGCAGTTCTTCCCCACGACGGTGCACGCCGGCGAGGGCGCGGGACTGGCATCCATCCGCTCCGCCCTCATCGACGGTCGCGCCCTGCGCCTCGGTCACGGCGTGCGCATCGCCAACGACCTCGACGTCGTCTCGCGCGAGGGTGAAGAAGTGCAGGTGACCTTCGGCGACCTGGCCCGCTGGGTGCGCGATCGCGAGATCACCCTCGAGCTGTCGCCGACGTCGAACCTGCAGTCGGGGGCCGTCACGGCGTGGGGCGACACGATGGACGCCCACCCGTTCGACCTGCTCTACCAACTCGACTTCTCGGTCACCGTGAACGTCGACAACCGTCTGATGAGCGCGACCTCGCTCACCCGCGAGCTGGGTCTGCTGGCGCAGGCGTTCGACTACGACCTCGACGACCTCGAAGCGTTCCAGCTGAACGCCGCGGCGGGGGCCTTCCTGCCGGTCGAGGAGCGCGAGGAGCTCATCGAGATCATCTCGGACGGTTTCCAGCGCTAGCGGGTCGCGCGCGGCGCGCGCGAGTTGAGTGTCCAAGAAACGCCGCCGGCGTGGCCGGCATCCGGCGTGTCTTGGACACTCAACCAGGGTGGCGGGGCGCTCAGGCGACGGCGACCGTGTAGCGCGTGCTCGGTCGCCCGGCGGTGGTGTAGTCGAGACTGCGCACGCACTCGCCGTCGTCGGCGAGGTGCTCGAGGTAGCGGCGGCAGCTCACCCGTGACAGGCCGAGGTGGTCGGCAACCTCGGCCGCACTCGCCGATCCCAGTTCGGCCAGGGCGGTGCGCACCAGATCGAGCGTCGGGCGCGACAGCCCCTTCGGCAGGGGGCGCTTCGTCACGGGCCGCAGCACCGCGTCGACGCCCTGCTGGTCGAGAGAGCCCGCGACCGCGGCGGAGGCTCGCCGCTCGGCCAGGACGTCGTCGATCCGTGCGTGCAGCTCACCGGCCGTGAACGGCTTCACCAGGTAGTGCTGCACGCCCATCAGCCGCGCCGTGCGCACGGTGTCGACATCGCGTGCCGCCGTCACGGCGATCACCTCCGGTTGCACGAGCGAGCCGTCGGCGCGCACGGAGCGCAGGGCGTCGAGGCCCGAGAAGCCCGGGAGGTGCACGTCGAGCAGCACGAGGTCGGGGTGGAGCTCGGCCACCGCCGACACGGCATCCGGTCCGGTGCCCGCCGTGCCGACGAGCTCGCACTGCGGGTGCGCCGACACGAACCGGCCGTGCAGTGACGCCACGGCGGGAATGTCGTCGACGACGAGGACGCGCAGCATCACGACACCCTCTCGGCCACGGGGAGCACCACCTCGAACCGCGCGCCCCCGAGCGGGGAACGCTCGACCCGGGCGTCGCCGCCACGGCGGCGGGCGACCCGTCGGACGAGCGCCAGTCCGATGCCGCGGGCGCGGGCGTTGGTGCCCTTCGTGCTCACGCCCTCGTCGAAGACGTGCGCGCGGAGCGCGTCGGGAACACCGGTACCGCTGTCGTCGACCCGCACGCGCACCGAGGAGTCGGTGGCATCCACCGTCACCCGCAACCGATCGCCGGGACGGCACGCCTCGAGGGCGTTGTCGACGAGGTTGCCGACCACGGTGATGAGATCGCCGATCGATTCGGCGGGGGGAGCGCCGTGCGCGACGACCTCGAGAGCGACGTCGAGCTCGCGGGAGCGGGCGATCTTGACCGACAGCAGCGCGGTCAGCTCGCTTCCGAGGGCTGCGGCATCCGGTCCCGGATCCAACGGGCCGCCAGGTCGCACCTGCGCGATGAACTCCCGCGCGTCGTCCCACGCGCCGAGTTCGAGCAGGCCCGACACGACGTGCAGCGAGTTGGCGAACTCGTGCGCCTGCGCGCGCAGCCCCTCGGTGAGCGACTGCTGCCCGTCCATGCTGCGGAGGGCCTCGTGGAGTTCGGTGTGATCGCGCAGCAGCAGGGTGCCGCCCACCATGCGGCCGCGGTCGTCGCGGAGTCCCGTGGAGCGGGCGATGACGGGACGCTCGCCCGCCAGCACGAGCCGCCCCTCGGGCTCGCCGTCCTCCATCACCTGCAGGAGGGGCCCGTCGAGCGTCTCATCGGCGCGACGCCCGCTGAGCGTCCCCCGCCCGATGAGGCGTTCGGCGGCGTCGTTGGCGCTGGTGACGATGCCGCGGTGGTCGACGCGGATCACACCCTCGCTGAGGCGGTGCAGCATCGTCTCGCGCTCGCCCACCAGCTCGGCGATCTCATCCGGTTCGAGCCCCAGGATGCGGCGGCGGATGAGGGCGGCGACCCACGCGGCGCCGAAGACCCCGGCCACCGCGGCACCGCCGAAGGCGAGGAACAGGCCCGGCAGGCGCGCCTGCAGATCGGCGGCGAGCTCTGACTCGAGCACTCCCACCGACACCGAGCCGATCACGGGGGCGCTCTCGTCGTCGCCGTCGGCGTAGACCGGCACCTTCACCCGGTAGGACTCACCAAGCGTCCCCGTCTCGGTGCCCGACCACACCTGCCCCGACAGGGGGATCGACGGGTCGGTCGACACGCTCTCGCCGATGCGGTCGGGGTTCGGGTGCGACAGACGGATGCCGTCGAGGTCGGTCACCACGACGTAGGTGAGCGCCGATGCCTCGCGGATGACCTCGGCCACGGGCTGGATCGCCACGGAGGGGTCGGGATCGTCAAAGGCCTCGACGATGACGGGCAGTCGCGCGATCGACAGCGCCACCCCGACCATGCGCTCGCGGTAGGAGTCGCGGATCGCGCTCTCTTGGATCCAGACGGTGACGATGCCCGCGCCGAGGGTCACGACGCACACGATCAGCGCCTGCAGCAGCAACAGCTGCAGTCTCAGCGACAGTGCTCGGACCACGGTTCATTCTCCCTCGCCGCACGCGTCGGGTGCAGGCCGGCGCGCGACCAATAGTTGCCGAAGTCGTCGTTAGTTGCACAAGCGCGACGGCCGACTTCGGTGCTGTCTACGGTGAGCCATCAGCGGGGAGGCGACGGCGCCTCCTCGAACTCGAAGAGGAGTACCGCGCATGCGTCGCACCACCATCGCCCTCGTCCCCCTGGCTGCGCTGTCGCTCGCGGCGCTCACCGGCTGCAACCCGCAGGGTGCGGGTGCCGGGGGAGCGGCCGCCTCCGACGACGCCGCCTCGATCGACTCCGTGAACATCGTCGTCCCCGCCGACCCGGGCGGCGGCTGGGACCAGACCGGTCGCGCCGTCTCGGATGTGCTCACCGGCGACGGCCTGGTCGGCACCGCGGCGGTCAGCAACGTCGGGGGCGCCGGCGGCACCGTCGGCCTCGCCTCGCTCGCGAACGAGCGCGACCCGTACACCCTGATGGTCACGGGTCTGGTGATGGTCGGCGCCGTCGAGACGAACGCCGCCGAGAACCGCATCGAGGACACCACCCCCATCGCCCGCCTGACCGAGGAGCCGCTCGTCGTCGTCGTGCCCGCCGCGAGCGAGTTCCAGACGCTGAAGGACCTCATCGACGCGGTCGTGGCCGACGGTCAGGGTGTCACCATCACCGGTGGCTCCGCCGGCGGCGCCGACCACATCCTCGCGGGTCTCCTGCTCGAGGAAGCCGGCCTCACGGGCGCCGACATCACCGAGAAGCTCAACTACGTGCCCAACGCCGGTGGCGGCGAGGCCGTGTCGCTGCTGCTCGGCAACAACGCCGCGGCCGGCATCTCGGGCGTGGGGGAGTTCGCCGAGTACGTCGAGTCGGGCGACCTGCGCGCCCTCGCCGTGTCGAGCGAGGAGGCGGCGACGCTGCTGCCCGACGTTCCCACCATGACCTCCGAGGGCTTCGACGTCGTCTACACCAACTGGCGCGGCCTGCTCGCCCCCGGCGGGATCAGCGAAGCGGATGCCGCGGGCCTCACCGCCCTGGTCACCGAGATGCACGAGTCGGGTGCGTGGAAGACCGTGCTCGAGGAGCGCGGCTGGACCGACGCCTTCCTGACGGGTGAGGAATTCACCTCGTTCGTCGACGAGAACATCGTCGACGTGTCGGGGACGCTGAAGAACATCGGGTTGGTCTCGTGACGACCACCGAGACACCGGGGGCGGACACCGTCCGCCCCCGGTGGGGCGCCGAGCGCATCGGCAACGCGATCTTCGCGGCCGTCGTGTTCGGTCTCGGCGTCTTCGCGCTGGTCGGGGCCTTCGCCATCCGCGTCCCCGCAGGTCAGGCCATCGGCCCGCAGGTGTTCCCCTTCGCCGTGGCGGTGATCCTGCTCGGCTCCGGTGCAGCGCTGGTGATCTCGGCCCTCCGGGGCCAGGTGGCGCCGCGCGAAGAAGGCGAAGACATCGACCCGGATGCCAAGACCGACTGGTGGACGATCCTCAAGCTCGTCGCGCTCCTCGTCGCCGTCCTGCTGCTGCTCGAACTGCTCGGCTGGTGGATGGTCGCGGCCCTCCTGTTCGGCGGCGTCGCCTGGACGCTCGGGGCGAAGCGCCCCTGGGTGGCCTTCCTCGTCGGGCTCGTCATCGGCATCGGCACCCAGCTCCTCTTCGGAGAGGGCCTGGGCCTCTTCCTTCCTCGCGGGGCCGCCTTCGACTGGTGGTACGGCCCCGGACCCCTGTTCGGCTAGGAGACCGTCGACATGGATTCTGTGAACTCCCTCCTGGAGGGCTTCGCCACCGCGCTGCAGCCGGAGTACCTGCTGTTCGCGCTGCTGGGCGTGGTCATCGGGACCGCGGTCGGGGTGCTCCCGGGTATCGGCCCGGCCATGACCGTGGCACTGCTGCTGCCTCTGACCTATACGCTGTCGCCGACGGCGGCGATCATCACCTTCGCGGGCATCTACTACGGCGGGATGTATGGCGGCTCGACCACCAGCATCCTGCTCAACACCCCGGGTGAATCGGCATCCGTCATCACCGCCATCGAGGGCAACAAGATGGCCAAGCTCGGTCGCGGGGCTGCGGCCCTGGCGACGGCGGCGATCGGCTCGTTCGTGGCCGGCACCATCGCCACGGTGCTGCTGACCCTCTTCGCCCCACTGCTCGCGCAATTCGCGGTCAACCTCTCACCGGCCGACTTCGTCGCCCTCATCGTGGTGGCCTTCATCACCGTCGGTGCGTTGCTGGGCTCCTCGCCCGCCCGCGGACTGGCCTCGCTCGGCATCGGCCTGCTCGTCGGGCTCATCGGCACCGAGGCGACCACCGGCCAGGCGCGGTACACGATGGGCGTGCTCGCGCTGTCGGACGGGGTGAGCGTCGTGCTCGTGGCCGTCGGGCTGTTCGCGGTGGGCGAGACCCTCTACGTCGCCGCGCGCCTGCGGCACGGACCGATCCCGGTGATCCCGGTCACGCGGGGCTGGCGCAACTGGATGACGCGCGAGGACTGGCGGCGCTCGTGGAAGCCGTGGCTGCGCGGCACCTTCATCGGCTTCCCCGTGGGCACCATCCCCGCCGGTGGCGCGGACGTGGCGACCTTCCTGTCGTACGCGAGCGAGAAGAAGCTGTCGAAGAACAAGGGACAGTTCGGGCGCGGAGCGATCGAGGGCGTCGCCGGACCCGAGGCGGCCAACAACGCCGCCGCGGCGGGCGTACTCGTGCCTCTTCTCACCCTGGGCCTGCCGACGACGGCCACCGCGGCCATCATCATCACGGCCTTCCAGTCGTACGGCATCCAGCCCGGGCCGCAGCTGTTCCAGAACCAGGGCGACCTGGTGTGGGCGCTGATCGCGAGCCTGTACATCGGCAACGTGCTGCTCATCGTGCTGAACCTGCCGCTGGCGGGACTGTGGGTGAAGGTGCTGCAGATCCCGCGGCCCTACCTCTACGCCGGCATCCTCACCTTCGCGGTGCTGGGCGCGTACGCGGTGAGCTTCTCGACGCTCGACATCGTCATCCTGCTGATCGTCGGCGCGCTGGGGTACTTCATGCGGCGCTTCGGCTTTCCGATCGCGCCGCTCATCGTGGGGTTGATCCTGGGGCCCATGGGCGAGCAGCAGCTGCGCAAGGCGCTGCAGCTGAGCCAGGGCAACGTCGCCGATCTCGTGCTGCACCCCTTCGCCGCGTCGGCGTACGTGCTGCTGGCGGTGTTCCTGGTCGTGGGTCTGTGGCTCAAGCGTCGGCAGAGCCGTTTCGAGCGGGCGCTCGAGGCGTCTCTCGCCGCCACCGAGGGGCACCCGCAGGCCGGGGTCGACCACCTGTGGGAGTCGGGCGAGCGCCCGACCGATGTGCGCACCGAGTCGATCCGCGCGGAGCTGGCCGCCGAGAAGGCCCGCGCCGCCCGGGACGAACCGTCCCGCGAGTAGCGCGCCCCCCGCGCTCCCGCGCCCCGAGTGTCCAAGACACGCGGATGCCGAGTCCTGGCATCCGGAGTGTCTTGGACACTCGTGCGTTCACCGCCGCCGCGGAGGGCGACCGGCCCACCAGACGTAGACGGACGCGGCGAGGAGGGCGGCCGCGAGGACGAAGATCCACCAGGGGAACGTGGGGATGTCGGGGCGGGCGCCCGCGCCGTCGAGCTCGGACTGGGGGGTGGGGATCACCCTCTCGCCCGTCACCAGGATGCGGTGGCTGTTCACCCCCAGCGGGGTGCAGGTGACGAGGGTCACCAGGTCGCGGCCCACCACCGGGGCGAGGGATTCGGTGTCTTCGGGCTCGACGACGCGCGTGTCGACGACGCGGTAGACGAGCACCTCGCCGAAGACCTCGATGGTGAAGGTGTCATCGAGGCCGACCCGGTCGAGATGGGTGAACAGCTCCGCCGTCGCGAGACCGCGGTGAGCGGTCAGCACGGAGTGCGTCGTCTCGCCGCCCACCGGCAGCGCGGTTCCCTCGAGATGACCGACCCCCTCGTACAGCACCTGCTCGCTCGTGCCGTGGTAGACGGGCAGGTCGACGTCGATGGCGGGGATCTTCAGCCGGGCCATGAGGCCCGCGGCATCCGATCGCAGTTGCTCGGCGTAGTCGCTGGTCTGGTCGGGGGAGTTGGCCAGGGGGAGGCGTTCGTTCGCGGCGATCTCGGCTCCGCCGTCGATGAGGCGGGAGTTGTAGGCCCGGGCGGCGTCGAGCTGGTCGGCGAGCGTGTCGGCGCCGAGGTCGCGGATCTGGTTCGAGTACCCGTCGATGACCTGGGACTGCACGTACTGGGCGAACCAGGCGGCCACCGTCGGGTACATCAGCAGGCCCACCCCGGCGAGGGCGCCCACCGCGAGAGCGAGGGAGACGAGGGAGAGCCTCCATCTCGGACGCCGGAGGTCGCGCCGAAGCGGCGCGGGCGAGGGGGACGACGGCGCGGCATCCCGCCGCACCGTCGCCCCCCTCGTCATCGTGTGATCCCTCAGGCGGGTGCCTGCACCGCGCGGGCGCGGCGACGCGACACGACGAACGCCGCGCCGATCATGGCGGTCAGCAGGGCCGCGCCACCGACGCCGAACCACAGGCCGCCGTCGCCACCGGTGATGGGCAGGGCGAACGCGGGCACCTGGTTGTGCGCGAACTCGACGTAGTTGCGCACGGGCGCGGTCGTCGACGTCGGGCCGGGGACGACCGCGGTGAGCACGCGGTCGGGCGAGGGCAGCTGGTAACCCGTCGGGGGCACCGTCTCGCGCACCCAGTAGTTGCCGGGCGTGATGATCGGCACGACCACGTTGCCGTTCGCGCCGGTCGTCCACGTGGTCTCGCCGTTGATGACGATCGGGTTGGCGCCGTTGATGGCATCCTGCTCCGTCAGGAACACCTGGTAGACCGCCCCCGCGAGCGGCACGCGGGAGCCGTTCGAGGTGGTGTAGGCCGACACGGTGAGCTGGCCGATCGGCGTGCTGCCGGTGACCTCCTCGGTCGAACCGTTGACGTTCGCGCGAGCGGTGTTGACGATCACGCCGCTGGCCGGGATGGCCGTCGCGCGCGTCAGCACATTGAACGTCACGGTTCCGCCCTGGAAGCCCGCGAGACGCGTGCGGCCGGCGGCGGTGAAGTCCAGGGTCAGGGTGCCCCCGGTGTTGGTGATCGTGTAGTCGGTTCCCTCGGTGAACGTCTGCGCGGCGCCGGCGGCATTCGTGACCACGACGTTCGAGGGGGCGACTCCCGCGGGAACGGTGGCAGCCGTCAGGTACGTCAGCTCCGACGGCAGGACGTCGGTGAGGGTGAACACGTCGATGGCGTCACCGGTCGCGAGGGTCGGGATCGACGAAGCGATGGCCCAACGGATGAGGTCGGGGTTGCGCTGCTCGACGGATCCGGCCGGGGCGGGAACGCGCGTCTTGGTGAGCTGGGTGACGGCGTTCTTCGGATAGACGTGCACGTCGTAGATCCACTGGTTGGCGGGCGAGCCCGCACTGCCGGTGGGCGTCGGCAACGTCACCAGGAACGGCGCCGCCGGGTTGGTGGCGGTGGCCGGCAGCTGGGTCTCGGTGATCAGGTACACGCCGATGGGCAGGCCGGTCGGGTACAGCGCCGGGTCGGGCGAGAACGTCGCGACACCGGCGGTGTTGGACACCGACGACACGAAGCTCACCGTGTTGGGACGCTGGGCAGCCTGGGCCGGTGTCAGCGAGGCCGCCTGCGTCCACCCGGCGGCCGTGGTCAGGTCGACGCCCGACACGAGCGTCGCGGTGAACTGCGCTCCGGCCAGCGGGTCGGCCGGCGGCGTGGCCAGCTGCTGGCCCGTCGAGGTCGGGTTCAGCGGCGTCGTGGGTCCGAGCGCGTGCTTGTGCAGCGTGAGGGTGCGGTTGACGGTCGAGTCGATGTTGCCCGGCAGCGTCACGGCCGATGCGGGAGCGACGGCCCCGACGGCGGTGAGGGCCCCGAGCGCGAGGACGCTCAGGACGGTTGCCGCTTTCTTGCGGATGGACATGGTGGTTCCTCTCGGAAGGTGATCGGTGATGCGGAAGTGGTGTCGTCGGCGGCGTCGCGCGACGGGAGGGGTCACGTCGGAAGGCTCCCTCCCCTGCGTCTGCGATGGATCACGGCGCCCACGACGGTGAGGGCGAGCAGGAGGCCTCCGGCGATGACGAACGCGTCGGCGCCGACACCGCCCGTGAGGGGGAGGACGGGGCCCACGACGGGGGCGTTGACGAAGCGGTAGATCGCGCTCTGGCCGGCGGCGGGAGCGGTGACGCTGCGTCCGGTGACGGCTGTCCACGTGGAGCCGTCGAGCCGTTCGAGGCGGAGGGTCGTGTAGGCCAGCCGCGTCCCGGGCACGGTGGGCGCCTCCGACAGCGTGTAGCCGTGGCCCGGGCGCACCTCGAACGTGCTCGCGGCGTTGCCGGCGACGGGGTCGTACGCCGCGCCCACTCGGCTCTGCGTCGGAAGCGTCGCGCCGGCCAGGGCGGCGGGAACGGCCGTCACGGTCCAGGTGGCGGGCACGAAGCCGGGGCTCGGGGCGGTGACGTCTTTCAGCAGCGTCAGGGTCGCCGTGGCGTTCGTGACGGTGCAGGTGACGGCGGTGCCGGTGCGCAGGGTGACGTCGCTCGCGGCGGTGACGGCGACCTCGGCACCCGTGGACTCGACGCAGCGCCACGCACCGACCTGCACGTAGGCGGCGTTCGTGCCGGTCTCGGCCAGCCGGTAGGGGCGGGCCGGTGACACCGGGACGTTCGTCGTCGCCGCGGTCGCCGTACGACCGGTGGGTCCGGCGAGTGCGCCCGTGGGGGCGGTGGCCGACAGTGTCCAGTCGGTGGCGGCGACCGAGCCCGACGACACGGCCTTCACCAGGGTGAGGGAGGTGATCGGTTGGTTGACGAGCGTGCACACGACGATCGCCGACGGCCCGACCCCGGCGATGCCGCCGCTGACCACCCCGCTCGCGGTCGTGAAGGTGACGGGCGCGACGGTGCCGTTGACCGTGCACGTGCCGCTGACGAAGGTGAAGCGGGTCTGCTGCACCTCCGAGACCGTGAGCGTGGCACGGGACGAGGCGGAGCCGAACAGCACGCTCCAGACGGCCGTTCCCGCGGCGTCGCTCGTCTGACGCGGCGCTTCGCTGGGCAGCACGGTGGCGCTGCCGGCGGTGGCTGTCGCGGCGGCGCCCAGGCTCCAGCCGGCCGCGGGCGCCGACTGGCCGGTGGCCGGATCGAGCACACGTTTGATCACCGTGACCGACGCCACGGGACTGGGGGAGTTGAAGAAGGTGCACACGACGTTGGCGCCGAAGCGGTCGGGCATGGTGACCGCGGCGCTGGTCGCTGCGGCGTTCGCGATCCGGATGCCGTCGCTCCAGCATTCGAGGCGGACCGTGTAGACCCCGATGGCCGAGGTCGAACCCGCCGCCATCGTCTCGGACACCGTCAGCGTCGACCCGATCGAGGCGGGGAAGGCGCCGACCTGCGCGGCCTGCCGACCGGTCGCGGTGCCGGCGGTCGTGGCCGTGCCCAGGGCACCGTTCGCGTCGGCGAGGGTGAGTTGGAACTGGTCGGCGCCGGCTGCCCGCCCGACCACGTTCTTCTGCACGGTGATGGTGCCGGGGCTGTTGCAGCTGGCGAGGTCGGTGGAGGCGAAGTCGATGCGGGGGGTGCTCGCGACCCGGGTCCAGGTGGTCGGGTCGAACTCGTAGGTGCTGGTGGAGCTCGAGAGGTAGACGGTGCCGCGGGGCGAGAAGGCGATGCCGTTCACGCTGCCGAAGGCCGGCGTGGCATCCAGGCCGTTCAGGGTCCGCGTCGCCGAGGTGCTGACGGCGAGGGTGCCGCCGGAGGCACCGGCCAGGGTCTCGGCGGTCACGGTGAAGATCGCGGCGCTGCTGGCGTTGTTGACCGTGGCGGCCCCGAGCACGTAGAGGTTGCCGCGGTTGTCGAAGGCCATGTCGCCGTTGCCGTTGGGGGCGGAGCCCGCGCTGAACGAGCCGAGGTAGGTGAAACGGGATGCCGCGGGGGCCGATTCGGTGAAGCTCCACGCGTAGAAAGAGCCGTTGTTGTACTTGCCGAAGAGGTAGCGACCGGTGGCCAGATCGATGGCTCCGGCGACGATGCTGCCGGGAATCACCGTGCCGGCGCGATCGGTCGTCGTGTACGCCGAGTTCGCGAGGGTCTCGAAGCCGCCGGTCGGCGTCCACTTCAGGATCGAGAGCACGTTCGCGGCATCCGTCGATCTGTTGAGGGCGTAGGCCCCGGTGCCGCCGGCGGCGACGCCCAGCGAGTTCGCTCCGGTGACGTTGCTCCACGAGCCGACGGTGGCCTGGCCGCCCACCGCGCCGTCGGCCTGGATGAGGGCGCCGTTGGCGGTCAGGCCGTAGAAGAGCCCGCTGTCGCAGAACAGGCGCGGTTGCTGCAGAGTGTTGGTGAAGGTGCAGACGACCTCGGCGCCGTCGTCCTGGGGCATGGTGAGCGGACCCGAGCGCGAGCTGCCCGCGGCGATGACCGTTCCCTCGCGCGTGCACTCGTAGGTGCTCGCGTACCCGAGCGCGACACCCGAGGTGGGTGTCTCGGAGATCGTGTACGTGGCGCCGGCTTCGACGATCTGCCGCGACACCTGCGCCGCCTGCAGCCCGGTCGCGGTGCCGGTGGTGGTCGCCGACGCGATGACCGTGCTGCCGCTGCGCACCGAGAGGGTGAACTGGTCGGTGGAGGCGAGGCGCGCCGGCAGGTTCTTGCGGACGGTGAGGCGCGAGGCGGGCGTGACGGTCAGGGTCGCGGTGTCGGGGGCGATCAGCGGGGTGACGACGTTGGAGGGGGCATTGGTGAAGGTGGCCTCGGCGGATGCCACGACGTTCACCGTGATCGTGCACGACGCGGCCGCGGCGGCCAGGTCGCCCCCGACCGCCGCGATGCTGGAGGAGCCGGCGAGGGCGGTGACGGCGAACGTCGTCCCCGTCACCTGGGCGCAGGTGCCGCCGACGGCGGGCGTCGGGGCGACCGTGAGACCGGCGGGGAGGGTGTTGGTGAACGTCCAGTCGCTCTTGGCGAGGAGGTCGGAGGTGTTGGTGATCGTGTAGGTGAGGGCCGAGGCCGTCCCGACGGGGACGCTCGCCGGGCTGAACGCCCAGTCGAGGCTCGGGGTCACATCGAGCACGCGCAGGTTGTCGACGCCGAACCCGCTGCCGACGCCGGTGGTGCTGTTGGTCACACGCACCTGGGCCGCGGCGATCTGCGTGGGGGTCAGGAGTGCCGCCGAGGGGCCCGTGAAGGTCGCGGCGCGGGCGGAGGAACCGATTGCGGGGTCGAGGAGACCGCCGGATGCCGTTTGTGCGGGGGACGTGTAGAAGACGTTGCCCGTGATCGCGCAGGGATTCACGGCGGTCGGGAATGGAGCCAGCAGCGTCGTGGCGCCCGAGAACAGGGAGAGCGAGAGCGCAGGTGCGTTGGCGCTGCAGGGCGCGGCCGCGGCGTCGAAGCGCAGCGTGTAATAGCGCGATCCGGCGGCGCTGACGGCGATCGGGCTCGAGCTCTGCGCCACGGTTGTGCCCGTGAGCGCCGCATAGGGAAGGTCGACGAGCGCGTGGTTCGTGCGCGTGGTGGAGGTGGAACCGTTTGCCGGTGCGGTCGACGTGGTCGAGCCGGTGGTACCGGCGGCCACCTGGCCGAGCACATCGGCGAGGCGACGGACTTCTCGCGCGGAGGCCGTCGACACGGGGATGTTCAACAGGGACTGACTCGGGCAGAACTGCGTGTTCGGGTAGGTCGCTGAGAAGTTCACCAGCACACCGGTGCAGTTCGAGGGTGTGGACCACCCGGGCGACGCCGTGTACCGCCCGCTCGCGTAGGCCGTCAGGGCCGTCGGCGCGGTGGCGCTCAGGCCCTGCTCGAAGGTCTCGGTCCAGACCTCGGCCGGTGCCTCCGGAACGCCTGCGGCCAGGATGCCGATGCGCGCCTCGGGGGGAGCGCGCATCCGGGCGGACGTGGTGGGGTCGTCGACCGTCTCGTCCGGCGGGGAGTCGACGACCTCGGGCGCCGCCGTCGGCTCGTCGGTCGGAGCGCCCGGAGCGTCGGCGTCGTCGGCCGGGTCGGCATCGGTCGGAGGGGTCGAGGCGACCGGCTCGGGAACGGTGTCAGCGGGCGGCTCGCTGGGGGCGGGCGACGGGGTCGCCTGCTCCGAGGGAGTCGGGGTCACCTGCTCCGCAGGCGTCGGCGTCACCGCCGGCGCGGATGCGGTCGGCATCGGCGAGGCCGGGGGAGACGGGTTCGCGCTCGCCGCGGTCACACTCGACCCGAGAAGCATCGCCACCACGACCGCGACGATGGCGGTGGAGGCGGCCCGCGTCCGAGCGGGACGCGCGGGGGGACGGCGCGACGAGAACATGAGCCTTTCGCACGACGATGAGCGCCGTGTCGACGTGATCCCGGTGCGATTCCGTGCGATTGAAAAGGGTGGTGACCGGCTATTTGAATCGTATGAATCCGCCGGGTATCGGGGCAATTCGACGACTACTCAGCTGACTACTGATTGCGCACTACTGGGATCGCGTCCTGGTCGGGTACGGCCGAGGCTTTTCGCATCGAGGCTTGCCGCGTCCGACGGGCGGCCAGTGCCACGGGCGACCGCGCCGGTTCGTCGACGCGGCCGCACGCCGGGTGGGGCGCAGGGTGCCCGTTCGTTTACGCGGCCCTAGGCCGGTCGGGCGTAAAGCGCCGGTCCGCCGACGCGGCACACACCGGCCCGGGCGCAGGGCGACCACCCGCGCGCGTCAGGGGCGCGGCAGGAACCCGCTCAGCTCTTCCGCGATGACGCGGTCCACCTCTGCAGGCTCGGCAGTCGGCGTGCCGTCGCCGGGCTGCGGGCCGTACGCGCCGAAGGAGGCGTGCGAGGCGCCGGGGATCTCGACGAACGTGGCCGACGCCGGCAGCTGTGCCTTGGCATCCGCGATCTTCTGCGGGGTGCTGAGGCCGTCCTCGGAGCCGGAGAGGCTCAGGACCGGCAGCTCGGATGCCGACAGGTCGTTCGCGCAATACGAGGCGAAGAGCACGAGTGCGTCGGCGTCGGAGGCCAACTGGCACGCGCGGACTCCGCCGAGGGAGTGGCCGCCGACCGCCCACGTGGTGACGTCGGGGGCGAGGTCGGTGAACGTCGACAGCGGCCGCGGATCGAAGAACGCGAGGTTCAGCCACGGGCGGGTGATGACGACCGTGATGCCGTCGTCGACGACGGTGTCGGCGAGGGTCGCGATGTAGCCCTCGGCCTCGACCTTCGCGCCCGGGATGAACACCAGACCCTGGCCGGTCGCCCCGGTGGTGGGGGAGAGGACGATGCCGGCGCCGTCGTCGCTGATCGTCAGCCCCGGGTCTTGTTCCGCCTGGGCGAGGGGGCCGGGCTCGGCGCCCATGACGCCCACTTGGGTGTAGATCAGGATGCCGCCGACCAGGAGTACCACGAGAGCCCCGATACCGCCGAGGACCCACGGCACCCACCGACGACGACGGGGGCGGGTCGCGGACGGGAGCTCACGGTCGGTCACGTCCCGAGCGTAAACCCCGGGACCGCCGCGGCGACGGGCTTGCGGCCGGGGCTCCGATCCCACCCGACGACGGTGGGGACGGGCCGAACGACAGCCGCCCGATGCGGCGCACTCGGCGACGCATCGGGCGGCGGTGTCCCTGCCGGGTACGGCTCAGTCGGCCAGAGCTTCCTGGCGGGCCGCGACGACCGCGACGATCCGGGCCGACAACGGGTGCGCCGCGTCGAGACCGGTCACCTCGGCCGTGAACGCCTCGGCGTCGAGCTCGCGCAGGAGGCGCTGCAGCTCGACGGCCTGGGCGTCCTCGGCATCCGAGAACTCGAGAGCCGCGGCCATCGCCGCCACGAGGGCATCGACGGGAAGACCCCGTTCGACGGCCTCGGCCGCGGGACCGACGAACCGCTCGTGGCGCGAGAGCTTGCGCAGGGGCTGACGGCCCACGCGCCACACCGTGTCGGGAAGGGCGGCGTTGCGGAAGCGCCGCAGGATCGTCGCGCGGTACTCGCCCTGCACGCCCGCATCCAACTCGTGCTTCTCGACCAGCAGGGCGCTGGTCTCCTCGAGCGCCGCCTCGACCTTGGCCGCGATCGCGGGGTCGGCGAGGGCGTCGGAGATGCGGTCGATACCCGCCTGCGCGCCGAAGTACGCCGTGGTGGCGTGCCCGGTGTTGACGGTGAAGAGCTTGCGCTCGATGTAGGGCTCGAGGTCGTCGACGAAGTGCGCACCGGGGATGTGCGGCGGGGTGTCGCCGAACGGGGCGCGCTCGATGGCCCACTCGTAGAACGGCTCGACGGTGACGTCGACGCCGCCCTGCGCCTGCGCCGGCACGATGCGGTCCACCGCGGTGTTGGCGAATACGGCGCGGGATGCCAGGGCGTCCCACGACTCGCCCGCCAGCGCGACCACGTGCTCGCGCAGCTGGTCGGTGGCGCCGATCGCGTTCTCGCACGCCATGATCTGCAGCGGCGCGAGCGAGGGGTCGCGAAGTGCCAGACCCGCGACGATGTGCGGGGCGACGAACTTCAGGATCGTCGGGCCGACCGCGGTGGTCACCACGTCGGCCGTGGCGATCTCGTCGACGAGTGCCTCGGCATCCACCGAGCTGTCGATCGCGCGGAAGCCCGTCACCTGCTTGTCGACGCCGCCGTCCCCCACCTCGTGCACGGTGTAGGACGACACGTCGTTGATGGCCTGGACGAGGGCCGCCGAGACGTCGGAGAAGACGAGATCGTACCCGCCCTCGTGCAGCAGCAGGCCGACGAAACCGCGCCCGATGTTGCCGGCGCCGAAGTGGACGGCCTTCATGCGTTGACGGACCCGGAGAGGGCCTCGTAGAGCTCATCGGGGGAGGAGGCGGCCTTGAGGCGCGCGACATCGTCCTCCTCGGAGAAGAGGATGGCGATCTGCGACAGGATCTCGAGGTGCTCGTCGCCCTTGCCGGCGATGCCGACGACGAAGGTCACCGGCTCGCCGCCCCAGTCGACGCCGCCGTCGTAGCGGACGACCGACAGACCCGAGGTGAGGATGGCCTGCTTGGTCTCGTTGGTGCCGTGGGGGATCGCGAGCTCGTTGCCCATGTACGTCGACACGGTCTCTTCACGCTGCTGCATGGCGGAGAAGTACTCGGCGGTGACCGAGCCCGCGGCCTGCAGCAGGTCGGCGGCCTCTTTCATCGCCTCCTCGCGGCTGGCGCTCCCGGGGTGGATGCGGACGGATTCGATGCGGAGGACGTCTGACATGGTTCTCGCCTTTCTCGTCGTGCTGTCCAGCCTTGCAAATGACGGGCCGGACGGGAAGGCGGAGGGGCCGGGCTTGCGCGCCGGCCCCTCCGTGGTAGGTGTTACTTCGCGTCGTGCTGCGCGCGGACCATCTCCACGACCTCGTCGTACTTCGGCGAGTTCATGAAGTTGTCGACCGACACGTGCACCGAGTCGGGCGACTGCGCCTTCGCGCGGTCGGTGAGCTGGTTCTGCGTGATGACCAGGTCGGCCGAGCCGTCGAGGTTCGCGATCGCCTGGTTGGTGACCGTGATGCCGTCGATGCCCGCCTTCTTGATCTTGTTGCGCAGGACGCTCGCGCCCATCGCCGACGAGCCCATACCGGCGTCGCAGGCGAACACGATGTTGTTCAGCTGCTTCGTGGCCACAGCGCCGCCGAGCCCGCCGAGGGCACCGTCGACATCGCGGTCGGCCGCCTCGGTCGTGCCGGCGCCGGTCGTACCGCCAGCTCGCGTGCGGAGGGCGCCGAGGGTCGACGACTCCTTGCCCTTGTTGGCCGCGGTCTGGTCGATGGCCGCGGCGAAGCTGTCGCCCTCGGCCTCCTGGTCGCGCTTGCGCGAGGCGCGCAGGATGACGCCCGCCACGAGGAAGGTGACGACGGCGGCGACGACCACCGACAGCAGGACGACGAGCACGTTCGCAACGCCGCCGCCGGCGGCGGCAGCTGTCACCGCGATGATGCTGCCGGGAGCGGCCGGGAACAGCAGACCGCCCTGGAAGATCATGTTCGTGGCCACACCCGAGGCGCCACCGGCGATCAGGGCGAGGATCGTCATGGGCTTGGCGAGGGCGTACGGGAAGTAGATCTCGTGGATGCCACCGAGGAACTGGATGACGATGGCGCCGGGGGCCGAGGCCTTCGCCGCGCCCACACCGAAGAAGGTGAAGGCCAGGAGGAGACCCAGGCCGGGGCCGGGGTTGGCCTCGATGAGGAACAGGATCGACTTGCCGGTATCGGCGACCTGCTCGACACCCAGGGGGGTGAACACGCCGTGGTTGATCGCGTTGTTGAGGAACAGCACCTTGGCCGGCTCGACGATGATCGACAGCACCGGCAGCAGGTTGAACTGCACCAGGAACGCCACGATGCTGCCGAGGACGGTGCTGATGCCGAGGAACACCGGACCGAAGGCGAAGAAGCCGACGATCGCGAGGACCATGCCGAGGATGCCGGCCGAGAAGTTGTTCACGAGCATCTCGAAGCCGGGGCGGATCTTGCCGTCCCACAGCTTGTCCATCTGCTTGGTGATCCACGCCGCGAGAGGGCCCATGATCATCGCGCCAAGGAACATCGGGATGTTGGTGCCGACGATGACACCCATCACGGCGATCGTCGCGACCACGCCACCGCGCGCACCGTAGACGATGCGTCCACCGGTATTGGCGATGAGCAGCGGCAGCAGGTACGTGATCATCACGCTGACCAGGCCCACGTAGCCCTGGTAGGTGGTGCCGTCTTCGGTCGCGGTGAGCGCGGTCATGGCGCCGGGCCAGTTGATGACCGCGGCGTCACCGCCGCCGCCGAGGATCTCGGCGACCGGCGCCCAGTGCCATGCCGCTCCGAAGGGGCTGTCGGCGCCGAAGAAGCCGGCGGGGATGAAGAGCATGGTGATGAAACCCCATGCGATGAATGCCGCGATGTTCGGCATGATCATGCCGGAGAGGAACGTCCCGAATCGCTGTACGGCGATCCGTGCTCCTCCCGGCTTCTTGGTGGCTGACGTCGTCGTCATTGCTGTGTCTCCTTGACTAGCGGTGCGGCAGGGCCGCGGTTGGGGTGGGCGGCTTACACCGCGACGGGGGTCGAGGAGGCGGCCTGGGCCGCCTCACGGGCTGAGGCCGCGTCATCGGCGGCCAGGGCTGCCTCGGCGATGCGGCGGGCATCGTCGAGAGTGTGGGTGAGCAGGCTCGCGCGCACGTCGGCGAGGGCCGTGGGGGCCATCGACAGGGTGGTGGCGCCGAGGCCGACGAGCACGACGGCGAGCAGCGGGTCGGCCGCGGCCTCGCCGCAGATGCCGACGGGCTTGTCGTTCGCGCGGCCCGCCGCCCCGACCTCGCGGATGAGGCGGAGGACGGCCGGATGCCACGGGTCCTGGAACGACGCGACCGAACCGAGCAGACGGTCGGCGGCGAGGGTGTACTGCGTCAGGTCGTTGGTGCCGATCGAGGCGAAGTCCGCGATCTGCAGGATGCGGTCGGCCAGCAGCGCCGAGGACGGCACCTCGACCATCACGCCGGTGGTCTTCAGGCCGTAGTCCTTCGCCAGATCCGTGAAGTAGCGGGTCTCCTCGACCGTCGACACCATGGGCGCCATGACCCACAGGTCGGCGGGGCCGGCCTCGGACGCCCGCGTCGCGGCATCCGCTTCGGCGAGAGCCGTCAGCTGCTCGCGCAGGATGTCCTCGCTCGCACGCAGGGCGCGGAGGCCGCGAAGGCCCAACGCGGGGTTCTCTTCGTGCGCGTCGTTGAGGAAGGGGAGGGGCTTGTCGGCGCCGGCGTCGAGCACGCGCACGACGACCTTCTTGCCGGGGAAGGCGGCGAGCAGCTCGGTGTACGCCGCGCGCTGCTCCTCGACCGTGGGGGCGGAGCTCGAGCTCAGGAACAGGAACTCGGTGCGGAAGAGGCCCACGCCCTCGGCGCCCAGCTCGACGGCCTCCGACGCGCCACCCGGCTTACCGAGGTTCGCCAGCAGCGGGACCTTCGTGCCGTCGGCGAGGGCGCCGTCGGTGATCGGGGCGGATGCCGCGGCGGCCCGCGAGGCGGCACGGGTGAGCGCGCGCGCCTTCTCGTCGTCGGTCGGGTCGACGGTGACCACGCCCGCGGCGGCGTCCACGATGACGGACTGCCCGTCGACGAGGTCTTTGGCGCCGCTCGCGCCCACGACGGCGACGATCGACTTCTCGCGGGCGAGGATCGCGGTGTGCGAGGTGGGTCCGCCCTCGGTGGTGACCAGGGCCAGCACCTTGTCGAGGTCGAGCAGCGCGGTGTCGGCGGGGGCGAGGTCTTTCGCGACCAGCACGAACGGGTGGCCGGGATCGGGGATGCCGGGGGCGGCGACGCCGCGGAGGCGTGCGATCACACGCTGGGCGACATCGTCGAGGTCGGCGGCGCGCTCGCCGAGGTAACCGCCCAGGGCGACCAACTGCTCGCGGAAGGAGGCGAAGGCGTCGTGCACGGCGAACTCGCCGGTCTTGCCACTCGCGAGGCGGCTGTCGACCTCGGCTTCGAGGGTCGGGTCCTCGGCGATCATCGCCTGCGCTTCGAGCACGTCGCGCGCGGCACCGCCGGCCTGGGCCCCGCGGGCCTCGAGCTCACGGGCGACGGCGGCGACGGCCTCGCGCACGCGCGCCGTCTCGGCCTCGACCGGGAGGTCGCTCTTGGCGTCCTTCGGCGCGGGCAGGGGCTCCGCCATGCGCGCGATAGGTCCCTGGGCGACGCCCAGTCCGATTCCGACTCCACGGAGTTCCGTCATGTTCCTGTGCTTCCTTTACTCGGCGTCGTGGTCGGTGGTCAGCAGTTCGCTGAGGCGGTCGATCGTGGCTTCGGCGTTCGCGCCGTCGGCGGTGAGGGTGACGTAGTCGCCGTACTCTAGGCCCAGGGCGATGATGCCGAGGATGCTGGCCGCGTTGATCGGCTTACCCGCGTCCTTCGCGATGGTCACGGGGATGCCGGACTGCTTGGCCGCCTGCGCGAAGAGCTTCGCCGGACGGGCGTGCAGGCCGTGCGACGATCCGATGCGGACGGTGCGGGTCAGGTGCGGCATGGGGTCCTTTCCGTCGATCTCAGATCGTGTCCGCGGGCTGGCGGACGCGCAGCGCCTCTTCGACCAGGGCGAGGGTTCGGGTGCCGGTGACGTCGGCGAAGACGTCGTCGGGGAGCAGGACGACGGTGACGCTCCGAGCCGCGGCGGCGTCTCGGATGCGGTCGATGTCGGCGGCGAGGTGGGGCCCCACGAGCACGATGTCGGCGGTGTCGAGGTCGATCGGCAGAGAACGCGACGTTCCCGCCGACGCGGAGTGGTCGAGTCCGCGTTCGAGTGCAGCACGGCGCACGCGCTGCGCGACGAACGTGCTTGACGCACCCGCTCCACACACCACGAGGATCCTCATCGACCGGCCTTTCTCCCTCACGATTGTCTGCACCTCGTTCCCAGCCGACAACCAGGTTCGTTTCCCACCCCCCGGAATAGGGATGGGGATCGCGATCTGTTCCGGCGCACCGCGCGGTGAGGTGCCGCGCACGCGCGAGCGCGACGACGGGTCTCGTCCCGCGCCGCGGGCGCGCGTGCGATCGCGACGACGGTTTCCTTCCGCGCCGCGGGCGCGCGCGGTCGTGACGGGCGGGGCGGGCCCCGCCCCGCTGTGGCGCACGCGTGGTTGGATGGAGGGGACGCGGCCCGCCGGGGCGGTGCGGAGGACGGATCGTGACGACGAAGACTCGCCAAGACCGCCTCGTGGCACTTCTGCTGCGCGATGCGGAGTGGTCGACGGCGGCGTCGCTCGCCGACGCTCTCGGGGTGACTCCGCGCAGCGTCCGCTCCTACGTCACGGCCGTCAACGCCCGCGTCCCCGGGGGCGCGGCGATCGAATCGGGTCCGCAGGGGTATCGCGCCGGAAGCAACGCGGCCGCCGCCCTGCGCACCATCACCGGGTCCGACGCGGGCACCCCGCGCGACCGCCTGCACACGCTCGTGCGCCGTCTGCTCGATGCCGCCGACGGCATCGACGTGTTCGACACCGCCGACTCGCTGCACGTCAGCCCCGCCACCCTCGAGGCCGACCTGTCGCGCGTGCGGGGACTGCTCGGCGGGACCGAGCTGACGCTCGAGCGTTCGGCATCCACCGCCCGCCTGCGGGGGACCGAGGTCGCACAACGGCGCCTGCTGTCCAAGCTCGCGCACGACGAGATGGATGCCGGCCTGTTCGACCTCGATGCGTTGCGGCGGACGCTCGGGGAGCGCTCGGTCGGCGCACGCGCCTTCGGGCCGTTCAAGGCCGAGCTGGTGGCCGAACTCGGGGCCCTGGGCTACTACGTCAACGAGATCGGCATCGGCGACGTGGTCATGCACATCGCCATCGCCGCCGACCGCACCACCCGCGACCGCGCCCTCGGCTCTCCGGGCGGCGACTCCTCCGACGCCGCGGCGGCCGTCGTGACGCTGCTCGACCGCCTCACCCTCAAACACATCGGCGTGCAGCTCGGCTCCGGTGACCTGCGCCACCTCGCCACCCTCGTGCTCACCCGCATCGTCGCCCCCGGCTCCCCGGGCGGCGACGACGTGCGCGCGCGCCTCGACCCGACGGTGGAGGTCGCCGTGCGCCGGGTCGTCGAGAACGCGGCATCCGAGTTCCTCGTCGACATCGCCCACGACGACTTCATCCTGCGCCTGGCGTTGCACGTGCAGAACCTCCTCGCGCGGGCGCGGGAGCAGGCGTGGTCGCGCAATCCACTCACGCGATCACTCAAGTCGACGTATCCGATGATCTTCGAGGTCGCCGTCTACATCGCCAAGGGGCTGCAGGACGGCCTCGGCATCCCGATCCTCGACGACGAGATCGCCTATATCGCCATGCACGTCGGCGGGCGGCTCGAACGCAGTCGCCGGGCCGACCAGCTGCTGACGGCGACCATCGTGTGCCCCGGGTACTACGAGATGCAGGAACTGCTGCGCTCGAGCGTGGACCGCTCGCTCGGGCAGGCGATCGAGGTCGTGGGCGTCGAGACGCGCATCGACCCTGCCTGGGATGCCATCGACACCGACCTCGTCCTCACCACGATCGACCCGCCGCGCCCGGGCGACCGCTTCGTGCGGATCCAGCCGTTCCTCACCGACGCCGACGTCGAGCGGGTACAGGCCGCGGCCGGCCGCATCCGCCGCGGGCGACGCCTGGCGCGTCTGCGAGCCGAACTCGAGCGCTACTTCGCGCCCGAGGCGTTCGTGCGGGGACTGGATGCCACCGACGGCGAGGCCGGCGTCATCCGGCGTCTGGGCGGGCTGCTGGTCGAGCAGGGCGTCATCGACGAGGCCTACGTGGCGCGAGCGGTGGAGCGTGAGTCGATCTCGTCCACGGCGTTCACCGACGCGCTCGCCGTGCCGCACGCGATGGGAATGACCGCGACCAAGACGCGCATCGCGATCGGCATCGCCGATCCCTCAATCACGTGGGGCGAGGGACGCGTGCAGGTGGTGGCGCTCGTGGCCTTCAGCGAGACCGACCGCGAGGCCTTCCAGACGGTGTTCGAACAGTTCGTCGAGGTGTTCAGCGAGCGCGACAGCGTGCAACGGATCGTCCGCCGGGCGACGTCGTTCCCGGCGTTCCTGGATGAGCTGGTCGCGGTGATCGACGGCTGACGCCGGCTGCGCGGGTGTTCGCCCCGCTGTCGCCGGATGGGCGGGGCGGGGGCTTGCTTCGCGGGCGGGGTTTGCTTCGCGGGGCGTGAAATGTGCAACGGGGCGGGTGTCGCACGCCCCAGTGCACATTCGGCGCCCCAGTGCGGGGTCGCGGGCGGATGCCGCGGATCGCGGCGCCGAGTGGGCTCGATGGACGCGGGTGTGGCGCCGGGCGGGCGTGGTCGACGCGGGCGCGGCGTCGGGGCGGAGATTGCGCTTCGGGGCGTGAAATGTGCAGCGGGGCGAGTTCTGGACGCCCCGGTGCACATTTGGTGCCCCGGTGCGGGGTCGTTGGCGGATGCGGATGCGGAGAATTGAGGCGCCGGCGCGGCGGTGGTGTCGAGCGGGCGGGGCGTCGAGCGGCGCGGCGCTGAGCGGGCGCGGTTGACGCGGGCTGGGCATCGGGGCGGAGATTGCGCTTCGGGGCGTGAAATGTGCAGCGGGGCGGGTTCTGGACGCCGCGGTGCACATTCGGCGCCCCGGTGTGGGGTCGTCGGCGGATGCCGTGATTGGCGGCTCCGGCAAGGGGAGCCCGGGTGTGGGGTCGTCGGCGGAGGCCGCGGATCGCGGCGCTGGCGCGGCGGTGGCGTCGAGCGGGCGCGGCGTTGAGCGGACGCCGTCGATGCGGGCGTGGGGGCGGAGCGGAGTGGGCGCCATCAGCGCGGGGGCTCGATTCCGAACGCGCGGAGGCGCCGGCCGAGGGTGGCGGCGTCGCGGAGGTCGTCCCAGCCCCATCGGGCGAAGCGCCTGTTCGTCGTGCCGCGAATCCAGTCCTCCCGCTGCTTCTCGCGATCGACGACCTCGAACGCCGATTGGCCGGCCGCCTCGGCGAGATCCCGGTACTTCGCCTTCCCGTCGAATTCTCCCCACGCTCCCACGTCGTCCAACCCGAAGTCGATCCAGAACGTCGCGCCGTGCGGCGCGGCCACGGGAACCTGAAGAGACGGTGAGGC
Source organism: Microbacterium sp. Leaf151 (assembly GCF_001424225.1). Taxonomy (GTDB): domain Bacteria; phylum Actinomycetota; class Actinomycetes; order Actinomycetales; family Microbacteriaceae; genus Microbacterium. Next base: position 508,324 of record NZ_LMOR01000004.1, on the reverse strand, counting down.
GAAGCCGAGATCGAGCAGTCGCAAGCGGCTGACGCTCTCGCCCGGGAGCTGGGCGCGACCGTCTGCGAGGTGGAGGATCCGCTCCGCCGTGCGTCGGTTCCGGGTCGCCCGCGCCGTCCAGTCGAGGGCGTCCTGTCGAAACCGCGACGCGGCCTCCACGTCGTAGGCTCCTGGCGGCTCGAACGCGTATCGCCTGAGCGCTGCGTCGGCGACGCTGAGCGCGGCGTCCCGAGCATCGTTCCTCGCGACATCGGCGACCGTCCGGGCAAGGGGCGTGCACAGTAGGCCGTTCACTTCTTCCGCGCTCCGCTCGTGGAGGTCGCGATGCCGCACGACGTCCGCGGCCGCGCCGGGGCGATCCTCTGCGGTGAGCACGTGGAGCCTTCCGTCGTCTCGCACGCAGGGGAGTCCCTGTATCGCAGCAGCGGTCATGCCGCAGAATGTGGGCTGCGAACGACTGACGAGCGCGAGCGCACGAGCACGCAGCACGATCTTCTGCTCCGTGCTGGTGAGCCGCACGAGGTCGGCTGCGCGGGCGTACACGCCACGCCGGACGACGGCGAGGTTCCCCGCGTCGAGTTCGCGGCGCACGCGTCGGGAACCCCATCCGAGATCGTCGAGCTGGGTGCGGCGGATGAGCGGCAGCGTGAGTTCCGTCGGCATCCGTCCACGATGACGCCAAGCCCCCTCCGGTCATTGCGGCTCGCGCGGTTCCCGTGGACGAATCGGGCTCGATCGGTGCGGGGGAGGAAGGATGCCGCGAGCGTCACTGGGGTCGAGAATGTGCAGTGGGGCGATTATCGGACGCCCCGTTGCACATTACGTGCCCCGTCGAGACGCTGCTTTCGGTTTCGACGTGACCGCACGACGCCCGGTGACCGCACGACGCCCGGTGACCGCACGACGCACCGCCGCGCACCGCTGCAACGACGCCCCGGACTACAAGCCGACGCCGGCGAGTTGCGGCGCGACCCGCGACGACACCCCCAGCAGCCTTTCGATCGCGTCGACCGCCCGCGGCGCGGCGCGACCGTCGCCGTAGAGGTTCTGCGCTCGCGACATCCGGGCGTGCAGGGACGGGTCGTCGAGCAGGCCGGAGAGCTCCGCCACGACCGCCTCGCGGCGCGTGCCGATCAGCCGCGCCGCCCCCGCGGCGACGCCCTCGCCGCGCTCGGTGGTCTCGCGCACCACGAGGGCCGGGACGCCGAGCGCCGGCGCCTCCTCCTGTACCCCGCCCGAATCGGTCACGGTGCAGTAGGCCCGCGCCAGCATCCGCCCGAACTGCGCGTAGGGGAGGGGCTCGCACAGCACGACCCGCTCCGTCCCACCGACGGCCGCGCGCACCTCGGCGCGCACCTGCGGATTGGGGTGCAGGGGGAGCACCGCCACCACGTCGGGACGCGCGGAGACGACCTCGGCGACGCCCGAGGCGATACGCGCGAGCGGCCCGCCCCACGACTCGCGCCGGTGCACCGTGACCAGCACGACGCGTTCCGCGCCCACGGCGATCTCCTCCATCGCGGGGTCGTCGAAGCGCTGCGGGTGCGTCTTCTGGCGGTGCAGGGCATCGATGCCGGTGTTGCCCGTGACGACGATGTCGTCGGGGCGGATGCCCTCGGACAGCAGGTTCCGCTGCGCGGCCTCCGTCGGTGCCAGATGGAGCGATGCCAGCGGGGCGATCAGGCGGCGGTTGCCCTCCTCCGGGAAGGGGGAGCGCAGATCGCCCGATCGCAGGCCCGCTTCGAGATGGATGACGCGGGCGCCGGCGTAATAGGCCGCGACCGCCGCGAGCGCGGCACTGGCGGTGTCGCCCTGCACCACCACGGCATCCGGTGCTCCGTTCGCCCAGCGGGCCGAGAGGGCGGCGAAGATCGTCGATGTCGTCTCGGCGAGGGCGGCGCCGCGGCGGAACACGTCGAGGTCGGCGTCGGGGCGGATGCCGAACGACGCGTTGATCTCGGCGACCATCTCGCGGTGCTGGCCGGTGACGGTGACGGTCGTGCGGATGCCGTCGCGTCGCTGCAGTTCGGCGACGAGTGGGGCGCACTTGATCGCCTCTGGCCGTGTGCCGTATACGACGTCGATCCAGGGAGGGGTCATCAGCTGCTCTCCTCGTTCGGGCGGGATTCGTGTATGCGGGATGCAGCCGGGAGGGGAGCGGTCGCCCAAGGCTCGGTCGGACGAGCGGCCGCCCGACGCGGGCCCGACTCGCGCAGCGAGATGCGCAGCAGCAGCACGATCGCCAGGACGAAGCCGACGATGACGAACAACGACCCGACGTAGCGGTGCACGAGGTCGAACCCCTCACGGCCGTACACGCCGTACGCCCAGGCGGCGGAGGCGAAACGGACCATGTTGCAGAACACCGCGATGCCGAGTCCGACGAGAAGCCCGATCCCGACGCGGCCGGTCGGAGCGCGGGTGATGCCCGTAATCGCCACGGCTAGCAGCAGCAGCGGAACCGCGAGCACGGTGGTCGAGCACATGGTGGTGATCACCAGGCCCGTGACCTCCGGGGTGCCGATGCCGAACCACACGATGGGACCGGCGGCGACCGCGCGGCCGGGGGCGACGAGGCCGATGAACTCCCGCGCGAGGATCGCCTCGGCGGCGCGTGTCGTCGCCTCCGTCGCGATGAGGGCCGCCGCGGCGATCGCCAGCGCCCCCGCGGTGGCCAGGCGGGCGATCCTGACGCGTCGATCACGGGCGCTCGCCCGATCGCCGCGGGCCCGCAACGGCGTGACAGCGACGCTCACGATTCCACCGCCAGCAGCAGGCGTCCGGCCTCGGCGTTGCGGCGGGTCTTGGTCCAACCCCGGCGCCCGGTCATCATGCGGCCGAAGGCGCGCACGACGCAGATGTAGCTCTGGTACATGTACAGCCAGTACCCCAGGCCCCAGAGCCCCGCACGCCAGAGGGGATGCCGTTCCTCGCGCGTGACGTACACGAGCGGCCAGAGGGCGAAGGGGAGGATGCCGGTGAGGATCCACAGCGGGATGATCCAGGTGGCGCCGGCCAGCCAGCCGAACAGACCGCCCGGCGACAGCGCGCCGGACACGACCATGGCGATGGTGACCGTGGGCCACAGCACGAACCCGATCAGCTGGATGTACGGGATGGCGAGGAAATACGCCGCCTCCAACGCCCCCGCGTTGGTGAAGGTGCGGGACGCGTAGATCTTGGGCAGGTAGCGAGCGCACTGCAGGCCGCCCTGGCACCAGCGGGTGCGCTGGGTGAGCAGGCGTCGTGCGGAGGGCAGCGCCTCCTGCGACACCCACGTGTCGTGGGCGTACACGGTGCGGTAGCCGGCGAGCATGATGCGAAGGCCCACCTCGTAGTCCTCCAGCAGAGCGTCGCCCCAGGGCACGCCTTCCACGGCGGAGGCGGCGCGCAGGGCGCTGAGTCGGGTGAACTGCCCGTTGCCGCCGAGCCCCACCGACACCGTCCGCATGCGAAGCACCTGCATCGCCGCGATGGTCGTGCGGAATTCGATGTCCTGCATGCGGATGAGATACCGCGCCCAGGCCTGACCGAACCCGCTCTTCCCCGCGGCCGGGGCGGGGTCGTCTCGGTTGCTCATGCGCACGGCCACCTGGGTCGCTCCCACGTCGGGCGAGCCGAACGCCGCGGGGCCGGCCGCCTGACGGAGGGCGTTCTCGGCGAGCGACCCGTCGGCGTCGAGGACGATCACGATCGTGTGGTCGTCCTCGACGCCGCGGTCACCGCGCAGTTCCCGCCACTCCGCTAACCGGACGTACGCGGCGTTCAGGGCGGCCCCCTTGCCCGTGCGGGCATCGGGAAGCCGTCGGATCACGGCGTGCACCAGGGGATCCGCGTCGGCGAAGCCGGCGACGATGTCGCCCGTGCCGTCGGTGCTGGCGTCGTCGATGATCCACAGATGAACCGTCGGAAAGCGCTCGCGAGTCCTCCTGATCGTCTCGGCGATCACCGCCGCTTCGTCTCGACAGGGGATGAACGCGTGCCACTCGAACCCCGCGGGATCGCCCTCGACGGCGCCGCGACGGCGCACGAAGGGGACGACGATCAGCGCCGTGTAGGTGAGGAACATCACCAGGAAGACGAAGGAGAGCGAGAAGAGGAACTCGAGCGCGTTCACGAGCGGGGGGTGTCCTCTCCGGATGCCAGGTCGACGGCATCCTGTGACCGAAGACGCCGCGAGCGCCAGGCGAGCAGTCCGCCGATCACTGCTGCGCCGACCCCGACGACGGCGAGTGTCGCCGTCGGGGCCGCGTAGCCGGTGACCGCGAGGATGCCGACGGCGCCGCCGCCCATCGCACCGTTGCGGTACACGTGATCAGCCCTGGGCCGGTGTGGCCACGTGCTGGCTGCGACGTCGCAGCAGCACGGCGGCGACGATGACGGCTGCGAGACCGAATCCTCCTCCGGCGAGAGCCAGCGATTCGGGACCTGCCACGGGCACGGCCAGCTGACCGGCGTTGGGGCCGACCGACGCGGTGGCCAGGTCGACGATCGCGATAGCGCCCGCCGTGCCGAGGCCGACCCGCAGCGCCGTCTGGGTGAAGGTTCCGCTGTCCGTCGACTGCACGTTGACCTGCAGCTGCGCGAGCGCGGTGATCGCCGCGCCGAGCGGGCCCTGGAGGCTGTCGACCAGGCCGTCGAGCACCGGGTTGATGACGGCTTCCGCGGCACCGAGTGCGGTGCCGAGGACGAGACCGGCCAGACCCAGCTCGTCGACGCGGTCCTGGACGGCATCCAGGATCCCGTTGACACCGTCGGAGATCTGCGTGACCACGGCTGCGGGCACGAACGAGAGCAGGTCGGTGCCGGGCGGGAGAGCATTGATGTCGGCGACCCCCGCCGCCGCCAGCAGGTCGTCTTCGGTCAGCGTGATGGTGCCGGAGGCGAACGGGTTGTCCAGGTCGAGACCGGCGACGGCGGCCGCGGTCAGCAGCGTGTTGATCGCGGGGTTGAGGGTGTTCAGCACGCCCGAGACGAGGGTGCCGTTGACGACGACGCCGACGTCGGCGACGACGTATTGCCCGCTCTGCGTGCCGTCGGTCGTTTGGGTGGCGGATGCCGCGAGCGTTCCGATGTTCACCTGCAGCCCCGCCAGGGCGTCGGCGCCTCCGACCGTGATGCTGCCCGTGTTCTCCGCCGAGGGGTCGCCGACGCTGGAGGGCGTGACGGTGCCGACGCCGATGAGGCTCGGTGCCGCCGAGACCGCGCCCGAGAACGCCGACGAGCTGCCGTCGTCGTTCGCGCGAGCGTACTGACCCACCGCGCCGAGCTGGATGATGCCGTTGTCGCCGAAGAGGTTCGTCGAACCCGCCTGCAGTGCGACGAGACCCGCGAGGGCCTCGGCGTCGAGGGGCTGGTCGACGATGACGTCGCCCGAGGCGTCGGTGTTGACGGCGTTCGCGCCGCGGAGGGCGACGACGGTGTCGAGGATGTCGGTGCCGAGGAGGGACGTCTGAACGAGACGGCCCGTGCCCTGCGATACGACGTCCACCGGGGCGGCGTGCGCCGCCGTGGCGGGGAGGAGGAGGGCTGCGACGGCGACGGTGGCCCCGACGGCTCGCACGGCCCTCCCCGTTCGAGCAGAGGTGTGTGGACGAATGGTCATGGATGCCTGCTTCCTGGATGGCCGCACACCTTCGGGCCCACCGCGGGCCGGATGGTGCGGTGCAAGGTGAAAGTAGGCGCGCGATCGGGCGGAAGCATCCGTGCCCCGTACGGAATCGGACTACTTAGGGTTCTTCTTTCGGCTCCGTATGTCTCATTGACTACTGATTCCCCGTCGAAAGCTCGGAACCGACACCGAGTTCGGTGTAGGAACGATTCGGGGCCGCGTCCGTGGACGCGGGGGAGTGCAGGGAGACACCGCATGGGTGCAGGTCGACCACTGATGGGGCGCGCGCGGGAGAAATCCATCGCGGCGGAGGCGTTGCGCGCGAAACGCGGCGTTCTGCTGACGGGGCCGGCGCGGAGCGGTCGCTCACGCCTGCTGGCGGCGATCGCCGAGGCGCAGTCGCGGCCGACGTTCGTCATCGAGACACGGGCGGGCGTCGTGACGGTGCGCTCGGGGATGTCCGATCGGCGCGCCCTCATCGGTGCGGACGATGTCGCCGACGTGGTCGCGGAGGTCGAGTTTCGCGCCGGAGTCCTCGTCGTCGATGACATCGACTTGCTTCCGGATGCCGGGGCGGCCGCGCTCATCGACGCCCTGGGCGCATCGAGTGCCGTGCTCCTGGCGGCCCTCGCTCCCCGGCACGAGGTCGCCCGCGGCTCGATCCACCGCTGGGAGCTGCTGCGACCGCTGGTCGAGGACGCCGACCGATTGAACATCGCCGTGGGGCCGCTCGCTCTCGCTGAGACGGCCGCCCTGGCGAACGCGCTGAGGGAGAGCCGGCACGGGGTCGGACCCGCGGACGACGCGTGGATGATGGCGCTGCACCACCTCAGTGGGGGAAGCCCCGGGCTCGTCGGCGAGCTGATCGAGGTCGCCGCGGCCCGCGGGCGGATGCACGCGGTGTGCCCGATCGAGCCGTTCGCCGATCTGCTGCCCGGTGGCCTCGTGGCATCCCTGACGCGGATGCTGGCACCGCTGGACGCGCGCGACCGCCGTCTGCTGGGCATCGTCTTCGAGCTCGGCGCCATTCCACTGCGTCACATCGGATCGGTCGTGCCCGCCGACGTGCTCGCGCGCCTCCACGACGGGAACCTCGTCGTGGCCTCGGTCGAGGCGGGGTCGGCCGCCGTGAGTCCGCTGCTGGCCCGGGTCGTCCACGACTCCGCGCCGCGCGAAGAGCACCTCGACGAGCGTCGCGACATCGCCCACCGCCTCCTCGATCTCCTCCGGCACGGCGATGTGCTGACCCCCGCCGAAGAGGTGTTCTGCGCGCGTTTCGCCGGGACGGTCGAGGTGGTCGGACCCCTCGCCGAGCCTTTGGCGGCGGTGCTGCCGCGCGCGGCGCTCACACTCGCGCGATCGGGCGTGCCGCGCGACTCCCTGTCGGTGATCGCCCGCGTCCTCGACAACGGCCCCGACCTGCGCGCATCGGCGGCGCTCATTCTCACGCGTATCGCCCTCGAGGACTACGCCGAGGCCGAGCTCCTGCTGCGCACTCTTCCCGAGCCCGCGTCGGCGGCCGAGCGCGAGTTGGCCCTGCACGTGTACGTCCGGACGCTGTGCGCGACGTGCGCGGGGTCCGAAGCGGCCCGCGACCGTCTGCGGGCGCTGGCGAGCTGGGCGCCCGACGATGGCGACTGGCGCATCCGCGTCGAGCAGGCGGTGGCGATGCTGTCGCTGCCCAACGGTGCCTCGTTCGCTGAGAGGGCGCCGTCGCCGCAGCCCGTCGATGCGGGACGGCCCGACGCGGCCGTCGTCGACGACGCGCTCCAGGCTGCGCTCGCCGCGGCGCGCGGTGAGGCCGCCCGCGCGCGGGCCCTGCTGCGCGGTCGGCAGGAGACGCACGGGTGGGAGGTCGAGTCCGACCTCACGCTGTTCCTGCTGCACGCCTACACGATGGTGATGATCGGTGAAGATCTCGTCGTCATCGAAGGTGCGACCAGGCGCCGCCTCCTGTCGGCGCGGTGGGCCGACCGTCAGGACGAGGTCGCCGTCCTCGCCCTTCTGGACGCGTCGGTGCAGCTTCTGCGGATGCGGCCCGACGTCGCCTTCGCCAGCCTCCAGATCCCGCGCATCGCCCCGCCGGAGTCGTTCCGCATCTGGTTCGACGCCATCCGCGCCGTCGCCTTCATCACCCGGGGCGATCTCGTACACGCGGCCGAAGCGCTCGAGCGCATCGACGCTGCCTCGACGGGACGGGCGTGCGGCGCGTTCCCGGTACTGCGCGAAACGGTGTGCGCGCGGTTCGAGGTGGCCAACGGCCGGCCGGATGCCGCTGCGGCGCGGGCGTCCCGCGCGATCTCTCTGGCCGAACGGCGGATGCCGGTCCTCCTGCCCGCGCTCCTGCAGATCATGGTGGACGCCGGTGTTCCTGTGTCGGAGGTCCGGGAGCGCGCGGTGGCGCTGGCCGAGAGGTTCGATCTCGCACCCGTGCGCGCGTTCGTCGCCGACTTGCACGAGGCCGCCCGCGTCGACGCTCAGCCCACGCTCGATCTGCTGACCTCACGCGAACGGCAGGTGGTCGATCTCGCCATGACGGGCGCGACGAACGCGCAGATCGCCCGTCGTCTCGGTCTGTCGGTGCGTACGGTCGAATCGCACTTGCATCACGCCCGCACGCGCCTGGGCATGAGTCGCCAGGAGAGGTTCGGACAGGCCGTCGGCGCGGCCCGCCCGCTCGTACAGCGCTGACGGGATCGAGACCCGGCGAGGCCGCTCCGCCACGACGAAGGCGGCGACGCCGACTCGGACGCGGCCGCGCTCCGACGACGGTGCCGGAGCCCCGCCGCCGTCTTGGAGGCTCCCGCGCTCCGACGGCGCAGGAGCCCCGCCGCCGTCTCGGACGCTCCCGTGCTCCGACAACGCCGCCGGAGTCCCGCCGCAGACTCGCACGCCCCCGCGCTACGACGTCGAAGGAGCCTCGCCGCAGCGACGTCGCCCGCCCCTGTCAGCGCACCGCGGCCAGCAATTCCTCCGCGCCCGCGCGCAGCGCCTCGAGGCGGCGGCGGGCCTTCTTGGCCGAGGAGCCGCGCACGTCCAGGTACAGCTTGAGCTTCGGTTCCGTGCCGCTCGGGCGCACGATGAGGCGCGATCCGCCGTCGAGCCAGAGGCGCAGCACATCGCCCGGGGGCAGATCGTCGACACCGGCGAGCAGGTCGTCGATCCGCGCGACCGCGACACCGCCGACGGTCGTGGGCGGGTGAGCGCGCAGGGATGCCATGATCCCGGCGATCTCGCCCACGTCGCTGACCCGGATCGAGATCTGGTCGCTCGCGAACGCGCCGAAGGTGTCGCGGAACTCCTGCAGCAGGTCGGCGACCGTGCGCCCCTGCCCCCGTGCCTCGGCGGCCATGCCGAGCATCGCCACGGCGGCGGAGATGCCGTCTTTGTCGCGGACGGTGCGGGGGTTCACGAGGTAGCCGAGGGCCTCCTCGAAGCCGAAGACGATGCCCGGCGCCCGCGAGATCCACTTGAAGCCCGTAAGGGTGGAGTGGAAGGCGAGACCGTAGTGCTCGGCGACCGCCTGGAGCCCGGGCGACGACACGAGCGAGCAGGCGAGGGATGCCGGGGAGCCGGCATCCGCGTCGGGGGCGCCGTGCGACGAGCCGTCCGACGAGTCGTGGCCGGCTCCGCCGTCGCCGGCTGCGACCTTGTCCGCTGAGCCGTCGCGGGCGGCGGCTGCTTCCCGGGCGGCCCGCCACCCGAGCAGCAGCCCGATCTCGTTGCCGCTGAGCCGGCGCCAGCCGCCCTCCGCGTCGGCGTCGGGGATGGCGACGGCAAGGCGGTCGGCATCCGGATCGTTGGCGATGACGAGCTCGGCGTCCGAGGTGCGCGCGGTCTCGAAGGCGAGGTCCATCGCGCCCGGCTCCTCCGGGTTGGGGAAGGCGACGGTGGGGAAGCGGCCGTCAGGCTCGATCTGCGCCTCCACGAGCGTGGGCGCGGGGTACCCGGCCATGGCGAGCACCCGCGAGACGGTGTCCCATCCCACGCCGTGCATCGCGGTGTAGGCCCAGCGCAATCCCCGAGCGCCCGCGGGTGCCGGGGCGATGGCGGCGGTGGCGGCGACGTAGGCGTCGACGAGCGACTCGGGGGCGTTGGCGTACCCGACCGAGCGGGGGAGCACGCTCACGTTGCCCGCGTCGGCGATGCGCTGGATGCGGGCGGCGATCTCGGCGTCGGCGGGGGAGACGATCTGCGCGCCCTCGTCCGCTCCGCCGAGATAGACCTTGTAGCCGTTGTCGTCGGGCGGGTTGTGGCTGGCGGTGACCATGACGCCCGCATCGGCGCCGAGGTGGCGCACGGCGAAGGCGAGCACGGGAGTCGGCAGCATCCGCGGGAGCAGCACCGCGTTCAGCCCCGCCCCCGCGAAGATCTCGGCCGAGTCGCGTGCGAACACGTCGGAGTTGCGCCGACCGTCGTACCCGATGACGACGGTCGGGGTCGTCGAACCGGCACGCTCGCCGAGGAACGCGGCGAAGCCGGCCGCGGCCTGGGCGACGAGTACCCGGTTCATGCGGTTGGGGCCGGCGCCGAGAGCGCCGCGGAGTCCCGCGGTGCCGAACGCCAGGCGGGTGCGGAAGCGATCGGCGAGGTCCTCGGCCGCCTCGGCATCCCCGCCCTCCACGCGCGCGAGCAGAGCGGACAGCTCGTCGCGGGTCACGGCATCCGGGTCCTGCGCCATCCAGGCGCGGGCCGCGTCGACGAACGTGCCGGCATCGCCGGAAGGGTTCTCGCTCACAGCGCGCCGATCACGCGGGCCAGCAGCGCTGAGATGACGGGCTCGGCCTCGCGGCCGGCCTCGAGCACCTCTTCATGGCTGAGCGGGGTCTTCTGGATGCCGGCGGCCAGGTTCGTGATGAGCGAGAAGCCGAGGATCTCCATGCCCGCCTGGCGTGCGGCGATCGCCTCGAGGGCGGTCGACATGCCGACGATGTGCCCGCCGATGGTCTTGGCCATCTGCACCTCGGCCGGGGTCTCGTAGTGCGGCCCGCGGAACTGGCAGTAGACGCCCTCGTCGAGCGACGGGTCGATGCCCCGGGCGATGTCGCGCAGGCGCGTCGAATACAGGTCGGTGAGGTCGATGAAGGTGGCACCCTCGAGCGGCGAGTCGGCGGTGAGGTTGATGTGGTCGCTGATGAGCACGGGCTGCCCGGGCTTCCACGTCTCGCGGATACCGCCGGCGCCGTTCGTCAGGATCATCGTCTGGGCGCCCGTCGCAGCGGCGGTGCGCACACTGTGCACGACCCGGCGCACGCCGTGGTTCTCGTAGTAGTGCGTGCGCGCGCCGATGACGAGCACGTTCTTCCCGCCCGGGGTGCGGACGCTGCGGAGCGTGCCGACGTGCCCCTCGAGGGCGGGCTTGGAGAAGCCGACGACCTCGGTGGCGGGGAACGACGCCGTCTCCTCGCCGATGAGACCGGCTGCGCGCCCCCAGCCCGACCCCAGGGTGACGGCGATGTCGTGGTGCGCGACGCCCGAGAGGCGCGCGATGTCGGCCGCTGCGGCCGCGGCGACCTCGAAGGGGTCGACCGCGGGGTCGTCGAGCGGGTGAGAGATGCTGTTGGACATCCCCCCACTCTAGAAAGCACGGCGCGTGCGGGCCAGATGCCGGGCTCCGCCGGAGGGCGTGTCGGTCCCCGGCGGGTGGGCGTCGGGGATCCCCGCGCCCTCGTTCGCGGGCCGGCCCCCGGTGCGTTTCACCGCGGCAGCGGATCGGCGGTGGCCGCCACGCTGACAGAATGGATGCCATGGTGCAGAGCTTCGAGCGCAAGCAGTCCGTCGCGATCGTCGGCGGCGGCCCCGGCGGCTACGAGGCGGCCCTGTCGGCCGCGCAGCTCGGCGCCGACGTCACCCTCGTGGAGCGTGCGGGCGTGGGCGGCTCCGCCGTCATCACCGACGTGGTGCCCTCGAAGACCCTCATCGCCACGGCCGACGCCGCCGTCGCCATCCGCAATGCCAGCAGCCTCGGCGTGCAGCTGTTCGCCAAGGACGACCGCGGCAAGCCGCTGACCCCCGAGGTCGCGATCAACCTCGCCGCCGTCAACCAGCGCCTCCTTTCGCTCGCTCGTCAGCAGTCCGACGACATGCGCTCCTCCCTGCTCGAGGCCGGGGTGCGCATCATCTCCGGTCACGGCCGTCTCGATGGCAACGGCGCTGTCGTCGTCTCGACCGAGGCGGGAGGCACCGACTTCGACCGCGTCGAGGCCGAGACCCTCGTCGTCTCGGTCGGCGCGTCCCCGCGCGAACTCCCCTCGGCCAAGCCCGACGGGCAGCGCATCCTCACCTGGACGCAGCTCTACAACATGAAGTCCGTGCCGTCGCACCTCATCGTGGTGGGCTCGGGGGTCACGGGCGCGGAGTTCGCGTCGGCCTACATGAACCTCGGCGCGAAGGTCACGCTCGTCTCCAGCCGCGATCAGGTGCTCCCCGGCGAGGATCAGGATGCGGCTGCCGTGCTCGAACGCGTGTTCCAGCGCGGCGGCATGACGCTGCTCGCCAAGGCCCGTGCCGAGTCGGTCGTCAACACCGGAGACGGCGTCCTCGTCACCCTCGCCGACGGTCGCACGATCGAGGGCAGTCACTGCCTGATGGCGGTCGGCTCGATCCCCAACACGGCCGGCATCGGTCTCGAGCAGGCCGGGGTGCAGATGACGGCGGGCGGCAACATCCGCGTCAACCGCGTCGCGCGCACCTCGGTCCCCAACATCTACGCGGCCGGCGACTGCACGAACTTCGTGCCCCTGGCATCCGTCGCCTCGATGCAGGGACGTCAGGCGATCTTCCACGCCCTGGGCGACATCGTCATCCCGCTCGAGACCCGCCGCATCACGGCCAACATCTTCACCGCCCCCGAGATCGCCACCGTCGGCTTCAGCGAGCAGGACGTCACCGAGGGCCGCATCGCGGGCGTCGTCCGCAAGCTCCCGCTGTCGGCGAACCCCCGCGCGAAGATGCAAGGGATCACCGACGGCTTCGTCAAGCTCATCGCCCGCAAGGGCAGCGGCACGATGATGGGCGGCGTCATCGTCGGCCCCAAGGCGTCGGAGTTGATCTACCCGATCGCGATCGCCGTCGAACGCCGCCTCACCGTCGATCAGGTCGCCCGCGTCTTCGCCGTCTACCCGTCGCTGACGTCGAGCATCACCGACGCCGCCCGTGCGATGCACATCGTCGACCACGACGATCCCGGCGAGGACTGAGCCATTCCGGATGCCGGGACCCCCGGCATCCTCTCCCTCCGACGTCGTGCCCGGCCCCGGCGGCGACCGGTGGCTCGCTCGCCCGCGCGACCGGGCATCCTGCGCCCGTTGAAGGGGTCCGGGAACCGCGGCATCTGGGCCGTGCATAAACGCTCTCCGTGCGCGTAAACACGCTGTCGGTGTGTTTATGCGCACGAATCGCGTTTATGCGGGGAGTCGGGCCTGCTCGTCGGTCGCGCGCCGCGCCGCGCCGCCCGGTCGGCCCGGACCGTCATCCGGATGCCGCGTCCTCGCGTGTCCGCGGCGTTGCTACCCGCCCGCGGCGCTTAGTCCGTGCATAAACGCTCTCTGTGCGCGTAAACACGCTGTCGGTGTGTTTATGCGCACGAATCGCGTTTTTGCGTGGGAGTCGGGCCCGCTCGACGGTGACGCGGGAGCCGCGCCGGAACCGACGACGGCGCCGCACTCCCGAGGGAGCGCGGCGCCGGACGAACGAGTGAGACGTCAGTTGATCAGCAGCAGCTGGTGACCGGCCGAGACCGTGGTGCCGGCGGTGGCGTCGATGCCGGCGATCGTGCCGTCTTTGTGCGCCTGGATCGGCTGCTCCATCTTCATCGCCTCGAGCACGACCACGAGGTCGCCCTTGACGACCTGCTGGCCCTCTTCGACGGCGACCTTGACGATCGTGGCCTGCATGGGCGACTTCACCGCGTCTCCGGTGGCACCGGCCGCGGGCGAGGCCGCGTGCGAGCGGCGCGACGGGGGAGCGGCGACCGGGCGGCCGACCGCGGGAGCCGCGGCCGTGATGCGATCGGGCAGGCTGACCTCGAGGCGCTTGCCGCCGACCTCGACGACCACCGTGTGACGTCCGGGGACCGCCGCGGGGGCCTCGGGCTCGCCGTCCCACGCGGGGATGTCGTTGACGAACTCCGTCTCGATCCAGCGCGTGAAGACGCCGAAGTCGCCGTCCTCGGCGGTGAAGGCGGGGTCGCGCACGACTTTCCGGTGGAAGGGGAGCACGGTCGGCATGCCCGACACCTCGAACTCGTCGAGCGCTCGGCGCGAGCGCTCGAGCGCCTCGGCGCGGTCGCGGCCGGTGACGATGATCTTGGCCAGCAGCGAGTCGAACGCGCCCGAGACGCTGTCGCCCGCGGTCACGCCGGAGTCGAGGCGGATGCCGGGACCGCCGAACGTCTTGAAGACGTGGATGGGTCCGGGCTGGGGCAGGAAGCCTCGGCCCGGGTCCTCGCCGTTGATGCGGAACTCGATCGAGTGGCCCACGGGGGCGGGGTCGTCGTACCCGAGCTCTTCGCCCTCGGCGAGACGGAACTGCTCGCGCACCAGGTCGAGGCCGGTCACCTCTTCGGAGACGGGGTGCTCTACCTGCAGGCGCGTGTTCACTTCGAGGAACGAGATGGTGCCGTCGGCGCCGATGAGGAACTCGCAGGTGCCCGCACCGACGTAGCCGACCTCCTTGAGGATGGCCTTGGATGCCGAGTACAGCACCGCGTTCTGCTCGTCGCTGAGGAAGGGCGCCGGCGCCTCTTCGACCAGCTTCTGGTGGCGGCGCTGCAGCGAGCAGTCGCGGGTCGAGACGACGACGACGTTGCCCGCGGCATCCGCGAGGCACTGCGTCTCGACGTGGCGGGGCTTGTCGAGGTACTTCTCGACGAAGCACTCGCCGCGGCCGAAGGCGGCCACGGCCTCGCGTGTGGCGGACTCGAACATCTCGGCGACCTCACCGAGTTCGCGGGCGACCTTGAGGCCTCGTCCGCCGCCGCCGTACGCGGCCTTGATGGCGATGGGGAGGCCCACCTGCTCGGCGAAGGCGATGACCTCGTCGGCGCCGGACACGGGGCCGGGAGTGCCGGGGGCGAGCGGTGCCCCGACCTTCTCGGCGACGTGGCGGGCGGTGACCTTGTCGCCGAGGGCCTCGATGGCATCGGGCGAGGGGCCGATCCACACCAGCCCCGCGGCGATCACGGCACGGGCGAAGTCGGCGTTCTCGGCGAGGAAGCCGTAGCCGGGGTGCACCGCGTCGGCGCCGGCGCGGCGGGCGACCGAGAGGATCTTCTCAATGGAGAGGTAGGTGTCGGCGCTGGTGGTGCCGTCGAGGGCGTACGCCTCGTCGGCCAGGCGCGTGTGAAGCGCGTCGCGGTCCTGATCGGCGTAGACGGCGACGGAGGCCTTACCCGAGTCACGGGCGGCGCGGATGACACGGACGGCGATCTCGCCGCGGTTGGCGACAAGGACCTTGGCGATCTTCGGCATCCTCCCAGCCTATCGAGGGGCCACCCCCGCCTTTTGACCCCTCTCGACAAGAAACGTCGAAAAACGTGTGCGGGAGTCTACGAACGATTCCACAGGGCGGTCCACGAGCCCCCGAGCTCGCGTACGAGCCGGCGCACGGTCGACAGCGACATCCCGACCACCGTGGACGGGTCGCCCTCGACGCGTTCGATGAACGCCCCGCCGAGGCTGTCGACGGTGAAAGCACCCGCCACGAGCAGCGGTTCACCGCTCGCGACGTACGCGGCGATCTCGTCGTCGTCCACGTCGGCGGCGAAGGTCACCGATGCCTCGGCGACCGCGTGCGCTTCGGTGGGCTCCGCGCCGGGGGAGAGGCGGAACACGCTGTGACCCGAGTGAAGGATGCCGGTGCGCCCGCGCATGTGCCGCCACCGCTCGGTGGCAGCCTCGGACGTATACGGCTTGCCGAGGATCTCGTCGCCGAGCTCGAACATCGAATCGCCCCCGATGACGAAGCCGTCGAATGCGGGGTCCTCGGCGTTCAGGCGCCGGGCCACGTCTTCGGCCTTGCGCCTGGCGAGCAGCAGCACGTGCTCGGCCGCGGGGAGTCGCCGTCCCTCGGCCGCTTGGACCTCGGCGATCACGGCCTCCTCGTCGACCTGCGGGGCACGCGATTCGGGCTCGATGCCCGCCTGCCGCAGCAGCATGAGACGAGCGGGAGAAGTGGATGCCAAGCACACGCGCATGCCACAAAGCTACCCACGCCGCGGGTTGGGGGGCGCACGGGGGACGCGCGTCTGCGGCCGAGCCTGTCGAGGCCCCGGCGTCGACACGGCGTCGGATCAGACGACGGACTCGGGGTCCTCGGTATCCGCCCCGGCCGTCTCCCGGCCGGATGTGTCAGGCTCGGGGGATGCACGACGGCGACCTCATCGAACTCGACATCACCGGCATCGCCCACGGCGGTGTCTTCGTCGGGCGCCACGAGGGACGCGTGGTGTTCGTGCCCGACACCCTGCCGGGGGAGCGCATCCGCGCCCGGTTGACCGACACCCGCAAGAAGGCGTTCTGGCGCGCCGACGCCGTCGAGGTGCTCCAGGCAGCGCCCGAGCGGCGACCGCACGTCTGGGCCGCCGCGGGCATCGACGTCGACCCCGGTCAGCGCGTCGGCGGGGCCGAGTTCGGCCACATCGACCTCGCCCACCAGCGGGTGCTGAAGGAGCGGGTCGTCCGCGAGGCGATCGAGCGGGTGGGCCGACTGGAGCTGCCGGTCGACGTGGGTGCCGCGGGCACCCCCGAGCAGGGCGAATCCGTCGACGGCACCGGTTGGCGCACCCGCGTCAGCCTGCACGTCGACGCCGACGGTCGCATCGGCGCGTACGCCGCCCGCACGCACCACGTCGTCGAGACGCCCGACCTGCCCCTGGCGACCGACGCCGTCGCGCGAGCCGCCGCCGAGCTGGGCTCCGGCGCGCAACCCGGTCGCATCGACCTCGTGCAACCGGGCGACGGACGCGTGCGCGTGCTGCCGCGCCCGGACGGATCGCGCCCGAGCGGAACGCCCGAGGTCGTGGAGGAACGTGTCGGCGATCGGGTGTTCCGCGTCGATGCGGGCGGGTTCTGGCAGGTGCATCGGCTCGCCGCGCGCACGTTGACCTCCGTCGTATCGAGCGAGCTCACGGCATCCATCGGCGGACTCGACCCCGAGGCCACGCATCTCGACCTCTACGGTGGGGTCGGCCTGTTCGCTGCGACCCTCGGTGAACTGGGTGGGACAGGTACGCGGGTGGTCAGCGTGGAGTCCGATCCCCGAGCGACCGAGCACGCCGGCGAGAACCTCGTCGAGTGGGTCGGTGCCCGTGCCGAGACCGCGCGCGTCGACCGCTACATCGGGCGCCTGGCGGCCGATGCGTCCGATCGCGAGCGCGAACGGCTGGCCCGTGGCGTCATCCTGCTCGATCCGCCCCGCGCCGGGGCCGGAGCCCAGGTCGTCGAGGGTATCGCTGCACTGTCGCCGTCGGCTGTGGTGTACGTCGCCTGCGACCCCGTCGCCCTCGCGCGCGACCTCGCCACCTTCGCCGGGCTCGGATATCGTGCGCACGACGGCATCCGCGGGATCGATCTGTTCCCGAACTCGCACCACGTCGAGGCCGTCGCGGTCCTGCGTCGCTGAGCCCCGATGCCTGAGTCTTTCCGCATCGGCGAGGGCGGCGTGGATACGATGTGAAGATGACCAAAGTCGCTCTCATCGATGACCACGAGTCGGTTCGGCTCGGGCTGGAGGCGGCCCTCGCGCGCACCGCGTCGACCGAGGTCGTCTTCTCGGGTGCCAACGTCGCCGCCTACCTCACCTGGCGACACGCGGCCGTGGTGTCACCGGCCGATGTCGTCGTTCTCGATCTGACCCTCGGTGACGGCACGACCGTGTCGGAGAACGTCGACCGCGTCGTCCGTGACGGGTCGAGCGTCATCATCCACAGCGTCGCCGACCGCCCGGCGGCCGTGCGCGAAGCGCTCGCCGCGGGGGCCGCGGGCATCGTCAGCAAGTCGTCGCCGACGCACGAGGTGCTCGGCGCCATCGTCGCCGTCGCCCGCGGTGAGCTCATCGACAACGTCGAGTGGGCCAGCGCCGTGGAGGGCGATCGCGAGTTCGCCGATGCCCAGCTCTCGGCCCGCGAGCGCGAGGTGCTGCGACTGTACGCCGCGGGTCTTCCGCTGAAGGCCGTGGCCGAGCGGCTCGGCGTGGCCTACTCCACCGCCAAAGAGAACATCACCCGGGTGAGGGTGAAATACGTCGAGGTGGGAAGGCCCGCCCCCACGAAGGTCGACCTGCTTCGACGCGCGATGGAAGACGGCATCCTGCACGACGCTCCCGACGGCGCCGCGCCGCATGGCTGAGATACGCAGGTCGGTTCTCGACGAGGCGTGGGGGCGCATCCCCCACACGCGCGAGACGCAGGCCGATCAGGGCTCGTTCACACAGGCGCGCATCGAGCGGGTCATCACGCTGATCGTCGGATCCGGGTCGCTCGTTCTCGGGGCGCAGGCACTGGCTGCGGCCCTGGGGTCGCCCGATGAGGCGGCCGACTGGCACGTGCCGCTCGTCGTCGCCGTCTTCGTGCCACTAACGGCGATGATCCTGGCGTGTCTTCTCGGCCGGTTCACGAGGGTCTTCGCGGGAATCTTCGCGGTCGTGTTCGTCGTGGTCCTCGCGGTCTGGCCGTGGGCGACGGCTGGCGGGCCCGCCCCGGCGCCCACCCAGGATCCGTGGGTGTTCTTCCTCGTGAACGTGGCGACCGTCGCCAGCATCGTCGCGTTCCCGATCGGCCTTCAGGTCGCGTGGACGGTCGCGACTCCCGTCCTTTACGGTGTCGTCCGGCTGCTGCAGGCGGGGGACGATGCGGATTTCGTCGTGCCGGTGGCGCTCGACGCCTCTTTCGCGCTCATCCTCGGCAGCGTCCTGCTCACGCTCGGCTGGATGTACCGTTCCGTCGCCGCGAACGTCGACCAGGCGCGCGCGGCCGCCGTCTCCAGCTACGCCTCCGCCGCGGCGACAGCGGCGACGGAGTCCGAGCGGGTGGCGGTGGCCGCCCTCATGCACGACAGCGTGCTGGGCGCGCTGCTCGCGGCCGAACGTGCGTCGACCCCCCGCGAGCGCACGCTCGCCGTCAGCATGGCGCGCGAGGCGCTCACCCGTCTGGCCAACGCCGAGAAGGACGCCCTGGAGGGAAGCGACGAGCCCGTCCCCGCCTCGCGCCTCGCCGACGACATCGAGGCGGCCGCCCGCGAGCTGGGGGTGCAGCTGAGCGTCATCCGTCAGCTCGACGACGACACCCCGCGCGTGCCCGGACGCGTGGCGCGCGCGCTCGTGCTCGCCGCGCTCCAGGCCGTCGCCAACGCCGTCCAGCACGCCGACGCGCAGGGCCTGACGGTGCAGGTGACCGGCTCGGCATCGCCGGGCGGGGTGGTTCTACGCGTGCGCGACACCGGACCGGGTTTCGACGTCACCTCGGTCGCGCCCGACCGCCTCGGCATCCGCGGGTCGATCCACGCCCGCCTCGCCGCGGTGGGTGGGCGCAGCGACATCGACTCGCACGCGGGAGGCACCACGGTGACCCTCGAATGGGAGAGCGGGGACCGCTGGTGACCGTCCGCGCCATCCTGTCGTGCCTCGGCGTCGCCCTCACCGCGTATCTCGCCGCCCGTGGGCTCATCTGGACCTCCCCCGAGACGGTGGTGCGCGGCTGGCTGATCGTCGCCGCCCTCGTGGTCTATCTGCCGGTGACGCTGTTGTGGATCTTCGCCCTCGGTGTCCGTGACCGCCCGAGGTCGGCTCCGGCCGCAGCCCCCCCGCGCGCGCCGGCGTGGCAGGTCGGGCTGGCACTGGTCGTCGCGGTCTTCGTCTCGAACGCGACGTTCCTCGCCGTCACCGAGGAAGGGCGCACCGAGCCCTTCGTGACGTGGGTCATCGGAGCGATCGGTGCTCTGATGATGATCGTCATGGCGCGCCGACGGCCCGTCGCCGCCTGGACCGGCATCGCTGTGCTCACGCTGTCGACATCGGTGTGGCTCGGACCCCTGCAGGCGATGAGTCTCGGCCTCATCGGTTCGATCGTGTGGGTGGCCGCGGCGCAGTTGGTGGTCTTCGCACTGGATCGGGCGGCGAGGGATGCCGAGCGCCTCGCCGAACTCCAGCAGGCGGCCTCCGCGTGGCAGGCGTCGCAGAGCGGGCGGCAGCGCGAGCGTCGCCTGCACGTGCAGAGGGCTCTGCAGACGGCGGGCCCGATCCTGTCGCGCACCATCGAGACCGGCGGCAATCTGCGTCCCTCCGACAAGGAGGCGGCGCGCCGAGCCGAGGCCCGGCTGCGCGACGAGCTGCGCGGCAATCGTCTGCTCGACGACGAGGTGCGCGCTGAGATCGACGCCGCGCGGTGCCGCGGCGCGGCCATCAGCCTGTTCGACGAGGGCGGTCTGGACGGCCTCGGTGCGCGCGAGCTCGCCGAGGTCCGGCGGGAACTTGCCAGCATCCTGCGTGAGTCGGTGTCCGAGCGCGTGATCATCCGCACGTCTCCCGACGAGCAGATCGTGGTCACCGTCGTGGGGCGCTCCCGCGGCGACGCCGCGACCGACGACGACGACAACGTCGATCTCTGGCGCGAGATCAGCCGTCCGCGCTGACCCGCGGCGATGGCCGCGGCCGTGCCTGCCACCCGCGGCGGTGGCCGTGCCTGCCCCCCGCGACCGCGGCCGTGCCTGCCACCCGCGGCGGTGGCCGTGCCTGCCACCCGCGACCGCGGCCGTGCCTGCCACCCGCAACCCTGGCCGTGCCGACCCGCGACCGCAGCCGTGCCTACCACCCGCGGCGATGGCCGCGGCCGTGCCTGCCACCCGCGCCGTGCCTGCAACCCGCACCCGCGGCCATACCCGCGGCCCTGCCTGTCGGCCCACCCGGCTCACGCCTCGAAGAAGATGAGGGGTGAGGGGCGGCGATACGCCGGCCCCTCACCCCTGGCGAACGGCTACCCGAAAACCGCCCGCAAGGCCGGATCCGGCTCGAAGAGCGGACCGACCGAACGCATGATGCGTTCCAGCTCCTCCAGTATTCGCGTCGCGCGTCCCGTCGTCTGTAGGTATTTCGGGGGACACGATGCGGGGGCCTCAGCCGGTGAAGCCGTTCCAGCCCGCCGCACGGTTCAGCGGCTCCCGCAGACCGCGGGCGTGGAGTTCCCACCGCGAACGGACGACGTCGTCGGTGACGGTCGCGCTCGCGGCCTCGCGGGCGTACTCCTCGCTGACCACGACGATCGCGGCGGCCAGCTCCTCTTCGGTGGGCGCGCCGCGCACCACTTCCACCACGACCGGCGCGTTCTCCCGGGCGTCATCGGCGACGGTCACAGCGGGATGTTCCCGTGCTTCTTGGCGGGCATGCTCGCGCGCTTGTTGCGCAAAGCCCGCAGGGCCTTCGCGATCGACACCCGCGTCTGCGCCGGCTCGATGATCCCGTCGAGTTCGCCGCGCTCGGCCGCCAGGAACGGGGATGCCACGTTGTACGTGTACTCGTTGGCGAGGCGCGTGCGCACGGCCGCGACGTCTTCGCCGGCCTCTTCGGCGCGCTTGATCTCGCCACGGTAGAGGATGTTCACCGCACCCTGACCGCCCATGACGGCGATCTCGGCGGTGGGCCAGGCGAGGTTGATGTCTGCGCCGAGCTGCTTGGAGCCCATGACGATGTACGCCCCGCCGTAGGCCTTCCGAAGGATCACGGTGACCAGGGGCACGGTGGCCTCGGCGTACGCGTAGAGCAGCTTCGCCCCGCGGCGGATGACGCCGGTCCACTCCTGGTCGGTGCCCGGCAGGTAGCCGGGCACGTCGACGAGGGTGACGATGGGGATCGAGAACGCGTCGCAGAACCGCACGAAGCGGCTGGCCTTCTCGCCCGCGTCGATGTTGAGCGTTCCGGCCATCTGCGAGGGCTGGTTGGCGATGACGCCGACGGTGCGCCCCTCGATGCGGCCGAAGCCGATCACGATGTTCGGCGCGAAGAGCGGCTGCACCTCGAGGAACTCCCCGGCATCCACGATCCCGTCGATGACGGTGTGGATGTCGTAGGGCTGGTTCGGGGAGTCCGGGATGACGGTGTTCAGCGAACGGTCCGCGTCGGTCGTCTCGAACTCGAAGGGGGTGTCGTAGACGGGGATCTCGGCGAGGTTGTTGTCGGGAAGGTACCCGATGAGTCCGCGCGCGTAGTCGATCGCGTCGTCCTCGTCGTCGGCGAGGTAGTGCGCCACGCCCGAGCGGGTGTTGTGCGTGTGCGCGCCGCCGAGCTCTTCCATGCCGACGTCCTCGCCGGTGACGGTCTTGATCACGTCGGGACCGGTGACGAACATCTGACTGGTCTTGTCGACCATGATGACGAAGTCGGTCAGGGCGGGGGAGTACACCGCACCACCCGCGGCCGGGCCCATGATGATCGAGATCTGCGGGATGACGCCCGATGCGGCGGTGTTCAGACGGAAGATCTCGCCGTACTTGCCGAGGGCGACCACGCCCTCCTGGATGCGCGCGCCACCGGAGTCGAGGATGCCGATGATCGGGATGCCACTGCGCAGCGCCAGCTCCATCACCTTGATGATCTTGTCGCCGGCGACCTCGCCGAGCGAGCCGCCGAAGGTCGAGAAGTCCTGCGCGTACACCGCGACGGTGCGGCCGTGGATGGTGCCGGTGCCCGTGACGACGGAGTCGCCGTAGGGGCGCGACTTGTCCATGCCGAAAGCCGTGGTGCGATGGCGCACGTACTCGTCGAGTTCGACGAACGAGCCCGGGTCGACCAGCATCTCGAGCCGCTCACGGGCGGTGAGCTTGCCCTTCGCGTGCTGCTTGGTGCGGGCGGCGGTTTCGGCGTCGACGACCGCCTCCTGGAACCTGTTGCGCAGGTCCGCGATCTTGCCGGCGGTCGTGTAGAGATCGGGCTGGTCGGTCACCCTTCCCACCCTAGCGACCGCGCCGTCACCCACGTTGGAGGGTGCCCACAAGTCAAAGCTGCAGAGGCTGTGGCATCCGGCCAGCGTCACCGGTATGCGTTGGAGACGATCCGGGCAAGTGGATGCCACGGCCCCCGACCGTTCCTTAGGGTGTGGACATGCCGATCCCCGCCGCCGGATACCCGCGCACCGCCGCCCACAGCCCCCGTGTCCAGGTGGTCGAGACCACCGACTCCACCAACGCCGACGTCGTCGCGGCGGTCGTCACCGACCCCGCCGGGTGGCCGCACCTCTCGCTGCTGGTCACCGACGACCAGCGCGCCGGCCGCGGACGCCTCGACCGCACGTGGACCGCCCCGGCCGGTACGGCGCTCGCCGTCTCGGTCGTCGTCGACGCCGCGATGATCCCGCCCGCCCAGCGCGGGTGGATCCCGCTCGCCGCGGGCGCCGCGATGACCCGCGCGGTGCGGCACCAGCTGACCGGCCACGGCGCGACGGCGGAGCTGAAGTGGCCGAACGACGTGCTCGTCGACGGCGGCAAGATCTGCGGCATCCTCGCCGAGGTCGTGCCCGGCGACGTGGACATCGTGGTGGTGGGGGCGGGGGTGAACACCCGCATGAGCCGCGCCGACCTGCCGGTGACCACGGCGACGTCGTTCGCCGCGATCGGTGTCGAGTGCGACGACGACCGTCTGCTCGCCGACTTCGTCGACGACTTCGGCAAGACCCTCGCCCGCCTGGCCCACGACGACGTGGAGCGCGTGCACCGCGAGATCGAGAAGCTCTGCGCCACCGTCGGCCGCGAGGTCTCGGTGTCGCTTCCCGACGGGTCGACGCTGCAGGGCACGGCCGCCCGACTCGATGCCGACGGCCGCCTCGTGGTGGGGGTGGGCACGATCGAGACGGTGGTGTCGGCCGGAGACGTGGTGCACGTGCGCTGAGGCGCCGCACCTCGACCTCCGCGTGGCACCGGGCCCCGGCCCGCATCACGCCGCACAATGGAGGCGTGAGTCAGCCCTCGACCCCGCTCGGACGCCCGCGCATGCCGGCGCCGGGAGCGGCCGCGCCGGAGCTGCGCATCGCGCGGCTGCGGTCGCACGCGCGGCGCCTGTTCTGGTCGGCGCTCGTGCTGATCGGTGCGGCGGGGGCGACGGCCTACTTCTACGACAACCTCCCGGCCCCGTACGAGAACTGGATGCTGCTGACGACGGCGGGCGTGCTCGTGCTGCTGCTCGTCGTGGTCCCCTTCTTCCTCTGGCTGTCGCGCACGTGGACGATCACCACGAGGCGCGTGATTGAGCGCTCGGGGCCCTTCGGCGCGAATCGCCGTGAGATCTCGCACGTGCGCGGCTACGCGATCCAGTTGCGTCGCGGCATCCTGCAGCGGATGTGGGGCGCGGGAACGCTGACGCTGTCCAACGGCGTGGAGCCGGCGCTGCGACTGAAGAACGTTCCGAACGCGGTCCTCGTGCACGAGACCCTCGTCGACCAGGTCGAGGTGAACCAGATCCTGGCCCACCGCGACTCGCAGACCTTCGGCTCGGGGTCCGTCGGCCCCTGACCCACGGGTCGCGGTCCCTTCGCCGGCCGCAGGGGTGCGCGCCGGGGGGCTCGGGCGGACATGGCTCAGCCCGTCGACGCCGCCGGGGCTCACGGCATCCGGAGACCCGGCTCGCGTGCCCGAGGGAGGCCCGACAGAATGGATGCCGACGGAAGGAGCGGCATGGCGCTGCGAGTCGGAGTGGTCGGTGGCGGACAGCTGGCGCGGATGATGATCGCGCCCGCCGTCGAGTTGGGCATCGAGATCCGCGTCCTCGCGGAAGACGAGGGGATGTCGGCAGCGCTCGCCGCCACCGCCGTCGGCGACTACCGCGATGCCGACACCGTGGTGGCCTTCGCCCGTGACGTCGACGTGATCACCTTCGACCACGAGCACGTGCCGCAGGACGTGCTGACCGCCCTCGTCGACGCGGGCGTCGCCGTGCATCCCGGTCCTGCCCCCCTCGGGGTCGCACAGGACAAGCTCGTCATGCGTGCGCGGATGGCCGAGCTCGGCCTGCCGCAACCCGACTGGGCGGCCGTGACCGACGCCGCCGAGCTGCAGGACTTCCTCGCGGCCCACGGCGGTCGCGCCGTGGTGAAGACCCCGCGCGGCGGCTACGACGGCAAGGGCGTGCGCGTCGTGTCGGCGGCGACCGAGGCCGACGACTGGTTCGCCGCCCTCGCCGAAGACGCGGGTGGCGGGGCGCTGCTGGCGGAGGAGCTCGTCGACTTCAGCCGTGAGCTCGCGCAGCAGGTGGCGCGCCGCCCGTCGGGAGACGTGCGGGCTTACCCGGTGGTCGAGACCGTGCAGCGCGGGGGAGTGTGCGCCGAGGTCATCGCCCCGGCTCCGCGCGCCGACGAGCGCGTGCAACGCGTCGCCGCCGAGATCGGGGTGGCCGTGGCAGAAGGACTCGGTGTCACCGGCATGCTCGCGGTGGAGCTGTTCGAGACGACCGACCAGCGCATCCTCATCAACGAGCTCGCCATGCGTCCGCACAACAGCGGTCATTGGACGCAGGACGGGGCCGTCACCAGCCAGTTCGAGCAGCACCTGCGCGCCGTCCTCGACCTACCCCTCGGCTCGACGGATGCCGTCGCCCCGTGGGCGGTCATGATCAACGTGCTGGGCGGTCCCGCCGAGGGCGGTCTCGAGGAGCGATTCGCCGGGGCGATGGCCGCTCACCCGTCGGCCAAGGTCCACACCTACGGCAAGGCGCCGCGTCCCGGGCGCAAGGTGGGGCACGTCAACGTCGTCGGCGACGATCTCGACCAGATCGTCTACGAGGCGCGGGGCGCGGCTTCGTTCTTCGACTGATCGTGTCGCGTGCCGTTCCGCGATCTTCCAGCGAGCGCGCCTAGCCTGGACCGGTGACCCGGCCGCTGCATTCTTCCGAGACGCCCGTGGTCGGCGTCGTCATGGGCTCCGACTCCGATTGGCGCGTGATGAGCGACGCCTCCCAGGTGCTGACGGAGTTCGGCATCCCCCACGAGGTCGAGGTGGTCTCCGCACATCGCACCCCCGACAAGCTCGTGCGCTACGGCCGTGAAGCACGCGCCCGAGGGCTACGCGCGATCATCGCCGGCGCCGGCGGTGCCGCGCACCTGCCGGGCATGCTCGCATCCGTCACCGCCCTCCCGGTGATCGGCGTACCCGTCCAGCTGGCGACACTCGACGGTCTGGACTCGCTGTTGAGCATCGTGCAGATGCCCGCCGGCATCCCGGTCGCCACGGTCTCGATCAACGGCGCGAAGAACGCGGGGCTCCTCGCCGCTCGCATCCTGGGCAGCGCCGACCCCGAGCTCGCCGACAGCGTGGAGGCGTACGCGAAAGACCTGGAGTCGCAGGTCGAGGAGAAGAACCGACGACTCAAGGACTCCCTGTGACGCTCACCGCCGCGCGGCCCGGCGCGCCGGCCCGAGCCATCGAGTCGCGGCCGCTGCGCAACCCCGACGCCGCCTCGTCCGAGGTCATGACGCGTCGCGGCTGGTGGCTCGTCGCGCTCAACTTCCTGATACCCGGGTCGGCGCAGGTGCTGGCCGGCAGTCGACGGCTCGGACGCATCGGCCTGGGTGCCACGTTGGCGATGTGGACCCTTCTCGCCCTCGGCGCCCTGGGGGCGCTGCTGTGGCCGACGGGGCTCTTCACGGTGGTGACCGGGTCGTTCTTCCCCGACTTCCTGTCGGCGCTCCGGCCACTCCCGTTGACGCTCGTGCAGATCGCGCTGTTCGCCTACATCGTGTTGTGGATCGTGCTCACCATCGACACGCTTCGGCTCGTGCGTCTGGTGCGCGTCGGGCCGCTGGCGAGGGTCGCCATGGCGATCGTGGCCGTGGGTCTGCTGGTGCTCTCCGGCTCCGGGGCCGCCTATGCCGCGCAGATCGCAGGGAGCACGCGCGACGCCCTGTCGTCGCTCTTCACCCAGTCGGGGCCGATCGTGCCGCCGTCCGACGGGTACTACAACATCCTCCTCCTCGGCGCTGACTCCGGTGAGGGACGCGATTCGATGCGTTTCGACAGCATCTCGGTCGTGTCGGTCAACGCCGACACCGGCGCGACGACCATCACCGGCATCCCGCGCGACATGCCCCACTTCCCGTTCGCGCCCGGGCCGATGCAAGACAGGTATCCCGACGGTCACCAGGGTTACGCCGATCCCACCTGCGGGTGGGGGAGCGGCGTCAATCAGCTCCGCACCGAGGTCGAGGTCTGCCAGGACGGCAACGCGCTCTACCCCGACGCCGAGGCGAATGGCTCCGAGCCGGGTATCGAGGCGACGAAGGATGCCGCGGAGGGCATCCTCGGCATCCAGATCCCGTACTACGTGCTCATCGACATGAAGGGCTTTGCCGACGTGATCGACGCCCTCGGCGGCGTGGACATCACGGTGCAGGAGCGTCTGCCCAAGGGCGGGCCCGCCTACGACGGGCAGCCCGTCGACGACTGGGCGTTCGGGTGGATCGAGCCCGGCGCGCAGAAGATGGACGGCGACACCGCCCAGTGGTACGCCCGGTCGCGCTACACCACGAGCGACTTCGACCGCATGCGCCGCCAGCGAGAGCTGCAGGAGGCGATCCTCGCCCAGTTCACGCCGCAGAACGTGCTGACGCGGTTCCAGCAGGTCGCCGAATCCAGCACGAACATCGTCCAGACCGACCTGCCCCAGGGCCTGATCGCCCCCACGCTCGTCGATCTCGCGCTGAAGGCGAAGGATCAGCCCATCAACACCCTCGAGCTCACCCCCGAGGGCGGCGTCGACGAGTACGACCCGGACTACGCCCAGGTGCAGCAGATGGTGCGCGACGCACTGCACCCGGCGACCGCCACCGAGGAGCCGGCACCGTGACCGTTACTCTCCAGGTCGTGCTCGACCAGCTCGTCTCGCCGACCTCGCCCGACCTCGCCGAAGCATCGGCGTCGCTCACCGAGGCCCTCATCGCCACAGCTCCCCGCGGGTGCGACGTCTCGGCGATCGTCCCCGCCCCGGGCATCCCCGAGGACGCCGCCGTGGCCGGGCTCAGTTCCGAGACGCGGCTGGCCGTGCGCCGCCGCGAGCTCGCGGCATCCTGGCAGCTCGGCGTCACCCCCGGCATCGGCAAGGGCCTGATCCACTCGCCGACGGCGCTCGCCCCGCTCGTGCGCCACGACCGCGTCAACGAGACGCATCAGATCGTGGTCACCCTGTGGGAGCTGCGGGCGTGGGAGACGCCCGAAGAGCTGCCGAGGGCCGAGATCCTCGCGTGCCGCGCCTTGCTCGCCCGCGTCACCAAGCACGCCGACGCGGTCATCGTGCCCACCCACGCGATGGCTGCGCGTCTGGCCGAGCTGGCCAAGAGCAAGCTGTCGAAGAAGGTACGCGTGATCGGGGGAGCGCCCGCCGCCGGGATGCGCGTGCCCTCGGACGCCGTGGGGCGTTTGCGCGCGCTCGACCTGCCGTCGTCGTTCGTCGCGCTCGCCGGCGGGTCGGCGGCATCCGACGCTCTCGCCGCGGCTTTCGCCGCGGTCGTCGCCGCGGGCTGGGACGGCGACGTGGTCGTTCTCGACGTGCCCGAGGGGGAGGAACCCGTCGTCGCCGACATCGCCGCCGCCGCCGGTCTCGCCGAGAGTCGCGTGCACAGCCGCGGCTCCCTCGACCGGTGGGATCGAGCCGCCGTGCTCTCCCACGCCGCGGCTTTCATCGCGGCGTGCGGGCGCACCGACTGGCCGTGGCGCGCGGTCGACGCCCTCGCCGTCGGGGTGCCGATCGTCGCGGTCGACACCCCCGTGCATAGGGAGGTCCTCGCGGATGCCGCAGCCTACGCCGAGCCTGCCGAACTCGGCGGGGCGCTGTCGCGTGCGCTCGGAGAGGATGCCGGGCGCCTGCGCGTGCTGGCCGGCGACCGTGCGAAGGGCTTCGCCTGGAACGCGGCGGCCGAGCGGGTGTGGGCGTTGCACGCGGAGCTGTGACGGATGCCCGCTGATCGGCGCCCGTGGCTTGCGGCAATAAGCTCGTCAGCATGACAGAGCGCGTCGGGATCGTCGTCCGCACCCGGCAGCGACCGGACTTCCTGCGACGGGCGCTCGTCGACATCTCCGCGCAGACGTACGACAACTTCCGCGTCATCGTCGTCAACGACGGGGGAGGCCCCGCCGAGGTCGACGGCGTCGTGACCGCCTCCGGACTGGACGCGGTGACGGTCCGTCACATCGCGCCCGACGAGGGCGGACGCTGCGTCGCCGCGAACCTCGGCGTCCGCGACGCGGGAACGGAGTACGTCGTGCTGCACGACGACGACGACCGCTGGCATCCCGAATTCCTTGCCCGCACCGTGAAGTGGCTCGACGCCACGCCCGCCGACGCGGCCGTGGCGGTGCCGACGGAGATCGTCTACGAGGAGAAGCGCGGGGGAGCGTGGATCGAGGTGGGGCGGGCGCCGTTCTGGGCCGGAATGCAGCGCATCTCCCTCACCGAGATGCTCAGCGTCAACCGTGCGGTTCCGATCTCGGTGCTCTACCGCCGCGCCGTTCACGACGATGTCGGCCCCTACGACGAGACCCTCGATGCCGTGGAGGACTGGGACTTCTACCTGCGCATCCTCCGGTCGGGCCGTATCGGCTTCCTTCCCAGTGAAGCGCTCGCGTTCTGGACGCAGCGACCGGATGCCACGGGCCTCGACGCGAACAGCATGTTCGCGTTGACCGCCGAGCACGCGGCCGACGACGCACGCGTGCGCGACCGTGCGCTTGCGGAGTGGGTGAGCCGGGAGGGTGTCGGGCTGCCGCTGTACCTCGCCTCGCTGCACGAACAGACGATCACGCACATCGACGCCCGGGTCGCCGAGCTCGAGCGGACTCTGCACCAGCGGATCCAGGATGATCTGCGCCGCGAACTTGACGCGCACCAGCCGGTCTGGTCACGACTCCGACGTTTGCGTCGCCGCGTCAGCGGACGGTGACGGCGACGGCGTCGCCGGTTCAGCAGTGACGTCAGCGGTGCGATCATTCATACTGATCGCGTGAAGCACGTCACCGCCGCCGTCCCCCGCCTCTCCCGGCGCCCTCGAATCATGCTTTCCGGGGCGGCCCTCGCGGGGCTCCTTCTGCTATCGGCCTGTGCCACGCCGGGAGGATCGGCGGTTCCCACCCCCTCTCTCGACGCGTCCGGGTCCGCGTCGGCCCCCGCGTCGCCGACGCCCACCCTGGAACCCTCGCCCGGCGTGAGTCCTGAAGCGACACCTCCGACCGACGAGCCGTTCAACGGTCAGATCCTCATCGTCACGTCGGAGGTTCGCGACGGTCGGCTCGAGGTCACGGCGATGGTGCCGCAGGTGGCGGAGTCTGGCGGCCTCTGCACCCTGACGGTTCCGTCGACCGGTGCCAGCGTCACGACCCAGGCGAGCGAAGGCAAGGAGGTCACCTACTGCGGCGTGATGTCCGTCGAGGCCGTCGAACCTGCTGAGGATCTCGCCTTCACGGTGTCCTATGAGTCGTCGACGACGAGGGCCGAATCGTCGCTCACGACGGTCGAGCCCGCCGCGTGACCCGCGCGACGGCCGTAGGTCGGCGCGTGGCGGCGTTCGTCGCCATCTGGGCGTGCGCCTTCGCGGTGCTCGTCGCCCTCCCCGCCACCGTTTCGCCGACATCCTCGGCATCGGCCGCGAACGCCGCGGACTGGAACGCGGGCAACATCATCGACGACGCGGTCTTCTACGACAGCAACGCGATGAGCTCGGGCGAGATTCAGTCGTTCATGGACCGTCAGGTGCGCTCTTGCCAGTCGGGCTACACCTGCATCAAGGACTACCGCCAGAACACGGACAACAGACCCGCCGATCGCTACTGCGACGGCTACACCGGGCGCCCGAACGAGAGCGCGTCGACCATCATCGACCGCGTCGCTCGCTCCTGCGGCCTCAGTCAGAAGAGTCTGCTCGTGCTCCTGCAGAAGGAGCAGGGCCTCATCACCTCCACGTCGCCGTCGGCGTGGAACTACTCGGCCGCCACCGGACAGGGCTGCCCCGACACCGCCCCGTGCGACGCTTCGACCTCCGGGTTCTTCTACCAGGTGTATTACGCGGCGCGGCAGTTCGAGATCTATCGGCTGTCGCCCACCTCGTGGGGCTACCAGGCGGGCCGGTACAACAACATCCTGTACAACCCCAACGGCAACTGCGGAACCCAGCGCGTCTACATCGAGAACCAGGCGACGGCAGGGCTCTACATCTACACCCCGTACGTTCCGAACCAAGCAGCGCTGAACAACCTCTACGGCACGGGTGACGGCTGCTCGGCCTACGGCAATCGCAACTTCTGGCGCACCTTCACGGACTGGTTCGGGTCGACGCGGTACACGCCGCCGCGGCCGCAGTATGGCGTGGACCCCTCTGTCGTCGCGGTCGACAGCTCCGGCAACGTGTTCTCCTATCCGTTCAAGAACGGGGCCTGGGGTGATCGCGTTCAGACCGCGGCAGGAATCAGAACCGGCGAAAGTCCCATTGCGGTCGGGGACTTCGACGGTGACGGGCGACGCGACCTCGTCGTCGTCGACAGCGCCAAGGCCGTCTGGCTGCGGCCACTTCAAGCTCGGACCGGCGACCTCTCACCACGGCGGATCGACGTCGACTGGTCGACCACGGTATTGGTGACGGCGGCGAGCGATGCTGACCTCGACGGTGTCCCGGATGTCTACACGACAACGGCGTCGGGTCTTCTTCTGCTGTGGGAAGGCACCGGTTTCGGCACGTTCGCGCCCGCGCGTGTCGTGGGAAGCGGGTGGAGCGGATTCACCGCCCTTGTCGGCGGTGCCGACATCACCGGAGACGGTCGTCAAGACATCGTGGCTCGTGACGCCGCTGGAGACGTGTGGCTGTACCGGGGAGATGGCACGGGCGGTTGGCAGGCTGGTCGCACCCAGATAGCGACCGGGTGGGGCGCGATGCGCAACATTCTCACGCCGGGGGACTACACCGGCGACGGAGTCGCTGACATTCTGGTGGTCGATCAAGACGGTCTCCTGTGGTCGTATGCGGGGGACAACTCCGGCCGGTTCGTCCGCGGCGGGGCACCTGCGGGCACGGGATGGTCGATCATGAGCGTCGTCTCAGGCGAAGGGCCCACCCCTGGGCGGCCTCGGCCTTTTCCCGGTGGTTCTGGAGATCTCACAGGCGACGGTCTAGCGGACGTCGTGGCCGTTTCGGCGCGAGGTGGTCTGAGTGTGTACTCAGGTGACGGGGGCGGCGGATGGAAAGCGCCGGTTGCGGCATTGCCGCGATGGGGTACAGCCCGCGTTGTGCCGCTCGGCGATTTCACCGGCGACGGATTCGCCGATCTCGGAAGGATCGGCGACGATGGCGTGTTTCAACTGTGGAAAGGGCGGGGGGACGGAACGTTCAACGGTCCCACAGTGATCGGCAGCGAGTGGCAGAACCTGTCGTTGGTGACCGGCGGAGTCGATTTCGACGGCGATCGCCGCGTCGACATGGTCGGCAGGGATCGCACCGGCGTCCTCCGTCTTTATCGCGGTGACGGAAGCGGCGGGTGGCTCTCCGGCTCGGGCAGCGGCGTCGGTACGGGATGGTCGATCGTCACCTCCCTGTCTGCCGGGGGCGACCTCGACGGCGACGGGCGGAATGACCTGCTCGCCCGTCGGACAGACGGCACCCTCTGGTCCTACGGAACAGACGGCCGTGGGTCTTGGGGGGACGTCCGACAGATCGGAACCGGGTGGAATGCTTTCGAACCCGTGTGGGGAGTGGGGAACTTCGATGGCTCGGCGGGACCTGATGTCATGGGTCGCACGGCCAGTGGCGATCTCGTTCTCTACCGAGGCGATGGCGCCGCGGGATGGCGCGGGACCGGCACGCTCGTCGGAACGGGATGGAACGTCATGCGGGAGATCCGCTGACCTGCAGATACGCCCGAAGGCGCTGCCGGTGATCTCCCGTCACAACGAAACCATCGTCGCTCAGTTCAAGGACGCTGTTGCGGGGACGCGGAGCGACCGGGCCTGCGGCGCCGGCGAAGTACGCCTCCGTGCTCACTCCGGTGACGCGATCCGGGTCGTGCCCCGTGAGCTGGAAGACATCTCGAGCGATGTCGTACCATGAACAGGGTTCTCCGTCCCCGGTCACGTTATGGACGCCGTATGGTGCGCCCCGTTCCGTGACGGCGCGCACGGTCGCCGCGAGGTCGCGCGTGAAGGTGAGGCGCCCGAACTGGTCATCGACGACACGAGGATCGATGCCGCGCTCCGCCAGCGAGACCATAGTCTGCACGAAGTTGGCACCATCCCCGATGACCCAGCTCGTGCGGAGAATGTGATGCCGTGGCACGGCGGACACGATCGCGTCGCTCGCGGCTTTGGTCTGACCGTAGACGCCGAGCGGTGAAAGGGGATCTCCGGCCGCGTAGGCCCCGATCTTCGAGCCGTCGAAAACGTAATCGCTGGACACGTGCACAAGGGTGATCCCGTTCGAAGCCGCGATGCGGGCCAGAGCAGCCACTGCGGTCACATTCGCGGCCCACGCCTCCGCCCGCCCCTCCGGGGTCTCAGCGAAATCCACCTTGGTGAACGCCGCGGCGTTGATGATCGTTCCGTAGTCGCGCCACCGTCGCGCGGTGTCCAGATCCGATGAGGTCAGGTCGAGCTCGGCGCGTGTCGCGTACTCGATCCACGGGCGCTCGCCGAACTCCTCGCGCACCGCTCGACCGAGCTGACCGTTGGCTCCCGTGACGAGGATCTTTTGCGGCGGCATGGGGACGACGTCTCTCAGGCGCGGGTGGTTCTTGTCTTTCTCGCTGATCTCCACCTCGTCGAGCGGAATGGGCCAGTCGATCGCGGCCGTCTCGTCGGCGAGATTCAGGAACGTGTACGTCGTCTTGGGCGACCAATGGTCGTTGACGAGATAGGTGTATGCGGTGTCCGGAGCGAGAGTCTGATACGAGTTGCCCACGCCGCGCGGTACGAAGATCGCCATCGATGGGTCGAGCTCTGTGGTGAAGACGGCTCCGAAAGTGTCTCCCTCGCGCAGGTCTACCCATGCACCGAAGATGCGGCCGGTCGCCACCGAGACGTACTTGTCCCAGGGTTCGGCGTGGATCCCGCGGGTAGTCCCGATTGCGTCGTTGAAGGAGATGTTGTTCTGCACGGGGTTGAAGTCGGGGAGATCGACACCTGCGGCGGTCATCTTCTCGCGCTGCCAGTTCTCTTTGAACCATCCGCGCGCATCGCCGTGGACGGGGAGGTCCAGCACGATGAGTCCCGGGATAGGGGTTTCGCGCACGGAAAGGCGCTTGCCGAACTCAGTGGACACCGTGGTCACTGCCCCTTGCTCGCGTAGAACTCTTCTACGCCGTCCTTCGACGGGGCCCACCAGGCCTCGTTGTCGCGATACCAATCCATGGTGGCCGCCAGCCCCGACTCGAAATCGCCGTAGGTGGGTGTCCAGCCGAGTTCGGTCCGCAGCTTCGTGGAGTCGATGGCGTAACGGAGGTCGTGACCCGGGCGGTCGGTGACGAGGTCGTACGCATCGGTAGGCTGCCCCGCGATCTGCAAGATCAGTTCGACGACGCTCTTGTTGTCCTTCTCGCCGTCAGCGCCGATGAGGTAGGTCTCGCCGATCTCGCCCTTGTCGAGGATGGTGAGCACCGCGGATGAGTGGTCGTCGGCGTGGATCCAGTCGCGCACGTTCTCGCCCGTTCCGTAGAGCTTCGGGCGAATTCCACGCAGGACGTTGGTGATCTGGCGGGGAATGAACTTCTCGACGTGCTGGTAGGGGCCGTAGTTGTTCGAGCAATTGCTGATCGTCGCCCGCACCCCGAACGATCGCACCCATGCGCGCACGAGAAGATCGGATCCGGCCTTGGTGGACGAGTAGGGCGACGAGGGGTTGTACGGCGTGCTCTCGGTGAAGCGCGACGGATCGTCGAGTTCCAGGTCGCCGTAGACCTCGTCAGTGGAGATGTGATGGAAGCGCACATCGTGCTGGCGGGCCGCCTCCAGCAGGGTGTAGGTGCCGATGATGTTGGTATCCAGGAACGGGCGAGGGTCGTGCAGCGAGTTGTCGTTGTGCGACTCCGCGGCGTAGTGCACGACGACGTCCGCTTCAGCGACGAGTGGGTCCACCACGGAGGCGTCGGCGATGTCCCCGACGACCAGTCGAACCCGTTCAGCGGGCAATCCCGCCAGGGACGCCTCGTTGCCGGCGTAGGTGAGCTTGTCCAGCACGGTCACGGTGTGGTCGGTGTGTGCGATGACGTGGTGCACGAAGTTGGAACCGATGAAACCGGCGGCACCGGTGACGAGAAGACGACTCATGCGGCTAAGGCTATCGAAGAGCGAACTCACCCGCCGCGATGCCGGATTGGTTGGCGGTGGGCGATAGGGAAGACTGTGCCTCATGCGCGGAATCATTCTGGCGGGCGGCACAGGCTCGCGGTTACACCCAATCACGCTGGGTATCTCGAAGCAGCTCGTGCCGGTCTACGACAAGCCGATGATCTACTACCCGCTGTCGACGCTCATCCTCGCGGGGATTCGCGACATCCTCATCATCACGACGCCGCAGGACTCCGAGCAGTTCCAGCGTCTGCTCGGCGACGGATCCCGCTTCGGCATCTCTCTGACCTACCGCGTACAACCCTCGCCCGACGGTCTGGCACAGGCCTTCCTGCTCGGCGAGGAGCACATCGGGACGGAGTCGGTGGCCCTGGTGCTCGGCGACAACATCTTCTACGGGCAGGGCATGGGTACGCGACTGCGTCAATACACCGAACTCGACGGCGGTGTCGTCTTCGGCTATCGCGTGGCCGATCCAACCGCGTACGGCGTCGTCGAGTTCGACTCTGACGGGCGCGTCGTCTCCCTGGAAGAGAAGCCGGTCGTGCCGAAAAGCGACTATGCCGTCCCCGGTCTCTACTTCTACGACAACGACGTCATCGAGATCGCCAGCGAGCTCACCCCGTCACCACGTGGCGAGCTCGAGATCACGGACGTGAACCGCACCTACCTCGAACAGGGGCGACTCCGTGTCGAGCTCCTCCCGCGCGGAACCGCGTGGCTGGACACGGGGACCTTCGACTCGCTCAGCGAGGCGACGGAGTTCATCCGAACGGTGGAGAAGCGCCAGGGGTTGTCGATCGGCTGCCCCGAGGAGGTCGCGTGGCGGATGGGCTTCCTGAGCGACGATGAATTGCGTCAGCGCGCCGAGCCGTTGGTGAAGAGCGGATACGGTCAGTACCTGCTCAAGGCCCTTGCACAGGGAAACATCGACGGCCCCCTCTAAGCTCACCGGTGGTCTGCGTGCGGTTGAGGCCCCTGCCGCACCCGAGAGAATCACGGGATGTTCCGAGGGGCTGAACTGGAGCAAGCGTTGGTTTTCCCCCCCGATGGGCGACGGCTCGTCGTCTACGTCGTGTACGACCGGCGCGGCGGTGTCGACGACTACGTGGTCCATGCCCTTCAGGGGATGCGCGACCATGCGACCCACATTCTGGTCGTCATCAACGGGAAACTCTCCGATGACGCCCGGCGGCGTCTGGAGCCCGCGGTCGACGAAATCCTGCTGCGTGAAAACACGGGTTTCGACATCTGGGCGCATAAGGACGCCCTCGACCACCTGGGCCCGCAACTCGTCGAGTTCGACGAGATCGTGCTCACGAACGACACCTGGTTCGGCCCCGTCCGCCCGTACGGACCGGTCTTCGACCGCATGGACGCCCTCGACACCGACTT
The DNA here is from genome assembly GCF_001424225.1 of Microbacterium sp. Leaf151. GTDB lineage: Bacteria > Actinomycetota > Actinomycetes > Actinomycetales > Microbacteriaceae > Microbacterium. The sequence continues at coordinate 472,032 of NZ_LMOR01000004.1, read as the reverse complement.
CTGGGGGATGACCGACCACGCCCGGGAGGAGCCCAACCCCTTCACGGGCGAGGGTGTGCTGCCGTATCACCTGCAGTCATTCTGGATCGCGGTGCGCCGGGACATGTTCATCTCGCCGCGTTGGGAGCGCTACTGGCGCGAGCTGCCCGAGATGCCGTCGTACTTCGACGCCGTGCTCAAGCACGAGACCATCTTCACCGAGACGTTCGTGGAGGCCGGGTTCGCGTCGGCTGTCGCTTTCGCGTCCGACGATTACCCGACCGACCACCCGGCGCTCTTCAACCCCACGTTGCTCATAGACGACGGCTGCCCGTTGGTGAAGCGTCGCCCGTTCTTTCATTGGCCGCCGTTCCTCGATCGGCATGCGGTGATCGGGCGCGCGGTGCTCGAGAAGGTGCAAGCGAGCGGCTATCCGACGTCGTTGATCTTCGAGAACCTCGCGCGGACAGTCCCGCCGAAGGTCGTGACCACCAACCTCGCGTTGCTCGACATCCTCCCGCGCACCGTGGTGACGGCATCCGAAGACCCGGCATCCCTGCGCGTGCTCGTTGTGATCCACGCGACCGGGGTGGCCTCGGTGAGTCCGCTTGTGGAGCGGCTGTCGTGGTTCCCGGCGCCGGTCGAAGTCATCGTCACCACCTCCGACCCTGCGCTGGCCCCGGCCATCGAGGAACTGCTGGTCAGGCACGGACAGAACATCTCCGCCGGTGAGGTGCGGGTCGTGCCGTCGGCGAACGGCCGTGACATGAGCGCCTTCCTGATCGGCTGCCGGGATGAATTGCTGAGCGACCGCTACGACGTCTTCGTCAAACTTCACGACCGTCTGCCCACCCGCCGCGGGAGGACCGTGTCGGAGTACTTCCGCCGGTACACACGCGACAACCTCGTCGGAAGCCCGGCGTACATCGCGAACCTTCTCGCGCTGTTCGTGCGTGAGCCGGGGTTGGGGGTCGTCCTCCCCCCCGTCATTCAGACCGGCTACGCAACGACAGGCGAAGGTTGGTCCTGGTATCGCGGCATGGGTCAAGACCTGGCAGACGATCTCGGTATCCGTGTTCCGCTGGACGGGATCACCCCGCTGGCGCCCTTCGGTGGCATGTGGGTCGGGCGCCCCGAAGGTCTTCGTCCGTACCTCTCGGCGAAGTGGACGTACGACGACTTCCGTGATCGGTCTCGCGAGCTCGTTCCGGACATGCAGCGGCTGCTCGAGCGTCTCGTATCGGTCGCGGCGGGGGAGCAGGGCTTACACGCGCGGATGGTGCTGGACGCCGAGCACGCGAGCCTCACGCACCTGTCGACGGAGTACAAGATCGACCAGCTCGCGGTCAACCTGCCCGGGTACCCCATCGAACAGATCCAGTTCCTCCATCGCGCCGGCTGGATGGGGACGGCAGGAGCCGTGGCGTTCTTCCGCATGTACATGAAGACCAATCACAACAAGGTCGTTCAACGTCTCGATCCGATCATGCACCCGTTCGGTCAGGGGGCCCGCGCTGTACTGCGCCGCGTGCGCGCCGCCGCGGCCGCGGGACGCACTCTGGTGAAGGGAGTCCGCTCGTGAGCGAAACCGAGGTCGCGCCGGCGGTCCCCTTTCCCGCAGACGGCCGCCGACTGATCGTTTACACGATCTTCGATCGCCGCGGTGAGGTCGAGGATTACGTCTTGTACGCTCTGGACGCCCTCCGCCAGCATGCAGATCACATCATCGCCGTGGTCAACGGTGTGCTCACCGACGCGGCCCGCGAACGACTGGCGCGCGCCGCCGACGAGATCATCGAACGCGAGAACGCCGGGTTCGACATCGGCGCTCAGCGGGCCGCGCTGACACACCTCGGTGACCGCATCGCGCAGTTCGACGAGATCGTCTTGACCAACGACACCTGGTTCGGCCCGGTGCGTCCTTTCGCCGCGCTCTTCGATCGTATGAACGCCCGTCCCGTGCACTTTTGGGCGATGACCGATCACACCGCCGAGGACCACAACCCGATCACGGGCAATGGCACGCTGCCCTATCACTTCCAGTCGTTCTGGATCGCCGTTCGGCGGGGGATGTTCCAGACTGAGCGGTGGCGGCGCTACTGGCGCGAGTTGTCTGAGATCTCCACCTACACCGATGCGGTAGTGCGGCACGAACTCGTCTTCCACAACACGTTCACGGGGAGCGGGTTCACGGGGGAGGTGGCGTTCTCGTCCGACGACTACGACGTTGTGAACGCCTCGTTGTTCGCCCCACGCGCCCTCATCGAGGACGGCTGCCCGCTGCTGAAACGGCGCCCCTTCTTGCACTGGCCGCCGTTCATGGATCGTCACGCGGTGATCGGTCGATGGGCGCTGAAGGCGGCGGCGGACGGCGGCTACCCGGTCGAGATCGCGCTGTCGAACCTCGCCCGCAACGTCGCGCCGAAGGTCTTGAACGCCGACGCCGGGCTCATGGACGTCATCGGACCCGACCACCCGCCCTACGATCCGGCCCTGGCACTGCGCGTCGTGGTCATCGCTCACATCTTCTACGACGAGATGACCGACGAGATGATCGAGCGGGCGAATACCCTCCCTGGTACGTACGACCTCATCGTGACGACCCCCGACGCCGATCGAGCGCGCCGCATCGAGACACGGATCGCGACCCTCCCGGGAGATCGAGGCGAGGTGTCGGTGCGCGTGGTCGATTCCAACGACGGCCGCGATCAGAGCGCATTCCTCATCGGATGCCGGGACGTGCTCCTTTCCGACGCCTACGACCTCGTCGTCAAGCTGCACAGCAAGAAGACTCCCCAGGATGGGTACAACGTCGGCACGCACTTCCGCGAGCAGCAGTTCCTCAACTTGCTGAACGACGAGGAGCACTCCTCCCGTGTGCTGGGGCTGTTTCAGCGCGAGCCGGGACTCGGACTCGCCTTCCCACCGATGATCCACATCGGCTATCCCACCCTGGGGCGGGCATGGTGGTCGAACAAGCCCGGGTTCGAGCGGCTGGCCAACGAACTCGGTGTCCGGGTTCCGCTCGACGACGTGTCGCCGCTCGCGCCATACGGGTCGATGTTCTTCGCACGTCCGCAAGCGCTGCGGTTGCTGGTCGAGCACCCCTGGAGATACTCCGATTTCGGCGGCGCGGAGGCGTACCACGACGGCGGGCTGGCGCATATCCTTGAACGTATGCCGTCTTACGTGGCCGGCGAATTGGGTTTCCACAGCCGGACGATCGTCACCCCCGTCTATGCCGCGGTCAGTCATACGGCGCTCGACTACAAGCTCGATGAAATGGCTGGCACGACGCCGGGATACGCCTTCGAGAAGATCGACCGGTTGCGGGCGCTCGGATTCGTGGGCACCGGATCCGGCAAAGATTTCCTCCGGATGTACATGCGTCTCAACCACATGGGCGCCGTGCATCGGTTGAGGCGGTTGATGGACCCGACCAAACGCCCCGGTCAGTTGATCGACCGGGCCGTGCGCGGGCTGACAGAACGACGAAAGAAATCATGACGAGAAACCGAGAATGGCAGCGATGAGCGAGGAGAGCGTGGCGCGATTCGCCCGCATCTCCGCAGCTCCCTACGCGGTCGTCGATGTGACCGGCCGCCGCACCAGCGGTCGGCTCGGCAAGATCGGCGAGATCCTCGGTCGCCGAGACCTGTTGAACCTGCTCGTGCGGCGCGACCTGCAGGCGCGCTACAGGGACAGCTTCCTCGGATTCCTGTGGACAGTGATCCGTCCACTCATCCAGTTCCTCATGTACTTCATCGTGCTGGGACAGTTCCTGCGGGCTGCCGAGGGCATCGACAATTTCGCTGTCTATCTGTTCTCCGGCCTCACGCTCTACGTCTTCTTCAACGACATGGTCTTCGGCGCCACCGGCTCCATTCTGCAAAACGGCGGGCTGGTGAAGAAGATCTACCTCCCGCGCGAGATCTTCCCCCTGGCGAGCATCGGCGGAGCGGGGTTCATGTTCCTCGTCCAGCTCGCGGTCCTCGTGGTCGCTGCGATGCTGTTCCGCGCTCTGCCCGAACCGGTTGAGATGCTGTGGTTCTTCCCGTCGGTCATTCTCATCACGATCTACGGTCTTGCCATCGGTCTGCTCCTCTCCGCACTCAACGTCTATCTACGCGACATCCAGTACCTGACGGAGGTCGTGTTGATGCTCGCGATGTGGGGCGCGCCCATCGTCTACTCCTGGCGCATGGTGCAGGACGTCATCATCCGTTTCGAGCTGCCGGAGTGGGTTCTGGATGTTTACGCGGCGAATCCTCTGACCATCGCTGTCCTCGGTTTCCATCGCGCCTTCTGGGGTGCCGGTACCGTTGACGATTACCCCGCGCAGCTGGGGTTGCGCATGCTCATCGCGGGCGTTGTCGGACTCATCCTGCTGGTCATCTCCCACCGCGTCTTTACCCGGATGCAGGGCAACTTCGCTCAGGAGCTGTGATGTCTGATATCGCCATTTCCGCGCCGGACATCGTGCGCCTGACCTCCGTCTCAAAGCACTTCCGCGTGCGAAAAGACAACAGTCTCAAGGACCGGGTGGTTCACCTCGGTCGTCTCGGCAAGTCGTTCCGTCGCGATTTCGTCGCCGTCGACGACGTGTCGCTCGCCATCCAGGCAGGCACCACGGTGGGCCTGCTCGGCGCGAACGGCTCCGGAAAGAGCACGCTGCTGAAACTGATCGGTGGCATCCTCTCGCCGTCGACCGGCTTGGTGGAGACGCGGGGACGAATGGCCGCGCTCCTCGAGCTGGGTGCCGGCTTCCACCCCGACCTCAGTGGTCGTGAGAATGTGTATCTGAACGCTTCCATCCTCGGAATGACGCGCGAAGAGATTGATCGTGAGTTCGACAACATCGTCGAGTTCAGCGGCATTGGTGACTTCATCGACACCGCTGTGAAGTTCTACTCATCGGGCATGTACGTGCGCCTCGCCTTTTCGGTTGCCATTCACACCGATCCCGATGTGCTGTTGGTCGACGAGGTGCTCGCCGTGGGAGACGAGACGTTCCAGCGGAAGTGCATGGACCGTATAGCCGAGTTCCGGGCGCAGGGTCGGACCATCATCCTGGTCACGCACTCGGCTCAGCAGGTCGCCGAACTTTGCGATCGCGGAATCGTTCTGAAGGACGGCGCGGTGGTCTTCGACGGCGAGACGCGTGCCGCCATCGGCGCACTTCGCGACGTGCTCGAAGGCCGACGCGTCGGCGAGGCTCCGCCGGAGCAGACGATTCATCCGATCCAGGTGAAAGGGGTGGAGCTGCTTCATGCAGACGGCACCCCCACCAAATCGGTCGACGAGGGGGATGCGCTCACCATCCGTGTGCATGTGGACTCGATGAAGCCGATCGAGCGGTGGGAACTCGGATTCAGCATCGACACCCCGCTGGGGCACATGGTGCTGGCATCGAACACGGAAATGATCGGACACCGTCTCGACCCGATCGGTGGACCAGTCACCGTCGACCTCCGCATCGATGCAATGCACCTCGGCGCGGGTCAGTACTACGTCAATGCCAATGCTGCGGGCGTCAGCGAGCCCAGCAGTCATGGTCTCGCGCAAGCGGCTTTGTTCACCGTGCGAACTCTTCAGGATGTCTCAGTAGGTACGGTCGCGGCCGCGGTGTCCGTTGACAGCGACCGAGTGGCCTGAGGCGATTCGCTCGAGGGACGTAGCCGCGGAGCGCGCCCGTGCATCAGCTCTCGGCCGGCGGGCCGTCGCTCCGACGTCGTCGGCTGCCCACCGCCGCGGTGGGTTCGTGGTCGTGGCGTTCGAGCCCGGTTGGGTCCGACCACTCGGTCCGCGAGGCCGCGGCGTCGGAGGCGTGGGCGAGAGGTAGCAGGGCGAGAGCGGCTAGCGCAAGCGAAAAAGCCACGGTGCCGATCGTGATGACGACCATGGGGGTCGGCCCCACGGGCCACCACCACTCCGCGAAAGTGCCAGGATCCAGAGCTGTGCCGTCCAGACCAGTTGTGTATCGCCGTACGTTCGTGTAGATCGCGAAGGCGAAGGCGACGGCGAGAGCGACCGCGGCGGACAGCCGGCGGAATCGTGTCCACTGGCGCTCGGTCGCGGCGCCGACGGACGCCACACCGAGGAGGATCACGATCAGCGGGAGAATGTACCGCGGCTGCACCTGCGTGCCGACGACGGCACGCGATTGCGCGAGAAGAATGAACGGCACCGCCCAGAGCGCGGCGAGTGTCACCAGCAGGGCGCTCGCTTCACGCCAGTTCGGCCGTCGGATGCCGATGAAAAGCACAGCGCTCGCGACGACCGTCGCGCAGACCGAGACCACCGAAGGCATGGGAGTGTCCAGCCATCCCAGTCCCCACCCACCCAGCGCGCCCGTCCACAGGTTCGGGACGTTCATCGCGTTGTCGATGAGCTGAGACCTCGTGAGCGGAGGGTTGTCGCTCGGGAGGCCCGATACGAGCGAACCGCTCTGGCCGGCGCTCAGGTAGAAACCGACACCGATGGCGCCGACGACGAGGAACGTGAGGAGCGGCACCAGCGACCGCTTGAGGCTGCGGACGCCGAGGAGAAGACCGACACCCGCGCCGAAGATGGCGAACGCCCCCGCGTCGGCGCGCGCGCCTGCACCCATGACCGTTCCGATCACGGCGAGCAAGGCCAGCAGCAGGCGCCTGCGACCCGTTGTCTGCGTCGCTCCGAATACGCCGATCCACACCGTGGCTGCGGCCAGGAGAGCCCACGACGACGGATTCGTCGACGCGTACACGAATATCCCCAGGGGAATGGCTGAGGCGATGACCGAGAGGATGAGCGCAGGGCGCAGACGCCGAGGCAACGCCCAGAAGGCGACGGTGATCAATCCGACCGCGATGAGCGAGTTCGCAAACCGCATGGCGACGACAGATGCCTCGACGTCGGGACTGGCGAAGACGCCCATAGCTCCGTAGAAGACGGGCGGATACAAAGGGCCCGTGTTGACGCGGTCGGCCTCGAACAGGCCCGGGGTGTCAGGATTCCAGCACTCGCCACTGTCGTTCGCCAGAAAGGCGTAGCAATTCGTCGTCGCGAGGGGAGTCGGGACCAGCTTCGTCGACGGATTGCCGGAGTCCTCGCAGAGGTCCGCTCGATCGCCGAGTCCGCACCAGATCGAGGGGAGATGGAAATCGTCGTCGGGACTCGATCCGACGGGTGAGGCGAGAGACCATGACCACAGCGCCACCAGCATCAACAACGGGATGAGCCAAGGTGAAACCGCGCGAAAGACGGTCGAAGAACGGCGGAGCACGCGTCGATCCTACGGGGGTCGCACAGACCTGCCCGGTAGACTCAATACCTATGTCTGCGATTTCTGAGCCCGCCTCGGCGGCTTCCGCACGCATCGATCCGTCAGCCGACGTCTCGGGCTCGACAATCGGTGCGGGCTCCTCCGTCTGGCATCTCGCGCAAGTTCGTGAGGGCGCGGTCATCGGTGAGAACTGCGTCATCGGCCGTGGTGCTTACATCGGCTCGGGCGTTGTCGTGGGCGACGGCTGCAAGATCCAGAACTATGCCTTGGTCTACGAGCCCGCTCGTCTGGAGAGCGGAGTCTTCGTCGGCCCCGCCGTCGTGTTCACCAATGACACCTACCCGCGTGCAGTCAACCCGGACGGTAGCCCGAAATCAGCCTCGGACTGGACCCCGGTGGGGGTGACTGTGCGGGAGGGGGCGTCCATCGGGGCTCGAGCGACCTGTGTCGCGCCCGTGGTGGTCGGCCGTTGGGCGACCGTTGCCGCGGGCGCCGTCGTCACCAAAGACGTTCCCGACTTTGCGCTCGTCGCCGGAGTGCCGGCACGACGCATCGGGTGGGTCGGGCCCGCGGGCCTTCCGCTCGAGAAAAAGGGTGAATCGTGGGTGTGTCCGCGCACCGGCGCCCGATTCATCGAGTCCGACGGCGCACTCAAGGAGGAAACCCGTGCCTGATCTCATTCCCGCGGCTAAGCCCCTCATCGGCGACGACGAGCGTGCCGCCGTCGACCGCGTGCTGCGAAGCGGCATGATCGCCCAGGGCCCGGAGGTGGCGGCTTTCGAACGCGAGTTCGCCGCCCACTTCGTCGGTGGGCGCGAGACCGTCGCCGTGAACTCGGGCACATCGGGACTTCACCTGGGGTTGCTGGCGTGCGGCGTCGGTCCGGGCGACGAGGTCATCGTGCCATCGTTCACGTTCGCCGCCACCGGCAACTCCGTCGCACTCACGGGGGCGACCCCGGTGTTCGCCGACATTGACCCTGTCAGCTTCACCCTCGACGTCGCGAGCGTCGAGGCGGCAATCACCCCGCGGACGCGCGCGATCATGCCCGTTCACCTGTATGGGCACCCGGCCGACATGGTGAGGTTGGGTGCTCTCGCCGAGCGGCACGGCCTCATGTTGTTCGAGGACGCGGCACAGGCGCACGGAGCGAAATTGCAGGGACGACCGGTCGGCTCCTTTGGATCCTTCACCATGTTCTCGCTGTACCCGACGAAGAACATGACCAGCGGGGAGGGCGGCATGGTGACTGCGGGCAACCCCGAGATCGCGCGCATGCTGCGGCTCCTGCGCAATCAGGGCATGGAGCGGCAGTACGAGAACGAGATCGTGGGCTTCAACGCACGGATGACGGATCTACACGCAGCCATCGGACGCGTTCAGCTGACGAAGGTCGATGCGTGGACCCAGAAGCGCCGCGACAACGCGGCTTTTCTCGACGCCCACCTATCGGGAGTGATCACGCCAGTCGTGGCAGACGGCGCTCACCACGTCTACCACCAGTACACCGTCCGTGTCCCGGAAGGTCGCGACGGATTCGTGAGGGCCCTGCGCGAGGAGCATCAGGTGGGGAGCGGCGTGTACTACCCGATCCCGAATCACCGATTGCCGTCGCTCGCGGGCTACGCGCCCGGACTCGACTTGCCCCAGACCGAGCGCGCGGCGAGCGAAGTCGTCTCGCTCCCCGTGCACCCGTCGCTGAGCGACGATGATCTGGAACGCATCGTCGAAGCCGTGACGGCCGTGACGGGAGCGGGCGCATGACCGCCGTGTTGCGCGCCGGTCTGCTCGGACTGGGGATGATGGGGCGCCACCACGCCCGTCTGCTGCGCGAGATCGACGGCGTCGAGCTGGTCGCCGTGGCAGACCCGGCAGGCGACCCGCACGGTGTTGCGGGCGGTCTCACGGTGCTGCCCGATGTCGATGCGCTCGCAGCCGCCGGCCTCGATATCGCGGTGGTTGCCGTCCCGACGCGTTTCCACGCCGCGGCGGCCGGAGCGCTCGCCGAAGCGGACGTGAACGTGCTCGTCGAGAAGCCCATCGCCGACAGTTCCGAGGAGGGACAGGCGCTCGCCGATCTCTTCGAATCCCGCGGACTCGTTGGTGCGGTCGGTCACGTCGAACGCTTCAACCCCGCTCTCCAGCAGCTGCGCGCTCGACTTGCCGAGGGCGAGATTGGTGACGTGTATCAGATCGCCACCCGCCGCCAGAGCACGTTCCCGGCGCGTATCGGTGACGTCGGCGTGGCCAAGGATCTCGCGACCCACGACATCGACCTCACCGCATGGGTGGCACAGTCGCGGTATGCCGCGGTGTCGGCGCAGACGGCTTTTCAGAGCGGCCGCTCGTTCGAAGACATGATTGCGATCTCCGGTCGCCTGATTGACGGTGCTGTGGTCAACCACCTCATCAACTGGCTGAGTCCGATGAAGGAGCGCGTCACCGTCGTCACGGGTGAGCGGGGTACTTTCATCGCCGACACCGCGACGGCGGACCTCACTCTGCACCGAAATGGCACCGCGGCGCTGGAGTGGGAGTCGGTTTCCACCTTCCGTGGAGTCTCCGAGGGCGACGTCACGCGGTTCGCTTTTCCCAAGCGCGAGCCGTTGCGGGCGGAGTTGGAGGCGTTCCGTGATGCCGTGAACGGTGCGACGACGACGCTTTCGACGATGCGGGAGGCCGTCCACGTGCTGCGTGTCGTCGAAGCTTCGCTGCAGTCCGCCCACGATGAGGGGCGCCTCGTACGTACGACGGAGACGGCATTCGCCGGCTGACCTTATCCAGCGAAAGGCCTCCGGGGCGCACACGCGTCCCGGAGGCCTTTTCGTTTGTCTGATCGTCAGCGTGCGATGAAGGGCGCATGCTCCGGCGTGGAAGGCGTCGCCTGGATATCGAGTTGCAAAGCGCTGATGAGCAATTGCGTCCCCAACATGAGTGGAAGTGCCGCCAACATCACCGTCGCCGCCGTCGCGATGGCGGATCCGAGGATCTGGAAGAACAGCCAAGTCGTGACGACCAGTCCGAAACCGAGGAAGAGCAGCCCGAGGAACAACAACAGGGCGATGGGCGAGAACGACCACAATACGTAGCGGTACCAGATGCGGTGCCAGAAGCCGACCGTCAGACGGTGGAGGAGCTCGGGGATCACCTTGCCGAGCCGGATGCTGGAGACCTCGTCGCCGTACACCGCCGGGATGGGCACGTCGACGGCGGACACCTGAAGGATGTTGAGGTGGATGAGCAGGTCGTTCTCGAAGCTGTACCGCTTGGCTACCCGATCAAGGGGCACTCGGCGCAATGCGTCGGATCGGATGGCTGTGTAGCCGTTCTGCGGGTCGAACAGATTCCAGTACCCCGACGAAAGCTTCGTGATGAAAGACAGGGCGATATTGCCGAACACGCGGTAGCCCGGCATTCCCGTGAACGACTCGGGGGAATAGAAGCGATTGGCCTTGGCGAAGCCGTACCCATCCTCGACGACTCTGTCGAGGAGGGCGGGAAGATACTCCGGGTCCATCTGAGCGTCTCCGGCCATGATGACGTTGACGTCGCTGCCCAGCTCGAGCGCGGTGCGATGACCGGTGATGATGGCACCCCCGACGCCCTGATTCACCTCGTGACGAATGAGCGTGACTCGGCCGTCGTCTGCGCGAGTCACGGCACCACTGGTGTCGTCGGGGCTGCAGTCATCCACGATCACAATATGATCGACGAACGCCGGCATGGTCTCGATGACGCGGGCGATCATTTTCTCTTCTTTGTACGCGGGAACGACCGCGGCGACGATGGCGCCTTTATACATGCGTCGGAGAACCTTTCGGACGGGCGAACACCCAATAGCGATATGCGAAGTAGTTGCCCACGGTCGTAACCGCGACCGCGACGACTTTGCCCACCGCCCAAGACCACCCCACCGAGTCGGCGAGGGCGACGATCCCCGTGGTGAGCGCGGTGTTGAGGAGGACGAGCAGGGCGTAGCGGACAACGCTCGGAGCGACGGCGTCGCTCGCGCGGAAAGCGAACAGCCGCTGCAGCGTGTACGTCACGACGAAGCTCGCCAGGAAAGCCGTCGGTGTCGCGATAGCGAGCGGTACGCCTGCAACGTCGTACAGCACGAAGAGGAGTCCGAAGTCGAAGGCGAACGACAGTCCGCCCATGACGAGGTATCGGACGAGGCTCGACGACCAGATACCGGAGAAGACACCGCCGCGCGATGAGGGGGTCTCCGAGGGCATGGATTCTATTCTGCCAGCCTCATCGTGTCGCATGAGACGTCCCGCGGCGCGTCCGACGAGCCCTCAGAGCGGCGTCGAGGAGGGTGCGGGCGCGAGCATCGAAGGAATGCTCGGCGCGGATGTGCGCCGAGATGGCATCCAGGTCTCCCGTGGAGGGGAATGCGTCGTCCAGCTCGCCGGACAGCATGCCGATGAGCTCGGAAACCGTGTCCCACGTGCGCACGGCTCCGCCGAAGAGGCCGTCGATCCCCTCGACGTGGTCGCTGATCGCGCGACCGCCGGCCGCCACCACATCGAACAGGCGGTTGCCGATGAAGCCGCGTTCCTGCATTGCGGGCCAGTGGTCATTCAGCACCACTCCCGCAGCCTCGTACAGCGCCGGAAGCTCGTCATTGGCAATCCCCGTCGCGCGGATGCGAGACGCCGGGATCCAGCCGCGCCAGTCCGGTCCGATCACGTCGACCGGAATACCCGCGCGGATGGGCTCGACTACAGAGGGACGGAGGATCCCCCGCGCCGTGCCGACGAAAAGGATGTCGCGGCCCCGGTCGCGACCAGCGGGACGGAACCGAGTCGCATCCGTGCACTGGAGGAGAGGGTCGATTCGCATACCGAGCTCGTTGCCGGTAGCCCGTGCCCAGGGAGCAGACGCGGCGAAAACCCGGTCGAAGCCCCGCGTATCGGTGGCAGTGATCTGGTCGGGATGGCTGATGATCCACAGAAGCGAGACGCCGTATGGGGAGGCTTCGAGAGGCTCCGGTCCGCGGAGGGCCACGGTCACGTCGTCGAGATGACGTGTCGCGCGGTTCCGTGCCGCGTATGAGTCGATCACGACCTCCTGGCCGAGCCGGCGGAGTGCAGCCGCAAGAGCGCGAGCGAAATGGGTGTCGCCCCACCCCTCGGCGCGGGGGCCCACCGGTGCTGCGGTGCGTAGTGCCCACCGCAGCACCGGAACCGTCGTGCCGTCGGCGAGGGTTGATGATCGCGCCGGTCTACGGATGCGAGGCTGCGGCCCCTGCGAGACCCGCTCCCATCCCGCGCGCCGAACCAGTTCGTCGGCGTTGCCTTCGAGGGGGGCGGGAGACGGCGGACCAGCCGCCGAGCGCGTTCGAGACTCGACGCCGAGTGCGACGACGGCGGTGCCCGTCAATGCGGAGGCGGGATCGGCTCCCCGCAGCAGCGCGTCGATGTCCGATCGGCGGGTTGCGAACGTCGAGCCGGCGAGGGCCGGCACCTCGAGAGTCAGGGCATCGCCGAAGGGCGCGAGATCCTCGACCGGGTGACCGGCGAGAAAACGACCCTCGCCGGTCGAGCCGACCGCGGCGAGAGTGCCGTCTCCGTCCCGCCACACCGGGCCGATGTGCGTCTGGGCTGGCGACGCCCGCACCAGGGCAGCGAGACGCTCGGCATCCCGAGCGGTGAGCGTCTCGTTCGGTCCGCGGACGACGACGATGTCCGCCAGGGAGGAGCGGACGAGTTCGTCCAAGGCCTGGCTGGCGTCGTCGTGACGACGCCGACTGATGCGCACGCGAGGGGAGCCCGCAGCCAGCAATGACGCCAACATCCAATCCTCGGCCCGGTCGTCCATCACCGCGATGGCGGCGCCCTGGTGGGGCGTGGCGGCGAAGGAGACGGCTTCAGCGAGGGACTCGTCGAAGTCCCACTCCTCCGGTCCGAGTGCGACGATCATCTCGTACGCGAGCGGCGTCGCCCCACGAGTCGCAGCCACTTCCCCGCCTCGACGGGCGAGCTCGGTCGCTCCGACGATGACCCGCGACAGCACCGGCCACGGTGTGTCGGAAGGCGTGGCTCCCGGTCCGAGGGGAAGGGAGTGTGTTTCGCGGCGCCGCCATGCGTGGCCGAGGGGTCCACCAGGGGCATCCCACGCGTCGGGGTGTGCCGCGCCGTACGCCACGGCGTCCCACAGGGGACTCACCTGCAACCCCCGCGGATCGGCGACCAAGTAGGCATAGAGCGCGGGAACCCGCCAGGCCTCGGGGAGATGATCGCCCACCGCGGTGTCGACGAAGAGGGGCGACAGGCGCAGACCGCGTCGGTATCCGCCGGAGACGTAGAGGCGGACAGCCGCAGCCTCGCTCAGTGGGCGGCCCACCTGAGCGCGCACGTAATTCAGGTCGACGATGCCCGCCCGCTGGATCACGCGGGCCCACCAGACGCGGTCGGCTCGAGCGACGAGGGGCCTGAGGAACGGCAGGTCGCGCGCGGCGCGCACGCGCGAACGAAGAGCGGACAGCACCCTTCGACTATAGGCAGGCCGCCCGGTCACGCGTGCCGGTGACGGCGAGGACCTCCGGAGACCCTACGGGCTCAGGCCCTCGCGCACATTGCAGCGGAGGGGGCGGTAGCGACCGTCGGGGTCCAGGCCGCTCTCATCGCGGCGATGCTGGCCGTCAGCGCGACACCGCAGTGACCTCGGCGGTGCCGAACGTGCGCCCCGTGACTCCCTCGAGGCGCCCGACGAACGCCGTCAGTCCGTCGACCGGGCGGTACTCGCTACCGCGGCGGACACCGATCACGAGACCCGCAGCGACGAAGCCCCAACGATGCCACACCGGGAAAGGATGCCGGGCGAGGACGCGACCGACGCCCCGGCCGTAGGCGCGAAGCTTGCGGCGGCGCTCGCGGGGGTCGAGACCGGAGGTCTCGGGGATGCCGCCGATGGCGACATCGTCAGCGGCCGTCCAGACGAATGAATCCGCGAGACGCGGCTCTGCCGCGAGAGCGCGCATCAGCAGATCGGTCACCTCGCCGGCCTGCCAGGGACTTGCGGCCCCTGTGCCGATCGTCACGTCGAACCCGCCGATGCGGCGGAGGATACCGAGGCGGACGACGAGGCTCATCTCGATCACTTGCCAGACCGTCTCGATACCGAGCGGTGTCCCCGGGGCGGGCAGGACGAAGCGCGGGCCGATCTCGGTGGACACGGTCACCGCCCCACCGGGAGCATCGGCGACTAGACGCCGGATCGCGTCGACGCTGCCCGGGGGGAACCACGTGGTGTCGTTGGGGAACATCACCAGGGCATCGTCATCGGCATCGACGAAGGCGTCGATGCCGGTGTTGCGTCCGAGCGATGCGCCGCGAGCCGAGGTGCGGACGACGATGAGATCGGGCGCGTCGGCGGCATCCGCCATCCGACGAACGTCTTCGGCATTGTCCTGCGCGACGATCGCGAGGCGGTCGCCGGGGCCGAGCTGGGGCACGACCGAGTCGATCAGACGTTGCAACGGGGCCTGGCGGCCCAGGGTCGACACGGCGAACAGGAGCGGACGGGTCATGCGGCAGTCTCTTCTTGCGCCAGGGCGTGCATGCGCGAGAGCGTGCGCGAGGCCAGCAAGACCGTGGATATGCTCTCGGTCAGTGCGTATCCGGCGGCGACGCCGAGGGGACCGAACAGCGCACCGCCCGCAACCATGAGGGGGATGCCGACGACGGTGGCTGCAAGGGTGGCGCGCATCACGGCGGTCTGCTCACCGGCCGGGAACAGAACGTGCCGGGTCATCGATGTACGCAGCGAGTACATCGCGAAGGCGAGTCCGAGGGCGAAGCAGACGCCGAGGGGAGCGGCGGCGGGATCGCCGAACATCAGGGCGCTCACGGGCGGTCCGAACAGACCGAGCACGATCATGCCGAGCACGCCGAATCCGCCGTGCAGGGCGAGGGCGACTTTCAGCCGTCGAAGGCGCGCGCCTCCTCCCACCTCGGCCGACCACGACTGGAGTGCGTTCGCCAGCGTCAAGGGCAGGAATTGTCCGAGCTTGGCCATCTTGTCGGCTGAGGCGAACCCCGCAGCAGCGGTTCCCGTCGCGATGACGTTGACGAGCGGCGTCGGCACGGAGGAGTAGGCGCCGAGAGCCGCGTCATTGAGTGCGACGGGAGCGCCGACACGGAAGAGACCGGGCACCTCGCGAAGCGGGGGCCACGGCGAGGGATAGCGGCGGAGCAAACGCAGCGAGAACAGGGTCGTTCCCACGACGGTGACCAGGATGCCGGCCAGCGGGTACACCTCGACGGGCAGCCCCGAGAGGATCGCCACCATCGACAGCACGGCGACCCCCAGCCGTGGGAGGGCGTCGTAGAAAAGGATCGAGCGGGGATCGCCCACGCCCACCGAGAACCACGTGAACGACAGCCCGATGAGCGCACCCTGCAGCCCCATCAGCGCCGCCAGTAGGCCGTAGCCCGGCGCTGCGACCAGGACGCAGACCACGACGAGCAAGGGCAGCGCGACGAGCGAGGTCAGCAGACGCACCAGGATCGCGTCGCGATAGAGGCGGCCACGTCGGGTGTCGTCGGGCGCGATGGAGATCAGCGCCGGGCCGACGGTCGTCCAACCGTACGCCACGGCGATGGCCGCGAACGTGCCGACCGACTCGCCGGCGATGGCGCTCGCCCACCCATCCGGACCCGCGGATCGCGAAACGGCTGGGAGCACGAGAAGCGGCGACACCGCCGCCACGGCGGGGATGAGAGTGAAGCCGACGAGGCGGGATTTCAGCGATGCCGGCTCAGCCACGGGCCGGTCCCTCTGCAGCCGCACGCCGCAACACCACCGAAAGACTGATCGCGGCCGACGCCCAGCTGAACCGGGTCGCCCACGCGCGTCCGTTGGCCGCGGACTCGGCGAGTGTCGCCTCATCGAGGGCGAGGACGTCCATCAGGGTCGAGGCGAAGGCGGCCGGCACCGTTGCGTCCACGTAGCGCGCGTGCACTCCGCCGACCTCGCGCAGAACGGCGGCGTCGTGGGCGACGACCGGCACGCCGGCGCCGAGCGCATCGACGACGGGGAGACCGAACCCCTCGGTCAGTGACGGGCAGGCGTAGACGGTGGCCACCTGGTAAAGCGCCCGCAACTGATCGTCGCCGACCCATCCGGGAAGGACGACGTCGTCCGCGAGGCCGAGGCGCTCGACGACCGGACGCAGCGGATCTTCGGCGCCGCCGCCGGCGATGACCGTCAGCGGCCGGTCCGGGGCGGGGATCTCGGCGACGGCATCGAGAAGACCCGCGAAGTTCTTGTGCGGCATCCGGTTTCCCGTCGACAGCACGATCGCGCGTCCGGGACCGATGCCGAGAGGGGCGAGCAGGCTCCAGGGATCGTCGACGGACGTGATCTCTGACCCGCCGTTGTGCACCACGGTGACACGCTCCCGGGGGACGCCGAGATGCCGGGAGATGGCATCCGCTGCAGACGCGGAGACCGTGACGACGGCGCTGGCGGTCCGAGCCGTGCGCGTCATGAGCCAAGCCGTGATGGCACGAGTGACGCGTGCAAGACCCGTGCCGGGCACCTCGTGGTAGATCACGTCGTGCACCGACACCACACGGGGCACCGCCCCCGCGGTGAGCGGGCCGAAGTTCGCGGGACTCCACACAAGGTCGGCGGCCACGGCCTTCGCCGTTCGTCCGACGGCCAAAATCTCTCCTGCCGCCCACGACGCGCGCCCGTCACCGACCCAACCGATCGTGCGTACCTCGCCGGGGAAGAAGCCGCGCACGCCCTCCGCACCCGACGACCCCGTCAGTGCGACGAACTCGGCGTCCGGCATTTCCGACGCGAGGCGGGGGAGCAGCTCGCGGACGTACGTCTCCGTCCCGCCGCGACCTCCCGTGTATCCCAGGAGATCGACGAGGATCCGCACCGGCTCAGCTCTCGATGACGGCTTCGGGGCGCTGTTCGCGCCGGGGCGTGGTCAGCACGCCTGAGAAGAAGCTCATCATCACCGTCTGGAAGCCGAGGATGATCAGCAGTGCGCTCGGAACGGCGATCCGCACCGCTTGAGCGGCGTTCTGGGTGCCGAAGTCGATGGCGCCCCACACGATCACCTGCACGATGCCGATGACCACGCCGAGGACGAACAACCCGACGCCGATCAGCAGGCCGCGCTCGGCCGACCACTTGGCCACGATCCGTCGATATCTCTCACTCGTCGGGAGGAAGCCTTCCTGTGTGGCGTAGAGCTTGGTCAGCCAGAAGAAGAGGAGGGACTGGAACCCGATCACGCACAACGCGCTGGCGTAGACCATCGTGGTGACGTCGAAACCGACACCGCCGATGTTCACGCCGCCGAAAGCGAGCACCCCCACCGTGAGGGCCCCGAGGAAGAAGGCCACGAGGCCGGGGTAGACGAAGAGCCAGCGCGGCGCGAACAGCAGCAGGAAGCGGAGGTGTCGCCACCCGTCGTGCCAGCTGCGCAGGTGCGGCGGGCGCGAGCGCCCGTCTTTCTTCAGCGTGGTGGGCACTTCTTCGATGCGGTAGCGGGCGAGGGAGGCGCGCACGACCATCTCGGAGGCGAACTCCATGCCGGTCGTCTGCAGGTCGAGCTCGCGGATGCGGGCGCGGTTGAAGCCGCGGAGGCCGCAGTGGAAGTCGCGGATGCCGGGGCGGAAGAACAGTTCGCCGATGAAGGAGAGCACCGGGTTGCCCAGGTATTTGTGCAGCGGCGGCATGGCGCCCGGCTCGATACCACCGCGGAAGCGGTTGCCCATCACGAGGTCGGCGCCGGCGCGGAGGCGCTCGACGAACGGCTCGAGGTTCTCGAAGTCGTAACTGTCGTCGGCGTCGGCCATGATGACGAACCGACCGTGCGCGGTCTCGATGCCGTTGATGAGTGCGGCCCCGTATCCGCGGCGAGGGGCATGCGAGACGCGCGCGCCGAGGCGCTCGGCGATGGCCTGCGAGCCGTCGGTGCTGCCGTTGTCGGAGATGAGGACTTCACCCTGGATGCCGCTGCGCCGCAGGAAGCCCTGCGCCTTGCGGATGCAGACTTCCAGCGTCTCGGCCTCGTTCAGGCAGGGCATGAGGATCGTCAGTTCGACGTCCGTGGGGGCGGGAGTGGTCACGGGCTGTCTTCTTTCGTCTTCACCGGGGCGGGGGTCGGCAGCGGCAGTGCCGAGAGGATCCCTTCCACGGTGCGGCGGATGGTGCGGGTGCCGACGGCGGTGTCGTACCAGGCGCGAGAGGAGCGGCGCAGGTCGTCACCGCCGTCGACGACGTCCCGGATGGCCCGGGCGAGGTCGGTGGGTCGAGTGGTGGGGGAGACGACGCCGTTGACGCCGTCGTCGATGAGTTCGGTGGCGGCGTTGCCTTCGTCGGCGACGAGGACGACCGGGGTGCCGTGGGCGTTGGCCTCGACGACGACGAGACCGTAGCCCTCGCGGCGGGACGGGTTGGCGAGGGCGACGGCTCCGTGCAGGAGGCGGTCGAGCTGGGCATCCGAGACGAACCCGGGGAAGTCGGTCCACGTTTCGCCACCGACGCGGCGGACCTCGGCCCGGACGGCATCCGAGCTCGGTCCCGTGCCCAGGATGACGAGGCGGAGACCGGGTATCTGTTCCCGCGCGGCGGCGACGGCGGCGGGGAGGACCTCGACGCGCTTGTCGGGGATGTGGCGGCCGGCGTAGAGCACGTACGGCGGGGTCGCAGCGGGGGAGGGGGCGGCCACCTCGGCGGCGCCGTCGATCAAACCGGGGCTCACCAGGGGCGGGCGGCGGAGTCCTTCGCGACGCAGGCGGGTCGCCGATAGCTGGGAGTGGCAGGTCGCCACTGGGGTGATCGCGATCGCGGCGCGCTGCAGGATCCATGCGATCGTGCCCGTGATCGAGCCCGAGTACGCGACCCACTGACGGCGGTGCCACACCTCGAGGTAATCGACGACGAGCTTCGTCCCCGAGCCGAGGAGCGCGAGACGGGCGGCGAAGACGTTGAAGATCGGCAGGCCGCTCACGATCACGGCGGCGTAACGGCGACGGCGGCGGAGCAGGCTGCCGAAGAGCGACGCGGCATACCGGAGGGCGGCCGGGATGCGCCGGACTCCCCGCGCGTCGTACAGGGACAGACGGGGCGCGATGGGCACAATCCGGAAGTGATCCTCCGTCGGCGTCGGACCGTCCCACTGCACGGATGTCAGGTAATCGACGTCGAAGCCGAGGTCGCCGAGCACATCCGCCGACGCGCGGTACTGGCGCTCGCCGCCGCCCGTCGTGAAGGGGAAGAGACAGTCGTAGGCGACGGCGACCGTCGTGGAACGCGCCATCAGCACCCCTCGATGCGGAACAGGCGGGCGTCGGGGCCCTGGGAGTCGACGAGCACGAGATGTGCACCGGGCGCGAGATCCTGGATGCCGTCGTACGCCACGGCGCCGGAGGGGTCGATGACGTCCTGTCGGCCGAAGTCGAGGACGTAGTCGACGCCGAGCTCATCGACCGTGTTGCACACGGCGGGATCCGAGTCGATGTCGCGGAGGTGGCTGTTGAGGAACAGCAGCTCCGGGGACGGCGAGCCGAAGACGTGCTTCTGCGTCACCTGCCGGTCCGCGAGTGCGAGTGCGAGAGACGTGCCGGTGCGCGGGCTTCCAATGATGAGCGCGTCGGGAGGGGTCTCGTCATCGAGTCGCTCGAGGAGGTTGCGTTCGTCGGAGGAGAGGATGAGAGAGCTGTCGGTGTAGGCGTACGCCTCGTGCACCTGCCCGAGCGCGATGCGCACGTTCGAGCCCACCGCCACCGAGAAGATGGCGACGATGCCCACCGCGGCGGCCGCCACACCTGTCCATCTCGGAAGTTTGCGCACGGCCGACCATCGGCGCAGAGCGTCGACGACGACGAGGGCGCCGAGGGTCGCGAGGGGGATCGCGACGAGCGGGAGGAGGGCTGCGAGACGGTTGGAGTCGTTGTACCAGGGGTTGGTGAGGAATTGGCGCAGGGGGTGGTCGATGCGCAGACCGGAGGAGATGACGAACAGCAGCACAGCCGTCGCGAAGGGCGCCAGGACGGTGAGGTACCGAGGGCGCCGGGCGACCACGAGTGTTCCGACGATGAGCAGCGCGGAGACGAGCACCGTCGGTGTGTACCCGCGGGGGGAGGCGAGGAAGCCCTCTCCGAACGACTGGGCCATCTGCTGCCATGGGGACCAGCCGGAGTGCTCCGCACCCGTGCGGAAGATGACGACCGTCGCAACGACAGCGAGACCGGATGCCGCGACGGCGATGAGCAGAGAGACCACGGCGGTGCGTGTGCGTCGGGCGACCGCACGAATGACGAATGAAGCCACGACGACGGCCGCGGCGAAGAACAGCAAGCTCAGGAAGGCATTCGGGTGGCCGAGGAACGTGCCGCCGGCGAGCAGGCAGATCAAGAGTCCGGAGCGAATCAGCTCGGGCGCTCCGCGATCGTCGAGGGTCGTGACGACGACGGCGAGAGCGGCGGGCACCATCGCGTACCCGACGAGGTTCGGATACAGCACGCCCCAGTTGAAGAAGAGGGCGGGAAAGGCGCCGAAGCTCGTCGACAGAGCGGCGGCCACGACGTAAGCCGTGCGTCGCTGGACGAAGAACGCTCCGGCCAGCGCCAGGGTCGAGGCCGGCCAGAGGATGGACACGATCGCCAGGTTCGCCCCGTTGACCGCGACCGGAACGGCAGTCCCCGTCACCTCAGCCCCGAGGGTGGTGAGAGCGTGCCACGCGTTCGGGTAGAAGCCGATGTCGGACGTCGCGCCGATCTGGAACGGCG
The DNA here is from genome assembly GCF_001424225.1 of Microbacterium sp. Leaf151. Lineage (GTDB taxonomy): Bacteria > Actinomycetota > Actinomycetes > Actinomycetales > Microbacteriaceae > Microbacterium. The sequence goes on along the minus strand of NZ_LMOR01000004.1, from coordinate 451,026 downwards.
AGGCATTGCCGTTCTGCAGCGCGAGGCCGATGGCGTTCAAGTGGACGATGTTGTCGAAACGCTGCGCGATGTTGTCGGGTGAGCCGAACGCGCGGGCGAACAGGACCACGTTGACCACGGCGGCCGCGCCAAGGGAGAGCAGTGCGGTGAGGCCCGACCGTCGTCCGGCCGGGGCGGCGTCGACGCCGGCCGCGCGGCGCAGCAGGAGCGCGATGCCCATCACGAGCAGCGTCACCACCGCGAGGGGCACGAGGTTCCACCTCAGACCGACGAGGGGCGCGAGCACGGTCGCCACGGCAGCGATCGTGGTCGAGATCGCAGGTGCGAGCAAGAGTCGCTGGGGGCTGCGCCAGCCCCAGCCGGCGACGACAACCGCTGCGCCCGGGATGATCAGAACGGCCGCCACCACGAGGTACGACGGAAGCACGCTGATCCATTCACCCATGCAGTTTCTTCCCCGTCCGCGGCTTTTTCGACACGTCATCGTATCGGACGCGCACTGCGCGGCCGCTGAGCGCCGCCCCGGGCCTTCGCAGGCACCGTGGGTACAATCGAGGGCGCTCCCGGTGGGCCGTCCCCTTATCTCTGACGCGAAAGTCGTGTGCTCTGTATGGATCTCCTCATCGTCGGTTCGGGCTTCTTCGGCCTCACCATCGCCGAGCGTGCGGCCGCCGCCGGCCGCAAGGTGACCGTCATCGACCGCCGCCATCACATCGGCGGCAACGCCTACTCGGCCGACGAGCCGGAGACCGGCATCGAGGTCCACAAGTACGGTGCTCACCTCTTCCACACCTCCAACCCGACGGTGTGGGAGTACGTCAACCGCTTCACGCAGTTCACGAACTACGTGCACCGCGTCTACACGACGCACAAGAACGTGGTGTTCCCCCTTCCGATCAACCTCGGCACCATCAACCAGTTCTTCCAGGCGGCCTACACGCCCGACCAAGCGAAAGCTCTCGTGCACGAGCTTGCGGGGGAGTTCGACACGAAGGATGCCGCGAACCTCGAGGAGAAGGGCATCGCCCTCATCGGCCGCCCGCTGTACGAGGCGTTCATCCGCGACTACACCGCGAAGCAGTGGCAGACCGACCCGAAGGACCTGCCGGCCGAGGTCATCTCCCGTCTGCCCGTGCGGTACACGTACGACAACCGCTACTTCAACGACACGTGGGAGGGCCTGCCCGTCGACGGGTACACCGCGTGGCTGGAGCGGATGGCCGATCACCCTAACATCGAGGTCAAGCTGTCGACGGACTACTTCGACGAGTCGCAGCCGTTGAACAAGAAGGCGACCGTCGGCCAGGTGCCCGTGATCTTCACCGGAGCCGTCGACCGGTACTTCGACTACGCCGAGGGCGAGCTGTCGTGGCGCACGCTCGACTTCGAGCAGGAGGTGCTGCCGATCGGCGACTTCCAGGGCACGAGCGTGATGAACTACGCCGACGCCGACGTGCCGTACACCCGCATCCACGAGTTCAAGCACTTCCATCCCGAGCGGGCCGACCGCTATCCGACCGACAAAACGGTCGTGGTGCGCGAGTACTCGCGTTTCGCCACGCGTGCGGACGAGCCGTACTACCCGGTGAACACCGCCGACGACCGTACTGGCCTGCTCGCTTACCGCGAGCTCGCCAAGGGAGAGCGCGACGTGTACTTCGGCGGGCGCCTGGGCACCTACCAGTACCTCGACATGCACATGGCGATCGGCGCGGCGCTGTCGATGTGGAACAACCAGCTCGCGTGATGCCCTCGTGCGTCTGACCCTCGGGTCGAGCACCCTGTCGGCGAGCGCTGACCGGGCGGACGAGGGGCGCTGGGCGTACCGGCCCGACATCGACGGGCTGCGCGCCGTGGCCATCCTGCTGGTCGTTTCGTACCACGTGTGGTTCGGGAGGGTCTCGGGCGGGGTCGACGTCTTCCTCATGCTGTCGGCGTTCTTCCTCACCCGCGGATTCGTCCGGAAGATGACGGGCCCGACGCCCATCCGCCCCGTTCCGCATCTCCTCGGAGTCTTCCGCCGGCTGCTGCCGGCGGCGGCCGTGACTCTCCTCGGCATCCTGATCGTGGTCTGGGCGGTCTACCCCGAGACCTCCTACCGGGCCGTGTGGGAGCAGACCTGGGCCTCGCTCACGTACACGCAGAACTGGCTGCTGGCGGCGGATGCCGTGGATTACTACGCGCGGACCGAGACGACGAGTCCGCTCCAGCATTTCTGGTCGATGTCGGTGCAGGGCCAGGCGTTCGTGCTGTGGATCGCGCTGTTGGGGCTGTGCCAGGTCGTGGTCAGGCGGTGGGGGCTCTCACCGGACCGAGTCGTCGGCTCGGTGTTCGGGGCGGTGTCCACCCTCTCGTTCGTCTATTCGGTTCTTCGGACGGCGACCGCACAGCAGGTGGCGTATTTCGATACCGGAGCGCGCCTGTGGGAATTCGCCGCCGGCTCTTTGCTGGTGGTGGCACTTCCGCACCTGCGTCTGGGCGCGACAACTCGAGCCGTCGTCGGCTGGGCGGGTATGGCGGGCCTGCTCGTCCTGGGAATGGTCCTCGACGTCCGTGGGGGCTTCCCCGGTTATCTCGCCCTCTGGCCGGTGCTGTGCGCTGCCGCGATCGTCGCTTCCGGCACGGGGGAGAGCCGTCTCGGACCGGGGCGCCTCCTGGCATCCCGTCCCGTGCGCGCCGTGGGCCGCGACGCTTACGCTCTCTACCTCGTGCATTGGCCCATCCTGGTGACGTTCCTCGTCGTCAACGACCGCGCCGAGGTGGGCCTCGTCGGCGGTCTCGGGATCGTCGTGCTGTCGCTGATCCTCGCGCGGGCGTTGACGTGGGCCGTCGACCGACCGGTGCGGGAGTGGCGTCGGGCGGATGCATCTCCTCTCGTGCCGATGGCCGTGCTCACCGCTGCCGCGGTTGTGGTCGCGCTGCCGGTCGGCGCGTGGCAGACCACCACCTGGATGCACGAACGAGCGGTCGAGGCGCGCGCCCAGGTCACGAATCCCGGGGCAGCCGTCCTCCGCGATCCCGCCCTCGCCGAAGTGCCGGAAGACGCGCCGATGCTTCCCCTCCCGACACTGCTCGATGCCGAGTGGACCCAGCTCGAGCGTGAATGCGCGGGTGACTGGGCTACCGACGCCGAAGAACTGCGCGGTACCTGTCACGAGACCGCGCACACCGCACGGGCGCGTCACACCGTGGCGGTGATCGGCGACTCGCACGCTCAGCAGATCACGGCCGCCCTGCTTCCCTCGGCCGAGGAGAACGGCTGGGGTGTCGTCCATCTCATCAAGGGCGGGTGCTCGATGGGGCTCGACGAACCGGGGATGGACGAGCTGTGCGACTCGTGGCGGGAAGCGGCCGTGAGCCTGGTCGAACAGGTGAAGCCCGACGCGGTGATGACGGTGGTCACGCGCTCCGACGCGGGCGAGGACGATGAGCGGGTGCGCCCGGGCGTCGACCGCTTCGTCGATCGGATGAGCGCTGCGGGCATCGAGGTGCTGGGGGTGCGTGACAATCCCCGCTTCGCCTTCGACATGTTCGGGTGCATCATCGACGCCGCCGACCCTCTCGATTGCGCCGTGCCCCGCTCGGCATCCCTTGCGGATAGCAACCCCGCCGACGCTCTCGCACGTCCCGGTGTGCGTCTCGTCGACCTCACTCCGTGGATCTGCCCCGACGATCTGTGCGTGGGCGTGATCGGCAACGTCGCGGTCTACCGTGACGACAACCACCTCACCCGCATCTACGCGCGCACCCTCGGCCCGTCGCTCGCGGAGCAGCTCCCCGCGCAGTTGGGCTGACGCCGCACGGTCATGACGGCCGTCGCGCGCGACGGGGTGGCCGGATCACGACGCCAGACACGGAGGGTGTGCGTCGAGGTAGGGCAAGGGGGCGTCGGACGGCGGCCGGGTGCGGCCGCGTCAGGCGACGGGTCGAGCCGGCTCCAGCGGAGGCATCGGCTTCCACGAGTCGTCCCGGGAGATCGTGCGTCCGTCGCGGAGCCCGCGGAACAGGTGGCTGGTGCCGCTGATCTTGCGCTCCACGACGACGAGGCGGATCAGCTCCTTCACGAACGTCAAGACCGTCCCCGCGGTGAAGGGGAGGGCGCGGTATTCGCCGAGGGCGCGATAGTACTTCTGCAGGTACGCGCGGTTGCGCATGATGTAGTACCGGTACGCGTCGCTCGAGGCGTTCATGTGGCGGATGCCCATGTCCCACTGCTTGATCTCGCGGGTGCGGCGCAGCACGAACTCGTTCACGATCACCGACGGCGTCTCGCGTGAGGCCAGCCAGCCGTAGAGCTGGTCATCCCAGTAGATGAAGAAGCGGGGGTCGGGGAGCCCGATCTTCGCCACGATGTCGCGGTGGATGAACATGCCCTCGAAGCATCCCGAGTTCATCGGCTTGAAGCCCGAGTCGTCGAAGGCCGCGGGGGCGTAGGGGATCGGGATCGCCATCGACTCGGCGATGCGGTACTGCCAGTAGAACTCGCTGCCGTCGTAGTCGTAGCGGCGTCCCTGGATGCTCCGGAACCGAGGGGCCCAATGCCCCATGCGCGCGAGTCCGTCGGAGACGACCTCGACGTCGTCGTCCATCAGCCACATCCACTGGGAGCCGAGGTCGTAGGCGACCCGCATGCCCTCGCTGAACCCGCCCGAGCCACCGGTATTGGTCTCGAGGCGGCGGTAGACGAGCTCGGTGGGCAGGCGATCGCGGAACGACTCCACGACAGCGGTGGTGTCGTCGGTCGAGGCGTTGTCGATGATCACGAGATGCCCCGGTGCCGGCGACATCCGCTCGATGCTTTCGAGGAGACGCGTGAGGAGGTTCGTGCGGTTGTAGGTGACGACGACGATGGTCGCGGTCGTGGGGTCAAACGTGCTCACGAAAGCTCCTCGAAGGTCGTGCGCCACTGCTGTTCGGAGACGAGGGTGGGCAACGCGCGTCGATACTGACGGGACAGGCGCGGCCACTCGCGCTGCAGACGGCGGTGCAGCCGCCAGCTGTCGACGAGCATGCGGCGGAACTGCGCGCGATCACGCGTGTAGATGTTCTTGCCCGAACCGTCCGCGGCGCTCACCAGCGCGCTGTCGTAGAGGGGCACCCGCCACCAGTGCGCGTCGCCCTTGCCGAACTCGACCTCGGGCTGGGCGAGGTTCTCGGGCTTCGGGGTGTGGAACCAATGGGAGATGAGCGTGCGCACCGTGAAGGTGCGAAGTGCGACACCGGTCGGACTGTCGAACTCGTTCTTCTTGAGCCGCTTGAAGACCTGGCGACCGTGGCGCGAGCGCAACGGCACCCCCGAGTCCTTGTGCACCACCGTTTCGGGATGCTTCTTGGCGACCGTGCGCGCCTCGGGCATAGCCGTCGCGAGCCCGCGGCGCATGTGCTCGGGGCCCGAGAGGACGTCGCGCAGAGCTCGGTGGCGCAGCTCGACGGGGTAGTACTGCATCATCATCAGGTGCTTCAGGTCGACCCGTCGGCTGTGGCGGATGAGCGTGCCCCCCAGCGGCGATCGGGAGTGCAGCAGGGCGGCCACGATGCGGTTCCGCGCATGGAAATACGCCTGCCAGTCGATCGAGTCGTCTTTGCCGATCCACGACACGTGCCAGAGCGCGACGCCCGGCATCGACACGGTCGGGTAGCCGGCATCCCGGGCCCGGACGCAGAACTCCGCGTCATCCCATTTGATGAAGGCCGGGAGTGACAGGCCGATCTCGCGCAGGATGCTGGTGGGGATGAGGCACATCCACCACCCGTTATAGTCGGCGTCGAGCCGCATGTGCAGCAGCGGCGACTGGCGGAGGTTGGCGACGCTGAAGTCGTGGGGGAGTCGCTCCTGAAAGAGGGCGCGCCACATGAAGGGGGCATCGTCGACGACCTCGGCCCACGCGTGGAGCTTGGGACGGTCGAGAAGATCGAACATGTGGGCGCCGACGATGGTGGGGACCGACGCGTAGCGGCCGAACACCACCGACCGACGGATGGACTCGGGTTCGATGCGCACATCGTCGTCGAGCAGCTGCACGAAGTCGCTGCCCTCGCGCGCCAGGGTCTCGACCATGCCCCGGGCGAAGCCGCCCGATCCACCGAGGTTGGGCTGGCGGATGACCTGGAGCGTCTCACCGAGTCGTTCCGCCACGGCGGGGTAGGCATCTTGCGCTTCGACGAGGTCGGTGCCCTGATCGATGATGAACACACGGTCGACGACGTCGAGCACGTCGGGGGCGTCGGCCAGGGCGCCAAGCGTCTCGACGCAGTAGTCGGGCTTGTTGTAGGTGGTGATTCCGATGCTCGCCTTGCCGCCGCGCACGGGCTCCTGCTCGGTGGTCCACTCTGCGCCCTCGAAGGTGGCGTCGGTGGTGTCGGCGGCGAGGTCGAACCAGATCCAGCCTCCGTCGCTGTACTGGTCCAATACGAGATCGAAGGAGCTGGCCGTCGCCTCGCCCCGCACCTCGCGGGTCTCGATGCGCTGTTTGGTGCCGCCGCCGTTCGAGCGGTAGACGAGGATCGTGGCATCCCCGGTCGTGCGCACCGTCAGACGCACCTGCCGCACGGCGGTCCAGTGCTGCCAGTACGAGGCCGGGAACGCATTGAAGTAGGTGCCGAAGGACACTCGGCGTCCGGCGACGATGCGGGCGCGGTGGCGATCGAGGATGTTCGCCAGTTGAGCGACGTTGGTGACACGGACCGGTTCTTCATCGATCGTCGACCACGTCTCGGGATCGACGTACAGGGGGAGGAGATCCGGATCGCGGTCGAGAGGAAGGACGGCGTTCTGCAGGGTGTACGTCACGAAGAAGTCTTTCGTCTAGGCGCAGCGGCCGCGGACGGCCAGCGGGAAGTCTACCGGGCGCACTCCGGGCGACCCTGGACGCCGGTCCGCCGCGCCGCTCAGGCGGACGGCCGCACCAGCTCGCCGCGCTCGATCGAGATGCTCTGCTCGCTGGGGCCGACGCCGACAAGCGGTGTCTGCTTGATCTTCGCGCCGAAGAGGACGACGAACATCCATCCCCACAGCAGCAGCGGACCCGATTCGGTGAGTCCCTGCACCACGAGCAGGGCGCCGATGAGGGTGGGCAGCAGCGTCAGGGGGGAGTGCGGGCGGTCGTCGCGCAGGTCCCAGCGGGGGCGGTCGACGGCGAAGAACCACGAGCGCCAGACGTACGCGAAGAAGACGAGGGCGAGCAGCGCGACACCGACGACGCCGAGCTGCAGGTAGGCGTCGAGCCACATGCTGTGCGCCTGCACAACGGTCTGGTCGTGGTCGACGATCCAGCCGTCGATGAGCGGCTCCGTGGGGACCCACGGCGTCGAGAACCCCCAGCCGGCGATGGGGCGTTGGTCGGCGCGCGCCAGCACGTCGGCCCAGATGCCTTCGCGCCCCAGCAGATCGGCTTCCCGGCCGAGCACGCCGAACACCGTCTCGCGTCCGAGCCACAGGGCGCCGCCGAAGCCCAGGCCGATCGCGGCGTAGAGCAGGTACCAGCGCGTGCGCTCGCCGGGGCGGCGGGCGGTGCGCATGACGAGGACCGTGCCGAGGACCAGCGCCACGAAGGCGGCGGCGATGAATGCGGTCGCGGAGCCCGCGCGCACGAACAGGAAGGCGGCGAGGGCGGTCCACAGCATCAGCAGCACGCGCCGGGGCGCGCCGGCGGCGAGACGCACGCCGAACACGATGATGGCGACGAGCATGGCCGCGGCGAGCAGGTCGGCGTTGCCGAAGAGGCCCTGGATGCGCCCGCCGTCGAAGAGGTTGTCGCGCGACCAGTACAGGATCGGGTCCATGCGCGCGGACGGCACGACGAAACCGGGGAGGAGGGGTCCGCGCACCAGCAGCGACACCGCGACCTCGAAGAGCAGCGAGAGTCCCACGACCCACTTCGCCGCCGATGCGACGGCGCGGACGACGTCGCGCCAGGTGAGCACCGCCCCGACGAACAGGCCCTGGAAGGTCGTGATCACGAGGAGGAGCCAGGTGAGGACGGATGCCGCGGGCCAGGCGCTCCACGCGATCGACGCCGTCGCCCAGGCCAGGTACGCGAAAGCCAGCCAGGGCAGACGCCGGACGGCCATCGGCGGGCGGGTCACGACCCAGATCACGGCGGAGACGATGGCCGAGGCCACCGCGACCACGGCTGCCACGACGGGACCGGCGGCGTTGACGAGCCCCACGCCGCCGAGGGCGAGCAGGATGACGAAAACGCACCACGCCCGCAGCAGCAGGTGCCCCGTCGTCTCGCGCGGAGGCGCCGTCGGCAGCGCCGACACGGGGTGGTTCGTGTACATCGCCATGATGGGTTCAGGCTACCCGTCGGCATCCGGGGCGTGTTCGGTGCTCGCACTATGCTGACGCCCGTGCTTGTTGCGATCTCGAACACGCCCCGCGACTACGCCTGGGGCAGCCCGACGCTCATCGCCGACCTGGAGGGACGCGAGCCCAGCGGCGCCCCCGAAGCCGAGGTCTGGTTCGGCGATCACCCGGGCTCGCCGGCCGTGGTGCACGACGGCACCGACCGCACGCTCGACGCGTGGCTGCCCGCCGTCGCGGAGCAGCAGCACGTGCCCGCGAAGCTGCCGTACCTGCTGAAGCTCCTCGCCGCAGGGGCCCCCCTGTCGATCCAGGTGCACCCCTCCAAGGAGCAGGCCGTCGAGGGGTTCGCCCGCGAAGAGGCTGCGGGTGTCCCGCGCGACGCGGGGTCGCGCAACTACAAGGACGACAACCACAAGCCCGAGGTGATCGTCGCCCTGAGCGACACCTTCACCGCGCTCGCGGGCCTGCGCGACATCTCACGCACCCGCGCCCTTGTCGATGCCCTCGGCGACGCGCCCGCCGTCGCGACGCTCCGCGCCCACCTGTCGGGGGGAGACGCCGCCGACGCGCTGCGCTCGACCATCGGCTGGCTGCTCGGCGAGGCCGATCCGGCCGAGATCGCACAGATCGTGGATGCCGCGGCATCCACCGAATCCTCCCCCTTCGCCGCGGAGCTGGAGCTGACCCGTTCGCTGCACTCGGCGTACCCGGCGGATCCCGGGATCGTCGTCGCGCTGCTGATGAACCTCGTGCAGCTGCGCCGGGGCGAGGCGATCTTCGTGCCGGCCGGCGTCCTGCACGCCTACGTCGCGGGGTTGGGCGTGGAGATCATGGCGGCGAGCGACAACGTGCTGCGCGGCGGTCTGACGCCCAAGCACATCGACGTGGCCGAGCTGCTCGCGCTCGTCGACTTCCGTCCGGCCGAGCCGCCCTTCCTGCGTCCGACACCGGCCGGGGAGGCGGAGGTCTTCGCCCCCGGCATCGCCGACTTCGCGCTGGGGCACCTCGCCGAGGGTGCGGAGGCGCGCCTCGACCTGCGCGACGTCGCGATCGCCCTCGGCGTGGCGGGGTCGACGACGTTGACCGGTGCGTCGGGCGCCGTGATCACCCTCGCTGCCGGCGAGGCGGCGCTGGTGACCCCCGACGAGTCGCCGCTGGCGAGCGACGGCGCCGGCGAGGTCTTCGTCGCCATGCCGGGGGCGTGACCGCGACACGCCGTGGCGTGTCCTGAAGGTTCAGGTCGCCCTTGAGGGTTTACCATCCGCGACTTGACCAATCCGAATCACACGGGTGTAATTATCCCTACGTGCAGGCCGCGTCATGGGGGCTCGAACGAGGGGGAGGATGATATGGCGACGTCGCAGTACCGGTCCGGTGTTCCGGACAACTGGTTCGTAGACCCGGTCGACCTCGGTGTTCCCGGCGTTCGCCGCGACATCGACACGACCGAGGAGAACACCCTCGCGTGGCAGACCGATGCGCTCTGCTCGCAGACCGACCCCGAGGCGTTCTTCCCCGAGAAGGGCGGATCGACCCGCGATGCCAAGCGCATCTGCACCTCGTGCGATGTCAAGAGCGAGTGCCTCGAGTACGCCCTGCAGAACGACGAGCGCTTCGGCATCTGGGGCGGACTCAGCGAGCGCGAGCGCCGCAAGCTCAAGCGTCGCGCCTGAGTCGCACGCCCCCGCCCCCGCTGCACGCGTGAGCGATCCGGTGGCCGACGGCGCGGCGTCCGCGATCGTGCCGAGGCGGACTTAGGCTGATCCGCGTCATGCCCGACCGTGTACACGCCATCCTCGTCGTGCGTCCCGAAGGACGCACTCCCGCGGCGAACCATCTCCAGCGCACGCTCTCCGCCCTCGCGGCCCAGACCCGTCGCGTCGATGCCCTCACCATCGTGCTGTGCGGCCCCGACGCCGAGCTCACTCGCCTGGCCGCCGGGTCAGGAGCCGAGGGTGTGATCACGGCATCCGCCGGGACGTCGTTCGCCGCGGCGACGGCGCTGGCGACACCCCGCCTGACGGGGGATGCGGTCTGGCTCCTGGCGCAGGACACCGCCGCCGATCCCGAGGCGCTCGAGCGTCTCGCGGGTGCCCTCGAACTCTCGCCGCCGCTGGTGGTGGCGGCCCCCAAGCTCGTCGACTGGGACGATCGTGACGTCATCCGGTCCCTGGGCGTGAGCATGAATCGTTACGGCGCCACCGTCGACCTCGTCGCGGGCGAGCTCGACCAGGGTCAGCGCGATCGCTCCTCCGACGTGCTCGGTGCCGACGTGCGCGGGCTCCTCGTGCGGCGCGACGCCTGGACCGCGCTCGGCGGACTCGATCCCGCCCTCGGCGGTGCCGACGAGGGACTCGACCTGGGGGTCCGCGCGCGATTGGGCGCGCGCCTCGTCGCCGTGGTCCCCGCCGCCCGGGTCGCCGTCGCCGGTGACGGCGTCGCGGCCATGGCCCGCGGTCGTCGTCGCGCGCGCCGCCGCGCGTTCGCGACCCGCACGGCGCAACTGCACCGCCGACTCGTGTACGCGCCGGCCCCCGCGGTCCCGCTGCACTGGCTGTCGTTCCTGCCCCTCGCCGTGTGGCGCACGTTCGTCCACCTGGTGACGAAGGTGCCGCACCGCGTGCTGCCCGAATGGGGGGCGACGCTGCTCGTGATGGCGCGGCCGGCCGCTGTCGCCCGCGCGCGGCGGCGGATTCGCGCGGTCCGGAGCGTCGGATGGTCTCGGATCGCCCCATTGCGCGTCTCGCGCGCCGAGATGCGCGTGCGCTGGCAGGGCGACGTGGGCGACCCCGACGCCCCCGTCCGCAGTGAACTGAAGTTCTTCGTGGGGGGCGGCGCGTGGACCGTGCTCGGCGCGCTCGCCGTGTCGGTGGCGCTGTTCGCCCCGCTGCTGGCCTGGCCGGTGCTCGGCGGCGGCGCACTGGCGCCTCTGCGGGCGAATGTCGCACAGTTGTGGCAGGACGCGGCCTGGGGGCAGCGCCCACTCGGACTGGATGCCATCGGCCCCGCCGACCCGTTCGCAGCTCTCGTCGCGATGGTCGGGACCCTGTCTCCGGGCGATCCGTCGCGCGCGTTCGTCGTGCTGTGGGTCCTCGCGCTCCCGCTCGCCGTGCTCGGCGGATGGTTCGCCGCCACGCGTGTGACGGAGTCGTCGCTGCTGCGCATCGTCGCGGCGATCTCGTGGGCGCTCGCACCGACCTTCCTCGCCGCGCTCGTCGAGGGCCGTCCCGCCGGGGTGCTGGCGCACCTGCTGCTGCCGTGGCTGTTCTCCGCCGCCAGCGTCGCGCATCGCTCCTGGGCACCGGCCGGGGCGGCATCCGTGCTGCTCGTCGCGGTACTCGCCTGCGCGCCGTCCCTCGCGCCCGCGGTGGTCGTGCTGTGGTGCGCCGCCCTCGTGGTCGTCGCCCTCGTCGCCGGCCGCGGCATCGCCCGCGTGGTGTGGCTGGTGATCCCCTCGGCGGTGATCTTCGCCCCGCTCGTATGGACCCAGGTGCGAGCGGGCAACGCGTGGGGTCTGCTCGCCGACCCCGGCGTGCCGTTCGCGGGAGCCGAGGTCTCGCCCGATCCGATCGGCCGTGCGCTGCTGGCCGCGGGGTTCCCCACCTCCGACCCGGGCGGGTGGGCGAGTCTGCTCGGTCACCCGGTGTGGTGGGTGGGGCTGCTCCTGGCACCGCTCGCGTTCCTCGCCGTGCTGTCGGTGCTCACGGCGCGCTGGATCACGGCATCCGGGCTCATCGTCATCGCCGTAGCGGGGCTCGCCACGGCGTTCGCCGCCGTCGGTGTCGCCGTGTCGTTCGACGACTCCGCCGCCGCGGTGCCGCTCTGGGCCGGTTCCGGCCTCAGCCTGGCGTGGGTGGGTGTGGTCGGCGCCGCCGTCGTCGCCCTGGACGCCGGCATCCCCGACCGTGTCCGGGCCCTGCGCCCGATCGGCGCGCTCGCGGCGGTGTTGGCGCTCGCCGTGGCCGTCGCTCCGGCGCTCACCGCGCAACTCGCCGACGGTGCCACCCAGCGCTCGGTGCTGACGAACGGACCCGTCTCGACCCTTCCCGCCTTCGTCGCCGCCGAGGGGCGCGGCTCGCTCGCCATCGGGACGCTCGTGCTCGACCCCCGCGACGACGGACTGCGCGTCGAGGTGGTCTGGGGCGGAAGCGCCACGCTGTCGGGCCAGAGTACGGTCGACGCCACGCGCACCTCCGCCGACGACCAGCAACGCGAACTCGCCGCCCTCGCCGCCGATCTGGTGTCACCGTCGACCGACGACGTCGTATCGCGGCTGGCCGAGCGGGGGATCGGCTTCGTCCTGCTGTCTTCGGCGCCGTCGACACAGAACGACGTCGTGCTCGGCGACCGGCTGGGAGCCGCCACCTCTCTCGACCAGCGCGACCTGCTCGATCCCGTGGGAACGACCTCGCGCGGAGACCTCTGGCGCGTGAACACCGAGGTCATCCCTCGCGCGCCGTTGGACGAGCACGGGACGACCCTTCAGCGGCTCGTCGCGCTGGGCTCGCTCGGCGTGCTGGTGATCGCGCTGCTGCTGGCCGTTCCCACCGCCGCCTCGCGTCGCATCGCGCGGCGCACCCCGCGCATCGTCGGACCGACATCGGGAGGTTCGCGATGAGTGAGCGCCGTCTCGCCCGTTACGCCGCCACGAGCGCTCGGCTGGTCGCCGGGGCGGCCATCGCTGCGGCAGCCGTCGTCGGCACCGTCGCCGCGATCGCGGTGCCCTGGCCCCAGTACGCGGCGCAACCGGTTCGCCTGCAGGCGACCCCGGCGCCCAGCGACACGGTGCTCGCCTGCGATGGTCCGCTGCTGGCGCTCGGGCGCAGTGCCGACGCCGCGGGCAGCCTCAGCGCCGCCGCCGCGTCGGAGATCGTGAGCGGACCGGCCGACGCCGGTGCGACCACGAGCGCGCTCGGCGGAGCGACGGGAGCGTCCGACGGCGACGCCCCCGCCCTCCGGGCGGCACCGCGCGAGGGGGTCCTGACGTCGATCGCCGCGGCGACCTCGGCCACCGCCTCATCCGACGACCTCGTCGGCTTCGCGGCATCCGCGTGCCGCCCGCCCCTGGCGGAGTCGTGGCTGGTAGGAGGCGCGAGCACCACGGGCGCGAACGATCTGATCGAGCTGGCCAACCCCGGCAGCGTGCCGGCGACGGTGCAGCTGTCGGTGTACGGCTCGCAGGGCGTGTCGACGCCGCCGAGCGGACAGAACGTCGTCATCGCGGCCGGTGAGCGCCGCATCGTCCCCCTGGCCGGACTGCTGCTGGGGGAGGAGAGTCCCGTCGTGCGGGTCGTCTCGGCCGGTGCTCCCGTGCACGCGGCTCTGCAGACGAGTGTGACCCGGGTGCTGCTGCCCGGTGGTGTCGAGCAGGTGGCCCCGACGGCGCAGGCCGACACGCGCCTGGTGATGCCGGGTGTGCAGGTCATCCCGGCCGCGGCGGGCCAGGTCGGCACCGTCCTGCGCCTGCTGGCGCCGGGTGAAGACGCCACCGCCACCATCACCCTGGTCCCGGTGGGTGCCGCGACCCCCGCCCCCGCCGCCTTCGACATCCCGCTGAGCGCCGGACTCCCCACCGCCGTCGACCTGTCGGGCACAGCCGAGGGCATGTACACGGTCGAGGTGACGGCCACGGCCCCCGTCGTGGGTGCGACGTGGTCGACGACGGGCTTCGGTCAGGGCTCCGACTTCGCCTGGTACGCCGCGGCCCCCGAGATCGCCGATCCCAGCGTCGTCGCCGTGGCCCCCGGCTCGGGGGCGGCGGTGGTGCTCGCGACGGGCACGAGCGACGCGAGCGTCACGCTCACTCCCGTCGAGGGCGGCGACCCCGTTGCGACCTCTATCGCTGCGGGTTCGAGCGCGGCACTGTCGGTCGCGGCCGGCGTGTACCGCCTCGAGACGACTGCGCCCGTGCGCGCCGCCGTCACATACGCCGGGACGTCGGTACTGGCGTCGTACCCGCTCTGGCCCGCCGATGCGGCGGCGTCGGCGGTCACCGTCCTGCCCTGAGGGGCCGACTCGGCGGCACGCGCCGGGGTCGCATCGCGGTGACGGCGAGATGCGCGGGATCGCGTCATTCCATGAGGCGGTGGCTCAGAAGAAGCGGAACCGCTCCGGTCCGAGGTCCCAGGGATCACGATCGAGATACTCGGCGGCCGCGCGGAACACCGCCCCCTCGATCACCATGCGACGGTGCAGATCGTCGTCCTGATGCGGGTGTCCCAAGCGTTCGATGGGCACGCGGTACAGGATGATGCGCTTCTGCTCCCGCAGAACCGTCCAGCGCGGGATGCCGTCGGCCGAGGCGGGGGGCATGATGCCGATCTCGAACGACACCTCGCGCAGGTCGGTCCAGGCCGAGCGCAGGAACTCCGCCGCGGTGCTCACCGCGATGTCGAATCTCTCGACGCGCGTGTCGATCGGGGGCAGCGGCGGTCGCACCACCGGGCTGCGGTTCTCGCGCCCGTGCCGCCCGTGACGCGACGGGCGGGCGACCGGCCGCGCTTCGCGGGATCGGCGACGCATCATGCGCCCATCCTACGTTCGCGCGTGCGCCCGGGTGGGCAGACCCGGGTGCACCGGCCGGCAGACCCTGCATGCGCCGGCGGTGAGGGAGCGGATGCCGGGCATCGGCGCGGCGCGAAGGCTGCGGGGGAGGTGCTGACTAGGCTGACCGGCGATGCGCGACAGACTCTGCTCGAAGGTGGGATGTGCCCGCGAGGCGATGAGCACCCTCACCTACGACTACGGCGACCAGATGGCAGCCCTGGGCCCCATGGGTCCCGCCGGCGACCCTCATGCGCACGACCTGTGCGCGATCCACGCCGATCGGCTGTCGGTTCCCAAGGGCTGGGTGGTCGTGCGTCACGAGACGCTGCGCACCTGATCCTCTCGCGCCGGAAGGGCGTGCGCGGAAGGTCGGGTTTCGCACTCCTCCATCGGGATGTTGGGGGAGTGCTTCACCTTTCGGGGCAAAGGAATCCCGCCCCGAACGGCCATATCCGCCCCGAATCGAAGCCGTGCGGGTCAGGGCTGCTCGGTGAGCGCCGCGGCCCGCGAACTCTCCAGGACCAGCGCGCGGTACTCGCGGTCGCGCCGCACGGCCGACACCGCGCGGACGAAAGTCTCGCCATCCACGGACGGGTGGGGTGAGACGAAGGGGCGCACGGCCTCGGCCAGGGATGCCGCGACGCGGGCTCGTGCGGCAGGCTCCAGTGCCTCGGCTCCGCGCACGAACTGCGACATGCGCGCGGCGAGACGATCGGGCAGCCGCGTGACGTCGGCGATCTCGGCCCAGGGCTCGAGACCCGGTGGCACCCCGGGGGCTGCGGGCGGCAAGGGGCGCGTACGGGTGCGTTCGCTGGCCGTACCCGCCAGCAGGTCGCCGAGGCGTTGCGCGCGCGGCGTGAAGATGCCGACGACGGCCGCGATCGCGCCCAGGGTGAACCACAGCTCGAGCACCCCCACCAACGCGCGGATGAAGGCCTGCCGGAAGCCCGCGGCGCCGCCGTCGGTGCGCACGATGCGGGCCCCCACAGCCAGCCGGCCGAGACTGCGCCCGCGAGACAGCGTCTCGACCGAGGTGGGCAGCACCACCATGACGACCACGAGCAACGAGATGACGCCGATGCCGATCGCCGACTCCGGCAGGGTGCCCGCCCCGATCATCCAGAGCAGGAGCAGAGCACAGCCCACCAGCACGGCGATACCGACGACGAAGTCGATGACGGCTCCGACGGCGCGAAGGAAGAAACCGACCGGCTGAACGTCGAGGGCGACGGCTTCGCCGGTGAGGGTTTCGTCCGCGTTCATGTGCACCACGGAGACCGCGGGAGCGGGGGTCGGAGGCAGAGCCATGCGTACAGTTGACCACATGGACCTCGACGCCCTCACGGCTGCTCGGCGGGACGAGTGGGCCCGTCTCGACGAGCTCGGGCGCATGCGGCATCTGAGCGGCCCTGAGGTCGACGAACTCGTCACCCGCTATCGTGCGGCGTCGGCCGATCTCGCCGACATCAAGACGTCGGCCGGCCGCACCCCGCAGGGCGACTACGTCTCGATCCTGCTGGCTCGCACCCGGCTCCGCCTGACCGGCGTCCGTGAGAACGTCCTCAAGCAGCTGCCTCGCTTCTTCCTGCTGCAGCTGCCGGCAGCCCTGTACCGCGTGCGATGGATGACGCTGGCGGTGACGGTGTTCTTCCTCCTGGTGTCGACGCTGGTCGCCCTGTGGATCTCGGGCGATCCCGCCGCGATCGCCGCGCTCGGCGCGCAGAGCGATCTGCAGAACTACGCCGACGAGCAGTTCGTCGACTACTACCGCGAGAATCCGAACGCGATCTTCGCGGGGACGGTCTGGACCAACAACGCCTGGATCGCGGCGCAGTGCGTGATGTTCGGGGTGACCGGGGTATGGCCGGCGATGGTGATCATGCAGAACGCCGTGGGCGTGGGTCAGTCGGCCGCGATCATGATCGCCTTCGACCGCGCCGATGTGTTCTTCCAGTTCATCCTCCCGCACGGTCTGCTCGAGCTCACGTGCATCTTCGTCGCGGGGGCGGCGGGGCTCCAGATCTTCTGGGCGTGGGTCGCGCCCGGCCGACGCACGCGCGGAGAGGCCCTCGCCGCTGCAGGGCGGTCGCTCGCGACGGTGGCGGTGGGACTCGTCTTCGCCCTCGCACTGTCGGGCGTCGTCGAGGGGTTCGTGACCCCGCGCGACTGGCCGTGGCCGATCAAGATCGCCATCGGCGCTGCGGCGTTGGGCGTCTTCCTCTTCTACATGCTGTGGGTGGGTCGCCGAGCCGCGAGCGTCGGTGAGACGGGTGACCTCACGGAGTACGAGGCGGGAACGCCGACGCTGACGGCCGGGTGAACGGCATCCGGAATCCCGATCGTTTCCCGGCGTGTCATTTTTGATTCACTCAAAATTAGGTAGGCTCGTCGCATGCTCGACAGTCGACCGGATGCCGCCGCGGATGCCCTCATCCGCGGCGCGGGTCTGCGGGTGACGGCGACGCGTGTCGCCGTGCTCGAGGCTCTGCGCGTTCATCCGCATGCGACGGCGGACGCCGTGTACGACGGAATCCGCGGCATCCTTCCGGGCACCAGCAAGCAGTCGGTGTACAACGCGCTCGGCGACTTCGCCGACGCGGGTCTCGCCCGCCGCATCGAACCCGCCGGTCACGCCGGCACGTTCGAACTGCGCGTGGGCGACAACCACCATCACGTGGTGTGCACCTCATGCGGACGCATCGACGATGTGGACTGCGTGGTGGGGTCCGCCCCCTGCCTGCACGTGCCCGAGGGAAGCGGCTACGTCATAGAGACCGCCGAGGTGACGTTCTGGGGCGTGTGCTCCGATTGTCGAGCGAAGTCCGAAGCCGAAAAACCGAGAGGATCCCGATGAGCGACACTCTGAACGGATGCCCCGTCTTCCACGACGGCGCCGCCCCCGACGACAACCGACTGCCGGTGGGCGAGGCCCCCGCCGACAGCGAGCCCGCCGGTGCCCTGCCGCACCCGACCCAGGGTTCGGCCAACCGCGTGTGGTGGCCCGAGGCCCTGAACGTGAAGATCCTCGCGAAGAACAACGCCCTGCGCGACCCCCTCGACGAGGGCTTCGACTACCGCGCGGCGTTCGAAGCGCTCGATCTGGATGCCGTGAAGAGCGACATCCAGCACGTCATGACGACCTCGCAGGACTGGTGGCCCGCCGACTTCGGTCACTACGGCCCGCTGATGATCCGCATGGCCTGGCACAGCGCCGGCACCTACCGGGTGACCGACGGCCGTGGTGGCTCCGGTGCCGGCATGCAGCGCTTCGCCCCGCTCAACAGCTGGCCCGACAACGTCAACC
Source organism: Microbacterium sp. Leaf151 (assembly GCF_001424225.1). Lineage (GTDB taxonomy): Bacteria > Actinomycetota > Actinomycetes > Actinomycetales > Microbacteriaceae > Microbacterium. The sequence goes on along the minus strand of NZ_LMOR01000004.1, from coordinate 432,868 downwards.
TCGACAAGGCCCGCCGTCTGCTGTGGCCCATCAAGAAGAAGTACGGCCAGTCGATCTCGTGGGCAGACCTCATGATCCTCGCCGGAAACGTCGCGCTCGAAGACATGGGTTTCCCGACCCTCGGCTTCGCCGGTGGCCGCACCGACGTGTGGGAGCCCGACGACGACGTGTACTGGGGCCCGGAGACCACGTGGCTCGGTGACGAGCGCTACACGGGCAACCGCGAGCTCGAGCGCCCGCTGGCGGCGGTGCAGATGGGTCTCATCTACGTCAACCCGGAGGGCCCCAACGGCACGCCCGACCCGCAGCTGTCGGCGCACGACATCCGCGAGACGTTCGGCCGCATGGCCATGAACGACGAGGAGACCGTCGCCCTGATCGCCGGTGGCCACACCTTCGGCAAGACGCACGGCGCCGCGAGCGATTCGCACGTGGGTGTGAACCCCGAAGCCGCCGACATCAACGACCAGGGCCTGGGCTGGACGAACAGTCACGGCACCGGCAAGGGCGACGACACCATCACCAGCGGTCTCGAGGTCACGTGGACCTACCACCCGACCCGCTGGGACAACGAGTTCTTCCACATCCTCTTCGCCTACGAGTGGGAGCTCTTCCAGAGCCCCGCGGGTGCGCACCAGTGGCGTCCCGTCAACGGCGGCGGCGCGGGCCTCGTGCCGGAGGCGCACTCCGACGGACGCCGGGAGCCCCGCATGCTCACCAGCGACCTGGCCCTCCGCGTCGACCCGGCATACGAGAAGATCTCGCGTCGCTTCGCTGAGGACCCCGCTGCGTTCCAGGACGCCTTCGCCCGCGCCTGGTTCAAGCTGACCCACCGCGACATGGGCCCGCGCGAGCGCTACCTCGGCTCCGAGGTGCCCGCCGAGGTGCTCGTGTGGCAGGACCCCGTGCCCGCCGTCGACCACGCGCTGATCGACGCCTCCGACGCAGCGGCGCTCAAGCGGCAGATCCTCGACAGCGGCCTCACGGTGCAGCAGCTGGTCACCACGACCTGGGCCGCGGCATCCACGTTCCGCGGCTCCGACAAGCGCGGTGGCGTGAACGGTGCGCGCATCCGCCTCGAGCCGCAGAAGAGCTGGGCGGTCAACAACCCCGAGCAGCTGGCATCCGTGCTCGAGGTGCTCGAGAACGTCAAGGCCGGGTTCGACGCGCAGGCCGCGGACGGCAAGAAGGTCTCGATCGCCGACCTGCTCGTGCTCGCGGGCAACGCCGGTGTCGAGCAGGCCGCCCTCGCCGGCGGCGTCGAGGTCGAGGTGCCCTTCACCCCCGGCCGCACCGACGCCTCGCAGGAGCAGACCGAGGTCGCCTCGTTCCGCTGGCTCGAGCCGATCGCCGACGGCTTCCGCAACTACGCCTCGCGCGAGACGCGGCTTCCGGCGGAGTTCCTGCTGCTCGACAAGGCCAACCTGCTCACGCTCACCGCGCCCGAGATGACCGTGCTGGTCGGCGGGCTCCGCGCGATCGGGGCTAACTGGGACGGCAGCGACTGGGGTGTGTTCACCGACACCCCCGGCGCGCTGACCAACGACGTGTTCGCGAACCTGCTCGACCTGGGCACGACGTGGAAGCCGCTCGACAGCGGCAAGCACGCGTTCGAGGGCACCCGCGACGGCTCGGGGGAGCGCATCGGGATCGGCACGCGCGTCGACCTGGTGTTCTCGTCGAACTCCGAGCTGCGGGCGCTCGCCGAGGTCTATGCCTCGGACGACGCGAAGGAGAAGTTCGTGCGGGACTTCGTCGCCGCCTGGCGCAAGGTCACCGAGCTCGACCGCTTCGACCTGGTCTGAGTTCCTTCGCCGCGGCTCTGTGGTCGCGGCATCCGGAAGGCTCGTCCCCCGCGTGGGGCGGGCCTTCCGTGGTGTGGGGCGGGCTCTGCGCCGTGCGGGGCGGGCGGTGGTCGCTGGTGGCCTCGTGAGAAACGCGTCTCGCGGCGAGAAACGACGCGACGGGGCGTTTCTTCGCGCGGATCGCGTTTCTCGCGGAGGGGTAGGGCGCGGTGCGGGCGCGCTGCCCGGGACGTCAGGCGAGCGAGAGCCGGCGCAGGCCCTCGTCGAGCGACACCGAAGGTGTCCAGCGCAGGTCGCGGCGGATCTCGGTCTGGTCGAACCAGTGCGCCGTCGACAGCTGCTCGGCGAGGAAGCGGGTCATCGGCGGCTCGTCCTCGCCCGGACGCACGGCCCACACGCGTTCGACGAGGGCGCCGGCCGCGCGAGCCAGCGCCGCGGGCACGCTGAATCTCGGCGGTGCGACACCTGAGGCACGGCAGATCCCGGCGAGCAGGTCGCCGACGGGACGCGGCTCGCCGTTGGTCAGCACGTACGCGCGTCCGCTGACGTCGTCGACGCGGGCGAGGGCGGCGGCGATCCCGGATGCCGCATTGTCGACGTAGGTGGAATCGATGAGCGCCGTACCGCCGTTCAGCAGGGGCAGACGGCCCCGGCGCGCGCGGTCGACGATGCGCGCGATGAGTTGCGTGTCACCCGGACCCCAGACCAGGTGCGGGCGGATCGCGACGAGCGCGGTACCCGCCTGCGCGCGTGAGAGCGCCAGCAGCTCGGCTTCGGCCTTGGTGCGGGCGTATTCGCCGTGCGCGGCATCCGGATCGGCGGGCTCGGCGCCGACGCCCGCGAGCGCGTGGCCGGCGTGTGCGACCGACGGCGAGGACACGTGCACGATGCGCGAGACACCGGCGGCGGCAGCAGCGTCGAGGAGCGTTCGCGTGCCCTCGACGTTGACCGCGCGGAACTGGGCGGGGTCGCCGGCGAGCGACACCTTGGCCGCCAGGTGCACCACGCCGTCGATACCGTCGAGGGCGGATGCCACGGCATCCGGATCCGTCACGGAACCGAGACGATCCTCGGCGCCGTCGACGCGCGAGGGGCGGCGCTGGAGGGTGCGGACGGAGTGTCCGGCGTCCTGCAGGGCACGCACGACGGCCCCGCCGAGGAAACCGGACGCACCGGTGGCGAGCACCCTCACGGCGCCGTGGGCTTCTCGCCGGCCAGGAGGCGCTCGGCCCACGCGGCGACGCGGGTGCGGTCGATCTTGGAGTTGTGACGGATGTCGGTCGGAAGGGTGGGCACCACCAGGACGGCCGCCAGCCGCTGCGGCGTCGCGGCACGGACGGCATCCGTGAGGGCGGGGGATGCGAGCCCGGGGCGTCGTGCGCCGGCCTCGACGACGGCGACGACGACCTGACGGCCGACGGGTCCGACTCCGACGGCCGCGGCGCGCGCGACGGCGTCGACGGTCTCGGCATCCTGCTCGATGCCGACCGGGGTCACGGGTCCCTCGGCGGTGGTGATGACGTGGGGGAGTCGCCCCTCGACCCAGAGGCGTCCCTCGGCGTCGAGGTGGCCGACGTCGCCGGTGCGGTGCCAGCGGTCGGGGAGACCCCGGCGCGCCTCGCGGTCGGTGAGGTAGAGGCGGAAGTAGCCCCGCTTGAGGTGGGGGGCGGAGATGACGATCTCGCCGGTCATTCCGGCGTCGGTCGTCGGCTCTCCGGTGGCGCGGCCGTCGGCGTCGATCGCCGAGATGCGCACCTGGCCCGTGCCGAGCGGGCGGCCGACGCAGACACCGCGGTCACCCGCAGCCTGCTCGATCTCGGGCAGAGTCACGTCGGCGACGAGCAGGCACTCCGTCATGCCGTAGGGCGTGTGGGCGACGGCGTTCGGCATCAGTCGCTGCGCGCGGCGGAGCAGGTCGATGCCGACCGGGGCGCCGGTGGACAGGAACGTCTCGACCCCCTCGAGCGCCGCCCGGTCTTCTCCGCCCAGGTCGGATGCCGTCGCGACGACGTTGGCGACGGCGGCGGGCGAGAGGAACACCATGCGCGCGTCGGAGGCCCGCACGGCCGCGGCGACGGCTGCGGCGGTGAGGGTGCGGGGAGCGGAGACGTCCATGGCGGGGGTGGCGGAGCGGGTACCCAGCGCCGGGCCGAGCAGCGCGAACGGCGCGAAACCGGTCACGAGACCCGTGTCGGCGGTGACGCCGAAGTGCGCGGCGAGGGTGTCGCGCAGGGCCGTGAGCTGCGCGTGCGTGTAGACGACGCCCTTGGCCGGCCCGGTCGAGCCGGACGTGAACAGCACGGCGGCATCGGCGTCGGGCGCGGGCGATGCGGGCAGGGCGCGACCCCGCCCGGCGCGGGCCAGGTCGGACAGACTCGCCTCGACGCCCAGAGCGCGCGAACCCGCCGCGGGGAGGGAGGCGGCCGAGATGCGGCGGCCGGGCCAGCCGAGCGCGCGCGCGGCCGCGAGCCCCGCGACCTCGCCGATGACGACGTCGGGGACGGTACCGCGGACGGCGCGCGACAGACCCCGGATGCCGAGACCGCGGTCGGCCACGACGACGACGGCGCCGATGCGCAGGCACGCGTACAGCGCGGCGGTGAGGGTGGGGCCGGGCTGCACGAGCAGGGAGACGCGGTCTCCCGCGCGGACGCCGAACGCGTCGAGGCCCGCGGCGATCTCATCGACGCGGGTGGCGAGCTGACGCCAGCTCACGCGCAGCGGCTCGCCGTCACGGGAGGTACTCATGTCGATGACGGCGGTGTCGTCATCGTCGCGGCGGGCGTCGAGGGCGTCCCAGAGGGAGCCGGTGACCGCCTCCGCCGGGGCGCCGGAGGCGGTGGGCGCGGGCTCGACGGAGCCGTCGCCCGCGGTGAGGGTCGAGCCGGCGTCGCCGGGCGGAACCGCGCCGGAGTCCTGCGTCGTGCGCGGGATCGCGGCATCCACGACCTTCTCGTCGAGCCAGTCGAGCACGACGTCGGCGTAGGGCCGCTCTTCGGCCATGAGGTGCCCGGCGCCCTCGAAGCGATGCACGTCGGCGTGGGGCAGACGGTCGGTGAGGTCGTCGAGGTGACCCTCGCCGAACACGGGGTCTTTGGGTCCGCGGAGCAGGAGCGCCGGTACGTCGAGCCGCCGCAGGCCGGCCGACATGCGACGCAGGGCCGGGGTGCTCTCGTCGGCCGAGGTGGCGGGGATGTCGGCGACGAACCCGCCGATGCCTCGGCGGCGGGCGACCGTGGCGTAGGGCGCGCGGAAGGCGGAGCGCACGGCCGGATCCAGATCGGCGAGCGCGAGCGTGGTGTCGAGGAACGCGGTCGTCCCCGTCGTCCCGGCGGCGAGCAGGCCCCGAGCGGTCGCCACACGCAACGCGAACGGCAGGGGCGCACCGTCGGGGTGGTGCACGGCGGTGTTCAGGGCGACGACCGCGGCGAGACGGTCGCGGTTCTCGACGGCCCACCCGAGCGAGACGGGCCCTCCCCAATCGTGCCCGATCGTCACGACCGGACCCGGGATGCCGAGCTCGTCGATGAGCGCGCCGAGATCGGCGATGCGCTGGGCGAGCGTTCGCCGCAGACCGGAGCGCTCCGAGAAGCCCATCTCCAGTTGGTCGACCGCGACGACCCGCCACGCCGTGCGGCCGGCTTCGGCGCGCTGCAGCGAGGTGCTCACCAGTGCACGCCAGAGATACGACCAGGTGGGGTTTCCGTGGACGGCGACGATCGTGCCGACGGGGACGATGCCGTGTTCGGCGAGAGCGTCGCCGGTGTCGAGCACGTGCCAGGTGCGGGTGGTGCGCGCATCGGCGGCGACACCGTCGACCGCGACGAGGCGGGACAGGGCCGGGTCGAGGCCGGGCAGACCCACCGGGGGCAGGGTCGCGCCGGGGGCGGTTACCTTCACCAGGCCAGCTCCAGCATGCCGGTGTTCAGCCCGGAGCCCACTCCCATCAGCAGGACGCGGTCGCCCCGGCGCAGCGTCTTCTGCTCGGCGGCAAGGGTGATGGGGATGGATGCCGGTCCCACGTTGCCCAGGGTGGGGTAGGTGACCGGCACACGAGTGCGTTCGAGCTTGGCGGCGCGGACGATCGCGGAGGTGTGCACGGAGGAGACCTGGTGCGTGATGTAGCGGTCCATGCCCGTCCACGAGAATTCGTCCTTCGCCTCCTTCCACGCCGACACGACGAGGTCGAGGCCTCCCTTGAGCAGCGCCTTCGCGTCGGTGAACATGCCGTCGACGCTGCCGACGCACAGGTCGTAGAACTGCGTGGCGGCGCGCGTCACGCCGCCGACGATGCGGTGGCCCTCGGGATGATCGCTCGCGCGGCCGAGTACGGCGGCGGCGGCGCCCGAGCCCAGGGTCAGCGAGGCGAACTCCTGCATGAAGGCGTCGCGGTCGAGGTCTTCGCGCACGAGACGGTTGATGGTGTTGACCTGGATCTCGTCGGCATCCTCGCCGTTGACGATCAGGGCGTACTTCACCTGGCCCGACTGGATCATGCCGGCGGCCAGGCTCATGCCGTTGATGAAGCCGAGGCATGCGTTGGCGACATCGAAGTTGATGGCCGAGCTCGGCAGGCCGAGACCGTGGTGGAGGCGCACGGCCACCGACGGCTCGAGGTGCTTGCGGGTGACCGAGGTGTTGATGATCAGGCCGACTTCGCTGGGGTCGACTCCGGCCTCGGCGAGCGCCTGCTTGCCCGCGGCGATCGTCGCCTCGTCGGAGGACTCGCCCTCGGCCCAGTTGCGACGCTCGTCGACACCCGCGACGCGGCGCAGAAGACCGGGCTTGAGCTTGAGACGCTCCAGCGCCGGGGCCAGCCTCGCCTCGATGTCGTCGGACGTCGTCACGCGGCTGGGCAGGACGCTCGCCACCGAAACAAGAGCCACATCGTCGAAGTGCGTGGTGGCATTACCTGGCAAGAGAGCTCCCGCATCCTGTGCGTAGACGGCGCAGCCGAGCGCGGAGGGGACGCGCAGACGGCTCGAAGATTACCCCTCAGGATAAGCCGCGTCGTATGTCGCGGGCTGCATGGGGGCTGAACGTGCTAAAGGCGGCCCGCCGCCTTGAGCGCGAGGTAGCGGTCGGCGACGAGGGGCGGCAGGTCGTCGGCCGATGCCGACACCGCGTCGCCGCCCGCGCGCACCACCGCGTCGCGCACGCGCTCGGCGTCATGCCGGGCACGCTCGACGGCCGCGGCGGCGTACACGTCGGCGGCATCCCGGTGCGGCGGTGCCTGGCCCGGACCGTCCGTCGCCGTCGCCACCAACAGCCGCGACCGTGACGCGACGGCGGGCAACGATGCGAGGAATGCCCGCGCGGCCTCGGGATCGTCGGCCGCGGTCAGCAGCACGACCAGGGCGGGGCGCACGGACAGGCCGCGCATCTGCGCGAAGGCGGCATCCCAGTCGGTGTCGATCAGCTGGGGGTCGACCGGGCACATGGCATCCACCAGGGCGGGAAGCAGCTGCGAGCCGTCGATCCGGGTGACGCGCGCGCGGGTGACGCGGTCGAACATGAGCAGGTGCACGTGGTCGCCGGCGCGTGTCGCGAGCACCGAGAGCAGCAATGCGGCCTCCATCGCGGCGTCCAGGCGCACTCCATCGCCGACCCGGGCGGCGGCCGTCCGCCCGGTGTCGATGACGATGACGACGTGCCGGTCGCGCTCCGGTCGCCACGTGCGCAGCATCGTCGTTCCCGCGCGGGCGGTGGCCCGCCAGTCGATCGAGCGCACGTCGTCTCCGCGGACGTACTCGCGCAGGCTGTCGAACTCCGTGCCCTGTCCGCGCACCTGCAGCGTGGTGTTGCCGTCGAGCTCCCGCAGCCGGGCGAGCCGTGAAGGCAGATGGCGCCGAGAGGTGAACGGGGGCAGCACCCGCAGGCGCGCGGGAGTGTCGATAACCGCCTGCCGGCCCGCGAGGCCGATCGGACCCACCGAACGCACGACGACGAACGCGCTGCGCAGCTCGCCCCGGCGGCGGGGAAGCAGAGACAGGGGAGCCCCCCGCCGCTCACCCGGGGGGACGGTGACGCTCTGCCGCGCCGTGGGCGCACCCGCTGTCGGCTGCCACGCGTCGCGCAGCCGCGCTCTCAGCGGGCGGGTGCCGAGATTGCGCACCCGCAGTTCCCCCGCGACGGGTTCGTCGCGCAGCGCCCGCTCCGGCAGCGTCCGCGTGATCTCCACGCGTCGCGCGTCGGCGGCCACGGCCGTGTCGACGGCGGCCAGGACGGCGCAGAGCACCACCCAGCCGCCCGCGGCGGTCCACGCCGACACCCCCGCGCTGCTCAGCAGCACGAGGGGAACGACGCCGAGGGCGACGAGCAGGGCGAGGCGGCCGGTGACGAACATCAGATGGGGACGCGGGTCTGCTGCAGGACGGAGGTGAGGATGGCATCCACCGAGACGCCCTCGATCTCGGCTTCGGGGCGCAGGCGGATACGGTGCCGCCAGACGGGCACGAGCATGGTCTGCACATGGTCGGGCGTGATCGCGGGGTAGCCGCCGAGCCACGCCCAGGCCTTGGCGGCGGCCAGCAGTCCCGTGGTGGCGCGGGGGCTGACGCCCAGGAGCACCGAGGGGCTCTGGCGGGTGGCGCGGGCGAGGTCGACGACGTACCCGAGCAGGTCGTCGTCGACGGCGACGGATGCCGCGGCGCGCTGCGCTGCGAGGATTTCGTCGGCCGTGACCACGGCGTGCACCCCGGCGTCATCCAATCGCCGGGGGTCGAAACCGCTCGCGTGGCGACGCAGCACGTCGACCTCGGCGTCGCGCCCGGGCAGGTCGACGACGAGCTTGAGGAGGAAGCGGTCGAGCTGCGCCTCGGGGAGCGTGTAGGTGCCCTCGTGCTCGATGGGGTTCTGGGTCGCCGCGACCAGGAAGGGGTCGGGGAGGGTGCGGCTCTCGCCGTCGGACGACACCTGTCGCTCCTCCATGGCCTCCAGCAGCGCCGCCTGGGTCTTGGGCGGCGTGCGGTTGATCTCGTCGGCCAGCAGCACGTGGGTGAAGACGGGGCCGGGGCGGAAATCGAATCCGCCGGCGCGGGGGTCGTACACGAGCGACCCGGTGACGTCTCCCGGCATGAGGTCGGGGGTGAACTGCACGCGACGCGTATCGAGACCCAGGGCGCGGCTGAAGGAGCGCACGAGCAGCGTCTTGGCCACGCCGGGGACGCCTTCGAGCAGGACATGGCCGCGTGAGAGCAGGGCGATGAGGAGGCCGGTGACCGTCCCGTCCTGTCCGACGACGGCTTTGCCCACCTCGAGGCGCACGCGGTGCATGGACTCGCGGAGGGCGGCGTGGTCGTCGGCGGCCCGGGCCTGAGCCCGTGTGGTGGCGGGGGCGGCGCCGGGCGCGGGCGCTGAGCCGGCGGCGCGCGGGTCGCTCGACGCAGGAGCGTCGGGACCGGGGACCGCCGCCGGGTGCGAGGGGGCGGGCCAGGCCGGGTTCTCGGGGCTGTCGGTCATCGTGTGGTCCCTTCGGTTCGGACGGCGGCGCGCACGCTCGCCTCGAGATCGCGGAGTCGATCGGCGGCTGCGACGAGATCGCGGTCGGTGCGGGGCTGATCGTCGACGAGGATGCCGTGCACCCGGGCTCGATCGGCGCCCAGGCGTGCGGCGACGGCGTCGGCGATCCGACCGGGGTCGCTCCGCGCGGAGAGTCCGAGCAGACGCTCCAGCCGTCCCCGTGTCGCCCGCCGCAGCTCGTCGAGGGCGTGCGGCGCATCGCGCGCCGTGGCGTAGAGACGGGCGCGTCCCTCGGTGGTCTCGTTCGCCCGTACGGTCACCGGGAGTCGCTCCGTCACGAGGGGGCCGAAGCGGCGTCCGCGCCAGACCGCGGCGACGAGGGCGGCGACGATGAGCAACAGGATGCCGGGGGTGACCCAGGGCGGGGTGAGATCGCTGAGCGTCGGGGCGTCGGCCGCGCGGTCGGCGTCGGCGGGGGAGGGCATGTACCAGACGAGCGTGTCGGTCTGGCCGAGCACCGCGAGGGCGAGGGCTGCGTTGCCGTCGCGGGGGAGGGTCGCGTTCGTCAGCGTCGCGAGCCCGTCGAGCGCGGTGACCGTGCGGCCCGCCGTCTCGAGGGTGAGGAGGGCGAACTCGCCGTCGACGGGGAAGCAGCTGACGACGCCCTCGCCCGGTGTCATCAGTTCGCCGACCCGCGCGGTGCCGGCGTTCGCCGACGCGGGCTCGGAGCAGTCCGCGGCCACTGCCTCGTCGTCGGCGAAGCCGCCGAGTCGGGAGCCGTTCAGCAGGATGTCGAGTGCGCGCGTGCGCGGCTCGAGCAGGAAGACATTGCGCGCTCGATCGGTCAGGTCCCGCAGCGCGTCGTCCGACAGCATGGGGGCGTCGCGCATCGCGAGGGTCGCCTCGCCGTCGGCCAACGCCCGCTCGGCGGCCGAGCGATCACGCGCGACGATGACGCGGACGCCCTGCTGTTCGAGGATCCGCACGACGGCGCGCGTGCCGTCGGCTCCGGCGGACTCGGGGTCGAGGGCGGCGCGCTGGACGTACCCGCCGTAGATGAGGGTGCCCCCCACGAGTGCAACCACGAGCAGTCCCACGGCCAGCGCCACCCAGCCGAGGGCTCCGCGCCGCCGGGATCGGACGGGGGCCACCGTGACGCTCACGGTGCGGCCGCCGGGGTCGGACGCGTGCGCACGGCTTGGTCGTCGAGGTCGGTGATCGCCCGGTAACGCTCGGCGGAGCCGGGTCGGCGCAGGTACCGCACGTCGTCGAAGATCTCGGCCGCCTCGTCGAGGGGTGATGCGAGGGTCGGGAGAGCGCCGGCCGCTTCGCGGCAGAACGCGCGAACCGTCGCGCCGGGCGGCGGGTCGACGAGACCGCGCTCGGTGAGTCCGCGGGCGAAGGCGCGGAAGCGCAGCACGATCGCCTCATCCCAGTCGGCGCGGGCGGCGGCCCGGGCGGCGTCGGCACGCAGATCGTCGGCCGACCGGGCGTCGTCCTCGTCGAACAGGGCGTGAGCGGGCCGCGTTGCACGCGACAGCGGTCGGGGTCGTCCCCAGATGAGGATGGCGACCACGATCAGGGCGGCGATGACGATCGCGAGAACGATGAGCGCGGACGGGCCCCACCCGGAGGTGTCGGGCACACGCAGCAGGTCGGCGAGGAAACGACCCACCGCCTGGGCGATGCGGTCGACGACGCTGGGCTCCGCTGCCTGGTATGCCGGATCGGCCAGCTCCCGTTCCGCCCACTCCCGTGCCTCGTCGGGGTCGGGCAGCAGCGGGACGGCTGTCGCGAGCGTGGCGGGAAATCTCACGCGTCGCCGTTCGACCCGGGTGCGGCCCAGGTGGTCGGGGACGCTTTGGTGGTGTCGGATCGCGAGGGCGGCGCTTCGGGCCGAGCGGGGTGATCGGTCGCGGTCGAGGGGGCAGAATCGCCCGCGGCCGACGCGTCGTCGCGCGATCGCTCGTCATACCCCGGAGGACTAGCCGGCGCCGCGTATCCCGGCCAGGCGGCCGGCTGCGCGTGTCCCGGCTGCGGGTACCCCGGCTGCCCCACCGGCCCGCCGTATCCCGGCTGTCCGCCTGGCGCCGCGTACCCCGGCTGTCCGCCGTACCCGGCCGGCCCACCGGGCGCGATGTACTCCTGCTGCCCGCCGACCGCCCCGTACGGCATCGGCGCGGGACGAGCGACGAGACGCCCGACGCCGACCAGGTAGGGGTCGTCGAGCTCGGTGGCTCCCGCGTCGCGCGCTTCGACGTAGGTCTGCAGGTCGTGGTCGAGTGCTTCCAGGCGCATGCGGGCGTTGACGTAGACGAGCGCCGCCGACGTCGACTGCACGACGAGCGCGATGCACTGCACGAGCAGGATGCCGAACTGGCCGATGACCTGCACGACGATCAGGCCGACCACCGCGCCGGTGTCGCTCTCGCCGGTCGGGGCGATGATGACCGGCAGGAGGCTCCCGACGAGGCTGAAGGGGATCGAGATGATCTGGGCGACGATGCTGAACGCCACCGAGATCACGATGAACACGCCGAGCGTGGACCAGAACCGCCCGCGCGTCAGCCGCCACGACCGACCGATGGCGCGGAACACCGGCGCGCGCTCGAGGATGATCGCCGACGGCACCAGGTAGAGCTTGGCGGCGAGCCAGAGCGACACCACGACGAGTCCGAGCACGGCCAGGACGCCGAAGAGGATGCCGAGCCACAGCACCGACATCACCAGCAGCGCGACGATGCCGGCGAGCGCACCGATCGCGACGACGGTGGCGAGGACGGTGAGGGCGCTGTAACCGATCAAACGCCAGACGACGGGCTTCACACGCGCCCACACGGCCTTGAGCGACGGCTTCTCGGCGACCACGGCGTGCGCGACCTCGGCGACGACGACGCCCTGCACGACGACGCTCAGTGCGCCGGTCGCCACCCCCAGGACGAGGGCGGTGGCACCGGTGAGCACCACCGAGCCGGCGAGGATGGCGTCGAAGTCGTCGCTGCCCGGGGCGACGGTGTCGAGGCGCGTGAAGCTCGCGACCGCGGCGGCGGCCACGGCGGCGGTCAGCACGATGTAGGCCACGGCCTGGGTGATGAGGGCGAAGCCGAGCAGGACCTTCGGGTTGTGGCGCAGGGCGACGAAGGAGCGGCCGAGGATCGTGCCGAACCCGTACGGGTGCAGCGGCACGATGCCGGGGCGGGATGCCGGAGTCCAGGCCGGGTACGCGGTCACGGTTGCGCCTCCTCGTCACATGGCGGTCTGTTCATCGTGTCACACACCCCCGACACGCTCGCCTCTCGTGCAGGCAGGTCGACTACTCTCGATGGGACATGCCCCCACCGGGCGTCCTGCCCGTTTCCGAGCGGGTCCGAGCTGGAAGACGTACACCCGAATGACTTCACGGATCCTCGTTGTCGACGACGACACCGCGCTGGCCGAGATGATCGGCATCGTGCTGCGCACCGAGGGATTCGACACCGTCTTCTGCGCCGACGGTGCGCAGGCCGTGGACGCCTGGCGCACCGAGCGCCCCGACCTCATCCTCCTCGACCTCATGCTCCCCGGGGTCGACGGCATCGAGATCTGCACGCGGGTGCGCGCAGAATCCGGCGTCCCGATCATCATGCTCACCGCACGCACCGACACCGCCGACGTGGTGAAGGGGCTCGAGTCGGGCGCCGACGACTACATCATGAAGCCCTTCAATCCGAAGGAGCTCGTCGCGCGCATCCGTACGCGCCTGCGGCCGGTGCAGGCGGCGGCCGACGAGACCCTCCGCATCGGTGATCTGACCGTCGACGTCGCCGCCCACGAGGTGCGTCGAGGCGATGCTCCCATCGCGCTGACGCCGCTGGAGTTCGAACTGCTCGTCGCGCTCGCCGAGAAGCCGCAGCAGGTGTTCTCGCGAGAGATGCTGCTCGAGCAGGTGTGGGGCTACCACTACAAGGCCGATACGCGTCTGGTGAACGTGCACGTGCAGCGTCTGCGCGCCAAGATCGAGGCCGACCCCGACAACCCGCGGATCGTGACCACCGTGCGCGGCGTGGGGTACCGCGCCGGCGCGGTGGCCTGAGCACCTCATGACGGGGGCGGTCCGCACCCTCCCGCCTCGGCCGCGCGGCCTCCGCGACTGGCGTCTCGCCCGTGACCGCCTGCGCTCGCTGTGGCGCCGATCGCTGCGCTTCCGCACCATCGTCATCGCCGTCACGCTGACGGCGGTGACGATCCTCGCGACGTGTCTCGCGATGGCGCTCGTCATCCAGAACGAGCTCTTCACCGCGCGAAAAGACCAGGTGCTCCTCGAGGCGCAACGCGCCACCGCCGCGGCGCAGGCGACGCTCGACGCCGCGGTGGACTCCACCGACCCGGCCGCGGCGCAGACCCTGATGAACGGCATCGCGACCCGCCTGTCGCAGCAGTCGTCCAGCGATCTCATCGCGCTGTACCGCATCGGCCCGCCCTCACCGCTGGCTCCTCAGCCCTTCATCTCCCCCGCGTTCGAGTCGGGCTTGGTCACCGAGGCGCTCAGCACGCAGGTGCAGTCGAGCCCCGACCTGCAGTGGTGGCAGTCGGTGGCATTGCCCTCCGACGGCGGCCGCGAGGTCCCCGGCATCCTGGTCGGACACCAACTCCGTTTCCCCGCCTCGGACGGCGTCGATTCGTACGAGCTCTACATGGGGTACGACCTCGTCAGCGCCTCGCAGACGCTCTCCTTCGTGCAGGTGCTGCTGTGGGTGGTGGGACTCGTCCTGGTCGTGCTCATCGGGGCGATCGCCTGGTTCGTCCTGCGGTCGGTGACCACCCCGATCGCGGATGCCGCCGAGACCAGCGCGAAGCTTGCGGCGGGCGACCTGGGTGTGCGGTTGCCGGTGCGCGGCGAAGACGAACTGGCGACGTTGAACCGCTCGTTCAACGCCATGGCCGACAGCATCGAATCGCAGATCAAGGAGCTCGCCGATCTCTCGCTCGTGCAACAGCGTTTTGTCTCCGACGTCTCGCACGAACTTCGCACGCCCCTGACCACCATCAAGCTCGCCGCCGACATGATCAACGACCAGCGCGAGGAGTTCGACCCGGTGACGGGCCGCGCTGCCGAGCTGCTGCACGCGCAGGTGCAGCGATTCGAGGTGCTGCTCACCGATCTGCTCGAGATCAGCCGGTACGACGCGGGGTCGGTGCAGCTCGAGCTCGAGCCGACCAGTCTCGCCCACCTCGCCGAAGACGTCATCCTCTCGATGGAGCAGCTGGCCGAGGGGCACGGCTCCGACGTGCGGCTTGTCGCCCCCGGCGGCTACACCCCGGTCGACATGGACGCCCGTCGCGTGCGCCGCATCGTGCGAAACCTCCTCGGCAACGCCATCGAGCACGGCGAGGGGCGCCCGATCGTCGTCTCGGTCGACAGCGATCGGGATGCCATCGCCCTCGGTGTGCGCGACTTCGGTCTCGGCATGCGCGCCGACGACGTCGAGCGCGTCTTCGACCGCTTCTGGCGCGCGGACCCGTCGCGGGTGCGCACCATCGGCGGCACGGGCCTGGGGCTGTCGATCGCCCTCGGCGACGCGCGCCTGCACGGCGGCACCCTGGCGGTGTGGTCCGAGCTCGGTCGGGGGTCGAACTTCGTGCTCACCCTGCCGCGCACCGGCAGGCCGGTGACCGGCTCGCCCCTGCCGCTCGAACCCGACGACGAGCAGGGGGGCGCCCTCGAGGCGCTCGGTCTCACGCAGCCCATCTCGACCCGTCCCGGAGTCAGGAGGCCGTCATGAGGCGCGCCCTCGCCCTCGTCGGCCTCGCACTCGTGCTCGCCCTCACCGCGTGCACGGGTCTGCCCACCACCGGCTACGTCAACCCGGGCCGCGGCCCGCAGATCGACGACACCCAGGCCTTCGCGTTCGTCCCCGACGGTCCGCAGGACGATGCCACACCCAGCGAGATCGTGGAGGGGTTCCTCCGCGCCGGTTCCGGTCCCGCCGACGACTGGGCCACCGCGAAGCTGTTCCTGGCGGCGGGCACCCAGTGGGATCCGCGGGCACGCGTGACGATCGACCGTCTGGCCGACCGTCGCGCCACGGCCGCAGCGGACGGCACGTCGGTCTCGGTGTCCGTGGTGGCGACGGCCGGGGTGGATGCCGACGGCGCCTACGCCCCCGCCGCGTCCGCCACGGCCGAGACGCTGTCGTTCACCCTTGCGCGGGTGGAGGATCAGTGGCGCATCACCGCCGCCCCCGACGGGGTCGTGCTGTACGAAGAGGTGTTCCCGACCGTCTACCAACCGGCATCCATCGCGTACTTCGATCCCACGTACAGCTTCATCGTGCCCGACGTGCGCTGGTTCCCCCGCGCCCTGGTCGCCAGCCGCGTGGCGACCGCGCTCGTCGACGGGCAGCCCAGCACGTGGCTCGCGGGTGCCGTGGAGTCGGCCTTCCCCGACGAACTGTCGCTCGTGGGGCGCTCGGTCACCCTGTCGCAGAACGGTGTGGCTCAGGTGCAGTTGCCGCGGGCGGCGCTGAGTCTCGACCGCACGCGGCTCGACCGCATGCAGACCCAGCTCGCCCGGAGCCTCGCTACGGCCGGGATCAGCGACGTGCAGATGACCGTCGAGGGCACACCCATCACGGCTACCGAGGTGCCGGTGCGCGTCACGCGCGTCGATCCCTCGCCGGCGGTGCTGACCTCGATCGGTCTGTTCGGTTCGCTCGCGGGCGATGCGGTCGAGCCGATCGACGGCCTCTCCGACGCCGTCAAGTCGCTGGCGCCGTCCGCGATCGAGCTCGAAGCCGATCGCAGCCTCGCCGCGATCCGCACGCAGCAGGGGACTGTCGCGAGCGCGCTCGCCGACGGGCGCACGTTCCTCCTCGATGACCGCCCCGGCCTGATCGCCCCCTCGATCGACGCGGAGGGCGCGATCTGGAGCGTTCCCGCGGCGGCACCCACGCAGATGCGAGCCACCACCGCCGAGGGCGTTCCGCGCGACGTCGGCAACGCCTGGCCGGATGCCGCGGAGATCACCGCCATGCAGATCTCGCGTGACGGCACGCGTATCGCCGCGATCGTGACCGTCTCGGGCACGCGCGAGGTGTGGGTGGCCGGCATCCAGCGCACCAACGGCGACATCGACCTGGGCCCGCCCCACGTTCTCTCGTTCGCGCAGCCGGGGGCGTTCGATCTCGCCTGGCTCGACGACACCACTGTCGGCGTGCTCTCGAGCGTCGACGGCGTGAGCACCCTGCACGAACTGGGCGTGGGCGGCCGCGGCACCGACTCGGTCGCACCCGAGGGCACCCGCACGGTGGCGGCGGGCAGCACGAGCGTCCGTGTGCTCGACGACCAAGGGCGTCTGTTCAGCCGCCGCGGGAGTTCGTGGACGCTCGTGGCCTCGGGCATCCGTGTTCTGGCGGCGCAGCAGGGCACCACCTCCTGACCCTCCTCCCCAGGCGGCGGGCGTCCACCGACCCCGCGTCCGGTCGATCGCGTCGGTGCCCGACGCGGGAGGCTGGCCGCATGGCCCTTTCCGTTCTGGTCGCCTCCGCGCTGCGCGACGCCCTGACGTTCTGGCTGCCGCTCGCCTGCGCGGGGTGCGGCGATCCCGACGTGTCGTTGTGCGACGCGTGCCGTGGCCACCTGGCTCCGCAGCCGTCACGCCATGAGCGCGAGTCCGATCTCGCCGTCGTTTGCGGCCTGCCCTTCGAGGGCGTCGCGGCGCGGGTCATCCGGGCCTTCAAGGAGGAGGGGCGCACGACGCTGGCGCGTGACCTCGCCCCCGCGCTGGCCGCGGCGCTCGCGGCATCCGGTCCGTCGGGGGCGCGGATCACGACGGTGCCCTCGTCGCGCGCAGCGTTCCGACGGCGCGGCTATCGCCCGGTCGAGGTGCTGGTGCGGCGGGCGGGTCGACGCCCCGAGCGGCTGCTACGGCTGCGTCGGGCGCCCGCCGATCAGCGCGGACTCGGAGATCGCGCCCGTCGCGAGAACGTCCGCGACGTCTTCGCGGCCCGCGCCGTCTTGAGCGGGCCGGTGGTGGTGGTCGACGATGTGGTCACAACGGGTGCGACCTTGGCCGAGGCGGTTCGCGCCCTGCGCGCGGCGGGCGCTACCGACGTGCGGGCGGTCGCACTCGCGCACACGCCGCGTCGCAGCACATCGAAAGGTGAATGGGAGGTGATTGCCACGTGACACGGCGGTGGCCTCCCACTAGCGTGGGGATGACTGAAGGCGACGGATGTTCCGCCCTTAGACCGGGCGGAACCCGGAACAAGGAGGTCACTGATGGACACCAACATCGTCGGCGTGGGAGTCGGTATCACCGATCGATTCCGCACCGTGGTTGAAGAGAAGGTCAGTCGCATCGAGCACCTGGCGCCCCGCGCCGGCGCGCTCGAGGTCAAGGTGACTCATCGGGCCTATCGCAATGGCCGCATGGAAGACGACACGGTCGAACTCACGCTCGACGGCAAGGGCCCCGTCGTCCGCGCAGAGGCGACCGATGTCGACAAGTTCGCCGCACTCGACCTCGCGGTAGACAAGATCTCGGAGCAGGTGCGCCGCGCGAAAGACAAGCGCATCGACGCCCGCAACCACCCTCGCGGTGCCAAGTTCGAAAAGGGCACCGGCGAACTCTCGGGCATCGACGTCGAGCCGGCCTCCGTCGAGGTGCTGCGCGCCGTCGCCACCGGATCCATCCCGGTGCAGGCCGAGGGCGCCGCCGACGACGAGGACTACTCGCCCGTCGTCATCCGCCAGAAGGAATTCGGCGCCGAGTGGATGACGGTCGAAGACGCCGTCGACCGCATGGAACTCGTCGGCCACGACTTCTTCCTCTTCATCGACGCCCGCACCGATCACCCCAGCGTCGTCTACCGCCGCAAGGGGTGGGACTACGGCGTGATCGCCCTCGCCACGCAGGCTCCGCCCGTGGCGCAGGTCGCGTCCTGATCTGATGCACGACGAAGCCCCCGGCTCCAAAGCCGGGGGCTTCGTCATGTCCTTCGCATCCGCGCGTCGAAGGCGGTTCAGCCGTCGAAGATGTCGCCGAGCAGCGACCCGATGACCAGACCACCGAGCATTCCGCCGACCATGTTGCCGCCGCCCATGCCCCCGCCGCGGCCGCCCATGCCCCCGCGTCCATAGCCGTTGCCGCCCCAGTCGTCGGGCCGGGACTGCTCGATGTCGCGCTGCGCGATCTGCAGCGATTCGGATGCCAGCGACCCGGCTCGGCGCGCGGTGGCCAGCACTGTTTCTCGATCGTCCTCGGCGACGGGACCGAGGGGGAGCCCTGCGCGCAGGCGTTCCGCCTCGACGAAGCGCGTGCGCGCGTCGGCACCGATCCAACCCCGGTGTCCGGTGATGAGGCCGCGGGCGACCGCGAGCTGACGGTCAGCGTCATCGATGGCGTGGTCCACCTGCTGTTGCGAGAGGACCGGGCGCGCCGCGCGTTCCCGGGCGTGGTCCAGATCGGCGTTCGTCTGGCGCAGGGACGACAGTGCGGCGAAGGGGTCGCTGCGGGTACCGGATGCCGGCAGCGCGCTGAGCGCGCCCTGGAGCGCCGTCATGGCGGCGATCACGGCGGGGGTCTGCGCCTCGCGGCGCGCCTCGACCAGATCGTTGCGGGAATCGTCGACGACGGCGGCCAGGGTGGACTCGGCGCGCAGCGCCTCGATCTCGAAGGTGTCCACGGCATCCAGGAGGGATTCGGCACGTCGGACCGCCTCGGTGGCCGCTTCCAGCGCGACCGACGCCTGCTCGCGCTGGCCGGCCTCACGGCGTCGCTCCGAGACGGATGCCGTGTGCACGGCGAAGTCGAGGAGCTGCTCGATCTCTTCGGGATTTCCGCCGATCTGCGCGAGCGCCGAATCGCTGTATCGGCGGGAGAGCCGTTCGACCACGTCGCGGGCGTTCGGGATGCGCTCCTGGAGCCGTTCGCGGTCGGCGCGTACGCGGGCGAGCGTCTCGGGTGCGCGGCGCACAGCGTCGATCTTGGGCTGCAGAACCTGCGTGCGTTCCTCGAGGAGGTCTTCCGCCCACTGGGAGAGCTGGATGACGCGCGCGTTGCGCGTGCGCAGCTCCTCCTTGGTGTCGGGGATCTCGTCGTGGTTGAGCTGGTGCAGCCGGAAGGCCTCGGCGAGATGGGTGCGCACGGAGTCGAGGGCGGCGGCGAGGTCTTCGGTCGCCTTGTCGCCGAGCTCGGCCCGCGCGAAATCGAGCTCGTCGGAGGTGAGACGCACCCGCTCGTCGGCGGCGACGATCGCCAGCTCGGCCCGCCGAGCCAGATCCGCGTCGGCCGCGTCTTGCTCTTCGCGCTTCCTCTTGCCCCAGAAACCCGCCATGGCTCGATCCTAAGCGGCGGGTTCGTACCCGTCGCCGTGTGTTCGCTGCGGGCGCGCAACCCGGCCTGAGGATTGCGGCTCCTTCGCAGGTCACGAACCGGTAACACGGATACCATGGGCCACGTATGCCTGTTCGCAGGCCGGCGTCCGTACGGGCGTCGCACCCGACAGATGGAGATTCTTCGTGGCAAATCCGCTCGAGAGACTGCTGCGCGCCGGCGAAGGCCGCGTCCTGCGTCGCCTACAGGGCGTCGTCAAGGCGACCGGGGCGCTCGAAGAGGACTACGAGCAGCTCACCGACGACGAGCTGCGTAACGAGACCGTCGAGCTCCGCGCCCGTTTCGAGGCCGGCGAGACGCTCGACCAGCTCATGCCCGAGGCGTTCGCCGCCGTCCGCGAGGCGGCCAAGCGCACCCTCGGTCAGCGCCCGTACGACGTGCAGATCATGGGCGGCGCCGCCCTGCATCTGGGCAACATCGCCGAGATGAAGACCGGTGAAGGAAAGACGCTGACCGCGGCCCTCCCGGCCTACCTGAACGCCATCGCCGGCAAGGGCGTGCACGTCATCACCGTGAACGACTTCCTCGCCAGCTACCAGTCGGAGCTCATGGGCCGCGTCTACCGTGCACTCGGGATGACGACGGGCACCGTCGTCTCGGGCCAGACGCCCGAGGTGCGCCGTGAGCAGTACGAGGCCGACATCAGCTACGGCACGAACAACGAGTTCGGCTTCGACTACCTGCGCGACAACATGGCGTGGCGCAAGGAAGACCTCGTGCAACGCGGCCACTTCTACGCCATCGTCGACGAGGTCGACTCGATCCTCATCGACGAGGCGCGTACTCCGCTGATCATCTCCGGGCCGGCATCCGGTGAGGCCAACCGCTGGTTCGCCGAGTTCGCGAAGCTCGCCCGCACCCTCGAGGCGGGCGTCGACTACGAGGTCGACGAGAAGAAGCGCACGATCGGTGTGCTCGAGCCCGGCATCGAGAAGGTCGAAGACTACCTCGGCATCGACAACCTCTACGAGTCGGCCAACACCCCGCTCATCTCGTTCCTCAACAACTCGATCAAGTCGATCGCGTTGTTCAAGCGCGACACCGACTACGTCGTCATGAACGACGAGGTCATGATCGTCGACGAGCACACCGGTCGCATCCTGGTCGGGCGCCGCTACAACGAGGGCATCCACCAGGCCATCGAGGCGAAGGAGGGCGTGCCGGTCAAGGCCGAGAACCAGACCCTCGCCACCGTCACCCTGCAGAACTACTTCCGTCTCTACGACAAGCTCTCGGGCATGACCGGTACCGCCGAGACCGAGGCAGCCGAGTTCATGTCGACGTACAAGCTCGGTGTGGTCCCCATCCCCACCAACCGGCCCATGGTCCGCAAAGACCAGTCGGATCTCGTCTACAAGAACGAGACGGCCAAGTTCGCGCAGGTCGTCGAAGACATCGTCGAGCGCCACGCGAAGGGCCAGCCCGTCCTGGTCGGCACGACGAGCGTCGAGAAGAGCGAGTACCTCTCACGTCTGCTGGCGAAGAAGGGCGTGCGTCACGAGGTGCTGAACGCCAAGAACCACGCGCGCGAGGCGGAGATCGTCGCCCGCGCCGGTCGCCTCGGCGCCGTGACGGTGGCCACCAACATGGCCGGCCGTGGAACCGACATCATGCTCGGCGGTAACGCCGAGTTCCTCGCCGTGCAGGAGATGAAGGCGCGCAATCTCGACCCCGTCGAGACGCCCGACGCCTACGAGTCCGAGTGGGACACGGTGTACCAGTCCATGCGCGACACCGTCGCCGAGGAGGCCGCGAAGGTCACCGAGGCCGGTGGTCTCTACGTGCTGGGCACCGAGCGCCACGAGTCGCGTCGCATCGACAACCAGCTACGCGGTCGTTCGGGACGTCAGGGCGACCCGGGCGAGAGCCGGTTCTACCTGTCGCTCACCGACGACCTGATGCGTCTGTTCCAGTCGGGGGCCGCGGAGGCGATCCTCGCGCGCACCAACTTCCCCGACGACGTCGCGATCGAGTCGGGCCTGGTGTCGCGAGCGATCAAGAGCGCCCAGTCGCAGGTGGAAGCGCGCAACGCCGAGATGCGGAAGAACGTCCTGAAGTACGACGACGTGCTGAACCGTCAGCGTGAGGCCATCTACGCCGACCGTCGGCACATGCTCCAGGGCGATGACATCGCCGACCGCGTGCAGCACTTCATCGAAGACGCCATCACCGCCGTGATCGACGACCACACCGGCTCGGGCCACACCGAGTCTTGGGACTTCGACGCGCTCTGGACCGAGCTGAAGACCATGTACCCGGTGAGCGTCACGATCGACGAGGTCGTCGCCGAGGCCGGCGGCACCAAGGGGCGCATCACGCCCGAGGGGCTCAAGCGCGAGATCATCTCCGACGCGCGGATCGCGTACGAGAATCGCGAGCAGCAGCTCGGTGAGCAGGCGCTGCGCGAACTCGAACGCCGCGTGGTGCTGCAGGTGCTCGACCGCCGCTGGCGCGAGCACCTCTACGAGATGGACTACCTCAAAGACGGCATCGGACTCCGTGCCATGGCCCAGCGAGACCCGCTGATCGAGTACCAGCGCGAGGGCTACCAGATGTTCCAGTCGATGATGGGGCAGATCAAGGAGGAGTCCGTCGGCTTCCTCTACAACCTCGAGGTCGAGGTCCGCAAGGTTGAGGGTGACGAGGCGCAGGTCGAGGCCAAGGGCCTTACGCCGACCCCGGTCGAGACGCAGCGCCTCGAGTACTCGGCCGCGAACGACGCGGGTGAGGTCGAGGTGCGCAACGACCGCGGCCAGGTGCAGCAGGCGGCGACCAACCGACTGCGTCAGGCGGCGCAGCCCGCGGCACCTGCGGCGGAGCCGGTGCCCACCGGCGCCCGCGGTGCTTTCGGCCAGCGCACCGACGCCGCCGACGAGTCCGCGGCGTCGAACCGCGCCGACCGTCGCGCCGCGAAGAAGAAGTAACGAACGAACGAAGGATGCCGTGCCCCGATCACCGGGGCGCGGCATTCGTCGTCCGCGGCGACCGATGCGTGGTCCACTCGGTGTCGATTGGCCCGCTGAGGCCGGGGATATCCTGAACCGATGAGCCCGCTACGCCCTCTCGATCAGTCGTCGAAACTGAAAGACGTCCTCTACGAGATCCGGGGGGAGGCCCTCGTCGAGGCCGACCGACTCGAGGCCGAGGGGCACTCCATCCTCAAGCTGAACACCGGCAACCCGGCGATCTTCGGTTTCGAGGCACCGCATCAGATCGTCCGCGACATGATCGCGTCGGTGCCCAACGCCCACGGCTACAGCGACAGCCGCGGCATCCTGTCCGCCCGTCGTGCGGTGGTATCGCGCTACGAGCAGGAGCCCGGGTTTCCCGCGCTCGATACCGATCACGTGTTCCTCGGCAACGGTGTGTCCGAGTTGATCACGATGACCATGCAGGCGCTCCTCGACGAGGGCGACGAGGTGCTGATCCCCGCCCCCGATTACCCGCTGTGGACGGCGATGACGAGCCTCGGCGGGGGTACGCCCGTCCACTACCTTTGCGACGAGTCGCGCGAGTGGCAGCCCGATCTGGACGACATCCGCTCGAAGGTCACGCCCCGCACCAAGGCCATCGTCGTCATCAACCCCAACAACCCGACGGGAGCGGTGTACTCGCGCGAGATCCTCGACGGCATCGCCGACATCGCCCGCGAGAATTCGCTGCTGCTGCTCGCCGACGAGATCTACGACCGCATCCTGTTCGACGACGCTGTGCACATCCCCATGGCCACCGTTGCGCCCGACCTGCTCTGCCTGACCTTCAACGGTCTGTCGAAGACCTACCGCGTCGCCGGTTACCGCTCCGGCTGGCTCGCCATCACCGGCCCCAAGGATCACGCGCAGGGGTTTCTGCACGGTATCAACCTGTTGGCATCCACTCGTCTCTGCCCGAACGTGCCGGCGCAGTTCGCGGTGCAGGCGGCGCTGTCGGGGGTGCAGTCGATCGACGCGCTCATCGCTCCTTCCGGCCGTCTCCACGAGCAGAGGGATGCCGCCTGGCAGGGCCTCGAGGCCATTCCCGGCGTCTCGTGCGTGATGCCCCGCGGTGCGCTCTACGCCTTCCCGCGCTTCGACCCCGAGGTGTACGAGATCCCCGATGACGGCAAGTTCGTGCACGACTTCCTGCTCGCCGAGCACGTACTGCTCGTGCAGGGGTCGGGCTTCAACTGGCCCGCGACCGATCACGTGCGCATCGTGACGCTGCCCGAAGCGCGCGTCATCTCGGACGCCATCGAGCGGCTCGGCAACTTCCTGTCGTCCTGGCGTCCCTGACCGCTCTGCGCCTCCGCGGTTTCGGCCGCTGACGCCGTGGCGGGTGCACGCGGCGTTCGGCGGTCTGCCCCTCGTGCGGTCACGGCTGCTCATGCGGCGGGGCCTCGAAGAGACGCGCCCGCCGCGTCGTGCGACGTTCGTCGTCGCGGGACGGTGTCTGCGACCCGCCTGACGCTCACAGCAGGCCCAGCGACGTGACCCGCCAGCGACCGTCCAGCCCCTCGAGGCGGAGGGCGACGGCGCGGGTGCGCAGTCGCGTCGCCGCGGTCACGGTGGCCTCGACGACGTGATCCGCCGGGGACGAGAGGTGCACGCTCTGGATGATGTGCGTCGCCCGGGGCGCGGGCATGCCGCGGGCGCTGCGCGCGCGGGCCGCGAGGCCGGCCCGAACGACCACCGTGCGGTACACATCTTCCGACAGCCATCGGGCGAGCTGGTCGACCTCGCGTACTCCGGCGAGCACCTCGAGGACACCGCGGACGATGTTGAGCGTGAAGGTCTCTGCGGACGGCAGCTCGTGGGTCGAGGTCTTCTGCCGGCCGAAGAACTCCTCCGACCGGGAGGCGGCTGCGAGCGAGCGCCGCGTCGGGCTCGAGGTGGTGTGGACGTGCGGCTGTGACATGGTTCCCTCCGATGATCTGGTGCGTGAAGCGAGCGGGGGGTGACGCCGAGAGTAGGGCAGCGGTGGCCCGCGAGCCGAAGCGTTCGGGGCGTCTGTGGAGGAATGCGAGATGAGGTCAGGGTGGTGAGAAGCTGCCGCCGTGGGAGCGACGAGCGCGACGTCGGCTCGCGACCCCGGCGCGCCGCCGGGCCGGCGGTGGGGGTCGACGATCCGCGTGACGACGGGCTTCGCGTGCGGTCGTCGGCGCCGCGTTGCGGGCGTGTCAGGACCGCGTGATGTGCGCGGGCTTCAGCGTGGGGGTGCCAGCCCGGCGTTCGACTCGAGGTCGTCGGGAAGGCGCTACGGGCCGTGGACGAGAAGGCGAACGGGACCAGAAATCAACACAGAAGGGCCTCCCGCTCACGATGTCCGCCGTTCGGGGGAGGAGGCGCCCTCACCCGCTGGCGGAAGCAGTGGACGATCGGTTCCCCGGGCGTCGTCCGCGGGTCCGTCCCCCGGGTCGCCCCGCCCTGGTTCCGGCCGGCCGGCCGGCTCACCCGACGGCTCACGAGCGCTCTTTCCTGCAGCTGTCGGAAGCAGCGGCCTCCACCCTCTCCCCTAGGGTGGGAGGGTGTCGACACTCAGTGAACTCGTCTTCGCCCAGGGCCGCTCCAGCGAGGCCGACGTCGAGTGGCTGCACCGCCTGGCCGGCGACGGACAACTGCTCGCCGACCTGGCCTTCGCCGACATCGTGATCTGGGTTCCCACCCCCGACGATTCGTTCGTCGCTGTCGCGCACACGCGCCCCGGGGGAGCTGCGACCCTGTTCTACCGCGATATCGTCGGCGACCGTGTGCGGCCGCAGTGGCGCACGCAAGTGCGAGACGCCTTCCAGAGCGGGCGGATCGTCGACTCGGCTTCCCCCGACTGGTTCGAGGAGACGCCGACGCGTGTGCGCGCGGTGCCGATCGTGCGGGAGCTCTCGCGCGAGGGCGCGGCGGTCACCACCGTCGGCGTGCTGACCCGCCACACCAACCTCGGCGAGACGCGGACGCCGTCACGTCAGCAGATCACCTTCAACGACTGCGCCGACGACGTGTTCCGCATGATCTCGTCGGCCGAGTTCCCCGATCTCGCCGCCCCGACGGCCCCTCGCCGCGGCGCCCCTCGCGCCTCCGACGGGCTCATCCGCCTCGACGTCGACGGAATCACGACGTTCGCGAGCCCCAACGCGCTCTCAGCGTTCAACCGCATGGGCTTCGACGACGAGCTCGAAGGCGAGTCGCTGGCCGAGGTGACGGCGCGCATCCTCCCCGCCAAGCGTCAGGACGTCGACGAGTCGCTCCCCGTCGTCGTCAGCGGCCGTGCACCGTGGCGCGCCGACATGGAGGCGCGGGGTGTGCAGGTCTCTCTGCGCACGATTCCCCTGCGCGATCGCGGAAACCGTATCGGCGCCATCGTGCTCAGCCGCGACGTGACCGAGATCCGCCATCAGGAACAGGAGCTCATCACCAAGGACGCGACGATCCGCGAGATCCACCACCGCGTCAAGAACAACCTCCAGACGGTCGCTTCGCTGCTGCGCATCCAGGCCCGCCGCACGCACTCCGACGAGGCGCGGGACGCCCTCACGCAGGCCATGCGCCGCGTGTCGGCAATCGCGGTGGTCCACGACACCCTGTCGGAGGGTCTCGCGCAGAACGTCGACTTCGACGACGTCTTCGCTCGCGTGCTGAAGCTCGTCGCCGAGGTGGCGGCGGCGCCGAACACCCGCGCGCGCACCCGCTCGACGGGTCAATTCGGCATCCTGCCGAGCCAGTTCGCGACCCCGCTCGCCCTCGCGCTCACCGAGCTGGTCACCAATGCCGTCGAGCACGGACTCGCCGGGCAGGAGGGAGACGTGGAGATCGCGGCGGAGCGTACGGGCGAGATGCTCGAGGTCAGCGTCCGCGACACCGGCGTGGGCCTACCAGAGGGGCAGGTCGGCCGCGGGCTCGGCACGCAGATCGTGCGCACCCTGATCCAGGGCGAACTCGGCGGCACGATCGACTGGCACACCCTCATGGGCAGTGGGACCGAGGTCACCATCGAAATCCCGTTGCGTTACATCGGCGGCACGTCAGCCTGAGCCGGAGCTCTTCGGGTCGGCGCGCGGGCGCGAGAAACGGCATCCGCAGGCAAGAACGCGATGTCGAGGCGTTCCGCCCGCCGATCGCGTTCCTCGCTTCATGACCGGGCAGACCGCGGTCCGCGCGGCATGACCCCGCCGACCGCGTTTCTCGCCGTGTGCCCCCGCTGATCGCATTCGTTCGCGGCGCACCAAGCTCCTCGGGTCCGCGCGGTCGCCGGGCCTGACGGTCGCGGCACGCGAAGAAGCCCACCCCGCGGGGATGGGCTTCTTCGAACGACGGATGCCGTGGGTCAGGAGGCGCGGCGTGCGCGGGCGGCGCGACGCTTCAGGGCGCGACGCTCATCTTCGCTCAGACCGCCCCACACGCCCGAATCCTGCCCGGATTCGAGGGCGTACTGCAGGCAGACCTCGGTGACGGTGCAGCGTGCGCAGACCGACTTGGCCTTTTCGATCTGGTCGACCGCGGGGCCGGTGTTGCCGACGGGGAAGAACAGCTCGGGGTCGACTGTCAGGCAGGCTGCTTTGTCGCGCCAATCCATAGGGGTGCTCCTTGTAACAGAAATTTTGGTCGATTCGGCACCGGCTATCGGGTCCGGTACCCTGGTGGGAACGCGAGCGATTGCTCGCCCCACTTCGCTGTGGGAGCACACGGCTTGTTCCATGCTCCCATAGCGTTTCGGCCTGATCAAGAGGTAACCGGCAGGTTTCCGGATCGTAACGCGCCAGCGGCGCCCGTCGGAGGGTTTCGGATGCCGATTCGACTCGCGGCCTCCGCGCTCCTCGGACTCGAGGCCCTCGGCATCCTGGCTCTCGCCGGATGGCAGGTCGTCGCGCTCATCGGCGGTGACACCGACTCGGTGGTGAGCTCGATCGCCCTCATCGTCCTGACCCTCATCGGCGCGGCCATCGTCGGCGCGTTCGGCGTCGGGACAGCGCGCGACGCCTCCGCGGCACGCTCGGGCGGCATCGTGACGCAGCTGCTGATCCTGTCGGTCGCCATCGGCGCCGTCACCGGCGAGTGGGCCGCCCCCACCGCCGCCGCGCTCATCGCCCTCCCCGCGGTCATCGGGCTGGTTGTGCTCGTGCTGGCCGTGCGGCGTGCCGCACCGCGGCGTCGCGACGACGACTGAGACCTCTTCGAAGCCCCGCGAGCGCAGCTCCCCTCGGCCCGGGATTCACATCGTTTGTCGCCCGTCGCGGCACGCCGTCGCCGCCGTTCGCAGTGCCCGTCCCCGGTGGTCCCGTGCTGTTGCGAGAACCCCGCCGATCGCGAGGGCGATGGCGGGGTTCGAGGCGGGAGGGGCTCAGGCGGCGGCGAGGCCGAGCGTCTTGCGCAAACGCGCGACGTGGCCGGTGGCCTTGACGTTGTAGAGCGCCTCGACGATCTTGCCGTCCTCGTCGACGACGAAGGTCGAGCGCAGCACGCCGGTCACGGTCTTGCCGTAGTTCTGCTTCTCGCCCCACGCGCCGTACGCCTCGTGCACCGTGTGCTCGGGATCGCTGAGCAGGGGGAAGGTGAGGCCGTCGCTGTCGCGGAACGCCCGGAGCTTCTCAGGGGTGTCACGAGAGAGACCGAGAACCGTGTACCCGGCTCCCTGCAGGGAGGCCAGGCTGTCGCGGAAGTCGCACGCCTGGGTCGTGCAGCCGGGGGTCTGGGCGGCCGGGTAGAAGTACAGGATCACGCGGCGGCCACGGAAGTCGCTCAGCGAGACGGGGTGCTCGTCTTGGTCGAGAAGGGTGAAGTCGGGGGCGGTGTCGCCCTTGTCGAGGTTCGTCACCCCTCCAGCCTAGAACGCTCGATCGCTTGGAACGTCGTCAGCAGCCGGTGCAGGGAGTCCAGGCGCGCCGCGGCTCCGGGGCCCAGGCGACCGGATGCCACGGCCTCGGCGATCGCGCAGTCCGGCGCGTCGGGAAGGTGGGTGCAGCCTCGCGGGCAGTCTTCGGCCGCCTCGGCGAGGTCGGTGAAGGCGCCGAGCACGTGGGCGGGATCCACGTGGCCGAGACCGAACGAGCGTACGCCCGGGGTGTCGATGACCCAGCCTGATCCGGCAGGTCCCCGATAGCGCAGGGAGACGGCCGACGACGACGTGTGCCGCCCCCGACCGGTGACCACGTTCACATGCCCGATCGCACGCTCCGAGCCGGTCAGCGCGTTGACGAGCGTGGACTTTCCGACGCCGGAGTGTCCCACGAAGACGGTGGAGTGCCCGGCGATCGCTTCGCCGATCTCGTCCAGCGGCATGGCGCCCTGTGCGCTGGTGAAGACGCGCAGATCGATGCCGGTGAAGTGCGCGAGGAACTCGGTCGGGTCGGCCAGGTCGGTCTTGGTCACCACGAGGAGGGGACGGATACCGGCGTCGAGGGCGGCGACGAGGTAGCGGTCGACGAGCCTTTCGCGGGGCTCCGGGTCAGCTGCGGCGACCACGATCAACATCTGGTCCGCGTTGGCGACGATCACCCGCTCGACCTGGTCGGTGTCGTCGGCGCTGCGGCGGAGGAGCGACGTTCGCTCCTCGATGCCGACGATGCGGCCGAGCGTGCCCTCGCCGCCCGTCAGGTCGCCGACGACCCGTGCTCGGTCGCCGTTGACGATCGGCTGCTTGCGGAGTTCGCGGGCGCGGGTCGCGAGCATGCGGCGCTCGTCGGGGCCGTCCTCGTCGACGAGCACGGTGTAACGGCCGCGGTCGACGCCCAGGACCCGGGCGATCTGCGCGTCGGCGTGGGCCGGGCGACGCTTGGTGCGCGGCCGGTTCGCCTTGGGGTTCGGTCGCGACCGGATCGACGACTCGTCGTAGGCGAGATCGTCGTCGTCGTCGTCGGCGAGCCAGCTCACGCGTCTGTCTTACTCACGCGTCGACCGAGGCGTCGGTGCCGAGCATGGCATGCCAGAGCGCGGCGAACTGGGGGAGGGTCTTGGCCGTCGTTCTGATGTCGTCGACCTGCACGCCGGGGACGCGGAGCCCGATCAGGGCGCCCGTCGTGGCCAGGCGATGGTCGTGGTGGGCCTTCCACTCGCCGCCGACCAGGGCGCGCGGGACGATGCGGATGCCGTCTTCGAGCTCGTGGGCCTCGCCGCCGAGCGCGCGCAGGTTGCCGACGAGGGCGGCGATGCGATCGGTCTCGTGCCCGCGGATGTGACCGATGCCGTGCAGGGTCGTGGGGCCGTCGGCGAAAGCCGCAAGACCGAAGAGCGTAGGGGCGAGTTCGCCCGCGGCGGAGAGGTCGAGTTCGACACCCAGGATGCCTTCGTCTCCCGCGGCGACGGTGAGGGCACCGCCGCGGCGGCTGACGCGCGCACCCATCTCGGCGAGGATGTCGACGAGGAGCGCGCCGGGTTGGGTGCTGTGGAGAGGCCAGCCCGTGACCGTGACCGAGCCGCCGGCGACCATCGCCGCGGCCAGGAAGGGCGAGGCATTGGAGAGATCGGGCTCGATCGCGACGTCCTTGGCCCGGACCGGACCCGCGGGCACGATCCACTCGCCCGGAGCCGGTCGCTCCACGTGGACGGCGCGGTGGGCGAGTGCCTCGACGGTCATGTCGATGTGCGGGACGCTCGGAAGCCGCGAGCCGACGTGGCGCAGCCGTAGGCCCACGTCGAAGCGGGGAGCTGCCAGGAGGAGACCCGAGACGAACTGACTCGACTGACTCGCATCGATCTCGACCTCGCCGCCGCGCACGTGACCGTGTCCCCGGACGGAGAAGGGCAGAGCCCAGTGGCCGCCGTCGTCGATGTCGACACCGACATCGCGCAGCGCCCGGATCATCGCGCCCATCGGGCGGTGCAGGGCGCTCTCGTGCGCGGTGACATGCACGTCGCCTCGTGCGAAGCCCGCCAGGGGGGTGACGAAGCGCATGACGGTGCCGGCTTGACCGCAGTCCACCGTGGTGCCGCCGAGGAACGACGACGGGGGAGTGATCAGCAGGTCGGGACCGAAGGGGGATTCGGTGTCGATCTCGTCGATGCCCACGCCGAGCGCCCGGAGGGAGTCGATCATGCGTGCGGAGTCGTCGGAGTGCAAAGGGGCATGCAGCGTGCCCGGGCCGTCGGCGATCGCGGCGAGCACGAGCTCGCGATTCGTCAGCGACTTCGAACCCGGCACGGTCACCGTGGCATCCATGGGACCGGCGGCGACAGGCGCGTCCCACGCGCCGCGGGGCGTGGCGGCGGAGAGGGAATATCCGAGCGGAGTCATCGGTTCCTAGCCTACTGAAAGGGGGACGACACGTGACCGCACTTCTCGAGCGCGACAGCCCGCCGGCGAGCACCCCGGCGGCCTTCGACATGCCCGACGTAGACTGGCGCGCGATGGACGACACCGCAGAAGCGGGCTCGCAGGTCGAGCCGCGCGCACAGTTCGAAGAGCAGGCTCTGCCCTTCATGGACCAGCTCTATGCCGCGGCGATGCGGATGACCCGCAATCCCGCCGATGCGGCGGACCTCGTGCAGGAGACCTTCGTGAAGGCCTTCGGATCGTGGGCGTCGTTCGCACAGGGGACGAACCTGAAGGCGTGGCTGTACCGCATCCTGACGAACACGTACATCAACACGTACCGCAAGAAGCAGCGCGAGCCGTACCAGAGCGCCATCGACGACCTCGAGGACTGGCAGCTCGGCGGTGCCGAGTCGACCACCGCGAGCAGCGCACGTTCGGCCGAGGCCGAAGCGATCGACCACATGCCGGCATCCGTCGTGAAAGACGCCCTGCAGTCGATCCCCGAAGATTTCCGGATGGCGGTGTACCTCGCGGACGTCGAGGGCTTCGCCTACCAGGAGATCGCCGACATCATGAAGACTCCGATCGGCACGGTCATGAGCCGTCTGCACCGCGGCCGGCGGCTGCTGCGCGACCTGCTGTCGGACTACGCCAAGGAGCGCGGCATCAAGGCCGCGACGGGAGAGACGAAATGAGCGACTGCGGCTGCGACAAGGCACGGCGCGATCTGGAGGAATACCTCCGCAACGAGGTCTGCAAGACCGAGGCGAGCGACATCCGTCAGCACCTCGAGAACTGCCCCGGATGCCAGGACGAGGCCCTCGTGGCGCGCACCCTGACCGACGTGGTGGCGCGGGCGTGCAAAGAGACCGCTCCCGACGAGCTGCGCGATCAGGTGCTGACGCGTCTGCGGGCGATCCAGGCCACCCACTGACCCCTCCCGCGGTGCCCTCGGGTGGGTGTCGGTAGGTGTCCGTAGGCTGGGGATCATGGCATCCATCGACCCCTTGACGCTGCCCCTCGACCAGACCTCCGCCGCTGACCTCGCGGCCTCCGGGCTCGACTACGCCCGGGTGGATGCCGACGGCGATGCGTATCGCCCGTTCCAACGGGCCGTGGCGCGAGGTTTCCTCGGCGGGGAGTCCACCGACGACGAAGCCGAGAACGCCCGCCTGACGCTGCGCACCCGCCGGCTCACCGCGGTCTACGACCGCGACGGGGTGGAGCCCGGAGTGCCCGTGGGTACGGTCGACTCTTGGGCCACCGAGCTCACCACGTCGCCGGGGCGGCAGACCGACCTCTGGGCCATCAGCGCCGTGACGGTGGCGCCGACTCATCGGCGTCGCGGGATCGCCCGGGCGATGCTGGGTGGCGAACTGCGCACCGCCGCGGCTGCCGGGTTCGCCCTCGCGGGCCTGACCGTGACCGAGGCGACCATCTACGGCCGCTGGGGCTTCTCACCGGCTACCTGGGCCTCCGATGTCGAGGTCGACACCACCCGTGCCCGCTGGACGGGTCCGACCCCCACCGGACGGCTCGACTTCGTCCCGCGTGACGGCCTCGCCGATCGGGTGAGCGCCGTTCACGAGCGCGTGCGGCGGCAGCGCCCCGGGTCGGTTCCCGGGTGGGACGGCCGTTGGCGGGGGATCGCGGGTGTCGCGCCCGGCGATAAAGAGGGCGAGAAGGTGCGCGCCGTGGCATACCGCGACACCGACGGGGTGGAACGCGGCATCGTCGTTTACACGATCGCCGACCGCGATGATTTCGCCGCACACGACCTCTCCGTGCGCGCGCTCTTCGCGGAGTCGCCCGATGCCTATGCCGCCCTATGGCGGTTCGTCCTCGAGCACGACCTGGTGGGCACGGTGAAGGCCTGGTTGCAGGCGCCCGTGCCGCCCGTGCAGTGGATGGTGACCGACCGCCGCGCGGTCACGGCGACACTCACCGACCACCAGTGGCTGCGGGTCCTCGACGTGCCGCACGCCCTCGCCTCGCGCGCCTACGCCGCGCCGCTGCGAGTTGCTGTGCGCGTCACCGATCCGCTCGGGTTCGCCGACGGCGCGTGGCGCCTGGTCATCGGCGACGACGGCGAGGCCGTGGTCGAACCCGTCTCCGACGGCGACTCGGTCGACGTCGAGATGACCGTCAACGCCCTCGGATCCATCCTGCTCGGCGGTGCGCGCGCCACCGAGCTGGCCGCGGCGGGGATCGTCTCGGGGCACACCGGGGTCCTTGCGGCGATCGACCGTTCCTTTGCGCCGTCTATGACTCCGCTTCTCGACATCTGGTACTGATGCCCTCCGCCCAGCTTTGCTCGTAGGCTTTCGCCGATGTCCGAAACAGCACCAGCCGCGCCCGGCGCGCGTACGCCCTCGCGGCTGCGAGCGGCGGGTCCCTACCTCCGCCGGTACCTCGCCCGCAATCCCGTCGCCGTCAGCGCGGCCGTCATCGTCATCGCCGCGGCTGCCGTGACCGGGTCGCTGTGGAACGACGGGGGAGCTCTCGTCTGGGGTGCGGGGCCGTTGGCCACGTTCGCGAGCGGCCGGTGGTGGACGATCCTCACCGCGCTCGTCGTGCCGGACTCGGCTATCGATGCCGCGGCCTCCGTGCTGCTCGCCCTCACGGTGCTCGCCTACGGTGAGCGTCTGCTGGGATCGCGCCGTACGGCGCTGCTGCTGGCCGTGACGGGCGTGGCAGGGCTCCTCGTGGGCATCGGCCTGCATGCCGTGGCGTGGACGGTGACCGACCTCCGACCCGTCGTGGCGGCCGAAGTCCCCGTACTCGACCCGACGACACCCATCGCCGGCGCGGTCATGGCGGCTTCGGCGTTCGCGACCACGCTCTGGCGACGCCGACTGCGCTTGGTGGGCTTCGCGCTGCTCGCTCTCTTCGCCCTGTACGCGGGCGACGCCGACTCCTGGTACCGTCTCACGGCCGCGGCGATCGGCCTCGCGCTAGGCGCCGTCCTCGCGCGGGGGCGCGAGCGGCGATCGTGGCACCGCAGCTCGACGAGGGAGAGCCGCACGCTGCTGGCACTGCTGGTCGCCGTGGTCGGCAGCGGGCCGATCGTCGCGTTGGTCAGCGGCGGCGGTCGTGGCCCGCTCTCTCTCGTCGTCGACGCCTACACCCAGTACGACGACGAGGTGCTCGCCCAGTGCGGAACGGTCGCGGCGTCGGTGTGCGACGAACAGGTGGCCCTCCTGATGACGCGCGGCGCCGGGCCGGCCCTGTTGGCCATCACCCCGCTCGTCCTGCTGTTGGTGGCGGCGTGGGGGCTGCGACAGGGCCGTCGCGCGGCGTGGGTCGTCGCGGTGTTCGTGCTCGTGGCATCCGCCGTCCTTCCCCTCGTCTCCCTCGCCGACGGTCGCCTGCGCATCGACCCCTGGGTCGACGGCAGTGGCGCGGAGTACGTCCTGTGGGCGATCGCGAGCGTGGTCATCCCACTCGTGCTCGCGGCGGCGCTGGTCGTCGCCCGCGCGCGGTTCTCGGTGCGTGCGACGCCGAAGGCCGCGAAGAGCGTGGCCGTCGTGCTCGCTCTGGCGTTCTTCGCCTGCGCGACGACGCTCTTCCTCGTCGAGGCCATCGGCAAACGCGCGTTCGACCGCGACGTCTCCTTCTTCGACCTTCTCTCGGTGACGTTGCGACGTTTCCTGCCGCCCGCGTTCACCCATCCGGGCGGCTCGACAGCGTTCCCCCACAGCGGCCCCGCCCTCTTCGCGTACCAGTGGATCGGCGTGTTGTTCTGGATCATCGTGGTGGCGTCGATCCTGTGGCTCTACCGCCGTGTGCAGCGCCCCGACGCGGGCGACGAGGGCCGGTACCGCGAGCTGCTCCGTCGCGGCAGCGACACTCTCGGTTTCCTGGGCACCTGGGCGGGCAACCGTCACTGGTACTCCGAGGACGGAGAGTGCGCCGTCGCCTATCGGCTCTCCGGCGACGTCGCTCTCGCGGTCGCCGATCCCCTCGCGCCGGTCGGCCGGCGCCCCGAGGCCCTGCGAGGCTTCACCGACTACTGCGTCGAGCACGGGTGGATCCCCGCGTTCTACAGCGTGCACGCGGACACCCTGCACGACCTCGTCGACCTGGGGTGGCGGCACGTGCCGGTCGGCGTCGAGACCGTGATGGATCTACCGGGGCTCACCTTCGCGGGCAAGACCTGGCAGAAGGTGCGTCAGCCCCTCACCCGTGCCGAGCGGGAGGGCTACACGGCCGTCTGGTCGCGGTGGCACGAGCTCACCGTGTCGCAGGCGTCGCAGGTCGTCGCCATCGACGAGGAGTGGGTCGCCGATCGGGCGCTGCCCGAGATGGGCTTCACGCTGGGGTCCCTCGACGAGCTGCGCGACCGAGACGTGCGGCTTCTGCTCGCCGTCGGTCCCGATGAGCGCATCGAGGCGGTCACGAGCTGGATGCCGAGCTGGATCGACGGCGAGATCACGGGGTGGACCCTCGACTTCATGCGACGCCGCACCGACGGTCCGAACGGGATGATGGAGTTCCTCATCGCCAAGGCCGCTCTGCAGCTGCAAGAAGAGGGGGCCATGGTGCTGAGCCTGTCGGGTGCCCCGCTCGCAGACGACCCGGACGAAGCGGTGGAGGGCGATCCCGCGCCGCTGCGTGCGCTGCTGCGCTGGCTCGCCGAGGTACTGGAGCCGGCGTACGGCTTCGCGTCGCTGTTCCGTTTCAAGGGCAAGTTCCGCCCGCGGTACCGCCCGCTCGCCCTGGCCTACCGCGACCCGCTGGAGCTGCCGGGCATCGGGGCCGCCGTCGGTCGCGCCTACCTGCCCGACGCCTCGCGACGGGAGATGGTCGCGTTGGCGCGGACAGCGTGGGAGGGGCGTCGGTGAACAGATTCATCCTGTCGCTCGAACTGATCGACTCACCGCTCCTGCTCGTCAGCGCTGCCGTCGCCGTTCTCGGAGTGATCGTCGTGATCGTACGGCCGCACCGACGCGTCGTCCTCACGCTCTCGATCGCGGCCGCGGCGGGGGTCGTGATGTTCGTCGTCGCGAAGATCCTCGAGGCGATGGACACTTTCCAGGGCCCGCTGCCGGGCGCGGCGATCTGGTGGGCGTCCGGAGCGGTCGCCGCCATCGCCGTCGGCATCGTCGGGATCTTCCGCAGCCCCTGGGTGCGCCGGGTCGTGGGCGTCGTGACGGTCGTCTCGGCGCTTCTGGCCGGCATCCTCGGTGTCAACGCGGCGTACGGAGTGACGCACAACCTCGCCGCGATCCTCGGCGTACAGGCGCTCGACCCGGCGTCGCTGCCGCAGCAGAGCGCCGCCGCCGGTGATCCCGCGACTCTGTACCAGACGTGGCAGCCGCCCGCCGACATGCCCGCGAAGGGATCGGTCAGCGCGCTGACCGGCGGCACCAAGATCCCCACCGGGCAGTACGCCGCACGTGACGCGTCGCTGTACCTTCCCCCCGCGGCTCAGGTCGCCAACCCGCCGGCCCTGCCCCTGCTGGTGTTCATGATGGGTCAGCCCGGCTCGCCCGACCCCACTCCTTTGGCGAAGGCGCTCGACGCGTTCGCGGCCGCGAACAAGGGGCTCGCCCCGATCGCCGTCGTGGTCGACCAGCTCACCGCGCCCGACCTCGACCCCACGTGCGTCGACTCCGCGAAGTACGGAGCGGTGGCGACGTACATCAACCAGCTCGTGCCGCAGTGGGCCGAACAGAACCTGAACATCATCACGGACCGCCACTACTGGACCATCGGCGGCTTCTCGAACGGGGGGTCGTGTGCGGCCATGTACGGCTCGCGCTACCCCGACACCTGGGGACAGATACTCGACGTGATGGGTAACGAGTTCCCGGGTTCGGAGCACGTCGGCCAGACCGTCGCCGACGTGTACAACGGCGATGCGGCCGCGTTCCAGGCTGGCAAGCCGTCGGTCATCATGGGCGCCGCTCCCGCCGGGACCTATGCCGGGCACACGGCGATCTTCACCTGGGGCAGTGCCGACACCACATACGGCCCCGGGCAGCTGTCGAACTCTCAGGCGGCCGACGCCGCGGGCTTCACGACCCTGACCTACATCGTGGAGGGGGGCGGGCACACGGGCGAGACGCTCGATGCGAGCCTCGCCTGGGCGATCCCGGCGCTCGCGCCCACGCTCGGGCTGGCCGCGCCGCCATCCTGAATCGGTTCGTTCTGCGGAGGCGGACGCAGTGTCGTCCTACCCGCGGGCGGTGTCTGCCTCACATCCCGACGCCATGACGAAAGGCCCGGCCGACATCGACCGGGCCTTTCGCGGTGGGTATCAGCTCCCGAGCGCTTCTTTCATGATCGCCGCGTGCTCGTTGGCGTGCACCTTCGGCGAGCCGGTCGCCGTGGAGGCGGCGGACGCACGCGAGATGCGGCGGACCGGGCGACCATCGAGCTGGTCGGCGACTTCGAGAGCGATGAACGGCCACGCACCCTGGTTCTCGGGCTCGTCCTGCACCCACGCCAGTTCGGCGTTCGGGTACTGCGCGAGCACCTGGTTGAGCTCGTCGATCGGGGCGGGGTAGTACTGCTCGACCCGCACGAGGGCGATCTCGGGGTTGGGGTTCTTGTCGAGCTCGGCGCGCAGATCCCAGTGGATCTTGCCGGCGTGCAGGAGCACACGCTTCACGGCACCGCGGTCGATGCCGCGATCGTCGTCGAGCACGGGCTCGAACCGGCCCTCGAGGAAGTTCTCGACCGGGCTCGTCGCTCCGCGCAGACGCAGCATGGCCTTCGGCGTGAACACCACGAGTGGGCGGCGCGGACGCTGGTAGGCCTGACGTCGCAGCAGGTGGAAGTACGACGCGGGGGTCGACGGACGCGCGACGATCATGTTGTCTTGCGCGCACATCTGCAGGTAACGCTCGATGCGTGCAGACGAGTGGTCGGGACCCTGGCCCTCGTAGCCGTGGGGGAGCAGCAGCACGACGCTCGACTGCTGCGCCCACTTCTGGTCGGCTGACGAGATGAACTCGTCGATGACTGACTGGGCGCCGTTGGCGAAGTCGCCGAACTGGGCCTCCCACAGCACGAGCGCGTCCGGGCGCTCGACCGAGTAGCCGTACTCGAACGCCATGGCCGCGTACTCGCTGAGCAGCGAGTCGTACACCCAGAAGCGTCCCTGGTTCTCGCTGAGGTTCGCCAGCGGCAGCCACTCCTGCCCGTTGCTGCGGTCGTGCAGTACCGAGTGGCGCTGCACGAAGGTGCCGCGCCGCGAGTCCTGCCCGGCGAGACGCACCGGGGTGCCCTCCATCAGCACGGAGCCGAAGGCGAGCAGCTCGCCGAACGCCCAGTCGATGTTGCCGTTGCGGCTCATGTCGAATCGCTTGTCGAGCAGCTGCTGCAGCTTGGTGTGCACCGTGAAGCCGTCGGGCTTGTTCACGAAGGCGTCACCGATGTGCTGCACGACCTCGCGCGACACTCCGGTCGTCTCGGGCGCACCCACGGCGGGCTCGTCGGCTGCATCGATCGTGACGACCGGGTTGACGCCCGTCTCGGCCTCGTGCGTATCGGCGAAGGCCACCTCGAGGCGGTTCTGGAAGTCCTGCTTCGCCTGCTCGTACTCGTCTTCGGTGATGTCACCACGGCCGACGAGAGACTCGGTGTACAACCGGCGGACGGAGCGCTTCGCCTCGATGAGGTTCGTCATCAGCGGCTGCGTCATCGAGGGGTCGTCACCCTCGTTGTGGCCGCGTCGGCGGTAGCAGACCAGGTCGATGACGATGTCGCGGTGGAATTCCTCGCGGTACTGGAACGCGAGCTCGGCCGCGCGGACGACGGCCTCGGGGTCGTCTCCGTTCACGTGCAGGATCGGGGCCTGGATCGTCTTCGCCACGTCGGTGGCGTACACCGAGGTCCGCGCATCGTTCGGCGTGGTGGTGAAGCCGACCTGGTTGTTGACCACGACGTGGATCGTGCCGCCGGTGCGGTAACCGCGCAGCTGCGACATCTGCAGCGTCTCGACCACGACACCCTGGCCCGCGAACGCGGCGTCACCGTGCACGAGGATGGGCAGCCACGAGAAGGTGCCGATGGGCTTGCGGTCCTGCTTGGCGCGGACGATCCCCTCGAGCACGCCGTCGACGGTCTCGAGGTGGGAGGGGTTGGCGGCGAGGTACACGGGCAACTCGTCACCGGCGTCGCCCACGAACGTGCCCTCGGTGCCGAGGTGGTACTTCACGTCGCCCGAGCCGCGCTTGCTGCCGATGGCGACCGCGCCCTCGAACTCGCGGAAGACGTGACCATAGGTCTTTCCCGCGATGTTGGTGAGGACGTTCAGGCGACCACGGTGGGCCATACCGATCGCCGCCCCGTCGAGGCCGACCGTGGCCGCGCCCTGCAGAATCTGGTCGAGCAGTGGGATGAGCGACTCGCCGCCCTCGAGGCTGAAACGCTTCTGACCGACGTACTTGGTCTGCAGGAACGTCTCGAACGCCTCGGCCTGGTTGAGCTTGGACAGGATCCGCAGCTGCTCGTCGTGACCGGGCTTGGTGTACTTGACCTCGACGTTGCGCTGGAACCACTGGCGCTGCACGGGGTCTTGGATGTGCATGTACTCCACACCCATGGTGCGGCAGTACGAGTCGCGCAGCACGCCGAGGATGTCACGGAGCTTGGCGACGCGCTTGCCGCCGAGACCGCCGGTGACGAACTCCCGGTCGAGGTCCCAGAACGTGAGGCCGTGTTGCTCGATCTCGAGGTCGGGGTGCGTGCGCTGGACGTACTCGAGCGGGTCGATATCGGCCATGAGGTGGCCGCGCACGCGGAAGGAGTTGATGAGCTCCTGCACGCGAGCGCTCTTGTCGATGCGCTCGGAGATGTCGACGCTGATGTCGGCGGCCCAGTGGATGGGGGCGTAGGGGATGCGCAGCGCCGAGAAGATGTCGTCGTAGAAGCCCCGCTGCCCGATGAGCAGCTCGTGCACCTTCTTGAGGAACTCGCCCGAGCCCGCACCCTGGATGACGCGGTGGTCGTACGTGCTCGTCAGGGTGATCGTCTTGCCGATCGCCAGCTCGTTGAGCGTCTTCTCGCTCGCACCCTGGAACTCGGCGGGGTAGTCGAGCGCACCGGCGCCGATGATGGCGCCCTGGCCGCGCATGAGACGCGGAACGGAATGGACCGTGCCGATGCCGCCGGGGTTGGTCAGCGATACCGTCGTGCCCTGGAAGTCGCCGGGGGTGAGCTTGTTGCCGCGGGCTCGGCGCACGAGGTCTTCATACGAGGCGAGGAACTCGCCGAACGTGAGCGTGTCGGCGCGCTT
The DNA here is from genome assembly GCF_001424225.1 of Microbacterium sp. Leaf151. Classification (GTDB taxonomy): domain Bacteria; phylum Actinomycetota; class Actinomycetes; order Actinomycetales; family Microbacteriaceae; genus Microbacterium. Next base: position 392,763 of record NZ_LMOR01000004.1, on the reverse strand, counting down.
GACGCTCGGCACCAGCAGCGCGCGCGAGCCGTCGGGCTTGGGCATGTCGATCGCGATGCCGAGGTTGATGTGCGCGGGCGCCACCACCGACGGCTTGCCGCCGATCTCGGCGTAGTACACGTTCTGGCTCGGGAACTCCTTCAGCGCCTGGATCAATGCCCAGCCGATGAGGTGCGTGAAGCTGACCTTGCCGCCGCGCGTGCGGGACATGTGGTTGTTGATGACGATGCGGTTGTCGATCATCAGCTTCGCGGGGATGGTGCGCACGCTCGTGGCGGTGGGCACCGTCAGGGAGTCGTCCATGTTGGACGCCAGCGCCTTCGGCATGCCCTTCAGGACCGTCACACGATCTTCTTCGGTGCTCTCGGAGCTCGCGGAGGGGACGGCGTTCGGCGCCTGTGCAGGGATCGGCTGCGGCTTGGCGGGCTTCGCGGTGGTGCGCGCCACCGGTGCCTGGCCGACGATCGGGATCGGGGCAGTCACGGGCTTGGGCTCGGAGACCGCCTGCGCCGGCGGCGCCGAGGGCGGGGGAGCGGCGGCGGATGACCCGTCGACGACCGGGTGGTACGCCTCCAGAATCGGCCACCAGGCCTTGTCTACGGAGTGCTTGTCGACTTTGAACTGTTCGTAGAGTTCGTCTACGAGCCACTCGTTCGCGCCGAACTCGCCCTCGCTCGAAGTACCGACGCCCGTCACCTGGCTCGACACAGTCGATCGCCTGCTTTCCTCGATGAAGATTCCTGTGGATGCACAGACGTCGCCGTCTGCGCTCGGGCCAGCCTAGCCGAGGTTGCCGAGGGCGACCCGGGCCTTTACGGGGCCTTTACTTTCGAATCGCCATCGGGTCGTTCATCCGGCTGGTGTGATGAGGTGGACACCATGGAGTTCTCCGGTGCCCAGCCCGATGTCGACCTGACGTACTCGGACGTGTTCCTCGTCCCGCGTCATTCCGAGGTGCGCAGCCGCCTCGATGTGGATCTCGCCCCCGCCGACGGGAGCGGGGCGACCCTGCCGCTGGTCTCGGCCAACATGAACTCGGTGACGGGAACGCGGCTCGCCGCGGCCCTCGCGCGTCGGGGCGGGCTCGGCGTCCTCCCGCAGGACCTCGCCCTGCCCGACCTGCTCGACGCGGTCGAGTGGGTCAAGTCGCGGCCGGTGGCCTGGGACGCACCCCTCGTGCTGCCTCCCGGCGCCACGGTGGCCGACGCGCGTCTCCTTCTGCCGCCGGTACCCGGTCACGGCATCATCGTCGCCGAGACCCGAGAGGGCGGCGTCGTCGACCTCGCCGACTTCCGCGGCATCGTGCCTGCTCCCCGCCTGGCGACGGCGCTTCTGGATGCCACGCTCGGCGACATCACGCGCGGCGAGACCCCCGTGATCGAGGCGCACCGCGTGGGCGACCCGCGGACGGTGTTCGCGCTCATCGAGGAATCCGGCACCGACGTCGTCGCGGTCGTCGACGGGGACCGCGTGGTGGGGACCCTCTCCCTGCGCAGCGCCTTGCGCGACTCCGTCTACCGTCCGGGCATCGACGCCGACGGACGTCTCATCGTGGCCGCGGCCGTCGGCATCAACGGCGACGTCGCCGGCAAGGCGCGCGCGCTCGCGGCCGCCGGCGTCGACGTCCTCGTCGTCGACACCGCACACGGGCACCAGGCGCAGATGCTCCGCGCACTCCGCGAGGTCGCGGCTCTCGATCTGGGCATCCCGATCGCCGCCGGCAACGTCGTGACCGCCGAGGGGGTACGAGACCTCACCGACGCCGGCGCGACGATCCTGAAGGTCGGCGTGGGGCCCGGCGCCATGTGCACGACACGCATGATGACCGCGGTGGGGCGCCCGCAGTTCTCCGCGGTGCTCGAGACGGCGGAGGCGGCGCGCAGCGTCGGCGCGCACGTATGGGCCGACGGCGGCGTGCGCTACCCCCGGGACGTCGCGCTGGCGCTGGCCGCAGGCGCGGCATCCGTCATGATCGGGTCGTGGTTCGCCGGCACCATCGAGTCTCCCGGTCGGCTCCGGACCGACGATGCGGGCCTGCTCTACAAGGAGTCATGGGGTATGGCATCCACCAAGGCCGTGCAGGGCCGATTCGAGCGCCTCGATCCGTTCGAGCGGGCCCGCAAGGAACTGTTCGCCGAGGGGATCTCGTCGTCGCGCATCTACCTCGACCCGCAGCGCCCGGGTCTCGAAGACCTTCTCGACATGATCACCTCGGGGGTGCGCTCCTCGTTCACGTACGCCGGCGCGTCGACCGTCGCGCAGTTCCACGAGCGCGCCCGGGTGGGCCTGCAGTCCGCGGCCGGGTACGAAGAGGGAAAGGCGCTCCCCGTCAGCTGGTGACGAGGCCCGACACGGCGACGTCCGCTTCGAGGGTGATCCACGCGCCCAGCTGCACCGAGAGGTCGAGGTCTTCCCCGGCCGCGCGGGCTGCGCGTCGGGGGTCCGCGGCGAACAACCCCGCACGTCGTCCGTTCCACAGCGCGTCGGCGTTGCGGTGGACGAGATCGCGCGCGGCGCGGGACGTGGCGCGGTGTTCGTCATTCGCCCCGTCGTCGGCGAACCACACCGCCGCCTCCGCGAGATAGCGGGCCAGGATGCCGGCGAACAGCCCCCCGTCTCCGCCACCGGCAGAGAGGAAGAGTCCTCCCTCGGCCGCGCACCAGCGCGCGACGGCGTGGACCAGCGATGCCGCTCGCGCCTCGTGCGCCTCCCGGGCGTCGGCGTCGGGGGCGCCCTCTGCGAGGGCGAGCGCGGAGCCGATCGCGACACCCTGGTTGTAGGTCCACAGCTCGGGGCGGACGATGCCGTCTTCCACGCCGTCGCGCACCAATCCCGTGATCGGGTCGTCGAGGGTCGCTGCGACCCATGCGTCGAGATCGATCGCCGATCCGCGGTGCGCGGACCGCGCCAGCGCGATCGCCGCGGGGCCGTTGGCGGGGGCGTTGTAGAGCGCACTGCCGACCGCCCAGGGCAGCGCTCCGACCGCGGGATCGACGGCCTCGTCGAGCCGCCGGACGAGACGGTCGATGCGCCGGTCGTTCAGGTCCTCGTGCTGCAGCGCCAGGGTCATCCAGGCGACGTCGTCGTAGAACGGCGTGGTCCAGCGCCCCAGCGTCCGCAACGTGACACCCCGGTGCAGCGCGCGCAGGAGCCGCCTGCGCCGGGGATCGGGTCGGTGCTGCTCGGCGTCGTGGAAGACGTGGATCAGGTGGGCGTGCCACCAGTAGTGCCAGGTGCGCGAACCCTCGACGCCCGGCGTCGCGGCGTGCGCCCACGCGAACGGCCCGTAACGGTGGACGTAGCGGCGGACGACGGCCGATTCGGCGGAAAGCGCGCGTGCCTGCGCCGGAGATGTCGCATCCATTCCCCCATCCTCCACAGGCCGTCGGGCGCGGGGGAAACGGGTGCCGGTCGCCCGTGGCTGCCATAGAATCATCCGCACGATGGACGACCCTCCCAGTTGTAGACCCGAGCCCCGAAACCCTTCTTCCGCCGAGCGATCGAGCGGGGGTGACGACTGATGGAATTCGTCATGCTGGGCGTGGGGCTCCTGCTCACGGTAGGCACAGGACTCTTCGTCGCGAGCGAGTTCGCCCTGGTCAACCTCGACCGCGCCGATCTCGAGGCGCGCCGCAACGCGGGCGAGACGCGGCTCTCGCTGACGATCGACGCGCTGCGCATCACCTCGACCCACCTCTCGAGCGCGCAACTGGGCATCACGCTGACCACGCTGCTCACCGGTTACACCATGGAACCGGCGATCTCCAGCCTGCTGCGTCCGGTCTTCCAGACGTGGGGACTGCCCGAGGCGCTGATCGTTTCGCTCGCCGCGGTCATCGGCGTCGCTTTCGCCACGGTGCTGTCGATGATCCTGGGCGAGCTGGTGCCCAAGAACTTCGCGCTCGCCATTCCGCGGCAGACCGCGAAGCTCGTCATTCCGTTCCAGGTGGCGTTCACCGCCGTGTTCAAGCCCGCGATCATCGTGCTCAACGGCAGCGCCAACGGGGTGCTGCGCGCCATGGGCGTCGAGCCCAAGGAGGAACTGTCGGGTGCGCGCTCGGCCGAGGAGCTGTCGAGCCTGGTCCGACGCTCGGCGAACGCCGGGATGCTCGAGAAGGACACCGCATCGCTCCTGGATCGCAGCCTGACCTTCGCGCGGCTCAGCGCGGCCGACGTCATGACCCCCCGCCCGAGCGTGCATGCGCTCGCCGCGGGCGATCCCGCCGACGACGTCGTGCAGCTCGCGCGACGCACCGGCCACAGCCGCTTCCCCGTGTACGACGAGTCGATGGACGACATCGTCGGCGTCGTCCATCTCAAGGCGGCCATCGGGGTGCCGCGCGAGAAGCGGGGTGACGTGCCGGTCGCGGCGCTGGCGACCGAGCCGCTGCGCGTTCCCGAGACCGTCCACCTCGACACGCTCGTCTCGGAACTGCGCTCGCGGGGTTATCAGATGGCGATCGTCGTCGACGAGTACGGCGGTACCGCCGGGGTCGTCACCCTCGAGGACCTCGTCGAGGAGATCGTCGGCGAGGTGCTCGACGAGCACGACCGCTCCCGCGCCGGCGTGGTGCGCTCGGCGGCATCGCTCACCTTCCCCGGCGACCTGCGACCCGACGAGGTGCTCGACCGAGCCGGCGTCCGGGTGCCCGAGGGCGAGGTCTACGACACCGTGGGCGGGTTCATCATGGCCGCACTCGAGCGCATCCCCGTCGTGGGCGACACCGTCGACCTCGACGACGGCATCCTCGCCGTTCAGCGCATGGACGGCCGCCGCGTCGACCGGGTGCAGTTCACCCCCACCCCGCGGGAGCAGAACGTCGACGACCTCGTCCGCGCGGCGAAGGGCGGTGATCAGTGATGAGCGACTGGGCCGGAATCGCCTGGCTGGTGGTGCTCCTCATCGCCAACGCCTTCTTCGTCGGAGCGGAGTTCGCCGTCATCTCCGCGCGCCGCTCGCAGATCGAGCCGCACGCCGACCGCGGGTCGCGCGCCGCCAAGACCGCGCTGTACGCGATGGAGCACGCCACCCTCATGCTGGCGACGTGTCAGCTCGGCATCACGATCTGCTCGCTGCTGATCCTGAACGTGTCGGAGCCGGCCATCCACCACCTGCTGGCAGGTCCCCTCGGGCTCACCGGGCTCCCCGAGGCCGCGGTCGACGTCGCATCCTTCGTCGTCGCGCTGCTGATCGTGTCGTACCTGCACGTCGTGTTCGGCGAGATGGTGCCCAAGAACCTCGCGTTCACGCTGCCCGACCGCGCGGTGCTGATGCTGGCGCCGCCCCTGGTGGCGGTGTCGAAGGCGTTCTACCCGATCATCGTCGCGTTGAACTGGACGGCGAACCACGTGCTGCGCCTGTTCCGTGTGGAGCCGAAAGACGAGGCCGCCTCGACCTACACGCTCGACGAGGTCGCGACGATCGTGACGCAGTCGCGTCGCGAGGGCGTGCTCGACGACTCCGCCGGCACCGTCCGCGCGGTGGTCGAGTTCACCGAGAAGAAGGCCGCCGACATCGCGGTGCCGATGGGCGCGCTGGTCACGCTCCCGGAGACGACGACCCCGGCCGAGATCGAGCGAGCTGTCGCGCAGCACGGCTACTCGCGGTATGTGATCGTCGACGAGACCGGTAGCCCGACCGGTTACGTGCACCTGAAAGACGTGCTGCGTGCGGCGGAGGGGTCGGATGCCGACATGGTCCGACCCATCCCGGCGAAGCGCATCCACCACATGGTGTCGGTGCTGGAGACGACGGATCTCGAAGATGCGCTCGCCCTCATGCGCCGCTCGGGGCGCCACCTTGCACAGGTGCGCGACGAGCGCGGCGACGTCAAGGCGGTGCTGTTCCTCGAGGACGTCATCGAAGAGCTCGTCGGCGAAGTGCAGGACGCCACCGAGCGTCGCCGTTTCGTCTAGCCGCAGAACACCGGATGCCGCGGGGCTCGGGCCTCGCGGCATCCGGTGTTCTGCGTCTCGGAGCCCCGTGGAGAGGGTGCGCAGTACGCGAAGAGTCCGCGCGGGCACGCGGGATCCCGCGCTGGGCGGCGGGATCAGACGTCAGTACGCCCGAAGGTACTGCGCGGGGGCGGGCGAGTCGGCACCCAGGACAGCGGCCGCGCGGAGGGCGTAGTGGGGGTCGCGGAGCCATTCGCGAGCCGACATGATCGCATCGGCGCGGCCGTCGGCGACGATCTGCTCGCCGAAGGTCGGGTCGTCGATCATGCCGACGGCGCTCACGAGCAGGCCCGTCTCGCGGCGGACCGTCTCGGCGTACTCGACCTGATAGCCCGGGCCCGGGACGATTCTCTGATGGGGCACGAGACCGCCGCTGGAGACGTCGATGAGGTCGGCGCCCGCCTCGGCCACCACCGTGGACGCGGCGACGGTGTCGGCGACGTCCCATCCGCCCTCTGCGGCGTCGGTCGCGGAGAAGCGCACGAACAGCGCAGCGTCGGGAGCGGCCGCGCGAACGGCCTCGGTCACCCGCACGAGCAGGCGGACCCGGTTCTCGAACGATCCACCGTAGGCGTCGGTGCGGTGGTTCGTCAGCGGCGACAGGAACTGATGCAGCAGGTAACCGTGGGCGGCGTGCACCTCGACCACCTCGAACCCGGCCCCGACGGCGCGGCGGGCGGCATCCGCGAAGTCGTTCACCACGTCGTCGATCGCCGCGGCATCCAGAGCCACCGGCTCGGCGAAGGAGCCGTACGCGATCGCAGACGGGCCGACGGTGGTCCATCCGCCCGCGTCGCGGGCGACGGATCCGCGCTCGCCGGAGAGCGGCGAGGTGGTCGAGGCCTTTCGGCCGGCGTGGCTCAGCTGCACGCCCGCGACGGCGCCGCGGGAGCGGACCGCCGCGACGATCGGCGCCCACGCCTCGGCCTGCGCGTCGTTCCACAGGCCCGCGTCGTCGGGCGAGATACGACCCTCGGGCGAGACCGCGCTCGCTTCGGCGATCACCAGGCCCGCCCCTCCCGCGGCGAACTGGGCGAGGTGCACGTGGTGCCAGTCGTTCGGCATCCCCTCGACCGCGCTGTACTGGCACATCGGCGACACCCACAGTCGGTTGCGGAACGCGATACCGCGGATGGACAGGGGTGTGAAGAGGGCGCTCACGGGGGACCTTTGCGTTCTAGGGTGACGCCATGACGGCGAAGGACTGGAGCGGGCTGGATGCCGCCCGCACACTGCGGAGGCCAACCGCGGACGACGACAAGTATTCCCGCGGCGTCGTGGGGATGCGAACCGGGTCCACGCGGTATCCGGGGGCCGCCGTGCTGGGCGTCGAAGCGGCGTGGCGGGCGGGCACGGGGATGGTCCGCTACCTCGGTCCCGCGCGCGCGCAGGATCTCGTGCTGCAGCGTCGCCCCGAGACGGTCACCTCCGACGGGCGCGTGCAGGCTTGGGTGATCGGGTCGGGAACGGATGCCACCGAGCGCGAGCCTTGCGAGGCCGCGGCGCTCCGCCGCATCCTGAGCGGCGAGGTTCCGGTCGTCGTCGACGCCGGATCGCTGGACCTCGTGCCGCAGGCTGCCGCGCCGGTCATCGTCACGCCGCATGCGCGGGAGATGGCCCGTCTGCGGGACGCACTGGGAATGTCCGCGGTCGCGACGACGGACGTCGACGCACGGGAGCGTGCGGCGTGCGAGACGGCGGACGCGTTCGGCGGCGTCGTGCTCTTGAAGGGGGCGGTGACCATCGTGGCCGCGGCGGGTGGATGGGTGCGCCGTGTGTCGGCGGGCACGCCCTGGCTCGCCACCGCGGGCACCGGAGATGTGCTGGGAGGCGTCCTCGGGGCGGTCACGGCCGGAGCCGTCGCCGCCGGACGAAGCGGCGTCGAAGAACTGGGGGCGTGCGCGGCGACCGCGGCGTGGCTGCACGGCCGCGCCGGTACGGCGGCATCCCTCGCCCACGGGGGTGGGGGCGGTCCGATCACCGCTCTCGACGTCGCCGACGCGCTGCCCGGCGTCGTCTCCGCCCTGCTCGGGGACTCGATCGCATAACGTTCGTGTCGTGCTCGCCCGTTGTGGCGCGAGAGCGTCCGGCCGTCGGTGGGGGCGCTCAGACAGCCCCGTTTAGGATTACCCGGTGCTGAGGCGTGTCGTTCCCCTGTTGATCGCGTTCGTCGCCGTGCACGTCGTCGTGGCGGTGTTGGGCTATCAGCAGCCCAATGAGCCGATGGGCGACGTGTACCTGGTGTACGAGCCCTGGTCGCGGTGCGCCCTTTTCGGCGGCGTCGACGTGACCTCCTGCACGCGAAGCGACACCTGGCAGTGGCCCGGCATCACCGAGAAGTGGATCTATCCTCAGCTCGCGTTCCTTCCGATGACCTTCGCGTGGGTGTTCGCGTGGGCCATCAGCTACACCCCGGCGTGGGCGCTGACGGTGTCGCTGTTCAACCTCGTCGCCTTCCTGATCCTCGTGGGCGACGCTCGCTCGCGCGGTCGCGTGATCGCGGCGTGGTTCTGGCTCGCGGCGATCCTGCTGATCGGTCCGGTCGGGCTCTACCGCATCGACGGCATCACCGTGCCGCTGGCCCTCCTCGGCGGCATCTGGATGCTGCGTCGTCCGTTCCTGGCATCCGTTCTCCTTTCGATCGCCGTGTGGATGAAGGTGTGGCCGGCGGCCATCCTCGCTGCGGGTCTCGTGGTCATCCGTCGCCGCCTGGCGCTCGTGTGGGGCGCGGTGGCGGTTTCGCTGGCGACGATCATCCCCGTCGTCGCTCTGGGCGGTGCCGCTTTCGTCTTCGGATTCGTCGGTGATCAGACCTCGCGCGGCATTCAGATGGAGGCGCCCGTGGGCGGCCTCTACATGTTCCTCGCCGCCTTCTACGTGCCCGGCAGCGAGGTGTACTACGACGGCGACGTCCTCACCTTCCAGGTGACCGGACCGGGAGCCGAGCCGCTCATCGCGGCGATGACGCCGATCATGCTGCTCGTCATGGCCGGCGTGGCGGGTGTCGGAGTGTGGAAACTGCGCCACGGCGCGACCTTCCTGAGTCTCTTCCCGCCGTTGTCCCTCGCGCTGGTGACCGCTTTCATCGCCCTGAACAAGGTGGGATCGCCCCAGTACTACGTGTGGCTGTTCGCACCCGTCGCGCTCGGCTTGATGCTGGACCGTCGTCGCTGGTACGCCTTCGCCGGGATGACGCTGGTGATCGCCGGTCTCACGCAGTGGATGTACCCGCTCCTGTACGACGGCCTCATGGCGACGCACCCCAACCCGTTCCCGGTGGTCGTGCTCGAGGTGCGCAACCTCCTCGCCCTGGTGCTGCTGGTATGGGCGGTCGTGCGTGTCGTGAAAGCCCCCGTCGCACGCGTGCGCCCGCCCGCGGGGCTCCGCGAGATCGTCACGGGACGACGGCCGGTGCCGCGCCTGCCTGCCGGACGGTGATCTCGCACGCGCGCTGAGCGTGGCGTCGCCCGGGTTCGGGCGTTCTGAGCGCCTGCCGCCGGTGGGCGGCCTTGCGAACCGCCCTCTGCCGTTGGGCGGCTCGCGTGCGGATCGCCGGCCCGGGGGGAGCGGTTCGCGTGCGACCACGTGCTGCGATGGGCAGCTCGCGTGCGGATCGCCGGCCCGGGGGGAGCGGCTCGCATGCGACCGCGCGCCGTGGGCGCGTCGTTCGCTCGCAGCCTGTCGCCCGCGCGCGGCCCGTAGTCTCGAGACATGCTCATCGCCTTCTCTGTCGCTCCCTCCGGCATCGGTTACGCTTCGGCGGAGAACCCCGACGGGTCGGTGCACGACGCCGTCGCCGCGGCGGTCGCGGTCGTGCGCGCGTCGGGGCTGCCGCACCGCACCAGCTCGATGTTCACCGAGATCGAGGGGGAGTGGGACGAGGTGTTCGCCGTCGTCAAGGCGGCGACGGATGCCGTGATGCCATACGGGTCGCGCGTGTCGCTGGTGCTGAAGGCCGACATCCGACCGGGCCGCACGGGCGAGATGGACGGCAAGGTCGAGCGCCTCGAGGAGGCCTTGGGGCGCCGGGCCGGCTGAGGCTCCCTCCCACCTCGTCCGAGCGCTGATCGGGGACGCTCGGCGTCATGTCGCACGTCGGCCATCGCTCGGGCGTTCGCGTGTGGGCCGGCCCGTCACGGCCCCGTCGGTCTCGTGCGGCGGACCGGCCCGTCACCGCCCCGTCGATCTCACGCGGCGGGCGGGTCGTTCCAGACGCGCTTCGCGATGGCGGTCACGTCTGAGTCGATGCGGGCCATATCGCCGCGGAGTCGACTCTCGACGCTCTCGATCTGGGAGCTGAGGCGCGCCTCGACGCTGTCGATCTTGGCGTTGAGTCCCGCCTCGACGCTATCGATCTTGGCGTTGAGTCCCGCCTCGACGCTGTCGATTCTGAATCTTGTGACCTGGATCTCCGACACCGTCTCGTGACGCAGCGCGTCGATCCGCGCTTCGAGCCGATCCGTGTTCGCCGTGATGACCTTCGTCAGCGATCCCATGATGAGGTTGGTGCTGAACGTCATTCCGCCGAGCACGGCCGCGGCGAAGGTTCCGATCAGCACCCAGACCTGTGGTTCCGTCATCTCCGGCATCCCTTCATTGTGCGGTGAGGTGTGAGAGAGTGCCACGTCCTGACCGGGTGAAAAACGGCGCATCCGCGCGATGGGGGAGAGCCCGCCGATCGAGCGCCCTGTGCAGGAGGGGCGAGGGGTGCGGGACAACGGGGCGGGCCCATGCGCCGCTCTCGAAACGATTCGACCAGACGGCCGTGAGCCCCCTACACTCGTCGGGTGACCTCTTCGACGACCTCGAGAGGTGCGGCGATGCGGGCGCTCCTTTCTCTCGCCATCGGCAGTTTCGGTATCGGCATGACCGAGTTCGTGGTGATGGGCCTGCTGCCCAACATCGCCCGCGAGCTCGTCCCCGGCGCGTGGGCGGCCTCGCCCGACGACGCCATCGCCCAGGCGGGCTGGCTCATCTCTCTCTACGCCCTCGGTGTGGTCGTCGGCGCGCCCACGATCGCCGGGTCCGTCGCGCGCTTCCCGCGCCATCGCGTGATGATCGTGCTGGCCGCCGCGCTGGCGTTCTTCACGCTGCTGACCGTCATCGCTCCCACCTTCGAGCTCGTTGCGGCATCCCGATTCCTCGCTGGACTCCCGCACGGCGCCTACTTCGGTATCGGAGCCCTCGTGGCCGCGGACGCGCTCGGCCCCGGGAACCGCGCCAAGGGCGTCGCCTTCGTGCTCACCGGTCTCACGATCGCCAACGTCGTCGGCGTGCCGCTCGGCACCCTGCTCGGCCAGCAGGTCGGCTGGCGCGCGGCGTTCGCCGTCGTCACCGGCATCTTCCTGCTGGCGACCATCTGCATCGCGATGTTCGTGCCGAAGCACCCCGGCTCACCGGGTCGCCGATTGCGTGACGAGTTGCGGGTGTTCCGCATCGGCCAGGTGTGGTTCGCGCTCGGGATCGGCGCGGTGGGCTTCGGCGGATTCTTCGCCATGTACAGCTACATCGCTCCCATGATCACCGACGTCGCCGGGCAGCCGGAGTGGAGCGTCTCCCTCGTCCTCGTGCTGGTCGGCATCGGCATGACGATCGGCAACGTCGTGGGGGGCGCGCTGGCCGACAAGGACCTGCGGTTCTGGCTCTCCGTCGGTCTGATCGCCCTCGCCGCGGCATCCGTCGGTCTCGCCCTGACCGCCGGCTGGATCGTCAGTCTCGTGCTGTTCGCATTCCTGGTCGCCTTCTGCGGGGCGGGGTTGAGCCCGGCCATCCAGACCCGTCTGATGGACGTCGCCGAAGACAATCAGTCCATCGCCGCCGCCCTGAACCATTCGGCGCTCAACATCGGCAACAGCCTCGGAGCGTTCCTGGGTGGCCTCGCGATCGCGGCCGGCCTCGGACTGGTCGCCCCCGCCTGGGTCGGCGCCGTGCTCGCCCTGGGCGGGCTCGTCGTCGCCGTCGTGTCGTACCGCATCGAGGATCGCAGCGGCCGTCATCCCGAACACCGGATGCCGGCTGCCGAGGCCGCGCAGACAGCGATCACGGGGTCGATTCCCACGCAGCGCTGACGCGGTGCTGACGCAGCGCTGACGCGTCGCTGAGGCAGCGCTGAGGCGTCGCGGGCACGGACCGATCGCACGCCGCGTGCGGTCGGCGCCGAAGTTGTGCGAGTGTCCAGGACACGCCGCAAGTCTTCGCCGCGCGCGGCGTGTCGTGGACACTCGACGGTGCCCGCGCGAGGCGGACGGGCGACGGCACTTCCGTGATGAGGGAGTGGCACGGCGTGGATGCCAGGGACCAGGCATCCGGGATCGTCAGGTCGCCAGCAGGCGACGCAGGTGCGTGGCGACGGCGGCGGTCTCGATGAGGAAGCCGTCGTGGCCGAAGTCGCTCGAGAGCACGACGGCGTCGTCACCGTCGAGGGTCTGCGGGATGCCGCGCGCGATGCGGTGCTGGCCGTCGATGGGGAAGAGACGGTCGCTGTCGATCCCGAGCACGAGGGTCGTGGCGGTGACGCGGGCCAGGGCGTCTTCGACCCCATCGCGATCGCGGCCGACGTCGTGAGAATTCATGGCCTCGACCAGGGCCAGGTAGCTGTTGGCGTCGAATCGACGGGTGAACTTGTTGCCGTGGAAGTCGAGGTATGACTCCACCGCGAAGCGCCCGCCGCGGCCCAGGGGGCTCACACCCGACTGCCACGAGCGCTGGAAGCGCTGGTTCAGCTCGGTGGGGCTGCGGTAGTTGAGCAGCGCCATGCGACGGGCGAGGGCCAGCCCGCGGTGCGGCCCGTCGCCGTCACCGGCGTCGTAGTACTCGCCACCGGCGAAGCGCGGGTCGACGCGGATGGCGTCCAGTTGTACCGAGTTCAGCGCGATCTGGTCGGCCGTCGTGATCGGCGGGGCCGACAGGATCGCGGCACGCGCGACCCGGTCGGGGTGACCGACCGCCCATTCGATCGCGTGCATGCCGCCCATCGACCCGCCGACGACGGCGAACCACCGCTCGACGCCGAGCTCGTCGGCGAGCAGCGCCTGCGCGGTGACCTGGTCGCGGATGGTCAGGTACGGAAAACGCGACGCCCACTCGTACCCGTCGGGCGCGATGCTCGCCGGGCCGGTCGATCCCTGGCATCCGCCCAGCATGTTGGGGGCGATGACGAAGAAGCGGTCGGTGTCGATCGCGGCTCCGGGTCCGACGAGGTCGCTCCACCACCCGGCGGTGGGGTGCCCGGGGCCGGCGGCACCGCGGACGTGACTGTCACCGGTGAGGGCGTGCAGGATCAGCACCGCGTTGTCGCGGGCGGGGGAGAGCTCCCCCCAGGTCTCGTAGGCGAGGCGCACGTGCGGCAGGGACTCGCCGTTCTCGGTGCGGAAGGACCCGAACGATGCGAAGCGCCGATCACCCGCGGGGTCGCCGTCGCGCCACGCGCCGGTGGCCGGGGGACGGCCGAGGAGCGAACGGGCGTCGGCCTCCGTCACCGGGGCCGAGGGCACCGTGTCTTCGGAGATCTGCCAGTCCATGGCATCCATTCTCTCCGGGCGGGGCGGGGAGGTTCGTTCTGTTACGGCGATGTCGGAGGTCGTCGACTCGCGCACAGCGCACGGATGATCGCGACGTGGGATGCGGGAGAGCCGGTCGGACGACGGGAGGGCGACGCCGACCGGCTGAGCGAGAACGAGCGCCCTCGCGCCGCGCTGACCACGGGGTGACCGCTTGTCCAGCCCCCGATCACGGTCGTCGGGTGTGGTCAGACTCGCCGCATGGCGAACTTCCTTCTCATCGCGGCCTCGAGCGACATCGGCGGGGCGACGGCGACACGACTGCGCGACGCGGGCCACCGCGTCCTCACAACCGCTCGCGATTCATCCGTCATCGAGCCGGATTTCACCCTGGATGCCACCGACTTCGACGCCGTCGATCAGGTTGTCGGTGAGGCGGGCGATCTCGACGGCATCGCGGTGTTCGCGGGATCCATGCTGCTCAAACCCGCGCACCTCACCTCGCGCGAGCAGTACGACGGCCTGATCGCCGCGTCATTGACGACGTCGTTCGCGGCGGTGCGCGCGGCGGGGGCGCACATGCGCGACGGTGGATCGGTGGTGCTGGTGTCGTCGGCTGCCGCCCTGGCGGGCCTGCCGAACCATGACGGCATCGCGGCGGCCAAAGCCGGCGTGATCGGCCTGACCTTGTCGGCGGCCGCGAGTTACGCCGCTCATGGACTTCGCGTGAACGCGGTGGCCCCGGGCCTGGTGCAGACGCGTCTGACCGAGAAGCTGACCTCGACCGATATGTCGAGGAAGGTCTCGGAGGCGATGCATCCGCTCGGCCGGCTCGGCGAACCCGACGACGTCGCGCGGGCCGTGGAGTTCCTGCTCTCGCCGGAGAACGCGTGGATGACCGGACAGATCATCGGCGTCGACGGCGGGCTGGGGAGTCTCCGGCCGCGGCAGAGGATCTGACGCGCGGCGCGGGCTCGGCACAGCGGAGGAGATCCGGCGGGCGGAGGGGCTTTCTCGTGCCGAGTCCTCCTTCGTGGGATGTCCTCGTTCGCGGGGCGGCGGTGTCGGGGCGGCGGTGTCGGGAACGGCGGTGTTGCGGCGGCGATGCCGCGGCGGAGGAGATTCGGCGAGCGGAGGATCTTTCTCTTTCGGTGGGTCCTCCCTTCGCGGGATGTCCTCCGGTTTCGGCGCGGGGCGTGCGCCCCGCGACAGGCCGCGCGCGGCGCGGTGCGCGAGACCTCCGCTGATCACCGGGTCGCCGTCTCCCGTGAGGCCGAACCCACAGGCTAGACGCCCGTGAACGACGAACGCCCCGAACCGGATGGCCGGATCGGGGCGTTCGGTGACGCAAGGCTCAGACGCGGGATGCCTCGGACAGTCGACGCGCGGCGGCGAGAGCCTGATCGAGGTCGGCCTTCAGGTCGTCGATGTTCTCGAGGCCCACGGACAGGCGCACGAGACCCGGGGTCACGCCGGCCGTGAGCTGCTGCTCGGGCGTGAGCTGGGAGTGCGTCGTGGATGCCGGGTGGATGACGAGCGAGCGCACGTCGCCGATGTTGGCGAGGTGGCTGAACAGGCTGAGCGAGTTGACGAACTCGCGACCCGCCTGGACACCACCCTTGAGCTCGAACGACAGCACCGCGCCGACACCCTTGGGGGCGTAGTTGTTGGCGGCGGCGTACCAGGGCGACGTGGGAAGGCCCGAGTAGTTCACGGTCGCGACGTCGGGGTGCGACTCGAGCCACTCCGCGATCTCCTGCGCGTTCTGCACGTGGCGCTCGATGCGCAGCGACAGGGTCTCGATGCCCTGGATGAGCTGCCATGCGCTCTGCGGGGCGATCGAGGCGCCGAGGTCGCGCAGCAGCTGCACGCGCGCCTTGATGATGTACGCGAGTCCGTCGCCCACCGCCTGCGTGTAAACCGCGCCGTGGTACGAGGGGTCGGGCGTGGTGAGACCGGGGAAGCGGTCGGAACGCTCCGACCACGGGAAGGTGCCGCCGTCGACGATGACGCCGCCGATCGTGGTGCCGTGCCCGCCGAGGAATTTGGTCGCGGAGTGCACGATGATGTCGGCGCCGTGCTCGAAGGGCCGGATGAGGTAGGGCGTCGCGATCGTGTTGTCGACGATCAGCGGCACGCCCGCCTCGTGGGCGACGTCGGCGACGGAGCGGATGTCGAGCACGTTGATCTTGGGGTTGCCGATGGTCTCGGCGAAGAACAGCTTCGTGTTCGGGCGGACCGCTGCGCGCCACTCCTCGGGGTCGTCCTGGTTCTCCACGAACGTCGTCTCGATGCCGAGCTTGGCGAGGGTGTACTTGAAGAGGTTGTAGGTGCCGCCGTAGATCGAGCTCGACGAGACGATGTGGTCGCCGGCCTGGGCGATGTTCAGCACCGCGAACGTCTCGGCAGCCTGGCCGCTGGCGACGAGGAGGGCGCCGGTGCCGCCCTCGAGGCCCGCGACGCGCTGCTCGACGACGTCTTGCGTGGGGTTCTGGATGCGCGTGTAGATGTTGCCGAACTCGGCCAGCGCGAAGAGGTTAGCGGCGTGGTCGGCGTTGTCGAACACGTACGAGGTGGTCTGGTAGATCGGGGTGGCACGAGCCTTGGTCACCGGGTCGGGCTGTGCGCCCGTGTGGATCTGCTTGGTCTCGAAACGCCAGTTCTCGGGTGCCGACATGGCTGCTCCTCCGGTCGAGTGGGCCGTGGCGGACGCCGTGGCCTGCTGCGAGCGTAGACACCGCCCCCGACGCCGACAAGCGCCCCGGACACGGGCCGTAACACCGCTCACCGGGCCGTCGACCGCGCCGGCATTGCGAGGCGTGCTCCGTTTCATCGCCGGGCGCTGTGCGCGGCCCGCAGCCCCTCGGCGCCCCGCACGCGGCGGCGACGCGGTGCCCGCGCGGCGGGGGAGCGGGGCCGACCGGCGGCACGCGGCATCCGGTGTCGGAGGGGCGCAGTAGCGTGGATGTCATGACGCGACGCGCAGTGGTGACCGGGGCCAGTTCGGGTATCGGAGAGGCGGCCGCGCGGGCGCTGCGGGCCCGCGGATGGGACGTCGTGGGTGTCGCACGCCGGGCCGACCGACTCGCGGCGCTCGAGGGCGAGACGGGCGTGGTGGCCCATGCCGCCGACCTGACCGACGGCGACGCCGTGGCGGCGCTGGCCACGTGGCTCGATGAGACCGGCGGCGTCGACGCGCTCGTGCATGTGGCCGGAGGTGCCCGCGGCAGCGATCGCATCGAAGCCGGTGACCCGGAGGACTGGCGCTGGATGTTCGAAGCGAACGTTCTGTCGGCGCAGCGCCTGGTGGCTTCCCTTCTTCCGGCCCTCCGGCGCGCGGCCGACGACTCGGGCCACGCCGACCTGCTCTTCGTCACCTCGACCGCCGCGCAGACGGCCTACCCGGGTGGTGGCGGGTACAACGCGGCCAAGGCCGGAGAGTCGATGCTCGTGCACGCGTTGCGTCAGGAGCTGAACGGCGAGCCGTTGCGCGTGATCGAAATAGCCCCGGGCATGGTGCGCACCGAGGAGTTCAGCCTGAACCGTCTCGGTGGCGACCGCGACGCGGCAGACAAGCTCTACGAGGGCGTCGAGGCGCCTCTCGTGGCAGCCGACGTCGCCGATGTCATCGCCTACGCGCTCGACGCCCCCGGGCACGTGAACCTCGACCTCGTGACGATGCGCCCCGTGGCGCAGTCCGCACAGCACCTGCTGGCGCGCGGGCCGCTGACGACGCGCTGACCCCGCGTCGCCGTGTCCGTGCCCCGGACGGGGGGTACCCCTCGAGCGCCTAGGGTGAGAGCAGTCGAGGAGAGGATCCGGTGTGACGGACGAGCGCGAACGGTTGAGCTGGGACGATTTCGGGGTCGCGACGCGCGACATCTCGCGCGCGATCGTCGCCGACGGGTTCCGTCCGGAGGTGGTCGTCGCCATCGCGCGGGGCGGGCTGCTGCCGGGAGGGGCGATCGCCTACGGCCTCGGCGTGAAGAACTGCGGCGCGCTCAACGTCGAGTTCTACACGGGTGTGGGTACCGTGCTCGATGCGCCTGAGGTGCTGCCCCCGGCGCTGGACCTGTCGTACCTCGAGGGACGCCGCGTGCTGCTCGTCGACGACGTCGCCGACAGCGGTCGCACGCTCGACCTCGCCGTCAAACTGCTCGACCGGCATGGCGCGGAAGCGCGGTCAGCCGTGATCTACACCAAGCCGACGACGGTCGTGACGCCCGACTATTCCTGGAAGGACACGACCCTCTGGATCGAGTTCCCCTGGTCGCACCTCGGGTCGGTGCACGAAGAAGACGCGGAGTGACCGCGAAGTCCCTCGCCCAACTCGCCGACGCCGGCCTGATCGACTCCACCTGGGTGGAGCCCCTCGCCCCGGTCGCCGACGACATCGCCGCGCTCGGTGAGCGTCTGCGGCAGGAGGGCAAGCCGTATCTGCCGGCGGGCGAGCTCGTGCTCCGCGCATTCCGCACGCCGGTGGACGCCGTCCGGGTCCTCATCGTGGGACAAGACCCCTACCCGACGCCGGGTCACCCGATCGGGCTGTCGTTCGCGGTCGACCCGCACGTGCGGCCCCTGCCGCGAAGCCTCGCGAACATCTACCGGGAGCTCTCCGACGATCTCGGGATCGCTCCCGCCCCGCACGGCGATCTCTCGGCATGGGCGGCCCAGGGTGTCATGCTGCTGAACAGGGTACTCACGGTAGCGCCGGGGTCGCCGGCATCCCATCGCGGCTGGGGATGGGAACGCGTCACCGAGCACGCCATCCGGTGTCTCGTCGAACGAGATGCGCCGCTGGTCGCGGTGCTCTGGGGGCGGGATGCCATCAACCTCACGCCCCTGCTGGGGAGCACCGCCATCGTCTCCTCGCCGCACCCCTCGCCGCTGTCGGCCAGCCGGGGCTTCTTCGGCTCGAAGCCGTTCTCGCGGGTCAACTCCCTGCTGGCCGAGCAGGGCGCGGATGCCGTGGACTGGCGCCTCCCGGCCTGACGGCGTCGTCATGCGGCCCGACGTCGCGGCCCGGTGACACACGCGGGAAACGGGGTCGCCCGTAGAGTTACGACGTGCTGGAAGAGGAGTACGAGAAGAGCCGTCGGCGACCACCCGCGCATCTGCGCCGTGCCCCCGAGCCCGAGCGCCCGTTCTCGTTCGAGATCCGCGCGGCGACCGAGGCCGACATCCCCGACATCCGGGAGATCTACAACTACTACGTGCGCAACTCCGTCGTCACCTTCGACGAGAAGGCGTGGACCATCGCCAAATGGCGAGACAAGTTCGCCACGCTCCAGAAGTTGAAGCTGCCCTTCCTCGTGGCGCAGTCGCCCAGCGGGCAGATCCTCGGCTACGCCCTCGTGCAGCCCTGGCAGTCGAAGTCCGCCTATCGGTACACGGTCGAGAACTCGATCTACCTCGGTCAAGCGGCGGCGGGCAAGGGACTCGGACGTGCTCTGCTCGAAGCGCTCATCGCCGCCTGCCAGGATCTCGGCATTCGCGAGATGGTCGCCGCGATCAGCGACAAGGGCGCCGATGCGTCGATCGCGCTCCACGAGAAGCTCGGCTTCACCGAGGTCGGCCGGATGGGCCGCGTCGGTTTCAAATTCGGACGATGGCTCGGGGTTGTCTACCTGCAGAAGAGCATCCCGTCGAAGAAGAAGCGGCGGAAGCTCTTCGGCTGACGGTTGCCGTCACACAGAGGGGCAGCGCGATCTTCGTCAGGATGTCGACGTGCCTGTCTCGGCAGCGGTTGAGCGCCCGCGCGGCTGCGGGTGAGCCGCCTGACGCACTTCGTCCACGAGCGTGCGCCACGCGCCCTCGACCTGCCCGTCGCCCAGGCGCGCCTGGTGCACGGGTGCCCCGCCGTGATGCACCTCGATGCGCCATTGGTAACGGTCTGCCCCGGCCGTCGGCGGGGGTGTCGCGTCCCAGGGGCAGCTCTCGACGAGTTCCCTCCAGCGCGGCGCATGTTCGGCATCGGCATCGGCCCGCCACTGTCTCGAGAGCCCGGCGATGCCGCCCGAGCGCACGACGACGATCGTCAGACGCTCGTCGCTGACGGCTTCAGGCTGCGGCATCCTCCACAACGCCGACCCCGGCCCAAGCGGCGCGGACGGCGGCGACCTCCTCCGACTCCTCACCGTACTCCGCAGCGGCCGCCGCCAGGGTGGCGGCCGCGAAGGAGGTGAAGTCGGCGGTGGGGGAGAGGGTGCCCGCGGTGAGCGTGCGGTACCAGATCAGACCCGCGCGGTCCCAGGCCTTGCCGCCCAGGGCGATGGCGGCGAGGTAGAACGCCCGGTTGGGGATACCGGAGTTGATGTGCACGCCGCCGTTGTCGTCGTCGGTCTCGACGTAGTCGCGCATGTGCCCCGGCTGCGGGTCTTTGCCGAGCACGTCGTCGTCGTACGCCGTGCCGGGCGCCTTCATCGATCGCAGGGCCTCGCCCTGGACGTCAGGCGCGAAGATGCCCGCCCCGATGAGCCAGGTCGCCTCATCGGCCTGCTGGCCGAGGTGGTGCTGCTCGGCGAGGGCCCCGAAGACGTCGGACAACGATTCGTTCAGAGCGCCGGACTGCCCCTGGTATTCGAGGCCGCCGGCGGCCTCGGTCACCCCGTGGCCGAGCTCGTGGGCGATGACGCTGAGAGAGCGCGTGAACCCGACGAACACCTCGCCGTCGCCGTCGCCGAAGACCATGCGCTCGCCGTTCCAGAACGCGTTGTCGTAGTCGTCACCGAAGTGCACCGTGGCCAGGAGCGACCCGCCCGCGGCGTCGATCCCGTCGCGTGAGAAGGCGTCCCAGAAGAAATCGTAGGTCGCACCCAGACCGTCGTAGGCCTCGTCGACGGCGACGTCGCCGCTGGGGGCGTCGTCTTCGCTGCGCACCCGGCGCCCCGGCAGGTTCTCGGTGTTGCCGGCGTCGGAGATGATGCGATCGGGGGCGGGCGCGGTCTCGGCGACGAGCGCATCGCCGTCGATCGACAGGCGCAGTCGTGTGCGGGTGGGCCGCGGAGGACGCGGCATGGCCAGTGTCTTGCGGGCGGCTGCGGCGGCCCGTGCGAGACGGGGGTCGTCGGTCTGGGCGAGACGGTCGAGCAGGAAGGGGGGAACGATGCCGGCGATCATGCGCCCGAGGCTAGCGCGCACCTCCGACATCGCGGCATCCCTTGCTCTCGATCTGGGGGCGTATTCCCATCACCCCGCCGTGGGGAGGAGCCGTGCGCGGCACGGCGGTGCGGATCCGGTCCGAACGATCGCCCCGTCAGCGGGGCAGAGTCGGGATGGATGCCAGCAGCTGGCGGGTGTACGCGGCCTGCGGCTGCAGCAGGACCTTCTCGGTGGGGCCCTGCTCGACGATGCGCCCGTCCTTCATCACGACGACCTGATCGCAGACTCTCTGGACGACGCCGATGTCGTGCGACACCAGCACGAGGGTCAACTGCTCTTCGACCCGCAGCCGCGCCAGCAGACGCAGGATCTGCGCCCGCACCGTCACGTCGAGCGCCGACAGCGGCTCGTCGCCGACGAGGATGCGCGGCCGGTGCACGATGGCACGGGCGAGCGCGATGCGCTGTCGCTGTCCGCCCGAGAACTCGTGGGGGAAGCGGGCGGCCATGTCGGCCTCTAGTCCGACCTGTTCGAGGACCTCCCGCACGCGGGCGCGACGATCGCCCTCGATGCCCAGCGCCCACAGGGGCTCGCCGACGATGCGCCCGACGTTCATGCGCGGATCGAGAGAGGCGTACGGATCCTGGAAGACGACGCCGGTCGTGCGGCGGAGCCAGTGCAGCGAACGCGCCGAGCCGCGGGCGTCCACCGCGCGTCCCTCGACGTCGACCGTTCCCGCGGTCGCGACGTCGAGTCCGAGCAGCAGGCGCACGAGCGTTGACTTGCCCGAGCCAGACTCGCCGATGATGCCGACCGCGGAACCCGCGAGCACCGAGAGGTCGACGTCGACGAGACCCGGGGTGCGCTCGGCGCGTCCGAATCCGCGCGTGCGGGGGGTCGGGTAGTCGCGGGAGAGTCCGCGGGCCCGCATGATCGTCTCGGTCATGGGGTCCGCCCCGTCTCCGAGGCGCCGGGTTCCGTGGGGGCGGTCGGTGGGGTGGCGCCATCCTCGCCCGCCACGGAGGCATCGATCGCCCCGCCGCTCGGCGCGGTGAGGGCGGGTCCGTCTTGGACGGCCGCCGCCGCGGCATCCGAGACCGATGGATGCGCACGCTCGGGATGCCACAGTGTCGCCGTCGCGTCGCGCAGCAGGGCCTGCGTGACCGGCGACGACGGCGCGTGCAGCAGGTCGGCGACACCGCCCTGCTCGACCACCCGGCCGTGCTCGAGGACGACAGCGTGGGTGGCGACCTGCGCGAGCACCGCGAGGTCGTGCGTGATGAAGACGAGGGACATGCCGGCATCCTGGACCAGGGTGCGCAGCAGCGTGAGGACACCCGCTTGGATCGTCACATCGAGCGCGGTCGTCGGCTCGTCGGCGATGAGCAGCCGCGGGCGGCAGGCGAGGGCCATGGCGATCGCGACGCGCTGGCGCTGGCCCCCGGACAGCTGATGCGGGTACCGCGAGACGATGCGCTCGGGGTCGGGCAGCGCGACGCGCTCCGCCTCTGCGACCGCCCTGCGCAGCGCCTCGCGGCGCGAGACGCGCTCGTGGATGCGCACCGACTCGCCGATCTGCCGGCCGACCGTGCGGATGGGGTTCAGCGCGGTGCGGGGCTCCTGGAACACCATGCCGATGTCGTCGCCGCGCAGGCGCGCGAGCTCCCGGTCGGGGAGCCCCAGGATCTCGCGCCCGTTCCACCGCACACTGCCGCTCGCCCGCGCCCCGTCGGGCAGGAGCCCGAGGATCGCCAGGGCGGTGAGCGACTTGCCCGAGCCGGATTCGCCGATGATGCCCACCCGTGCGCCGTCGGGCACGGCGAACGAGACCCCGTCGACGACCGGGCGTCCGCCGATCTCGACGCGCAGATCGGTCACCTCGAGGCTCACGCGATCACCCCCGGCACGTGCAGGCGGGCGGAGGGCGCGCGCTCGGAGAGGGTGGGATCGGCGGCCTCGCGCAGGGCGTCGCCCAGCAGGTTCAGCCCCAGTACGGTGACCGTGATGGCCATGCCCGGCCACACCACCGTCAGCGGATGCACGGCGATGTACGCCTGCAGATCGCTCAGCAGCACGCCCCACGAGGGCTGAGTGACCGGGGCGCCGAAGCCGAGGTACGACAGTCCCGCCTCGGCGAGCACCGCCACCGCCATGCCCCACGACAGCTGCACGATGAACACCGGTGCGACGTTGGGCAGGAGATGCCGGGTGAGGTTCTGCCAAGTCGTCAGACCGCTCGCGCGTCCGGCGAGCACGTAATCGCTGCGCAGGACACGGCGTAGCTCCGGCCGTGTCACGCGGGCGACGTTCACACCGAAGCCGATGCCCACGGCCCAGATGACGACCGCCAGCGAGCCGCCCCATACCGCCGAGATCATCATCGCGATGATGAGCACCGGGAAGGCGATCAGGATGTCGACGAGAACCGCGACGCTCTCGCGGACCCACCGCGTCGTCAGCGAGCCGAGGGCCGCGAGGGCGACTCCGAGCACCGAGGCGACCACCCCCGCCCCGACGGCGACGATCACCGTCGTGCGCGCGCCCGCCATGAGCAGGCTCGCGATGTCGCGACCGCTGTTGTCGGTGCCCAGCACGTGCGGCCACGACGGGTCGCTCCAGCGCTCCCGCGCATCGACGGCCGCCGGATCGAACGGCGTCCACACGAGAGACACCAGCGCCGTGACGAGCACGAGAAGGACGATGAGGATGCCGAATCGGCCGGTTCCGAGCCCCCAGAGACGTCGCAGGGTGGTCATGCGGCCTCCCGTTGGCGAGGGTCGACGAGACGGTGGACGAGATCGACGAGGAATCCCACGAAAAGGACGAAGCCGGTCAGCGCGAGAAGTTCCCCCTGCACCTTCGGGAGGTCTCTCGAGGCGACGTCGCCGACGAGCATGCGGCCGATGCCCGGAAGCGTGAACAGTTGCTCGATGATCACCGCTCCCACGATGACGCCGGCGATCTGCAGCCCCAGCACGGTGATGACCGAGAGCCCGACATTGGGGAGACCGTGGCTGAGGAGCGCGCGCGTGCGGGTGAGACCTTTCGCCGCGGCGGTGCGCACGTAGTCCTGGCCGAGCGCCTGGAGTGTGGCGCTGCGCACGAAGCGCAGGAGCATGGCTCCCTCGACGACGCCGATGGTCACGGCAGGCAGCACGAGCGCGCGGAAGGCGGCTGCGGGGTCGTCCCATCCGGCCCGGGGGAAGCCCTGCGGCGGCAACCAGCCCAGCCACACCGAGAAGACCACCACCAGCATGAGACCCGCCCAGACCACCGGTACGGCCGCCAGCGCCTGCGCGACGACACTCACCGCGGTGCCGCTCGCGCGGCGACGTCCCAGAGCAGACAGCACCCCGAACGGGATGCCGACGAGCATCGCGACCGTGAGGGACATGGCCGCGAGCGGAACGGTGACCCGCGCCTTGTCGGCCAGCTCCGCGGCGACCGAGGTGCCCGTGACGAGGGAGGTGCCGAGGTCGCCGCGCAGCAATCCGCCGATCCAGTGGCCGTACTGCGACCACAGCGGCACGTCGAGGCCGAGACTCGCGCGCACGGCGGCGATCTGCGCGGGTGTCGCTTCGCCGCCGGCGATGAGTTGCGCGACGTCGCCCGGGAGAACGCGTAGCGAGAGGAAGATCAGCACGCTGGCCACGGCCAGGCCCAGCACGAGCAGGCCCAGCCGTGTCAGCGCGTAGCGGATCACTCCGACGAGACCGTCACGCCGGCCAGCGGCAGGCGCACGTTGAGGGAGTTCTTCGGGAAGTTCGCGACGTTCGTGCCCACCGCGGTGAGCGGTGTCGACAGGAACAGCCAGTCGGCCGCATCTTCGTCGCTCACGATCCGCGCGGCCTCGGCCAAGAAGTCGGACGACTGCTGCTCGTCCGTGGTGGCGAGTGCCTGTGCGTAGAGGCCCTGCACCTCGGCGTTGTCGTAGCCGAAGTAGTACGACGGATCGGCCCAGTTGCCGAAGTCGCGCGCCTCGACGTGGCGGACGAAGCTGAGGTCGTAATCCTTGTTCGTGTAGACGTCCTGCAACCACGCGGTGAAGTCGACCTGCTCGACCTGCAGAGTGACGCCCACGTCGGCGAACGAGGACACCAAGAACGTGGCGATCGTGCCGGGGTAGACGTTGGGGATGGTCAGCGTGAGGTTCAGGTTCTGTGCGCCGGCCTCGGCGAGCAACTCACGGGCCCGGTCGGGATCGAAGGCGACGGAGCCCGTGAGGTCTTCGTAGCCGGGATCGAGCGGCGGGATGGGGCCGTAGAGGGTGTCGCCGGAGCCGAGGGTCTCGACGAGGGCGTCGTGGTCGATCGCCAGGCGTAGGGCCTCGCGCACCCGCTGGTCGTTCAGAGGAGCCCGCTGGTTGTTGAACGCCAGGGTGCCCTTGTCGGTCGTCAGGCCCGACGCGATCGTGAAGTTCCCGCCGTCTTCGAGCTGGCCGCGCAACTCGGGGTCGATCTCGAGAGCGACGTCGAGGTCGCCGTTGACAGCGGCGTTGATGGCGGCGCTGTCGTCGGGGATGTAGTCGAGCACGACCTCGGCGACGCCGGCCGTGTCGCCCCAGTACCCGTCGTAGCGCGCGAGCGTGA
Organism: Microbacterium sp. Leaf151; assembly: GCF_001424225.1. Lineage (GTDB taxonomy): Bacteria > Actinomycetota > Actinomycetes > Actinomycetales > Microbacteriaceae > Microbacterium. The sequence continues at coordinate 367,619 of NZ_LMOR01000004.1, read as the reverse complement.
GGCTCTGGCCGGTGTTCCAGCTCGCGACCGTGAACGGTCCGGTGCCGTTGGCGGCCGTTTGGAGGTTCGTCGTGTCGCCGCTGTTGAAGACGAGGCCGACCCGCCCGGTGAGGGTGAAGAGGAAGTCGATGTTGGGTTGTGCGAGAGTCAGCACGACGGTCGAGGCGTCGGGGGCGGCGATCGAGGTCACACCGGCCAGGTCGGAGCTGTCGGCGATGGTCGCATCGTCTTTCGCCGTCTGCAGGGAGGCGACGACGTCGTCGGCGGCGAGCTCGCTGCCGTCGTGGAAGGTCACCCCCTGCCGCAGGGTGAAGGTGTAGGTGAGGCCATCGGCCGACACGTTCCATTCCGTCGCCAGGGCCGGGGTGATGGCGTTGTCGTCGTCGGCGTTGCGCGTCACGAGTCCCTGATAGACGTTGTCGACCAGTGCCTGCTCGAGGGCGGCACCACCGGTGCGGCGGATGTCGAGGTTCGACGGCTCGAGCGACAGGCGCACCGTGAGAGTGGCATCCGGATTCGCCTCGCCCGTCGGGTTCTGCGCGGTGTTCGAACCGGTGCAGGAGGTGAGGAGCAGGGCTCCGATGAGAAGCGCACTCGTGGCGAGGGTGGTGCGGCGCAGCATTGCGGGGTTGTCCTTTCGCAGGCCGAAGGCATCGAGGGTGCTGTGGATGCCGTGCAGGGGTGGGAACAGCCTACTTTCACCCGTATTCCCTCCCCTCCGCGTGTGACGGTGCGCGACGGTTCGTGACCCGGGGGAGGAGGGGCTCCTCGGTCGACCGCTCGCGCTCAGTCGTTCGACTGAGCGTCGGCGAGGAGCGCGGCGAGAGCGCCGGGATCCTCCTCCTGCGCGTTGTGGCCGGTGGGGAGGGTGCGCACCGCGGCGCCGGGGACGCGACGCGTGAATTCCTCGGCATCGGCGGGCGTGACGAAACCGCGCTCGCCGCGAACCAGGGTGATCGGACGCGCCACGTCGGCTATGTCGTCCCACCCCGTGGTGGCCAGCACCTCTCGAACCGCGTCGGGGGTCGTCGCATCGGCGCCCGCGTTCGCGGCAGCGGCCGCGAGGTGGGCGAAGTGGTGCTTCCACTCCACCCGTCCGTCGGGTCGAACCCGCGAGTTGAGGAAGACGCCGCGGGTTGCCGCCTCGCGCGTGCCGCCGAGACCGAAGGAGAGCGCGCGGTCGACGAGCTCGTCGCGCGATGCCCAGTCGGTCGGGCCGGCGAAGAAGGCACGGATCTGCGCGGGGCCCGCGCTGGGATCGACGCCGGGGGTGATGTCGACGATCACGAGCTGCGACACGAGATCGGGCCGGGATGCCGCGACGGCGGCCGCCGTGAGCCCGCCGAGCGAGTGGCCCACGAGCGTCTGCGGCCGGTCGCTCCAGGCCTCGATCGCCGCCACGACATCGGGCGCGAGGATGCGGGCGACGTAGGCGGCGTCGTCGCGCCACGACGAATCGCCGTGGCCGGGCAGATCGAGCGCCAGGGCCGGCGCACCCAGATGCAGCAGCGTCGTGTCCCAGGTGTGGGCGTTGAGTCCGGCGCCGTGCAGCAGCGTCACGCGCGGAGGTGCGTCGCCCCACGCCAGACCGCTGAGGGAACGACCGTCGGAGAGCGTCAGGCGCACGCGGTGCACCGTCGGCTCCGCACGTCCCAGGGAGGCGGCTTGCGCGGGCAGGAAGGAGAACTCGTCGAGCTCGGGCATGGCACCCAGCCTGTCACCGCTGTCGACACCGACGCCACCGCCGTGCCGCGGGGCGTCACGGCGCGGTCGTTCGGGCGACGGGGGTGTTCGCCGGGTCCCGAAGCCCGACCCTCGGCATCCCGACCCGTGCGCGCACGGCGGCCCATAGGCTGTGGCCATGGCCGAGGAACGCGTGCACCTGTCGAAGAAGGCCCCCGAGGCGTACGCGGCATTGCGGTCGTTCTCGACCACGGTCGGCCGGCTCGCAGCCGACGCCGGGCTCGACGCTCGCCTGCGCGAGATCGTGCAGATCCACGCCTCGCAGCTGAACGGCTGCGCCTTCTGCGTGCGCGTTCACGTCGAGGCGGCGGTGAAAGCCGGACTCGACGCCGATGTCATCGCGCAGATCGCCACGTGGCGCGAGTCGGGCGTCTTCGACGAACGCGAGCGGGCCGCGCTCGAGCTGACCGAATCTTTCACCTTCATCCACGAGGACGGCATCCCCGACGACGTCTACGATCAGGCCGGCGGCATCCTGAGCGAGCGGGAGTACGTCGCCCTCAGCTGGGTCCTGGTGGCTATCAACGCGTTCAATCGCGTGGCCATCGCCGGCCGCTACCCGGTACCGCCGCGCACAGACGCGCCCGCGAACGCGCCCCGGGGGCACGACGTATGACGGCGTCGTTGGTCTCGGGTGCGACGAACTTCCGCGACGTCGGCGGTCTGCGCGCCGGCGACGGACGCACGCGCGACGGGGTGCTGTTCCGGTCGGGCAACCTCGTCGCCGTCGATGACGCCGGTGTCCGCACACTCCGTCAGCTCGGCATCCGACGCGTCATCGATCTGCGCGATGACGCCGAGGTGGCCCACGCTCCGAGCCGTCTGGACGATCTCGCGGTCGACGTGCAGCACGAACCGCTCTTCCTCGGCTCCGTCGCGTCCTTCTTCGCGAACGACCTGAGCCTCGACGCCCTGTACGCCGCGATCGTCGACGATTCCGCCGACCGCGTCGTCGCGGTGGTGCGCGGCATCCTCAGCGCGCAGCCCGTGCTCGTGCACTGCACCGTCGGCAAGGATCGCACGGGCGTCACCGTCGCCATCGCGCTCGACGCCGCCGGGGTCGACCGCGAAGCCGTGATCGCCGACTACGCCCGCACAGAGCAACTTCTGCCGGCCGAACGCAACGCCGCCGTGCTGCGGGCCGTCCGTGCCCTGCACCCGCGCGCCGTGCACGCGGAGGCGCTGGCGACGCGGTCCCCGGCGCCGGTCATGCGCACGCTGCTCGAACGCCTCGATCGCGAGTACGGCTCCCCGGCCGGATACCTGCGCGCGAACGGTGTGACCGACGACGAATTGCGCCGACTGCGAGATCTGCTGGTCGTCTGACCTGTTGGGCCCGCCGCGCCCCGGGATCGGCAGCGGGATCGCATGATGCGCGGTAGATGTCCTGCGTCGGCGGACGATCCGCGGCCACGGCTCGTGCCCGGCGACCGCCTCGACGTCGAGATACAGGGCGCGAACTCAGGTTAGGCAACCCTTCGCCGGGGGTATAGTGGATGCCATCATGACCACGTCCACCGAGCACAACGCCGCCGCCTGCCGGGCGTCGCGGCACACGCGCGTGCAGCATCTCGTGACGGCCGACGAGACCTCTCTCGTCGAGCTCGAGACGCTGTTGGCCACGCTGCCCATCTGCTCGACCGGACGCGTGTTCATCGAGGTCCCCGACGAGTCGTGGATGGGTTCCGTCGCCGCCCCGGCGCGCATGACGCTCACCTGGCTCGACCGCTCCCGCCGGGCCGGCGCCCCCGGGACCGGCCGTGGCTGCGCGCCCGGAGAGGCTCTTGCGCGCGCTGTCTCGGGCTGGGCCGGCGAGATGCTCTGTGCAGACGACGACGCGACCCGCGTGGTGCTGCTGGGTGGATACCTCGGGACGGCCGAGATCGTCGACGACCTGATGAGCCGTCACGGCGTCGCCGCGCTGGCCATCCACACTCCCGAGCGCTTCGGTCTCGCGACCGCGCGTTGACGTCGACGCGCTCCGGCGCCTGTCCGCCTGCGAGAGCCTCGCGGTGCATCCTTTTCGCGGACGACCTCTCGCGGCGCACGTAAGTGAATCGACCGGGCGCGGACGCCGAGGCACCCCACCGTGCTTCGCCCACGGACGTCGTCTCGTCGCGAGCTGTCCCGGTGCCGGTCGAGGCCCGCGCGTCAGCTGCCGCGCGGCACGTAGTTGCCCTCGATCAGGCCCGCCTCGATCTCGAAGCGGTTGCGGAGTGGATCACGCCCGGCCAGCGCGTAGAGCACCGGCATGAGGAATCCGTAGCGGCGCCACTGGCGTCGGTGCACGGCCTCGTGTCTGAGCACCGTGTCGGTCGGACGGTCGTCGCCGGTCAGGAAGCAGGCGCCCACACACACGCCGCCGCGGGGGAACGCCCACGACGGAAGCCCCCGGAAGACCCACAGACCCGCCCGCTTCTCGATGCGGCCGGTACTCCACACGGATCCCCAGGTCCACCCGAGGGCGCAGCCGTACCAGTAGCCGATCCGGCTGACGGGCGTGTCGAGCAGCGCGGCCGGGATGAAGCGATCGAACCGTCGCCCGCGAGCGACCGCGCTGTCTGCGCGCTCGCGCCACCCGGCCGGAGGTCGGGGGATGGGGCTCACGCGAGGGCTCCCACGAGCCGCAGGATCGTGCCGAGGTCATCGACGGCAGCCACCGGCGACGACGGCGAGAATTCCGTCAGCGTCGCGCCGACGAGGGGGAGTCGTTCCCGCAATCGTCGGATGGATGCCACGACGTCGACGGTGCGGGCACCGAAGGGCTCGGGCAGGGCGACGCCCGCCACCTCGGCGGGGTCGAGCACGTCGAGGTCGACATGGACGTACACGCGAGTCGCTCCGGTCGCGACCACGGCGTCGGCCAGCACGTCGGGGTCGGCCATCTCGCTCGGGGCGACGACCCGCACGCCGTGATGCTCGATGAAGCGCTGCTCCTCGGCATCCAGTGACCGCGTGCCCGCGAGCACGAGGCGCGCGGGAGGGATTCCGGGCTCGAGGCGCAGGAGACTCTCGCCCTCGCCGGCGATCGCGCGCAGCACCATGCCGTGGAAGGCGCCGCTGGGGGAGCTTGCGGGGGTGTTGAGGTCGGCGTGCGCGTCGATCCACACCACCGCGAGATCGTCTCCCGCGACGGGCGTGAGCGAGCCCAGGGCGACTCCGCAGTCGCCACCCACGACGATCGCGGGCTCGGCGGACCCGCGGACGGCGTCTTCGATGCGCTCGCGCATGCGCACCAGCGCGCTGAGGCGGTGAACCCCCGTCCCCTGGGCGTCGCCGGCCTCGGTGGGCACGTCGAGCACGGTGGTCGAGCTGCGCGGCAGGTCTCCGGCGATGGCCTCGGCGCCGTCGATGAGCTGCATGGCGCGTGACGACGACGACCCCTGCCATTGCGGGGCGACGATGAATCGGGTCACGGGTGCTCCTCGCCGCAAGACGTGAGTGCGCCGCCCGGACGAGCGGGCGGTGCACTCACGAGCATGTCAGACCTGGTCGGGGCTGGGTGCGTCGATCGCGGCACGCTGAGGTCCGCCGACCTTGAGGGCGGCCAGTCGCGCCTCGACCTCGGTGAGCTCGCCCACGTCGTCGAGCGCGTTGAACTGGGCGTCGATGCTGGAGGCGGCGAGCTCCTGCTTGCCCGCTGCCAGGGCCTCTTCGCGCCGGATCTTGTCTTCGAAGCGACCGAGCTCGCTGGTGGGGTCGAGCACGTCGATCGACTTGACGGCGTCGTGCACCTTGTTCTGCGCCTCGGCGACCTTGGCGCGAGCGGTGAGCTCGTTGCGCTTGGCGCGGAGCTGCTCGAGCTTGCCCTTCATGCCGTTCAGGCCGTCTTTGAGCTTGTCGACGACCTCGGTCTGCGCCGCGATGGTGGGAGCGGCCGACTTCGCCTCGCCCTCGGCCGAGATCTGCCGCTGCAGGGCGATCTTGGCGAGGTTGTCGAACTTGTCGGCTTCGCCGGCGTTGCCGGAGGCGCGGAGCTCGTCACCCTTGCGGCTGGCGGCGAGGGCCTTGTTGCCCCACTCCGCCGCAGCCTGCATGTCTTCCTGGTGGTCGCGCTCGAGCAGGCGGAGGTTGCCGATCGTCTCGGCGATCGCCGACTCGGCGTCGGCGATCGAGTTCGAGTAATCGCGGACGAGCTGGTCGAGCATCTTCTGCGGGTCCTCGGCCTGGTCGAGGAGCGAATTGATGTTCGCGCGGACGAGGGTCGAGATGCGACCGAAGATGGACTGCTTGGCCATGCGGGGTGTTCCTTCCTGAGGGCGACGATGTCGAGTCTGGTATCGGATGCTACGAATTCTCTGTGATCGGGCGGGGTGCCCGCGAGGGGTGGACTAGCGGCGTCTGCCGCTCCCCCCGCCGGCACGGCCGCGTCCGCCGCCGGAGAAGCCGCCGCCCCCACCGGCACGGCTGCGTCCCCCGCCGGAGAAGCCGCCGCCGAAGCCTCCGCCGCGTGAGCGCCCGCCGCCGGTGCCGCCGAAGCCGCCGCCCAGGCCGCCCAGGGCCCCGCCACCGAAGCCGCCACGGCGCTGCCCGCCGCCGAGCAGGGCGTCGACCGCGATGCCGCCGAGGATGGCCCCCATCATGCCGCCGCCTCCGCCGCCGGTGCCGCCGAAGCCGCCCGCGCCTCCGAAGGCGCCGACGTCGTTCTGGGCGAGCGAGGCCGCCTCGCCGGCCAGCTGTGCCGCGCGCTGGGCGGTCGCGAGGGCGGCGACGGGGTCGGTCGCGCGCAGTTGCTGCGCCTGCACGACGGCGGCGCCGGCCTCGGCGAGGCGCGTGCGCGGGGTCGGCCCGACGGCTCCCCGCCGCGCGGAGATGAAGTCCTCGGTCGCGGAGACCTGCGCACGGGCCTGCGCCAGCGTGGCGTCGAGCTGGCTCTCGGCGCGCCGACGCCTCTCTGTCTCGTCACGGACCGCGTCGAGGACGGCGTCGATCGTCGTGTTCGCCTGCTGCAGCATGTCGACTGCCCGCAGCGGGCTGGTGCGGGCGCCGCCCAGGGCACCGCGGGCGGCGTCGAGCTGGGTGCGCGTCGAGGTCGTCGCGGCGGCGACACGTCCGTCGGAATCGGGCAGACGCGCGGCCGCGGCCAGATCGCCCTCGATCTCGGCGACGAGGGCCGCAGCGCGCTGCTGCGCATCGGTGAGGTCAGCGCCCCGCGTTGCGATGGCGCGCTCGAGGGTCTCGGCCTGGGCGACGGCAGCTTGAGCTGCGCGGATCGCCACGGCGGCCTCACCGGTGCGGCCCTCGCTCAGCGCGGTCTCCGCCGCGCGGGACTGCGCGATACCGAAGTCGAGACGCTCTCGGGCCTGCGCGGGGTTGTCGGCGATGGCCTCGAGGGCGTCGTCGGCGAAGCGTTCGCGCAACCGCGCGAGGTCGGCCTCGGCCGTCGCCAACGCGGCGTCAGCCGCTGCCTGCCGCTCCCGCGTGGCCGCGAGGGCCGCCGGCGCGTCGGCCTCGAGGGCGCGGAGCTCGTCGAAGGCCGCGGCCTTGGCATCCAGGGCCTCGTCTGCACTGGCGCACAGGCGGATGATCTCGGCGTACGCGACGCGCTGCTGCTCGGGGGTCTCGGGCACGTCGTCATCGAGCTGCTGCTGAAGAGAGAACGCCCGGTCGAGGTCGGCCTTCGCCTGCGTCAGCACCTCGGTGAACGGCTCCGCCGCCTCGTCGCCGAACTGGGCGCGGGCGAAACCGAGCTCCTGCTCGCTGGTCTTGACGGCGTCGTCGGTCGCGACCAGCGCCGAGCCCGCCCGCCGCGACAGGTCTTCGATGCTCTCGGTGGGGGCGTTCGAGGTGCCGGCGGCAGCCTGCTTCCGACGTCGCAGCGCGAACCACACGAGACCGATCGCGACGGCCAGGAGCAGGAGTCCGACGAGCACGATGGGGCCGAGCGCGGGTCCGCCGGAGCCGGCGGGCGAGGGGGGAGGGGCGGGCTCGCCCCCACCGGCCTCGATGTGTGCGGCGCGGATCCCGTCGGCGGCCGAGATGGCGGCTCCCACGTCGTCGCCCGCCTCGAGGGCCGGCTGCACGCGGTTCTGCTCGATCTCGCCGAGCTGCGCGGCGGACAGGTCGCCGTCTTCGGCGTCTCCGGAGAGGTAGTAGGAGAAGGTGTCGCCGCTGAGGGCGATGGCGAGCACGTACTGATCGGGGCCCAACTGATTGCGGTTCGCCGTCTCGTTCGCCCAGTCGGCGGCCCCCGGCGGGTCGGTGAACTCCGGAACGTACACGACCCACAGATCGAGCCCGGTCTGCTCGCGCAGCGACACCATGCGGCTCTGGACGGAGGCCTCTTCACCGTCGGTGAGCGCGTCGGCTCGGTCGATCACGTAACTGGAGCCCAGCGACGGCGGGGGAACCGCGGAGGCACTCAGTGGGGCGACGAGAACGCCGACGGACACGATCAACAGCGTGGCCAGCATGTGTGCCGCCCTGGGCGTTCGCATGCTTCCCCCTTCGGTCGCCGGACTGTCCCACCCTACAAACGACCTCCGACATCCGGGCGTCGCCACGGGACTGGATCGGCGCGTCCGCTGCCAGCGCACAGCACCGCCGCCTAGGCTCGGACCCTCGGAGGTACAGATGGACGACCGCTACGGCACCGATGTGCTCGCCCGCGGCTGGCGCGACGCCGGACGGAAGAAGCCGGCGCAGATCGCGGCATCCACCGACCTCGTCGTCGAGGTCGCCGGCGACGGCTACGTCGGTGCGGTGACCCGCGTCGACGGGATGAACGTCGAGCTGGAGGACCGATTCGGCAAGCGCCGCCTGTTCCCCCTCGGAGGGGGCTTCCTCGTCGACGGTGCGCCGGCGGTGCTCACGGCTCCGGCACCCGCCGCGAAGGGCCGCACCCGCACGGCATCCGGATCCTTCGTCGCCGCCGACCAGCGCGCCCGTACCGCGCGGGCCAGCCGAATCTTCGTCGAGGGCAAGCACGACGCCGAACTCGTCGAGAAGGTCTGGGGCGCAGACCTGCGCGCTGAGGGCGTCGTCGTGGAGTTCCTCGAGGGCGTCGACCTGCTGGAGCAGACCCTGGATGCCGAGCCCCCCACCGCCGAGCGCCGCTACGGCGTGCTCGTCGACCACCTCGTGCCGAACTCCAAGGAGTCGCGCATCGCCGAGAAGATCGCCCGCGGCCGTCATGGCGCGCACGTGCGCATCGTCGGGCACCCCTTCGTCGACGTCTGGCAGTGCGTCACCCCGCGCGCCCTCGGGATCGCCGCGTGGCCCGAAGTGCCCCGGGGCATCGAGTGGAAGGTCGGGGTGTGCCGCGCACTCGGCTGGCCCGCCGAGGAGCAGGCCGACACCGCCCGCGCGTGGCAGCACATCCTGTCGCGCGTCACGACCTTCCGCGACCTCGAGCCGGCCCTTCTCGGCCGCGTCGAGGAGCTCATCGACTTCGTGACCGTCCCGTGAGCGGCCGCAAGCGTTCCCTCTCGCGTGAGGGGGCGGAATCCGCCGCCTCCGCGTCAGTTGAGCGACACGAAGCGACCCCTCACGCGGCGGATAGCGTGAGAGACATGGATGCCGCGCCCGTCTTCCGCGACAAGCCGGTGTCGTTCGTGCGTCGCAGCGGCCGCATGTCGGAGGCCCAGGACCGCGCATGGGCCGAGCTGTCGCCGTTCTACCTGCTGCCCGTGGTGCGCGCAGCCGCCACGACCAGCGTCAAGGCCGGTACGGCTGTCGACGTCGAAGAGGTCTACGGTCGCCGCGCGCGACTGGTCGTGGAGATCGGCTCCGGCCAGGGCCACCAGATCGTCTCGGCCGCAGCCAGCGATCCCGACAGCGACTTCCTGGCCGTCGAGGTGTTCACGGCCGGACTCGCCCGGACGATGCTCGACGCCGACCGCGACGGCGTGAAGAACCTCCGCCTCGTCGAGGCCAACGCGCCCGAGGCCCTCGAACACCTGCTGCCCGCGGCATCCGTCGACGAGCTCTGGGTGTTCTTCCCCGATCCGTGGCACAAGAACAAGCACACGAAGCGCCGTCTCGTCGCCCCCGACTTCGCCCGCGTCGCAGCCCAGGCCCTACGCCCCGGTGGCACCCTGCGCCTGGCCACCGACTGGCAGGACTACGCCGACCAGATGCGCGACGTGCTGGACGCGGCTCCCGGTTTCGAGCGGGCGTTCGCGGGGGAGTGGGCCGAGCGCTTCGCGGGGCGCGTGCTCACCGCCTTCGAGAACAAGGGCCTGCGCGTCGGGCGCGACATTCGCGACCTCACGTACACACGGGTCTCGCCGTGACCGCGCACACCGCGGTACCCGTGCGCGAGCGCTCCACGTGGACGCCGAAGCTCATCCCGGCGCTGTTGGTGTGCCTGGCCGCCCCCGCTCTCTTCGTCGTGCAGGTCGTCTGGCTCGGGTGGGTGCTCCTCGCGCTGGCCGTGGCATCCGGGGTGCTCATCGACCGTCGCGCTGGAGTGCCGCTCGCGCGCGGCGAGGAACCGAGCATCGCCCGCGACGTCTCCCTGATCGCGATCGGCCAGTTCATCGTCAGCCTCATCCCCCTGCAGGCTGAGCTCGACAACGCCGCCTTCGTCCGCTTCACGCTCGCCCTCGGCGGTGCGGTGGTGGTGCCCTACGTCATCTCGCGCTTCGTCTACCGCGATTACGCGATCCGCTTCCCCTGGCGCGGCGGTGGGCGATGGACATGGTGGCAGTGGGCGTGGCTGGCCGGCGTCATCGTGCTCGGTTACCTGATCCTGCCGTTCTACTTCATCACCTCGGGCGTCTACATGAACTGGCCCGTCGTGAACACCCCTGATCTCATCGCGCGACTGTTCGTCGGCGTCGGCGCGGTCGGCATCTGGGACGAACTGTTCTTCATCTGCACGGTCTTCGTGCTGCTGCGCCGTCACTTCCCCGATCTCACCGCCAACCTGCTCCAGGCGATCGTGTTCGTGTCGTTCCTGTGGGAGCTGGGCTACCAGGCGTGGGGGCCCCTGCTGACCGTCCCCTTCGCCATCGTGCAGGGGTTCCTCTTCCTCAAGACGCGGTCGCTCTGGTACGTCGTGACGGTGCACCTGCTGTTCGACGCCGTCGTCTTCGGCGTGCTCGTGCACGCCCACAACCCCGGCGCGGCATCCATCTTCCTCATCTGACCCCGGATGCCGTGACCCCGGCCGCTCTGTCCGGTCGATTTCGCGTCGCCCCACTTCCCCCCCCATGCATAAACGCGATCGGCGCCCACAAACGCGAGCACAGCGTGTTTCTGCGCGTGGGGAGCGTTTACGCGTGGTCGTGGAGGGCGGATGCCGGACTGCACGGGCACTGCCCAGGTGCGCTGGGTATCGTGGCCACCGGACGCCCACCGCGTCACCGGACGAGGGATCAGTACCCGGACAGCGACAAGACTGGCCAAGGAGCACAGTCATGTCGTGGATCATCCTCATCCTCTCCGGTGTCCTCGAGGCCGTGTGGGCCACGGCCCTCGGTCGGTCGGAGGGGTTCACGAAGCTCTGGCCGAGCGTGATCTTCGGTGCGGCACTGGTGGTGTCCATGGGGGGCCTCGCCTTCGCGATGCGCGACATCCCCACCGGTACCGCCTACGCGGTGTGGGTGGGAATCGGCGCGGCGCTGACCGTGGTGGTGGCCATGGTCACGGGCGCGGAGGCGATCTCGGTGGTGAAAGTTCTGCTCGTGCTGGGCCTCGTCGGCTGCGTCATCGGCCTGAAGCTCGTCGGAGACACCCACTGATCAGGGGGTTTCCCTGGAAGTCAACGGGATGGAACGCACATTTCCATCCGGTACCATCTGGTTTCCTGCACTTATCCGGGCCCCGACACCGTCGTCACTCGCCCACATCTTCCCTTGTGAAAGGTTCCGAGTGAGCGCACCGCCGAGCGAGCTTGTCTCCCCGACGCGTCCTTCGCGTGTCATCGCACCACCGCGTCGCCTCGACCGCCTGCGCGATTCGCGCATCGGTCGGGCCCTGCGTCAGTACGGGCACGATGTCCTGCGCAAGCCCGAGGGCATCGTCCCCATCGAGCGTGGCGCCTTCACGCGCATCCTGCTGCTGTGGGCCGTGGCGCGCGTGGTCAACTTCGGGATGCTGTGGGGCTATTACTCGATCGCGAAGGCCGCGCGCTGGGGTTTCGGTCCTGACGGCGAGCGCCTCGGCACCTTCTTCGACTACCTGACCGGGTGGGACGCCGACCGCTACGGACAGATCGCGGCCGAGGGCTACCCGATGTCGCTCCCGATGAACGTCTCGGGCGACATCCTGCCGAACAACTGGGCGTTCCTCCCCGTCTTCCCCAGCCTGATACGCGCCATCTCGGGTGCGACCGGTCTCGGATGGCAGCCGGTCTCGGTGCTGCTCAGCCTGGGAGCGAGCCTCGGCGCCACCTGGTTGCTGTTCGTGCTCATGCGCACCGTCACCAAGCCCCAGCCGGCCTGGTGGGCGGTGGTGTTCTTCTCCTTCGCGCCCATGTCGTTCCTCTTCGTGATCGGCTACAGCGAGGGCCTGTTCATGCTGCTGATGTTCGCCGGCATGCTGCTGGCCATCAAACGCCGCTACCTGTGGATACTGCCGATCGGCGTCCTCACCGCGTACACGCGACCCGGCGTGCTCGCTCTCGGCCTCGCCCTGGGCATCGTGTTCCTCGTGCGCTTCTTCCGTCGCAAGGTCGATCCGTTCCCGATGAAGGAATGGGCGCCGCTGATGGCCTCCGGTCTCGCGATCGCGGTGACGGGGCTGTCGTGGAACCACATCGCCCAGTACGTCACCGGCACCCACAACGCGTACATCCGCACCGAGCTCGGCTGGTGGCTCGACTACGTCGGAAACGACGAGTTCACCCCGTTCACCCCATGGTTCCGGCAAGCCGGGACGCACCTGGGTGTCGTGGGCATCATCCTCGTCATCGCGCTCATCATCGGCTTCCTCGCCCTGATGTGGTCGCGACCGGTACGAAAGCTCGGCCTGATGGTCGTCGCCTACGGCTTCAGCTACGGCGTGTACATCCTCGCGGTGTTCCTGCCGCAGCAGAGCACCTTCCGTCTGCTCATGCCCATGGCACCCCTGCTCGGCGACGAGCGGTGGTCGTCGACACCGCGTCGACGGGTGGCGATCCTCGCCGGCTGCCTCGTTCTCCAGGCCGTGGCGATCCTGCTGCTGTGGACCCGCGGCAACCCGTGATCCCCACCTGACGACGAGGAGGGCGGAGCCGATGGCTTCGCCCTCTTCTTCGTCGCGGGGTCGTCAGTCGGGACTCCCGCCGGGATCGACGGCGTCGATCATGTCCTGTTCGACCGCGTTGTCGGCATCCATCTCCGCGGAGCCGATGCCGGAGGTGTCGTCGTCCTGCGCGAAAGCGCCGCCGGACGAGGGCGAGGGCGCGGTCTCGGGCGGAAGGGGGATCGTGGGCTCCGCAGGGGTGGGCGCCGTCGGCTCGGTGGGGGTGGGCGCGACGGGCTCCCCGGGGGAGGGGGCGCCGGGCTCGGACGGTGTCTGGGGGAATGCGGGGGTGCTCATGTGCCGACTCTTCGTCATCCGGCCGGCGCGCGCGAGCCCCTTCCTGATCCGCCCGAGACGGTGTACCAGGACCGTTAGGCTCACGAGAAGGACGACCGCGAGGGGATGACGTGTCGACGGCGCAGGATGTGACCCGGCGGGAAGCGATCGCGCAGTACCGTCTGATCGGCGAACCCACCGAGCCCGACCTCCAGGGTCTCGTGGAGCTCGCCGCGACGGTGTGCCGCGTGCCGACGGCGGTGATCAACATCATCGACGACCGGATGCAGCACCAGATCGCCGCGGTCGGCGTACAGGCGGCGTCTTGCGCGCGTGAGGATTCGATGTGCGCGGTCGTGATCTCCGACCCTCGCCGCGTCGTCGTGGCCGACGCCCGCCTCGACGTCCGCTTCGCCACGAACGCGTTCGTCACGGGGGAGATCGCCCTGACGCGCTTCTACGCGTCGAGTCCGCTCATCACCCCGGCGGGCGTCTCCATCGGCACGCTGTGCGTCTTCGACACGGAGGTCGGCGAGTTGTCGGACGCCGCGGCCCACGGTCTCGACCTGCTCGCGGGGCAGGTGATCGACGTCCTCGAACTGCGCCGCGTGCAGCGGGATCTGCTGCAGTCGAACGCCCTGCTCGAGGACTTCGCCACACAGATCAGCCACGACCTGCGCAATCCGCTCACGGCGCTGGCCGGCTTTCTCGAGCTCGCCGCCGACAGCCCCGAGATGGGCCAGGCGCCGCGCGCTGCGCAGTCCCTCGCCCGCGCGGAAGCCGCCGCCTCGCGCATGTCGACGATGGTGAGCGACCTGTTGGATTTCGCGCGCATCGGCGGCACACGGCCTCACCTCACCGACGTCGACATCGCCGACACGGTGGATGCCGTGCTGGAAGACCTCGACGGCGCGGTCGTCCGTGCGGGAGCCCGGGTGTCGGTCGACGCTTCCACCTTCGTCCGCGGCGATGGGACCCTGCTGCGCGTGCTGTTGCAGAACCTCATCGCCAACGCGGTGAAGTTCACCGTGGCGGCCGAGAGGGTCCCCGTGATCCGTGTGAGCGTGGAGACGCTGCCCGACGGGTGGCGCGTCAGCGTCGACGACAACGGCGACGCCGTCGCCCCTGAGCTGCGCGATCGATTGTTCGAACCGATGCAGCGAGGACACGGGTCCGAGGTGCAGGGCATCGGCATCGGTCTGGCGACCTGCCGACGCATCGTCGATGCGCACGGGGGATCGATCGGACTCGATGCCTCACCGACCGGCGGTACGCGTGCGTGGTTCGTCCTGCCGGCGACGGGGTGAGGACTCCCGTGAGGCGGTACCCGGCCGCGCGTCGCGGCGCAACCTCGGCGACCGCCGACGTCGGCGGGCCGTAGCGTGGGCGATGTCGGGACGGCTGCGTCGCGGCATCCGTCCATCGCATCGACGAGGAGGAACAATCCATGGCACGCAACGTCCGCCTGATGCACTGCACCCCTGACGACGTGTTCCGCGTTCTCGCCAGCGGATGGCTGTACCCCCTCTGGGTCGTCGGCACCTCGCGCATGCGCGACGTCGGCGATACCTGGCCCGCCGAGGGGGCGACGCTGCACCACTCCTTCGGGTCGTGGCCCCTGGTGGTCGACGACACGACGGTCATGCGCGTGTGGGACCCGCCGTACCGCGCGGTGATGGAGCCGCACGGCGGACCCATCGGCGTCGCCCGTGTCGCGATCGACGTCAAGCCGCGCGGCGATGCGTGCGTCGTGCGCATCCAGGAGGAACCGGTCACGGGCCCCACCCGGATCCTCCCCGACACGGTGTTCGATGCGGTCACCCGGTGGCGCAACGCCGAGACGTTGCACCGCCTCGCCTACCTCGCCGAGGGAGGGGCCCCCGGCACCGATGGCGGTGCCGCCGCCATCGGGCACGAGTCCACCGCCCAGAAGGAGCCGATCGACCGATGAGCGAGAGCTACGACGCGATCATCGTCGGTTCGGGCCCGAACGGCCTGGCCGCGGCCGTCACGCTCGCGCGGTCGGGGTTGTCGGTCGCCGTGTACGAGAGGTCGGAGACGTTCGGGGGAGCGGCCTCGACGGCAGAGCTCACGCTCCCGGGCTTCCGCCATGACGTGGGATCGGCCGTTCACCCGTTGGCTCTGGAGTCGTGGTTCTTCCGCGAGTTCGGCCTCGATCGCCGCATCCGCCTGACCGTCCCCGAGATCTCCTACGCCCATCCGCTCGACGGGGCGCGGGCGGGCCTCGCGTTCCGCGACCTCGCTCGAGCGTCGGAGGGGCTCGGGGTCGATGGGCCGGCTTACGAGCGCCTCATGCGCCCGCTCGTCGACCACCTTCGTGGGGTCGCCGACTTCACGGGCAACGCGCTGCTGCGCATACCGGGTGACCCGCTCGCGGCGTTCTTGTTCGGCATCCGGGCTCTCGAGCAGGGGGGACCCTGGTGGAACGCGCGCTTCCGCGAAGAGGTCGCACCGAGCTTGATCACGGGTGTCTCAGCCCACACGATCCTGCATCAGCCGAGCCTCGCCGCCGGCGGCGCGGGTCTCGTGCTCGCCACGTACGGGCACGGTCGCGGGTGGCCGATCCCGGTGGGCGGCAGCCAGGCGATCGCCGATGCGATGATCGCCGACATCCGGGCACACGGCGGAGTGCTGCGCGCCGGTGTCGAGGTCACCTCGCTCGACGAGCTCCCGCCCGCTCGCGCGGTGCTGCTCGACACCACGCCGCGCGCTCTGATCGCTCTGGCGGGAGAGCGGATGCCGGTGGCCTACCGTCGGGCCCTCGAACGCTTCCGCTACGGGGGCGGTGTCGCGAAGGTCGACTTCGCGCTCTCGGAGCCCGTGCCCTGGACCAATGCCGACGTCGCGCGGGCGGGGACCGTGCACCTGGGCGGGACCCGAGCCGAGATCGCCGCGGCCGAGAACACCGTCG
Source organism: Microbacterium sp. Leaf151 (assembly GCF_001424225.1). Classification (GTDB taxonomy): domain Bacteria; phylum Actinomycetota; class Actinomycetes; order Actinomycetales; family Microbacteriaceae; genus Microbacterium. The sequence goes on along the minus strand of NZ_LMOR01000004.1, from coordinate 351,499 downwards.
CCCGCGGGGACCTGCCCGATGCGCCATATGTGCTGGCTGCGCAGCCGACGCTGTTCGATCCGACGCGCGCGCCCGCCGGCAAGCACGTGTTCTGGGCCTATACGCACGTACCGGCGGGCAGCCCCGCCGACCGCGAGGCCGCCGTCGTGGCGCAGATCGAGCGCTTCGCTCCCGGTTTCCGCGACACGATCCTCGCCTCCGCGTCTCGTACGGCGGTCGACGTCGAGGCGTGGAACCCGAACTTCCCCGGCGGAGACATCTCCGCGGGCGCGCCGACCCTGACGCAGCTCCTCGGTCGGCCGGTCTACAGCCCCGATCCGTGGCGCACGCCCATGAAGGGCGTCTATCTGTGCTCGTCATCGACGAGTCCCGGTCCCGGCGTACACGGTCTTGCGGGGTGGCAGGCGGCGCTCAGTGCCCTGCGGCACGAATTCGGCACGCGCCTCCGCCCCGATCTGGCGCCGCGCGCGGACCAGCTCTCGCCGACGGCTCCCTGACGGTGCCCGAGGGGGACAGCGTCTATCGTCTGCGACAGCGCCTGGATGCCGCGACCTGCGGCATCCGCGTGATCGACGGCGAACTGCGGTCCGGCAACGGTGCGGGGGTCTCGCTCGCGGGACGATCGATCATCGCGCACGACACCCACGGCAAGCACCTGCTCACGCGCTTCGACGACCTTTCGACCCTCCACACCCATCTGCGCATGCAGGGCAGCTGGACGATCATACGGGCGGGTCGGGCGCTGCCCTCCGCGGCGCGTGAGAAGGCGCGCGTACGCCTCCGCCTCGAAGACGGGCGGGAGGTGTGGGGCCTCGACCTCCCGGTGGTCGACCTCCTCCCCACCGCCCGGGAGCACGATGTCGTCGGGCATCTCGGTCCCGACCCCCTTCGGGAGGACTGGGACGCGGCTGAAGCAGTCCGCCGGTTGTCGGCGCGTCCCGACCGTCCGTTCGTGGCGGCGCTGCTGGACCAGACGCGCATCGCAGGACTCGGCAACCTGTGGGTGAACGAGCTGGCCTTCCTGCGCGGTGTCCATCCCTTCGCCCCGATCGGGGCCACCGATCTCGGTGCGCTCATCGCGCTCGCCGCGCGATGCCTACGGATTTCGGCGACGGTGCCGGGCATGTACCAGGTGACCACCGGCGATCGTCGCAAGGGATCGTCGCACTGGGTCGCCGGCCGGGCGGGGCGACCGTGCCTCCGCTGCGGGACGCGGGTGCGCGTGCGCGACGAGGTGGCGAACGACCCCGAGCGGCGTCGCACCTGGTGGTGCCCACGGTGTCAGCCGGCGCCGTCCGGCGACGGGGCGGGAACTCGGGAGCAGGCGTAGACCGATGCTGCCAGCGCCCACGGTGCCTGACATGCGTCACGCGGGTGACGTATCCGAGCGTCCTGTACGCATCGACGGGTGAACCACGGCTCGTGAGTCCTCGCCCCTGGGCGAAGAGGCGGGCGGCGACGAGGAAAGCTGCCACGCTCGGCGAGACGGAAAGAGTCCGCGAGCGAAGGGACGGCAACATGACGAAAGAGGCTTTCGCCGACGAGCGTGTGAGCGAGGTCGACTCCCACGCGATGTCTCGACGTGCTGTCGTCACCACCGCCGCGTGGGCGGTGCCGGCGATCATCGTCACCACCGCCTCACCCGCCTCGGCGGCGAGTACGTCCGCTCTGACTCTGACCTTCTCGCAGGTGTCCGACGTGCCCGTCGGCGGCAGCGTGAGTGTCACGGGAAAGTACGAGGGTGCGGTGCGCGGTCAGAGGCTGACCTTGTCGAGCTCCGACGCCAACGTCACGCTGGCTCGGACGAGCTTCTCCCTGACGACCGCGGGGACGTTCTCCACGACGGCGTCGGTCGCCCGCGTGAAGACATCGCAGACCGCCAGCGTCACCGCCCTCTCGAACGGTCTCGCCACCACGGCGTCCTTCTCCTACGTCTTCGTCCCCGTGGCTTCCATCACGGTGAACCTCTCGAGGTCGTTCTCCGGCGACACCAACCAGTACTACATCAACGTGTCCGGAACGCTGAAAAGCGCGAGCGGCAGCGGTGTCCCCTATCGCACGGTGTCCGTCGTTGCGAGCGAAGGGGGCACGTGGCGCGATCAGCTCGGGGGGAGCACCCCCGACAGCTCAGACCGCGGGAGCTACACGACGCAGTTGTTCCTCAATCCCGGGGGTGCGCGAACGATCACCTTCACCGTGTCGTGCGAGGGCGTTTCGACCACCGGGTCCATCTCTATCGCGGGCTCGTAGACGGCGTCTGCAACCCGCGCTCCAGGCCGCGCACCTCCGGGACGGAGGGAGCGAGACCTGACCGCGTGGAGGATGTTCAGCCGATGTCGCCGGTGGGGGAACCATCCGTCGTCGCTGCGTCGTCTGCATCCTGCTGAGCGGCAGCACCCTCTTCCGGGGATTCACTGCCCGCGCCGTTCGACTGCGAGTCGGGGGCGTCATCGGGGTGTGCGTGGCGGTCGGCCATGAAGGACTCCGTTCGTCGGTGGAGTGACGACCGTGACACGCGTTGCGTGCCCTGTACAGGGGGTCGACATCGCTCGCGGTGACGGCGAGCGGGAAACCGTTCTCAGAGGTAGGGCGCCATCGCCCCGGCGGTCAGCGCGAACACGAGGGCGGTTGAGCCGAGAGCCGTGGCGGCAACCAAGGACGTACGCTCCATTCTCCGACGTCGCAACGTATTCGTCGGGTGCGTCGTCGAACGCAGCGATGCCTTGGCCTCGGCGAGCACGTCGTATCGGCCGATGGGGACGCCGTGGGCGTCACGCGCGACGAAGCCGCCGGCGACGGCGTCGACGCAGCCGAAGTATTCACCGCCACGATGGGCGACCCAGAAGCCGGCGTCGACCTTGACCCAGAGGATACGAACCGCCGACAGGGGAGCGGCGGAAGGAGCGGAGGTGACGGCCATGTCAGGCCGCCGCAGAAAGTGCAGCGCGACGGCCGGAGCGCTCAGTCGAGCGGGCAGGCGCGGGACGCGGGCCGACCTCGGCCGTGGGGATGTCCGCGCCGAGGTCGACGATGAGACCCGCGGAGGAGCCCGCCATGTCGGCCATGGACTTCAGCGTCGCGGCGTCGAGGGATTCGGGCTCCGCGGAGTCGAAGACGAAGCGCAGCGGGATCGCCGGCTGCAGCCAGAGGGTGGAACGACCGGGGGTGCCGTCGACATGGGCCCAGCTGAGGGTGAAGCTCTCGCTGCGGCGGAGCTTGGTGGTCGCGACCACCTTGAGGTGTGAGAGCAGGCGGTCGGGAATCCGGATCGATTCGGTCGACGTTCCGTAATACAGGTGGCCCATGGGGTGCTCCCTTCGAAAGCGATTAGCTGTGTTGAGAACATACTCGCTTAGTAACTAGTTTGCCTAACTATTATTTGCGTTGTATAGTCGCGGTACGAGCGGAGGAGTGTGACATGACGGACGTCGAAACCACGCCCCGCGCACCCTCGACAGCGGAATCCGTCCGCGAGGTGACGTACTGGTACGGCGACGAGCCGGCCGACCGTCGGCAGCGAAGCAAGGCCGTGCTCGAATCCCTCCGGGTCTACCGCGCCGCCGAGGTGGCCATGCGGCGACGCACGCGCGACTCGATGTCGATGGGTGAGAACGAGCTGCTGGTGTTGCGTTACCTGCTTCGCGACCAGAAGAGGCAGGTCCGTCCGGGGGAGCTGACTCGGTATCTGGGACTGTCGACGGCGTCTACGACGGCGATCCTCGACCGGTTGGAACGCTCCGGCCACATCACGCGCTCCGCCAACCCCGACGACCGCCGCAGCATCTTCATCGCGGTCACGCCGCGGGCTGACGAAGAAGTTCGGCAGACGCTGGGGAACATGCACGACCGAATGCTGGCTGCGGTCATCGACATGACGCCCGATGAGTCGGCGGCCGTCGTCGCTTTCCTGCGGCGCATGAGCGACGCCGTCGACGGTGTAGCCGCCGAGGCGCCCGCGGTCGATTCGCCGTGATCTACGTGCTCGTCGGCGGACCGCGCGACGGACAACACGTGGACGACCTGCCTCGTGGCTACCGACTGTCGCTCGACGACCCGCAACCCGAACCTTTCGGCGACTTCGACACCGTGCGCGCGGTGTGGTTCGAGCTCGACGAGGCGATGTTCCGGTCGTCCCAGCGCAGGGGCTGAGTCGTACCCCACTGGTCGTATCCCGGCAACCCACCCCCTCGCCGTTCGATCGGACCCCAGGGTGGAGGGATGCGATGCGTGACCTATGCCGGCGAGACCGTGATGACCACAGACGACGTCGCCGCGTCGCTGATCGAGCTGACCGCGGCAGTCGCGAAAGAGGGGCAGGCCGAAGCGGTCAGCATCCCCATCGTCACGGACGCGAAGAAGGTCGCTCAGGCGGACTTGGTGATCGGCGTCGGCAACGACGTGCTCTCGGCTCCCCTCGAGTGGGACGACGAGGAGCCGGACTTCGCCGCCGCAGTTGAGGAGTTACGCGCCCACCGTCTCTTCCCCCGAGCGCGCCTCCGCGCCGTCGAGCCCGACCCCGGTGGAAACGACGAACTGATCGACTGGGACTTCGATCAGCCCACCCAGGGCTGATCCCACGCCGGTGAACCGCCGGGCGATGTGTGGAGCGGAAGCCTTGCGATGGGCGTGCGGCATCCACTAAGTTCGCAAGTCCGTGCCGGTTGGCGCGACGAGTCGAGAAAGGACGAGGCGATGACCGCTAAGCGCGATCTGCGTCCGGAGCAGCAGCAGTACCAGCCGTTTCTCCCCTCGTCGTACCCTCCGGCGCCGGTCGTCTAGACACTGTCTTCTCACGCCCCGCACCGTCAGGTCGGGGCGTTTCTCTTTCCCTTCGAGTGGGGGAGTGCGCTCAGGTCTGTGGCTCACTCACCGCGCAGCAGCGCATCACCGAAGGAAAGGATCCATGCAGAAGCTCAACGAACGACTCGTGTCGTGGGCGAGCCTGATCGATGACAAGACCATCGAACAGGCCCGCACCTCATCGCGCATGCCGTTCATCTATCCCCACCTGGCCCTCATGCCCGACGCCCACCTCGGGCTCGGCGCGACGGTCGGCTCGGTCATCCCGACGCGTGGGGCCATCATGCCCGCGGCTGTCGGCGTCGACATCGGCTGCGGCATGATCGCCGTCAAGACGCAGTTCGCGGCCCACGATCTCGCCGGTCGGGATCTTGCAGAGCTCCGTCAGCAGATCGAACGGGCCATCCCGCTCTCGGCCGGGCGCGACAACCGCAAGATCGTCGCCACCGCCGAGCCGCGGATCGCCGAGCTCGAAGCTCTCGCCGAGACGGCCGAGTTCGACCCGACGTCGTACGCCGGTCACTGGCGCAACCAGCTGGGTTCGCTGGGCAGCGGCAACCACTTCATCGAAATCTCGCTGGACGAGAACGACGACGTGTGGATGTTCCTGCACTCGGGGTCGCGGGGCGTCGGCAACCGCATCGCGCAGCATCACATCAAGGTGGCGCAGCGCCTCGCGCAGCAATGGTGGATCGAGCTCCCGCATCCCGATCTGGCTTACCTCGTCGAAGGCACGCCCGAGTTCGCCCGGTACATCCGGGAGCTGCGATGGGCTCAGCACTTCGCCCTGCTAAATCGGGAGGAGATGATGGACCGTGTCTCGAATCAGCTCGGTCGCTTCCTCGACACCCCCGTCGAAGAGCGCGAGCGGATCAATTGCCACCACAACTTCACCGAGTCCGAGCGGCACTTCGGTAAGCAGGTGTGGGTGTCGCGCAAGGGCGCGATCATGGCCGATGCCGGGCGTCCTGGTCTCATCCCCGGGTCGATGGGCACGGCCTCGTACGTGGTCGAGGGTCGAGGCAACCCGGTCGCGTTGAACTCGTCACCGCACGGAGCGGGTCGGGAATACTCCCGGTCGGCGGCCCGGAAGACCTTCACACACGAGCAGTTGCGCGAGGCGATGACGGGGATCGAATACCGCGACACCGAGGCGTTCATCGACGAGATACCGCAGGCCTACAAGCCGATCGATCAGGTGATGGCGGATGCTGCCGACCTGGTGACGATCCGTCACACGCTGCGACAGATCGTCAACGTCAAGGGGGATTGAGAAAGACCGGATGCCACGGGGCGACCCCGTGGCATCCGTCTTCTTCATATGGCGTGGCGGCCGCCTCGCCCTCAGATGCGCTCGGGACGGTACTTGTCGTCGCTGAAGCCGATGATGAGGTAGCCGACGACGTAGAGGAACACGAGCAGGAAGAGCGAGAACACCCAACCGTGTCCGAAGGCTCGTCCGACTCGCAGTTGGACGATGATGTGAAAAACGACACCCACGATCGGGACGATGTAGAGCAGGGCGAACCACCCGGAGAACCCGGCGATCTTGGTCAGGAAGACGATGTTGACGATTGGGATGATCGCCAGCCAGCCGGGGTGCCCGGCCTTGGTGAAGACCTTCCACAATGCCACGACCGTGAGGACGTAGAGGGCGACGGCGAGGAACGACGTGGTGCCGCTCAGGGCGAAGATGGAGGTCTGATCGGTGATCGATGACGGCGACGAGGTCAGCATGCGCTCATCGTAGGGCCCCGCTGTTGCGCGCGAAGTCTTCTGCGCGCGGAGCCGGCGCGCGAACCCGGGGTTACCCTCTGGGGAGGACGAGGGCACGGGCGGTGACGGGATGAGCGAGCGCAGGTTCGAGTGGGGCGGGTTGGGCGCCGACCGCGGTGATTACGTCACCGCGGCAGAAGCCCTCGCCATGCTCGAGGTGCTCTGCATCGCCCAGGCCGATCTCGAGGTGACCACAGCCCTCAGGAGTGGCGCGGCGTGGGCGCGGTTCGAACGGAACGAGCGCTGGGCGCTCGTGTCGACGCCCGGGTCCCGGTGGTTCTCGGTCGAGACCGACACGGGACACCGGCTGCAGCTGGTCGACGCGAACTCGTCGAAGGACCAGAGCGCGCAGCTGCTCGCCGCCTACGTCGACATCGCCGAGGCGTACGTCCGCGGCGACGCGCAGCCGGCGCGCGGGCGGGGATGGGGAGGCTCGATCCTCGCCCTCGACGTGAACGGGCGACAGGTAATCCTGACCCAGCCGCTCTCGCGGCGCCTGCGCGCCATGCTGGGTCGCTAAGCCCGTGAGCCTCCCCGGTCAAGCCGCTGCGTCCGTTCGCTCGAGCTTGCGAGGGTGGAGGTCCACGTGACGAAGGGAAACCCCATGAGCGACCCGCAGAACTCCGCCCCCGCGGAAGACCCGACCGACGACGCCGCCGACCTCGGCGACGACCCCACGGTCCGGCCGAGCCAGGAGAACGACCCCGAAGAGGCGTCGAAGGCTCCCACGAAGGACGACCCCAACGCCGACCACCAGGCCACCGGCATCGGCGTCGTCGGCGACGAGTGATCCGGATGCCGCGGGGCGGTCGCAGGCGTCCACGGCGCCGCCCCGCGTCGTCGGGGTGCGCTGCGCCGCGGTGATAACCTGGAGCTGTCCGCCTCCGTAGCTCAGGGGATAGAGCGTTGGTTTCCGGTACCAAAGGTCGCTGGTTCGATTCCAGTCGGGGGCACCACCACGAAAGAGGCCGCGATCCACGATCGCGGCCTCTTTCGTCGTTTCTCTGCGGTCAGTCCTCGTCGGTGACCGCCCCGGTCGGCTCGGCATCCTCGACGATGTGCTCGGAACCGAGCTCGTCCGCCGTGGCGCGCCCCTGATCGACCGCCTCCTGCTTGCTCGAGAAGCTGGCCGACAGCTCGGGGCGGCCCTCGACCGCGTTCTCCCACTGGCCGCGGTTGGATCGGGTGGTCACGTCGTTCTCGCTCATGGCATCCATGTCACACCCGACCCCGGCTCGTCGCCCCCGTCTTGACAGGCGTTGTCAAGAGCGTGTCGGGTCGGGGTCGTCCTTGCCATGCTGGGAACTCCTTCGAAAGGGGTCTGACATGAGCATCGGAGCCGGCATCGCCCTGTTCGTCATCGGGGCCATCCTCGCCTTCGCGGTGAACCTTCCCAACGACTACGTCAGCCTGAGCATGATCGGCTACATCATGATGGGCGCCGGCGTCGTCGTCTTCCTGATCGGCATCGTGCTCCTGGCGAAGCGCCGTCAGACCGACACGGTCACGCGCACCGAGGGCGTCGGCGGCGCCCAGGTCACCCGTTCGACGACGCGATCCTCGAACGACGACCTCGTCTGATGCGCTCGGGGCCGCACCCCGGGATGAGATCATGAGCGAGCAGACGCACACGGCCGCCGACCCGGTCGACGGTGAGTTGCTCGACGGACGCTACCGCGTGGGCCGCCTCCTCGGCCGCGGTGGGTACGCGCGCGTGCATGAAGCCGTCGACACGGCGCTGGAGCGGAGCGTCGCCCTCAAGATCATCGACGGCGACGGCGCCGATCCCCCGGATGTCGCGCGCGTCCGGTCGGAGATACGGTTGCTGGCGTCGATGTCGCATCCGTCTCTGGTGACCCTCTACGACGCCAGACTCGCGGGGAGCCCGGCCTATCTCGTCATGGAGCTGATCTCGGGGCCCACGCTGTCGGACCGCATCGCACGCGGTCCGCTGCCCGCGCCCGAGGTCGCTCTCATCGGCCGCGAGATCGCCGAGGCCTTCGCCGTCATCCACGCGCGGGGGATCGTGCACCGCGACGTGAAGCCGTCGAACATCCTCATCCGCCCCGCCGCCCATGTGGGCGAGAGGCCACGGGCGACCCTCGCCGACTTCGGCATCGCGGCCCTGGTGGGCGCCACCCGTGTCACCCGGGCCGACACCGTCATCGGCACCGCCGCCTACCTCAGTCCCGAGCAGGCGCGCGGCCTTCCCGCCGCCCCCACGAGCGATGTGTACGCGCTCGGACTCGTGCTGCTCGAGGCGCTGACCGGATCGCGCCCGTTCGGGTCGCGCGCGCCCCACGAAGCGCTCGCGGCACGGCTCGTCTCGACGCCCGAGATTCCCGCGCACGTTCCGCCGGCGTGGCGCGACGTGCTCCAGCGCATGACCGCCCTCGAACCCGCGGAGAGACCGGATGCCGCGGGAGTGATCACGGCGCTGCGCGCTGCCGCGGGCGCCTCGGCGGCGTCGGTCGATGCGCGAACGGCGGTCCTGCCGCACGCGACGGCTCCGACGCGCGCGTTCGACGGGAGCGACCACCGCACGCGGGTGCTCCCGCAACCCGACAGTCACCCCTCGTCGACGAGCGCGGACCGCACGCAGGTGCTCTCGCCGACGGGCGGCGCCACGTCGCAGGGTTCGTCTGTGGGCGGCGGTCCGCGCTCCGTGGCGCCGGCGTCCCGCCGCGGGTCCAAGAAGAACGTCGTGGTGGCATCCGTCGTGGCCGTCATCCTCGCCGTGGGAGCGTTGGTCGCCGCCGTCTCGCTCTCGAATTCGGGTGCACCCGGCCAATCCGACCTGCCGGCGCTCCCGCAGCCGCTCGACCAGCACATGGACGAGCTGTGGACGGAGGTCGGCCCGTGATCCGTCGCGCCGCACCGGCGGCCGCGCTCCTGCTCGCCGCCGGCATCGCGCTCGCCGCGTGCACGCCGCCGGACGCTGCTCCCACTGCGTGGCAGCAGTCGGTGCAGACCGTCGCCGAGCAGGCCTCCGCCGGCGACTACGCCTCAGCGCTGACGAGCCTCGACGCCCTCGAGGCCGACGTCGTCGCGCGGCGTGACGCGGGGGAGATCACCTCGGCGGAGGCCGACGGCATCCTGGCTCGCATCGCCACCGTGCGGGCGGACCTCACTTCACTCACACCGGCGCCATCGTCGTCGCCGGCGCCGGAGGAGACCGGCGAGCCCGAACCGAGCGAGACGACCGCGCCGGAACCGACCGAGAGCGCCGAGCCGGAACCCGCTGAGACCGCCGAGCCGACGGCGGAACCGACGCCCGAAGAGCCGGAGAACGGCGTCGGGGATGACGACAGATCCCCGCCGAACGGCGGCGACGGCAAGGGGCCTGGAAACGGCGGCCCCGGCGGCAACGACGACAAGAAGCCGAGTCAGGGAGCGTCTCCCGGAGCGGGTGAGAAAGACGGGTGACCCGATTCGTCCGCGGTGGTCCGAGGGCCTTCGACCGCGTGCGAGGATTGCCCGGTGCCGCGCCGTGTGACCGCCGAACTCGACCTCGATCTGGGGGCGTCCGTCGACCTCATCTTCCAGATCACCGCGGCCCAGGGCGTACCGGTCGCCGACGAGACACTGACCTTCTCTCAGGGCGATCGCGTGTACACCCCGACCGAGATCGTCGACCAGTCGGGCAGTCGTCTGCACCGTCTCACGGGGGAGCAGGGGCCGCTGTCGGTGCGCTACGACGCCGTGGTCTCGGGACCGGCGCAGGGTCCTCGATCGAGCGACCTCGAGACCATCACCTACCTGCGCCCGAGTCGGTACTGCCAGTCCGATGAGGTGTTCGCTCAGGCGCGGCGGCAGTTCCGTGGCCTCGGCGGAGAGGAACTGCTGGCCGCGGTGTCGGGTTTCGTCGCCTCCACCGTCACCTACACCCCCGGACTCAGCTTCGGCACCGACAGTGCCGTGACCACCTTGATGACCGGGCAGGGCGTCTGCCGCGACTACGCGCACGTGGTCATCGCCCTGCTTCGTGCGATGGACATGCCCGCCCGGTACGCCGCGTGCTACGCCCCGGGCCTCGAGCCCATGGACTTCCACGCCGTGGCCGAGGCCTACATCGACGGGGCCTGGTACGTCGTCGACGCCACGCGACTCGCCGACCGCCGTTCGCTGGTGCGCATCGCGACGGGTCGCGACGCCGCCGACTGCGCCTTCCTCAGCTACCACGGCGGCTACGTCGGGCTCGAGCGCATGCATGTCGACGCGGTGCTCGACGGTGACACTCCGGATACCACGACCCCCGACGACCATGAGGCCCTGGTGCAGATCGGCTGACGCGGCCACCCCGGCGTCGCGCCCTAGACTTGACGGGCTATGGATCCCGCTGCCCTCTCCGCCGCCCTGCTCGCCGTCATCGCCCCGCTCGCGGAGGCGCGACGAGAGGGGTCCTCGACGGGGATCACGGTCGTCGACCTGCCGCTCGAGCGTCCGAAGAACCGCGACCACGGCGACTGGGCATCCAACGCCGCGTTGAAGCTGTCGAAGGTCGTCGGTGCGAATCCGCGCGAGTTCGCCGGAGAGATCGCCGCGGGGCTCGAGGCCGTCGACGGCATCGCGAGCGTCGAGGTCGCCGGACCCGGTTTCATCAACATCCGCCTCGATGCGGCGGCCGCCGGCGCCCTGGCCAAGACGATCGTCGACGAGGGGGCTGCGTTCGGAACGAACGAGTCCCGCGCCGACGAGATCATCAACCTCGAGTTCGTCAGTGCGAACCCCACCGGTCCGATCCACCTCGGCGGCACCCGGTGGGCCGCGGCGGGCGACGCGCTCGCGCGCATCCTCTCGTCTCAGGGCGCGAAGGTCACCCGCGAGTATTACTTCAACGACCACGGCGCCCAGATCGACCGCTTCGCCCGCAGCCTCGTCGCCGCCCACCAGGGCGACCCCACCCCGGACGACGGCTACGGCGGCGCGTACATCCACGACATCGCCGCGCGCGTCACCGAGCAGTACGACGGCGACATCGACGCCCTCGATCCGGATGCCAAGCAAGAGGCCTTCCGCGAGCTCGGCGTGACCCTCATGTTCGGCGAGATCAAGCAGTCGCTGCACGACTTCGGCGTGGACTTCGACGTGTACTTCCACGAGAACGACCTGCACGATTCGGGCGCCGTCGACCGGGCCGTCGCGCGCCTGCGCGAGCTCGGCCACATCTTCGAGGCGGACGGGGCGACGTGGCTGCGCTCGACCGAGTTCGGTGACGACAAGGATCGCGTCATCATCAAGTCCGACGGGCAGCCCGCCTACATCTCGGGCGACCTCGCGTACTACCTCGACAAGCGCGAGCGCGGTTTCAACCGCTGCATCATCATGCTCGGCGCCGACCACCACGGGTACGTGCAGCGCCTCATGGCGATGTGCGCCGCCTTCGGCGACGTACCGAACGTCAACCTCCAGGTGCTCATCGGTCAGATGGTCAACCTCGTGCGTGACGGGCAGCCGATGCGTATGTCCAAGCGCGCCGGCACCGTGGTGACCCTCGAAGACCTCGTCGAGATCGTCGGGGTGGATGCCGCCCGCTACGCCTTGACGCGCAGTTCGGCCGACTCCAATCTCGACATCGACCTCGACGTGCTGCAGAAGCGCACGAACGACAACCCCGTGTTCTACGTGCAGTACGCCCACGCCCGCACGCACAACGTCGCGCGCAATGCCGCGGCATCCGGGGTCGACCGCTCGGAGTTCGCCCCCGAGCTGCTCGACCACGAGACCGAGTCGGCCCTGCTGGGTGCCCTCCAGGAGTTCCCGCGCATCGTGGCCTTCGCCGCCGAGGTGCGCGAGCCGCACCGTGTCGCGCGCTACCTCGAAGAGCTCGCGGGCCTCTACCACCGCTGGTACGACAACTGCCGCGTCATCCCGCTCGGTGACGCGTCTGTCGAGTCGGTGCACCGCACGCGCCTCTGGCTCAATGACGCGACCGGTCAGGTACTGCGCAACGGCCTCACCCTGCTCGGCGTGAGCGCTCCGGAACGGATGTGACGATGACGGATGCCACGACGCCCCGCCCCTCGTCGGGCCGGAAGACCGGTCGCTGGATCGCGGTGATCGTCGTGGTCGTCGTGCTGCTGGCAGCCGCGGTCGTCGCCGCTGAGTTCATCGCGCGCTCGGTCGTCACGAGCACGGTGCGCTCCCTCGTCGTGTCCAACGTCGGGCTGCCCGACGACCAGGACGTCGACGTGCAGGTGGCCGGCCTCGTTCTGCCGCAGGTGATCGGGGGGCGCCTCGACGAGGTCGCCGTGGCCTCCGACGACGTCACCCTGGGGCCGATCACCGGCGATGTGCGCGTCGACCTGCGCGGTGTGCCGGTCTCGGCCGGATCGCCCGCCGAAGGGGGAACCGCCTCCGTCCGCCTCGATCAGGAGCAGGTGCGGGCGCTGCTCGCAGAGCTTCCGGACCTCCCCGCCGGCACGATCGACGTCGCCGCGCCGGACGTCACGTTCGAGACGTCGCTGTCGCTGTTCGGCATCGGCATCCCGGTCGGTGTCGCCGTAACACCCGGCGCGGCCGAAGGCGATCTCACACTGACGCCGTCGTCGTTCCAGGTCGCGGGCAACGTGCTCGACGCCGACACCCTCCGCGGTCAATTCGGTGGTGTCGCCGACGGCATCCTGCAGACGTCGCGCCTGTGCATCGCCGACCGGTTGCCGGCGGGGCTGACGTTGACGTCCGCGAGCGTGCAAGGTCAGGACCTGGTGGCCACGTTCGACATCGCCGGCGCCATCGTCAGCGATCCGGCTCTGCAGGTCGACGGCACCTGCGGCTGATCGCAGCGTCGCTGTCGTTCATCGGGTGACGGTGAGCAGTCCGGCCTCGACGAGCTGACTCAGGACGTCGTCCACTGCGCGGGCCGCCTCGTCATAGGGCGCGCCGCCGGTCGCCGCGTTCAGCAGGTCGTCGCGGGTGGAATCATCTGCGGCGAGCCACAGCGCGGGGGCGGCACCGGCGAGGATGCGCAGCGTGCCCCGGCCGTCGGGCTCCGCCGACAGAAGCGCGATTCGGTCGTCGGGCAGCGCGCAGGAGTCGACGACGGCGCCGCGGCGGTAGCGTCTGACCACCCCGTTCGACGACCCGGGGACGGTCGACGGAACGACAGCGTGGGACGGGGGCTCGGTGGCCGTGGGGGAGTAGTCGAGTGCCTCGGACATGAGCTCGTCCACCAGGGCGACGAGCTGCTCCGCCTCGGCGTACTGGGCTCGGAGTGCGCCGCCCGTTCGCGCGAGCACGCTCATGATGGTGCGCAAGGGGTGCGGCATCGAGGCGAGGGCGCTTGAGTGCGGCGCGAGGAGGACGAGGGCCTCGGACGCGGGAATGGGGACGAGGCGCGCTCGCGTGTGGGCGCTGTCGCGGTCGAGGAGCACGACGCGGCGTGCGCGTAGCGGTGCGGCCGGGAGGGGCAGGAGGCCCAGGTCGCGAGGAGCGTGCTGGACCTTGTAGCCCTGTCCCTCCGTGATGACCGAGAGCGGCTTGCGGTAGCTGGAGATGCGTGTGTCGGACTCGATCCCGATGGTCTCGTCGGAGACGTAGCCCCACGACCGTGCGAGTACCCGTGTAGCGGTGGTCTTGCCGGCGCCTGACGGCCCGACGAGCACGACCACGCCGCCGTCGGGGGCCGCGAGCCCGGCCGCATGCAGCATCCACGCGTCGCCTCGCCGGGCCTCGATCGCCGCCTGGGTGACCATGCTCGACAGATCCGACAGCATCTGCCCCTCGCCGTCACGGGAGACCGGGACCACCGTGACGTCCGCCGGGGCGTGATCGCCGACGCGGGCGTCCGCCCAGGCGCGCGTGACCGACTCGCGGTCGGCGGACGACAGACCCGAGACTTCGATGCGGACGCGCACGCCGACGGCGTCGACGGCGAGCGGAGAGGAGAGGGGCGACGTCACGTCGACACCGTATGGTGCCCCCGCGCACTCGACGGCCAGCGTTGAGCGTCACGCGCCGCGACCCGCCCCGCCATCACCCGATTCGTCATCCGTCGAGGCAGTCGCCCTCACCCCTTCGGAGGGGGCGGCGCCCGTAGCCGCGACGGAACCACCGGCGCCCTCGTCCACCGAGCGTCGTCCCGCGCACCGACGACGCGTCGGGGTGGTCGCCGGGCGCGGGGGCGGCCGCGGACGCCGCACGGGAGGGGAGGGGCATATGCCGTGCCCTAGACTGCAAGGAACACCCTCGCGTGACTCTCCGCAGGGGTGGAGCCGTGATCCGCGGCCGTCGCGTCGCCGCAAACCCGATTGGTCCCCCTGTGTCCGCCTCGCACTCCGCGCTCGTGCCCGAGTGGCTCGTCGCCCCGGCCGAAGCGAATGAGCTCGTCGCCCCTGTCTGGCCTGCGTCCGCTCGACGCGTCGACGGCGGGTCCGTCGAGATCGGCGGGGTCTCGGTCTTCGACCTGCGCGACCGTTTCGGTACCCCGCTCTACGTCCTCGACGAGGACGAGGTGCGCGCCCACGCGCGTCGCGCCCGCGCGGCGTTCGAGTCCGCGGCCGCACGCCACGGCATCCGGGCACGCGTGTACTACGCGGGCAAGGCGTTCCTCTCGACGGAGGTCGTGAGGTGGGTCATCGATGAGGGACTCGCCGTCGACGTCTGCACCCGCGGTGAGCTCGAGGTGGCCCTGGCCGGCGGCGCAGATCCCGCGCGCCTCGGCTTCCACGGCAACAACAAGAGCGTGGGCGAACTCGAGCGCGCGGTCGAGGTCGGCATCGGGTCGGTGGTGGTCGACAGCCCCATCGAGATCGAGCGGCTCGCCGCCATCTCCGACCGCCGCGGTGTGGTGCAGCCCGTGCTCGTGCGGGTGCGGACCGGCGTCCACGCCGAGACCCACGCGTTCCTGGCCACGGCGCACGAGGATCAGAAGTTCGGCTTCTCGCTCGAGGGGGCGGCCGACGCCGTCGCCCGCATCCGCGAGCTGCCGAGCCTGCGATTCGTGGGCCTGCACGCGCACATCGGGTCGCAGATCTTCGACTCCTCCGGGTTCCGCGAGTCGGCCGCGCGCCTGGTCGACCTGCACGCCGACCTGCTCGCCGGGGGAGAGATCCCGGTGATCAACGTCGGCGGCGGGTTCGGCATCTCCTACACCTCGGTCGACGATCCCCGACCCATCGAAGAGATCGCCGACGGCATCCTGGATGCCATCGCCGACGAGTGCGCGGTGCGCGGCATCCCGATGCCCGACATCGCCACCGAACCCGGACGCATCATCGTCGCTCAGGCGGGCGTGACGCTGTACGAGGTGGGCACAGTCAAAACCGTCACGGCGGCCGAGGGTCTCGATCGCACGTACATCAGCGTCGACGGCGGCATGAGCGACAACGCCCGCCCGGCGCTGTACGGAGCCGACTTCTCGGCGCGCATCGTCTCGCGCACGAGTCATGTCGCCCCGGCGCTGTCGCGGGTCGTCGGTCGGCACTGCGAGTCGGGAGACATCGTGGTGGATGCCGAGTACCTCCCCGCCGACGTCACGCCCGGCGATCTGGTGGGCGTCCCCGCGACCGGCGCCTACTGCTTCTCGCTCGCGAGCAACTACAACTACACCCCGCGCCCGCCCGTCGTGGCGGTGCGAGGGGGCGAGGCGCGCGTGATCGTCCGCGGCGAGACCGTCGACGATCTGCTCGCCCGCGACGCCGGAGTCCCGGCATCCGATACCGACACACCCCACGGAGAAACCGCATGACCGACTACCGCACGTTGCGCGTGGCGCTCCTCGGCGCCGGCGCCGTCGGCTCCCAGGTCGCCGACCTGCTGCTCAGACACGGCGACGAACTCGCCGACCGCGCGGGCGCGAAGCTCGAGCTCGCCGGCATCGCGGTGCGAAACCTCGACGCGAAGCGCGACGTCGAGCTGCCCCGCGAACTCTTCACCACGGATGCCGAGACGCTCATCGTCGGCAGCGACATCGTCATCGAGCTGATGGGCGGCATCGAGCCCGCGCGGACGCAGGTGCTGCACGCGATCGCCTCGGGCGCCGACGTCGTCACCGCGAACAAGGCGCTGCTCGCCACCCACGGCTCCGAGGTCTTCGAGGCCGCCGACCAGGTCGGCGCCGAGGTCTACTACGAGGCCGCCGCCGCCGGCGCCATCCCCATCATCCGGCCCCTGCGCGACTCCCTCGCCGGCGACCGCGTCGTGCGGATCATGGGCATCGTCAACGGCACCACCAACTACATCCTCGATCGTATGGACACCGAGGGCGCCGACTTCGCCGACGTGCTGGCCCAGGCGCAGGCGCTCGGCTACGCCGAAGCCGACCCGACCGCCGACGTCGAGGGTTACGACGCCGCGCAGAAGGCTGCCATCCTGGCGAGCCTCGCGTTCCACACCGCGGTTCCCCTGGATGCCGTGCACCGCGAGGGAATCACCTCGGTCGACGCCGCGATGATCGAGTCCGCTCGTCACGCCGGCTACGTCATCAAGCTGCTCGCCGTGTGCGAGCGCCTCGCCGCCGAAGACGGTGGCACGGAGTCGATCTCGGTGCGCGTGTACCCGGCCCTCGTGGACCGCGCGCACCCGCTCGCGAGCGTCCACGGCGCGAACAACGCCGTGTTCGTCCAGGCCGAGGCCGCGGGCGACCTGATGTTCTACGGCGCCGGCGCCGGCGGCGTACAGACGGCGTCCGCCGTACTCGGCGACGTCGTCTCGGCTGCGCGTCGGCACATCGCGGGTGGCGTGGGCGTGGGGGAGTCGACCCGCGCGAACCTCCCCGCCGTGCCGATCGGGCGCGTCATCACGCGGTACCAGATCACCCTCGAGGTCGACGACAAGCCGGGCGTGCTCGCCACGGTCGCCGGCATCCTGAGCGAGGGTCGCGTGTCGATCGCGACCGTCGAGCAGACCGTGATCGAGGCTTCTCCGGATGCCGGAGAAACGGGCGCTGCGACAGGCTCATCGACCGCAGCGGGCTCGGCCCGTCTGGTCATCGGAACACACAAGGCCCGTGAGCAGGACCTGAGCGAGACCGTCGAGCGTCTCGCCGCGAGCGGCGTCGTCGAGCGCGTGGTCTCCGTGCTGCGCGTGGAAGGGAACTGAACATGGCTCATCTCTGGCGCGGAGTCCTCCGCGAATACGCCGACCGTCTGGGCGTCACCGACGCCTCCACCGTCGTCACCCTCGGCGAGGGCGGCACGCCCCTCATCCCCGCCCCGGCCCTGTCGCGTCGTACCGGCGCCGACGTGTGGGTGAAGTTCGAGGGCATGAACCCGACGGGCTCCTTCAAGGACCGCGGCATGACGGTCGCGCTCTCGCGCGCCGTCGAGCACGGCGCGAAGGCCGTCATCTGCGCCTCGACCGGCAACACCTCAGCCTCGGCCGCGGCCTACGCCGCCCACGCCGGCATCACCGCCGCCGTGCTCGTGCCCGAGGGCAAGATCGCGATGGGCAAGCTGAGCCAGGCGGTCGCCCACAACGGTCGTCTGATCCAGATCCGCGGCAACTTCGACGACTGCCTCGAGATCGCGCGCGAGCTCGCCGACCACTACCCGGTGCACCTGGTCAACTCGGTCAACCCCGACCGCATCGAGGGGCAGAAGACCGCCGCGTACGAGGTCGTCGAGCAGCTGGGCGATGCCCCCGACTTCCACTTCATCCCCGTGGGCAACGCCGGCAACTACACCGCGTACTCGCGCGGCTACCGGGAAGAGGCCGCCCGCGGCGTCGCCACCCGCGTGCCCCGCATGTTCGGTTTCCAGGCCGCCGGTTCCGCGCCGCTCGTGCGCGGCGAGGTCGTGAAGAACCCCGAGACGATCGCCAGTGCCATCCGCATCGGCAACCCCGCGTCGTGGGACCTCGCGCTCGAGGCGCGCGACGCCACCGACGGCTGGTTCGGCGCGATCGACGACGATGGCATCCTCGAGGCGCAGAAGATCCTCGCGGGCGAGGTCGGCGTCTTCGTCGAGCCCGCATCGGCGATCAGCGTTGCGGGCCTGCTCGACCGCGCGGAGGCGGGGATCGTCCCGGCCGGCGCGAAGGTCGTGCTGACCGTCACCGGTCACGGTCTCAAGGACCCGCAGTGGGCGCTTCGCAAGGCCGACGGCACCGACGTGAAGCCCACCGTCGTCGACGCGACCACCTCGGAGGTCGCCTCGGTGCTCGACCTGCAGCCGGTGACCGCGTGAGCTCAGGCCCCGGTCGCCGAGTCGCGGTCCGCGTTCCCGCTACGAGCGCGAACCTCGGGCCCGGCTTCGACACCCTCGGCTTGGCGCTGAGCGTGTACGACGATCTCACCGTCGAGCAGATCGAGGGCGACGGCCTCGAGATCGAGGTCGCGGGCGAGGGCACGGCCGACGTGCCGCGCGACGCGTCGCACCTCGTGGTGCGCGCGATGGCGCACACGTACGCGTCGGTCGGCCGCACCCTCCCGGGGCTGCGGTTGACCGCGCACAACGTCATCCCGCACGGGCGCGGCATGGGCTCGTCGGGAGCCGCCGTGGTCGCCGGCATCCTCGCCGCGAAGGGTCTGCTCGAGGGCGAGGTCGCCTTCAGCGACGTCGACCTGCTGCGCCTGGCCACCGAACTGGAGGGGCACCCCGACAACGTCGCACCGGGCCTCTTCGGCGGTCTGACGATCGCGTGGATGGATGCCGCCGGCCCGCAGCACAAGCAGCTGATCGTCCACCGTGGCGTGTCGCCGCTGGTGTTCGTGCCGGGCTTCACGATGTCGACGGCCGTCGCCCGAAGCCTGCAGCCCCTGCAGGTCCCGCGCGAGGACGCGGTGTTCAACGTCTCGCGCTCGGCCCTGCTGATAGCCGCGATGACGCAGAGCCCCGAACTGCTCATGGCGGCCACCGAAGACAAGCTGCACCAGAACTACCGCGCGCAGGCCATGCCCGAGACCGACCGGCTCGTTCGAGCGCTCCGTGCCGAGGGATACGCGGCCGTGGTCTCGGGGGCGGGCCCCAGCGTTCTGGTCCTCGCCGACGGACCCGGGCAGCGACTCGAAGCCGCTGATCTCATGGCATCCGTGGTCGACACCCCGTGGCAGGCGCTCATGCTCGCCGTCGACGTCAAGGGTGGTACAGTGAAAAACGCAGAGGGTTCCGCGTAAGTTCGCGAATCTGAGCCTCTGCACCACCTGCGAAATCCGCAACACATCGCGAACCCGGTATCGGCTGCAATCTCCCGAACCGCTGGTGTCTCTTCGTCTGCGATCTGCACGGCGAAGCGCGATCTGACACGTTTCATTCTGAGGAGCACTCGTGGAGTCCATCTCCGAGACCCATTCCGTCGACGCGCCCGAGGGCGCCGAGATCCCCGCCGAAGAGCAGCCCACGGCTGACGCGCAGGGCACCGCAACGCCGGACACCGACACCGAGCCGAGCACGGTCGACACCGCGACGACCAAGGGCACGGACGCCCCGGACACCGCGGCCGCCGATGCGCAGCCCGAGGCGTTGTTCGCCGACGACACTCTCGTCGCCGACGGCCCTGCAGCAGAAGCCGACGCTGCGGCCGACGACGCGGTGACTCCGGCAGACGAGACGGCATCCGCCGACGCCGCGCCCGCGGTGGAGCCGACTGCCGAGCCCGCTGCCGAGTCTGCACCCGAGGAGGCCGCCCCGGCGGAGAAGCCCGCACGCGCCCCGCGCAAGCGTGCCCCCCGTCGTGCGACGACCGCCACCGCCAAGGAGAAGGCGGCCGCTGAAGCCGCTGCCGCCGAGGCCGCTGCCGCTGAGGCCGCTGCCGCCGAGGCCGCTGCCGCCGAGGCCGGCACCGACGTCGAGGCTCCGGCCGACGCCGCGTCGGACGAGACGTCGACCACCCCCGTCACGACCGCGGCCGACGTCGCCGAGGACGCAGCGTCTTCCGAGGAGACGCCGGTCGTCGCCGAGGCGACCGACACACCGAGCACCGACGCACCGATCGCGGACGCCGCCATCGAAGAATCCGGTGCCCCCGATGCGGCGGAGCCCGTGGCGGAGGCCGTGGCGAACGACGGCGAGAACGCCGCCTCCGACAACGCCGAGCAGAACGATGAGACCCCCGCTCGTGGTCGTGGCCGAAGCCGCTCGCGCAACCGCAACCGCAACAAGCCCGACGCCGCCGCAGAGAAGCCCGAAGCCGGCTCCGACGACGCCGACGCGCCCACGCAGGGTGGCCAGCGCGAGGGCGGCCAGCAGGGCGCGTCGCAGCGTGACAACGCGCAGCAGGGCGGCCAGCGCGAGAACGGTCAGCGAGAGAGCGGTCAGCGCGAGAGCGGTCAGCGCGATAACGGTCAGCAGGGCGGTGGTTCGCAGCGCGACAATGCGCAGCAGAGCGGTCAGCAGGCCCAGCAGCAGCAGGGCGCGGCGAACAGCCGCAACCGTCAGCGCAACAAGCGCCGCGGCCAGAGCACCACGGGCGATGAGTTCGAGACCGAGATCGGCGAGGACGACGTGCTCGTCCCCATCGCCGGCGTGCTCGATGTGCTCGACAACTACGCGTTCGTGCGCACCACCGGCTACCTGCCGGGCCCCAGCGATGTCTACGTCTCGCTCGGCCAGGTCAAGAAATACAACCTGCGCAAGGGTGACGCCGTCGTCGGCGCCATCAAGCAGCCGCGCGAGGGCGAGCAGCAGGGGCGTCAGAAGTACAACGCGCTCGTGCAGGTCGATTCCGTCAACGGCCTGTCGGTCGACGACGCCGCCGCCCGTGTGGAGTTCAACAACCTCACCCCCCTCTACCCCCAGGAGCGTCTGCGCCTGGAGACCGGCCCTGAGAAGCTCACGCAGCGCATCATCGACCTGGTCGCCCCGGTGGGCAAGGGCCAGCGCGGGCTGATCGTCGCGCCTCCGAAGGCCGGCAAGACCATCGTTCTGCAGCAGATCGCCAACGCGATCGCCACGAACAACCCCGAGGTCCACCTCATGGTCGTGCTCGTCGACGAACGCCCCGAAGAGGTCACCGACATGCAGCGGACAGTCCGCGGCGAGGTCATCGCCTCGACGTTCGATCGGCCGGCCGAAGACCACACCACGGTCGCCGAGCTCGCCATCGAGCGCGCGAAGCGCCTGGTCGAGCTCGGCCGCGACGTCGTCGTGCTGCTCGACTCGATCACCCGTCTGGGTCGCGCGTACAACCTCGCCGCCCCGACCTCGGGCCGCGTGCTGTCCGGCGGGGTCGATGCCTCCGCGCTGTACCCGCCCAAGCGCTTCTTCGGTGCCGCACGCAACATCGAGAACGGCGGATCGCTCACGATCCTCGCCACCGCGCTGGTGGAGACCGGCTCGAAGATGGACGACGTGATCTTCGAGGAGTTCAAGGGCACCGGCAACAGCGAGCTTCGTCTGAACCGCCAGCTCGCCGACAAGCGCATCTTCCCGGCCGTCGACGTCAACGCGTCGAGCACCCGCCGCGAGGAGATGCTGTTGTCGAACGACGAGGTCAAGATCACCTGGAAGCTCCGCCGCGCCCTGGCCGGCCTCGAGCCCCAGCAGGCCCTCGAGGTCGTGCTCGGCAAGCTCAAAGAGACCCAGTCGAACGTCGAGTTCCTCGTGCAGATGCAGAAGTCGATCCCGGCGCCCGCGCGCGGCGGTGACGACAACAGCATCCGCTGACCCCGGCCGCCAGCGCGATGTCGGTGCCCGCGATGTTCGAGTCGGTCCGAGGGCTCCTCGACGAGCACAAAGCCGTCCAGGAGGAGCTCTCCGACCCCGCCGTACACGCGGACGCGGGACGCGCGAAGCGCGTCAACCGGCGCTATGCGGAGCTGTCGCGCATCGTCTCCGCCCATGAGACGTGGGTCTCGGCCTCCGATGATCTGGATGCGGCGCGTGAACTGGCTCGCGAGGACGACGCGTTCGCCGACGAGGTGCCGGGGCTGGAGCAGCGGGTCGTCGAGACGCAGGAGCGTCTGCGGCGCCTGCTCATCCCGCGCGACCCCGACGATGCGCGTGATGTGATCATGGAGATCAAGGGCGGTGAGGGCGGGGCCGAGAGCGCCCTGTTCGCGGCCGACCTCCTGCGCATGTACCTGCAGTACGCGGCGTCCATGGGGTGGAAGACCGAGCTGCTCGAGCGCACCGAGAGCGATCTGGGCGGATACAAGGACGTCCAGGTCGCGATCAAGGGCTCCTCGAGCGACCCGGCGCAAGGCGTGTGGGCGCACCTGAAGTACGAGGGCGGCGTGCACCGCGTACAGCGCGTGCCGGCGACGGAGTCGCAGGGCCGCATCCATACCTCGACGACCGGTGTGCTCGTCTTCCCCGAAGTCGACGAGCCCGAAGAGGTCGGCATCGACCCCAACGACCTCAAGATCGACGTCTTCCGCTCGTCGGGTCCCGGAGGGCAGTCGGTCAACACGACCGACTCTGCGGTGCGCATCACGCATGTGCCCACGGGCATCGTCGTATCGATGCAGAACGAGAAGTCGCAGTTGCAGAACCGCGAGGCGGGTATGCGTGTGCTGCGTGCGCGCCTGCTCGCCAAACAGCAGGAGGAGCGCGACGCTGTCGCCGCCGACGCGCGAAAGTCGCAGATCCGCGGCATGGACCGCTCCGAGCGCATCCGCACCTACAACTTCCCCGAGAACCGGATCGCCGACCACCGCACCGGCTACAAGGCGTACAACCTCGACCAGGTGATGGACGGTGCCCTCGGCCCGATCATCGAGTCGGCCATCACCGCCGACGAAGAGGCGCGGCTCGCGGCACTGGCCGACGGGTGACCAACCGGCCGCCGTCCGTCGGAGACGGGGGAGTCCGAAGCGACGTACCTTTCGCACCTCGATGCGCGTCGGGGCCGTCGGGCGCCCCCGCGGAGCCCGACCCGTTCACCCGGCAGAGGTGACGGAGGGGGGAGGGCCCGCGGGCCCTCCCCCCTCACGCACCGTCTCGGTGCGTGCTCGTCAGCGGCAGCTGATGGCAGCGTAGGCGGCGGTGATCGTGCGCGAACCCGACCCGTCCGTGGCCGTCACCTCGACAGAGCCGGCCACGACCGTCGAGGCGCGCACGGTGGTTGCCGTGGAGACCGAGGCACCGGGGGCGACGGCGGTGTGCGCTTTGCCGCCCCACGCCGTGTTCACGGTGAGATCGGCGACGGCGTCGCTGTCGTTGGTCGCTCGCGTGGTGATGACGACCTTCCCCGCAACGCACCGGGCGGATGCCACGGCACTCACGGCGGGTCCCGGGGGAGCCGTGGCGGTGATGGTCGCGATCGCGGGTGTGCCAGCCGAGTTGGCGAGCTGTCCGCGCACCTGGACGGTGTCGCCGGCCTTCTTCAACGACGACAGGTCGGCCTTGTCCCATGTCACCGCGACGGTCTCGCGGTGCCCGTCCTTGAAGGTGGCCTGCACGGTTCCGGGAAGCGTGACGTCGGCGGATCCGGCCTGCGCGGTCGCGGCGACCGGGTCGATCGAGGTGACGAGCAGCGACGGGTTCCACTTCGCGGCGAGGGTGTCGCGCTCCTGCGCCGTGATGGCGAGGATCGAGCCGTGGCGGGGTGAGGCCGGCAGCGAGAAGCTGTTCGGGATCGTCCACTGGATGTCACCCTCGAGCGAGTTCGTCCCGAGGGGGATGTACCCTCGTCCGCCGTAGTTGTCGACCCAGAGGAAGTACTCGTACCCGGCGCGGTCGCCCTCGTTGGCCTTGAAGATCTCCGGACCTTCGACCTCGGGCGTGCCGGCGGTGCGGCCGATGCAGGTGTCGATGAGCGACCAGGCACCGGATGCCGTCGTGGCGCGCAAGTCGGTCGATTTCTGCGCGATGATGTCGGGTGAAGCGCAGCCGCTGGTCTGGGTGGCCTTGGTGAAGCGGTACCAGGTGTCACCCTCCTTCAGCACGGTGGAGTCGATCAGTCCGTTGCCGGCGTTCAGCCCGGGTACGTCCGCGGCCTTGAACCACGGCCGGGGGGTGGCGAAATCGCGGAAGTCGCGGGTCGTCGAGATGAGGATCTGCGGTCCGTTTCCGTCGGCGACGTTACGGGCGGCGCCGTCCGTGAAGAGCGAAGACGTCCAGTAGACGGTGTAGGCCTCGATGCTTTCGTCGTAGATCGCCTCCGGGGCCCAGGTCATGCCCGCATTGGGCAGGTTGACCTCGACGTGACGCTGCTCGCCCCAGTTGACCAGGTCGGTGGACTCCCAGATCTCGAGGTGCTGACTGCCGCGGTTCGTCGCGCCGCCCCAGCCGGAGGTGCCGACCGACAGGTCGGTGGCCAGAAGGAAGAACCGGTCGCCCTCTTTCGATCGCAGGATGAAGGGATCGCGCAGGCCCGTCGTGCCCTTGGTCGAGCTGAGGACGGGTTGCGCGTCGTTGAGCGTCTTCCAGCGCAGCGAATCGTTGCCGTCAGAGGTCGCGAAGCGGATCTTCTCGCCCTGGATGCTGTCGCCGGTGAAGTACGCGAAGAGGTACGCGTCCAGGTCGCTGGCTGCGACGGGGGCCGCGGCGGGAACGGTGCGCACGAGTGTCCGAACGAGCGGCGCGGTGCCGTTGACGGTGATCGTCGCCGTCAGCGTGACCTGCGTGTCGGCGGCAGGGCGCGTGACGGCGCCCTTGGCGACGACGTTCGGGGCCGTGCCCTTGTCGGTCGTTGAGATGACCGCTTCGTTCGACGAAGACCACGCGATGGCGGCGTTCGCCGCTCCCGAGCGCGTAGCGGTGGCGGCCACGTCGGCACCGGTCGTCGGCAGCGTGACGCTGCCGCGGATCGGCCCTGCCACGGCAGCATCAGCGGCTACGCCGTCGGCGACGGCGCGGGCCAGTTCGGCCTGTGCACTGTCACCCTGGGCGTACGCCGGGATCTTCACCGTGATGCTCGATCCGGTGACAGCGGTGCCACCGTGGGTGGCGGTGGGCGTCAGAACGACGCTGGCATCGCCGGCACCGGCGGTCGGGCGGATGACCGCTCCGGTCGTGCTGACGACAGCGGGGTTGCTCGAGGTCCACGTGAGGCTCGAGCCACCCGCACCGGTGGTCGGGAGCGTCAGGTCGGAGGTGACGTTGGAGGTGTCGCCGAGCGAGACGGCCGCGTCGCCCCGCGCGATGCCCACGTGCACATCGCCCTCGGTCTGCTGCAGTTGGCCCGCGGAGAGAGCCGAGGTCCACACCTTCACGTCATCGATGGCGCCGGCCCAGTAGGCATCGGGTCCGTAGAACGACTTGCCGAGGTAGCCCGAGAAGGTGGAGCTGCCGATCGCCGCCGACGCGTTGTAGGTCGTCGCGGCCTGACCGACCAGGGCGCCGTCGAGGAAGGTCTGGACGGTCTTGCCGCCGGTGACGACGACCGCCATGTGCACCCAGCGCGAGGCGGCGACCGGGGCGGTGCCCGACGCGCGGATCTCGGAGCCGTTCTTGATGGCGCCGTAGCCGGAACTGCCGCACTGCGTGGTCGCGAGGATGTGCGCATCGACGCTGGAGCCGAGCGTGAACGGCCAGGTGCACTGCGGTGCGCCGGTCCACCGGATCCATGCCGACATCGTGACGTCGGCCGTTCCTGCGGGGATGAGGCCCGGGGCGATGCGCACGTGCGGCGCCGCGGCGGTGCTGGCCCCGCCGGGCAGCGACAGCGCCATGTCGCCCGCGGCGCCGCTCGGCCCTGAGACGCTCGTCGCGCCGCCGTTCACGACCGTTCCGGCGTGGTTGCCGGGGGCGCTGTCAGCGATCACGGCGCCGTTGGCCGGGCGGGCGTCGATCTGATCGAAGGTGTACTCGAGGACCGGTGCCGGCACCGTCTCGGCCGCGATCGCGGCCGACGCGGGCGTCAGCATCGCTCCCAGGCTCGCGACGGCGAGCGAGACGGCGAGTATCCGGCGCGACGGGCGCGTGCGCCTCGCTCGAACGGGCGTGTGATCAGACGGCATGGGTGTCCTTTCGGAAGCCGGTCGGCATCGACTCGTGCTCCACGGGTTCGGCATCGAGCCCGGTTCGGAAGTTATGGCGCCGCTCAGGCTAGCGCAAATTGTTTCCGCTAACAATGGCGACCTCTACCCCTCGAAGCAGTCTCGCGTTACGAGCACGAGCACGAGCACGAGCACGAGCACGAGCACGAGCACGAGCACGAGCCGCGTCGGCCTCGGCGAACAGTGGTCGTCGTCGCCGCCGGCCCGTGCGCCCGAGGGTGCTCCGGTCGCGCCGCCCGCAAGGCGCCGCTCGTCCTCGTCAGGCGCTCCAGACCGGCGGGTGGGGGAGTGGCCCCCGACGCCCTTCGAGCTGCGCGGCGAGAGCGAGCAGCGTCGCTTCGCCGCCCGGACGGCCGACGAGCTGGACTGAGACCGGGTGGCCGGTGGCATCCATCGTGAGGGGCACGGTCACCGCGGGAAGACCCGCGACGTTGACGAAGCTGGAGTAGGGCGCGTACTCGACCTGCATCGCGAACGTGCGCTCGGGCGAGTGCCCCTCATACGTCCCGATCGGCTGCGGCGGCTGCGCGAGGGCGGGGGTGAGTACCGCGTCGAACGCCGAGAAGTCCGTGACCGTTCGCCGCTCGAACGCCCGGGCCGCCGCCAGGCCGTCGAGCAGGTCGAGCGCAGACAGACGTCGACCCTCCTGCACGAGCCAGGCGGTGAGAGGCTCGACGAGGGCGAGATCCTCGTGGCTCAGGGGGATCCGCGCCGCGCTCGCGCGCCACAGCACTCGGAAGAGTGCGGCGTAGCCCCGCGGACGCCACGCGGCATCCTCCACGTCGTGTCCGCTGTCGCTCAGCCAGGCGGAGGCCGTCTCGAACGCCGCACGGGCGTCGGGATGGAGGCGGATGTCTTCGTCGTCGTCCCACGGGGAAACCGTGGTTTTTCCCACACGGAGCCCGGTCGTCTCTCGCCGTGCGGCGTCGACGAACGGACCGCTCCCGGGTGCTGCCGTGGCATACGTGAACGGCGCCAGGCCGACGAGAGCGTCGAGGAGGTGTGCCGCATCCTCGGCGGAGCGGGCGATCGGGCCCGTCACGGAGAGCCCGTCGGGGGAGTCGAAGCCCGAACCGATCGGAAGTCGCCCCCGTGAGGGTTTCAATCCCACCACCCCGACCGTTGCGGAGGGGATGCGGATGGAGCCGCCACCGTCGGAACCCACCGCTGCGGGCAGGAACCCCGCCGCGACCGCGACGGCCGCGCCGCCGCTCGACCCGCCGGCGCCGGCCGACGGCATCCACGGATCGCGGGCGGGGGCGTGGATCAGCGGCTCGGTGAACCCGGTGAGCCCGAACTCCGACGTGCTCGTCTTGCCCACGTTCACCGCACCGGCGGCGTCGAGGGCGCGTGCGAGGGGATCGGATGACGTCGGCACGTGGTCCACGCGCGATCGCGAGCCGTAACGGGTGGCGACGCCGGCGCGGGCGACGAGGTCCTTGTCGGCGAGGGGGACACTCCACAACGACCCCGCCGGGGGATACGGGAGCGAGGTAGCGCGATCCCGAGCGGCGCCCGCGGTCACCTCGGCGAACGCGCCGAGATCGTCCAGTCGTTCGATGCGGTCGAGGTAATGTGCGGTCACCTCGGTCGGGGAGAGCTCGCCCACGCGCAGCGCCTCGGTCTGGGCGACGAGCGACAGATCGTGCAGGCGTGGCATGAATCGAGCCTACGGCGCGGGTCGGGTCGACCCGCGCCGCGGAACTCCCGTCAGATCCAGTACTCCGGGGTCGTCAGCAGGGCACGGGTGTCTTCACCGCTCCGGCGCATCCGTGCCTTGGCCGGCACACCGACGAGCACGCTGTCGGCGGGGGCGTCGCGGGTCACCACGGCGTTCGCGCCGACCACCGTCCCGGCTCCCAGGGTGATGGGACCGAGGATCTTCGCCCCGGCGCCCACGGCGACCCCGTCATGAAGTGTGGGGTGCCTCTTGCCGCCCTCGCGCTGCCGGCCGCCGAGGGTGACGCCGTGGTACAGCATCACGTCGTCGCCCACCTCGGCCGTCTCGCCGACGACGACACCCATGCCGTGGTCGATGAAGAAGCGCCGCCCGATCGTCGCGCCCGGATGGATCTCGACACCGGTCAGCCACCGGGTCACCTGCGACAGGGCCCGCGCCGGAAAGCGCAGACCCCGTCGCCACAGACGGTGGGCGATCCGGTACGACCAGACGGCGTGGAGCCCCGGGTACAGCAGGGCGATCTCGAGTGCGCCGCGCGCCGCGGGGTCGCGGAGCTTGGCGGAGGAGATGTCTTCGCGGATGCGGGAGAGGACCCCCACCGTCAGTCTTCGCGCAGGTGCTCGTACAGCGCCGTCGAGAGGTAGCGCTCGCCGTACGACGGGATGATCACGACGATGTTCTTGCCGGCTGCCTCGGGACGGCGGGCGACCTCGAGGGCGGCCCAGATGGCCGCGCCCGACGACATGCCGACGAGGATGCCGTCTTTTGCGGCCGTTTCACGGGCCAGGCGGATGGCGTCGTCGAACTCGACGTCGATGACCTCGTCGAGGATCTCGCGGTCGAGGATCGCGGGGACGAAGTTCGGGCCGATGCCCTGGATCTTGTGCGGGCCGGGGTGGCCCTTGGTGAGGATGGGGGAGTCGGCCGGCTCGACGGCGACGATTTGCACGCCGGGGACGCGCTCCTTGAGCACCTGACCGACGCCCGTGATGGTGCCGCCCGTGCCGATGCCGGCGACGAAGTAGTCGACCTTGCCCTCGGTGTCGCGCAGGATCTCCTCGGCCGTCGTGCGGCGGTGGATGGCAGGGTTGGCCTCGTTCTCGAACTGACGTGCCCAGACGGCACCAGGGGTCTCGGCGACGATGCGCTTGGCCTCGTCGACCGCGTGCGACATGCCCTTGGTGGGGTCGGTCAGCACGAGCTCTGCGCCGAAGGCCTTGAGCAGGATGCGGCGTTCCTTCGACATCGAGGCGGGCATGGTCAGAACGACCTTGTACCCGCGCGCCGCCCCGACCATCGCGAGGGCGATGCCGGTGTTGCCGCTGGTGGACTCCACGATGGTGCCGCCGGGCTTCAGCTCACCCGATGCCTCGGCCGCGTCGACGATCGCGATGCCCAGGCGGTCCTTGACGCTGGATGCCGGGTTGTAGAACTCCAGCTTCAGCAGGATCTGCGCCTCGGTGCCCTCCGCGACGCGGTTCAACCGCACGAGGGGGGTGTCGCCGAATGCGGAAGTGATGTCGGGGTGAATGCCGGGCATGGGGCGCCTTTCGCCGTCTGTCAGAACGCGATCATCCTAGGCGAGGCGCCCGGGTCCGAGATCGTTGTGTGACGCTGCGCTACTAGGCTGGGGTTCCGTCATGCCCGAGACGCACTCGCCCCCGCCCTTTTCCCCTCGCGTCGCCGACGTCGTCCGCGAGACCGCCCGCCGATTCGGTGCGGCCGGAGTCCCCGACGCGCAGGTCGACGCCGAGCTGCTCGTCGCCCACGTGCTCGACACCTCGCGTGGGGGAGTGCAGGCTGCAGCAGTCCGTGGAGATCGGATGCCGTCCGCCGCCGCCGCGGGACTGGCCCCGCTCGTCGACCGACGTTGCCAGCGTGAGCCGCTGCAGCACCTGACGGGCGTCGCCCCGTTCCGCTCCCTCGAGTTGGCGGTCGGCCCGGGCGTCTTCGTGCCCCGGCCCGAGACCGAGATGGTGGCCCAGCTCGCGATCGACGCGCTCCGCGGAGTGGCATCCGAGTCCCCCATCGCGGTCGACCTCGGAACCGGCAGCGGCGCGATCGCCCTCGCGATGGCGACCGAGGTGCCCCACGCGCGCGTGTTCGCCGCCGAGAACTCGGTCGACGCGTTCATCTGGACCAGGCTCAACCACTCCCGTGTCGGCGCCGACAACCTCACCCTCGCTTTCATCGATCTGGCGGCCGCGTTCCCCGAACTGGACGGGACCGTCTCGGTCGTGGCCTCCAACCCGCCGTACGTGCCCGACGATGCGATCCCGCGCGATCCCGAGGTGCGCCTCTACGACCCGCCGGCGGCCTTGTACGGCGGCCCCGACGGACTGGATGCCGTGCGTCGGCTCAGTCACGTGGGTCTGCGTCTGGCCCATCCCGGCGGCACAATCGTGCTCGAGCACGGGGAGTGGCAGGGCGAGGCGATCCGCGGCATCCTGACCGCCGACGGATGGCGCTCGGTCGCCACGCACATCGACCTGACGATGCGCGACCGCGCGACGACGGCCGTTCGTCCGTGACTGCGCTCTCAGCAGGGCACGACTAGACTTGCGCGCGACATGTCACCCGTCTACGACTGCCGTGACGAGTCGCAGCTGCTGTCCGGGATGCGCCACGCGCGTCAGGCGATCGGCCGAGGCGAACTCGTCGTGCTCCCCACCGACACCGTCTACGGAATCGCCGCCGACGCGTTCAATGCGCGCGCCGTCGCAGGGCTCCTCGAAGCGAAGGGGCGGGGACGCCAGCAACCACCGCCCGTGCTCGTGCCGGGGGTGGCGACCCTGCGCGCCCTCGTCGCCGAGATCCCTCCCGCCGTCGACGACCTCGTGCGCGAGTTCTGGCCCGGCGGGCTGACCATCGTCCTGCCCGCTCAGCCCTCGCTGTCGTGGGACCTCGGCGACACCCACGGGACGGTCGCGGTGCGCATGCCCGCGCAGAAGCTGACGCTCGAGCTGCTGGAGGAGACGGGCCCCCTCGCCGTCTCGAGTGCGAACCTGACCGGCATGGCGGCCGCCGTCGACATCGACTCCGCCCGCGACATGCTGCGTGACAGCGTCGCCGCCTACCTCGACGCCGGTCCCAGCGAGACGGGCGTCGCCTCGACGATCGTCGATGCCACGACCCTGGTCGGCGGTGCCGAGCCCCAGGTGCGCGTGCTGCGCGAAGGCGCCATCTCGCGCGAGCGTCTGCGTGCGGTGCTCGGCGATCTGCTCGAGCCCGACCCGGAGGACGGCGACGTCAGCCCCATCGCGCCGTCGGTCGAACCGTCGCCGGATTCCGAGGCGCCGGGTCCGTGACCCAATACCTCCTCATCATCCTGTTCACGGCGGCGGTCACGCTCGCGTTGTCGTGGGTGGTGTGGAAGCTCGCGCTGCGGTTCAAGCTCTATCCCGGCATCCGGGATCGCGACGTCCATCAGACGCCGACGCCCCGACTGGGCGGAGTGGCGATGTTCCTGGGTGTCGCGGCGGCATTCGCCCTGTCGAGTCGCAACCCTTATTTCGCAATACTCTGGGCCGACCCGGTGCCGGTGCTCTCGCTCCTGGGCGCCGTACTCCTCATCGTGCTCGTCGGCGTCGCGGATGACCTGTGGGACCTCGACTGGATGATCAAGCTCGGCGCGCAGTTCGTCGCCGCCGGCATCATCGCGTGGTTCGGGCAACTTCAGATCCTGTCCTTGCCGATCGGGGCGCTCACGGTCGGGTCGGGGTGGGTGAGCTTTCTGCTCACCGTCTTCGCCCTCGTGGTCGTGATGAACGCCGTCAACTTCATCGATGGCCTCAACGGCCTCGTCGCGGGCGTCTGTCTGATCGCCAACGGCGTGTTCTTCGCCTACTCCTACCTCCTGGTGCGTGACACCGGAGCCAGCACCTACTTCAACCTCGCCTCGTTCATCGCCGCCGTCCTCATCGGGGCGTGCGTGGGGTTCCTGCCCATGAACTGGACGCCGGCGAAGCTGTTCATGGGCGACGCGGGCGCGCTCATGCTGGGACTCCTCATGGCCAGTTCGGCCATCGCCATCACCGGTCAACTCGATCCGGCCGTGCTCGACCCCGAGAAGATCGGTCGTTCGCAGCTCCTCGGTGCCTTCATCCCGATCCTGCTGCCGGTCGTGATCGTGCTGCTTCCCCTGCTCGATTTCGGCCTCGCGGTCCTGCGACGTCAGTGGGCCGGTAGGTCGCCCTTCTCGCCAGATCGCAAGCACCTCCACCACCGCATGCTCGACATGGGCCACAGCGACCGCGACGCGGTGCTCATCTTTTACAGCTGGACCGCAGTGGTCAGCCTGGCGTTCCTGCTGATGTACATCGGAACCCAGCAGAGCTGGCCCGGCGACTACCTGATCGGTGTCCTGTTCGGCCTCACCGGTGTCGCCGCGTGCGCCGTGCTGACACTCCTTCCCTCACAGCACCGTCTACGGCGGTTGACCCGTCGTGCCCGACCCATCCGACCGGAGACCCCCTCATGAGCAGCGCCACGCCCGAAGCCCGTCGACCCCTTTCGAGTACGCCGGTGCTGCGCACCGCCCTGGTCTGGGGCGGGATCGTGACCGCCGTCCTGCTCGTGGTGGGCGCCGCCGTCGGCTTCGCCGTCGGGGGAGCGCCCGGTCTCGGCAGCGCACTGGCGGGAGTCGCCGTGAGCGCGATCTTCCTGGCCGTGACGGCGACCAGCATCCTGGTGGCCAACCGGTGGTACGGCGATCCGCTCTATGTCCCCATCTTCTTCGGGATCGTTCTCGGCGGCTGGCTGCTCAAGCTGATCCTGTTCATCGTCGCCATCGCCGTGCTGCGGGGGCAGGATTGGGTCGACCTCGTCGTCTTCTACGTCGCGCTCGTGATCAGCGTGCTCGCCTCGCTGGCGGTGGACGTCGTGGTGCTCATGCGCATGCGCATCCCCAGCGCCAGCGACGTCACCCTGCCCACCGATCCCGACGCCAGCGACCGCCGCGCGTGAGTTCGCGGGGCGCATAGTCCACGACGAGGGCCGCCGCCGCGCATTAGTCCGGCGGCGAGAGGATCCTCCGGCCCGACACGTGGACAGCCTGGGAGTTTGATAGGGTGGCATTCGTACCCACCCGCGATCGGAACTCTTTTCCAGGTCTCCTCATCGGGTACCATCACCGACCATCGTCGCAACGGTTCACACCGATGCCCCGAAGCTGGAGCCAGCGCTGACTACTCAAGCTGCGACCCTGATCACGAATCTCGCGTCTGCGGGTGCGGAATTCCACCCGCCCTCTATTTCCGAGTTCTTTCCCGACGCGGTCATCACGTTCCCGGGCCTGTACATCTTCGGTGCGCCGTTCGAGATCACCCGTATCAACCTGGTGCAGTTCCTGGCGACGCTGGCCCTCGTCCTCTTCCTCGTGCTCGGCACGCGGCGTATGAAGATCGTCCCCGGTCGCTTCCAGAGCATCGCCGAGATGGGCCTCGACTTCGTGCGCGTCAACATCGCCGAAGACATCCTGGGCAAGAAGGACGGGCGTCGGTTCCTGCCCATTCTCACCACCATCTTCTTCATGGTGCTGTTCATGAACATCACCGGCGTCATCCCCGGTCTGAACATCGCCGGCACCAGCGTCATCGCCGTGCCCATGCTGCTCGCGATCGTCGCCTACGTCACCTTCATCTACGCGGGCATCAAGAAGAGCCCCGGCGGCTTCTTCAAGAACGCCCTGCTGCCCTCGGGCGTGCCGTGGCCGCTGTACATCATCATCGTCCCGCTCGAGTTCCTCTCGACCTTCATCATCCGCCCCGTCACGCTGACGCTGCGTCTGCTGATGAACATGGTCGTCGGTCACCTCATGCTCGTGCTGTTCTTCTCGGCGACGCAGTTCTTCGTCGTCGGGCTCGGCGGTTGGTGGACGGCGCTCGGCGCCGGATCCCTCGCCTTCGGTCTCGCCTTCACCCTGTTCGAAATCTTCGTCGCCTTCCTCCAGGCGTACGTCTTCGCGATCCTCACCGCGGTCTACATCCAGCTCGCGGTCGCAGAAGAGCACTGAGCGGCCCGGCGCACGCCGAGCCACCCAACGAAAGGAAAAAACCCGTGGACGCAACTACGGTTCTCGCCCAGGTCACCGGTAACGTCGCCACGATCGGCTACGGCCTCGCCGCCATCGGCCCCGCCATCGGCGTGGGCATCGTCGTCGGCAAGACGATCGAGGGTGTCGCCCGTCAGCCCGAACTCGCGGGCCGCCTCCAGGTCCTGATGTTCATCGGTATCGCCTTCACCGAGGCGCTCGCCTTCATCGGTATCGCGACCGGCTTCATCTTCACCTGATCCGGCCGCTCTCGACTCACTGTAAGGAGACAGGATGCTGAACGCTCTTGTCACACTCGCCGCGGAGCCCGCGGGCGAGGAAGCGCAGAACCCGCTCCTGCCTGCCGCGTACGACATCCTCTGGTCGTTCGTGTGCTTCGTCATCATCGCCGTCGTGGTGTGGCGTGTGGCTCTGCCGCGCATGGCGAAGCTGCTCGACGAGCGCAGTGCTGCCATCGAGGGCAACATCGCCAAGGCCGACGAGGCCCAGCGACAGGCCGAGGCCGCCCTCGAGGAGTACACCGCCCAGCTCGCCGAAGCGCGCAAGCAGGCCGGCGAGATCCGTGAGGGCGCGACGCAGGACGGTCGGAAGATCGTCGCTGAGGCGAAAGAGACGGCTGCCACCGAGGCAGCACGCATCACCGCCAGCGCGCACGCGCAGATCGAGGCCGAGCGTCAGACGGCTCTCGTGCAGCTGCGCTCGGAGGTCGGCACCCTCGCGGTCGACCTCGCGGGCAACGTGATCGGCGAGACGCTGACCGACGACGCGCGTGCGAACGCCGTGGTCGACCGCTTCCTCGCCGAGCTCGAGGCCTCCGAGAAGGCGGCCAAGTAATGGGCAGCGCGACCACTCAGGCCCGGACCGCGACGACGGAGGCGCTGGCCTCCACGTCGGGCGTCGACCTCGACGTCGCGCGCGAACTGTTCGCGGCCGTCGCCGCCGTGAGCGGTTCGGCGCAGCTGAGCGGCGCGCTGTCCGACTCGTCGGTGCCGCCCGCTGTCCGTGCGGGTCTCGTCTCGGCGGTCTTCGGTCCGTCGTACCAGCCGGCGACGGTTGCGCTGCTCTCCAGCGCCGCTCAACAGCGCTGGTCCAACTCCGGCCAGTTCATCGAGGGGCTCGAAGAGCTCGCGGTGCAGGCGACCTCGGTCGCCGAGCCGGCCGACATCGAGGCGGAGCTGTTCGCCTTCTCACGGACGGTCGCCTCCAACGGCGAGCTCGAGCTTGCGCTGGGCGGTCGCCTCGGCGGCGCCACGGCGAAGGGCGACCTCGTCTCGAAGCTGCTCGATGGACGCACGAGCGCCGGTACCGCACTCATCGTCTCGTCGCTGGTGAAGCACGCCCGCGGTCGCCGGGTGCGCGCCCTGCTGCGCCGGGCCGAGCGCATCGTCTCCGACCAGCGTGCGCGCATCGTCGCCACCGTGTACGCCGCGGCCCCGCTGAGCGACGACCAGCAGGCCCGCCTGCAGAACTCCCTCAGCGCGCGATACGGCTCAGCGGTCACGCTGAACACCGTGATCGACCCGACGGTGCTCGGCGGACTGCGTGTGCAGGTCGCCGACGATGTCATCGACGCGAGCGTGTCCGCACGTCTCGCCGATCTCCGCCAGCGGATCGCCGGCTAAAGACTTTCCGCCCGAGCGGGCGTGGATCTGGGGGCCGAGTGCCCCACGAACGAAGGAAGACAATGGCAGATCTCTCTATCAGCCCCGACGTCATTCGTGACGCGCTGAAAGACTTCGTCACCGCCTACGAGCCCAACGGCGCCGCGGCGACCGAGGTCGGCGCCGTCGTCGACGCGGCCGATGGCATCGCGCACGTCGAGGGCCTTCCCGGCGTGATGGCCAACGAGCTCATTCGCTTCGCGAACGGCACGCTGGGTCTGGCGCAGAACCTCGACGAGAACGAGATCGGTGTCGTCGTGCTCGGCGAGTTCTCCGGTATCGAAGAGGGTCAGAGTGTGACCCGCACGGGTGAGGTCCTCTCGGTCGGCGTCGGTGACGGCTACCTGGGCCGCGTCGTCGACCCGCTCGGAAACCCGATCGACGGTCTCGGTGAGATCGCGACCGAGGGTCGTCGTGCACTCGAGCTCCAGGCTCCAGGCGTCATGCAGCGCAAGAGCGTGCACGAGCCGCTGCAGACGGGCATCAAGGCCATCGACGCAATGATCCCGGTCGGACGCGGACAGCGTCAGCTGATCATCGGCGACCGCCAGACCGGTAAGACGGCCATCGCGATCGACACGATCATCAACCAGCGCGCGAACTGGGAGTCCGGCGATGTCGACAAGCAGGTGCGCTGCATCTACGTCGCCATCGGCCAGAAGGGTTCGACCATCGCCTCGGTGAAGGGTGCCCTCGAAGATGCCGGCGCGATGGAGTACACCACCATCGTCGCGGCCCCGGCCTCCGACCCCGCGGGCTTCAAGTACCTCGCTCCCTACACCGGTTCGGCCATCGGCCAGCACTGGATGTACGGCGGCAAGCACGTTCTCATCATCTTCGACGACCTGTCGAAGCAGGCCGAGGCCTACCGCGCCGTGTCGCTGCTGCTCCGCCGCCCGCCGGGCCGCGAGGCGTACCCCGGTGACGTCTTCTACCTGCACTCGCGTCTGCTCGAGCGTTGCGCGAAGCTGTCCGACGAGCTCGGTGCCGGTTCGATGACGGGTCTGCCGATCATCGAGACCAAGGCGAACGACGTCTCGGCGTACATCCCGACCAACGTGATCTCGATCACCGACGGCCAGATCTTCCTGCAGTCCGACTTGTTCAACGCCAACCAGCGACCCGCGGTCGATGTGGGTATCTCGGTGTCGCGCGTGGGTGGTGACGCCCAGGTGAAGTCGATCAAGAAGGTCTCGGGCACGCTGAAGCTCGAGTTGGCCCAGTACCGCTCGCTCGAAGCGTTCGCGATGTTCGCGAGCGACCTCGATGCGGCGTCGCGTCGTCAGCTGGCCCGTGGTGCGCGTCTGACCGAGCTGCTCAAGCAGCCGCAGTACTCGCCCTACCCGGTCGAGGAGCAGGTCGTCTCGATCTGGGCAGGCACGAACGGAAAGCTCGACACCGTCGAGGTCTCCGACGTGCTCCGCTTCGAGCGCGAGCTGCTCGACTACCTCCGTCGCAACTCGACGGTGCTCGACACCCTGCGCGAGACCAACGCGCTCGGCGACGACACCCTCGCCGAGCTCGAGAAGCACGTCGATGCCTTCTCGAAGGAGTTCCAACCCGGCAAGGACCAGAGCGTCGTCGGCGCCGAGAAGGTCGACGCCGCCGGGGCGGAAGACGTCAACCAGGAGCGGATCGTCAAAGGCCGTCGCTGAGTAGCGACGACACGAGAACGGAATCATGGGCGCACAACTGCGGGTCTACAAGCAGAAGATCTCTTCTGCTCAGACGACCAAGAAGATCACGAAGGCGATGGAGCTCATCGCGGCCTCTCGCATCCAGAAGGCGATGGCGCGTGTGCGCGCGGCGTCGCCTTTCGCGAAGGCCGTGACGAACGCCGTCTCCGCCGTGGCGACGTACTCGTCGGTCGATCACCCGCTGACGACCGAGCGCGAGAACATCCGCCGATCGGCCGTGGTCATCTTCACGTCCGATCGCGGTCTCGCCGGTGCGTTCAACTCGCAGATCCTCCGAGAGGGTCTCGAGTTGTCCGAACTGCTGCGGTCGCAGGGTAAAGAGGTCGTCTACTACCTGGTCGGGCGCAAGGCCGTCGGATACTTCCAGTTCCGTCGCATGCCGAGCGTCGCGCAATGGGTGGGCGACACCGACACTCCGCAGTTCTCGACGGCGGAAGCCATCTCGGATGCCGTCCTCGAGGCGTACCGGGCCGGCGGCGAGAACGACGGCGTCGACGAGATCCACCTCGTGTACAACCGTTTCGTCAGCATGATGACCCAGTCGCCGGAATCGGTGCGACTCCTTCCCCTCGAAGTGATCGAGGCGGACGAAGCGCCGTCCCAGTCCGAGGTCTACCCGCTGTACGAGTTCGAGCCCGACGCCGAGACCGTGCTCGACGCGCTCCTGCCGACCTACGTGCAGAGCCGCATTTTCAACGCCCTCCTGCAGTCGTCGGCCGCGAAGCACGCCGCGACCCAGAAGGCCATGAAGTCGGCGAGCGACAACGCCGACAAGCTCATCACCGACTACACCCGCCTGCGCAACAACGCGCGTCAGGCGGAGATCACGCAGCAGATCGCCGAGATCGTCGGCGGCGCCGATGCCCTGGCATCCGGCAAGTAAGTTCCCAAGGAGAGAAGAAGCCATGAGCCTCACCGCCGAGAAGACCGACGCGGCCGTCGTCGGACGCGTCGCGCGCGTCACCGGCCCGGTCGTCGACATCGAGTTCCCGCATGACGCGATCCCCGAGATCTACAACGCGCTGAAGACCACGATCACCATCGGTGATCAGTCGACCGAGATCACCCTCGAAGTCGCCCAGCACCTCGGTGACGACCTCGTCCGCGCCATCTCGCTCAAGCCCACCGACGGCATGGTCCGCGGCCAGGAAGTGCGCGACACCCGCGGCCCCATCTCGGTGCCCGTCGGAGACGTGACCAAGGGCAAGGTGTTCGACGTCACCGGTGAGGTGCTCAACGGCGTCCCCGGTGAGACCATCGAGGTCACCGAGCGCTGGGGTATCCACCGCAAGGCGCCGAGCTTCGACCAGCTCGAGTCCAAGACCGAGATGTTCGAGACCGGCATCAAGTCGATCGACCTTCTGACCCCCTACGTGCAGGGTGGAAAGATCGGCCTGTTCGGTGGCGCCGGTGTCGGCAAGACCGTCCTGATCCAGGAAATGATCCAGCGCGTCGCGCAGGACCACGGTGGTGTGTCGGTGTTCGCCGGTGTCGGTGAGCGCACCCGTGAGGGCAACGACCTCATCGCCGAGATGGAAGAGGCGGGTGTCTTCGACAAGACCGCACTCGTGTTCGGCCAGATGGACGAGCCGCCGGGAACGCGTCTGCGCGTTGCCCTGTCGGCCCTGACGATGGCGGAGTACTTCCGCGACGTGCAGAAGCAGGACGTGCTGTTGTTCATCGACAACATCTTCCGCTTCACGCAGGCCGGCTCAGAGGTTTCGACGCTGCTCGGTCGCATGCCTTCGGCCGTGGGTTACCAGCCCAACCTCGCCGACGAGATGGGTGTGCTCCAGGAGCGCATCACCTCGACGCGCGGCCACTCGATCACGTCGCTCCAGGCCATTTACGTGCCCGCCGACGACTACACCGACCCGGCCCCGGCAACGACGTTCGCGCACCTCGATGCGACGACCGAGCTCTCACGTGAGATCGCCTCGAAGGGTCTTTACCCGGCCATCGACCCGCTGACCTCGACGAGCCGCATCCTCGACCCCCGCTACATCGGTGCCGACCACTACCGCGTCGCCACCAACGTGAAGCAGATCCTCCAGAAGAACAAGGAACTGCAGGAGATCATCGCGATCCTCGGTGTCGACGAGCTCTCGGAAGAGGACAAGATCGTCGTGTCGCGTGCACGTCGTATCCAGCAGTTCCTTTCGCAGAACACCTACATGGCGAAGAAGTTCACCGGCGTCGAGGGCTCCACGGTCCCGATCAAGGAGACGATCGAGTCGTTCGACGCCATCGTCAAGGGCGACTTCGACCACGTCGCCGAGCAGGCGTTCTTCAACGTCGGTGGCATCGCCGACGTCGAGGCCAAGTGGGCGCAGATCCAGAAGGAGAACGGCTGACATGCCGCTGCGCGTGAGCCTGGTCTCGGCCGACGCCGAGGTGTGGACGGGAGAAGCGTCTCTCGTCGTGGCCAAGACCGTCGAGGGCGAGATCGGCTTCATGCAGGGGCACGAACCGGTGCTCGCCATCCTCGCCCAGGGCGAGGTGCGCATCACTCGCACCGACGGAACGAAGATCCTGGCCAACGCCGAGGACGGCTTCCTGTCGATGGCGAGCGACGAGCTGACCATCGTCGCCGGAAACGCCTCACTCGTCTCCTGACGCCGCTTCATCGCTGACGCGCGTCGCCCGATCACTCGGGCGGCGCGCGTCGCCGTTTTCCCGGAGTGCACATGCTCGTCCTGCTTCCCCCGTCCGAGACCAAGCGCCCCGGAGGTGTGGGTGCTCCGCTCGACACCACCCGTCTCGTCTTCCCGACCCTCCGCGAGCCCCGCGACGCCGTCGTGGACGCCCTCGTCGCGTTGTCCGCCGACGAGGACGCGGCCGCACGGGTTCTCAAGCTGAGCCCGAAGCGACGGCATGAGATCGCCGATAACGCCGCTTTTCGCACTGCGCCCACGATGGCCGCCGTCGACCGCTACACGGGGGTGCTCTACGACGCACTGGATGCCGCGTCCCTCGACGACGAGGCACGCTCGTGGCTCGGGGCGCACGTCGCCATCCACTCAGCACCGCTGGGGCCTGTGGGAGCCCTCGACCGGATTCCGGCGTACCGGCTGGCGGCGGGTACATCTCTCCCCGGTGTCCCGCCGCTCCGACGCATCTGGGCCGACGCGGTTCGCGATGCGGTGGCCGCGACCACCCCCGACTTCGTGCTCGACCTCCGATCCGAGGCGTACGTCGCCCTCGGGCCCCTCCCTTCGACGGTCTCGTCCGCATACGTCCGTGTCGTGACCCCGACGTCGGAGGGAGCGGCGCGTGTGCTGAACCACTTCAACAAGCACGCGAAGGGAGAGTTCGTGCGTGCACTTGCGACGCACCGCCCCGCGGTCGCGGACGTCCATGAGCTTCGAGCCTGGGCGACGTCGACGGGGTGGGCGATCGTCGACGGTCGAGACGGCGAGATCGCTCTCGTCGTGTAAAGGTGGAACGTGTCTTTCAGTGTTCTCACAGCTTCGCTAACATGTGAGCGCACGGGGCGTACGGACGCTTCGTCGCGCACTCGCCTGGAAAGGAATCCACATGAGTGGTTCGTCTTATACCT
Organism: Microbacterium sp. Leaf151; assembly: GCF_001424225.1. Taxonomy (GTDB): domain Bacteria; phylum Actinomycetota; class Actinomycetes; order Actinomycetales; family Microbacteriaceae; genus Microbacterium. Next base: position 310,454 of record NZ_LMOR01000004.1, on the reverse strand, counting down.
ACGATGACGGGAACGGCTTCGCTGCCCTCGCATTCCTGATCGTCTTGTTGCCCCTGCTGCTCATCAGCATCTTCGCGGGCTACATCATCTCGTCGTTCTTCCTCATGAAGATCTTCGAAAAGGCCGGCGTGCAGGGCAAGTGGCGCGCCTGGGTGCCGATCTACAACACGCTCGTGGCGGCGAAGCTCGGCGATGTCTCGCCGTGGGCGTATCTCATCGTGGTCGTCGGCGCGAGCGTTCTGAGCAACATCCCGGTGATCGGCTTCGTCTTCGGGCTCGTGGCGCTCGCAGCCAGCGTCGTGGTCGCCTGGCGGATCGGTCTGAAGTTCGGCAAGGACTGGCCGTTGCTGCTGCTGTGGCTCATCCCCGGCGTCGGAACTCTCATCTGGCTCGGCATCCTGGCCTTCGGATCCGCCCGCTGGAACCCGGCCATCGCGTCCGCACCTTGGGCGAACACCATCGCCGCCGACAAGACCGTTTGGGACGGCGTCCCGGTGCAGCCCGGCCAGCAGGTCACCGGCACCGGTGGCCCCGGCTACGGTGGCCCCGCAACCGGCTCCACACCTCCGCCGGCGCCGGGCACCACGCCTCCGCCGCCCGCACCGCCGCAGTATTGATCCGGGGAAGGGCCTCTCGCAGGGCGGGGGGCCCTTCGTCGTCGCGTGGGCAGAGGCGTCCGATTGGGACCGGCTCCGCGGGTAGGAGGTCGGCGCTCGTCCGAACAGCCGGTGCAGTCGGCGTCTGGACGCTTCGCGCCGCCGGTGGGCCGACTGCGCAGGGGAGGTTCGCGGGTCGCGTCCAGGCGTCTACTAGGATGACAGGGCCGTGCGCTTTCGCCGGCTCTGTCGTCGGCCAACCGGAGGATCTTTCGTGCCCGAGGTGACCACCCACACGCGCAACGTCCCGTTGGGGTCGATGACTCTGGAGTTGTCGTGGGCTGCCGGCACCGACACCGGTCGGCGGCGCGAGGTCAACCAGGACGCCGTCCTCGCCGAATTCCCGCTGTTCGTCGTCGCAGACGGAATGGGCGGTCATCTCGGCGGCGAGATCGCCAGCGCGAGCACGGTCGATCGTCTGCGTGCCGTCGTCGAAGGTGGCGCGGTCTCGACGAAGAACATCGAGAAGGCCCTGTCGCGTGCGGTGAAAGACATCGTCTCGCACCCCGAGACCACCGACGAGGGCACCGGCACGACCCTCACCGGGGTCTACCTCGAGACGCATACCGAAGAGCCGCACTGGGTGACGCTGAACATCGGCGACTCCCGTGTGTACGTGCTGCGCGACGGCGAGATCGTGCAGGTCACCACCGACCACTCCGTCGTGCAGGAACTCATCGCCGCGGGTCGGCTCAGCCCCGAAGAGGCTGAGAACCACCCCTACGGCAACGTCATCACCCGCGCGGTCGGCCCGAGTGACAGCGTCAAGCCCGACTACCTGCGGCTCGACGTCCTCGACGGCGACCGCTTCGTGATCTGCTCGGACGGGCTCACGAAAGAGCTCACCGACTTCGGCATCCGCCATTTCCTCGAGGCCAACTCCGACCCCGCCGCCGCTGTCGAGGCGATGATGGCCGCGGCTCTCGAGAACGGCGGCCGCGACAACATCACCATCGTCGTCCTCGACGTCGGTCGCCGCGACGCCTGACCTCGCGGCCCACCTCCGCCGGAGACTGCGCCGCGACGGCTGACCTCGCGGCCCGCCGGGCCCGAAGTCTCCGCTTGACCGCGGTGGGGCGCGGCTCCTACGTTCAGGTCATGACCGCTGCACCCGAACGCACGGCCGGCAAGGGCTTGGCCACCGGCACCCTGGGCCTGTGGGGCTCGACCGTGATCGGTTTGGCATCCACTGCCCCGGTGTACTCCCTCGTCGCCACCCTGGGCTTCGTCGTGCTCGCCGTGGGGTCGTCGGCGCCGATCGCCTTCATCATCGCGTTCGTCCCGATGCTGTTCATCGCCTTCGCCTACCGCGAGCTGAACAACGACGTGCCCGACTGCGGCACGACGTTCACGTGGAGCACGAAGGCCTTCGGGCCGTGGATCGGATGGATGGGCGGGTGGGGCGTGGCCGTGGCCGGCATGGTGGTGCTGGCGAACCTCTCCCAGATCGCGGGCATCTACCTGTGGTCGCTGATCGGCGACGGATCCCTCGCCGAGAACGTGCCGCTCGTCACGGCTACGGGTGTCGCCTTCATCGCGGCGATGACCTACGTCAGCTACCGCGGGGTGGAGATCGGCGAGCGGATCCAGAACGTCCTGCTCGGAGTGCAGTACCTCGTGCTGGCATTGTTCGTGGTGCTGGCGCTGTGGAAGTTCTTCGACGGCACCGCACCCAACCCGACCCCGTTCGACATCGCGTGGTTCAACCCGTTCGGCTTCAGCGACTACAGCGGCTTCATCGAGGCGGTGCTGCTGGCCCTGTTCATCTACTGGGGATGGGACACCTGCCTCGCCCTCAACGAGGAGACGAAGGACCCGAAGCGCATCCCCGGTCGGGCGGCACTGCTGACGACCGTGATCCTGCTCGGCACGTACGTCACAGTGACGGTCGCTGCCATGATGTACGCCGGTGTCGGTGAGGACGGCGCGGGCCTTGCGAACCCCGAGAACGCGGATGACGTGTTCCTGGCGCTCAAAGACGGGCTCTTCGGACCGTTCGGCTGGGTGCTCATCGTCGCGGTGCTCATCTCCGCCGTGTCGTCGACGCAGACCACCATCCTCCCCACCGCACGCGGAACCCTCGCCATGGCGGCGTACAAGGCCCTGCCGCGCCGCTTCGGGACGGTGCACCCCCGCTACCGCACGCCGTCGTTCTCGACGCTCGTGATGGGCATCGTCGCGAGCGTCTACTACGTGGGCATGACGCTGATCAGCGACAACATCCTGCAGGACTCGATCCTCTCGCTGGGGCTGGCGATCGCGTTCTACTACGCCATGACCGGGTACGCCTGCGTCTGGTACTTCCGCCGCGAGCTGACCCGCTCGGCGAAGGACCTCGTCACCCGTGGCATCCTGCCGCTCCTCGGAGCCCTCATGCTCACGTACGCCTTCGTGCAGTCCGCTATCGACATGTACGACCCCGAGTACGGCAACACCGTGCTCCTCGGGATCGGCGGGACCTTCGTCGTGGGGATCGGCGCGCTGGCGATCGGTTTCGTCCTGATGCTCATCTGGTTCGCCTTCCCCGGGGCGAAGCCGTTCTTCCGGGGTGAGAGCCTGAACCGCGACACCGAGGTGCTCGTGCCCGACGAGCCGATCGCCTACCCCAGGTCGGTGGACGGCGGCATCTGAGCGCCGGGCCGTCGCCCTCAGACGGCGGAGCGGATGGCGCCGACCTCGTGGCCGCCGCCGAGCACCGACAGCGACAGGTGGGAGACGACGTCGGCAACGGCCTCGGGTGCGAGCGCTCCGACGCGCTCCAACAAGCGCAACGCGACGACGTGTCCCGCCCGGTTGGAGCCGTCGAGCATCTTCAACGCCACCGTGGTCCCGTCGGGGGCCGTCATGACCTGCACGCCCTCGGCGCCCATCTTGCTGAAGACGCCGAGACGCTCGATGACCACCGTGTCGGGTCGACCGGGGCCGTCGATGGTCCACGGGTGCTCGCGAACGGCGCGCACGAGGGTGCCGGCGCTGCGATGCAGCGCGAAGGGCGAGCGCTCCGACGACGTGGCGATGCGCTGGATGGCACGCGCCAGCCCGACGAGGCTCATGGCGTACACCGGGGCGCCGCAGCCGTCGATCGCGGTGGTCGTCAGCCGCTCGCCGACGAGGCGTTCGATCACCTCGCGGATGTGCACCTGCAGGGGGTGCTGCGTGTCGAGGTACCCCTCGGTCGCCCACCCGTTCGCGACGCACGTGAGCAGCATCGCCGCGTGCTTGCCCGAGCAGTTCATGCGAAGAGGCGAGGGAGCGCCATGGTCGCGCACGAGCTCATCACGCGACGCGGCGTCGGACGGCCATGCGGCGGGACAGCCCAGGTCGTCTTCGGTCAGTCCCGCCGATTGCAGGATGCCGCGGGCCACCTCGGCGTGCCGCTCGGTGCCGCAGTGACTCGCCATCGAGATCGCGAGACGCTCGTCAGCGAGGTCGACGCCGGCTGAGAGGCACGCGAGCGCCTGCAGGGGCTTCATGCTGGAGCGGGGGAGGAACGCGGCCGTGGCGTCACCGAGGGTGAGCATCTCAGACCCGTCGGGGGCCAGGACGACAGCGACACCGTGGTGCCGCGACTCGACGAATCCGTTGCGGTCGACGACGGCGAGCTCGGCGAAAGCGGGGGGCGTGGGCATCCCTCCATGGTATCCCGGCACCCCTTCGCCGGCGGGTGGCCGTCGTCGGCGCGAGGCGTCGTCGTCTGTTGCACATCCGGCACGTCGGGCGACGAATTGCGGCGACTCGCGCGGTGGGAGACCGGGGGAGGGGCAGACTGGGGGGCATGAACGGAGAGCATCACTACCGCCTGCGCTCGACCTGGACCGGCGACCGGGGGAGCGGCACGAGCGGCTACCGCGACTACGACCGCGCCGTCACCCTCGAGGTCGAGGGCAAGCCGGCCATCGCGGCATCCGCCGACAAGCCCTTCCGGGGCGACCCCACCAAGTGGAACCCCGAAGAGCTGCTGCTCGCGGCCCTCAGCGAGTGCCACCTGCTGTCCTACCTGCATGCGTGCACCACGACCGGGGTCGTCGTCACCGCGTACGAGGACGACGCGATCGGCACGATGCAGGAGGACGGCAACAGCGGCGGAGCGTTCACCGAGGTCGTGCTGCGGCCGCGCGTGCGGGTCGCCGAGGAGTCGATGGTCGAGGCTGCGCGCGCCGCGCATCGGCAGGCGCGCGAGTGGTGCTTCATCGCGAACTCGGTCAACTTCCCCGTGCGACACGAAGCGGAGATCACCGTCGGCTGAGCGAGGTGCGCGTCGGTGCACGGGATATCGCGGCGTCGTACAGTGAGCGGATGCAGCTCGAACCGACCCTGCGGCGTCTCGATCGGATCGCCGGCGGACGTCAGGCCGATCACCGCGTCGCGGTCTCGGACGACCCGAAAGTGCGCCGCGCCTTCCGCGCGATCACGCTCCTGCTGGCCCTGGGGTTCGTCCTCGGCGTGGCGACGGTGGTCTTCGCCCTCGTGATGACGGTCAGCGGGGACGACGTCGGGTTCGCCGTCTGGATGCGCTGTCTGGTCGTGCTGGCGATCACCACGACGCTGTTCTATTTCCTGTGGCGGGCGCGGGCCGGGTGGTACTGGGCATTCCGCCGCCTGCAGCTGTTCAGTCGCATCTTCCCCGTCATCGCCCTTGTGCTGGCGGCCATCCCCGGGCTCTACCCGTTCTGGGTGGTGACCGAGCAGATCCTCTTCGCGATCCTGCTGATCGGCGTCTCCGACTACCTGCAGTCCGACGCGATGCGCGCGGCGTATCCGAAGCCGCAGCGCTGAGACTCGGCATCCGGATGCCGGGAGCCCGGCCACGCGAGGAGATGACCGGTCTTCCTCGCCGGGCGCTGCCGCGTCTATCTGTGCGCGAACGACGGAACCCCGCCGGCAGGACGCCGACGGGGTTCCGTTCGTGATGAATGCGCTCAGCGCACGTCTTCGTCGACCCAGTCCATCGACTTGGTGACGGCCTTCTTCCACAGGCGCAGCTCGCGGTCGCGCTCGGCGGAGTCCATGTCGGGCTCCCAGCGCTTGTCCTCCTGCCAGTTGGCGCGGAGGTCGTCGAGGTTGTCCCAGAAGCCCACGGCGAGACCCGCGGCGTAGGCGGCACCGAGGGCGGTGGTCTCGGCGACGACGGGACGCACGACCGGCACACCGAGGATGTCGGCCTGGAACTGCATGAGCTCGTCGTTGGCGGTCATGCCGCCGTCGACCTTGAGCTCGGTCAGGTCCACGCCCGAGTCGGCGTTGACGGCCTCGAGCACCTCGCGGGTCTGGAAGGCCGTGGCCTCCAGGGCGGCGCGGGCGATGTGGCCCTTGTTGACGAAGCGGGTCATGCCGACGATGGCGCCACGGGCGTCGGGGCGCCAGTACGGCGCGAACAGCCCCGAGAACGCCGGGACGAAGTACACCCCGCCGTTGTCGTCGACGGTGCGGGCCAGGGCCTCCACCTCGGGAGCCGAGGAGATGATGCCGAGCTGATCGCGCAGCCACTGGATGAGCGAGCCGGTGACGGCGATCGATCCCTCGAGTGCGTAGTGCGCGGGCTGGTCCCCGAGCTTGTACCCGAGGGTGGTCAGCAGACCGTTCTTCGAGCGGACGATCTCCTCACCCGTCTGGAAGATGAGGAAGTTGCCGGTGCCGTAGGTGTTCTTGCTCTCGCCCGGATCGTAGGCGGCCTGACCGAAGGTCGCGGCCTGCTGGTCGCCGAGGATGCCGGCGATCGGGGTCTCGCGCAGCAGAGACGACGACTCGACGGCGCCGTACACCTCGGAGGAGGAGCGGATCTCGGGCATCATCGAGCGGGGAACACCGAAGTCCGACAGGATGTCGTCGCGCCACTCGAGGGTCTCGAGGTCCATGAACAGCGTACGGCTGGCGTTGGTGACATCGGTGGCGTGCACGCCACCGTCGGTGCCGCCGGTGAGGTTCCAGAGCACCCAGGTGTCGGTCGTGCCGAAGATGAGGTCTCCGGCCTCGGCCTTGTCGCGTGCGCCGTCGACGTTCTCGAGGATCCAGACGATCTTGGTGCCCGAGAAGTAGGTCGCCAGCGGCAGACCCACGATGCTCTTGTAACGCTCGGGGTCGCCGTCGGCGAGGCGGTCGACGATCGACTGCGTGCGCGTGTCCTGCCAGACGATGGCGTTGTAGACGGGCTTGCCGGTGTTCTTGTCCCAGACCACCGCGGTCTCGCGCTGGTTGGTGATACCCACCGCGGCGATGTCGTGGCGGGTGATGTCGGCGCGGCTGAGGGCCAGGCCGATCACCTCCTGGGTGTTGCGCCAGATCTCGAGCGGGTCGTGTTCGACCCATCCCGCGCGGGGGAAGATCTGCTCGTGCTCCTTCTGCCCGACGGAGACGACGCTCCCGGACTTGTCGAAGATCATCGCGCGCGTCGAGGTCGTGCCCTGGTCGATGGCGAGGACGTAGTCGGCCATGGAGGGACTCCTTTGTCTTGTTTCAGTGGAAGAGGGGGGAAAACGGGTCGGGCGCCGGCGGCGCCCCGGGGATCACGAGCCGAGGCTGAGGAGCACGGGAGCCAGCAGACCCGCGAGCAGACCACCGACGAGGGGACCGGCCACGGGGACCCAGGCGTAGCCCCAGTCGCTGCCGCCCTTGCCCTTGATGGGCAGGATGGCGTGGGCGATGCGGGGTCCGAGGTCACGGGCGGGGTTGATCGCGTAGCCGGTCGGGCCACCCAGCGAGGCGCCGATACCGACGACGAGCAGGGCCACGGGAACGGCTGCGAGACCGCCGATGCCACCCGGGACGCCGATGTCGGCCACGCCGTAGTCGCTGAAGCCGAAGATCACGAACACCAGGACGAAGGTGGCGATGACCTCGGTGAGGAAGTTGAAGCCGTAGGAGCGGATGGCGGGACCGGTGGAGAAGACGCCGAGCTTGGCGGCGGGGTCGGGCTCGTCGTCGAAGTGCTGCTTGTAGGACGCCCAGGCGAGCACGGCACCGATGATGGCACCCACCATCTGCGCGGCGACGGCCACGAGGAATTGCACGAAGGCGATCTTGCCGGCCACCAGAAGGCCGATCGAGACCGCGGGGTTCAGCTGTGCGCCCGAATACGCGGAGACGATGACACCGGCGAAGACCGCCAGACCCCATCCCCAGTTGACCATCAGGGTGCCGCCGGCGTTGCCCTTGGTCTTGGCCAGGGCCACGTTCGCCACGACGCCACAACCCAACAGGATGAGCATCGCGGTGCCGACCACCTCCGAGAGGAAGTACAGCCCCAAGTTCACTTCTAGCATGTCGTCATCGACCTTTCTTCGGTCACCCGGTCAACTTCGGCGCGGGTGATGTTATGCGGCTCAGTGCTCTGAACCTACGACCGGTGTGCGGGCGCGCAACAGACGGCGCGCCCGCACGTTCTCTCAGATTCGAGCGACTCCGGCCTGAGCGAGGTCCACACGGTGGGATGCGCGCAGGATCTCCGTCGTGCGGGAGACCTCCTCGTCGACCCGATCAGCGTCCCAGCCCAACGGAGCGGCGATCGTCTCGGCGACTTCGCGCAGAGTGCGGTCGGTCATGCCGCCGACGAAAGCGAGGTGCGTACGCCGCAGCAGCACGTCGATCAGGTGCACGACCTGCTCGTTCTCGGCGATCCAGGTCAGCTCCTCCCGGTAGTAGCCGGGGGCGTCGGGGACCGGGGTCGGCTCCAAGGGAAGGGCGGCGAGGATCGCGTCCGCGCGCGTGCCGTAGCGCTCGAGCATCGCCTCGACGAGGTCGGCGCTGTGCGCATTCGTGCGCGCCGAGACCCAACGACGACGCTGCTCGGGGGTGGCGGGGTATCCGGCGCCGCCGCCGATGGACAGCCCCTGGGTGCTGACCCGGTGCGGACGACGCAGCTTCTGCAGCGTCTTCATGCTCAGGTGCTCGGCGAGGGCGCGGAACGTCGTCCACTTACCGCCGACGAGACTCAGGGCGGGGACACCGGCGATCTCGTCCTCGACGATCCGGTAGTCGCGCGACACGAAGCCGGGTGCGGTGTCGTCGTGGCGGGGGAGGGGACGGATGCCGGAGAACGTGTAGACGATCTGCGAGCGGTCCACCCCGACGTTCGGGAAGACATGTCCGATGAGGTCGAAGAAGTAGGCGATCTCGTCGTCGGTGCACACGACCGGCTTCGACGGGTCGGCGTCGATGTCGGTGGTGCCGACGAGCACGCGGCCCTTGAGGGGGTAGATGAGCACGATGCGGCCGTCGGAGTGCTCGAAGAAGATCTCGCGTCCACCGGTGGCTGCGAGCAGCTCGGGGTTGTCGAGGACGATGTGCGAGCCCTTGGTGCCGCCCATGAACGTCGTGGTGAGCCCCATTGCCGCGTTGGCGAGGTCGGTCCAGGGGCCGGCCGTGTTGAGCACGACCTTGGCTTTGACGCTGAACTCCTCGCCCGAGATCTCGTCGCGGACGCGGACGCCGTCGGCGTCGGCACCGACGGCCGAGACGTAGTTGACCGCCTGCGTGCGACCGCCGCCGGCCTCGATGCCATCGCGCAGCACATCGAGGGCGATGCGTTCCGGGTCGTGCATGGAGGCGTCGAAGTAGGTCGCGGTGTAGGCGAGGTCGGAGTTGAGCTGGGGGAGCTCGGCGAGCGACTTCTTCTTACCGAGGAACTTGTGCCGGGGGACCGAGCCGCCGTCGCGCGAGAAGGTGTCGTACATGATCAGGCCGACCTTGATCAGCAGAGCGCCGCGCTCGTTGGGCTTGCCGCGGCCGTGCGTGACGAGCAAGCGGAAGGGGGCCGAGAGGATGCCGGAGAACGTCTTGTAGATCGGGATCGTCGTCTCGAGCGGCTTGACGTAGTGGGGAGCGGTCTTGAGCAGGTCGTTGCGCTCGGTCACCGCTTCTTTCACGAGACGGAACTCGCCGTTCTCGAGGTAGCGGATGCCGCCGTGCACCATGTGGCTCGACGCGGACGACGCTCCCGAGACGAAGTCGCCGCGTTCGACGAGGGCGACCCGCACACCCTGCAGGGCGAGGTCGCGGAGAGTGGCGAGGCCGTTGATGCCCCCGCCGATGATCAGGACGTCGAGGCCTTCGGCGTCACGGAGCGCCTGAACGTCGGCGCGGAGCGGAGTTGCGGGGGACGACATGTCGACTGCGACCTTTCGTTGGGGTACCCGATGAGGATGCGCCTGTGTGCACGTTGTTGCAAGCCCCTTGAACAAACGTGCAGAATGGGCTCCGTGATAGCGAGAAGACCGTGACGACGCAGGCCGAGGAGCGCTCCCGCGACGCGCTGCGCGCGGCGCAGCTGTACTACATGCAGGACCTCACGATGGATGCCATCGCGCACGAGATGCGCGTCTCGCGCTCGTCGGTCTCGCGTCTGCTTCAGCACGCCCGCGACGTGGGACTCGTCACCATCTCGATCAGCCCACCCGACGACGCACGGGGGCAGATGGCGCAGCGCATCGCCGACCGGTTCGGAATCACCGCGCACGTCGTGCCCACGCCCGCACGGACCTCCGAGGCGGAGCGCCTCGAGCGGACCGCGCTGACCGCGGCGCGCATCCTCGCCGAGCGCGTCGAGTCATCCATGACCGTCGGGGTGGCCTGGGGGTCGACGCTGTCGGCCGTGGCCCGCCATGTCCCGCTCAAAGACGTGCACGACACCCACATCGTGCAGATGAACGGAGCCGCGAACGTCCGCACCTCCGGCATCCCGTACGCGGGGGAGATCCTGTCGAGGTTCGGCGCGGCGTGGTCGTCATCGGTGCACCAATTCCCGGTGCCGGCGCTGTTCGACGACCCGCGCACCAAGCACGCCATGTGGCGCGAGCGCTCGGTGCGATCGGTGCTGGAGATCCAGCAGCGGGTGGGGTTGTTCGTCTTCGGTCTCGGCTCGCCTCACGCCGACGTCCCGTCGCACGTCTACAGCGGCGACTACTTCGACGAGCGCGACCGTGCGGTGATCGAGCGCGAGGGAGTCGTCGGCGACTGCGCGACGGTGTTCTACCGTGCGGACGGGTCGAGCGACATCCCGGAGCTGAACGCCCGCTCCAGCGGACCCGACCTCGACACCGTCCGCCGCATCCCCCGGCGGTTCTGCGTCGTGTCGAGCCTGTCGAAGCTCGACGGTCTGCGCGGAGCGCTCGCCGCGGGACTGATCACCGAACTCGTCGTCGAGGAGGCGCTCGCTCGCCGCCTGCTCAGCGTCACCCGTTGAGCACTCCCCGGCCGTCGGATGCGCGGGTCAGCGTTCGCCGAAACCGTCGTCGATGAGCGCGCGGAGCTCGACGAGCGCGGGGTGGGCCTGCGGCCCCGTCGCGCTCACACGCACGCGCGATCCGCGACGCACCCCCAGCGCCATGAGCGCCAGCAGGCTGCGCGCCGACACCTCTTCGCCGCCCGCGTCGAGGTCGACGATGCGGATGTCGGCGTCGTACCGCGACGCGGCTTTGACGAAGGTCGCGGGGACCGCTGGCGCCGCCGACCGAAGAGACCAGAGTCATGCCGACGGTCTTGAACAGCTCGGAGGCGCTCGCCGGCGTCTCATCGAGCCTGGCCACCACCGCGTCGAGGCCGCGCGCCATGTTGGAGCCGTGGTCGGCGTCGCCGATCTCCGAGTCCAGGCGCGTCAGCTCGTCTTTGTGTTGCTGCACGGCGTCGCGGAACGCGCGCACCCATGCGACGAGGTCGTCGGTCGAGACGGCGCCGCTCATGCGCCCCACCGCAGTCCGGGGGTGACGACGGGCGCGTCCCACAGCCTCAGCATCTCGTCATCGGCCTTGACGACGGTGAGCGAGGCGCCGGCCATGTCGAGGCTCGTGATGTAGTCGCCGACGAGCACCCGGTTCACCTCGACGCCGTACTCCGCCAGCAGCGGTGCGATCTCGCCGTACAGCAGGTACTGCTCGATCAGCGGCGTCCCGCCCAGGCCCGACAGCAGCACGATCGCCGGGCCCACCGGCTCGCCGAAGTCGTGCACGATGGGATCGACCATCAGCCTCGCGATCTCGTGAGCGGACGCCATTTTCACCCGCGAGCGACCGGGTTCGCCGTGGATGCCGACCCCGACCTCCATCTCATCGTCGGGGAGCTCGAAGGTGGGGCGGCCCGCGGCGGGGACGGTGCAACTGGTCAGTGCCACGCCCATCGATCGGCCCGCGGCCGACACGCGCCGCGCGAGCTCGGCGACGGCGGCGAGGTCGGCCCCCTCCTCCGCCAGCGCACCGACGATCTTCTCGAGGACGACCGTTGTGCCGGTGCCGCGGCGACCGGCGGTCCAGGTGGAGTCCGTGACGGCGACGTCGTCGGCGACCACGACCGACTCGACCTGCACGCCCTCGGCGGCGGCGAGTTCGGCGGCCATCTCGAAGTTCAGCACGTCGCCGGTGTAGTTCTTCACGATGTGCAGCACCCCGGCCCCGGAATTCACCGCCTGCGTCGCCGCGAGCACCTGATCGGGCGTCGGAGACGTGAAAACCTCACCGGCGGCGGCGGCATCGAGCATGCCCCGCCCCACGAACCCGCCGTGCAGCGGCTCGTGTCCGGAGCCCCCACCCGACACCAGCGCGACCTTCCCCGCTCGCGTCGGCTCCGCGCGCGAGATGACGCGGTTCTCGGCATCCACCTTCAGCTCGGGGTGGGCGGCTTCGATTCCCCGTAGGGCCTCGGCCAGCACGTTGCCCGGGTCGTTCACGAACTTCTTCACGGTGCCTCCTCGTCGTGGCGTCGACGGCGCGAGCCGTCGCACACCCGACGATGCTCGTCGGCCGCCGTCGCGTCAAGGGTGCGGAGGGCGAGGTCAGAGGCGTTCGTGCGGGAGGACCTGCTTGATGCGCTCGATCGGATTCTGCGCGGGAGCCTCGTTGTAGGCGCCCGCGAGTTCCTGCTCGCTGAGAGCGTGGATCGCGGCCATGATCTCGTCGGTCGCTCCGCGGCGGGCGCGTCCCGACGACGCGGGGCCGTGAGGTGACAGATCGAGCGGCGAGCCGAAGCGCACCGTGATGCGCGGCTTCGTGCTCGGGAACTTCGCGCCGACGGGCATGACCGCGTCGGTGCCGATGAGACCCACGGGCACGACGGGCGCGCCGGTCTGCAGCGCCAGGAAGGCGACGCCGGTGCGGCCCTTGTACAGCCGACCGTCGAGCGAGCGCGTGCCTTCGGGGTACAACGCCACCGCGCGGCCGTCTTCGAGCAGGGCCCGCTGCTGATCGAGGGCCTCGAGGGCTTTCTGGCCCGCTCCGCGTTCGACGCCGATGGCCCCGATCGCGGTGAAGAACTGTCGCGACGCCCACTTCTCGAAGTACGCCGCCTTCGCCATGAAGTGCACCGGCCGGGGGGCGGCCACCGGGATCGCGATGGAGTCGATGAACGACAGGTGGTTGCTGGCGAAGATGACGGGACCGGTGCGCGGGACGTTCTCACGGCCCTCCACACGGGGTCGGTAGACGGCGCGGGCCAGCGGCGCGATGAGGGAGCGCCCGAGGAGGTAGGTGGCGCCCATCTGCTGCGGCCGTGCTGCGGGGGGTTCGGCGGGCAGGTCGGAACTCACCCGACGAGATTACTCGCCGCCGCATACCCGCGCGCGCATGAGGACTCCCGAGCGCGATAGCCGCGCGCGCACGAGGACTCCCAGGCGCGACCAAGCGGAATGCGCCAAGATGGAATCTTCCCCGCTCCCTTCGAGAGGTCTCCCGTGCGCTTCCGCCCGTTCGCTTCCCTGTCCGTCGCCGCCGCCGCGGCGTTGCTGCTGGCGGGGTGCGCCGGTTCACCCGACCAGGCGCAGAGCCCGGATGCCACGACCGGGACGGCCGACGCCGGGCAGTGCCAGGCCCCCCTCGCCGAAGCCCCCGCACCCGAGGGACTCACGGTCGCGGGCGACTTCCAATCGAAGGTCGACGTGACCCTTCCCGACGCCTACGCCCCCGCGGAGCTGCAGCGCACCACCCTGATCGAGGGGTCCGGCGAGCAGGTGCAGGCGGGCGATGTGCTCAAGGCCAACTTCACGCTGGTGGACGCTGCGAGCGGCGCCGTTCAGCTGCAGTCGATCGAGTCGGCGCCCGACGGCATGGACACACTCATCTCGTCGCAGCAGATCTTCGGCGCCTCGCTCCAGTGCGCGACGATCGGCTCGCGAACCGTGTCGTCTTTCCCTGCGGGAGCCCTCGGTGAAGGCTCGCCCGCTTTCGTTCTCATCGCGGACGCGATCGAAGAGCTGCCCACGCGCGCCGAAGGCGCCGAAGTCGCCCCCGTCGAGGGCTTGCCGACCGTGACCTTGGCCGACGACGGTGCACCCACGATCACCGTCCCCGGCACGCCCGCGCCCGCCGAGACGCGCATCGAGAACCTGCGGAAGGGCTCCGGCGACGTGGTCAACCCCGGCGACACGGTCATCGTGCAGTACACCGGCGTCCTCTACGACGGCGGCACCGTCTTCGACTCCAGCTGGGACCGGGGCGAGCCGGCGCAGTTCGCGACGACGGGCGTGGTGCCCGGGTTCAAGAAGGCGCTCGAAGGGCAGACGGTCGGCTCCCAGGTCGTCGCGGTGATCCCCGCCGTCGACGGCTACGGCGACCAGGCGTCGGGCTCGATCCCGGCGAACTCCGCGCTCGTCTTCGTCGTGGACATCCTCGGCGTACAGCACGCCACCGAAGCCGCTCAGTAGGCTGACGGCATGCGTCGCGTCCTCATCCTCGGTTCCACCGGCTCGATCGGGACGCAGGCACTCGACGTCATCCGCGCCAATCCCGACCGCTTCGACGTGGTGGGGTTGGCCGCGGGGAGCGACCGCGCCGGCGTCGAGGCCCAGGCCGACGCTTTCGGCGTCGAGCACATCGCGCTGGGCGCCGTCGAGGCGGAGCAGCTGGTTCGCGACGTCGAGGCAGACGTGGTGCTCAATGGCATCACCGGCTCCGTGGGACTCGGACCCACGATCGCCGCGCTCGAAGAGGGGCGCACGCTCGCCCTCGCCAACAAGGAGTCATTGATCGTCGGCGGCGACCTCGTCACGGCGCTCGCCGCTCCGGGCCAGATCGTGCCCGTCGACTCCGAGCACTCCGCCATCGCGCAGGCGCTGCGTTCGGGGGAGCAGCACGAGGTGCGCCGGTTGGTGCTGACGGCATCCGGCGGTCCCTTCCGCGGTCGTTCGCGAGAACAGCTCGTCGACGTCACCCCCGCTCAGGCGCTCGCCCACCCGACGTGGGACATGGGTCGCGTCGTCACGACCAACTCGGCGACGCTCGTGAACAAGGGCCTCGAGGTCATCGAGGCGCACCTGCTGTTCGACGTCGCCTACGACCGCATCGACGTCACGGTGCACCCGCAGTCGATCGTGCACTCGATGGTCGAGTTCGTCGACGGGTCGACCATCGCGCAGGCCTCGCCGCCCGACATGCGCCTGCCCATCTCGCTCGGCCTCGACTGGCCGCACCGCATCGGGGGCGTCGGCGCCCCGCTCGACTGGACGCGCGCGTCGCAGTGGACGTTCGAGCCGCTCGACGAGGAGGCCTTCGGCTCGGTCGCCCTGGCCAAACGTGTCGGGCGCGCGGGAGCGACGTTCCCGGCGGTCTTCAACGCCGCCAACGAGCAGGCCGTCGATGCGTTCCACGAGGGGCGCCTCGGCTTCCTCGACATCGTCGAGCTCATCGAACGGGTCGTGGAACGGCACGAGGCGCCGGCGGCTCTCACGCGTGAGTCCCTCGCCGAGGCCGAGGCGTGGGCGCGCCGCACGGCTGACGAGATCATCGCCGCGCGTTGACCCGGCGACCGGATGCCACGGTGGCTTCGACGGGCTCAACCACCTCGCGGGAGCTGACGGCCTCGAGGAGACCCCTGCGCCTGCCGAAGGGACCGGATGCGCGTCGGAATGCGGGTCCGCCTCACGCGGGGAAGTCGACCGGGCGCTCGGGGTCGGACGACGGGGTGCTGTCGGCGGGGTAGGGCACCGGCCACTGCGGGTCGGGCACGGGCCAGCCGGCCGCGCGCAGCGCACGACGTGAGAGCTCCCGCGCCGAGTACGGGGTGCGCACCCCGCGGATGTCGCGGTAGTCCTGGTGGCCGGGACCTGCCCACAGGATCGCATCGCCCGGGCCCACGCGCTTCACCGCCTCGAGGATCGCGCGCTCCGGCGGCGTGAACGCGAGGATCTCGGCGTCGGGGCGTGCGCGGCGCGCACCCTCGACGAGCACCGCGCGGATGGCATCCGGATCCTCCCGCCGGGGGTGGTGGTCGGTGATGATGAGGATGTCGCTGCCGAGCACCGCGGTGCGGCCCATGTCGTGGCGCTTGGTGGCGTCGCGATCGCCGTCGGCGCCGAAGACCATGACCACCGAGCCGGGGGTCACCCGGCGGACGGCCGCGAGCGTCTTCTCGAACGCGTCGGGGGAGTGGCCGAAGTCGACGTAGACCGCCGGTCCTTCGGCTCCGGACACGAGCTGCGTGCGTCCGGGGAGCGAGGCGTCGATGCGGCCACCGTCGAGCGTCTGCACGAGGCGCTCCCAGGCGTACCCGGTCTCGAGCAGCATGACGATCGCGAGACCCGCGTTGGCGGCCATGTGCCGACCGATGACCGGCACCACGGTCGTCAGACGGCGGCCGTCGCGCGCGCGAAGCGTGAACTCGGTGCCCTCCTGGCGCTCATCGACGATGTCGACCGTCCAGTCGGCGTCGACCGCCGGGTCTTCGGCGATCGCCGGGGTGATGATCGTGACGACCGGGATCTCGGCCCGCGCGGCGATCTCGGCGCCCGCCGAGGAGTCGAGGCAGACCACGCCCCGGCGCGAACGATCCGAACGGAACAGCGGCAGCTTCGCCTCGAAGTACTCGCTCATGTCGGCGTAGTCGTCGAGATGGTCGTGGGTGAGGTTGGTGAAACCCGCGACGTCGAACACGAGCCCGTCGACGCGGTGGCGGGTGAGTGCCTGCGCGCTCACCTCGACTGCGACGGCCTCGACGCCGCGCTCGCGCATGAGGGCGAGGAGGGCGTGGAACTCGGATGCCTCGGGCGTGGTCAGGCGCGAGACGATGACCTCGCCGGCGATGTGGCGCTCGGCCGTCGACGACAGGCCCGTGACGACGCCGAGCTGGCCGAGGATCCCCTCGAGCAGGTGCGACACGCTCGTCTTGCCGTTGGTGCCGGTCGTGGCCAGCAACTGCGGCAGGTCGTCGCCGGCGCCGGTGCCGTACACCCACGCCGACAGGTTGCCCAGCAGCGCCCGGGGGTCATCGACGACGACGATCGGAAGACCGGCGGATGCGGCGATGTCGGCGCCGTCGGCGTCGGTGATGACGGCTACCGCACCGCGTTCGGCGGCCGTCGCGGCGAAATCGGCGCCGTGACGATTGACGCCGCGGATGGCGACGAAAGCCTCGCCCGCGCGCAGATCGGCGGTGGCGAGGGTGATGCCGGTCAGGGTGGTGCCCTCGACGTCACCGACGCTGCGTACGCCGAAGCGTCGGGCGAGTTCCGCGAGGTCGCGGTGGGGCGGTCGCTCCGGCCGGAGCACGGGCGGGAGGTTCGAGGGCGCGTCGGTCGGCATCCCGTCCATTGTCTCATCCGGCGCCGCACAGACACCGCATCGCCGTCGCACGGGCGGTTCAAAGCCGAGCGGAGGTATGGTCACCGGGTGACCGCGATCGCCTTCCTCATCGGCGTGCTCGTGCTCGTGATCGGCCTGGCCGTCTCGATCGCCCTGCACGAGGTCGGGCATCTGCTGCCCGCCAAGCTCTTCGGCGTGCGCGTCGGCCAGTACATGATCGGGTTCGGCCCCACCCTGTGGTCGAAGCGCGTGGGCGAGACCGAGTACGGATTCAAGCTCCTGCCGCTCGGTGGGTTCATCTCGATGGCGGGCATGTATCCACCCGCCCCCGAGGGGGAGGAGCCGACGAGACGTCGCTCCCGCTTCTTCGCCACGATGGTGCAGGACGCACGCGACGCCAACGCCGAGACCCTGGTCGCCGCCGACGATCGCGTCTTCTACAAGCTGCCGGTGTGGAAGCGCGTCGTCGTCATGCTCGGCGGCCCGGTCATGAACCTGCTGCTCGCCTTCGTGCTCTCGGCCGTCGCCGTCAGCGGCATCGGCATCGCGACCACCACCACGACCGTCGCATCGGTGTCGCAGTGCGTCATCCCCGCGAGCGAGGACCGCACCGATTGCACCTCGGCCGACCCGGTCGCACCCGCGGCCGCCGCCGGCATCCAACCGGGTGACGTCGTCGTGTCGGTCGACGGTCGAGCGGTGTCGACGTTCGCCGAGGCGGCCGCCATCATCCAGGATGCACCCGGTCAGGCGCTTCCCGTCGTGATCGAGCGCGACGGTGCCACGCAGACGGTCACCGTCACCCCCGAGCGCACCGACCGCGCCGTCACCGACGCGCAGGGACAACCGGTGAGGGATGCCGCCGGAGCGATCGAGTACGAGAGCGTCGGTTTCGCGGGGCTCCGCGCTCAGCAGGCTCTCGTGCCCCAGCCGATCTGGGTGGGTCCCGAGGCGACGATCCAGCAGGTGGGCGCCGTCGCGCAGATCATGACGCAGCTGCCGGTGCGCATCTACGACACCGCCGCCGACCTCGTCACCGGTCAGCCGCGCGACCCGAATGGACCGCTCAGCGTCGTGGGTGCCGGCCGTCTCGCGGGCGAGTACGCCGCTGTCGACGCGCCGATCCTCGCGCGGGTTCAATCGATCATCGGCCTGCTGGCGGCTTTGAACATCGCGCTCTTCGTCTTCAACCTCATCCCCCTGCTCCCGCTGGACGGCGGGCACGTCGTGGTCGCTCTGTGGGACGGCCTCAAGCGCTGGATCGCGCGTCTGCGCGGGAAGGTCGCGCGGCCGGTGGATGCCACCAGGCTCGTGCCCGTGACCTTCGTCGTCGTCGTGCTGCTCATCGGCATGGGCGGCGTGCTGTTCCTCGCCGACGTCTTCAACCCGGTGCAGTTGCTCTAGCGTGCGGGTCGAGGCGGCGTCGACGACGCGCAGCCATCCCGATTCGGGGCTTCGTCGGGCGTGTCGCCCCCGTCTCGCGGCAGGCTCGACGGGGCTCAGCCACCTCGCCGTCGCCGGGTCGAAGGGCCGCGCGTCGTCAGAGGGCGTGGGCGATGAGGCGCTCCAACGTGCGCATGCCGTCGCGCGACAGGATCGACTCGAGGTGTCCCTGCACGCTGGCGAACTCGCGCCCCCGCATCGCGTAGACGTCACCTGTCTCGGGGTCGGCCGCGACTTCGGCGGGGAGATCGAGCGTGAGCGTCTCGGGGTCGAGGGCGAGGGGGCGCGGTGACTCCGCTCCCGACGTCTCCGCGTTCGCCGTCACGCCTCCGAACCAGACGCCGCGCTCGGTCGTCCCGGGCGCAACGCGCGCGGTGAAGGTGTTGTAGAACCCGATCGACGCATCCTCGCCGAACAGGTCGACGCTCTTCTGCAGACCCTGGTGCGGCTGCGCGAGCGGCTCGAGGTCGATGCCGAGTTGGTCGGCGAGGATCTGGTGGCTCAGGCACACGGCGAGCAGCGGAGAACGGCTGTGCAGGCGGCGCGAGACGACACGGCGCATCGCGCTCATGCGCGGGCTGTCGTCGCGCGGGTCGCCGGGACCGGGGCCCGAGACGACGAGATCGGCGGCGTCGATCTCGGCATCCGTCACCTCCGACCAGTGCACGATGCGGGTGTCGAGGCCGAGGTGGCGAAGCTGGTGCGCGAGCATCGTGGTGAAACGGTCCTCGGCATCCACGACGAGAGCCGTGCGGCCGGCGAAGGGTCCGGAGCCGTCGGGGTCCTGCGGGTTCATCCAGAACGGCGCGAGGCGGTCGTTGCGCGATGCCAGCAGCTCGGTGATCGCGGGGTCTTCTCCCAGCGGGCGGCGCGGCGCGACGGGGGCGTCGGGGTCGGCGTCGGCGGGCGCCGCGGGGACGACCGGCGCGCTGTCGCGCGGGATCGCCCCGATCGCGCCGAGCACACCCGCGGCCTTGCCGTGGGTTTCGCCCACCTCGCCGTACGGGTCGGAGTGTCGCACGAGTGTCGCGCCGACCGGCACACGCAGGCGTCCGTCGACGAGATACGCGGTGCGGATGAGGATCGGCGCGTCGAGGTCGTGCGTGGGCCCCTCGATCGCACCGTTCGGGGTGAACAGCGCCGCGACACCGGAGTAGTAGCCACGCGGCGTGGACTCGTGGCGGGCGATGACCGTGCACGCGTTCTTCATCGGGGAGCCGGTGACGGTGGGCGCGAACATCGTCTCGCGCAGGATGTCACGGGGGTCGAGATCGCTGCGCCCGCGCAGCATGTACTCGGTGTGCGTGAGACGCGACATCTCCTTGAGGTGCGGACCGGTGATGCGCCCGCCGTCGCTGCAGACGGCGCTCATCATCTTCAGCTCCTCGTCGACGACCATGAAGAGCTCCTCGGTCTCCTTGGTCGAGCGCAGGAATTCCGCCAGCGTGTCGGCCGTCGCCCCACCCGCGGGGTGACGGAACGTGCCCGAGATGGGGTTCATCGTGACGATGCCGTCCCGGGCGCTGACGTGCGCCTCGGGGCTCGCTCCGACCGCGATATGCCCGTCGGTGACCACGGCGAAGGTCCAGTAGGCGCCCTTCTCGTGCTCGAGCAGCGCACGGAACCACGTCAGCGCGGCGATGCGCGGGTCGACGTCGACCCCGGCGACGAAATCGCGGCGGATGACGAAGTTCGCGCCCTCGCCGCGACCGATCTCCTCGGCGATGACGCGACGGACGATGTCGGCGTACTCCTCGTCGGCGATGTCGAAACCGGCTCCGGTCAAGGGGACGGGGGAGGAAGGGAGGGATGCCATGGCCTCGGCGCGCGGGACGGCGACGCGCTCGTCGATGACGAGGCAGCGCAACGGCGCGGCGTCGTCGTGGCAGACGAAGCCGCGCTCGCGCACCTGGCGGTACGGCACGAGGGCGAGGACCTCGCGCGCGGCGCCTTCGGCATCCGTCAGGGGGATGTCGGCGAGCAGTTCGACGTCGACGACGTCACCGGTGAGTACCTCGACGGTCGCGCCATCGCGGGCGATCAGCGCGAAGGGCGCGGTGCCGCCGGCGAGGTCGCGGAGCAGGGAGGAGGGGTCGGGCCCGGTCATCGAGAATCTTTCCGTCTGTGAGGGAGGGTCCAAAGCGGCCGCCGAAAACGCGAAGACCGCCCGGGTTCCCCAGGGGGAGGGCGGTCTGTTGCATGCGTGCGCACCGCCTAGACGGTGGGCCACCAGGGTGTGTACGCGCGCATGGCGCCGAACCTACCACAGGGCGTCTTCAGCCCCCGTCCGGGGCCTGAGGCGTAGGCTGATCGGCGTGCCTGCAGTGAACATCGGGATGCCCCGCGTGCCGGAGGTCCTCGCGCCTCGTCGGAAGACTCGTCAGATCAAGGTCGGCAAGGTGCTCGTCGGCGGTAACGCGCCGGTCAGCGTGCAGTCCATGTGCACGACCCCGACCACCAACATCAACGCCACGCTGCAGCAGATCGCCGAGCTCACGGCATCCGGTTGCGAGATCGTGCGCGTGGCCGTGCCGTCGCAGGACGACGCGGATGTGCTGCACATCATCGCGAAGAAGAGCCAGATCCCGGTCATCGCCGACATCCACTTCCAGCCCAAGTACGTCTTCCAGGCGATCGACGCCGGCTGCGGCGCGGTACGCGTGAACCCGGGCAACATCCGCAAGTTCGACGACCAGGTCGGCGCGATCGCCGCCGCTGCCAAGGCCGCCGGCGTGTCGCTGCGTATCGGCGTGAACGCCGGTTCCCTCGACCGGCGTCTGCTGGAGAAGTACGGCAAGGCCACGCCCGAGGCGCTCGTCGAGAGCGCCGTGTGGGAGGCCTCGCTGTTCGAAGAGCACGACTTCCACGACTTCAAGATCTCGGTGAAGCACAACGACCCCATCGTCATGGTGAAGGCGTATCGCATGCTGTCCGAGCGCGGCGACTGGCCGCTCCACCTCGGTGTGACCGAGGCGGGTCCGGCGTTCCAGGGCACGATCAAGAGCGCCACGGCGTTCGGCATCCTGCTGTCGGAGGGCATCGGCGACACGATCCGCGTCTCGCTCTCGGCCCCGCCCGCCGAAGAGGTCAAGGTCGGCCACCAGATCCTGCAGTCGCTGAACCTCCGCGAGCGCAAGCTCGAGATCGTCTCGTGCCCCTCGTGCGGCCGTGCGCAGGTCGACGTCTACACGCTCGCCGACGATGTCACCGAGGGTCTGAAAGACCTGACCGTGCCGCTGCGCGTGGCCGTGATGGGCTGCGTCGTCAACGGGCCCGGAGAAGCGCGCGACGCCGACCTGGGCGTGGCATCCGGCAACGGCAAGGGTCAGATCTTCGTCAAGGGACAGGTCGTCAAGACCGTGCCCGAGGCCGAGATCGTGCAGACGCTCATCGAAGAGGCGAACCGTCTCGCCGACGAGATGGGCCCCGACGCCACACCCGGCACCGCGCAGGTCGTCACGGCCTGAGTCGGCTGTCACCCGGCCGCCGCGCGCAACGGCGTCGGCGGCGCGGAGCGGGGTTCCGCTAGCGTCGGGATCCTCATGACCGAGACACCCGCCGCCTCCCTCACCCGCCCGCTCATCGCCGGGGTCGTCACCGCCCTCGTCGGCTTCACCAGCACCTTCGCGGTCGTGCTGACGGGCCTTCGGGCCGTGGGCGCCACCCCTGAGCAGGCGGCGAGCGGCCTGCTGGCCATCACGCTCGTCGTCGGGATCGGCTGCATCCTGCTCGCCGGGCGCTATCGCATCCCGATCACCGTCGCGTGGTCGACGCCCGGCGTCGCTCTGCTGGCGGCGACGGGCTCGGTCGACGGGGGCTGGCCGGCGGTCGTGGGCGGATTCCTCGTGTCGGCGGCGCTGATCCTCTGCACCGCGCTGTTCCCCCCGCTGGGGGCCCTGATCGCCCGCATTCCCCCCTCGATCGCGCAGGCGATGCTGGCCGGCGTGCTGCTGCCGCTGTGCGTGGCGCCGTTCGTCGGCGTGGTGGACGACCCGTGGGGCGTCGCGCCGGTGCTGATCGTCTGGCTCGTGGCATCCCGTCTCTTGCCGCGCTGGGCGGTCCCGCTGGCCTTCGTCGCGGCGATCGCCGTCGTCGCCGTCGAACTCGCCCGCACCGGCGTCGAAATGGATGCCGCGACCCTGCTGCCCCGGCTGGAGCTCACGCCGCCCACCCTCACCGTGGGCTCGGTCGTGGGTATCGCCCTGCCGCTGTTCGTGGTGACGATGGCGTCGCAGAACGTGCCGGGCGTCGCCGTCATGCGCAGCCTCGGGTACACGATCCCGTGGCGTCCGGCCATGCTCGTGACCGGACTCGGATCGGCCGCCGCCGCAGGCTTCGGCGGGCACGCGATGAACCTCGGGGCGATCAGCGCGGCGATCGCCGCGGGACCGGATTCCCATCCCGACCCGAAGCGCCGGTGGGTCGCGGGCGTCTCCGCGGGCGGCACCTATCTGGTGCTCGGCGCACTGTCGGCGGCGTTCGCGGCGATCGTGCTGCTGGCCCCCGCCGGCGTCATCCCCGCCGTCGCGGGCGTCGCGCTGTTCGGCGCGTTCGGTTCGGCGGTGCAGCAGGCCATCGACGACCCGGGCGAGCGGGTGCCCGCGGTGGTGACGTTCCTCGTCGCGGCATCCGGGATCGCGGTGTTCGGGGTGAGCGCCGCCTTCTGGGCGCTCGTGGCGGGTCTCGTGGTGCGTACCGTGCTGCACGTGGGAAAGCGCGCGGGCTGAGGCTGCCCCATCGTTCTCGCGCAGGGCGGCGGAGCGTGCGCGCTGAGACTGCCCGATCGTTCCCGTGCGGGGCGGTGGGTAGGAGGCTCGCAGGTCGGTCCGGCCGTTCGCACGCGGGGCGACGGTGAGCCTGGGGACTGAGCCCGGCTCGCCTCAGTGCAGGGCGCCCGCGGGGATCGAGAGGTCGTCGGCAACCTCGACACAGGTGCGCACCGCGATCTCAAGCGCCCGCGCGATGTCGGCGAGGGGAAGCGCGGGGGCGCCTTCGAGGGCCTCTTCACGGGCGTACGGCACATGCACGAACCCTGCCCGAACACCGGGCGCGGCGGCATCCAGTGCGGTGAACATCACGTGATTGCAGACGAACGTGCCGGCGGAATGCGAGACGGCGGACGGGATGCCGGCGGCGGCCACGGCCGCCGCGATGGCCTTGACGGGGATCGTCGCGAAGTAGGCCGCAGGGCCGCCGGGCACCACCGCCAGGTCGACGGGCTGCGCGCCGTCGTTGTCGGGGATCCGCGCATCGGCGAGGTTGACGGCCACCCGTTCGGGGGTGACCTGGCTCCGGCCGCCGGCGAGCCCCGTCGCGACGACGATGTCGGGGCGGTGCACGGCGATGAGCGCGCGCAGGCGCGTCGACGCCGCGTCGAAAGCGACCGGCAGCACGTCGACGACCAACCGCTCCGGCCCGCGCCAGCCCGCGGCGACCGTGTTCACCGCGTCGCCGGACGGATTCGTGGCATCGCCCGCGAACGGCTCGAACCCGGTGAGCAGGATCGTGGTCATCGCTCCAGGCTATGTCGCGGTCCCGCAGTCGGGTCGGTCGGCGTCGGAGCGCGTGGTGAGACGGGGGCGCCGCCGCGGGTCCTCCGCCCTCCGCGGGGGTGACGCCGGGCGTGCCGGGGGTTGCTGCGGCCATGGTCGCCGCGCTGTTGTCGTTTCGTTATCGGGTGGGGGAACCGATGCCCGTCTGGCGGACACTTCTGAGTGTGGATGATGACGACGCCGGGCTCTGGACCCGGGTGCGCCAAGGCGACGAGGTCGCGCTCGCCGCGCTGTTCGATCGGCACGAGGCGCGTCTGTTCCGGCATGCGTCGCGGTTGCTGACGCACCGGGAGGATGCGAAGGATGCCGTGACGGTGGCGTTCTTCGAGCTGTGGCGCAAGCGCGTCACGGTGCGTCTGGTGGATGGGTCGCCGTTGCCGTGGCTGCTGACGACGGTGGCGCATTGCGCTCGGAACCTGGAGCGTTCGAGTCGGCGGTATCGGGCGCTGCTCGACCGGGCGCCGGTGGCGGAGGCGGTGCCGTCCGCGGGGCACGACGACAGTGGCGTGCTGTCGGCGTTGAAGCGTCTGCCCGAACGGGAGCAGGCGGTCGTGGTGCTGTCGGTGCTGGAGGGGTACGCCGAGCGCGAGGTGGCGGAGGCCCTGGGAATTCCTGCCGGGACCGTGAAGTCGCGGTTGGCCCGCGCGAAAGCGAAACTGCGCGATGAGCTCGCGCTGGAAGGGGTTCGGGCATGAACGACGAACTGACGCCCTCCGAGCGTTCGGCTCTGCGCGCTCAGATCTTGGGTGGTGCGCGCGGGATCAAGCCGGTCGGCGCGCACCGGAACGCGGTGATCGCGGGATCCATCGCCGCGGTGCTCGTGGTCGCCATCGCCGGGGGAGTGGCCGCGACGTCGACGCTCAGCGCCCCGGAGATCGCGGCGACGCCCACTCCGACGGAAACTGCCACGTCGCCCCCCGCGCCGACTTCCGCCCCGAGCCCTACACCGACCGCGACCCCGACCTCGGTGAGCCGGGTGACGCAACCTGCGCCGCGGTTCGCATTCGCGTGCGACGACGTTGCACAAACGGTGCGCGGCTACTTCGGTGGGGAGGTCGTCGAGACGGTCGACACCCGGCCAAGTCCCCGGGGCAACTCTTGGACGAGGGGACCGATGCAGTACTCGTTCGCGCAGGCCGGCGCCGTGTATTGCGAGTTCGGCGATCCGGAAGCAACATGGCTGACGGTCGCGGTGGTTCCCGACGCGGAGGGCGCGATCGAGGACCGCGACTCGTTGAGCGGGGGCGAGTGCGACCCCGAGAACCCGCCCTGCGAGCTCGTGGCGGGCAGCTACATCCTCGTTGAGGGCGCGTACGCCGGTGCGGAACGGGAAGACGCGGTGCCCGCTCTCGACGCGGCCTATGACTCGATGCGGGATCTCGTCCTGGCCTCGCCGCCCTCGCCGTCTGTGTGGGCGCCACCCGCGGGGACGACTCCGCTGACGGGCGACTGCGCGACCTTCCTGCCGGCGGAGCGGCTCAGCTTGCTGTTGGGCCAGGACGGGATGATCATCGAGCCCGTCGGACGGGGAGGGTGGAGCCTCCAGTCTTGGATGATGTCCGGTTACTGGGATGCGCCGTTCTGCACGGCCCACCAGAGCGGGGTCAACCAATACGAGGACCCCCTGCTCATGTCGATCATCTGGCTGCCCGGCGGCGAGTGGGCGTTCGACGGGGGTGCCCCTGGCCAACCGCTCGCGGTGACGGGTGGGCAGCAGACGGACGCTGCGCGACTGAGCTGCCAGCAGGTTGAGTACGGAGCGTCGTGCAGCGTCGACGTCCTCGTCGACGGAAATTGGGTCCGCATCGGGCTCCCCTTCAGCTCGGACGAATCCGGGACGGGGGTTCTCGCGGCCCAGATCGCGGAGACCGTCTTCGCACAGGTTTACGGCTGAGTGTCGCGGGGAGGTACGCCGGCTATCGCGTAGGCGGGCCCGCCCGCGGCATCCCGCACCCGGCGCCTCCTCCCGTGCGCCTTAGACTCGACTCTCGTGGTCACCCGTCTGTCGAACTACTTCCTCCGCACGCTCCGCGAAGATCCCTCGGATGCCGAGGTCACGAGTCACCGTCTGCTCGTGCGCGCCGGCTACATCCGCCGAAACGCCCCGGGCATCTTCGCATGGCTGCCGCTGGGCCTGAAGGTCAAGGCCAAGATCGAGACGGTCGTGCGCGAAGAGATGGCGAATGCCGGGGCCTTCGAGGTGCATTTCCCGGCGCTCCTTCCCCGTGAACCGTACGAGGTCACGGGCCGCTGGGAGGAGTACGGCGATGCGCTGTTCCGCCTGCAGGACCGAAAGGGCGCCGACTACCTGCTCGCGCCGACGCACGAAGAGATGTTCACCCTGCTGGTGAAGGACCTCTACTCGTCGTACAAAGACCTGCCGCTGACGCTCTACCAGATCCAGGACAAGTACCGCGATGAGGCGCGACCCCGCGCCGGACTCCTGCGCGGCCGCGAGTTCACGATGAAAGACGCCTATTCGTTCGACGCGACGGATGCCGGGCTCGACGCCTCGTACCAGGCGCAGCGCGACGCCTACGAGCGCATCTTCACCCGCCTCGGTCTCGAATACGTCATCGTCGCCGCCGACGCGGGCGCGATGGGCGGCTCGAAGTCGGAGGAGTTCCTGCACCCGACCCCCATCGGCGAAGACACCTTCGTGCGCTCCGCCGGCGGCTACGCGGCCAACGTCGAGGCGTTCACGACCGTCGCCCCCGAGGCGCTGCCCATCGATGGACAGCCGGATGCCGAGATCTTCGACTCGCCGAACACCCCGACGATCGCGACCCTCGTCGATCACTCGAACGCCCACCTCGACGCGCCCGCCGCCGGTATCGCCGGCCCGGCGACCGACGGGGTCACCGAGTGGACCGCCGCCCACACGCTGAAGAACGTCGTGATGGCCCTCACCCACCTCGACGGCACGCGCGAGCTCGTCGTCGTGGGTCTTCCCGGCGACCGCGACGTCGACGACAAGCGCGTCGAGGTCGCCTTCGCACCCGCCGAGGTCGAAGCCGCCACCGAGGCCGACTTCGCGAAGCACCCCCTGCTGGTCAAGGGCTACATCGGCCCCTGGTCGCCGACGGGCGCCGTGCTGGGCGAGGAGTCGGCCACGAAGATCCGCTACGTGCTCGACCCCCGCGTCGTCGACGGCACCGCGTGGATCACCGGCGCGAACATCGACCAGAAGCACGTGCACTCCCTCGTCGCCGGCCGGGACTTCGTCGGCGACGGCTTCGTCGAGGTCGCCACCGTCCGACCCGGCGATCCGGCTCCCGACGGCTCCGGCCCGGTGGAATTGGCGCGTGGCATGGAGATCGGTCACGTGTTCCAGCTCGGCCGCAAGTACGCCGAAGCGCTCGGGTTGAAGGTGCTCGACGAGAACGGCAAGCTCGCCACCGTCACGATGGGCTCGTACGGCATCGGCGTCACCCGCATCCTCGCGATCATCGCCGAGCGCAACAACGACGCCAAGGGCCTCATCTGGCCCGAGTCGGTCGCCCCGTTCGACGTGCACGTCGTGGCCACCGGTCGTGACGCGGTCGCGTTCGAGCTCGCGGCATCCGTCTCGGATCAGCTCGAGGCCGCCGGCCTCGACGTGCTCTACGACGACCGCCCCAAGGTCTCGCCGGGTGTCAAGTTCGGCGACGCCGAGCTCGTCGGCATCCCGCGCATCCTCATCGTCGGTCGCGGCGCCGCCGAGGGCCAGGTCGAGCTCTGGGACCGCCGCACGGGCGAGCGCGAGACCGTCCCGGTCGCCGACGCGGTGGCTGCGCTCACGCGCTGAGGCTCTTGCGGAACGGCATCCCCAGCGGACGACAGGGGGATGCCGTTCCGCCTTTCCCCGGCGTGAGCGCCGGTAGCGTGGATGCCATGATCGCCGCCCCCCGCCTGTCGCTGTCCGACGGCTCCACGATCCCGCAGCTCGGTATCGGCACCTACAAGGTGCCCGCCGACGTCACCGCCGACCTGGTCGAGGGGGCGCTCGCCGCAGGCTATCGGCACGTCGACACCGCCGCCCTCTACGGCAACGAGACCGAGGTCGGGGAGGGGCTGCGCGCTTCGGGCCTCGACCGCGACGACGTGTTCGTCACCACCAAGGTGTGGAACGACGACCAGGGCTTCGACGAGACGCTGCGCGCGTTCGACGCGAGCAGCGCGCGCCTGGGCCTCGACCGGGTCGACCTGTACCTCATCCACTGGCCCATCCCCAGTGCCGACCGGTACGTCGACACGTGGCGCGCTCTGCTGCGGTTGCAGCAGGAAGGGCGGGCGACCTCGATCGGCGTCAGCAACTTCTCGATCGCGCACCTCGAGCGCCTCCGCACCGAGACCGGTGTGCTGCCGGCGGTCAACCAGGTGGAGCTGCACCCGCGCTTCCCGCAGGACGCGCTCGTCGACTGGGACACCGCGAACGGCATCGTCACCGAGTCGTGGGCACCGCTGGCGCGCGGCGGACTGCTCGACGAGCCCGTGCTCGCGCGGATCGCCGAGCGCTACGGCAAGACCCCGGCGCAGGTCGTGGTGCGCTGGCACCTCGACCGGGGGTTGGTGGTGTTCCCCAAGTCGGTGTCGCTCGAGCGCATCCGCGAGAACGGCGACGTGTTCGACTTCGCCCTCGCCGCCGACGATCACGCCGCGATCGCCGGGCTCGACACGGGCGAGCGCACCGGACGAGACCCCGCTCTCGACTGAGTCCGCCGCGCACGACGCGGCCGAACGTCCGTGCCCACGGGTACCGACCGTCATCCGCGAACGAGACTCCGACGGGTTGCTCGAGCGCTACGCGTCCAACCGTGCATAGCGCGCACGGAAGACAGTGAACACGCCGTACCCGAGGAATCCGAGCCCCACGAGCAGAGCGAGGAACGGACCCGCGGGCAGCGCGATCAGCGCGGATACGGCTCCGTCGAGGCCGCCGGCGGTGTCGGGTTCGATTCGTACGGCGGCGATGACCAGCAGGACGCCCACGACGACGAGCGCCACGCCCTTCGCGAGGAAGCCCACCACCCCCAGTGCGCTGAGCACGTGACCTCCCACGCCGTCGGGCAGCCGCACTTTGCTGTGGAACGAGCGCCGAAGGCCCATCCACCCGAACCCGATGCCCACGCCCGCCACAGCCAGTCCCACCGTCCCCAGGATGAACCCGCCGATCGGGAGGGTGAGCGCGACCTCGCTGGCGTCCTCCGCCGCCTGCTCCGCGTGGGGGCGGGCGCCGAGGGCGACGGACGCCGAGATCACACCGATCACGATGAAGACGACGCCCTGCGGCGCCTCGGCGGCGACCCATGCGAGGCGCTTCCACCCGGAGAGGCCGCGTGGGGCGACGGCCTGCAGCAGGTGCCAACATCCCAGGGCCACGAGGCCCAGGGCCAGCGCCCCGAGCGCCACCGCCCCGAGCGGCAGGGCCGCCACGGCGCGGAAGGCGCCCGTCTGATCCGTGTCTTCCGCCGCGCCGAAACCCACGGCGAGCACGAGCCCGCCGATGAGCAGATGCAGGATGCCGTTGGCGACGTAGCCCGCGCGGGCGGCGACGCGGAAGGCGGTGTTGGCCTCGGCGTCACGCGCGACGGAGCGGGCGGAGGAGGGCACCCCGGAACCGTACGGCCTCGTGCCGCACCGCGCCACTCGCTTGCGCTCGGGGGACGGGCCCCCATGGGGAGGAGGGTGAGAGCACCTGTGGGGTTCCTTCAAGGAATGCGGCGAATGGGTGAAGATCGTGTGTCGTTCCCGTTCCGCCTTGGCGCCGCGGCGCGCGACTCATTACGGTCGGATGGTGCCCGAGAACACCTCTGAGCTGCGCCCCACCCACCCGCTGGCCATCGCGCCCGTCGTCGCCCCCGCGGCATCCGTCGACGGGTTCGCGAAACAGTTCCTCCAGAACCTGAACTTCGATCAGGGTGTCACGCTGTCGGCCTCCGACGTCAACGACCAGTACCTCGCGCTCGCGTACACGGTGCGCGACTACCTCATGGCGCGGTGGTTCGACGATCGGGCGCAGCAGAAGGCCCAGCAGAACAAGACCGTCTGCTACCTCTCGGCGGAGTACCTGCTGGGCCGCCAGCTCGACAACAACCTGCTCGCCTCGCGCTTGACCGACATCGCTACCGAGGCGCTCGCGCAGTGCGGTATCGACATCGACGACCTGCGCCAGGTCGAGATCGAGCCCGGTCTCGGCAACGGCGGTCTCGGACGCTTGGCCGCCTGCTTCATCGACTCGCTCGCGACCATGAGCGTGCCGACGATCGGTTACGGCATCCGCTACGAGTACGGCATCTTCCGTCAGGCCTTCGCCGACGGTCAGCAGATCGAGCAGCCCGACGCGTGGCTGCGCATGGGCTCGCCGTGGGACTTCGCCCACCCCGAGGCGGCGCAGACCATCTCGTTCGCCGGCACCACCGAGACCTACGACGACGACGGGGTCGAGCGCACCCGCTGGGTCCCCGAGTGGAACGTCCTCGCGGTGCCGTACAACATGATGGTGCCCGGCTACCACAACGGACGCGTCAACACCCTGCGCCTGTGGCGCGCGGTGGCCACCAACGCCTTCGACCTGCACACCTTCAACTCCGGTGACTACGTGCAGTCGGTGCGCGCGCAGACCTTCGCCGAGAACATCTCCAAGGTGCTCTACCCCGAGGACTCCACCCCCCAGGGCAAAGAGCTCCGTCTCCAGCAGCAGTACTTCTTCGTCGCCGCCTCGATCGCCGACTTCATCGGGAACGTGCTGCCCGACGACTTCGACATCGAGAAGCTGCCCGAGCGCGTCATCTTCCAGCTCAACGACACCCACCCCGTCATCGGCGTCCCCGAGCTCATGCGCGTCCTGGTCGACGAGAAGAAGCTCGAATGGGATGCCGCGTGGGCCATCACGCAGAAGTGCTTCGCGTACACGTGCCACACGTTGCTGCCCGAGGCGCTCGAAGTCTGGTCGGTCGACCTGCTGGGGCGTCTGCTGCCGCGGCACCTGGAGATCATCTACCGCATCAACGACGAGTTCCTCCTCGAGGTGCGCGAGCGTTTCGGCGACGACGAGATGCTCATCCGCAACATGTCGATCATCGGCGAGCACCCCTCCCGCTCCGTGCGGATGGCGTACCTCGCCACGGTCGCCGGTTCCAAGGTCAACGGTGTCGCCGAGCTCCACTCCCAGCTGCTGCGCGACAACGTGCTCAAGGACTTCGCCGAGATGTGGCCGGATAAGTTCACCAACGTCACCAACGGCGTCACGCCCCGCCGGTTCCTGCGTTTGGCCAACCCCGAGCTGTCCGACCTCATCACCGAGGCCCTCGGCGCGGGCTGGACCGTCGACCTCGAGCGGCTCCGGGGCCTGGAGGCCCTCGCCGACGACGACGACTTCCGCGAGCGCTTCGCGGCGGTGAAGGCCTCGAACAAGCGCCGCCTGAGCCGCGTGCTGGAGGCGCGGGGGGAAGCCCCGCTCGACGACGGTCACATGCTCGACGTGATGATCAAGCGCCTGCACGAATACAAGCGCCAGACGCTGAAGGTGCTGCACATCGTCAGCACCTACGAGGGCATCGTGTCGGGCCGTCTCGACGTGGATGCCGTGCAGCCGCGCACGTTCCTCTTCGGCGCCAAGGCCGCCCCCGGTTACGGCATGGCCAAGCGCATCATCCACCTGATCAACGCCGTCGGCGAGGTCGTGAGCACCGACGAACGCGTCAAGGGCAAGCTCAAGGTGCTCTACCCCGCCAACTACAACGTCACCCTCGCTGAGCGCATCATCCCGGCCGCCGACCTGTCGGAGCAGATCTCGCTCGCCGGCAAGGAGGCGTCGGGCACGGGAAACATGAAGCTGGCGCTGAACGGTGCCCTCACCATCGGCACCGACGACGGCGCGAACGTCGAGATCCGCAAGCTCGTCGGCGACGACAACTTCTTCCTGTTCGGTATGAGCGAACCCGAGGTCGAGGCGCTGTGGACCGAGGGCTACCGCCCCGCCGACTTCTACCAGGAAGACGACGAACTCCGTCGCGCCATCGATCTGATCGCATCCGGAGCGTTCTCCGACGGAGACCGTTCGATCTTCGAGCCGCTCGTGTCGAACCTGCTCTACGACGACCGCTTCATGGCGCTCGCCGACTTCCGGTCGTACCTCGACGCGCAGGGTCGCGTCGATGCCGCGTACGCCGACCAGGATGCCTGGGTGCGCTCGGCCATTCTCAACGTCGCGCGGAGCGGCTACTTCTCGTCCGATCGCGCCATGCGCGATTACCTCGACCGCATCTGGCACGCCACGCCGATCAGCTGACGTGCTCCGGATGCCGCGGCCTGAGGGTCGCGGCATCCGGTCTCTTCTGACACGAGGGCAGCATGCCGGGGCCTCGGCGCCACGGCATTCGTTTCTGCCGACGCGGGTTCCGCGCCGCCCCGGGCGCGGAACGAGGCGAAGCCCCCGGCCGACCTCCTGCGTCGTGCACGGTGCTCTGGCAGGAAGGCGCCGACGGCTGGCTGCCGGGAATGCGCCGTTCGCGGCGTGGTCGCGGCAGAGTGGGAACCACCCGACCCCCGGAGGCTCCGTGCGCATCAGCGACATCCCCGTGCCCGACACCCTCGCCGCCCGCGGCGCTCTGGCGCTGGCGACCGAGTACCAGACGCCCGCCCTCACCGCACACGCGCTGCGTTCGTGGCTGTGGGCAGAGGCGTTCGCCCTCGTAGACGGCATCACGGGCGTCGACCACGAACTGCTCTACGTTTCCGCCCTGCTCCACGACATCGGCACCGTCACCGAGTTCGACAACCACTCGCTGTCGTACGAGCACGCGGGTGGCCACGTCGGCATCGCCCTCACGGCCGGGGCCGGGTGGCCGCGCGAGCGGCGGGAACGCGTGTTGGAGGTGATCGTGCGTCACAACTGGCCGAGCGTGGATCCGTCGATGGATGCCGAGGGCCACCTGCTCGAGACGGCGACCGCCCTCGACATCTCGGGGTCGCGCCCCGACGCCCTGCCTGCCTCGTTCCTCCGCGAGGTGCTCGTAGCGCACCCCCGCGGCGCTCTGGCCGCGGAGTTCGGCGCGTGCGTCGTCGATCAGGCATCGCGAAAGCCCGACACCGCAGCGCGGCGGCTCGTCGACGGGGGAGTGGTGGCGAAGCTCGCAGGGAACCCGCTCGAGCGCGTGTGAGGGCTGACGAGAGGAGACCGGACCGCCACCGGGTCGCGGGCGAGACGGCATCCCGGGTATCGTAGGAGGGTTGTCGGCGCCGGTCGCGTCGACGAGAGCTGAATAACGGAGGGCCTTGTGGACATCGATCTCGCACTTCTCAAGACGATCGAACGCGAGAAGGAGATCCCCTTCGATGAACTCGCGCGCATCATCGAGCAGGCGATCCTGACCGCCTACGCGAAGCACATCTCGCCCAGCGGTGAGATCCCCGAGGGTGCGCGCGCGACGCTCGATCGCAAGACCGGTCACGTGGGCATCTTCACCCCCGTCACCGACGAAGAGGGCGCCGTCATCGGCGAAGAGGAGCAGGCGCCCGATGACTTCGGCCGCATCGCGGCGTTCGCTGCGAAGCAGGTCATCAGCCAGCGCCTCCGCGACATCGCCGACGACGCCGTGCTGGGGGAGTTCCGAGGAAAAGAGGGGGACATCGTCGCGGGTGTCGTGCAGCAGGGTCCGAACCCGCGCATGGTGCACGTCGACCTCGGCACCGTCGAGGCGATCCTCCCGCCCGAGGAGCAGGTGCCCGGCGAGACGTACGCGCACGGTTCGCGTCTGCGCGTGTACGTCACCAGCGTCTCCAAGGGCAACAAGGGTCCGCAGATCACGGTGTCGCGCACGCACCCCGGCCTGGTGCGCAAGCTCTTCGCGCTCGAGGTCCCCGAGATCGCCGCGGGTCTCGTCGAGATCGTGTCGCTCGCCCGCGAGGCCGGCCACCGTTCGAAGATCGCCGTCAAGGCGAACGACCCGACGGTCAACGCCAAGGGCGCCTGCATCGGCGAGCTGGGCCGCCGCGTCCGCGCGGTCACCGAAGAGCTCGCGGGCGAGAAGATCGACATCATCGACTACGACGCCGAGCTGCCCCGCTTCGTCGCGAACGCCCTGTCGCCCGCCAAGGTGACGTCGTCGTTCGTCCTCGACGCCTCCACCAAGGCCGTTCGCGCTCTGGTGCCCGACTACCAGCTGTCGCTCGCCATCGGCAAAGAGGGGCAGAACGCCCGCCTCGCCGCCAAGCTGACCGGCGCGAAGATCGACATCCAGCCCGACAGCATCCTCGAAGACAACTGAGCGTCCGTCGCTGGGGCGACGGCGAGGTGTACGATGGAACCAGTACGAACGTGCGTCGGATGCCGCGCACGCGCCCCCCGATCATCGCTTCTGCGTGTGGTCGCCCACGGATCGATGCTCGTCGCTGACGAGCGAGCGGTCCTTCCGGGACGGGGAGCGTGGGTGCACGAGACGGACGCGTGCGTGAGGAAAGCTCTCACGCGTCGCGCCTTCGTACGAGCATTGCGTGTGTCAGGCCCGCTTGACACGCAGACCTTCGAATCACACCTCCAGCGAAAAGGCTGAACGGCTATGGACACGAAGTGAACGGCTCGAAATGAGACCCGTCCGCAACTAGCGGTCTGCCCTGTCCGGGGTAGGCCCTCAGACAGGAGAATTGTGGCAAAACCACGCGTGCACGAGATCGCTTCCGAGCTCGGCGTCGACAGCAAGGTCGCGCTTGCGAAGCTGAAGGAGCTCGGCGAGTTCGTCAAGAGCCCCTCATCCACCATCGAGCCCCCCGTGGCTCGTAAGCTCCGCGCCGCCCTCGCGGCCGAGAGCTCCTCGGGGTCCTCGGATGCCAAGTCCGCCGCGCCCGCGGCGCGTCCCGCATCCGGCGCTCGCCCCGGACCCGCGCGTCCCGCGGCGACCCCCGGTGCCCGTCCCTCGGGCCCCCGTCCCGGACCCGCGAAGCCCGCCGCCGCAGCCGAGCCCGCGGCTCCGGCCGAGCCCGCCGCCGCACCGGCTGCTTCCGCTCCCGCGGAGACCACCCCCGCTCCGGCCGCCCCCGCGGCCGCGCCTGCCGCCGACGCCGCGGCTTCGCCGGCCACCCCGTCGTCGCCGCCGAGCCCGGGTTCGACGGCCCCCAAGCCCGGCCCCAGCTCGCCCCCGCGTCCCGGTGGCGCCCGTCCCGGCAACAACCCGTTCGCCTCGGCGCAGGGCATGGGCCAGCGGCCCTCGGGTCCCCGTCCCGGCAACAACCCCTTCGCCTCGGCGCAGGGCATGGGTCAGCGGCCGACTCCCGGCAACATCCCCCGCCCGCAGGCTCCGCGTCCCGGTGCCCCGCGTCCGGGCGCCCCGCGTCCCGGTGGTGCAGGTCGACCCGGCGGTGCCGGTCGTCCCGGCGGCGCTCCGTTCCAGCAGCGTCCCGGCGGCCCCGGTCGTCCCGGCGGTGCCGGTGGCGGCTTCCAGCGTCCCGGTGGCGCCCCCGGTGCTCCCGGTGGCGGCGGCTTCGCCGGTCGCCCCGGCGGTGGTGGCGGTCGCGGCCGTGGCCCCGGCGGTGGAACCGCGGGTGCCTTCGGTAAGGGCGGCGGCAAGTCGAAGCAGCGCAAGTCGCGTCGTGCGAAGCGGCAGGAATTCGAGATGCGGTCGGCGCCGGTCGTCGGCGGCGTCAACGTCTCGAAGGGCAACGGCGAGATCATCCGCCTGCGTCGCGGTGCCTCGATCTCGGACTTCGCCGACAAGCTCGAGGCCCTGCGCGGCTACAACGTGCAGCCCGGCACGCTCGTGACCATCCTGTTCAACCTGGGCGAGATGGCCACCGCGACCGAGTCGCTCGACGAGGCCACCTTCGAGGTGCTCGGCGCCGAGCTCGGCTACAAGATCCAGATGGTCTCGCCCGAGGACGAAGACAAGGAGCTCCTCGAGGGCTTCGGTCTCGACCTCGATGCCGAGCTCGAGGCCGAGAGCGAGGACGATCTCGAGATCCGTCCTCCCGTGGTCACCGTCATGGGTCACGTCGACCACGGTAAGACGCGACTGCTCGACGCCATCCGTCAGACCAACGTGGTCGCGGGCGAAGCCGGTGGCATCACGCAGCACATCGGTGCGTACCAGATCTGGACCGAGCACGAGGGCATCGAGCGCGCGATCACCTTCATCGACACCCCGGGTCACGAGGCCTTCACCGCCATGCGTGCCCGTGGTGCGCAGGTGACCGACATCGCGATCCTCGTGGTCGCTGCCGACGACGGCATCATGCCCCAGACGGTCGAGGCGCTGAACCACGCCCAGGCGGCGAACGTGCCGATCGTGGTCGCGGTCAACAAGGTCGACAAGCCCGACGCCAACCCCGCGAAGGTGCGCCAGCAGCTCACCGAGTACGGTCTGGTCGCCGAGGAGTACGGCGGAGACGTCATGTTCGTCGACGTGTCGGCCCGAGAGAACCTCAACATCCAGGCCCTCCTGGATGCGGTGCTGCTCACCGCCGATGCCGGGCTCGACCTCACGGCCAACCCCAACAAGGCGGCCCGTGGTGTCGCGATCGAAGCGAAGCTCGACAAGGGCCGCGGTTCGGTGGCCACGGTGCTCATCCAGTCGGGAACGCTGCGCGTCGGCGATGCGATCGTCGCGGGCACCGCGTACGGCCGCGTCCGCGCGATGATGGACGAGAACGGCGACGCCGTCGACGAGGCCTACCCCTCGCGTCCCGTGTCGGTGCAGGGTCTGAACTCCGTGCCCCGGGCCGGTGACGTCTTCATCGTCGCCGAGGAAGACCGCACCGCCCGTCAGATCGCCGAGAAGCGTGAAGCCGCACAGCGCAACGCCCAGCTGGCCAAGGCCCGCAAGCGCATCTCGCTCGAGGACTTCACCCGCGCTCTCGAAGAGGGCAAGGTCGAGTCGCTCAACCTCATCATCAAGGGTGACGTCTCCGGTGCCGTCGAGGCGCTGGAAGAATCGCTGCTCAAGATCGAGGTCGACGACAGCGTGCAGCTGCGCATCATCCACCGCGGTGTGGGTGCGATCACCGAGTCGGACATCAACCTGGCCACGATCGACAACGCGATCGTGATCGGCTTCAACGTCCGTCCCGACACGAAGGCCCGTGAGCGCGCCGCCCGCGAGGGTGTCGACGTGCGGTTCTACTCGGTCATCTACAACGCGATCGACGACGTCGAGCAGTCGCTCAAGGGCCTGCTCAAGCCGGAGTTCGAAGAGGTGCAGTCGGGTGTCGCCGAGATCCGCGAGGTGTTCCGCTCCTCGAAGTTCGGCAACATCGCCGGTGTCATCGTGCGGTCGGGAACGATCACGCGCAATGCCAAGGCTCGCGTCATCCGCGATGGTGTCGTGCTGGCAGATGGTCTGGCCATCGAGTCGCTGCGCCGCTTCAAGGACGACGTCACCGAGGTGCGTACGGACTTCGAGGCCGGTATCGGTCTCGGCAAGTTCAACGACATCCAGATCGGTGACGAGATCGAAACGACGGAACTCATCGAGAAGCCGCGAGGCTGATCGTCGAGCGGGAGTCGTGCCACCGGGCGCGGCTCCCGCTTCGGCCTGCGGGGTGTGCATCTCCGAGAGCAGAGCGGGGCCCCTACCCCGATGCTCTCGGAGATGCACACCCCTCCGGCCCACGCTGGTGCAGTTGCCCCGCGACGCGCCTCCCACTCGGCAATGAGCCGCGGGGCGCTCGACTCGCGGCGGTATGGAACAAGAAGGAGAAGGCAGTGGCAGGGGAACGACAGGCCCGCGTGGCCGATCGCATTCGCGTGGTGCTCGCTGAGCGGCTCGAGAAGGGGCTGCGCGACCCGCGGCTCGGATTCGTGACGATCACCGACGTCCGCGTCACCGGCGACCTCCAGCATGCGTCGGTGTTCTACACCGTCATGGGCGACGAGGCGCACCGCAACGACACCGCGGCGGCGCTGAAGTCGGCGACCGGCATGCTGCGCAGCGAGGTGGGAAAGAATCTCAACACGCGTCTCACCCCGTCGCTCGAGTTCATCCTCGACGCGATCCCCGAGAATGCCGATCACATCTCCGCGCTCCTGCGTGAAGCGCGTGAGCGCGACGAGTCGGTCGCGGGACTCGCGGCATCGGCCGCGTACGCCGGCGACGCCGACCCGTACGTCAAGCCGCGCGACACCGACGAAGACGATGACGACCTCGGCGAGGACGACACCGCCGACGACGACGAGGACGGCACGCGGGCCTGAGCCTGGTGCGTCGACGGCCGGATGCCCACCCCGAGCGGGTGGCATCCGGCCGTTCGTCGTCACCGGGCTCACCCGTCTGGCATCCTCCGGACCGGCCGGTCGTCCCGTGCGTCGGAAACGTCATCGCAGGACGTGTGCGCTGGCGGCACGCGATCTGCTGATCGCCGGGCAGAGGTGTGTGACCAGCACGAATCCGGCGTGCCCGATCGCCGCCCCCTACGGAGGCCGTGGCGGCACAGCACCGCGCGAGTCGTGCTCCGCGAATGTGGGACGCCGGACCCGGGACGCGAAACCCGTGGATCAGGATGCCGGATGGCCCGGGAGGCGCAGGATGCCGTCGATCGCTTCGGCGAGGCCGTCAGCCACGAGTGAGTCGATCGCGCGATCTCGCTGGGCGGCGTCCGGCCA
This sequence comes from Microbacterium sp. Leaf151, assembly GCF_001424225.1. GTDB lineage: Bacteria > Actinomycetota > Actinomycetes > Actinomycetales > Microbacteriaceae > Microbacterium. The sequence goes on along the minus strand of NZ_LMOR01000004.1, from coordinate 271,738 downwards.
GTCGGGCAGCACCGCCACCAGCGGCACGGGCGAGGGCGCAGCATCACGGAGCACCCTCAGCACCGCACCGCGCGCCTGTCTGTCGCTGCCCTCGTAGGTCGCCTGCTTGCGGCGTCTGTCCTCGGATTCCGGATACCCCGACGCACGCCACGCGCACTGCGCCGCGAGCGGGCACAGCTCGCACTTCGGCGACCGGGCCGTGCAGACGATTGCGCCGAGCTCCATTGCGGCGGCGTTCACGATGGCCGCGTCGACGACGCCGTCGGGGAGTTCGGCATCCATTCGCTCCAGGTCGCGGCGGTGGGGCGGTCCGGGCTGCGCGCGTCCCTCGACGGCGCGGGCCAGCACGCGGCGCGTGTTGGTGTCGACGACCGGATGCCGATCTCCGTACGCGAACACCGCCACCGCGCGGGCGGTGTAGTCGCCGATGCCGGTGAGGGCGAGGAGCGCCTCGACATCGCGCGGCACGACGCCATCGTGCCTGTCGCGGATCTCGACGGCGGCTCGGTGCAGCCACAGCGCTCGACGGGGATAGCCGAGGTTTGCCCACTGGGTCACCGCGTCTCCGGGCGGCGAGGCGGCCAGATCCGTCGGGGTCGGCCACCGCGTGAGCCACGCCTCGAGGTGCGGGATGACCCGCGCCACGGGGGTCTGCTGCAGCATGAATTCGCTGACGAGCGTGCCCCACGCCCCGAACGCCTCTCGCCGCCAGGGGAGGTCGCGCGCCGCCTGGCCGTACCAGGCGATGAGCGGGGCGGCGAGTCCTGGCATCCGTCCAGCCTACGAGCGCCCGCGTGGGAAACCGCCATGCCTAAACGCCGTCCGTGCGCGGAAACACGGTGAGAGCGTGTTTCTGCGCATGGATCGTGTTTATGCGTGGGTAGGGCCGCCGGTCGGCAGGACGCGTGTGGGGGTGAGGGCGCCGGTCGGCGGGATCAGCGTGGCGCGCCTGGCGGCGGATGCGCCGGGGCGGTGCGGGCTGCGGGCGTGGCGGGTCGCGGGCGTGGCGGGTCGTCGGCCCGGTCGGCACGTATAAACGCTGTCCGTGCGCAAAAACACGGCGAGAGCGCGTTCATGCGCACGGATCGCGTTTATGCGTGGAGCGGAGCGACGGGACGTCCCCGCGGCCCACAGGTTTCCGCGGATGAGGGAGGGCGGCGCGGCGGCGAAAGTAGGCTGGGAGCATGTCGTCGTCCGAGAACACCGCCCGTGACCTGCAGCGGAGTCTGCTCGGCCTCATGCGTCAGAACAGTCGCGCGGGTCGCGTCGTGGTCGCCGTCGACGCGCTGGACAGCGAAGCGGCCGGTGCCTTCGCGGATGCGTTCGCGGCGGCCGTCGAGCAGGAGGGCACGACGGTCTTTCGCGCCGCCCTGGCCGACGGCGTGCCGAACGCCCGTGAGCGTCTGATCGCGCCCTTCCGTGCGGGCGAACCTTTCGGTCCGGGCGACGTCGCCCCCGCCGATGCGGTGCTCGTCGTCTCGGGACGCTTCCTGCACACTCCCGAGGTGCGGGGCCTGTGGAACTTCTCCGTCTGGCTCGAGAGCAACCCGCCGATCGGCGCCCCGCGTCCGGAGCTTCCGGATGCCGAGAAGCACTACCTGCGCACCTCGCGGCCCAAGGCCGCCGCCTCGGTCATCGTGGAGAACTCCGACACGGCCCACCCCGTTCAGGTCTTCGGGGACTTCTGCTGATGGTCCGCGCCGGCATCCTCCTGGTCGATAAGCCGGGGGGCATCACCAGCCATGACGTCGTCTCGCGCGCACGTCGCGCGCTCGGCACCCGCAAGATCGGACACGCGGGCACGCTCGACCCCATGGCGACGGGTCTGCTGGTGCTCGGCGTCGAGGGCGCGACACGGCTGTTGACCTACATCGTCGGCGCTGACAAGACGTACCAGGCGACGATCGTGCTCGGCGTCGCCACCGACAGCGATGACGCCGACGGGGTCGAGACGGAGCGGGCGGATGCCACGGCCGTGGCCGCGGTCACCGACGAAGCCATCGCCGCGGGGATCGCCGCGCTCACCGGCGAGATCGAGCAGGTCCCGAGCACGGTCTCGGCGATCAAGGTCGGCGGCCGCCGCGCGTACGACCTCGCCCGCGCCGGCGAAGAGGTCGAGCTGAAGGCCCGACGCGTGACGGTGTCGCGCTTCGAGGTTCGCGCGATGCGCCGCGGTGACGGGATCATCGAACTCGACGTCGTCGTCGACTGCACGAGTGGTACCTACATCCGCGCCCTCGCCCGCGACCTCGGGCGCGCGCTCGGCGTGGGCGGACACCTGACCATGCTGCGTCGCACGCGTATCGGGTCGTTCGAGGTGGCCGCGGCGGAATCGATCGACGACGTCTCCGAAGACACCCTCATCGAACCGGCGACCGCCGCGGCGGTCGTGGTTGGAGCCCTCGCCGTCGGGGCGGACGAAGCGCAGGATCTGCGCCACGGCAAGCGCATCGACGGCGGCGGACGACTCACGGGTGCCGTGGCCGCGGCGATCGACCCCGACGGCCGGTTGATCGGCATCGTCGAGAGGCGCGGGACGCAGCTGAAGAGCGTCATGAACATGCCCGAGGAGGTCGCGCGATGATCCTGTGGTTCACGCTCGCGCAGGTGGGCATCGCGGTGCTCGCCGGAACCGTCGCCGTCGTCGCCGGTCTCGTCGGCCGGCGGCCGGGTGACCTGACTGTCGGATCCCTCGCGCTCATCGAGCTTCTGCTCGTCGTGCAGATCGTGGTGGCGATCATCGCCCCGTTCGCGGGGAACCCGCCCTCGGGCAGCCTGTTGGAATTCTGGACGTACCTCGTCTCGGCGGCGCTGGTGCCGGTCGCGGGAGTGGCGTGGGCGCTGATCGAACGCAGCCGCTGGAGCACCGTCATCATGGGCGTCGCCGCCCTCGCGGTCGCCGTGATGGTGTGGCGCATGCACGTCATCTGGACGGTGCAGATCGCCTGAGTGGTTCGCGGATGCCCTGACACGGGCGCATCGCTCGGGTCAGACGCCGGAGAACTAGAATCGAGGGGTCATGGCATCCACCACTCCCACCCGCCCCCGGGGGATGACCGGCATCGGCCGTGTCCTCGTCGTCTTCTACGGCATCATGGCGCTCGCCGCCACGGGCCGCTCCTTCGTGCAGATCGCCCGCGAATTCGATGACGCCCCGTTGGCGTACTCGTTGTCAGCGCTCGCCGCCGTCGTCTACATCCTCGCGACCCTCGCCCTCATCTTCTCGGCGCGGCCCGCCTGGTACCGCGTCGCGTGGATCGCGATCGGCTTCGAACTCGTCGGCGTGCTCGTCGTGGGCACGCTGAGTCTGGTCGACCCCGCGCTGTTCCAGCACCCGACGGTCTGGTCGGTGTACGGCTACGGCTACCTGTTCATCCCGCTGGTGCTGCCGTTCCTCGGCCTGTGGTGGTTGATGCGCCACCGCCGGGCGACGACATGATCGTGTTCCGCGACCCCGCCGAGGTCCCCGCGGGCTTCGGACCGTCGGTGGTGGCGATCGGCAAGTTCGACGGCGTCCACACCGGCCACCGCGCGGTGATCGACCGTGCCCGCGTCGACGCGTCCGACGGGGCGCGGGTCGTGGCGGTGACCTTCGACCGCAACCCTCTCAGCGTGCTGATGCCGGGTCGCTGCCCACCCGACGTGATCGGACCGCACCAGAAGCTCGAACTCCTCGAACGAGCCGGAGTGGATGCCACCCTGCTCCTCACCTTCGACGACGCGCTGGCGTCGATCGCGGCGGAGGAGTTCGTCCGCGGCATCCTGGTCGACGCCCTCGAGGCGCGCACGGTGCTCGTCGGGCGCGACTTCCGTTTCGGCGCGGGCGGTATGGGCGATCCGGCGCTGCTCGAGCGGATGGGCGCCGAACACGGTTTCCGCGTCGACGTGGTCGATGACGTGCGCGCGGTGCACGCCGACCGTCGCGTGTCGTCGACATGGATCCGCGAGGCGCTGTCGGCCGGCGACGTCACCACCGCCGCACGCCTTCTGGGACGCGCTCCGTCGGTGTGGGGTGAGGTCGTGCACGGGCTCAAACGCGGGCGGGAGCTCGGTTACCCGACGGCGAATCTCTCGCAGGACCTCGAGGGCTTCGTGCCGGCCGACGGCGTCTACGCCGGCTGGCTCATCGACGTCGACGGCACACGCCGCATCAGCTACCCCGCGGCGATCAGCGTCGGTACCAACCCCACGTTCGACGACGTGCACTCCCGGCAGGTCGAGGCCTACGTGCTGGACGAGACGGGCCTCGACCTCTACGGACACCACGTCGAGGTGCGCTTCGTCGAGCGTGTGCGCGGCATGACCGCCTTCGACGGGATCGATGCGTTGCTGGTGCAGATGGCCGACGACGTGGAGCGCACGCGCGCGCTCCTGCGCTGAGTCCCGCTCGCGCCCTGCGCGGCTCCGGCGTCGAGTCGAGGCATCCGTTCGCGGTGTCCGTGCTCACGCGGACGTCCGCCGCGGGTCAGGGTGAGGGACGCTCAGGAGATGACGGCGTCGGGTCAGTCGGTCCGTGACAGGTGATTGCGGATGCCGAGGAAGGACGCCGCAGCCCCCAGCAGCATCAGGGCGGCGGTGACGATGGCGGCGCGGTGGAACCCGTCGAGGTCGAGCGACCCGCCGACGACCGCTGAGACCGCAGCGATCGCGAGGAGCCCGGCGACGCGGGAGACGGCGTTGTTCACGGCCGACGCGATGCCCGACCGTTCGGTCTCGATCGCACCGAGCACGGCGGCCGTCAAGGGCGAGACGGTCGCCGTCAAGCCCAGGCCGAAGAGCGCGATACCGGGGAGCACCTGCGTCCAGTAGTCGAAATCGTCTCGGACGCTCAGCAGCAGGAGCGACCCGATCGCCATCAGGACCGGCCCGAGCGTCATGAACAGTCGCGGACCGTACCGCCCGGCGAGGGCGCCCATGCGCGAGCTCAGCAAGATCATGAGGAGGGTGCTGGGCAGCGAGGCGAGTCCGGCGAGGGTCGCGGACAGGCCCGCACCCTGCTGCAGGTAGACGCTCACGACGAAGCCGTTGAGCGAGAGTGCGGCGTAGACGAACACGGTGGCGAGGTTGCCCGCCCAGAAGTTGCGCGAGCGGAACAGGTCGAGCGGCATCATCGGGTCACGGGCGAGACGCTGACGCACGATGAAGCCGACGAACGCGGCCGCGCCGATGAGTCCCGGCAGCCAGATCACGGGGGACGCCCACCCGAGGTTCGGTTGCTCGATGAGGGCGAAGACGACGCCGCCCAGACCGACGGCGCACAACACGGCCCCGACGATGTCGACGCGCGCGTCGGGGCGACGGTGGTCGTGATGCCCGAGGCGCACGAGGAGCCACATCGTCACCGCGATCGGCAGCACATTCACCAGGAACGCCAGGCGCCACGACAGCGTATCGACGAAGACGCCGCCGATCAGGGGGCCGGCGATGATGGCGATGGTCGTGGCTCCGGTCCAGATGCCGATCGCGCGGGCTTGCGCGGGCCCCCGGAAGGTGGAGGTGATGAGGGCGAGCGAGCTGGGCACCAGCAGTGCTCCCGCGATGCCCTGCACGGCGCGCGCCACGATGAGGAATTCCGCCGTGGGTGCCGCGGCGATGGCGACCGAGGTGATGCCGAAGCCGATGAGGCCGACACGCAGCACGACCACGCGTCCGAACACGTCGCTCAGCGAACCGGCGACGAGGATGAAGGCGCCGAGGGTCACCAGGTAGGCGTCGACGACCCACTGCTGGGTCGACAGACCGCCGCCGAGTTCACCGGCGATGGCGGGAAGGGCGACGTTGACGACGGTGCCATCGAGGAACGACACGAAAGAGGCGAGTACCGCGATCGTCAGCACCATGCGCTGTTCGCGCGTCATCGTCTCGACCATCGTCCCAGAGTAGGGTCGTGCGCCGCGGCGGGATAGGGCTCGCGGTCCGGCGGGACGGGGCGGTCCTGCTTCTCGTGGACGGGGCGCTGGAATACCCCCAGGGGGTATCCTGTTATCGACGGGGTGACCGAAGGAGAAGCCATGAGCGAGAACACGGATGCCACCGCACCCACGGCCGAGGCGGTGCTTGACATCGAGGGCATGACCTGCGCGAGCTGCGTCGCCCGCGTCGAGAAGCGACTGGGCCGGGTGGAGGGGGTCGAAGCCGCCGTGAACCTCGCGACCGAGACGGCCCGCGTGCGCTACCCGGCAGGACTCGACACCACCGCGCTGATCGATGCGGTCCGCGCGGCCGGGTACGACGCCACCGTCCGCACCAGGGTGGCCCGGCTCCCCGCGACGGGCGCCGTGGCATCCCCGCCTCTCGTCGCTCCCGCCACCGAGACGGGCATCACGGATGCCGGCACCCGGTTGCCGCACCCCGCCGCCGTTCCGGCCCCGGGCGGCGCGATCGACGCCGCCGCCGATCACCACGCCGGCGCGATCGACGCCGCCGCCGATCACCACGCCGGCGCGATCGACGCCGCCGCCGGCCACCACGCCGGCGCGCACTCCGCCGCCGACCAGCCGACCGACGCGCAGCACGAGGGACATGTGCACGACACCGCCGACGCGCCCGGCGCGACGCCGCTCCGCGTGCGGCTGCGGGTTTCGCTCGCGCTCGCCGTGCCGGTCGTGGCGCTCGGGATGGTCCCGGCATGGCAGTTCCCCGGCTGGCAGTGGGTCTCGCTCGTGCTCGCCACGCCGATCGTGCTGTGGGGCGGCTGGCCCTTCCACCGCGCGACCCTACGCAATGCGCGGCACGGCGCCGCCACGATGGACACCCTCATCACGCTCGGTACGTTCGCGGCCTACCTCTGGAGCGTCTGGGCGCTCGTCTTCGGCAGCGCGGGGCGCATCGGCATCCGGCACGAGGTCATGCTGTTCGGGCCGGTCCACGACGCCACCTCCGTCGTCTACTTCGAGGTCGCGGCCGCGGTGACCGTCTTCCTGCTGCTCGGCCGCGTGATCGAGCAGCGCTCCACGCGTCGCGCGGGCGCGGCGCTGCGTTCCCTGCTCGACCTCGGCGCGCGCGAGGCCGAGCTCGCCGACGGGCGTCGCATCGACATCGCCTCCCTCGCCGTGGGTGACGACTTCGTCGTGCGGCCGGGCGCGACCATCGCCACCGACGGCGTCGTGATCGAGGGACGCGCCTCGGTCGACGAGAGCATGTTGACGGGGGAGTCGGTGCCGGTCGACGTGGAACCCGGATCGAGCGTCACGGGCGGCACCATCGCCTCGGGAGGTCGACTCGTCGTGCGCGCGACGGGTGTCGGCGAGGAGACGCGGCTGGCACGCATCGCGCGCCTGGTCGAGGACGCGCAGCTCGGCAAGAGCCGTGTGCAGCGCCTCGCCGACCGCATCTCGGGCGTCTTCGTTCCCGTGGTCATCGTGCTGGCGGCGCTGACCCTGGTCGCATGGATCGTCGCCGGCCAACCCGTCGCCGCCGGCTTCACGGCCGCGGTGGCGGTGCTGATCATCGCGTGCCCGTGTGCCCTGGGCCTGGCCACGCCCATCGCGATCCTGGTGGGCACCGGCCGCGGGGCGCAGCTCGGCATCCTCGTCACGGGGCCCGCGGCCCTGGAGTCGGCCGAGCGCATCGACACGATCGTGCTCGACAAGACCGGCACGCTCACGGCGGGACGGATGAGCGTCATTGCGGTCACGGTGGACGAGGGATCGGATGCCGCCGAGGCGCTCCGCCTGATCGCCGCCGTCGAGCGCGGATCGGAGCACCCCGTTGCGCACGCCATCGTGGCTGCGGCGGGGGAGGGGCCGGTGGCCTCCGACCTCGACGCGCTCCCGGGCCGGGGGATCACGGGCAGCGTCGGCGGTGTGCGCGTCTTCGCCGGTCGCCGGTCGCTTGCCGCGGACCTCGGTGCGCCGCTGTCGCCGGTCCTGGCTGCGGCGGTCGCCGACGGCGAGCAACGGGGCACCGTCGTGGTGGCCGGGTGGGCCGAGGGCGACGGGATGCGGGCGCGCGCGGTGATCGAGGTCGCCGACACGGTGCGTCCCGAGAGCGCCACCGCCGTCGCGGAGCTGCGCGCGATGGGACTCGAACCCGTGCTCCTCACCGGCGACAACGAGCACGTCGCCCGTGCCGTCGCGGCCGAGCTCGGTATCGAGCGGGTGCGCGCGGGGGTGCTGCCCGAGGGCAAGGTCGCCGAGATCGCGGCCCTGCGCGCCGAGGGACGCACCGTGGCGATGGTCGGCGACGGGGTCAACGACGCCGCCGCCCTGGCATCCGCCGACCTGGGGATCGCCATGGGGGGCGGAACGGATGCCGCGCTGCACGCGAGCGACGTGGCTCTCATGCGCGACGACCCGCGCGGGATCGTCACCGCCGTGCGCCTCAGCCGCCGCACGATGCGGGTGATCCGCGGCAACCTCTTCTGGGCGTTCGCGTATAACGTCGCAGCTCTCCCGCTGGCGGCGCTGGGTTTGCTCAACCCCATGATCGCGGGCGCGGCGATGGCGTTCTCGAGCGTGTTCGTGGTGCTGAACAGCCTGCGCCTGCGACGCGCGGGCTGACACATAGCCGGGGGCTCGCGCGCACCCGGGCCGACGGGTCCTGGTCCCTTTCTGCACAGATCCGGCGCTGTATGCGAGCAAACGACACAGGACCGCTAGAATGGATGAGACTTCGACTTCCGCTGTCTCGCGAGCCGTTCCGGCGTAGACGCGATGCGGGTCGCCGACACCGCTTCTCCGGCGGCGGTTCGTGCGACGACTTCCCGGGGTCACTGTTCCACCGGCCCAGGCCGGAACGTTCCGGGACGAGATTCCGGACGACACGCTCAGGAGGAGCATGCCGACCACGGCAACCGCCGCCCGTAGCTCGACCCAGCGGCGCAGAAAGACCACGTCATCCCGACGCGACGAGGAAGCCCCCGTCATCCCGATCCTCGCCCGCAAGGTGCGCGAGGTCGAGGCGAAGGCGCAGCGCGGCAAGCTCGGGCCCACCAACCGCGTCAAGTTCCAGGTGATCGCCTTCCTCGTGCGCGAAGAACGCGCCCGGGTCAAGGCCGACACCGAGATCACCGACGCCGCCCGCGCCGAGCTGCTCAAGCGCCTCGACGGGGTGGCGACGATCCTCGCCAAGACGGCCGCGCGCGACACCTCGCTGATCCAGTTGCTCGAAGTCGATCAGGCCACCTCTCCCGTCGCCCGCCGCATGCGCCGCGACTGGCTGCTCGAGGCCGGCTCGGAACTACCGCCCGACGAGCTCATCATCACCGACAACGCGCCCAAGATCGCCCCCGTGGTGCCGGCGTCGCTCGCCGAGAAGCAGGTCATCCCGGCATCCATCGAGGCGCGCCAGATGGCCAACCCGTTCCTCCCGCCCGACCTCACCCCGCGCACGAGCGGTGACGCCCCGCGCCGCCGCCTCGATGGATGGGAGCTCATGGGCCCCCTCTACAAGGCGTTCGAGATCGGCGCCGGCGGTTCGGCGGCGAGCATGGAACTGCCGCCCGTCCCCGAGTTCGACAGGCTGTCGCCGCGCGGGCTCGAGGTCATGCCGCACCAGTCGCGCTTCCTCGAAGCCGTCCGCACCGGTCACCGGTCGTTCCTGCTCGCCGACGAACCCGGTCTCGGCAAGACCGCCGAGTCGGTGCTCGCCGCCAGCGTCGCCGACGCCTATCCGCTGCTGGTCGTCGTGCCCAACGTCGTCAAGATGAACTGGGCCCGCGAGGTGCAGCGCTGGACGCCGCAGCGTCGCGCGACCGTCATCTCGGGCGGCGGTGCCGACATCGACGCCTTCGCCGACATCTTCATCGTCAACTACGAGATCCTCGACCGGCACCTGTCGTGGCTGTCGTCGATCGGTCTCAAGGGCGTCGTCGTCGACGAGGCGCACTTCATCAAGAACCTCACGTCGCAGCGCTCGCAGAACGTGCTGGCCCTGGCATCCCGTGTCCGTCAGCAGACACGCGATCCACTGATGCTCGCCCTCACCGGTACCCCCCTGATCAACGACGTCGAGGACTTCGACGCGATCTGGCGGTTCCTCGGGTGGACCAACGGCGAGAAGCCCGGTCCCGAGCTGATGGAGAAATTGGATGCCACGGGCCTGACGCCCGCCGACAAGGCGTTCTACCCCGAGGCGCGCGAGGCCGTGATCTCGATGGGAATCGTGCGGCGCAAGAAGAAGGACGTCGCCGCCGACCTGCCCGACAAGCTCGTCGCCGACCTGCCCGTCGAGCTCGACGATGAATTCGGTCGTTCCATCCGCCAGGCCGAACGCGAACTCGGCGCCCGCCTCGCGGCGAAGTACCGCCGCATCATCGAGGCGCGCGGCGATCGAGGTCTCGCCGCCGGCGCGATCGACGAGGACATCGTGCGCCTCGTCGCCCACGGCGAACTCGAAGAGTCGAAGGCTGCGGGCTCGGGCAGCGAGAACGTGTTCACCATGGTTCGTCGGATCGGTCAGGCCAAGGCGCACCTCGCCGCCGACTACGCCGTGCAGTTGCAGCGCTCGGTGGGCAAGGTGGTCTTCTTCGCGAAGCACATCGATGTCATGGATGCCGCGGAGGCCCACTTCAAGGCCTCCGGCCTGAAGTCCGTGTCGGTGCGCGGCGAGCAGACCTCGACCGCCCGCCAGGCGGCCATCGACGCGTTCAACAGCGACCCCGGCGTGGGGATCGCGGTGTGTTCGCTGACAGCCGCCGGTGTCGGCCTGAACATGCAGGCGGCTTCCAACGTGGTGCTCGCCGAATTGTCGTGGACGGCCGCCGAGCAGACGCAGGCCATCGACCGCGTGCACCGCATCGGCCAGGGGGAGCCCGTGACCGCGTGGCGCATCATCGCCGCGCACACGATCGACACCAAGATCGCCGAGCTGATCGACTCGAAGGAGGGCCTCGCTCAGCGCGCCCTCGACGGCCAGTCGATCGAGCCCGGTTCGAGCGACTCGGTGCAGCTCTCGGCGCTCATGCACCTGCTGCGACAGGCACTCGGCAAAGCCTGAGTCGGTTCTTCGCGAACGCCCCGGTCGCTTCGGCATCGGGGCGTTCGTGCGTTCGCGGCCCCGGGCAGCGCGTCTGGACGTCGCGAGAACAGGGGATCGGTTGAGAACAGGGTGGGCAGCGCCCGGGATGGCCTGTTTCGGCGCGACCGCCTGTACACGCTGACAGTGGCAGAGCCGAGCGCGGCTCCGGGGTCGAGGTCGTGGCATCCGCCCGCCCGTCGTCACCGTGTGGCAGCGGTCCCGCCCGCGGCGATAGGGTCGAAGACGGCAACGGCGCCGTCACCTCCACCCGAATCACAGCACTTGAGGACTCTGCCCATGAAGATCGGCATCCTGACCAGCGGCGGCGACTGCCCCGGGCTGAACGCGGTCATCCGTGGCGTCGTGCTCAAGGGCACGACCAATTACGACATCGAGTTCGTCGGCATCCGCGACGGGTGGCGTGGCGTCGTCGACGGCGACTTCTTCCCCCTCACGCGCCACGAGGTGAAGGGCCTGTCCAAGGTGGGCGGCACCATCCTCGGTACGAGCCGCACCAACCCGTACGAGGGTGCGCGCGGCGGCGCCGAGAACATCTCCAAGACGCTCTACGGGCACCGGATCGACGGCATCCTGGCCATCGGTGGCGAGGGCACTCTCGCCGCGGCCGACCGCCTGTCGAAGGACGGCATCAACGTGCTCGGGGTCCCCAAGACGATCGACAACGACCTGCGCGCCACCGACTATTCGTTCGGCTTCGACACCGCCGTCAACATCGCCACGGATGCCATGGACCGCCTACGCACCACGGGCGATTCGCATCAGCGCTGCATGGTGGCCGAGGTCATGGGTCGCCACGTCGGCTGGATCGCGCTGCACGCGGGTATCGCCGCGGGCGCGCACGTCATCTGCATCCCCGAGGTGCCGATGTCGATCGACGAGATCGTCGAGCAGGTCACCCGCGCGCACGACCGTGGCCGTGCGCCGCTCGTCGTCGTGTCCGAAGGATTCAAGCTCACCGGAATGGACGAGGCCTTCAGCGACAAGGGCCTCGATGCCTTCAACCGCCCGCGTCTCGGCGGCATCGGCGAGTTGCTCGCCCCCGAGATCGAGCGTCTGACCGGCATCGAGACCCGCTCCACGGTGCTCGGCCACATCCAGCGCGGCGGTTCGCCGTCGGGCTTCGACCGCGTGCTCGCCACGCGTCTCGGGTTGCACGCCGCCGACGCGCTGCACGAGGGCGCCTGGGGTCAGATGGTCGCGATGCGCGGCACCGACATCGTGCGCGTCCCCTTCGGCGACGCCCTCGGCGAGCTCAACAGCGTTCCGCTGTACCGCTACGAAGAGGCCGCCGCGCTGTTCGGTTGAGCCCGGCTCGTTCGTCGCCCCGTCCCGCTCGCGCGGGGCGGGGCGTCGGCGTTGGGCGGGGGATCGGCGTTGCGCGGGGGATCGGCGTTGCGCGGGGGATCCGACCATGTCCCGATTCGGTCGAGGTGTGTCCCAGGTTAGGTTGGCTGGCGGTGTCCCAGGCAGCCGAAATGGGGACATGGGTGGAGATCTGGCCGGAGCGCTCGCTCCGACGCCTGGGGATAGCGCCGAAAGAGGGTGGACGAGACGGGATGCTGAGGCATGCCGAGCCCCGCTCCCCTTCCCGCATCGATTCCCCGCTCTTTCTCTGTTGCCGACGCGGCGGAGCTCGGGGTGACGCGTGCTCGATTGCGCGCCGCCGATCTGGAGTCGCCGTTCCACGGCATCCGGTCAAGGGATCGCGCGCGGCCAACGACCCTGGTGGAGCAATGCCTGGTCTACGCCCCGCGACTGAGGCCGTGGCAGTTCTTCAGCCATGAGACAGCACTCGCACTTCGCGGGGTCAGCACGCCGGAGTGGCCGTACGTGCCGAGGATCCATGTGTCCGCTCATCGTCCCGAGCGAGAGCCTCGAACCTCGGGCGTCGTCGGGCACCGATTGCAGACCCGGGCGCCGGCCGTACGCTCGGGGACGCATGGCCTGCCGGTCGAAGACCCTGTCCGAGCGTGGCGCCAGTGCGGTCGGCTGTGGCCGCTGGACGACCTGGTGGCCGCCGCGGATTCGCTCGTCGGCGGAAAGGAGCCGACCGCGTCGGTGGAGGATCTCCGTTCTGAGATTCGTGAGATGGGCGATGTCCGAGGTGGCATCCTCCGTGCTGCTGCGGACCTCGCCCATCCCGGCGTTCGTTCGCCGCGAGAGACGCGTCTGCGACTGTTGCTTGCCCGGAATGGTCTTCCCGCTCCCGACGTCAACGCCGATATCTTCGACGAGCGGGGGAACTTCGTCGCCGAGATCGACCTGGCCTACCCGCGATGGAAGGTCGCCGTCGAGTACGACGGAAGAGTTCACGCGGAAGACGAACGGCAGTTCGCTCGCGACGCCGATCGATGGGCCGAGATCCGGGCGGCAGGCTGGGATCACGTGCGCGTCCTCAACCATCACCTCCGCGGCGACGGCGCGCGAGCCGTCTCGCTGGCCCGCGACGCTCTCGTTCGAGCGGGCTGGCGGCCGGGGTTGTCGGCTCGCTGAGGATGATGCGCGTCCCGAAAATGGTCGGCTGGAGGGGCTTCAGACAACCGAAAGTGGGACACGACGTGCACAAATCGGGACGCGATCGCCGCGGCCCCCACCGCTCCACGAGGCCGAACTCGCCGCCGCGTCACAACGCCGACCTCGCCGCCGCGCCACAACGCCGAACTCCCCGCCGCACGAAGCGACGAGGCATCCAGCGGCGGCTCGGCTTACTCCGCCAAGCCGAGCACGTCGAGCAGCCAGGCGAGTTCGAACGCGCGCTCGCGCCAGGCGTTGTAGCGGCCGCTCACGCCGCCGTGACCGGCCACCATCTCGCACTTGAGCAGCGCGTCGGCGCCGACCTCGCGGAGACGCGCGACCCATTTCGCGGGCTCGACGTACAGCACGCGGGTGTCGTTGAGCGAGGTGACAGCCAGCATGCGGGGGTACTCGACGCCCTCGCGGACGTTCTCGTAGGGCGAGTACGACTTCATGTAGGCGTACACGTCGGCGTCGTGCAGCGGGTCGCCCCACTCGTCCCACTCGATGACGGTGAGAGGGAGCGAGGGGTCGAGGATCGTGGTCAGTGCGTCGACGAAAGGTACGTCGGCGAGGACGCCGGCGAACAACTCCGGGGCGAGGTTGGCGACGGCGCCCATCAACAGCCCGCCGGCGCTGCCGCCCTCGGCGACGACGCGGTCGGGGGTCGTGTAGCCCTCGGCGACCAGGTGACGCGCCGCCGCGACGAAGTCGGTGAAGGTGTTGCGCTTGGCCAGGAGCTTGCCGTCTTCGTACCACTGCCGTCCCATCTCGCCGCCGCCGCGCACGTGGGCGACGGCGAAGACGACGCCGCGGTCGAGCATCGACAACCGCGCCACCGAGAAACCGGGCTCGATGGAGTGCTCGTACGAGCCGTACCCGTACAGGTGCACGGGCCGGGGGGTCGCCCCGGGCTCGCCGAAGGAACGCTTCCACACCAGCGACACCGGCACGAGGGTGCCGTCGTCGGCGGGCGCCCAGACGCGTGCCTGACCGTAGTCGGCGGGGTCGAACCCGCCCAGTACGGGCTGTCGCTTGCGCAGCACCAACTCGCCGGTGTCGACGACGTGGTCGTAGACGGTGCCGGGCGTGACGAACGACCCGTAGCCCAATCGCAGCACGGGAGGAGCCCACTCGGGATTCCCGCCGGTGCCGACGCTGTACAGAGGTTCGTCGAAGGAGATCTCGTCGACCGTGCCGTCGCTGTACGACAGCATGCCGAGGCGGGCGAGGCCGTCGCGGCGGTAGCCGACCACACCCCAGTCGCGGAACGTGTCGACGCCGAGCAGGCGGTGCCCGCTCCGGTGCGGGATGACGGTCTGCCGCGCACCCTGAGGATCGGATGCCGAGACCCGCACGAGCTCGAAGTCGAGCGCGCCGTCGTTGTGAAGGATGTAGAGAACGTCCTCGCCGTCGACGACGGCATGCGACGACGAATACTCGACGCCGTCGCGTCGCGGCCACACCACGCGAGGCTCTCCGCGGAGGTCGTCGGCATCCAGGAGCCATTCCTCCGACGTGATCGACGAGCCCATCTCGATGACGAGGAAGCGGTCGCTGCGCGTGAAGTCGGCGCCCACCCAGTAGCGGTCGTCGCTCTCGTGGAAGAGCTTCTCGTCGGAGTCGACGGAGGTGCCGATCTCGTGCAGCCACACGGTGTCGGGGCGCCAAGCGTCATCGACGGTCGTGTACACGATGAAGCGGCCGTCGGGCGAGAACGATGCGCCCGAGAAAGTGCCGGGGATCTCGTCGGAGAGCGTCTCGCCTGAGACGAGGTCGCGCACCCGCACGGTGTAGCGCTCATCACCGGCGATGTCGATGCCGTACAGCATGCGCGTGCCGTCGTTCGATATCTCGAAGCTGCCGAGCGAGAAGAATTCGTTGCCCTCGGCTTCGACGTTGCCGTCGAACAGCACCTGCTCGCCCGGTACGGGGCGGTCGGGGGACAGGGTGGGCGGTGTCCAGTCGTCGGGGGAGTCCAGCGGGGCGCGGCACTGGATGCCGTACTGCGCGCCCGCGACCGTGCGGCCGTAGTACCACCACTCGCCCCGGCGGGCGGGCACGGAGAGGTCGGTCTCGAGGGTGCGGCCCTTGATCTCGCCGAAGATCGTGTCGCGCAGCGGCGCGAGGTGGGCGGTGCGCGCCGACGTGTAGGCGTTCTCGGCCTCGAGGTGGGCGACGACCTCGGCGTCGTCCTTCGCGCGGAGCCACTCGTACGGGTCGTCGAAGGTGTCGCCGTGGTGCGTGCGCGCCGCGGAGCGGCGTTCGGTGACGGGTGGTGTCGGCTGGTGCTGAAGGTCGGTCACCGTTCCACGCTACTGCGCCGTCCCGACATCGGGCCGGGCGGCGCGATCCGCGCGCGTTTGACCACCGCCGCCGCCGATGAAAGGATGACGACGCGACCTCGGTGAACGAGTGTCGAACTCCAGGTGAACTCTTCGTTCGTCACGCCGATTTCGTCGGCATCCCTTCCTCCTTCTCACGGAAAGCGAACGGTGGAGAGCGCAGCCCTCATCATCGTGCTGGTCATCGTGCTGGCACTCTTCTTCGACTTCACCAACGGTTTCCACGACACCGCCAACGCGATGGCCACGCCCATCGCGACCGGTGCTCTTAAGCCCAAGGTGGCGGTCCTCCTCGCCGCGAGCCTCAACCTGGTCGGCGCCTTTCTGTCGACCGAGGTCGCGAAGACGATCTCGGGCGGCATGATCCGCGAAGATCAGCTCAGTCCCGACATCTTCCCGCCGATCATCTTCGCCGGCCTCATCGGCGCGATCACCTGGAACATGCTCACGTGGCTGCTCGGACTCCCGTCGAGTTCGTCGCACGCCCTGTTCGGCGGACTGATCGGGGCGACGCTGGTGGGCGTCGGCGCGAGCGCCATCGACACCGGCGTGGTGCTGAGCAAGGTCATCCTGCCGGCGCTCATCGCCCCGCTCACCGCGGGCATCATCGCCTTCACCGTGACCAAGATCGCGTACGGCGTCACCCGTCGCCACGACGCGAAGGCCGACGGTCGAGACGGCTTCCGCTGGGGGCAGATCTTCACCTCGTCGCTCGTCGCCCTGGCGCACGGGACCAACGACGCGCAGAAGACGATGGGCGTCATCACCCTCGCCCTCATCACCGTCGGGTGGCAGTCCAGCGCGAACCCCGACCCGCAGCTCTGGGTCGTCTTCGCGTGCGCCATCACCATCGCGCTCGGCACGTACATGGGCGGCTGGCGCATCATCCGCACCCTCGGCAAGGGCCTGACCGACGTGAAGCCCGCCCAGGGCTTCTCGGCCGAGACCTCGACGGCGGCGACGATCCTGGCATCCAGTGCCCTCGGTTTCGCGCTGTCGACGACGCAGGTGGCGTCGGGATCGGTCATCGGCTCGGGCCTCGGCCGCCGCGGATCGACCGTGCGGTGGAACACTGTCGGACGCATCATGATCGGCTGGGTGCTGACGCTGCCCGCCGCAGGTGCCGTGGGGGCGGCCGCCGCGCTGATCGTGGTGTGGCTGGGCGGCTGGGGCGTCGCCGTCGACGCGGTGATCGCCGTCATCATCATCCTGGGCCTGTTCCTGCGCTCGCGCCGCGATTCGGTCACGTCGGCGAACGCGATGAGCGAGGTCGCCGACTCGGGAGCGGCGGTGAACGTGCCCCGCAAGCCCGGGCCGACGCGCCATCAGCGCCGGCTCGACCGCGACAAGGCCGGGAAGGACGCCTGATGGTCATCGACTGGGGAGCGTTCCTGCAGGTCTTCGTCGCCGCCCTCGTGGGTGCGTCGATCGTCGTCACGTCCTACGCGCTGGGTCTGCGCCTGCTCGTGCGCGGCGGGCGCCCTCCGCTGGTGACCCCGGCGGAGTTCACGGATGCCATCACCGTGCTCACCGACAAGCAACGCCGCCGCGGCGAGAAGGCGGTGGCGAAGGCCGCGCGGAAGAATCCGCTGAGCGACGGCCAGAAGCGCCTCTCGCTCCTCGGTGCCTACGCCTGCTTCGCCGTGTGCGCGGCGGTGGTGCTCGGCGCTCTGCTGCTCATCCTGTTCAACCACTGAACCCGGACGCGATGTCGGAGCCCCCTCCTAGGCTGAGGGAATGGCATCCGTGCACTTCGGTCAGCACGCGCCCGCTGCGCGCGTGATCCTCCACCTCAGCGACACCCATCTGCTGGGCGGCGACCGCCTGCTCGGCGAGCGCTACGACACCGCGCGACACCTGCGGCGCACGCTCGAGGCCGCCGAGGCGACCGGCGTGCGGCCGGATGCCGTGGTGTTCACGGGCGACCTGACCGACCTCGGCGAGCCCGAGGCGTATCGGGCCCTCCGCGCCGCGGTGGAGCCCTGGGCGGCGCGTCTCGGTGCACCGGTCGTTTGGGTGGCCGGCAATCACGACGAACGGCCGGCTCTGCGCGCCGAACTTCTCGACGCAGAGGCGAGCGAGGAGCCGGTGACCGGCGTGTGGGACCTCGGTGGTCTGCGGCTCATCGCCCTCGATTCGACGGTTCCGGGCTGGCACCACGGCGACCTCGACGCCGCGCAGCTCGACTGGCTCCGCGGCGAGCTCGTCGAGCCGGCTCCGCTCGGCACGATCCTCGCCCTCCACCACCCGCCCCTGCCCACGCACATCCCGTTCTTCGACATCCTCGAGCTCCGCGACCAGCGCGGTCTCGCCGAGGTCATCCGGGGAAGCGATGTGCGGGCCATCCTCGCCGGCCACCTGCACTACTCGACATCGGGCACGTTCGCCGGGGTTCCCGTGAGCGTCGCCGCAGCCTCGTGTTACACGATGGATCTCGCCCGTCCGGCCGATGAGGTCAACGGCATGGATGCCGGGCGCTCCTTCCACCTCGTGCACGTCTGGGACGACACCGTCACGCATGCCGTCGTCCCCGTCGTCGAGGCGGAGGCGACGGGTTTCTTCACCCCCGAGTGGACGGCGCGCATGGCGGCGCTGAGCGCGGAGGAGCGGCTCGAGGCGTTCTCGCGAAAGCGGTGAGCCGCTGCTCGTCGCCCCCGGGTGGAGGGCAGCCCGCGCGTACTCGCAGAGCGTGCAATAGACGCACCGGACGGTGCGGATGCGGCGGCAGGCCGTCGCGGCCACCGACTCCGCCCGAGGCGGTCGTTAGGCTCAGGGCATCCCTGCTCGCCGTGACACCCACAAGGACGTATCCATGGCTTTGGACGCGATGACGCGCACCCGTACCGAGACCGACTCCCTCGGATCGCTCGAGATCCCCGCCGACGCGTACTGGGGCATCCACACCGCTCGCGCGTTGGAGAACTTCCCGATCGCCAAGCGCCCCATCTCGGTGTACCCCGACCTGGTGCGGGGCCTCGCCATGGTCAAGCAGGCCTCAGCCCGCGCCAACCGCGAGATCGGCGTGCTCGACGAGGCGAAGGCCGACCTCATCGACCGCGCCGCCCAGCGCGTCATCGACGGCGAGTTCCACGACGAGTTCACCGTCGGCGTCATCCAGGGCGGGGCCGGGACCTCGACGAACATGAACGCCAACGAGGTCATCACCAACATCGCCCTCGAGATGGCGGGCCGAGAGAAGGGCGACTACGCCTTCCTCTCGCCGATCGACGACACCAACCGCAGCCAGTCGACCAACGACGTCTATCCGACGGCGATCAAGATCGGTCTCTCGCTGACGCTGCAGAGTCTGCTCGAAGAGCTCTCGATGCTGCGGAAGTCGTTCCTGGCGAAGGCGGAAGAGTTCCACGACGTCCTGAAGGTGGGGCGGACGCAGCTCCAGGATGCCGTGCCGATGACGCTGGGTCAGGAGTTCCACGGCTTCGCCACGACGCTCGGCGAGGATTACAGCCGCCTCACCGAGAACGCCTACCTGATGTACGAGATCAACATGGGCGCCACCGCCATCGGCACGGGCATCACCGCCCACGCCGGGTACGGGGGAGCGGTGCTGCGGCACCTGAGGGCCATCACCGGCCTCGACCTCGAGACCGCGACCGACCTGGTGGAGTCGACGAGCGACACCGGTGCTTTCATGTCGTTCTCGTCGTCGTTGAAGCGCAACGCCGTGAAGCTGTCGAAGATCTGCAACGACCTGCGGCTGCTGTCGTCCGGCCCGCAGGCGGGGCTCGGCGAGATCAACCTGCCGCCGCGCCAGGCGGGTTCCAGCATCATGCCCGGCAAGGTGAACCCGGTGATCCCGGAGGTCGTGAATCAGGTGGCCTTCTCCGTCGTCGGCGCCGACATGACGGTGACCATGGCCGTCGAGGGCGGCCAGCTGCAGCTCAACGCCTTCGAACCGGTCATCGCGCACTCGATCTACCAGTCGATCACCTGGATGCGGCAGGCGATGTGGACTCTGCGCGTGAACTGCGTCGACGGCATCACCGCGAACCGCGAGCGACTGGGTGCAATGGTCGGCTCTTCGGTCGGCGTCGTGACCGCGCTCACGCCGTTCATCGGTTACGCCGCGTCCGCGGCGCTGGCCAAGACCGCGCTGCTGACGCACCGCAACGTCGCCGACCTCGTCGTGGAGGCGGGCCTGATGACCCGTGAAGAGGTCACGAAGCAGCTGTCGCCCGCACGCCTGTCGGGCCTGCAGGCGGTCACCGCGGCCATCCCGATCGTCCGGGCCGCCGACAGCGTCGTGGAGGAGTGACCCGCTGAACGACGAAGGGTCGGGACCACACGTCCCGGCCCTTCACCGCGGAGCCGCCTCTCGTGACGCCGAGACCGCTTCTCGCTGACGTCCCGTCCGGGCCGCAGCGCTCTCGTCGGTGAGACTCCGTCCCGCGGGAGCGGGGCCGGCTCAGTCGAGGATGCGGCAGTGGGTCGTCAGCTCGCCGATGCCGTCGATGCCGACGGTCACGGTCGAGCGGTCGCGGAGGAAGATCTGCGGATCGCGTGAGTACCCGGCACCGCCGGGGCTGCCCGTCGAGATGAGGGTCCCCGGCAGCAGCGTCACCGACTCGGACAGTTTGTGGATCAGCGTCGCCACCGACCGCACCATCTGGCCGGTGCTGGCATCCTGCACGGTGTGTCCGTCGACGACCGTCCAGATGTGCAGGTCCTGCGGGTCGGGGATCTCGTCTGCCGTGACCACGAACGGACCCGTCGGGGTGAAACCGTCGAAGGATTTGCAGCGCGACCACTGCGCCTCGGAGAACTGGATGTTGCGGGCGGTGATGTCGTTGACCACCGTGTAGCCCCACACGTGTCGGAGCGCGTCAGCCTCGGCGATGTCCCGGCCGGGCCGGCCGATGATGACGCCGAGCTCGGCCTCGTAATCGACGGCCTCGCTGAGCGCGCGCGGCCACGAGGTGGTCGCCTCGTGCGCGGTGAGCGAGTTGGGCCAGAGCACGAACACCGTCGGCCCCGCGTCGGTCTTGAGCCCGAGCTCGCCCGAGTGGGCCGCGTAGTTCAGCCCCACAGCGAGGATCGAGGGGGGAGCGAGGACGGCCGAGGCGTACCGGATGCCGGAGAGCGGATGCCGCGGGGCCGAGGACGCGGCCTCGCGCACGCGGTCGAGCAGGGCGTCGCCGCCGGCGATCAGTTGCTCGAGCGTTCCGGGGGCGCCGTCGAAGAGCGCGTCGACGAAGACGATCTCCTCGTCGTGGACCGAGACGAGACGGGGGGCTTCGGCCCCTTCCTGGGACTGGGCGTGGGCGAAGCGCATACGTCCACGCTACCTGGACGGGCGCGCGGCCGGGGAGCTCGCAAGCCCCGGATGCCGTGCCGGAGTTCGGCCCTAGGCTGTGCGCATGAGCTCCCCCTCGCCGTTCTCCCGACCGGGATCGGGTGAACCCACCCGCATCTCGAGCGCGCCGCAGGCGCCCGCCTCCGCGGCGCCCCCGCGGTCACGTCGCGGTGGCGTGGCGCTGTGGGTGATCGCGGTGCTGCTCGTGCCCCTGTTGGCACTGCTCGTGCGGTACTTCACCGGCTTCCTGGGTACGGTGGCATCCTTCATCGGTCTGATCCTCGCGGCGATCCCGTTCGTCATCGTGTGGTTCGCGGTGCGGTACATCGACCGGTGGGAGCCCGAGCCACGGCGGCTGCTCGTCTTCGCCGTTGCGTGGGGAGCTGTCGCGTCGGTGGTGATCGCGCTGGGCATCGATCTGCTGATCAGCCTCGTGACCGGCGGGCTCCCGCCGGCCATCGGCGCTGTCGTGCAGGCACCGATCGTCGAGGAGGTGGCGAAGGGGCTCGGGGTGCTGCTCATCTTCGCCTTCGCGCGCCGCGTGTTCGACGGGCCGGTCGACGGCATCGTCTACGGGGCACTGATCGGGGCGGGATTCGCCCTCACCGAGAACGTGCAGTACTTCGCCATCAGCTACCTCGAGGGCGGGCCGGGGCAGGTGGCGAGCACCTTCTTCCTCCGGGCGGTGCTTTCCCCGTTCGCGCACGTCATGTTCACCAGCCTCGCGGGCTTCGCTTTCGGCCTGGCCGCCCGCCGCGGTCTGAGCACGCGCGCGGCGCTGGCCTACGGCATCCCCGGGGTGATCGGCGCGATCGTGCTGCACGCACTGTGGAACGGCTCGGCCACGTTCTTCGACTTCTTCGAGCTGTATGCGGCTCTACAGGTGCCGCTGTTCGTGTTGTTCATCCTCGGCGTCCTGGCGCTGCGACGCGAGGAGACCCGCCTGACCCGGGCCCGTCTCGGCGAGTACGCGGCGGCCGGTTGGTTCACCCCGCAAGAGGTCGACATGCTCGCCACCGGTCCCGGGCGCCGCTCCGCGGTGGCCTGGGCGCGCACCCTCCCCGGCGACCGGTCCGCGGTGATGAAGACGTTCATCGTCGACGCCACGGCACTGGCCGCCGCGCGACAGCGGTCATTGTCGGGCCGCGATCCGCACGCACCGGCGACCGAGCGCTATCTGCTCGAGCGCACGATGGCGGCTCGGACGGCTTTGCTGTCGTCGTGAGGCCCGCCGAGCCATGGCCCGGCGAGCCATGGCGCGGCGAGCCGTGGTCCGGCTCTCCCGCAGGCTGGTAGCGCGTCATGGTGTCGTGCCGAACGGGCCGGGTCTTGACAGTCGGCCGGGGCGGGCGCACCATCGTTGTAGGCCAACTCAGCGCCCGGTAGACACGCAGGCATCGCCGCGGCACCGGGCGCTGAGTCTTTCCCCCGTTCGTTGTCCAGGGGCTTCCTGAGCGGTTGCGGCGTGCTTGGATGGAGGCATGACTGATCGCACCAAGCCGGAGTTCGACGCTCCCAGCGGCCCCGCCCCCTCCGACCTCGTCATCCGCGACATCATCGTCGGAGACGGCGACGAGGCCAAGCCCGGTGACACCGTCACCGTGCACTACGCCGGTGTCGAGTACGAGTCGGGCGAAGAGTTCGACTCGTCGTGGGGCCGTGGCGAGAGCATCCAGTTCCCCCTCCGCGGGTTGATCCAGGGCTGGCAGGACGGCATCCCGGGCATGAAGGTCGGCGGACGCCGCGAGCTCGTCATCCCGCCGCACCTGGCCTACGGTCCTGCCGGCGGACACTTCCTCGGCGGGAAGACCCTCATCTTCATCATCGACCTGCTGAAGGTCGGCTGACCGGGGCTTCTTCACCCGACGTTCACGAACCCGAGGGGGCTACGGCTCCCTCGGGTTCGTTGTTTACCTCGATCGTGGAATACATTCGTGTGAATGGGAGTTCGGCTTCTTCAGGACGCCGACACGGCTCCCCAGACCTCAAGGAGTGACATGACCGACACCACTGCCCTCGACATCCCCGGCTACAAGACCGGCACCTGGGTCCTCGACCCCGCCCACAGCGAGGTCACCTTCTCGGTGCGTCACATGATGATCTCGAAGGTGCGCGGCACGTTCGGCGTCAAGAGCGCCACGATCGTCGCCCCCGAAAACCCCTACGACGCCACCGTCGAGGCCTCCGTCGACGTCACCTCGGTCGACACCAAGGACGAGGGTCGCGACCAGCACCTCCGCAGCGCCGAGTTCTTCGACATCGAGACGTACCCGACCATGGACTTCCGCTCCACCGGTATCCGCCTCGAAGACGGCGACTTCCTCGTCGACGGCGACCTCACGATCCGCGGCATCACCAAGCCCGCGACCTTCTCGCTCGACTTCGGCGGCTTCGGCACCGACCCGTGGGGCAACTACAAGGCCGGCGCGACCGCCAAGACCGTCGTCAACCGCGAGGACTTCGGCCTCACCTGGAACGCCGCCCTCGAGACCGGCGGCGTGCTCGTCGGCAAGGACGTCACCATCGAGCTCGACCTTCAGCTCGCGCTCCAGGCGTGATCGTTCCGCAGCGGTTGCTGCGGGCGTGATGCTTCACGAGGGCCCCGGATGCCATGGCATCCGGGGCCCTCGTCCTGTCCGTGGACGGCATCGACGTCAGCCGGCCACGGCCGGGACGCTCACACGCGTGGGTGGAGCGGCAACTGCGAGCCTCGGGACGCCCCGCTCAGACGGGCCGCTACGCCCACACGTGCCGGCGCCAAGAGTCTGCAAGCCGCGGAGCGCGCCGCTCAGGCCGCCTGCCACTCCCGCACGTGCCGGCGGTGCGGAGCTCGCGTGCGGGCCGGTGCGCTCACACGAGCGTGCGTCGGGGGATCCGCAGCCTCTGCTGCACCAAGAGGATGCCGACGAACACCACGGCGGCGCCGACCGGCTCGTTCCACGAGATGCGCTCGCCGAGCACGAGGACGCCGAGCGCCACCCCGACGACCGGCGTGATGTACGTGACGGTGGACGCCCGGGTCGGACCCCACGCGCGCAGCACGTTCTGGTTCCAGATGTAGGCCAGACCCGTACCGAGCATGCCGAGCGTGACGATGCTGGCGACCACCGCTGGTGTGAGGCGCATCGGCTCGGCCAGGATCACGGGCGACAGCAGCACCGTCAGCGCCGCCGCCGGACCGATGTAGCCGAAGGCCAGCGCGATCCCCGACAGCCCGGTGTCGTTGAGGAACCGCCGCACGTACGCGAGGCTGAAGCCGTAGCAGGCGGTGGCGCCGAGGAGGGCGAGTTGGGCGACGGTGCTGTTGCCGACGTCGGTCACGGCGCCGGGTGCGATGATCACGACGACGCCCGCGATGCCGACGGCGATGCCGACCAGCTGGCCGGGCTTGAGGCTTTCGACGCGGAATGCCGCCCACGCCATGATCGCCGTCATGATCGGGGTCGTCGCGTTGAAGATGCTCGCCAAACCCGACGACACGTGCTGCTCGGCCCAGGCGAACAGCAGGAACGGCACCGCGCAGAACGTCACCGCGAGCACGCACAGGTGACCCCAGATACGTCGGCTTCGCGGGAGGCGCTCGCGGCGGATCGCGATGATCGCGGCGAGGGTCAGGGCGCCGAAGAGCAGACGACCGCCGGCGACCTGCGCCGGTGTCATACCGGTCAGGGCGACCGCGATGAAAAGGAAGCTCGAGCCCCAGACGACGCCGGCGAGGACGAACTGGACGGCGATCGAGACGGGGGAGGGAGAGGGACCGGAAGCCACGTTCCCGACCCTAGGCCCGCGCTCCGACATCGCACCGTCCGGGCGAGTGCGACGGCCGGAATCCGCCGACGATCGGCAGTCGGGCCCGTCTTCGCTCGCCGTGTCGGGGGTGCGGGTGCGGGTGCGGAGTGCGGGCATGGGGACGTGGAGCTCGGGGTGCTGGGCGCGCGGGCGCGGCGGGGAGCGCCGAGCGGTGAGTGCAGCGTCAGGGCTGCGGATCGAGCGCGTCGTACTGCCGGAACCGGGGCGAGAAGCGCACGAGTGTGCCCACGAGGGCGAGGATCACGATGCCGCCGAACAGGGGCGGCACCCAGAGCGCCGCAATTGTCGCGAGGGTTCCCGCATAGAGGGCGCCCACGCGGGGACCCCCGGCCACCACGACGATGAAGATGCCTTGGAGGCGGCCGCGCATGGCATCCGGAACCGCCGCCTGCATCATGGTCGACCGATAGATGGCGCTGACGTTGTCGGCGGCGCCGGAGACCGAGAGGGTGATCGCCGCCAGGACGATCAGGGCGACGGCGGCGTGCGACTCGTCGACGACGTCGGGGCGGAGCCAGCCTGACGCGGCGGCGAGCAGCACGAGCCCGAAGGCGCCGATGGACAGCCCATAGACCTGGATCGCCCTCTCGATGCCGAGCCCCTGGCGGCGGACGCGCCCGATGGGTCCGGAGAACAGGCTCGACAGGAAGGCACCCGCGGCGACCGCCGCCGTGAGCACGCCCGTGGTGATCGCGCCGCCGCCGAGGAGGACCGCGCCGATCGCGGGGAACAGGGCCACCGGCTGGCCGAAGGTCATTGCGATGATGTCGAGCACGTACTGCAGGCGGATGTTGGGTGCGCGGCGCAGGAACCGCACGCCGTCGCGCAGCGACTCCAGGCCGGGGCGCACCACCTCGCCTTCCGGACGGAGCTTCGGCAGCGACCACAGGCCGAGGAACAGCGAGGTCATGAGCAGCACGTCGAGCGAATAGGTCCACGCATAGCCGGCGAACGCGACGAGCACCCCGGCGAGGGCGGGGCCGGCCATGACCATGATTCCGACGGTGACGCCCTGCAGCGCGGCGGCGGCCGGCAGCAGGTCGCGCGGGATGAGGCGCGGGGTGATGGCCGACTTCGTGGCCATGACGATCGAGTTGGCTGCGGAGTTCACCACGCTGAGGACGAAGAGCCACCCCACCGTCTCGAGGCCCGTCCACGCCAGCACAGCGAGCAGCGCGGTCGAGGCGAAGGTGACCACGGCCGCGAGCAGGGCCACCGTGCGGCGGTCGAACGCGTCGGCGAGCATGCCGCCGTACAGGCCCGCCGCGATCATCGGCAGGAGTCCGGCGACCGCGATCATCGACACCGCGAGAGTGCTCTGGGTCAACTCGAACACGTGCAGCATGACCGCCACCACGGTGAGCTGCCCGCCGAGTCCGGCCAGCGTGGAGCCGATCCACAGGCGGGCGAACGCGGGGGAGGTGGTGAGGGGCCGCAGGTCGATGAACGCGCTCTGCCGCGCGCTCACGCGTCGACCTCGACGCGTTTCACGCGAGAGGCGTGCCCCCGCAGGATCTCGACGTCGCGCGGCCGCACGCCGAAGTGGGCGGCGAGCGCCAAGACGACACCGCTGTTGGCGGCGCCGTCGACGGCGCGCTCGCGCACGCGGACCACGAGGCCGTCGGCGGTGTCTTCGACGAGGGGGCCGCGTCGATCGCCGGGCTTGACGCGGACGGTGAGCTGCACGGATCGAGGCTACGCCAGCCCTCCGACACCGGGCGCGGTGGGCGGGAAGGCGCGGCGATACGGCGTAGCGGCCGGCGCGGCTCGACGACGAAACGGGATGCCGCAGCGGTTCGGCTGCGGCATCCGCATGGGGTAGACTCATGCGGTTGCCGTTTGATCGGCCGCGGATAAAGAGAGCCCACGCATCAGGCGTCGGGCGCCGCGCAATGAGAGAAAGGGGATCCCATCTATGCCGCTCGAGTCTGACGCCAAGAAGGCGATCATCGAAGAGTACGCGACGCACCCCGGTGACACCGGATCCCCCGAGGTGCAGGTCGCGATGTTGACGCAGCGCATCAAGGACCTCACCGAGCACCTCAAGGAGCACAAGCACGACCACCACTCGCGTCGTGGTCTGTTCTTGATGGTGGGTCAGCGCCGTCGTCTGCTCGGCTACCTCCAGGACATCGACATCGCGCGTTACCGCTCGCTGATCGAGCGCCTGGGTCTCCGTCGCTAAGCGCGACCCCCGCGTATATCGCTTTCTCGAAGGCCGCCCCACGGTGTGGGGCGGCCTTCGTCGTTCCCGGATGCCGCCGGCCCGCAAGATGCTCCCGGTTCCCGGGGCGAGCGGCAACCGCTGGCACGAGACCGGCGATACCATCCCGCCGCCGGACTGACCCCGAAGAGGATCAGATCAGCGGGTGAAAAGCGGTCACATCGCGAGTCGGTGGGGCCGCGAACCTTTGGCCCCGATAGCGTCTTGTTAGTTACAGAAGGGCGGGGCCAATGGCGACGGAGGGGCGACTCCACACTGAAGCACGGCCGATCGACGATCTGGTCGACGACGTGCTGAGCGGTGCCATACGAATACCCTCATTCCAGCGAGGGTTGAAATGGCAGCGGCCCGATGTAATCCGTCTTTTCGACTCGATAGTCCGCGGTTACCCCGTCGGCAATCTTCTGCTCTGGCGTCGCCGAGCGGGCGCAGCGGCAGGTATGCGGATCGGAGCTTTAAGGATCGACGCGAAGGAAACAGACGCGGCCCTTTTCGTCGTGGACGGACAGCAACGGCTCACGTCACTCGCGAACGCTCTCAGCGATGAAGGACATATCGATCCGCGTTTCGCGCTCGCGTATGACGTTGACAGGGAGCGGTTTGTCCCTTCTCAGAACAAGTCGGTGTTCGAGATCCCCCTTCCTATCATCTTTGATCTCACGAAATTGTTGAGGTGGTTCGCGGACAACTCGATCCTGATGAGCGACCCGGCGTATATCGACCGCGCTAATAAAGTTGCCAAGGCAATCCGCGAATTTCGAGTTCCCGTGTACGTAGTCGAACAATCGGAGGAGGGCGTCCTCAGGGACATCTTCGATCGCATGAACAACTACGGTCGCAAACTAACTCGGGCCGAGGTGTTCAGCGCGCTGCACGAAAGCGGAGAGGGTGAGCGTTCAGAAACGACTCACGACTTGACCCATATTGCTTCGGAAGTTCACGCCGAAACGGGTTACGGTGTCGTCGACGATAGCACCGTTTTGCTTGCGTTCCTCGGTAGAAGGGGCGCCAATATATCGCGAGATATTCGAAGGGAGTTTGATCTTGCTGCAAACTCTCCCGGTGACAGGTACACGTCTGAATTCCCTCGCGAGGACGCGGGCGAAGCGCGTGATGCGACTATCCGCGCCATGGTCCTGGCGGTGAAATTCCTCCAGGACGAAGCCGGTGCTCCCCACTTCGCGTTCTTGCCGTATCGATACCTCCTGGTCGTGCTGACCCGTTTCTTTGCCCACCACCCGTGGCCGGCCGTCGGCACCACTCGGAACCTTCGCCGATGGTTCTGGCGAGCAGCCGTGCTCGGCCCGCAAGTGACAAAGGGAAACATCACATACGCAACTCGATCTCTTTGCGATCGTATTGTCCCGGGCGAAGAATCGCGGTCAGTAGAGGGATTGCTGGAAATGGTTGCGGGCCCACCCGCCTCTGAGGTCGAGGTCACGGATTTTCGCACCAATCACGCCGTTACCCGGATAATGGTGGCTGCCCTATGGGACCTGCGTCCGATGCCTCTATCCGGATATGAGGACGTCCGTGGCTATTCGATGGATGACCTATTGGAAGCACTTGGCGAGCAGAGTACAGCGAATGAAATCACACCCTCCATCTTCACGTCCTCGACTTTCCCCGTACGGCTTCGCTCCCTCGCTGGCAACCGAGTTATGGTGCCGGACCCGGCGGGCACGGTTGAGTCGGTGCGAGACTCATTGTGGCGTGTTGCGGTGGACCGCATCGGGGGCGAGTCGAAATGGGCGTCCTCAGTCCTTCGGTCTCACGCTGTTACGCCCGATGCGGCCCAGGCGCTGATCTCCGGAGATGAAGAGGGCTTCGTTCGCATGCGGCAGGCTTCTCTGTCGGCGCATCTGCGGACATTCCTCGCCCGTCAGGCTGAGTGGTCGTTCGAGGACACGCCGTCGCTGGATCTGCTGATTGTGGAGGATGATCCACGCGATGACAACCTCGAGGTGAACTGAATTGCACCTGGATGTTCGGCTGCACGGCATTAGCATCGGTGTGATTGAAAACCGCGGGGATCGCGCTAGTCGCTTTTACTTTAGAGACGAGTACATAGACTCGGCTGACCGCAGCGTGATGGGTCTGCATTTCGAACAAGATCTCCGTAGGGCGCACGTTTCAGACCGCGGATTGCCGGTGTGGTTTGAGAACCTTTTGCCCGAGGGGTCGCTGCTCCAACTAATCGAGCAGCAACTGCAGTCCGAGTACGGCCGCAAGCCAAGTGACGTTGAGATTATCGCCCAGGTCGGTGGGGATCTCCCCGGCGCGGTGACGGTCCACCCATTGGACGAGACCGTCCCTGTTCGGGAGCGGTATCCTCTCCCCGCACAGGCTGCCTCTCTTCCAAGCTTAGGCACCCGACTCAATTTCTCCGTTCCCGGAGTTGGTCTGAAGTTCTCTGTGTTGCGACGCGACGAGAAATTTGTGGCACCAGCGAGCGGCCAGGACGGGGACTGGCTCCTGAAGTTGCCGGATCCTGTGTTTCGGCTTCTTCCTCAGAATGAGTGGGCGAGCATGCGACTTGCCTCGCGCGTGGGGATCGACACTCCTGAGGTTCAACTTCTCCATCGCGACGAACTCTCGAATGTTCCTGAACGGTTTTGGCGTTCAGAGCAGATGGCGATTGCGGTGCGCCGTTTCGATCGGGTCGACGGTGGTCGGGTGCACATGGAAGATTTCGCCCAAGTGCGAAACTTCGAGGTCGATGACCGTTACGAAGGCAACTTCGAGACTCTCGCTGGCCTCATTTGGCGTCGGACTAACGAGAGCGATCTCCACGAATTTGTGCGGCGACTCACCTTGAATTTGGTCATCGGAAACGATGACGCGCATCTCAAAAATTGGTCTGTGCTTTATCGCGATGCTCGGACGCCAGCCCTCTCTCCTGTCTACGACGTTGTCTCAGTCGAGGCCTACCCGGTAGGTGGCATGCTGCGAGGCACGGGACTCAAGCTTCACAACTCACGTAGATACGAAGATGTTACTGGGGCGGCGATCAGGCGCATTGGTCGGAAGATTGGCTATTTCGGGAGCGATCTCGCTAGTGTCGCCGCAGACACAATTTCGAGCATCGAGGCGCATTGGGATCAGTACCTGGCAGATCTCGGAGATCACGAGATCATGACGAGGGTGGACGAGCACAAGCGAGTGATGCTGCCGCGATTGGCTAACGCCACTTCTCGATGGTGAGGGAATCCTCGTGGCTCCCCGGCTGAGCCGTCTAGGAGAAATAAGCCATGACCGCAATCTCGTGCGACCGGTTCAGGAGGCCGCCCGGGCGGCGACGAGGTCGGGATGCCAGCGCTCGGCCACGTCGGGGTGGGCGCGCAGGCGTGACTTGAGCGCGTTCTCGCCGTAGGTCGCGTGGATCGGGTTGGTCGGGTCGTCCTCGACGCCGCGGGCTTCGGCCGCCAACTCCGCGGGGAGCTCGATGATGGGCAGCCGCGCGTCGAGGGCGGGGTTGAAGAAGAACGGCACCGAGATGCGCTCGTCGGGAAACCGCGGCGAGATCACGCGGTGGTTCGTCGCCCGCAGGTACCCCTGGGTGGCGTACTCGAGCAGCTCGCCGATGTTGACCACGAAGGCGCCGGGCACCGGGGGAGCGTCGACCCACTCACCGTCGCGCTCCACCTGCAGGCCGCCCTTGCCCGGTTCGACCCACAGGAGCGTGAGAACACCGGAGTCCTTGTGCGCGCCGACGCCTTGTTGGGGCGTCGGGTCGTCCTTGCCGGGGTAGCGGACGATCTTGATGAGCGTCTGCGGGTCGCCGAAGTGGCGGTCGAAGTACTGCTCCTCGGCCCCGAGCGCGAGCGCCCATGCGCGCAGCAGCTTGCGCGCGACACCGGTGAGGTGGTCGTGCCACTCGGTGACGACGTCTCTTAGCTCGGGCTGGGCGGCCGGCCACAGGTTCGGTCCGATCAGGCGGTTGTATCCGGGGGCGTCGGGGGCGTCCCCTTGCTGAACCGTCGCGTCGCTCGAGCGCTGCGGCGAGCCTCCGGGCGTGTGGGCCCAGACCGCCTCGCGCTCGGGTCCGATGTCGATCTGCTCACGCCAGTCGACCCGGCCCTGCGTGCGCTCGCCGCCGACGCGCGTGTATCCGCGGAAGTGGGGGCTCGTGACGTTCTCGATCGAGAGTTTCTCGGCCTCGGGGAGGGCGAAGAAGTCCTTGGCCGCGCGCAGCAGGCTCGCCTCGAGTGCGGGGCTGACGCCGGTGCCCGTCAGATAGAAGAACCCGACGTCGTGGGTCGCGGCGCGCAGCTCATCGCGGAAGCGGGCGGCGGCATCCGGCCCCTGGTCGAGGAGCGAGAGGTCGAGCACGGGGAGATTGAGGTCGGACATGCGACGAGGCTAGGTCGATCGCCCGCGCGACGGGGCGAATGTTGCCGATGGTTACCCCGCTCGCGCTCCCGCGCCGCGCCGACGCGGAAGAAAGGTGCGCGCAGCGGCGGAAATGCGTAATCTGTCATGGTCAGGTGAGGCTGTCCTTACCCGTCCCGCAGCGTCGCGGCTCCTCTGAACCCGAAAGTCGGAACTCCGCCCGTGCTCGCCAGCTTCTTCGCCACCTTCCTCATCGGCCTCCGTGAGGGGCTCGAAGCCGCGCTCGTCGTCGGCATCCTCGTCGCGTACCTCACCCGAGTCGGGCGCCGCGACGCGCTGCCGAAGCTCTGGACCGGGGTCGGGCTCGCGGTCGCCCTGGCGCTCGGCATCGGCGCGATCTTCACCTTCGGGGCCTACATGCTGACGTTCGAGGCGCAGGAGCTCCTCGGAGGTGGTCTGTCGCTGCTCGCGGTGGCGATGGTGACGTGGATGATCTTCTGGATGCAGAAGGCCGGCCGCACACTCAAGACGGGGCTCGAGGGCGGTGTCGACAAGGCGCTGCGCGGGGGTGTGTGGGCTCTCGTCGCCATCGGCTTCGTCTCGGTCGCGCGCGAGGGCGTCGAGACGACTCTCCTTCTCTGGTCCATGGTGCAGTCGTTCGGTGATTCTCCGAGTGCGTTGCTCGGCGCGCTGGTGGGCCTGATCACCGCTGTTGTGCTCGGCTGGTTCATCGCGCGCGGCATGCTGCGCCTCAACCTCGGCCGTTTCTTCGCCTGGACCGGGGGATTTCTCGTCATTGTCGCGGCCGGGGTGCTCGCGTACGCCCTGCACGACCTGCAGGAGGCCGGCGCCCTACCCGGGCCCTTCGGCGCGGGGGCGCCCATCGACCCGATCACGGGTTCGGTCGCGATCGGGTGGGCGGGCTTCCCGTTCGGCTGGGCCTTCGACGTCTCGGCGGCCATCGCCCCCGACGGTGCGCTCGCCGTTCTGCTGCAGGCCACCGTCGGCTTCATGCCCGCGATGACGTGGCTGCAGGTGATCGCGTGGACGCTGTACATCGCGATCGTGGTGCCGTTGTTCGTCCGCGGCGTACGTGCAAACCGTCGACCGCGCGCGGCGTCGAAGGGGGATGCCACGGCATCCACGTCCGGGACCTCGCCCGCTGTCGCCTCGACGTCGGCGGTCGACGCCACGGCATCCGCGTCCCGAACATCGTCGCCCGCGCTCGCGGCTCCGACCGCCCCCGCAGCGGGGTCGCACTCCTCGTCGGCCCCGGCGACCCCGCCCCTTTCCGGCGCACCCGCCGCCTCCTAGACCCCCGGCTCCCGTGCGCACCCGACGCCGCGGAATCCGCCCTCCATCCGAACGGAGCATCATGACCCCGACCCGCCTCCTCGCGGCTACGACCGTGGCCGGCGTCGCCGCCCTCGTCCTCTCGGGCTGCGTCGCCAAGACCGACGCCGCAGCCTCCGGAGCCCTCTCCGTCGCCTCGACCGCCGACGGCTGCGCCGTCTCGGCGGCATCGGCACCGAGCGGCACGCTCGCCTTCGACGTCAGCAACGACAGCGACCAGACCACGGAGTTCTACCTCCTCGCATCCGACGGCCTGCGTATCGTCGGCGAGGTCGAGAACATCGCCCCCGGCGCGTCGCGCAGCCTCACCGTCGTCGCGCAGCCGGGCGAGTACTACACGCTCTGCAAGCCCGGCATGGTCGGCGACGGCGTCGGGCGGGCGAGCTTCTCGGTCACCGGAGACGCGGTGGCGATCGAGGGCCCGGATGCCGAGCAGAAGCAGCGGGCCGTCGACCTCTACGCCGCCTTCGTGAAGGACCAGGTCGGCCAGCTCATCCCCGCGGTGCAGACCTTCGCCAGCGCCTACGAGGGCGGGGACGACGCGGCCGCGCGCGAGCAGTTCCCCCGCGTGCGCGCCTATTACGAGCGCATCGAGCCGATCGCCGAGGCCCTGGGCGACCTCGACCCCCGCATCGACTACCGCGAGGTCGACGCCGTCGCCGAGCAGTTGGACTGGACCGGATTCCACCGCATCGAGAAAGACCTGTGGGTCCCCGCGCAGGACGCCCTGAACGCCGACGGTGAAACGCCGGCGTGGACAGACTGGGCACCCTCCACCCCCGCCGAGCGGGCGACGTACGGCGACAAGCTCATCGCCGACACGCAGGAGCTGTACGACTACGTGCACTCCGACGCGTTCACCGAGGCGCTCGACGCGCAGGGCGTCGCGGGCATCTCGAACGGCGCGATCGCGCTGCTCGACGAGGTCGCCACCGGCAAGATCAGCGGCGAGGAGGACTGGTGGTCGGGAACCGACCTCTACGACTTCGCCGCCAACGTCGAGGGATCCAAGATGGCGTTCTCGCTCGTGCGCGACTTCGCCGAGTCGAAGGGCGACAAGGGCGCCGAGCTCGTCTCCCGCATCGACGCCGGGTACGCCGATCTCGAGGCCAGTCTTGCCGCCCACGGCTCGGCTACGGCCGGGTTCGTCCCGTACGCGCAGCTCACCGAGGCCGACAAGCGCCAGTTCACCGACCTGATCAACGCCCTCGCCGAGCCGCTGTCGCAGCTGACGGTCACGATCCTGGAGTGAGCGTGAGCGACGAGGAGAAGACCACCGCTGCCGCCGGATCCGCGGGTCCGGCGGCAGCGGCGGGTCCGGATGCAGCGGTTCCGGCCACCGAACCCGAAGCGGGCGTGTCGCGTCGCGGTCTCATCGGCCTCGCGCTCGGGGCAAGTGCGACGAGCCTCGTCGTCGGTGCGGGCGCAGGCGTCGTCGGCGGTGCCGCGTACGGCCAAGAGCAGGCGCGGCACGTCATGGATGCCGCGGCCCCGGCATCTGGCATCCACCAGGTCGGGATCACCACCCCGGTGCAGGAACACCTGCACTTCGCGGCGTACGACATGATGGCGCGGACGACGCGCGACGACCTCGCCGAACTGCTGCAGGACTGGACGTACGCGGCCACGCGGATGATGCAGGGCCTCGACGTCAGTGCGACCGGGGCGGTGGGCGGCTCGCCCGAGGCGCCGCCGGACGACACCGGCGAGGCGCTCGGCCTTCCGGCCAGCAACCTCACCATCACGTTCGGATTCGGTCCGTCGTTGTTCGACGCGCGTTTCGGGTTGGAGGGGCAGCGCCCCGCGGGGCTCGAGCGGCTGCCGGCGTTCCTCGGCGACGACCTCGATCCGTCGCGATCCGACGGAGACCTGTGCATCCAGGCCTGCGCCGACGACCCGCAG
This sequence comes from Microbacterium sp. Leaf151, assembly GCF_001424225.1. GTDB lineage: Bacteria > Actinomycetota > Actinomycetes > Actinomycetales > Microbacteriaceae > Microbacterium. The sequence continues at coordinate 236,964 of NZ_LMOR01000004.1, read as the reverse complement.
GTGGCGGTGCACGCGATCCGCAACCTGAGCCGTATCGCCTTCGGGCGCGCGACGATCCGGTGGTCGCAGCTCGGCTTCGGCCGCACGTCGAAGACCACCGCCGCTCAGACGACGCCGCGGAACCTCTTCGGGTTCAAGGACGGAACGGCCAACATCCTCGCCGACGACACGGCGGCGCTCGACGAGAACGTCTGGGTCTCGGCATCCGAGGGTCCGGCGTGGCTCGCGGGAGGGTCCTACCTCGTCGCGCGGCGCATCGCGATGCTCATCGAGACATGGGACCGCACGCGCCTCGCCGAGCAGGACCGCGTGGTCGGACGCGACAAGGCGAACGGTGCGCCCCTGTCGGGCGGCGACGAGTTCACGGCGCCGGACTTCTCGGCGGCCGGTTCGGCCGGTACACCGGCGATCGACGCGCGCAGTCACGTGCGCCTCGCGCATCCCGACAGCAACGGGGGTGTCCGTCTGTTGCGACGCGGGTACAACTTCGTCGACGGCACGACCGACCTCGGGCGGCTGAACGCGGGGCTGTTCTTCCTGTCGTTTCAAAAGAGTCCAGACTCTTTCATCACGGTGCAGCGGTCGTTGTCGACGGATGCCATGGGCGAGTACCTCCGTCACGTCGGGTCGGGGCTGTGGGCCGTGCCGCCCGCGCCCGCGGCGGGCGCGTCGGTGGGCGCGGGCCTGCTCGGGGCGTGAGTCCGCTCCCACTCGGGGTGCTCCACGCGAAAGTCACTCTTCGGGTGCGATGAACGCCATCCGCGGTGAGACACGCCTTGTTGCGTTGTTTCTTCCCGCAGATGCCGTTCCTCTCACCCGGGCCGGGCCGGGAGCGGTCCGGGCGGGGCGGGGGCGAGCCGGGCGGGCCGGGCGCGAGCCGGGCGGGCCGGGCGCGAGCCGGGCGGGCCGGGCGCGAGCCGGGCGGGGCGGGAGCGAGCCGGGCGGGGACGCGGCGCGGGCGACCTTGCACCCGACCGGAGCGCGCCGGCGGAATAAACCTCTGCGGCGCGCGTTCCACCATGTATATTCAGATGCATACAAAACGGAGGCGCATCACGATGAGCGAGACGAACAACTGGCCCGGAATGCAGTTCGGTGTCATGACGGTGAGCGACATCACCCAGGACCCCACCACGGGCAAGACGCCGAGCGAAGCCCAGCGCATCAAGGACACGCTCACGATCGCCAAGCACACCGAAGAGGTGGGGCTCGACGTCTTCGCCCTCGGCGAGCACCACAACCCCCCGTTCTGGTCGTCGTCCCCGACGACGACGCTGGCGTACATCGCGGCCCAGACCGAGCGCCTCATCCTCACGACCTCGACGACCCTCATCACCACGAACGACCCGGTGAAGATCGCCGAAGACTTCGCGATGCTGCAGCACGTGTCGAACGGTCGCGCCGACCTCATGCTCGGCCGCGGCAACACCGGGCCCGTGTACCCCTGGTTCGGCAAGGACATCCGCCAGGGCCTGCCGCTGACCATCGAGAACTACGACCTGCTGCACAAGCTCTGGCGGGAAGACGTCGTCGACTGGGAGGGGAAGTTCCGCACCCCGCTGCAGGGCTTCACCTCGACCCCGCGCCCGCTCGACGGCGTTCCCCCGTTCGTGTGGCACGGCTCGATCCGCACCCCCGAGATCGCCGAGCAGGCCGCGTACTACGGCAACGGCTTCTTCGCCAACAACATCTTCTGGCCCAAGGAGCACTACCAGCGTCTCATCACGCTGTACCGCGAGCGCTTCGCCCACTACGGTCACGGCACGCCGCAGCAGGCGATCGTCGGTCTCGGCGGCCAGGTGTTCATGCGCGCCAACTCCCAGGACGCGGTACGCGAATTCCGCCCGTACTTCGACAACGCCCCCGTCTACGGCCACGGCCCGAGCCTCGAGGACTTCAGCGAGATGACTCCGCTGACCGTCGGCTCGCCGCAGCAGGTCATCGACCGCTACGCCGCGATGCGCGAGACCTTCGGCGACTACCAGCGTCAGCTGTTCCTCATCGACCACGCGGGTCTTCCCACCAAGACGGTGCTCGAGCAACTCGACATCCTCGGCTCCGAGGTCGTGCCGGTGCTGCGCAAGGAGCTGCAGAAGAACCGTCCGGCCGAGGTGCCCGACGCGCCCACGCACGCCAACCAGATCGAGAAGATCTACGCCGGAGCCGCCCCGCGTCAGGCCGTTCCCGGCGCGAACCGCGGCGACAACCTCACCGCGGGCAGCCCGTACCAGGATGCCTCGCGTGCGGGCAGTGCCTTCGGTACGGCCGCGACGAAGGTGGGTGCCTGACATGGCCGGCCGACGCATCGCGGTCATCACCGCGGGGCTGTCGACCCCGTCGTCCACGCGCATGCTCGGCGACCGTCTCGCGCACGCCGCGCTCGCCGAGCTCCGGGAGCGAGGGATCGACGCCACCAGCGACGTGTTCGAGCTCCGCGACTATGCGCACGATCTCACCGACAACCTGCTCACGGGCTTCGCGCCGCCCGCTCTCGAGCAGATGATCAACACGGTCGTCTCGGCCGACGGCGTCATCGCGGTGACGCCGATCTTCTCGACCAGCTACTCGGGCCTGTTCAAGTCGTTCATCGACGTGCTCGACCCGCAGGCGCTGAACGGCACTCCCGTGCTGATCGGTGCCAACGCAGGGACGGCGCGTCACTCGCTTGCGATCGACTACGCCATTCGTCCGCTGTTCACCTACCTGCACGCCAATCCCGTGCCGACCGGCGTGTTCGCGGCATCCAGCGACTGGGGATCCAACGCCGACGAGGTCGCCCCGCTCGGTGCGCGTGTCGACCGCGGCGCCCGCGAGCTGGCCGACGCCATCGCCGCGCGCGAGCCCGTGCGTGACGCTGACCCGTTCGACCCGTCGTCGTATCTCGGCGAGGGTCGCTCGTTCGGCCACCTGCTGGGCGGTCTGTCGGGGGAGTGACCCCGCCGAGAAGCCCCGCCGCCCGTGAAGGGGGGCGGGGCTTCGTCGTGCCAGCGAGGTGCGTGGAGTGGCGACGACGGGCATCGGAATCGCGATGCCGCCACAGAATCGGGGCGGCACGGCCGTGGCATCCGATTCCGTTGCGTCGGGCTGATTCTGATGCGATGCCGGGTGGGGCGCCGCATCGAGCGTCGGCAGGACACGGCGGCCCTAGGGTGGGGGCGACGAGAAGGAGCCCGAATGGATGCCGCGCAGTGGGACGAGCGTTACCGCGCCTCGGCCGGGGGAGTGTGGGCCGCCGAGCCGCCCGCCGTCGTGCGCGAGATCACCGCGTCTCTGCGACCGGGAACCACCATCGACGTCGCGACCGGTGACGGACGCACGGCGCTCTGGCTCGCAGCCCGCGGCTGGACGACCACCGGCGTCGACTTCTCGACCGAGGCCCTCGCGCTGGCCGCGGCGCGTCCCGGCGGGGATGCCGTGACCTGGGTGCGCGGCGATGTGACCACGTGGGAGCCGGTGGCATCCGTGGATCTCGTCGTCTCGTGCTACCTGCACCTGCCCGACAGTGCGGCCGCCGTGGCGCGGATGGCGGAGTGGGTGGCTCCGGGCGGTGTGCTCGTGGTCGTCGGCCACGACGTCGACAACATCGCGGCCGGCGGCCACGGGCCCGCCGATCCGGCGATCCTTTACACGCCGGAGCTCCTGCGCGGGGCAGTGGATGAGCGGTTCCACGTCGCCCGGTGCGGTCGGATGACGCGTTCCCCCGCGGATGCCGAGCTGCGCGGCGGTCATGCCGCACATGCGGTCGACACGTTGCTGCACGCGGTGCGGGTGCGCTGACCGAGGCCGCGGAGGGCATGCCGCGTCCGCCGGGCAATGGTGCGGGCCCGGCGATCAGCCCCCGTGCTCGGGGTTGTGGATCGCTGACGTGCAGTGCCCCCGGGGGTCCTGCGTGCGCCGGGAAGAATGTGTCAGCCGCGCTCGCTTCGACGGAACGGCTTGCGTCGATCGGCGAACACGTAGCCGACTCCGACGACGAGCAGCAGGACGAACACGAACGCGATCGACCCGAGAATCTCAGCGGGGGGCGCCTCGGTCGGGTCGAGGAACGGGTAGGGATAGTTGCTGGGCTTCAGCGCGAAACCGGTGAACCGCGGGTCGAAGAACGCGCCCCGCACCATCGTGTAGACCAGCCACAGGGCCGGCCAGCCGAGGAAAGCGAGGTCGCGGCGACGAAAGCCCTGCCGCGGCTCCACGACGAGAAAACCGACCAACGTGAGAAGCGGGGCGGCGTGATGGAACACCTGGTTGTACACCGCCGCGAGGCCGGTCAGGTGCACGGACCGTGCGAGGAACAGCACGTAGACGATGCCCGTGACGGTGATTCCGACCAGCGCCGCCAACCGGAGGATCCTCCACCAGGTGGCCCCCGACGGCCGGGGCCGCAGACAGAGGATCGCGGAAGTGACGAGCACCAACACGTTCGACTGGATCGTGAAATAGCTGAAGGTGTTGGCCAGGCTGCGCCCCTCGGATGCCGTGAGGATGCACTGCGCGATAAGGGTGGCGGTGAGCCCCACCGCCAGGATCCCGTAGTACACACGGACCGCCAGCAGTCGACGCACGCTCATCGGCGGCAGGGACACGTCAGGACCGATGAAGCGGCTCACGCGCTCATGCTATGGCGCGGTCCCCGCGTCGTCACGCACCTGCGTGTGGCGTACGACCCGTTGCGGCCGGCCGGTGCACGAAGACACGGCGCTCACGAGTGTCGCCGGCATCGCGTGACCGTGCGGCCGCCACCCGGTGACCGGGCCGGGCCCCCTCACAGCACGATGTCGGCGACCCCCTCGAGCTCGCGGGCGATGACCGGGCGCAGCCCCCGCCGCACGAAGATGTCGGCGTCGGCGAGCGGACCGACGTCGAGGCCCGCTTCTGCCGCGATGTCGGCGATCGGCACCTGGAACGTGCGGAAGGTACCGAGCGGCGTCACCGTCAGCCCCTGACGCGTGTCGACGAGCTCGGTCTGATCGAGCACGAAACCGGCCGCCGCGAGCTCCTCACCGTTGCGCCAGGCCGCGATCTTCCAGAACCGCAGGGGCACGCGGATGCCGCGGTAGGGCGGGTCGGCCTCGTCGAGCACCGGGGCGGTGAACACCGCGATGCGCTGGTCGGTCGTCTCGGCGTAGGCGAGGACGTGGTCTTCGAGCCCGAGCCACAGCTCTTTCGACTGGTTGAAGCCGGCCGCCTGGGGAGCGGCGTTCGTATAGAAGAACGTCGCCTCGGTGGCATCCCGAGCCTCCGACACCGACCCCCAGCCGGGATCGCGGCGACGCACGAGGTGGCCGCGATCGAGGTCGTTGCGACTGTAGACCTCGGGGCCGGCCTGGGCGTCGTCGTCCACCCGCGGGTCGAGGCGCCACTCGCCCGTGCGGGGCTGATCGCGCAGCGTCGCGCCGTCGATGACGACGCCGGTGACGGCGGCGAATCGGCGCTCCTCGTCGAGCAGCACCGAGAACCGCGGGTAATCGAGCCGCGTGGCGGGTCGGGTGGGCGCGGGAAGGGGAAGGGGGATGCCGAGGAAGTCGGGGTCGTAGCCGTCGCTCATGCCTCCATCGTGCCGTGGACCTCCGACATCGCGACAGACTGGCGCAATGGAACAGCACGTGAAGACGAGGTCGGACGCGCCCGCCGGATTCTTCGCCGTGGAGGCCGCGGGCCTGCGGTGGCTGGCGGAGGCGCAGGGAGCGCGCACGGCCGAGGTCATCGATGTCGAGCCCGACCGCATCGCCCTCGAACGCATCGCGGGGGTGCGTCCGACCGCGGACGCCGCCGCCGGCTTCGGCGCCGCGCTCGCCGCGACCCACGACGCCGGCGCCGACGCCTTCGGCTCCCCGCCGCCCGGACACCACGGCGACATCTTCATCGGCCGCCGCCCGCAGCCCGCTCGGCCCACCGCGACGTGGGGCGCGTTCTACGCTGCCCAGCGCGTCGAGCCGTTCGTGCCGGTCGCGGTGGCCGCGGGAAACCTGTCGGCATCCGGAGCCGAGGTCGTCGGCCGCGCCTGCGAAGTCGTCGCGGCCGGTGCGTTCGACGACCACGAACCGCCCGCGCGCCTGCACGGCGACCTCTGGGCGGGAAACGTGCTGTGGTCACCCGGGGGAGTGGTGCTGATCGACCCCGCGGCCCACGGCGGGCACCGCGAGACCGATCTGGCGATGCTGTCGCTGTTCGGCTGCCCGTTCCTGGAGGACATCGTCGCCGCCTATGACCGCGCCCGGCCGCTTCGCACCGGGTGGCGCGAGCGAACGCCGCTGCATCAGTTGCACCCGCTCGCCGTTCATGCCGCGGGACACGGCCCCTCGTACGGCCGGGCGCTCGTCGACGCCGCGGAGCGGACGCTCGCGCTCGTGTGAGGCGCCGGGCTTCGGCATCCGGGAGCCGACACCGCATCGTGGCCGCCGACCCTGCTCCGCCCGGGTCACCCCGCCGCTGCCGCCCGCCGCTTCGCCCGCCGCGCGAGTATGAGGTCGATCCCCACGCCGATCCCCACCGCCACCACGATCGAGACGACCACCGCCACCACGGGCCCGCCGGGCACCACGGCCGCGATGATCGCCCCGATGACCGCCTGGTACGCCGCCCATGCCAGCGCGGCCAGCGCCGCCACCGGGAGGTAGCGCACCGGATTCACCCGCGCCGCCCCGGCCGCGAGGTTGACGGCGAGACGGGCGAACGGCACGAAGCGCGCCGTGAAGAGCACGACCGCGGCGTTGCGTTCGAGACGTGCCCGCGCCCATTCCAGCGCGCCGCGCACGCGGGGTCCGCGCATCCACGCCCAGCGCTCCACACCCACCGTGCGTCCGACCAGGTAGCAGCAGGTGTCACCCGCGAAGGCCGCCGCCGCCGCCACGAGGATCACTGATGCCAGGGGAAACGTCTCGTGCGACACGGCCAGCGCCCCGAACGCGGTCACCGCCGCCTCGCCCGGGACGACGACGAGGAACGCGTCGGCGAAGACGAGCGCCGCCATTCCGACAAGCGCCCAGGGGCTCGCGGCGATCGCCTGCAACCACGCGTCGACACCGTCCATCCGGTCACTCTCCGCCGCCGATCGAGACGCCCGGCCGACCGGGCGGTGTCGCCCGGCGGAGCATCCGGTGAACATCGCGAACGTCGCGCACGGAGCTGGCGTCCGGCCCCCACCCTGGTGTCGTGAGAGTCGCGCTGCTGGCCGAATCCTTCCTCCCGCACATGAACGGGGTCACCGGTTCCGTTCTCCATGTGCTGCGTCACCTCGCCGAGGCGGGGCACGAGACCCTGGTCATCGCCCCCCGGGCGGGTGATGTGACCGCCGATCTGCACGGAGCCCGCACGGAGTTGCTGCGCTCCGTCCCGCTGCCGTCCTACCCCGAGGTGCGCGTGGTCTTCGCCCGCGCGGCGCGCCTGGGGGCGCTGCTGCGCGACTTCGACCCCGACGTGGTGCACCTCGCATCCCCGTTCGTACTCGGATGGCAGGGACTCGCCGCCGCCGACGCGTTGAAGATCCCCTCGGTCGCGATCTACCAGACCGACGTCGTCGCCTACGCCCAGAAGTACGGCGTGCCCCACGCCACCGCCCTCGTCGCCGGTCACGTCGCGCGCCTCCACCGTCGCGCGACCCTCACCCTCGCGCCCTCGTCGGCCTCGACCCGCCAGCTCTCCGACCTCGGTGTCGACCGCATCCGCCGCTGGGGCAGGGGAGTGGATGCCGTGCGCTTCGCGCCCGAGCACCGCGACGCGGCATGGAGGGCCGAGGTCGCCCCGCGCGGCGAGCGCATCATCGGATACGTCGGACGCCTCGCGCCCGAGAAGCAGGTCGACGACCTGCGGGCCCTCGCCGATCTCCCCGGCACCCGACTGGTCATCGTGGGCGACGGGCCCTCGCGCCCCGCGCTCGAGAGGGCGATCCCGGATGCCGTGTTCACCGGCCACCTGTCGGGCGACGCCCTCGCGCAGGCCATGGCGGGCTTCGACGTCTTCGTGCACCCGGGCGAGAGCGAGACGTTCGGGCAGACCATCCAGGAAGCCCTCGCCAGTGGCGTTCCCGTCGTCGCGACGGGTGTCGGCGGTCCGCTGGACCTCGTGCGTTCGAGTGTCGACGGGTGGCTCTACAAGCCGGGCGACCTCGACGATCTGCGCGGGCGCGTCGCCGACCTCGTGGGCGATGAGTCGAAGCGCCGCGCGTTCGCCCGCGCCGCCCGCGAGGCCGTGCAGGGGCGTACGTGGGAAGCCCTGACCCGCGACCTCGTCGGGCACTATCAGGATGCCGTGGCCCTGCGCCGCATCGACGACAGCCTGCTGCTGCGCGGGGGTCCACGGCCGGCCGCGCCCGCGGCATCCCGCACCCGGGGCCGCTGGACGCGCTACGTCGCCCTCGGCGACTCGCTCACCGAGGGATTGTGCGACACCTCGCGTATGCCGGCGGGGCAGTTCCGCGGGTGGGCGGACCGCCTCGCCGAGTTGCTCGCGCACACGAGCGAGGCGGGTCCGTTCCGTTACGCGAACCTCGCCGTCCGCAGCCGCCGGGTGCGCCATCTCATCGATGAGCAGGTGCCCGACGCCCTCGCGCTGCAGCCCGATCTGGTGTCGATCCTCATCGGGGCGAACGACCTGCTCGCTCCGGCGCTGGTGATGCCGGCCCTCGTCGCCGAGGTCGACTCCGCGGTGCGGGCGGTCCGTCGCACCGGGGCCGATGTGCTGCTCGTCACGACGTTCCTTCCGCGCCGGCCCGCCGCGCGCCTGTTCGCACGACGGTTCGCGGCCTACAACGTGGAGCTGCGCCGCATCGCGCAGGAGCAGGGGGCGATCCTGCTCGATCTCGAGGCCGTCGCCGAACTCGGCGAGCTGCCCCTGTGGGCGGACGACCTCGTGCACCTGCGCTCGTCGGGGCATCGCCTCGTCGCTTATCGCGCCGCGGAGGCGCTGGGCGTGCCCGATGCCCGCGCGCTGCTGGATCTCGACGAGGCGTTGCACGCCGACACCGACGACGCGCCGCGCGGGACCTGGCTGACCCGCGACGCGTTGCCGTGGGTGTGGCGCCGCGTGCGCGGACGCACCGCCGGCGACGGTATCCGGGCGAAGCACGCCGGTTACGTGGAGCTTCCCACGCGTGGCGATCGGGAGCGCGCCGACGCGGTGTGAGGCCGGGGTCCCGGGGTGTGTGGCGGGTCCGGCGACCTCGACGGGCTCAGCCACCGGTAGCGGGTGAGCGGAGCTCAGTACCAGCCGTTCCGTTCGGAGTGGTCCCACGCGCCGCAGGGGCTCCCGTACCGCGCGTCGATGTACGACAGGCCCCACGAGATCTGCGTGGCTCCGTTGGTACGCCAGTCCAGTCCCGCGGATGCCATCTTCTCGCCCGGCAGAGCCTGTGGGATGCCGTAGGCGCCGCTCCAGGGGTTCTCGGCCTGTACGCGCCACCCCGACTCGCGGTTCCACAGCAGATTCAGGCACGAGAACTGATCGTCGCCCCAGCCGTAGGCGCCGATCTGTCCGCGGGCGTTCGCCCGGGCCTCATCGGGGGTCATGATCGATGTCGACGGCGGAGGTGTCGACCCGCCGCCCGAGCCCGAACCGCCGGAGTCGGACCCACCGGAGCCCGAGCCGTCGGAGCCTGCCCCGCCGCCCGAACTCGACCCTCCGCCGCTTCCCGATCCGCCGGAGCCGGACCCCCCACCGGAGCCCGAGCCGCCGGAGCCGGACCCACCGGAGCCGGACCCGCCGGAGCCTGACGACCCACTGGAGCCCGAAGAACCACTGGAGCCCGATGAACCGCCGGACGACGATCCGCCGCCGGCAGAGCCCGCCCCGCCGCCCGTCGCCCCGCCCGGTGCCGCGGCGTCCTGCTGCGCCTTCTCGCGAGCACGTGCGGCTTTCTCGGCCGCAGCCGTCGACGCGCGCAGTGCCGCGAGCTGCGCGTAGAGGTCGTCGAGGCGTGCCTGCGCGGCCGCGACGCTGGCCGACTCGGCGTCCGCCTCGACCCGCGCCGCGTCGGCGGTGGCGCGGGCTTCATCGGCGAGTCGCGCGGCCTCCGCGCGCGCCTGGTCGGCTTGGTCGCTCAGGGACGCGGCGATGTCGGCCGCGCTGCGCGCTTGCCCGGCGGTGCGCGCGGTCGCCGTCGCCACCCGGTCCAGAATGCCGAGACGCGCGAGCAGTGAGTCGGGGTCGGCGTCGGTCAGCAGCTGTGCGACGAGCGGCCCGCCGCCGACCGTGCGGTACAGGCGCGCGGCGGTCGCTCCCGCTTTCTCGCTCTTATCCGACAGGTCGGTCGCGGCCTCGGCGCTGCGGGCGGCGAGGGCGTCCGCCCGCGCCGCCGTCGAGTCGGCGAGGGCCCGCGTGCGCTCCGCGGCGGTCGACGCGTCGAGGGCGCGTCGTGAGGCCTGCACGGCCGTGGCCTCCGCGGCATCCAGTTGCTGCTTCACCTGGTCGACAGCTGCTTCGTCGACGGCCGCGAGCGGGGGTGTCGTCCGCGCCGACAGCGCCGTGGCGCTCGCCGGAGCGACGAGGAGGGCGCCCGCCAGCACGGCGCACGCGAGGAGCGTGTGACCTCTGCGACGGATGGGACCCATGAGGTCACGGTAGAGCACGCGGACCCTCCGCGCCCAGCTCCGGAGCGCGGTCGCTGGTAGGGTGGAGACGAATGCCGTCTTGGCATCCGCTCAATTGCATATGAGCTCACGGAGCAGGCCGGCAGACGCTGGTCCCCTGTGGTGGACTCCCCGTCGCTTGCCGGGTGGTCGTCTACTGGTGGCCAGTCGCCGGGATTTCCGGGCCGACACGTCGGCGCGCCCTTTCTGCCTGTTCCTGCTCCTTCGCATGTCAGCTCGTCGCCCACACGGGGCGGCGAGCCTAAACAAAGAAGGAGGGACCTCTTGGAAGGTCCAGAAATCACCGCCGCTGAAGCCGTTCTCGACAACGGCCGTTTCGGCACCCGCACCATCCGTTTCGAGACCGGCCGCCTCGCCCAGCAGGCGCAGGGCGCCGTCGCCGCCTACCTCGACGAAGAAACGATGCTCCTGTCGGCCACCAGCGCCGGCAAGCACCCGCGTGAAGGCTTCGACTTCTTCCCGCTGACCGTCGACGTCGAAGAGCGTTCGTACGCCGCCGGCAAGATCCCCGGCTCGTTCTTCCGCCGCGAGGGTCGCCCCTCCACCGAGGCCATCCTCGTGTGCCGCCTCATCGACCGCCCGCTGCGCCCGTCGTTCGTCGACGGCCTCCGCAACGAGGTGCAGATCGTCGTCACCGTGCTGTCGATCGCCCCCGGCGAGTTCTACGACGCCCTCGCGATCAACGCGGCGTCGCTTTCGACCCAGATCTCGGGTCTGCCGTTCTCCGGCCCCATCGCGGGTGTGCGCCTCGCGCTCATCCCCGGTCACGGCGAGAACGCCGACCAGTGGGTCGCGTTCCCCACCGTCACCCAGCTCGAAGACGCCGTCTTCGACCTGATCGTCGCGGGCCGCGTGCTCGACGACGGCGACGTCGCCATCATGATGGTGGAGGCCGAAGCCACCGAGGGCAGCTGGAACATGATCAAGGGCGGTGCGACCAAGCCGAACGAGCAGGTCGTCGCCGAGGGTCTCGAGGCTGCGAAGCCGTTCCTGCGTCAGCTCGTCGACGCGCAGAACGAGGTCGCCCGCACGGCGGCCAAGGAGATCCAGTCGTTCCCCGTGTTCCCGGCCTACAGCCAGCAGACGTACGACTTCGTCGCCGGCCGCGCCTACGACCGTCTGGTGCCCGTGTACCAGATCGCCGACAAGCAGGAGCGCCAGAACGCCGACGACGAGGTCAAGACCTCGGTGAAGGAGCAGCTGCTCTCCGCCGTCGAGTCGGGCGAGCTGCCCGCGGTCGCGACCCTGGAATTCAACGCCGCGTACAAGTCGGTCACCAAGACCATCGTCCGTGGTCGCATCCTCGCCGAGGGCGTCCGTATGGACGGTCGTGGCCTGGCGGACATCCGTCCGCTCGACGCCGAGGTGCAGGTCATCCCGCGCGTGCACGGTTCGGCGATCTTCCAGCGCGGCGAGACCCAGATCCTGGGTGTCACCACGCTGAACATGCTCAAGATGGAGCAGCAGATCGACTCGCTGTCGCCGGTGACGCACAAGCGCTACATGCACCACTACAACTTCCCGCCCTACTCGACCGGTGAGACCGGTCGCGTGGGCAGCCCGAAGCGTCGCGAGATCGGGCACGGCTTCCTCGCCGAGCGCGCGCTCGTCCCGGTGCTCCCCAGCCGCGAGGAGTTCCCCTACGCGATCCGCCAGGTGTCCGAGGCTCTCGGCTCCAACGGTTCGACGTCGATGGGCTCGGTCTGCGCTTCGACCCTGTCGCTGCTGAACGCGGGTGTGCCGCTGCGCGCCCCCGTCGCCGGTATCGCCATGGGCCTGGTCACGGACGAGGTCGATGGACAGACGCGCTACGCCGCCCTGACCGACATCCTCGGTGCCGAAGACGCCCTCGGCGACATGGACTTCAAGGTCGCCGGTACCTCGGAGTTCATCACCGCGATCCAGCTCGACACCAAGCTCGACGGCATCCCGTCGTCGGTCCTGGCCGCCGCCCTCACCCAGGCGAAAGAGGCGCGTCTGACGATCCTCAACGTCCTGAACGCCGCGATCGACGCGCCCGACGAGATGGCGCCCACCGCGCCCCGCGTCATCAGCGTGCAGATCCCGGTCGACAAGATCGGCGAGCTCATCGGACCCAAGGGCAAGACGATCAACTCCATCCAGGACGAGACCGGCGCCCAGATCTCGATCGAAGACGACGGCACCGTGTACATCGGTGCGACCGACGGCCCCTCGGCCGAGGCCGCCCGTGCGCAGGTGAACGCGATCGCCAACCCGACCAACCCCGAGGTCGGCGAGCAGTTCCTCGGAACCGTCGTCAAGATCGCGACCTTCGGCGCCTTCGTCTCGCTGCTGCCCGGCAAGGACGGCCTGCTGCACGTCAGCGAGGTCCGCAAGCTCGCCGGTGGCAAGCGCGTCGAGAACGTCGAAGACGTGCTGTCGGTCGGTCGCAAGATCCTCGTGCGCATCACGAAGATCGACGACCGCGGCAAGCTGTCGCTCGAGCCCGTCGTCGACGAGGAGGCCACCACTCCCGAGCCCGCCGACACGCAGAGCTCGGCCGCCGCGAGCGAGGGCCCCGAGGCTCCCGCCGAAGGCTGATCCTCACCTCTTCGGATGCCCGTCCCGCCTCGTGCGGGGCGGGCATCCGTCGTGTGACGGGTGAGACGGATGGGAATAGTGTGACGACGCCGCGCGCAAGCGTTACGCAATGTTTATCGGCGGACCGGGCGAAAGGCGGGCGCCTTTCGGGTGAGCGCCTAATCTCGAAGTACGTCGGGGGGCGTGCTGATACGGCGTCGGCCGTACCGTCGCCTGACGCGGGAGGACCCCATGAGCGGCTCGGGCGTCGGAGAGACGGCCACGCCGCGCCTGCGCCGCGATCGTGCCCCGCACCCCTCGGCGCCCGTCACCCTCCAGGGCCCGGGTCTCGGTTCGCACGTGCGGGTGCCGCTCGGTGAGACGGGGTTCTCGGTCTTCCCGCTCTTTCTCGGCGGCGGCGAGTTCGGCTGGAACGTCGACGCCCGCGAGAGCCACGAGATCCTCGACGCCTACGCCGAGCTCGGTGGCAACGCCCTGCACACGGCCGACAGCTACGCGGCCGGTCGCAGCGAGTTCATCATCGGCGAGTGGCTGCGCACGCGCCGGATGCGCGACGACGCGGTGCTGGCCGTGCGCGTCGGCGGCCACCCCGATCATCCCGGCCTCGACTCGGTCAACCTCGTGCGTGCGGTCGAAGCCTCGCTCACCCGTCTCGGCACCGATCGCATCGACGTGCTCTCGCTCGACGCCGCTCGTGGCGGTCGGGGGCTGCTCGAAGACACGCTCGCCACCAGCGAATGGCTGGTGGAGTCGGGCAAGGTCCGTGCGATCGGCGCCCACGGCTACACCGCGGCGCAGCTCGTCGAGGCGCGCATCCTGTCGTCCGCGGGTTACCCGCGCATCACGGTGCTCGACGTGCCGTACAACGTGCTGCACCGGACGGAGTTCGACGGCGACGTGCGGTTGATCGCCGCGGCGCAGAACATGGCCGTCACCCCGTCCCACCCCCTCGCGCACGGCTTCCTGGCGGGCGAGACGCGCACGCGCGGCCAGTCGCCGAAGTCGGTGCGCGGCACCCAGGTCGCGGCGAACCTGAACCGCCGGGGGTCGCGGGTGCTCCGGGCGCTCGACGCCGTCGGCATGGAACTGGGCCTCCCGGATGCCGCCGTGGCGGTGGCCTGGCTCCTCGCGCAGAAGATCGTCACGGCGCCGATCGTCAACGCCTTCGCGCCGCGCCATGTCGTGGAATGCATGCGCGCCGTCGGCGTGCGACTCAGTCGGGCCCAGCTGTCGGATATCGCGCGCGCCGCCGAGTGACGGTCTCCTCTTCGGGGGCGTGACGTAGGCTGGTGGGACCGGCCGGGGGACGGCAGATCGACAACGGGGTGGGCTTGACGTGACGCATTACATCTACCTGGTGCGCCATGGCGAGCACCAGGATGCCGAGCATGGGCTCACCGACGGCCCCCTCTCTCCGCGGGGTCACCGTCAGGCGGCCCTGCTCGCCGATCGCCTCTCGGGTCTTCCCCTCGACGCGGTGTGGCACTCGCCCCTCGAGCGCGCGGCCCAGACGGCGGGTGCCGTGGCCGATCGGTTGCCGGCGGTCTCGCCGGTGTCCTCGGCACTGCTGTTCGACTGCGTACCCACGGGCATGACCCCCGAGACGCCCGCCGCCTATGAGCCGTTCTTCGGATCGGTCACCGACGCCGAGATCGATGCCGGGCGCGCCCAGATGGCCGACGCCACGGCGGAATTCCTCGCCCGCAAGGCTGGGGAGGTGCACGAGCTCCTCATCACCCACAACTTCGTCATCTCGTGGTTCGTGCGCGAGGTGCTGCAGGCGCCCGACTGGCGGTGGATGACGATCAACCAGGCGTACTGCGGTCTCACCGTCATCGCGCAGAAGAAGGGTCGCCCCTGGACGCTGCTCTCGCACAACGACCTCGCGCATCTGCCGGTCGAACTGCGCACGGGGTTGGTCGACCCCCTGCCGGTCTGAGGCGCGGCGGCCGGCCGTGCCGGACACCGATCGGTTGCCGGCCGTGGTGTCCGCGGCGCGTCTGTGGACAGAGCCCGGCCACCTCCCGCGGCGCCGCTTAGGCTGGAACGCATGACGACACGCGTGGCCATCGTGGGCGGAACCGGCAAGCTGGGCGGGGTGATCCGCGAGGTCATCGACGGCGAAGAGGGGTACGAGGTCGTCGCGGTGCTGGGCTCGCGGTCCGACCTCGCCGAGCTCGCCGGGGCCGATCTCGTCGTCGATGCCTCGACTCCCGCCGTCTCCATCGACGTCGTGCGCGCCGCGATCGAACGCGGGATCAACGTGCTGGTCGGCACGTCGGGGTGGTCCAACGAGCGCATCGCGCTCGTGCGGCCCCTGGTCGAAGCGAGCGGTACCGGTGCGGTGTTCATCCCCAACTTCTCGCTCGGCTCCGTCATCGGCAGCGCCCTCGCGGCAGCTGCGGCACCGTTCTTCCCCTCGATCGAGATCATCGAAGCGCACCGCGAGACCAAGGTGGATTCACCGAGCGGCACGGCCGTTCGCACGGCCGAGCTGATCGCCGCCGCCCGCGCCGATGTGGGGCCCGTCGAGTCCCCGCACGTCGACCAGCGCGCTCGGGGCCAGCGTGTGGCATCCGTGCCCATCCACTCGCTGCGGCGCCCGGGTGTGGTCGCGCGACAGGAGACGGTCCTCTCCGGTGCGGGGGAGTCGCTGACCCTCGTCCATGACACCGTCGACCCCGCCACGGCGTACGCTCCCGGCATCCGTATCGCCCTGGCCGCCGCCCGTGAGACGCTGGGCGTGGTGATCGGGCTCGACAGTTTCATCGACATCGGGGTGCGCACGCGTCCCGAGATGCCCGAAGCACCCGTCGCCGACGGAGATGTGTCGGGCCAGGTCGCCGGCGCCACCAGCGCATGAGGGTCCGCGTCGCCGTCGCCCTGATGACGGTGCTGCTTCTGCTCTACGTCGCGCTGGCGGGGCAACGCGCCCTCATTCTGGTGACCAGCGGCGAGCCCGTCGCCATCGCGATGGGCGTTGCGCTGTTCGTGCTGCCTCTCTTGGCGCTGTGGGCGATCGGGCGCGAAGTGTGGTTCGGCGTCCGAGCCCAGCAGCTCGGCGAGCGACTGGATGCCGAGGGGGGTCTTCCCGACGAAGACCTGCCGGTGCGGCCGAGCGGGCGCATCGAACGCGAAGACGGCGACGCGCTGTTTCCGCGGTATCGCGCAGATGTCGAGGCGAACCCCGGCGACTGGCGCGCACGCTACCGCCTCGCGCTGGCCTATGACGCGGCGGGCGACCGTCGGCGAGCGCGCTCGGCTGTGCGCACGGCGATCCGGCTCGAGAGCGCGGATCGCCGCACGGGCTGACGGGCGGGGGCGCCTTCAGGCCGCGTCGTGGGCGGGGACGGCGGATGCCACGGCCTCCTCGACCGTGCGGTGCGTGAAGGTGAAGCCGCTCTCCTCCAGCGCCGCCGGACGCACATCGGCATCCGAGGTCAGCAGGGCCTCGGTCGCATCCTTCCCGAGGGCGAGCTTGACCCCCCACACGGGAGCACGCAGAAGATACGGACGGTTCATGCGCTGTGCGAGAGCGAAGCCCAGGTCGTTCGCCGTCGCCCGCGTGGGACCGGTCAGGTTCACGGGCCCGGACAGGTCTGAGTCGATGACGTGGCGGATGGCGCGCACCTCATCGTCGAGGGTGATCCAGGGCCATACCTGAGTTCCTCGTCCGATCGGACCCGAGACGCCGAGCTTCGTCAGGAGGAGGAGTGGCTTGAGCACACCTCGTTCGTGCACGACGGGAGCGGTGCGCAACAGGGCGACACGGGCGCGGTCGCCTGCGGCACGCGCCGCCTCCTCCCAGTCGACGCAGATGTCGACGAGGAATCCCTCGCCGCGCGGGGACGTCTCGGTGAGGACCGCACCGGGCTGAGAGCCATAGAAGCCCGTCGCGCTCGCGTTGACGAGCGCGGGAGCGTCGTCGCCGAGCGCACGGACGGCGGCGGCCAGGGTGCGCGTGGGCGTGATGCGCGACCACAGCAGGGTGCTCTTGTACGACGGGGTCCACGGGAAGCGTCCGATCGACGCACCGTTCAGACAGACCACGGCGTCGGCGCCCGCGATCGCATCCGGGTCCAACGGAGTGGCACCCTGCAGCCATTGCACCTCGTGCGGGCTCTCGGGCGCGTGGCGCACCAGAGAGGTGACCTCGACGCCGTCGCCGCGCAGCGAGTCGATGAGGGCGGAGCCGATGAGGCCCGACGCGCCGGCGATGACGACGCGTCGGGCGGGGGTCTCAGGCAAGCGTCGCCTCGAGGGTGATGTCGATGCCCGAGAGCGCCTGCGAGACCGGGCAGTTGGCCTTGGCATCGGCGGCGATCTTCTGGAACGTCTCGTCGTCGAGGCCGGGGACGACCGCGTTGACGTTGAGGTGACTGCCGGTGATGCCGGTGCCGGGCTTGAAGGTCACGGACGCGGTCGTGTCGACGGATTCCGGCGGCGTGCCGTTGTCGGCAAGGGCGTTGGACAGCGCCATGCTGAAGCACGCGGAGTGCGCGCCGGCGAGCAGTTCTTCGGGCGTCGTGACGGAGCTCGAGCCTTCGCTACGGGCCTTCCAGTTCACGTCGAACGAGCCGATGCCCGACGAGGTGAAAGTGACTTCGCCCGATCCCTCGAACAGGCTGCCCTTCCAGGCGGTGGCTGCTTCGCTCGTGACGGCCATGGGAACCTCCGTGATGTCTGCGCGGCCGGGGTGACCGCGGCGCGTGCGCACGGTCTGGGCGACCGTGACGCGGCCAGCCTAGTGAGCGCGCACGGCGCCGCCCGGGTCTTGACAGCCCCTCGTGCGCCCGCGCTAGGCGATGGCCGAACCGCGCCGCCCCACGAGTCCGGTGCGCTGCAGGAGCAGGTAGAGCTGGCATCCGAGGCACAGGCCGAACACCGCGTTGAGGAAGGCGGCGACGAAGGCCATCGCGGCGGCGATCGGCAGCGCCCAGGGAACCCCGGCCAGGTGCAGCAGCAGGCCGACCGCGGTCACGAACAGGCCGACGCCCTGCGCGAAGCGCGGGGGGCGTGGGTCTTCGAACTCGGTCGGCGGCGACAGGCGCGGTTGGACCACCCGGCGGTACATAACGCCCCAGGGGGCGGTGCGGGGCGCGGCGACGGCCCAGACGAACAGCAGGGCGACGACGAGGAGCAGGAGGAAGCCGGGGTCGGCGACACGGGCGCCGAGGGACGCTTGCTGCACGGCCCAGACCGAGGGGGCGAAGGTCTGGCCCGACAGGGGTTGGTAGGCGATGTAGCCTCCGGTGGCGCGTGTCGAGATGCCTACGAGGCTGAGCACGGTCGCGACCAGCAGCAGGACCGCGGTGATGGATGCCGCGAAGCGCGGGCCGCGGGCGTCGATGCGCGAGACGTCAGGCATGGGTGTTCTCCTTCAGCAGTCGGTCGAGCTCGAGTTCGATGACCGCGCGGCCGGGGGGCCCGCCGAACCGCGTGCGGATCGCCCCGCGTCGGTCGAGGACGAGGGTGGTCGGTGTCTGCAGGACGCGGAAGTGCTGTGCGAGGTCGGGACGGTTCGTGAGGTCCACGTCGAGGTGGCGGACGCCGGCGCGCGCGTCGGCGACCTCGGACAGCATCCGATGCACACCCGGGCAGCGCGAGCACATCTCGGTGCTGAACTGGAGCAACGTCGCCTTCTCGCCGAGTCCGTCGGCGCCGAGACGCCGGGGATCCACGACCTCGGCCGAATCGACCGCACGAGCGCGGCCCTGTCGGCGGCGCAGGGCGAGCCCGGCGACGGCCGTCAGGGCGACGAGCGCCCCGGCCGCGATGAGCGCGAGAGTCAGATCCACGACACGCAACGCTAATGCGCGTCGACGCGCCCGGGGCCGATGAGTCGCCGCATGACGACGGGCGCGAGGGGACCCTGCGACCGCGGCGCACCGGCATCCCTCCTCTCCAGCCGGAGTCCATCCCCGGTGCCGTGCGCGCACCCTCCTCGCGACGCTCGCGCGGGTATCGTGAACCGCGTGACAGCCGACATCCCCACCCCGTACGAAGACCTGCTCCGCGACGTGCTCGCGACGGGTGTGCACAAGTCCGATCGCACGGGCACCGGCACCACAAGCGTCTTCGGGCGACAGATCCGTTTCGATCTGGCCGAGGGCTTCCCCCTCGTCACCACGAAGCGCGTCCACCTCAAATCGATCGTGTACGAACTGCTGTGGTTCCTCCGCGGCGAGTCCAACGTCGCCTGGCTGCAGGAGAACGGCGTCTCGATCTGGGACGAATGGGCAAATGCCGACGGCGAACTCGGGCCCGTCTACGGGGTGCAGTGGCGCTCATGGCCGACCGCCGACGGCGGCACCATCGACCAGATCACCCAGGTCATCGAGCAGATCCGCCGCGACCCCGACTCGCGTCGGCTGATCGTGTCGGCATGGAACCCCGCCGACATCCCCGAGATGGCGCTCGCGCCCTGCCATGCGCTGTTCCAGTTCTACGTCGCCGACGGCAAGCTGTCGTGCCAGCTGTATCAGCGCAGCGCCGACATGTTCCTCGGCGTCCCGTTCAACATCGCGTCGTACGCGCTGCTGACCCTCATGATCGCTCAGCAGACGGGCTTGGAGCCGGGCGAGTTCGTCTGGACCGGCGGCGATTGCCACGTCTACGACAACCACCGCGAGCAGGTGGCCGAGCAACTCACCCGCGAGCCGTACGCGTACCCGACGCTGCGTTTCGCCCGGACGCCGGAGTCGATCTTCGGCTACGCCTACGACGACATCGTCATCGAGAACTACCAGCACCACCCCGCCATCCGCGCGGCCGTCGCGGTATGACGATGCTCGGGCTCGTCTGGGCGCAGGCGCACGACGGCGTGATCGGCGCCGACGGGGGGATGCCGTGGCACGTACCCGAAGACATGACGCATTTCCGTGCGGTCACGGGGTCGTCCGACGTCATCATGGGCCGGCGTACATGGGAGTCGCTTCCCCCGCGTTTCCGGCCGCTCCCGGGTCGCCGCAACATCGTGGTCACCCGTTCGGCGGACTGGGCGGCCGACGGGGCGCACCGCGCCGCCTCGCTCGACGACGCGCTCGCGCTGGCCGCGGGCGCCGAGGTCTGGGTGATCGGGGGCGGTCGCCTCTACGCCGAGGCCATCCACCGCGCCGACGTCATCGAACTGACCCGGCTCGATCTCGCCGTCGAGGGCGACACCTTCGCCCCGTCGCTCGACGGGTGGCGCACGGTGTCCGGAGACCCCGCCGACGGCTGGCATACGTCGACGAGTGGCATCCGGTACCGTTTCGAGACCCTCCGGCCGTCGGGGCGCTGACGTGGCGACCGCGCTGATCACCGGCGCCAGCTCGGGACTCGGTGCCGAGTTCGCACGCCAGCTCGCCGCCCGCGGGGCCGACCTCGTGATCGTTGCCCGCGACCGTCTTGCGCTCGAGGCGCTCGCCGCCGACCTTCGCGGCCGTCACCGGGTGGGGGTCGACGTGCTCGTCGCCGATCTGCTCGACGACGTCGCACGCGGGGCGGTCGAGGCGCGTCTCGCAGACGGCGTCGACGTGCTCGTCAACAACGCCGGATTCGGTCTCGACCTCGCCTTCGCCGACAACCCGGTCGACGACGAGGTGCGGCATCTGCGCCTGCACGTCGAGGCGGCCATGCGCCTCACCCACGCCGCGCTGGGGCCCATGCTCGCGCGGGGGAGCGGCCGCATCGTCAATGTGGCCTCGGTCGCGGGCTTCGTCCCGCGCGGCACCTACGGTGCGGCGAAGGGCTGGCTCATCTCTTTCAGCCGGTGGGCGAATGTGGTCTACCGGCCCCGCGGCGTCACCGTCACCGCGGTATGCCCCGGCTTCGTGCACACGAACTTCCACGAGCGTCTCGGTCTCGCCCCCGGTCACGAGGGGGTCGCGCCCGGTCTGTGGCTCGACGCGACGACCGTCGTGCGACAGGGACTCCGGGCGTCCGCACGCGGGCGAGGGGTGAGCGTGCCGTCATGGCGCTACAAGATGCTCGTGGCGGGTTCGCGCCTGCTCCCCGACGGCGCCGTCGTACGCGCGGCGGCTCGAGGGCGGTGAACCCAGCGCGGCGTTCCTCGCGGGAAACCCGACTCCGGGGCTCCGGGCCTGAGCCGCGTCTTGCGGGCGCCGATTCCGCGACGACCTCCCGCGTCGAGGCACGGCGACGGGGCTGCGTCCCGCTCGTCTAGCGGAATCGCCCCAGCCGAATGCCCGCGAAAGCCAGCGCCGCGATCGTCTCACCGTCGGTGATCTCCCCGTCGGCGATGAGGCGCAGTGCGTCGGCGAACGGCACCCACCGCACGGCGTCGATCCCCTCTTCGCGCTGCGAGATCGCCGCGTCCGCCACCGTCAGACCCCGCGCGAGGAAGACGTGCTCGGGGGCGTCGGCGATGCCGTTCAGGGCGTTCATGCGCCCGAGGGACTGCCATTCGGATGCCGTGACGCCGGTTTCCTCGAGCAGTTCGCGCCGGGCGGCCACCAGTGGATCCTCCCCGTCGGAGCCGCCCGCCGGAACCTCGACGGAGCGCCCGGTGGTGTAGCGGTCCAGCTCGATCAGGCAGACACGATCCTCCTCGTCGAGGGCGATCACGAACACCGCGGGGTGCTGCATCCGGACGACCCCGTAGATGCCGGCGCCGTGCGGTCCGGTCACCTCGTCTTCGCGCACGTGGATCCAGCGGTTCTCGTACACGGTGCGCGTGGTGCGGGTGGTCCAGGCCATGCCGCCACCCTAGGCCGCTCGGCGGTCGCGGATTGTTCGCCACAGACGGGCGCCCCGCCGGGGGAGGCGCCCGCCGAACCGATAACCTGGACGTATGACGCACTCCGGCAATCCCTTCGGTCAGGTGCTCGTCGCGCTCATCACCCCGATGACCGCCGACGGCGAAGTCGATTGGCCCGCCACAGAGAAGCACATCGACGACGTCATCACCGCCGGTGCCGACGGCATCGTCGTCACGGGGACGACGGGTGAGACCTCCACCCTCACCGACCCCGAGAAGCTGCGGCTGGTCGAGGTCGGCAAAGACGTTTCGGCCGGGCGCGCCAAGATCATCACCGGCGGCGGATCGAACGAGACCGCGCACGCGATCGAGCTCTACAAGGCCAGCGAGAAGGCCGGCGCCGACGGCATCATGATCGTCACGCCGTACTACAACAAGCCCACGCAGGCCGGCATCCTGACGCACTTCCGTCTCGTCGCCGACGCCACCGACCTGCCGGTCATCCTGTACGACATCCCCGGTCGCACGGGCGTGCCCATCAAGTACGAGACGATCCTGCGCCTCGCCAAGCACCCCAACATCCTCGCGATCAAAGACGCCAAGGGTGACTTCAGTGAGGTCAGCCGGGTGCTGAATCAGACCGACCTGATGTACTTCTCGGGCGACGACGCCAACGTCCTCCCGCACCTCTCCATCGGTGCGTCGGGACTCATCGGGGTGACGGCCAACATCGCCGCGGCTCCGTACCGCACGATCGTCGATGCCGTGAACGCCGGCGACCTGGCATCCGCCACCGCCGCCCACAAGGGCCTCGAGCCGCTCGTGCGCGCCGTCATGACGCATGTGCCCGGGACGGTCGCCGCGAAGTACATCCTGCACGGGCTCGGCCGCATCGGCAGCCCGCGCGTGCGTCTGCCCCTCGTCGGTCCCGAAGAGTGGGAGGCCGCCGTGATCGAAGACGAGCTGGCCCTCGTGAAAGACGTGGCCGGCGCCGACTTCTCCAACTTCCGCCCCGACCGCAATGCGGCCGCCGGCGGTGCCCTGCCGAAGGTGCACGGCACCACGCGATAAGAACATCGGCGTCCGCCGATCCGCGGCCAGGGACGCCACACAGAGGGATGCCACGCGGTGGCATCCGAGGAGAAAATATGCCCACGACCGTCTACGATCCCCCCGCCCTCGCTCCCGGCACCCTGCGCGTGATCCCGCTCGGCGGCCTCGGCGAGGTCGGTCGAAACATGACCGTGTTCGAGTACGAGGGCAAGCTCCTCGTCGTCGATTGCGGCGTGCTGTTCCCCGAGGAGCATCAGCCCGGGGTCGACCTGATCCTGCCCGACTTCGAGCCCATCAAGCACCGCCTCGACGACATCGTCGGCGTCGTGCTCACCCATGGTCACGAAGACCACATCGGTGCCGTTCCCTACCTGCTCAAGCTCAAGGGCGACATCCCCCTCATCGGGTCGGGCCTCACTCTCGCCCTCATCGAGGCGAAGCTCAAAGAGCACCGGATCCGCCCCTACACGCTGACCGTGAAAGAGGGTCAGCGTGAGCAGGTCGGCCCGTTCGACCTCGAGTTCGTCGCCGTCAACCACTCCATTCCTGACGCGCTCGCCGTCGCCATCCGAACGCCCGCCGGTCTCGTGCTGGCCACCGGCGACTTCAAGATGGACCAGCTGCCGCTCGACGGCCGCATCACCGACCTCCGCGCCTTCGCGCGGCTGGGCGAAGAGGGCGTCGACCTGTTCCTGGTCGACTCCACGAACGCCGACGTTCCGGGCTTCACCCCCGCCGAGAAGGCCATCGGCCCCGTGCTCGACCAGGTCATCGCGCGCGCCCCGCGCCGCGTCGTCGTGGCGAGCTTCTCGAGCCACGTGCACCGCGTGCAGCAGGTGCTCGACGCCGCCCACGCGAACGGGCGCCGCGTGGCGCTGCTCGGGCGCAGCATGGTGCGCAACATGGGCATCGCCGCCGACCTCGGCTACCTGAACGTCCCCGACGGCGTGCTGATCGACTACAAGAAGGCCCGCGACCTGCCCGACAACAAGATCGTCTACATGTCGACAGGATCGCAGGGCGAGCCGATGGCGGTGCTGAGCCGCATGGCCAACCTCGACCACGCGATCGAGCCGGGCGCGGGCGACACGATCATCCTGGCATCCAGCCAGATCCCCGGGAATGAGAACGCGATCTACCGCGTGATCGACGGGCTGACCAAGCTCGGCGCGACCGTCGTGCACAAAGGCAACGCCAAGGTGCACGTGTCGGGTCACGCCGCCGCGGGCGAGTTGCTGTACTGCTACAACATCCTCAAGCCCAAGAACGTCCTGCCCGTGCACGGCGAGTACCGCCACCTCATGGCGAACGCGAAGCTGGCGCGCGAGACGGGGATCCCGGAAGACAACACGATCCTGGGCGAGAACGGCACCGTCGTCGACCTGCGTGACGGCGTCGCCCGCGTCGTCGGCCAGGTCGACATCGGATTCGTCTACGTCGACGGTTCGTCGGTGGGCGAGATCACGGATGCCGACCTCAAGGACCGCCGCATCCTGGGCGAAGAGGGCTTCATCTCGGTGATCGTCGTCGTCGATTCGGCGACCGGGAAGATCATCTCGGGTCCTGAGATCCACGCCCGTGGTTTCGCCGAGGACGACAAGGTCTTCGACAGCGTCAAGCCGAAGATCGCGGCCGCCCTGGCCGAAGCGGCGAAGTCGGGCGTCCGTGACAATCACGCGCTCCAGCAGGTCGTCCGCCGCACCATCGGTCGCTGGGTCAACCAGTCGCTCCGTCGTCGGCCCATGATCGTGCCGATGGTCATCGAGGCCTGATCGACACCGAAGCGCCGCGGGTTCGCCCGCGGCGCTTCGTCGTCTCCAGACGCCCGCCCGCATCGGTGATCGCTCCCTGCGGTGCCGGGTGGTGTGAGGGTGCGGCTGCCGTGCGGACCTCGCCGTTCTGTCGCGACCGGCGCTTATCGCTATCATGCGGGCATGCCCGCTCTCCCGATTCGCGCGGCGCTCCGGTCCGACGGCGTGTTCCTGGCCGACATGGCCGTCGAGGCCGCCAATTGGCGCGCCGGCGCTGCGCGTCCGCGCCACGAGATCATCAGCAGCCCGGAGTACAGCCGGTACATCGCCGGCTGGCTCCGTCCCGGCGACGCCGGATTCATCGCCGAGTCTCCCGGCGGCGAGCCGGTGGGGGCGGCGTGGTACCGCATGCTGCCCCGTGACGAGCCCGGTTTCGGGTGGGTGGGCACCGGCGTCCCCGAACTCATCATCGGCGTACGGCCGGTATGGAGAGCCCACGGAATCGGTCGTGCCCTGCTGCGGCGGCTCGCCGACCATGCCCGCGGCGAGGGGTACGCGCGCATCAGCCTCAGCGTCGAGCGTGACAACTACGCGGTCTCGCTGTACCGGTCGGAGGGCTTCGCGGTCGTCCGCCGTGGGATCGGACGCGACGCCATGGTCAAGCGGCTGGGCTGAACCCCGCGTCGGTGCGAGCGAATGTCGGAGGTGCCGCCTACCGTGGAGGAATGGCTCGAACCTCGTCCCCGTCCGGCGGTCGCGCCCCCGCGAAGGGGTCAGCGCGGTCCAAGGCTCCCGCTCCCGCGCCCAAGCGCTACGTCGACGAGCCCGAGAAGCCCGCGGCAGCCGTTCGAGCCTGGATGGCGGTCGCCCACGGCGTCGGCGGCATGTTCCGCGCGTTCGGCCCCGAGACCCTCGAGCGCGATCAGCGTCGCGACGGGTTCCCGTTCTTCCTCGTCGTGCTCGCCGTGATCGGCGCCGTCGTCGAGTGGTTCTTCATCGGGACGGATGCCGCGGCGATCATCAGCGCCTACAGCTTCGGCGCCCTCGTCGGTCGCGTCGCATTCGTGCTCCCGGTGCTGCTTCTCCTGCTCGCGGGCTGGCTCTTCCGCCACCCGGCCTCCGTTCATGACAACGGGCGGGTGGGGATCGGCTTCGGCTTGTTCGTCGTGACCGTCGCCGGCTTCCTGCACGTCGCGGGCGATCGTCCCGTGCCCAACCAGGGCGGCCTGCCCGCCCTGAGCCCTGCCGGCGGTATCGCCGGGTGGATCGTCGGTGAGCCCCTCGCGCTCGTCCTGCAAGACGTGGGCGCCTACATCGCACTGTCGCTGCTCGCCGTGTTGAGCGTCCTCATCCTCACCAAGACGCCGCCCAACCGCATCGGCCGTCGTCTGGGCGACCTGTACGCGTGGATGTTCGGGGTCGAACGCACCGAGCGGCCTGATCCGGCCACCAAGGCGCTCCCCGTCGACGACGACGATGACGCGCCCGCCGAGAAGTCGCTCCCGTGGTGGCGGCGCAACCGCTCCGGGCGTGAAGAAGACGCCGACGGCGCCCTCGGGTCCGACGACCTCACGACGCTGCTGTCCCCGGGGACGCCGCAGGGCGGCTTCGAGTCGGCTGTCGTCGCTCCCGAGCCGGTCGCGCCACGCGTGTCGACGCCGTCCGTGACGACTCCGCCGCGCCCCCCGGCCCCCGATGCGGTGACCGAGATCTTCGACCCACGCGTCCTCCAGGCGGCCGCATCCGGCCGCGGCCTCCACGACGATTCGCCGGTCGACGACAGTGTCGACGACGATGACCTGCCCGGCATCGCGGGCCTCGGCGGCGACAACGCCGGTGCGCCGCCGGCGGCCAACTACCGCCTCCCGGCCGTCACCGCGCTGGCCAGCGGCACACCGCCCAAGGCGCGATCGGCCGCCAACGACGCGGTCGTCGCGGCCATCGAGAGCGTGATGCAGCAGTTCAAGGTCGACGCGCGCGTCACCGGGTTCTCGCGGGGTCCGACTGTCACGCAGTACGAGATCGAGGTGGGGCACGGCGTCAAGGTCGAACGCATCACCGCCCTGACGAACAACATCGCCTACGCCGTCGCCTCGAACGAGGTGCGCATCCTCGCCCCCATCCCGGGCAAGAGCGCCATCGGTGTCGAGATCCCCAACGCCGATCGCGAGATCGTCACGCTGGGCGACATCCTCCGATCGGATGCCGCCACCACCTCGACCCACCCCATGACCATCGGCGTCGGCAAAGACGTGGGCGGCGGGTTCGTCGTGGCCAACCTCGCGAAGATGCCCCACCTGCTGGTCGCCGGTTCCACCGGCTCCGGCAAGTCCAGCTTCGTGAATTCGATGATCACGAGCCTGCTCATGCGGGCGAAGCCGTCCGACGTGCGAATGGTGCTCATCGACCCGAAGCGCGTCGAGTTGACTTCGTACGCGGGCGTCCCACACCTCATCACGCCCATCATCACGAACCCGAAGAAGGCCGCCGAGGCGCTGCAGTGGGTCGTCAAAGAGATGGACATGCGTTACGACGACCTCGCGTCGTTCGGCTTCCGCCACATCGACGACTTCAACCGGGCCGTCGTCGCCGGTGAGCTCAAGCTGCCGGCGGGCAGCGAGCGCGTGCTCAAGCCCTACCCCTACCTCCTCGTGGTCGTCGACGAGCTCGCCGACCTCATGATGGTCGCTCCCCGCGATGTCGAAGACTCGATCGTGCGAATCACGCAGCTCGCCCGCGCCAGTGGCATCCACCTGGTCCTGGCCACGCAGCGACCGTCGGTCGACGTGGTGACGGGACTCATCAAGGCCAACGTGCCCTCGCGTCTCGCGTTCGCGGTCACGAGCGTCACGGACTCCCGCGTCATCCTCGACCAGCCGGGCGCCGACCGGCTGATCGGCCAGGGCGATGGGCTGTTCCTCCCGATGGGCGCGTCGAAGGCGGTCCGCGTGCAAGGCGCGTGGGTGAGTGAGCAAGAGATCGAGAAGGTCGTCGCGCACGTCACGCAGCAGGCGCGGCCCGAGTACCGCTCCGACGTGCAGGCCGCTGCCGAGAAGAAAGAGATCGACGCCGACATCGGTGACGACCTCGAGCTGCTCCTCGCCGCCGCCGAGCTGGTCGTGTCGACCCAGTTCGGATCGACCTCGATGCTGCAGCGCAAGCTCCGCGTCGGCTTTGCGAAGGCCGGGCGCCTGATGGATCTTCTCGAGTCGCGCGAGATCGTCGGACCCTCGGAGGGGTCGAAGGCCCGCGATGTGCTCGTCACCAACGAACAGCTGCCGGCGGTGATGGCCCGCCTGCGCGGCGACGACACCCCGTCCGCCCCCGTGACTGCGGCGTCCGACGATCGCTACGGCGACGACCCCATCGAGGCGCAGTTCGAGGGTCTGCCCGTCGTGAACGACGACGACGACGAGGGTTCGGAAGACGCCTGGCAGCTGACGGGGCGCGACTGATGGCCGTCCATCCTCAGCTGCCCAACGCGATCACGATCGCGCGCATCCTCTGTGCGCCGATCTTCCTGTGGATGCTCCTGGCCGACGGGGGCGCGGGCGGCGGGTTGCGGTGGGCAGCGGCGGTTCTGTTCATCGTCGCCATCGCCACGGACGGCGTCGACGGCTATATCGCGCGTCGGTACAACATCGTCAGCGATCTCGGCAAGCTCCTCGACCCCATCGCCGACAAGGTTCTGACCGGTGTCGCCTTCGTCGGCCTCTCGATCCTGGGCGAGCTCGATTGGTGGGTCACGATCATCGTGCTCGTGCGCGAGATCGGCATCACCGTCTACCGCTTCATCGTCGTCAGCGATCACGTGCTGGCGGCTGCCTGGATGGGCAAGCTCAAGACCGTCTTCCAGTCGATCGCGTTGTCCATTGCGCTTCTGCCGTTGGGGAGCTTGTCGGATGCGGCGGCCTGGCAGAGCGCCGTGTGGTGGGCGAGCGTGGTGACGATGACGATCGCGGTGATTCTCACGATCGCGTCGGGAATCGACTACGTCGTGACCGAGGTTCGCGCGGCGCGGAAGCGCGGAAGCCGGTGATCGAGGGCATCCCCGAGGACTTCGACGAAACCGTCGTACGAACGCCCCGAGAAAGCGCCGGGCTCCTGCTCGAGCGTCTCGGAGAGCTCGGGTGGACGATCGCGGTCGCGGAGTCGCTCACCGGTGGCCTCGTCGTGTCGTCTCTGGTCGACGTCCCGGGCGCGTCGCGTGCGGTGCGCGGGGGAGTGGTCGCGTACGCGACCGACCTGAAACACGGTCTGTTGGGCGTCGATCAGGCGCTCCTCGACGCACACGGTGCCGTACACCCGCGTGTCGCCCGACAGATGGCCCGCGGCGTTCGTGACGTCCTCGGCCGTGACGGGGTCGCCGCCGATGTCGGAATCGCCACCACCGGGGTCGCGGGCCCCGACGAGCAAGACGGCCAGCCCGTCGGAACCGTGCACATCGCCGTCTCGACGCCGCTGGGCACCCGCGTCGACTCGCTCGTCATCGCGGGCGACAGAGAGCGCATCCGCCGCGAGACCGCCCACCTGGCGATCCGACGCGCGTTGGCTGCGTTGTGACGCGCTGGCTACGCGGTGATCCGGGGCCGAAATCTCCCCGAGCCAGATCGCGGGAACAAATGATCGCACATCCTGGTTTCGTCCAGCGATTCCCATCCGGTGCACAGCGCACGGCATTAGGGTGACCACAGACGGTGTTTCACAGTTGTCCACTCGGGCAACGACGGAATCAGCAGTGAGGAGGGCCCCCAAGTGATCCTGGTTCGTCAAGAGATCGGCGAAGTCCTGCGTGACCTCCGCCAGCAGAAGGGGCGCACTCTCCGCCAGGTCGCCAGCCGCGCAAGCGTGGCCCTCGGCTACCTCAGTGAGGTCGAGCGTGGTCAAAAAGAGGCGTCCAGCGAGATCCTCGCCTCCGTGGCTGAGGCCCTCGACGTCCCGATCTCGACCATCATGCGTCAGGTCGGCGACCGGCTCTCGGTGCTTGAAGGCCTGCAGACCTTCCCCGACGTGGTCCCCGACGAGCTCGTTGCGTCGGTCGAGCCCGAGCTGTCACTGCGCTGATCCGTTCCGAGCATGCGTCGTAGCGAGTTCGATCGCGCCGTCGCCGACGAATTCGGTGCGCGCGGCGGATCGCTACTGAGCGATCTGATCCTGTCCGCCGTGGGCGGTCGCACCAGCGCGGACGCCTTGGCCGCGGGCGTGGATCCGCGCGAGGTCTGGTTGGCGCTCTGCGAAGAGACCGACGTGGCCGATGATCGCCGTTACGGCGTCGGCCGGCTGGAGCCGCGTCGTTCCTGACGAGTTCGGGGGCGGCCGAGAAGGTTCCCGGGTCGCTGCACGCCGTCCGGGTGAGCCCGCGTCGGGGGCTCTGGCGGGAGCGCGCTTTGTATGCTTTCTGCCGGCACGAAGGTGCGTCATCTGTGTAAGCGTCGTGCCGGGTGCGCCGGTGGCATGAGCCCTGCGGCGCGGTGTTGTGCCCGGCCGACGCCGCGGCGGGTGTCCCAGCGCGAGCTCCGCGGTCGTCGTGCACTCGCGTATGCGCGTCGGAGTAGGGATACCAGTCGTCGCGGCCGGGCTCGGAACATTCGTACATAAGTTCCCGGCGTGTCCTCGAAACTACGTTCGAGCCAGGCGTAGGCTCCTTCACAGCAGGCAAAGTGACGTGTTCGTCCCCAGACGGGCGGCGCTCCGACACCAATGTCGGAGGCCCTCCCTAACGTGGAGAACGTCGAACGACACCTGAACGCCTTGTCGGACTGACCCACCGTCGGTGGGAGGCACGACAGCCTATAGGCGACCGGAACGCGAGCAGAAAGAAGATGTCATGCCCTCACCCGCAGAGCGCGAGAAGGCCCTCGAGTCGGCCCTCGCCCAGATCGACCGTCAATTCGGAAAAGGCTCGGTCATGCGACTGGGCAGCGACGAGCGCGCCCCGATCGAGACCATCCCCACCGGATCCATCGCCCTCGACGCCGCGCTGGGGATCGGCGGACTGCCGCGCGGTCGCATCATCGAGATCTACGGGCCGGAGTCGTCGGGTAAGACGACCTTGACGCTGCACGCCATCGCCAATGCGCAGCGCGCCGGCGGCATCGCGGCGTTCATCGATGCCGAGCACGCACTCGATCCCGAGTACGCCAAGAAGCTCGGCGTCGACATCGATGCCCTCCTCGTGTCGCAGCCCGACACCGGCGAGCAGGCGCTCGAGATCGCCGACATGCTGATTCGTTCGGGAGCCATCGATCTCGTCGTCATCGACTCCGTCGCGGCGCTCGTTCCCGAGGCCGAGATCAAGGGTGAGATGGGTGACTCGCACGTCGGTCTGCAGGCCCGCCTCATGTCGCAGGCCCTCCGCAAGCTCACCGGTGGCCTGAGCAACACCAAGACGACGGCGATCTTCATCAACCAGCTCCGCGAGAAGATCGGCGTGTTCTTCGGCTCGCCCGAGACCACCGCCGGCGGAAAGGCACTCAAGTTCTATGCGTCGGTGCGTCTCGACATCCGCCGTATCGAGACTCTGAAAGATGGCACCGAGGCAGTGGGCAACCGTACCCGCGTCAAGGTCGTCAAGAACAAGATGGCCCCGCCGTTCAAACAGGCCGAGTTCGACATCATCTACGGAGTCGGCATCTCCCGAGAAGGCAGCCTGATCGACTTCGGCGTCGAGCACGGCATCGTCAAGAAGTCCGGCGCGTGGTACACCTACGACGGCGAGCAGCTCGGCCAGGGCAAAGAGAACGCCCGCAACTTCCTCATCAAGAACCCTGACATCGCCGCCGAGATCGAGACGAAGATCAAGACCAAGCTGGGCATCGGCGTGGCTCCCGTTGCTGCTGTCGAGGCCGCTCCCGCGGACGACGAGCTGGCCGCACGTCGCCCGGCGTGATGACAGACGACGGTAACGATTCGGGTCGTCGCCCGTTCTACGGGGCGGGCGACGACCACGGGACCGACGGGGCGCGTGACGACCACGGGACCGACGGGGCGCGTGACGACCACGGGACCGGCGGAACGTTAGGTGAGCTCGGTCAAAGTGGGCGGATCCTTCGCGGCCTGTCGCGTACGGCGGATGATGCCCTCGCACCGGTCATCCCTCTCTTCGGTTCCCGGGGGCGGTCCTCCTCTGCGCACCCGTCGCTCGGGCGGGACGCCGCTGATGCGTCCGCGGACGCCGCCGATGCTCTTGGCGAGCAGGTCGCGAGGCGTCCTCGCCTGCGGCCCCTCCGAGATCTCGGCGGTGGGGACGATGCGTCCGAGCAGAGTGCTTCTCCAGCGGAGCCGGATCCCCCGCGCGGCGATGGCCGTGGAGGCCGCGACGATGTCGCAGCGGCGGAAGAGATACGACAGCACGCCGAGGCCGTGCTCCTGCGAAAGCTGCGGTCGAGGTCGTTGTCACTCTCCGAAGCCCGAGGGGTGGTGCGTGGCACAGAGGGCGCCGACGATGTCCTCGCCGACGAGATCGTCGACCACTTCGTCGACCTCGGATATCTGGATGACACGACGTTCGCTGAGCAGCTGGCGATGTCGGCCGTCGAGAAGCGGGGAGAGGGTCGCCGTGCCGTGGCGGAGACGCTGCGCAAGCGCGGCATCCCGCGAGACGTCGCCGAGGCGGCACTCGCTGCGCTGCCCGATGACGACGCCGAGCGTGCACTCGAGTTCGCCCGGTCGAAGGTGCGCGCGGTCGAAGGCGTCGAGTACGAAGCGGCGCTCCGCCGCCTGGCAGGACAACTGGGCCGTCGCGGTTATCCCTCTTCGATCGCTCTGACAGCATCCCGGTCCGCTCTGGCGGAGGCCGGCATCGGCCGGTCGCGCCCATTCGCCCGTCCTGCCTCAGGCGTGCGGTTCACCCCCGACGAGTGAGGTGTGTCGTCGCCCCGGCGGGCGGCTTCACGCCCGAGGGGTGAGGTGTGTTGTCGCCCCGGCGGGCGGCTTCACGCCCGAGGGGTGAGGTGTGTCGTCGCCCCGGCGGGCGGCCTCACGCCCGAGGGGTGGGGTGTGTCGTCGCCCCGGCGGGCGGCCTCACGCCCGAGGGGTGGGGTGTGTCGTCGCCCCGGCGGGCGGCCTCACGCCCGACGAGTGAGGTGTGTCGTCGCCCCCGGCTGGTGGGGGAGCGCCGTGAGACGCTCGGTAGCGGGGGACCCGACGTGCTGGTCGCCGCCCTCGTCAGCCGCGGCTATCGACTGCGTGGTCGTCGTCCGCTCCCGCTCGACCTCCGCGGCCACCATGCGCCCCAACTCCCTGCGAGAGGCGGCCCCCACTTTGGCGCGCGCCTGGTAGATGTGCGACTCCACCGTTCGCACCGACAGGAACAGCCGCGTCGCGATCTCGCGGTTCGTGAGCCCCTCATCGGCCATCAACGCGATCTCGTGCTCGCGCGCGGTCAGCTCGCCCCTCACGGCATCGATCTCCGGCGGACGAGGGAAGTCGGTCACGGCGTCGAAATGTTGTCGGCGCACGTCACGAGTCGACCACAGCGCATGCAGGCGGAGCTCGTCGACCGGGAGAGCCTCCTCGACGGTCGATCGCGCCGACGCGCGACGGACCGCTTCGGCCGCGAGGGGCAGGTCGGTCGTCGCGGCGAGTTGGACGAGCTCGTCGACTTCGTCCTCGCTCGCGGCCCCCAAGGCGGTGAGTCGGAAAAGGTCGCGGATGCGCAGGGCTGCCGCGGAGCGTCCTCGTGTCAGCTCCGCCGCACCGCGTGCCGCGACGCGAGCGGCGTCGTGGCGTCCCTCCGCCGCGAGGACGGTCGTCTGCACGTAGAGGCTGCTCCGACGCAGCAGGGGGATGCCGCGGTCGTCCAGACGCATGACGATCGCGCGAGCGTCGTCGAACCTGCCGGCCAAGGCGAGTTCCTCCGCGACGCTCAATTCGATCATCGTCGTATCGAGATCGGCGACGGCCGACGGCGTGCGCGACATCGCCGACGCCAACTCACGGCGTGACTCGACGGCCCGCCCTGCTCCGGCGAAAGCGATCGCGGCCGCCGCGCCCGCCAGGCTCAGCTCCGCCCCGTCGCCCTCACGCGCGGTCCTCGCCAGCTCGCGTTCGAGGCGGGCGTGCACGACGGCTCCGTCGGCTCCGGCGATCTGGTGACCCGCCAGCATCGAGATGAGAGCCGTGAGCCGGTCGCGTGCAAGGAGCCCGTCGTCGACGTATCGCGCGTCGAGCATGCGCTCCGCAGCGCGATAGCAAGCTCGCGCGCGCCGCCAGCAGCCGGCGATGGCCTCGGCCGTGCCCGCCGCCACGAGGGCGCGCAGGCGTGCCGCCGGTGCCGCCGACACCTCCGCCGCGGCACGTCCCGCGGCCTCGGCAGCGGCGGTCCACTCCAGTCGCGCTCCTGCGCGCGATGCTTGTGCGAGCAGATCATCGACGCGGGAGTCCGCGAGAGCCCGGTCGTGAGAGGTTTCTCCACGCCAGTCGTGCCCTTCATCCGAGGCGTCGCCCCGTGCCATCCGACGACGCATCTCGACGTCGCCAGCGTCGTCGGTCTCGCCCACGCCGACCGTGGCGCGAGCGCGGGCCGCGAGCTCGGCTTCGAGTCGGAGCGCGGGAACGTCCGCCGACCCCAGCCCCCGCGCCGCATAGGCGGCGGCGTGTGCGGCGTCGCCACGATCATTCGCCTCACGCGCGGCATCCAAGGCGACGCGTGCCCGGACCGCCGGGGGATGGGCGGTCTCGCCCGAGAGTTCCGGCCCGAGACGGTGCCAGCGCTGCGCGACCGTGACGGCGACGGCGGAACTCCACCACTCGTCGGACTCCGCGAGCATTCGTCGACCCGCAGCATCGACGATGGCGTCGACTCGGGAGACGCCCAGACGGCGTTGCGCCTCCTGAGAGATCAGGTCGTTCGCGGTGAGACGACGCTCGGGCGAGGGGTCCGCGTGAAGGAGTCCGCGCGCCACGAGCGCGTGGAGACTGTCGACCTCGAAGAACCGGGTCGCCACGGCCGTCTCGAGATGAGCGAGACGGCGGATGCCGGCAAGGCTCTCGAGATCTTCTGTGGGCATCTCGGACACATGCCGTTCGAGCGCGACGGCGAGTCGACTGTGAGGGGCGATCGTGCGGAACGCCTCCAGCGGATCGCGACCGGCCCGCGCGTCGGCGATGGCGTGCAGGACGAGACGTCGCAGGAGCGCCCTCGAGCGGTCTGCGCGCCACACGAGCGCCGCACGTGTGGGGCTGTCGAGGAGTCGCGCGTCGGGGAAGACGTCGATGAGTCGGAACGCCTCCTCGTCGTCCAGCTCGGTGAGATCGACGCGTCGCGCCAGTCCCTCGACCCAGAGGTCCCTCAGGCCGCGACGCGCGCCCGCATCGTCGGGCGCCTCGACATCCCGGGGGCGGGCGGTGCGATGAGCGAGAACCGCGGTCAGTCTCCGAGCTGCCACGGACCGAGCGATCGCCCGTGCCGAATCCGCGTCGAGGAGCTCGATGTCGTCGACGATGAGCACGCCGTCCGCGACCGTGTGGTCGTCCGAGCCTGCCCGCAGCATCCCGAGCGCGGGGTCGGCGGTGGCGTCGACTGCGCCGAACGGCTGTTGCGAGAGAGCCGACGCGGTGTGCAGGACGATGGCGCGTCCGCCGAGGCGCGCGATCTCCGCGGTGATCCCGCGCAAGAGATGGCTTCGGCCGCTCCCTCGGGGACCCGCCACGACCAGCGAGGCTCCATCCAGGACGCGCGCCGCCCACGCCCCTGCATCCCGATCCGCGCCGATCGCTTCCACCGAGCGCACCTTCCTCCGGTCGCTGTTCATGCTCCCCCCTGGCACTCGTCGGTAAACGCTAGCGCCGCGGATGCGCGGGGGACGTCCAGCGCACGCACGCTTCTGCCCGGATCGCGCCACAGGAGGCCCGGGCAGAGACCTGGCGATCTGCGCGGCTCCGGAGTGGGCCGCTTAGACTTGCACTCATCATGACCACCCCCGTTTCCTCCCCGACGCTGATCGAGCCGTCCTCCGCAGCCCAGGGCGCGGAGGGCCCGCGCACGTACGAAGTCCGCACCTTCGGGTGCCAGATGAACGTGCACGATTCCGAGCGTCTTTCCGGCTCACTGGAGAGCGCGGGATACGTGCGCGCCGATGCCGGGGTCGAGGCCGACGTCGTCGTCATCAACACGTGCGCCGTCCGCGACAACGCGGCGGGCAAGCTGTACGGCACCCTCGGTCACCTGAAATCGAGAAAAGACGCGCACGCGGGCATGCAGATCGCCGTCGGCGGATGTCTCGCCCAGATGGACAAGGATGCCGTGCAGCAGAAGGCCCCGTGGGTCGACGTCGTCTTCGGCACGCACAACATGGGGTCGCTGCCCGGCATGCTCGAACGCGCGCGGCACAACGGCGAGGCCGAGCTCGAGATCCTCGAGTCGCTGGAGATCTTCCCCTCCACCCTCCCGACCAAGCGCGATTCGATCCACAGCGGCTGGGTCTCGATCTCGGTGGGGTGCAACAACACCTGCACGTTCTGCATCGTGCCGAGCCTGCGCGGCAAAGAGAAAGATCGCCGCCCGGGCGACATCCTCAACGAGATCCGGCTGCTCGTCGACGACGGTGCGATCGAGGTCACGCTGCTCGGGCAGAACGTGAACTCGTACGGCGTCGAGTTCGGCGACCGTCTCGCGTTCGGCAAGCTGCTGCGCGCCGCGGGTGAGATCGAGGGTCTCGAGCGCATCCGGTTCACGAGTCCCCACCCCGCAGCCTTCACCGACGACGTCATCGCCGCAATGGCTGAGACTCCGTCCGTCATGCCGCAGCTGCACATGCCGCTGCAGTCCGGCTCCGACCGCATCCTCAAGGCGATGCGCCGGTCGTACCGGAGCGAGAAGTTCCTCGGCATCCTGGACCGTGTGCGCGAGCGCATCCCCTACGCGGCGATCACGACCGACATCATCGTCGGCTTCCCCGGCGAGACCGAGGAAGACTTCCAGGAGACCCTGCGCGTGGTGGAAGCCTCTCGCTTCTCGAGCGCCTTCACGTTCCAGTACTCCATCCGCGAGGGCACTCCGGCGGCGACGATGGCCGACCAGGTGCCGAAGGCCGTCGTGCAGGAACGCTACGAGCGGCTCACCGCCCTGCAGGACCGGATCGCCGCAGAAGAGAACCGTAAGCAGCTCGGTCGCACCCTCGACGTGCTCATCTCGGCCGGCGAGGGCAAGAAGGACGCCGAGACGCACCGCCTCACCGGCCGCGCCGAAGACAACCGGCTCGTGCACGTCGAGGTGCCCGCCGGCTCACCCGTGCCGCGGCCAGGTGACGTGGTCTCGGCGACGGTCACGCATGCGGCACCCTTCCACCTGCTCGCCGACTCGCCCGACGGCGCGCCTCTGCGGATCCGTCGCACGCGTGCGGGAGACGCCTGGGACCGCTCGCAGGCCGAGTCGTGCGGCGTGCCCGCGCCCGCCGGCGAGAGCGACGCGCCGCGCGCAGTGTCGTTGGGTCTTCCCACCCTCCGCGTCGGCGTGTGACCGCGCCGGTCCTCTGGGCGGTCGTCGGTGCGACGGGGACCGGCAAGACCGGCCTCTCGCTCGACCTCGCCGACGCGCTGGCCGCCCGTGGACGCCGCGCCGAGATCGTCAACGCCGATGCGATGCAGCTGTACCGCGGTATGGACATCGGCACCGCCAAGATCCCGCTCGCCGAGCGCCGTGGCATCCCGCACCACCTCTTCGATGCGCTCGCCGTGACCGATGAGGCCGCGGTCGCCTGGTACCAGGATGCCGCCCGCACGGTCATCGGCGACATCCACGACCGTGGTGCGGACGCCATCCTCGTCGGGGGGTCGGGCCTGTACGTCTCGAGCGTGCTGTGGGACTTCCGCTTCCCCCCGCGCGACGAGGCGCTGCGCGCACGGCTGGAGGCGGAGCTGGAGGCCGCGGGGGCGGGTGCACTCTACGCGCGACTGCGCGCGGCCGACCCGGTCGCGGCCGGTCGCATCGACCCACGCAACGGACGCCGTGTGGTGCGGGCCCTGGAGGTTCTGGCGCAGGGCGGCGAGACGCACGGCGGTGCGCTTCCGGATGCGCCGGAGTTCTGGCATCCGCACACGCGCATCGTCGCCACCGCGATCGATCGAGACGAACTGGTGCCGATGCTCGACGCACGTGTCGAGCGCATGTGGGAGCAGGGCCTCGTCGACGAGGTGCGGGCGTTGCGCGCGGAAGGCCTCGAGCGGGGCGCGACCGCCGGGCGGGCGATCGGCTACGCGCAGGCCCTCGGGCAGCTTCGCGGCGAGCTCACGCGCGAGGACGCCGTCGCCGAGACCCAGGCGCTCACCCGTCGCTATGCGCGCCGCCAGGTGTCGTGGTTCCGGCGTTACGCCCGAGCCGTGTGGGTCGACGCGCGCCGCGTGAGCGCTGAGAGCCTGGTATCCGACACGGGGGAGCGCGCGTGACGGGTGGGCGGGAGGGGTCTTCGTCGATCGCTGCGGGACGACTGATCGCCGGGTGGGTGCAGCTCGCTCCGTAGACTGGACGCATGGCGACTCTCCCGTTCACCAAGGGCCACGGCACCGGCAACGACTTCGTGGTGGTGGCCGATCCCGACGGCGAACTCGACCTCTCCGACGCGCAGGTCGCGGTGCTGTGCGACCGTCACTTCGGCATCGGCGCCGACGGATTGCTGCGGGTCGTCCGCACGACGGCGATCGTCGAGGGCGCGGATGCCGCGGCATCCGGCGCCGAGTGGTTCATGGACTACCGCAACGCCGACGGGTCGATCGCCGAGATGTGCGGCAACGGCACCCGCGTCTTCGCGCGCTATCTCACCGACACCGGCCTCGCGTCCATCGACGAGGGCTTACGCATCGGCACCCGCGCAGGGGTCAAGACGCTCACGCGCAGCGACCGCGGTTTCGAGGTCGACCTCGGGGCCTTCGAGGTGGATGCCGATGAGACCCTCGTCCGTGCGAAGGGACTGTCGGTGGCACGCCCGG
This sequence comes from Microbacterium sp. Leaf151, assembly GCF_001424225.1. Classification (GTDB taxonomy): domain Bacteria; phylum Actinomycetota; class Actinomycetes; order Actinomycetales; family Microbacteriaceae; genus Microbacterium. The sequence goes on along the minus strand of NZ_LMOR01000004.1, from coordinate 198,388 downwards.
GCGTCGGCATCGACGTGGGCAACCCGCACGTGGTCGTCGCCCTGTCGTCCGACGCCGAACTCGACGGTCTCGATCTCGCGTATCAGCCGGTTCTCGATCCCGCTCCGCGGCACGGCGCGAACGTGGAGTTCGTCGTGCCGGCCGATCCGCTCGTGCGCGACGGCGTCGGTGCGATCCGCCTGCGGGTGTTCGAGCGCGGTGTCGGAGAGACACTGAGTTGCGGCACCGGCGTGGCTGCGGCCGCGCTCGCCGTGCGGCACTGGGCGGGTCCGGCAGCCCCCGACCACTGGGTGGTCGACACCCCGGGCGGCACGCTGGGTGTGCGCGTGTCCGGCGGGCGGGTGTTCCTCTCGGGTCCCGCGTCTCTGGTGTTCACCGGCGAGGTCGCGCTCGCCTGACCCACGGGCACGTGGCTCGAAGTGACACGACCGGCGCGACCACGCACAGAACGTGCCGCCTCGATCGAGTGACATCGCGCGGTACGTGTGCTCACGGCATCCATCGGCGCGGCGCGGCGCGCGGCTCAGCTGACGATGTCGATGGGCTCGCTCGGCGGCGAGCCGTGGCGGCGCACCCGGATCACGCGGAACCCGCGGCCGGTCGCGGCCCGTTGCACGCTGTAGCCGTCGATGAAGGTCGCCGCGAGCCACCGCTGCAGCGAATCCGAACCGAGGTTGCGCTGAACGACGAACCACCCGTCGGAACGCTCCGTCATGCGCGGGATCCAGTGCTGCAGCATCCCGTGCAGCTCGTTCTTGCCCACGCGGATCGGAGGGTTGGAGCGGATGGTGCGAAACGACACGTCGTCGGGAACATCCTCGGGGCGCACGGCGTTGATGTTCGAGAGGCCATGCGACTGCGCGTTGCGCCTCACGAGATCGAGAGCCCGTTCGTTGACGTCGACCGCCCAGACGGTCGCGTGCGGTGAGGCGAGCGCCAGCGACATCGAGATCGGACCCCACCCGCACCCCAGGTCGAGGAAGTGCCCACCGGCGGGAGGGGGAGGGGTGTTGGCGAGCAGCACCGAGGTCCCGGCATCCACGTGGTCGGGGCTGAAGACGCCGCCCGCCGTGACCACCTCGAGCTCACGACCGGCGAGCGTCACGCTGATGCGGCGGAGCTGTTCGGGACTCGACGGCGATGCGCTGAAGTAGTGCTCGCTCCCCATCACGCCAGGATATCCGACCGACCCCTCGGGCGTCGGGACGGATAAAGTTCCAGAACACCGAGATATCCACCGCGGCCAGGCCCGCGGCCGAAAGGAACACATGACCGAACAGACCACACCCCCGAGCATCGACGCGTCGCCGGTCGACCCGGTGGACCGCGTGCTCTCGCGCGCCGAAGCGCACCGCGGGGTCCGGGTCTTCGGTGCAGCGCAGGCGCTCCAAGATGCCACCACCGCCTACGGCGGCGACGCCGACGGCGACCAGTGGGACCGCGAGGAGCGCGCCGCGCTCCGCCGCGTCGCCGGACTCTCCACCGAGCTCGAAGACGTCACCGAGGTCGAGTACCGCCAGTTGCGCCTCGAGAACGTCGTCCTCGTCGGCGTGCACCCGCAGGGCGAGCAGGCGGATGCCGAGAACTCGCTGCGCGAGCTGTCGGCGCTGGCCGAGACGGCCGGTGCCGTCGTGCTCGACGGCGTGCTGCAGCGGCGCCCGCACCCGGATCCGGCGACCTACGTCGGTCGGGGCAAGGCGGCGGAGCTGCGCGACATCGTCGCCGCCGTCGGTGCCGACACCGTCATCGCCGATACCGAACTGGCACCCAGCCAGCGCCGTGCGCTCGAAGACGTGGTGAAGGTGAAGGTGATCGACCGCACGACGGTCATCCTCGACATCTTCAGCCAGCACGCCAAGAGCCGCGAGGGCAAAGCCCAGGTCGAGCTGGCACAGCTCGAGTACCTCCTCCCGCGTCTGCGCGGCTGGGGTGACTCGATGTCGCGTCAGGCCGGTGGCCAGGTCGGTGCGGGCGGTGCGGGAATGGGCTCGCGCGGCCCCGGTGAGACGAAGATCGAGCTCGACCGTCGCCGCATCCGCACGAAGATGGCCCTGCTGCGCAAACAGCTGCGCGACTTCGCCCCCGCCCGTGAGGCGAAACGCGCCGAACGCAAGCGTCACACCATCCCCTCGGTCGCGATCGCCGGCTACACCAACGCCGGGAAGTCGAGTCTGCTGAACCGGCTCACCAGTGCCGGTGTGCTGGTCGAGAACGCCCTGTTCGCGACCCTGGATGCCACGGTCCGGCGTTCGGAGACGAGCGACGGTCGCGTCTACACGCTGACCGACACGGTGGGCTTCGTGCGCAACCTTCCGCACCAGCTGGTCGAGGCCTTCCGCTCGACCCTGGAGGAGGTCGGCGACGCCGACGTCATCCTGCACGTCGTCGACGCCTCGCACCCCGACCCGGCCGCGCAGCTGATGACGGTGCGCGACGTGATGGGCGACGTCGATGCGAACTTCGGTCAGGAGATCGTCGTCTTCAACAAGGCCGATCTCGTCACGGATGACGACCGGCTCGTGCTGCGCGGACTCGCGCCGAAGGCGAAGTTCGTGTCCTCGCGCACCGGTGAGGGTATCGAGGAGCTGCGCGCCGCGATCGAAGAGGCGCTGCCGTTGCCGGCGGTCGAGGTGCAGGCGGTCGTTCCGTACGACCGCGGCGACCTGGTGTCGGCCGTCCACGAGAGCGGGCTGATCCTGGCGCAGGAGCACCGCGAGACCGGAACGTTCCTGCACGCCCACGTGGGCGCCCGCCTCGCGGCGGAGTTGGAGCCGTTCGCGGCCTGATTGGCGACGAAGAACCCCGCCGACGAGTGTTCGGCGGGGTTCTTCGCGGTCGTGTGCGGCTGCCGATCGGCATCTTCGTCGCACAGTGAAAGACGGCACGGCTCGGCGGAGACCGCTTCACCGGGCCGCCCTCCCGCGGTCGGGGGAGATCAGTCGAGCTCGAGGCTCGGCACCCCCGGGGTCTCGAAGCCGAACACCGCACCCAGGAATCCGAGTTCGCGACGGAGCGAGTCGATGACCGTCTCGGCACGGCGGAAGCCGTGGCCTTCTCCCTCGTACAGCACATAGGCGTGAGGGACTCCGTGCGCGGACAGGGCGTTGCGGATCGCCTCGGCCTGCGACGGCGGCACGACCCGGTCTTCCGTGCCCTGCAGGATCAGCAGGGGCACGCGGAACCGCTCGGGACGGCTGAGCGGCGACCGGTCGATGTACACCTGTTCTGCCTCGGGGAGCGGTCCGATGAGACCGTCGAGGTAGCGCGCCTCGAAGTCGTGGGTGTCTTCGGCCAGGGCGCGGGCGTCGCCGACGCCGTAACGGGAGATGCCCGCCGAGAAGACATCGGTGCGGGTGACGGCGGCCAGCACGGTCCATCCGCCCGCGGAGCCGCCCGCGATGGCGAGACGCTCGGGATCGGCGAGACCCGCCGCGGCGAGGGCGGATGCCGCTGCGGCGACGTCATCGACGTCGACCACGCCCCACTGGCCCTTCAGTCGCTCGCGGTAGGCGCGCCCGTATCCGGTGGAGCCCCCGTAGTTGACGTCGAGCACGCCGATGCCGCGGCTGGTGAAGAACGCCGTCTTCGCGGACGGCGCGGGGCCGACATGGGAGGTCGGGCCGCCGTGCACGAGCACGACGTAGGGCGGACGCTCGTCCGCGGGCGCCGTGACGGCGGGATGCGTGGGTGCGTAGGCGAAGGCGTGCACCGGGCCGTGCGGCCCCTCCGTCTCGAGGGCGCGCGCCGACGGCATCCACTCGTCTCCCCAGGAGCCGGAGCCCCCTGTCACGAGGTCGACGACGCCGGAGTCGAGGTCGACCAGCCACAGGCCGGAGCGACCCGCGGCGTCGGCGCCCGAGATCAGTACCCTATTGCCTCGCGCATCGTCGACGGCGGCACCGGCCACCACGGGGACATCGAGCGGCCGGACGCCCGACGGCGCGATCTCGACGATCTCGTCAGCGCCGTCGGTTCGTACGGCGACGATGCGGCCGTCGGCCGCCGCACCGAACCATCTCGTGCCCAGTACCCACAGTCCGCCGCCGGTGTCGGCGTCCGCCGGCGCGACGGGCTGCGCGTCGCCGTCGAGGGGACGGCGGAACAGGTTCCACCGGCCGCCCGGATCGTCGGCGTACAGCAGTTCGTCATCGGCGAGCCACACGGGCTGGAGGGGCGCGCGTTCGTCGCCACCCGCGAGGTCGTGCACCTCTCCGGATGCGAGGTCGGCGACGCGCAGGATCGTGGCGTCCCAGGGCATGTCGGGGTGGTTCCACGCGATCCACGCGAGTCGGGTGCCGTCGGGGCTGAGGGCGGGCTGCGCGAGGAAGTCGCTGCCCTCGGCGAGCACGTCGACGGCTCCGGAACCGTCGGTGGCGATGCGGACGATGGCGCGCGTCGGGACGCGCTCGGCGCCGTGCGTCTCGCGCACGGCCAGGAGGGTGCCGTGCTCGAACAGCAGGCCGCCGTGGCGCACGGTGTCGTCGGACGGGGTGAGGGCTCGCGCCCCGCCCCCCGGCCGCAGGGCGTAGACCCGCTGGTCGGTCTTCTCGACGTAGTAGAGCTCGCCCTCGTCGGACGCGGTCCACGCGCCGCCACCGTACTCGTGGACCGCGGAACGGGCATTGGCGGGAGCGGGGAGGACGGTCTCGACGGACCCGTCGGCGCGGCGACGCTTCACCGCGACCCTCCCGGCCTCGGTGGGGACGGACTCGCCCCACCACACCTCGTCGCTCACCATCCGCGCACCGTCTACGCGCGGGGTCGACTGCGCCACCGATTCGGGGGTGATCGGCGAGGGCCAGGAACCGTAGGGGAGGGTGTCTGCCATGGTTCCCACCCTACGGACCACCTCCGCCACGCGGCACGGGCGATGTTCTCAGGCCGTTCTCTGCGCGAGCGGCCACGCCGGCTGCGCCGCGTGTCCACCCCGTTTCGCGCCGTGGAGAACGTCCGAACACCTGACAGCGACCCTCTCTTCGGGTGTCGCCGCGAGTGGACGATGGCGTCACACCGCGCGCAGCACCGCCACGACACGACCCAGCAGGACGGCCTCGTCTCCGAGGATGGGTTCGAAGGCGGTGTTGCGGGGCAGGAGCCAGGTGTGGCCGTCGCGGCGACGGAACGTCTTCACCGTGGCCTCGCCGTCGAGCATCGCGGCGACGATCTCGCCGTTCTCGGCGTTCGCCTGCGACCGCACGACCACCCAGTCGCCGTCGCAGATCGCCGCGTCGATCATCGATTCGCCCGAGACCTTGAGCATGAACAACTCGCCCTTGCCGACGAGCTGGCGGGGGAGGGGGAAGATCTCCTCCACCTGCTGGTCGGCGGTGATGGGCACGCCCGCCGCGATCCGGCCCACCAGCGGCACGAGGGCGGCGTCGCCCACCGAGGGTGCGGTGTCGGCCGGGTTCTCGGCGGCGGTGCCGGGAAGGTCGATCAGCACCTCCATGGCGCGGGTCTTGCCCGGGTCGCGGCGCAGGTAGCCGCTGAGCTCGAGCTGGTTCAGCTGGTGGGTGACGCTCGACAGCGATTTCAGGCCGACCGCGTCGCCGATCTCGCGCATGCTCGGCGGATAGCCGTGCCGCGCGATCGAACGCTGGATGACCTCGAGGATCGCGAGCTGCTTGTCGCTGAGGTTCTTGCGCCGACGCGTCTGCGGTCGGTCGCGGCCGGCGGTCGTCGCGTCGGTCATCTGATGCTCCCCTCGCGCCGCGGGAAGGGCGGCGGAAATTCGAATGTCGGAGGTTGGTGATGAGGTCTCCGTGTCGAAACCGTATCCGGTCGGCGAGGCGAATCACACGGAAGCTCACGCGTGTCGCGTTCGATTCGTCTCCGACAGACGTCGTCTTGACACCCACGCAGTATCGAAGATAGATTCGGAACACAGATTCGCACTCCCGTCCTCCCGGCCGAGGGCGGGGTGCGAATCTCTCCCCACTGAGGAGCACACCATGACCAGCATCGCCATCTCCACCCCCACCACCCGCCTGCGCATCACGCCGCGCGGTCGCCGCGCCGTCACCTTCCTGGTGTCGCTGCCGCTCGCCGTGGCTCTGGGTGTCGCGGTCGTCGGCGGCGGTGCCGCGCTGGCCTCGAACGACGCCGGGGCCCCCGCGGGTTCCTTCCCCGAGGTCACCGTCATGAGCGGCGACACCCTGTGGTCGATCGCCGAAGAGCTGGCGCCCGCGGCCGATCCCCGCGACGTCGTCGCCAAGATCTCCCGTCTCAACGCCCTGTCCGGCGGTTCGGTGGCGGCCGGTCAGCGCATTGCGATCCCCGTCGAGTACGCCCCCGCGAACTGACGCCCGCTCCGCGCAGGCCATGCCGCGTGAGTCGCCGCGCCGCCCGCCGCCTACGATGGGTGAGGTGACCGTACGCCTCGACGACCTGCCTCTTCGCGACGATCTGCGGGGGATGACCCCGTATGGAGCACCGCAGGCGCCGCTCCCGGTGGCGCTGAACGTGAACGAGAACACGCATCCCGTTCCATCGGAGGTCGCCGACGACATCTTGGATGCCGTCGCCCGGGCCCTCCGCGACGTGAACCGTTATCCCGATCGTGAGTTCACCGGGTTGCGCGAGGCGTTCGCGCACTACCTGGGCCACGGCCTGGGTGCCGAGCAGATCTGGGCGGCCAACGGCTCGAACGAGGTCCTGCAGCACATCCTTCAGGCGTTCGGCGGTCCCGGTCGTACCGCGATGGGCTTCGCGCCCACCTACTCGATGTATCCGATTCTCACGCGCGCCACCGGTGCGCGATGGATCGCCGGGCACCGCGATCACGATTTCTCCCTGACGGCGGAGTCCGCGGCCGCTCAGGTCCGCGAGCAGCGTCCCGACATCGTCTTCCTCTGTGCGCCCAACAACCCCACGGGTACCCCGCTCCGACGCGACGTCATCGAGGCGGTCTACGACGCGACCGACGGTGTCGTCATCGTCGACGAGGCGTACGAGGAGTTCGCCCCGCGCGACGAGCCGTCCGCCGTGGCGCTTCTTCCCGGTCGCCCGCGCTTGGTCGTCTCGCGCACGATGAGCAAGGCCTTCGCTTTCGCCGGCGCGCGGGTGGGCTATCTCGCGGCCGACCCGGCCTTCGTCGACGCCCTGCGTCTGGTGCGTCTGCCCTACCACCTGAGCGCCTTGACCCAGGCGGCGGCGACCGCGGCGCTGGGCCACGCCGAGACGATGCTGGGCATGGTCGACGAGATCGTCGCCCAGCGCGATCGCATCTCGGCGACGGTGTCGGCCCTCGGCTACACGGCGCACGAGTCGTGGGCGAACTTCGTGTTGTTCGGAGCGGTCGACGACCCGGCCGCGACGTGGAAGGCCCTCTACGACCGCGGCGTGCTCATCCGCGACGTGGGAATCCCCCACCACCTGCGCGTGTCGGCCGGCACGGCCGACGAGACCACCGCGTTCCTCGACGCCCTCGCCTCGATAGGATCCCGATCATGACCGGCCCCGCCACGCCCCGCACCGCCTCGTTCACGCGCGAGACGAGCGAGTCGCACATCGAGCTCGAGTTGGATCTCGACGGACGCGGTGCGAGCGACATCCAGACGACGGTGCCGTTCTTCGACCACATGCTCACGGCGTTCGCGAAGCACTCGCTCACCGACCTGCGCGTGCGCGCAACCGGCGACACCCACATCGACGCCCACCACACCGTCGAGGACACCTCGATCGTGCTCGGCCAGGCCATCCGCCAGGCACTCGGCGACAAGTCCGGCATCGCGCGCTACGGCGACGCCCTCGTGCCGCTCGACGAGGCACTGGCGCAGGCGGTGGTCGACATCAGCGGTCGTCCGTATCTCGTGCACACCGGCGAGCCCGCCGGCTTCGAGCACCACCTCATCGGGGGCCACTTCACCGGCTCACTCGTGCGCCACTCGTTCGAGGCCATCTCGATCCACGCGGGGCTCACCGTGCACGTGCGCGTCCTCGGCGGACGCGACCCGCACCACATCGCCGAGGCGGAGTACAAGGCGCTCGCGCGCGCCTTCCGGCAGGCAAAGGCCCTCGATCCCCTCGTCGACGGCATCCCGAGCACCAAGGGTGCACTGTGACGGCCAAGCCCGTCGTCGCGGTTCTCGACTACGGGTCGGGCAACGTCCACTCCGCCGTCAAGGCCCTCGTCGAGGCCGGTGCCGACGCCCGCCTGACCGCCGACCGGTCGCTGCTGCTCGACGCCGACGGTCTCCTGGTGCCCGGCGTCGGCGCGTTTCGCGCGGTCATGGATTCCCTGAACGCCAGTCGCGGCGGCGAGATCATCGACCGCCGCCTCGCCGGCGGTCGACCGGTCCTGGGCATCTGCGTCGGCATGCAGGTCATGTTCGACCGCGGGATCGAGCGCGGCACCGACACGCCGGGGCTGGGGGAGTGGCCGGGCACCGTCGCCGAGCTCAAGGCGCCCGTGTTGCCGCACATGGGCTGGAACACCGTCACCGCGGGCGAGGATTCCCGCCTTTTCGAGGGCATCGAGCGCGAGCGGTTCTACTTCGTGCACTCGTACGCCGCGCAGGAGTGGCAGCTGGACGTCACCCCGCCGTTCCCGCAGCCGTCCGTGACGTGGTGCACCTACGGCGCGCCCTTCATCGCAGCGGTCGAGAACGGCCCGCTGGCGGCGACCCAGTTCCACCCCGAGAAGTCGGGCGAAGCCGGCATCCGCCTCCTCGCCAATTGGATCGACGGGCTGAGCGCGACTACTGTGTGACCTCGTGCCCCGGCTCGGCGAGATGCGCCGAAGGGTGCGAGGAGCCATGAACGATTTCGCGTCCACGCCCGAACTTGTGCTGCTTCCGGCGGTCGATGTGGCTGACGGCAAAGCCGTCCGTCTGACCCAGGGCGAGGCCGGTACCGAGACCAGCTACGGCGACCCCGTCGACGCGGCCGCCGACTTCGCCCGCCAGGGCGCGCAGTGGATCCACCTCGTCGACCTCGACGCCGCCTTCGGCCGTGGCAGCAATGCCCACGTCATGCGCAAGGTCATCAAGCAGGTCAAGGGCGTGCAGGTGGAGCTGTCGGGCGGCATCCGTGACGACCGCACGCTCGAGGCGGCGCTCGAAAGCGGAGCGAGCCGTATCAACCTCGGCACCGCGGCGCTCGAGAACCCCGAGTGGGCAGCCGATGTCATCAACCGCTACGGCGAGGCCATCGCCGTCGGTCTCGACGTGCGCGGCACGACCCTCGCGGCCCGCGGATGGACGCGCGACGGCGGCGATCTGTGGACGGTGCTCGATCGTCTCGAGGATGCCGGCTGCAGTCGCTACGTCGTCACCGACGTCACCAAAGACGGCACGCTCCGCGGCCCCAACATCGAACTGCTGCGCGAGATGACCCAGCGCACCCCGAAGCCGATCGTCGCCTCCGGCGGCGTGTCGAGCCTCGACGACATCGTGGCGCTGCGCGACCTCGTGCCCCTCGGTGTCGAGGGCGCCATCGTCGGCAAGGCGCTCTACGCGGGGCAGTTCACGCTCGCTGAGGCACTGGATGTCGCCGGACACTGACGGTCCGCACGGTCACGGGTCGCACGATCACGTCCCGCACGGCGCCGGCGCCGACTCGGCGGGCCTGCCCTGGGAGGGGCGCAGCTTCTCACCCAATCCGCACTCGGGCGATGACGGGTCGGCCGATCCGGCACTGCTCTCGGCGCTCCTGGTATTCGGAACAGCGGAGGGCGATGCGCGTGCGGTCGTCGACGCCTATCGCACGGCGCGCCTGCTGATCCCGCTCGTCGCCGAGAAGGGCGACCACGGCATCGGCGCGCACGGGCTCGAGGTCGATAAGACGCAGGAGCTGTCGATCGTCACCGTCGCCGCCCCGGACGGGCGCAAGGTCCTCCCGGTCTTCACCTCCGTCACGGCACTTCAGACCTGGGATGCCACGGCGCGCCCCGTTCCCGCAGACGGTCGACGCACGGCGCTGGCCGCCGCATCCGAAGACACCGAGCTCATCGTGATCGATCCGGGATCCGAGACGGAGTTCGTCATCCGCCGCCCCGCGCTCTGGGCGATCGCCCAGGGCGAGTCGTGGGAACCCGCTCACACCTCGCCGCTGATCTTCACGGGCCTTCAGCAGAGCATCTCGGGCGAACTCGCGGTGCTCGACCTCGCCGTGGAGTCGGGCGACCCCACGGGTCGTCTGCGCGGGCCGGAGCTCGTCGTGCACCTGCAGTTGATGTCGGGCCTTGAGCAGGAGGAGCTGGATGCCGTGCTCGCGCGCATCGCCCGCCGGTGGGCCTCCGATGACCGCATCGCCGTGCTCGTCGACTCGCTCACCGTCAAGTTGCACCGCAGCAAAGACGTCTGACCCGCGCCGCGCGGAAACGCAAGTACGACCGCGCCGTGACAGGCGATCGCTCGAGAACAGGACCTCGCTCGGTCGACGCGTCCTGTTCTCGCGGAATCCCCTGTCCTCATGCGGCGTCGAAGGCCGGATGCCACTGCCTCGGTCGACGGGCAAGGCATTGCGGCAATGTCGCGGCGGAGTCGGCCTTCGGCACAGGGATGCCTCTCATACCCCTGCGGGTGTCACGGCGGAGTCGGCCCGCGGTACAGGGCGCAGTGATACCTCTCATACCCTGCGGGTGTCACGGCGGAGTCGGCCTGCGGTACAGGGCGCAGTGATGCCCCCTTCCCCAGGCAATCGGGGTAGGGGCCCTGCTCTTGCCTGGGGAAGGGGGCATCACGGAGCCCAGTACCCCAGAACGAACGACCTACGTGACGGGACCCGTCCACTTCTCTCCCGGCCCCTTGCCGATCGGGTCCTGGATCGTCGACGCCTCACGGAACGCCAGCTGGAGCGAACGCAGTCCGTCGCGGAGCGATCGCGCGTGCATGTCACTGATCTCGGGGGCGCCGGCGGTGATGAGACCGGCGAGGGCGTTGATGAGCTTGCGCGCCTCGTCGAGGTCGAGCTGGTGAGTGGGATCGTCGGCAAGTCCCGTTTTGACGGCGGCGGCGCTCATGAGGTGCACGGCCGCCGTCGTGATGACCTCGACCGCGGGGACGTCCGCGATGTCGCGGGTGGCGGAGGACGCGGCGCGCTCCTGCTCTTCCCATCGCGCGAGACGTTCGTCTTCAGCTCCGTGGCGGTGCGCGGAGGGGTCTTCGGCGGGCTGGTCGGAGGGGATCGTGTCCACGTGAATCTCTCTGCTAGACTGTGGCGGGCTTCGGAGCTTTTCGCTCCGTACGAAAGAGGATCACATCCCACCCGCGCTTGCCGTTCCAGGCTACCGGGTTCCCGCACTCCGCTCCGTTTCCCACGGGGTCGCCTGGGTGCAGAAGCCGGTGCTGACAGCACCGTGCCGGGTGGCGTGTTTCTCCTCTTCGCCCGCGATTCCCTCGGATCGCGGCGGCCGTCATCCGCATACAAGAGGAGTTCCGCATCAGCGATCCCCGCACCAACGAGCGCATCCGAGTCCCGGAGGTCCGTCTCGTCGGACCCAACGGCGAGCAGGTCGGCATCGTCCGCATCGAAGCTGCGCTGCGCCTGGCCCAGGAAGCGGACCTCGACCTGGTCGAGGTTGCGCCGAGCTCGAAGCCGCCCGTGGTCAAGATCATGGATTACGGCAAGTTCAAGTACGAGGCCGCGCAGAAGGCCAAGGAGACGCGTCGTAACCAGGCGAACACCGTCCTCAAAGAGGTCCGGTTCCGTCTGAAGATCGAGGCCCACGACTACATCACCAAGCTCAAGCGCGCCGAGGGCTTCCTCCAGGCGGGCGACAAGGTGAAGGCCATGATCCTGTTCCGCGGTCGCGAGCAGTCGCGTCCCGAGCAGGGTGTGCGTCTGCTCCGCAAGTTCGCCGAAGACGTCGCCGAGTTCGGCACCGTCGAGTCGAACCCCACGATCGACGGCCGCAACATGGTGATGGTGGTCGCGCCCCACAAGAACAAGTCCGAGGTCAAGACCGAGCAGAACGCGCAGCGCGCGGCGAACCGTGAGGCGGCGCGCAGCGCTGCTCGCGGCGACTCGGACTCGGAAGAAACGCCCACCTCGGCCCCCGCCGAGTAAAGCTCCCCAGACTCCCGCTCCGCCGGGAAGACCAACGAAGGAAGACAGATGCCGAAGCAGAAGACCCACTCGGGCGCCAAGAAGCGCTTCAAGCTCACCGGTAGCGGCAAGCTCATGAAGCAGCAGGCCGGCATGCGCCACAACCTCGAAGGCAAGGCCTCGAAGCGCACCCGCCGCCTGAACCAGGAGCAGGTCCTGGCCAAGGGCGACTCGAAGGTCGCCAAGAAGCTCCTCGGTCTCTGAGCGCCGACGCACGTTAGGAAGAAACAGAAATGGCTAGAGTCAAGCGGGCAGTAAACGCCCACAAGAAGCGTCGCGTCATCCTCGAGCGCGCGTCCGGTTACCGCGGGCAGCGTTCGCGCCTGTACCGCAAGGCCAAGGAGCAGGTCACCCACTCCCTGGTCTACGCGTACCGCGACCGTCGCAAGCGCAAGGGCGACTTCCGTCGTCTGTGGATCCAGCGCATCAACGCCGCGTCCCGCCAGAACGGGCTCACCTACAACCGCTTCATCCAGGGCCTCGGCCTCGCGGGTGTGCAGGTCGACCGCCGCATGCTCGCTGAGCTCGCGGTGAACGAGCCCACCGTGTTCGCCTCGCTCGTGCAGACCGCCAAGGCGGCCCTGCCCAGCGACGTCAACGCGCCGAAGTCCGCGTAACCCGCGTCTTCTTCCCGGAACGGGCGTCCTCCTCGCGAGGGCGCCCGTTCCGCTGTTTCCCCACCCGGGCGGGTCCGCGTCGCGCTGGGCACGGCGCAGCATCCCGTCGGCGTCCGCGCGGCATCCGGAGTGCTCATCGGGGGGAGCCATACACTGAGGGCGTGCTGGAGAACCCTCGTTCGCCGCGGGTGCGCGCCGTGGCCAAGCTGAGCAAGCGTGCCGCCCGTCAAGAGACCGGACTCTTTCTGCTCGAGGGTCCTCAGGCGGCGCGAGAGGCTCTCGCGTGGGCTCCTGAGACGGTCCTCGAGGTGTACGCCACTCCCACGGCCCTCGAGAAGCACGTCGATGTGCGCGACGCCGCCGAGCAGGCCGGCGTCGACCTGCAGTACACGACCGAAGCGGTCCTGGATGCAATGGCCGACACCGTGACGCCGCAGGGCATCGTCGCGGTGGCCCGGCAGGCGCCGACGGCGCTGAAGGACGTGCTGGCGGCAGGCCCGCGGCTCATCGCCATCTGCGAGGAGGTCCGCGACCCGGGCAACCTCGGCACGATCATCCGTGCCGCCGACGCGGCGGGGGCGGATGCCGTCATCCTCACCGGACGCACCGTCGACCCCTACAACCCGAAGGTCGTCCGCTCGACGACGGGCTCGCTTTTCCACCTGCCGGTGGCCGTCGATCTCGATCTCGCCGACGTCGTGGAACGCGTGCACGAGGCGGGTCTTCGCGTCGTCGCCGCCGACGTGGGTGGTGACGACTTCCTGGCGTCGCGCGAGGTCCTCGCCGAACCGACCGCGTGGTTGTTCGGTAACGAGGCGCGGGGCCTGGATGACGAAGCGCTTGCTCGTGCCGACCTGGCGTTACGGCTGCCGATCTACGGCCGGGCCGAGTCGCTCAACCTCGCGACGGCGGCGAGCGTGTGCCTCTACGAGACGGCATTCGCGCAGCGGGCGCGCTGACGGCGGCTGTTACAGAACGGTTAAGGCGCGCGCCGGAAGGTGGTCGGCGGCGCGTCGCCCTCATAGTGTGGGGGCATGGCATCCGTTCCCCCGACGACCTCCGAGCCGCTGGTCGTCGTCTCCGACGTCCAGAAGCACTACGGGCAGTTCCAGGCGCTCAAAGACATCGACCTCACGGTCGACCGCGGCGAGGTCGTCGTGGTCATCGGTCCGTCGGGGTCGGGCAAGTCGACGCTCTGCCGCACCATCAACCGCCTCGAGACCATCACGAGCGGCACCATCACGATCGACGGCAAGGAGCTGCCCAAAGAGGGGAAGGGTCTCGCCGACCTGCGCGCCGACGTGGGCATGGTCTTCCAGTCGTTCAACCTGTTCGCGCACCTGACGATCCTCCAGAACATCACCCTCGGCCCCCTCAAGGTCCGCAAGATGAAGAAGGCGGATGCCGAGAAAGAGGCGCGCGCGCTCCTGGACCGCGTCGGCGTCGGGCACCAGGCCGACAAGCTCCCCGCCCAGCTCTCCGGCGGTCAGCAGCAGCGCGTGGCCATCGCCCGTGCCCTGGCGATGAAGCCGAAGGTCATGCTTTTCGACGAGCCCACCTCGGCCCTCGACCCCGAGATGATCAACGAAGTGCTCGACGTCATGGTCGGTCTCGCCAAGGACGGCATGACGATGGTCGTCGTCACGCACGAGATGGGCTTCGCCCGCAAGGCCGCCAACCGCGTCGTCTTCATGGCCGACGGACAGATCGTCGAGCAGGCGGCGCCCGAGCAGTTCTTCACCAACCCGCAGTCCGACCGGGCCAAAGACTTCTTGTCGAAGCTCATCACCCACTGACGGTTCCCCTGATGACGGCGACGAACGAGGAGGTTCTTCGCCGAGGCGCGAGTGTCCCACCCCCCAGGTGCTCCGCCGTGCCGTCCCCCAGACCCATACATCCGCACAGCACACGTAACCAAGGAGACATCACATGCGTAAGACACGTTTTCTCGCCGGCGCGAGCATCGTCGCCGCCGGCCTGCTGGCCCTGACGGCCTGCAACAGCGGCACCCCCGGCGCGGCACCCGGCGCCGAAGGCGACGGAGCCGACACGACCCAGCTGTGGGAGGTCGCCTCCGACGTCTCCCTCGAGGGCAGCTTCACCTTCGACCGCATGACGTCGGCCGACAAGGTCGTCGTCGGCGTCAAGGAAGACCAGCCGGGACTCGGCTTCAAGGACCCGGTCTCGAACGAGCGCGGCGGCTTCGACGTCGAGATCGCGCAGTGGATCGCCGCTTCCCTCGGCTTCGACGCCGACCAGATCGAGTACAAGACGATCCCTTCGGCCAACCGCGAGCAGGAGCTGGTGAACGGCAACGTCGACTACTACGTCGGCACCTACTCCATCACCGACAAGCGCAAGCAGCAGATCGACTTCGCCGGCCCCTACCTGATCACCGGTCAGGGCCTGCTCGTCGCCGCCGACAACGACGACATCTCCGGTCCCGACGACCTCGCGGGCAAGATCGTGTGCTCGGTGACCGGTTCGACGCCGCTCCAGCGCATCCGCGACGAGTACAACCCCGGCGACACCGTCGAATACGACACCTACACGCAGTGCCTCGAGCAGCTGCGCGCCGGTTCGGTCGACGCCGTCACGACCGACCAGGCGATCCTCGCCGGGTACGTCGCGCAGGAGCCCGACGCCTTCAAGATCGCCGGTGACACCTTCAGCGAAGAGCGCTACGGCGTGGGCGTGCCCAAGGGCGACACCGTGCTGAAGGACCACATCAACACCCTCTTCAACGACGGTGGCGATGTGTGGACCGCGCTGTTCGACAAGAACCTCGCACCCTCCGGCATCGAGGCCGAGCAGCCCACCGCCGACGAGTGACCCGTTCGGGGGCCGCGTGTCGCGCGGCCCCCGAACCCCTTCGAGATAAGGACCACGCATGGGTGTCATCACCGACAACCTCGACATCTGGGGCGAAGCGCTCGTCGGCACGCTCGTGCTCTTCTTCGCCGGCGGCGCGCTGGCGCTCGTAATCGGCATCATCGTCGGCGCGATGCGTGTCTCGCCGGTGCCCGTCGCGCGCGGCGTGGGCACGTTCTACGTCAGCGTCATCCGCAACACCCCGCTGACGCTGGTCTTCTTCGCCTTCGTGTTCGCGCTTCCGCCCCTGTTGGGGCTGCGGCTCACCGGCGACGTGTCGCTCACCCTCGGCATCTGCGCCCTGGGCATCTACACGGCCACCTACGTCGCCGAGGCGATCCGTTCCGGCGTCAACACCGTGCCGGTCGGTCAGGCGGAGGCCGCGCGCGCCCTCGGCCTGAGCTTCGGGCAGGTGATGTCGCTCGTTATCCTCCCGCAGGCGTTCCGCTCCGTCATCCCGCCGATGATGAGCGTGTTCATCGCCCTGCTGAAGAACACCACCGTCGCCGCCGGGTTCTCGATCGTGAACCTCGGGTCGGTGCGCAACTACCTCAGTGAGCGCGGCGAGAACGCGTTCATCGTCATCCTGTGGATCATGGTCGTCTTCGTCGCGCTGGTGCTCCTCCTGTCGTGGCTGCAGCGAACGCTCGAGAATCGATGGAGGGTCGCACGATGAGCAGCGTCCTGTACGACGTCCCCGGCCCGAAGGCGATCGCGCGCAACCGCATCCTCGGGGTGCTGACGATCGTCGTTGTCCTCGCGATCGTCGGCTTCTTCGTCTGGCGCCTCGCCGACACCGGGCAGTTCACCGCCCAGAAGTGGTCGGCCTTCACCTATACGAACGTGTGGGCGAGCATTCTCGACGCCACCCTGGCGACCCTCGCCGCCTTCGCGGCGGCGGCGGTCGGTGCCCTGGCGCTCGGCTTCGTCCTGGCCATCGGCCGGCTCTCCGACCACAAGTGGGTGCGCTGGCCCTTCACGGCCGTCATCGAGGTCTTCCGCGCGATCCCCGTGCTGGTCTTCATGTTCCTGCTGTACTACGGCTTCCCCGTGATCGGCATCCGCATGGAACCGTACTGGGCCGTGGTCATCGCCCTCGTCTGCTACAACGGCTCAGTCCTCGCGGAGGTCATCCGCGCCGGTGTGGAGTCGCTGCCGAGCGGACAGGCCGAGGCCGGCTACGCCGTGGGTCTGCGCAAGGCGGGCGTCATGCGCCTGATCCTGCTCCCGCAGGCGATCCGCGCGATGATGCCGGTCATCATCGCTCAGCTCGTCGTCACCCTGAAGGACACGGCGCTCGGTTTCGTCATCACCTATCCCGAGCTGCTCTTCTACGCGAAGTACATCGGCGCGCAGCCGAGCGTCGGTTCGCCCATCATCCCGGCCACGATCATCGTCGGTGCGATCTACATCGCGCTCTGCCTGATCCTGTCGTTCGTGGCGACCCTGGTCGAGAAGCGTCTGCGCCGCTCGCCGCGGGGCGACGTCGCCGCTCCCGTGCAGCCTCTCCAGCAGGGTGCCACCGACACCTCCCTGATCGTCGCCCAGCGCGGCGGCTCGGCGACCTGAGCCGATCTGTCGACGGGCGGGGGAGTGTCCCCGCCCGTCGGTAGACTCTCATCTCGTGTCCGACGCACCTGAGATCACCCCCGAGGCCGTCGCCTCCGCCGTCGATGCCGCCCTCGCGGCCATCGCCGCGGCCGCGACCACGGCCGAGTTGAAAGCCGCCCGCTCCGCGCACACCGGTGACCAGTCCGCCCTCGCGCGGCTGAACGCCCAGATGCGCCAGGTCGCCCCCGACCAGAAGGCCGCCGTCGGCAAGCTCGTCGGTCAGGCCCGCGGGCAGGTGAACCAGGCGCTCGTCGCCCGCGAGGCCGAGTTGGCCGAGGCCGAGACGGCATCGCAGCTCGAGGCCGAGCGCATCGACGTCACGGCGCTGCCGCAGCGCGCCCGCGTGGGGGCACGGCATCCCATATCCCTTCTGCAGGAGCAGGTGTCCGACATCTTCGTCGGCATGGGGTGGGAGATCGCCGAAGGCCCCGAGCTCGAGCACGAGTGGTTCAACTTCGACGCGCTGAACTTCGACGTCGACCACCCCGCCCGCCAGATGCAGGACACGTTCTTCGTCGACCCGGTCGCCCGTCACCTGGTGCTGCGCACGCACACCAGCCCCGTGCAGGTGCGTTCGATGCTCGAGCGCGATCTGCCGATCTACGTGCTGTGCCCGGGCCGCGTGTACCGCACCGACGAGTTCGACGCCACGCACCTGCCGGTGTTCACGCAGTTCGAGGGTCTCGTCATCGACAAGGGCATCACGATGGCGCACCTGAAGGGCACGCTCGACCACGCCGCGCGCGTGCTGTTCGGCCCCGAGGCCAAGACGCGTTTCCGCGCCAACTTCTTCCCCTTCACCGAGCCGAGCGCCGAACTCGACCTGTGGCACCCGACCTTCAAGGGCGGTGCGCGCTGGATCGAGTGGGGCGGCTGCGGCATGGTGAACCCCAACGTCCTGCGGGCGGCCGGCATCGATCCCGAGGAGTACTCGGGCTTCGCATTCGGCATGGGCATCGAGCGCACGCTCATGTTCCGCAGCGACGTGCAAGACATGCGCGACATGGCCGAGGGCGATGTGCGCTTCAGCGAGCAGTTCGGAATGGTGGTCTGATGCGCGTCCCGCTCTCCTGGTTGCGCGAGTACGTCGACGTGCCCGTCGAGGCGACTCCCGAAGACGTGCTCGAAGCACTGGTGTCCGTCGGCTTCGAAGAAGAAGACGTGCACCGCTTCGAGCTGTCCGGCCCCATCGTCGTCGGAGAGGTGAAGGAGTTCACCCCCGAGCCGCAGTCCAACGGCAAGACCATCCGCTGGTGCCAGGTCGACGTCGGTGCCGAGAACGGGGGAGTGCGCGGCGTCGTCTGCGGCGCAGGCAACTTCTTCGAGGGCGACAAGGTCGTGGTGACCCTCCCCGGCTCGGTCCTACCAGGGCCGTTCCCCATCGCTGCACGGAAGACCTACGGGCACGTGTCCGACGGCATGATCGCCTCGGCGAAGGAGCTGGGTCTCGGCAGCGAGCACTCCGGCATCCTGCGTCTGATCGACCTCGGCATCGACGCGCCCGTCGGAACGGATGCCATCGCGCTGCTGGGGCTCGACGACCTCGCCGTCGAGATCAACGTCACTCCCGACCGCGGCTACGCCCTGTCGCTGCGCGGCGTCGCCCGCGAGTACTCGCACGCCACGGGCGCCGCCTTCCGCGACCCGGGGACCGGTCACGACGACGCCGTCGCCCGCACACCGCAGGGCTTCTCGGTCGCGGTCGACGACAAGGCGCCCATCCGCGGACGCGCGGGCGCGACGGAGTTCGTCGCCCGCATCGTGCGCGACGTCGACCCCTCGCGCCCGACGCCGCCGTGGATGATCACGCGCCTGTCGTTGGCCGGCATCCGCTCGCTCGGGGTGCTCATCGACATCACCAACTACGTCATGCTCGAGCTCGGCCAGCCCATCCACGGCTACGACCTCGACCGGTTGCAGGGCGGCCTCACCGTGCGCCGTGCGGAGCAGGGCGAGAAGCTCGAGACCCTCGACGGCCAGGTTCGTACGCTCAATGCCGAAGACCTGTTGATCACCGACGAGTCGGGCCCCATCGGCCTCGCCGGCGTCATGGGCGGCGGTCCCACCGAGATGAGCGATGCGACGCGCAACGTGCTCATCGAAGCGGCGACCTTCGACCAGGTGTCGATCGCCCGTACCGCCCGCCGGCACAAGCTGCCTTCGGAGGCGTCACGCCGCTTCGAGCGCGGTGTCGACCCGCTCGTGCCCTACGTCGCCGCCGAGCGCGTGGCATCGCTGATGGTCGAACTCGCCGGCGGCACGCTCGACACCGAGCTCGGCGGTTCACTGTCGTCGACCTATCGACGCGAGCCGATCACGCTGCCCACGGGCTTCGTGTCGGGGCTGATCGGCGTCGACTACACCGACGACGAGACCGTCTCGGCGCTGCGCCTCATCGGCTGCTCCGTCGCGCAGGGCGACGCCGGCTGGGCGGTGACCGCGCCGTCGTGGCGCCACGACCTGACCGACAAATGGACGCTC
This sequence comes from Microbacterium sp. Leaf151, assembly GCF_001424225.1. Lineage (GTDB taxonomy): Bacteria > Actinomycetota > Actinomycetes > Actinomycetales > Microbacteriaceae > Microbacterium. Next base: position 178,760 of record NZ_LMOR01000004.1, on the reverse strand, counting down.
GCCGAAGAGGTGGCCCGCATCGAGGGTTACGACCGCATCCCCTCGGTGCTCCCCACTCCGCCCTCCGGGCGCGGCCTGACCGCCGCCCAGCAGGGGCGCCGACGCGTGTCGAACGCGCTGGCCTCGGCCGGATTCGTCGAGACGCCGTCGTTCCCGTTCACCACCGAGGAGCAGAACGCGCTGCACGGCTCGCCCTCGGGCGACAAGCTGCCGAGTGTGAAGCTCGCCAACCCGCTCGACGGGCTGTCGCCGTTCCTCCGCCGGTCCCTCGTGCCGGCCCTGCTGCAGGTGGCGCACCGCAACGTCTCGCGCGGCATCGTCGACCTGGCCCTGTTCGAGGTCGGCACGGTGTTCCTGCCCAAGCCCGGCGTGCAGTACGGCACCGTGTCGGTGCCGCCCTTGGCGGTGCGTCCGGATGCCGCGACCCTCACCGCCCTCGACGCCTCGATCCCGCCGCAGCGCCGCCACATCGCCGTGCTGCTCGCCGGACATACGGTGCCGAAGCAGCCCGGGCAGCCGGCCGTGGCCGCCGATCTCGCCGACGCGGTCGACGCCGTGCGCGTGCTGGCCGCGGCCGCCGGCCTCGACATCGAGCTCGTGCAGGCGCAGCGCGCGGCCCTGCACCCCGGACGCACCGCCCGCGTGCTCGCGGCGGGGCACGACATCGGTTACGTCGGCGAGCTGCTTCCCGCGGTCGCAGCCGGAGCCGACCTGCCGGGCCGGGTGCTCGTCGCCGAGCTCGATCTCGATGCGATGCTCGACCTCGCGCAGGCCCGCGTGGTCGCGGCCTCGCTCTCGGGCTTCCCGGCGGCGACGCAGGACGTCTCGCTCACCGTGCCGCTCGACGTGGCGGCCGGCGCCGTGCGCGCGGCGCTCATCGAGGGGGGCGCACCGCTCCTCGAGGGCGCGCGCCTGGTCGACGACTATCGCGGCCCCGGGCTCGCCGAGGGCGCGAAGAGCCTGACGTTCGCGCTGCGGTTCCGCGCCGACGATCGCACGCTCACCGCGGCCGAGGCGACGGATGCCAAGCTCGCCGGCGTCGCGGTGGCCGCCGAGCGATTCGGCGCCGCCATCCGCGACTGAACGCTCGATCCGAGGCGCCGCCGGCTCCCGCCGTGCGGCGCTTCGGCGTCGAAAGGCCCGGGATGCTCCGGCTGCCGTGCCGCTTCGGCGTCGAAAGGCCCGGGATGCTCCGGCTGCCGTGCCGCTTCGGCGTCGAAAGGCCCGGGATGCTCCGGCCGCCGTGCCGCTTCGGCGTGAGAACGCACGAAACGCCCCGCGCGCCTCGCCGCGCCTCGTGAACGGCACGCCCGACCCGCCCTGCCTCCGCCGCGGGGTGTTTCGGCATTCTCCCCGCCCGCGCCGATTTGCCCGCCCGCCCGCGGGGCGGCTACCCTCGCCACATGTCGTCGAACAACGTGCGCCCCGAGGAGCTCTCCGTGAGCACCGGTGGCGAGCGTCGACGTCGGGTCACGCGCCGACTCTCGGCGACCTCGTAAACCCGCCGACGGTCGGGCATGCGGGCGTCGCCGCCCCGGTTCACGCTGATTCAGCACACGCCCCGACTCCTAAGGTAGAAACATGACCCTCTCGGTCGCCGTCTCCGGCGCTTCCGGCTATGCGGGCGGCGAGATCCTGCGCTTGCTCGCGGCCCATCCCGATATCGAGATCCGCACGGTCACCGCGCACTCCAGCGCCGGCCAGCCGCTCGTCGCGCACCAGCCGCACCTTCGCTCTCTCGCCCACCTCGAGCTGCAGGCCACGACACCCGAGGTGCTCGCGGGGCACGACGTGGTGGTCCTCGCCCTTCCGCACGGGCAGTCGGCGCAGTACACCGACGCGCTCGCCGACACACCACTGGTGATCGACGCCGGCGCCGACCATCGGCTGACCTCGCCCGCAGACTGGGCGACGTTCTACGGGGGAGACCACCCCGAGCCGTGGGCGTACGGGGTGCCGGAACTCACCGTCGGCGGTGTCAAGCAGCGCGAGCACCTCCGCGGTGCGACCCGCATCGCCGCCCCCGGGTGCAACGCCTCGACCGTCGCACTCTCGCTCGCCCCGGGCGTCGCCGCCGGGGTGATCGACCCGGGCGACATCGTCTCGGTGCTCGCGGTGGGCCCGAGCGGTGCCGGCAAGGCCGCCAAGACCAACCTGCTCGCCAGCGAGATCCTCGGTTCTGCGAATCCGTATGCCGTCGGCGGTACGCATCGTCACATCCCCGAGATCCGCCAGGCACTCGTCGCCGCGGGAGCCCCGGCCGACGGCATCCGGCTCTCCTTCACCCCGGTGCTCGTGCCGATGTCGCGGGGCATCCTCGCCACGTCGACCGCTCCGATCCGCGCAGGCGCGACGGATGCCGAGATCCGCGCCGCGTGGGAGGCCGCGTACGCCGACGAACCCTTCGTCGAACTGCTTCCGGCGGGGGTGTTCCCCCGTACGGCCGACGTGCTGGGTGCAAACATCGCCTCGCTCGGGCTGGCGATCGACCGGGGAGCGAACCGGGTCATCGTGGTCGCCGCCGTCGACAACCTCGTCAAGGGCACGGCCGGTGCCGCCGTGCAGTCCATGAACATCGCGCTGGGCCTCGACGAGGCCACCGCCCTTCCCCTGAATGGAGTCGCCCCGTGAGCGTGACCGTCGCCGCCGGATTCGAAGCGGCCGGGGTCGCCGTAGGGCTGAAGTCGACCGGCGCGCGTGACGTCGCCGTCGTCGTCAACCGCGGGCCTCGGAAGGTGGGAGCGGCGGTGTTCACGTCGAACCGCGCGAAGGCCAACCCCATCCTGTGGTCGGAGCAGGTCGTGAAGGACGGCGTCGTCGAGGCGGTCGTGCTCAACTCCGGCGGCGCGAACTGCTTCACCGGCTCGTTCGGCTTCCAGACGACTCACCAGACCGCCGAGCGTGTCGCCGAGCTCCTCGGTGTCGGCGCGGGCGACGTGGTCGTGTGCTCGACGGGGCTCATCGGCACGGGTGACGAGGTGTTCCGCGCCAAAGTGCTCGACGGTGTCGAGCAGGGTGTCGCAGCACTCTCCGCGGACGGCGGCGACGACGCTTCTCTCGCGATCATGACGACCGACTCGAAGCCCAAGCGGGCCGTCCACACCGGCGACGGGTGGGCGATCGGCGGCATGGCCAAGGGCGCCGGCATGCTCGCACCGGGCCTTGCCACGATGCTCGTCGTCATCACCACCGACGTCGTACTGGAACCCTCCGAAGCGGATGCCGCGCTCCGTGCCGCCACCCGGGTGAGCTTCGACCGGCTGGACTCCGACGGGTGCATGTCGACCAACGACCAGGTGACGCTCATGGCGAGCGGGGCCAGTGGCATCCATCTCTCCGCCAATGAGTTCACCGCCGCTCTGACCGCGGTGTGCGACGACCTCGCCACCCAGTTGCAGGGCGACGCCGAGGGGGCGAGCCACGACATCACCATCCGGGTGATCGGCGCCGCCACCGAGGACGACGCGGTCGAGGTGGGCCGCTCGATCGCCCGGAACAACCTGTTCAAGGCCGCGATCTTCGGGAACGATCCCAACTGGGGACGCGTGCTCGCGGCCATCGGCACGACCGACGCGGATTTCGACCCCTACGACGTCGACGTGTCGATGAACGGTGTGCGCGTCTGCACCGCCGGCGGCCCCGACCGCCCTCGCGAAGACGTCGACCTCACCCCCCGCGCGACCGACCTCGTCGTCGACCTGCGCGTCGGGTCGGCTGCGGCCACCATTCGCACCAACGACCTCACGCACGATTACGTCCACGAGAACAGCGCCTACTCCTCATGACCCACGTCGATCTTCAAGACACAGATCCCGCTGAAGCCAGCGAACGGGCGGTCACGCTCGTGGAGTCGCTGCCGTGGGTGCGCAAGTACCGCGACCAGGTGGTGGTGGTGAAGTACGGCGGCAACGCCATGGTCAGCGAAGAACTGCAGGACGCGTTCGCCGCCGACATCGCCTACCTCCGCTACGTGGGCGTCAAGCCCGTCGTCGTGCACGGCGGAGGACCGCAGATCTCGTCGATGCTGAACCGACTCGACATCCCCAGCGAATTCCGCGGCGGCTACCGCGTGACCTCGACCGAGGCGATCGGTGTCGTGCGCATGGTGCTCACGGGCCAGATCAACCCGCAGCTGGTGGCCAAGGTCAATGCGCACGGCCCGTTGGCGACGGGCCTCAGCGGTGAGGACGCGGGCCTCTTCGGCGGTCGTCGTCGCGGCGTGGTCGTCGACGGCGTCGAGCACGACCTCGGGCGTGTCGGCGACGTCGTCACCGTCGACCCGCAGACCGTGCTCGACCACCTCGCCGCGGGTCGCGTGCCGATCGTGTCGAGCATCGCGCCCGACCTCGACAACCCGGGCACGTCGTTGAACGTGAACGCGGATGCCGCGGCGGCCGCTCTCGCGACGGCGCTCAACGCCAAGAAGCTCGTCGTGCTGACCGACGTGCCCGGTCTCTACGCCGACTGGCCGAACCGGGACTCGCTCGTGTCGCACCTGACCTCGACGGAGCTGCGCGCGATGCTGCCGAAGCTCGAGTCGGGCATGATCCCGAAGATGCAGGCGTGCCTCGACGCGGTCGAGGGCGGCGTGCCCACGGCCGCCATCATCGACGGACGCGTGCCGCACTCGGTACTCGTCGAATTGTTCACCAACAAGGGAATCGGAACGGAGGTGGTCGCATGACCACCGCAACCTGGCAGGAGGACGCCGGACGCGACCTCGTCCGCAGCTTCGGCGACCGGATGGCCCTGTTCGTGCGCGGGCAGGGTGCCTACGTCTGGGACAGCGACGACAAGAAGTATCTCGATTTCCTCGCGGGCATCGCCGTCAACGCCCTGGGCCATGCCCACCCGGTGTTCGTGCAGGCGCTGACGGCGCAGGCGTCGACGCTTTCGCACGTCTCGAACTACTTCGCCACGCCCCCGCAGCTGGCGATGGCCGCGCGCCTCAAGCGCCTCGCGGGCACGGGGGAGTCGGGTCGGGTCTACTTCGGCAACTCCGGTGCCGAGGCCAACGAGGCGGCGCTGAAACTCGCGCGCCTGCACGGCCGCGGCACCGACCGCACCCGCATCCTGACGCTGAAGGGCGGCTTCCACGGCCGCACGATGGGTGCGCTGGCCCTCACGGGCAAGCCGGCGCTCCAGGCCGACTTCCTCCCCATGGTGTCCGGCGTCGAGCACATCGACGCGACCATCGATGCTCTCGACGCCGCGATGGACGAGCGCGTCGCCGCCCTGCTCGTCGAGCCCATCCAGGGTGAGGCCGGGGTGGTCGAATTGCCCGAGGGGTACCTGCAGGCGGCGCGCGAGATCACCGAGCGGCACGGCGCCCTGCTGATCGTGGACGAGATCCAGACCGGCGCCGGACGCACCGGTGCGTGGTTCGCCTTCCAGCACGCCGGCATCGTGCCCGACGCCATCACGGTGGCGAAGGGCATCGGCGGCGGCTTCCCCATCGGCGCGCTGATCACCTTCGGCGCGGCCAGCGATCTGTTCTTCCCCGGCACGCACGGCTCGACCTTCGGCGGCAACGCCCTCGGCACCGCCGTCGGCGGCGCCGTGTTGGAAGAGATCGAGTCGGCGGGTCTGGTCGACAACGCCGCGCGCCGCGAGACGCAGCTGCGCGAGGGCATCGCCGCGCTCGGCTCTCCGCTGATCTCGGGCGTCCGCGGTCGTGGCCTTCTGCTGGGCATCGGGCTCACGAGTCCGGTCGCCAAGGCCGTCGTCGCCGCCGCACAGCAGCACGGTCTGATCGTGAACGCCGCGAACGACGACACCATCCGCATCGCGCCGCCGCTGACGATCGGGGATGCCGAGGTGGCCGGGTTCCTCGAGCTGTTCGGCGCTGCGCTCGCCACCGTCTCCGATGCCCTGATCCTCGAAGGAGCCCCCGCGTGACCCGCCATCTGCTGCGTGACGACGACCTGACCCCGGCCGAACAGGCCGAGATCCTCGACCTCGCCATCGAGCTGAAGAAGGACCGCTGGTCGCAGAAGCCGCTCGAGGGCCCGCAGACCGTCGCGGTGATCTTCGACAAGTCGTCGACCCGAACGCGCGTGTCGTTCGCCGTGGGCATCGCCGACCTGGGTGGCTCACCGCTGATCATCTCCACCGCCAACAGTCAGCTCGGTGGTAAGGAGACCCCCTCCGACACCGCGCGCGTGCTCGAGCGTCAGGTGGCCGCGATCGTCTGGCGCACCTACGCGCAGGCGGGGCTGGAAGAGATGGCGCGCGGCACCCGGGTGCCGGTCGTGAATGCGTTGAGCGACGACTTCCACCCGTGCCAGCTGCTCGCCGATCTGCTCACGATCCGGGAGCACAAGGGCGACCTGAAGGGGCTGACCCTGTCGTTCTTCGGCGACGGGCGCAGCAACATGGCCCACTCGTATGTCCTCGCCTGCGTCACCGCCGGCATGCACGTGCGCGTCGCCGCACCCGCCGACTACGCACCCCGGGCCGACGTGATCGCGGACGCGGAGCGCATCGCCGCCGAGACCGGGGGATCGATCACGCTCTCGAGCGACCCGGAGGCCGCGGCATCCGGAGCCGACGTCGTCGTCACCGACACCTGGGTGTCGATGGGCAAAGAGGAGGAGAAGATCGCGCGCATCCGCGATCTCGGCGGGTTCAAGGTCACGACCGAGCTCATGACGCGGGCCGCCGGCGACGCGATCTTCATCCACTGCCTCCCCGCCGACCGCGGCTATGAGGTCGACGCCGAGGTCATCGACGGACCGCAGAGCGTGGTGTGGGACGAGGCCGAGAACCGCCTCCACGCCCAGAAGGCGTTGCTGGTGTGGCTTCTGCGTCAGCAGTGACCACCTCGCCGATCGGTCGCGCCTGGGCCCGTTTCGACGGGCCGGGCCGGCTGGTGGGCGTGGATCTCGCGCGCGGCCTCGCGGTGCTGGGCATGCTGGCCGCGCACCTGCTCGACACCGAGCGCCGGCTCACCCTCGACCCCGACACCTGGGTCACCCTGGTCAACGGACGTTCCTCGATCCTGTTCGCGACCCTCGCGGGCGTCTCGATTGCGCTCGTGACCGGCGGATGGCGCCCGATCGGAGCGGAGCGCCGCCCCCGCGCCGGCGCGCGACTGGCCCTGCGGGGAGCGATGCTCTGGGTCATCGGCATGCTGCTGGTGGCCACCGGAGTGCCGGTCTACGTCATCCTGCCCGCGTACGCCCTGCTGTTCGTGCTGGCCCTGCCGTTCCTCGGGATGCGCGCGCGGGGGCTGTTCATCGCTGCGGGGGTGCTCGCGCTCGTGATGCCGTGGATCCAGCCGGTGCTCGACGCGGCTCCCATCTGGGCGGGGCGCGCGGGCGCGGAGATCTCCGCGGCGGTCGGGTGGAACTATCCGTTCACGGTGTGGATCGCGTTCCTGCTCGCCGGGATGGGTGTCGGGCGGCTCGACCTGCGTCGACTCGACGTGCAGGCCGCGCTCGTGACGGCGGGCGGGGCTCTTCTGCTCGCGGGCTACGGCGCTGCCCTCGCGACCGCGCCCGCCGTCGCGGGAAGCCCGTACCTGGCGACCGTGCTGACCGCAGAGGACCACTCCTCGGGGCTGTGGGAGGTCATCGGGTCGGGCGGGTTCGCGATCGCCGCGATCGGTGTCTGCCTGCTGATCTGCCGCACCCCGCTGCGGTGGGTGGCCGTGCCGCTGCGGGCGGTCGGATCCATGCCCCTGACGGCCTACGTGCTGCAGCTGGTCGTGTGGGCCCTCGTCGCCCTCGCCCTGCTCGGCGACACGGGCGACCTGTACGGCATCCGCGAGGCGGGGCTGTTCCTGCCCCTGACCCTGGGTCTCGTCGCCGGGTGCACGGTGTGGGCGCTCACCCTCGGTCGCGGTCCGCTGGAGTGGCTCATCGACCTCGTGGTGCGTCTCGTCGTGGGACGGGATGCCACTGCCGGCCCCGCCGCGTCGCGCGCGGGCTCCGGCACGGGTACGGGGACCGGCTCCGGCTCCGGCTCCGGCTCAGGCTCCGGCTCCGGCGGTGTCGGCGGCCCTCGGTAGGCTGGGGGCATGAGTCACGAGAGCGGTCAGACGACGAACGAGGGCGCCCTGTGGGGGGCCCGTTTCTCGGGCGGACCGTCTCCCGAACTGGCGGCGCTGAGCCGCTCGACCCACTTCGACTGGGATCTCGCGCTCTACGACATCGCCGGTTCTCACGCCCACGCGGCCGCTCTGGAGTCGGCCGGATACCTCACGGCCGACGAAGCGCGGATCATGCACGACGGTCTCGACGAGCTCACCGCCCGTGTGCGCGACGGCTCGCTCGTCGCGGCTCCCGGCGATGAAGACGTGCACGGTGCCCTCGAGCGCGTGCTCATCGAGACGGTCGGTCCGGCCGTCGGCGGCAAGCTCCGCGCCGGTCGCAGCCGCAACGACCAGATCGCCACCCTGGTGCGGCTCTACCTGCTCGATCACGCCCGCACCATCACCCGTGAGGTGCTCCGCCTCGTCGACGCCCTCGTCGCCCAGGCCGAGGCGCACGAAAGCGCCATCATGCCCGGCCGTACGCACCTGCAGCACGCCCAGCCCGTGCTGCTCGCGCATCACCTGCAGGCCTACGGATGGGCGTTCACGCGCGGCATCGAGCGCCTGCGCGACTGGTCGGTGCGCGCCTCGGTGTCGCCGTACGGCGGCGGTGCGCTCGCCGGGGCCACCCTGGGCCTCGACCCGCAGCTCGTGGCCGACCGTCTGGGGCTGGCGCGCCCCGCCGAGAACTCGCTCGACGGCACCGCCTCGCGTGATGTCGTGGCCGAGTTCGCGTTCATCGCCGCGATGATCGGCGTCGACCTGTCGCGGTTGTCCGAAGACATCATCCTGTGGAACACACGCGAGTTCGGCTTCGTCACCCTCGACGACGCGTACTCGACCGGGTCGAGCATCATGCCGCAGAAGAAGAACCCCGACATCGCCGAGCTCGCTCGCGGCAAGGCCGGACGCCTGATCGGCAACCTGTCGGGTCTGCTCGCCACGCTCAAGGGTCTGCCGCTGGCCTACAACCGCGATCTGCAGGAAGACAAGGAGCCGGTCTTCGATTCCGTGCGCACCCTCGAGCTCGTCCTGCCCGCTTTCTCCGGCATGATCGCAACCCTCCGCTTCCACACCGACCGCATGGCCGAGCTCGCCCCGCAGGGATTCTCGCTGGCCACCGACGTCGCCGAGTGGCTCGTGCGTCAGGGCGTCGCGTTCCGTGACGCGCACGAGATCTCGGGCTCCCTCGTGCGGGCGTGCGAGGAGCGCGAGATCGGGCTCGAAGACGCCGATGACGCTCTCCTGGCATCCGTGTCACCGTCGCTCACCCCCGCCGTGCGCGAGGTGTTGACCATCGAAGGCTCGGTGGCGAGTCGCACGGGTGCGGGCGGCACGGCTCCCGAGCGCGTGCGCGAGCAGCGTGAAGACCTCGTGGCCCGCGCGCAGGCCGCCTCCCGGACACTCATCGGCTGAGTATCAGTCATTCACTTATCAAAATGAAATGATAAGCGATAGGCTTATGTCGTGACCGTGGTCGTGATCGCCGACATCGTCGCCTCCCGGCGGCTGAGCGATCGCGCCGCCGCGCAGCACCGCCTCGCAGAGGTGGTCGAACAGGTCGGCGCCGATCTGCCGGTCGCCGTGCAGGCGCTGACGGCGACGGTCGGCGACGAACTCCAGGGCGAGTATGCCCGCCTCGACGACGCTCTCGCCTCGCTGCTGCTGGTGCGCCTGACCCTGCCCGACGACGTCGACTGCCGCTTCGGCGTGGGGGTGGGCGAGGTGCGCCCCATCGTGCTCGACGACCGCACCGTGCCCGAGGGGCCCGCGTGGTGGGCCGCGCGAACGGCCGTCGAGACCGTCGAGGGGATGCAGCAACGCGCCGCGCCGTTCGCGCGCACCTGGATCGCCGCGTCCGAGGGAGAGGATGCCGCCATGGCCGATACCGTCGCCGTCGCGAACGCGTATGCCCTCGCTCGCGACCAACTCGTCTCGGCGATGAGCGAGCGCACGCGCCGGCTCACCGCCGGGCGCTGCCTCGGATGGTCGCAGCGCGAACTCGCCGAACAGGAGGGCATCAGCCAGTCGGCGGTGTCGCAGGCGCTCGCCGCAGCCGGGTCGGCCGCGCTCGTCGAGGGCTTCGCCGTGCTCACGCGGAAGGGCCGCGCGTGATCGCGGCAGGTCTCCTTCTCCTCGCCGTCGGTGCGGTCGATCTGCTCCGTCAGATGATCCGCAGCCGCCGGTGGATCGCCTACGCGGTCGCCGCGGCACTGCTCATCGTCGCCGCGGCGGGTGTCAACGCCGTGATTGCGGGCCTGCTCGCGGTGGCCGTCGCCGCGATCTGGACGTGGGTCGTGCCCGAGCAGGGCCCCGCCCGTGCGGGGCTCTGGCCGGTCGCGCTGCTCGCGCTCGCCGCCGCCGCGTGCGTGGTGGTCGCCCCCGGCCGTGCGCGTCCCGGCATCCTGGGCGAGATGTGGGCCTCGTATCGCCCGACGGATGCCGTCTCGATCGACGTGGTCGTGCTGGTCGTGGGGTGCCTGGTGTTCCTGCTCGAGTCCGGCAACGCCGTGGTGCGCATCGCTCTGCGCTCGGAGATGGGCGCGGGCGAGACACCCGACGAGACGACGGCGCCGACGCTCAAGGGCGGCAGGCTGATCGGGCCGCTGGAGCGCATCCTCGTCTTCGCTCTGACGCTGGCAGGGGCGTACACGCTCATCGCCGCCGTGCTCGCCGCCAAGGGCATCGTGCGCTTCCCCGAGATCTCCCGCGACGGCGACGGTGGCGACCGCGCGGAGTATTTCCTCATCGGCAGCCTCGTGAGCTGGGTGACGGCGTTGGCGGCGGCGTTCCTCGTGGCGTGGGGTATCGCGCCCGGCTGAGCGCGAGGGCCGAGGAGGACGCAGATGGACCGGATGACGTCGCTCCCGGCGGCCGCGAGTTGGCGACACCACGGAACCCGAACCGGGTTCGAGGTGGCCTTCTTCGCGGCGACGCCCGGCGGGCATCGCCTCGCCGGTCGCACGACGGCCGACGACGGTGCATCGATGTGGTCGATCGACTATGCGGTGATCGTCGACCGCGCGTGGCGCACCCTCGAGGCGCGGGTATCGGCGTCGACCGCGTCCGGTGAGACGCACATGACGCTGACCCGTGACGACGTCAGCGGATGGAGCGTCGAGGGGGAGCCCCGACCGGAGCTGCACGGGTGCGTCGACATCGATTTCGAGTCGTCGGCGATGACGAACATGCTTCCCGTTCGCCGCCTCGAGATGATCGAGGGGGTGACCCGCGAGGTACCGGCCGCGTTCGTACGAGCGCCCGACCTGCGGGTCGAGCGCCTCGAGCAGCGGTACACCCTGATCGAGGCCGCCCCGGAACGCGTCGTCTTCCACTACGAATCGTCGACCTTCGACTTCGCGTGCGAGCTGGTCTACGACGGGGCCGGACTCGTGACGGGGTACCCCGGCATCGCCACGCGGCACGCGTGACCCCGCGGTGCGGTGGGCCGCGGCAGTCCGCAATGCGGTAGCCCGCGGTGTGGTGGGCGCGTGACCCCGCGGTGCGGTGGGCCGCGGCAGTCCGCGGTGCGCTGGCCCGCGGTGTGGTCGGCGCGTGACCCCGCGATGCGGTGGGCCGCGGCAGTCCGCGGTGCGGTGGGCCGCGGTGTGGTGGGGCCGCGGTGTGGGGGGCCCGCGGTGCGGCGGCCCGCGGTACGGGGACGCCGCGGCATCCGGAGCCCGACACCCCCGCTGATACCCTGAACCGGTGTCTGCCTCCCTCGACGCGGCGCCCGTGAGCGCCCTCGCACCTGCCAACGACCCGACCTTCGACAACGTCTGGGACGAGCTGGTGTATCGCGGACTCGTGCAGGTGTCGACCGACGAGGGCGAGCTGCGAGAGCTCCTCTCGGGCGACCCGATCGTGTACTACTGCGGATTCGACCCGACCGCACCGAGCTTGCACCTCGGAAACCTCGTGCAGCTGCTGACCATGCGTCGTCTGCAGCTCGCCGGTCACCGTCCGCTCGGTCTCGTCGGCGGTTCGACCGGTCTCGTCGGCGACCCGCGTCCGACGGCCGAGCGCACGCTCAACACCCGCGAGACCGTCGAGGAGTGGGTCGGCAAGCTCCGTGCCCAGGTCGAGCGTTTCCTCAGCTTCGAGGGTGAGAACGCCGCCCGCATCGTCAACAATCTCGACTGGACCGCCCCGCTGAGCGCCATCGACTTCCTCCGCGAGATCGGCAAGCATTTCCGCGTCGGCACGATGCTGAAGAAGGACGCCGTCAGTGCACGCCTGAACTCCGAGGCCGGGATCAGCTACACCGAGTTCAGCTACCAGATCCTCCAGGGCCTGGACTACCTCGAGCTGCACCGCCAGTACGGCTGCGTGCTGCAGACCGGCGGCAGCGACCAGTGGGGCAACCTCACCAGCGGTACCGACCTGGTCCGCAAGGTCGAGGGCGTCTCGGTGCACGCGATCGGTACGCCGCTGATCACCAACAGCGACGGCACGAAGTTCGGCAAGAGCGAGGGCAATGCCATCTGGCTGGATGCCGAGATGTGCAGCCCGTGGACGATGTACCAGTTCTGGCTCAACACCGACGACCGCGACGTCGTGGAGCGTATGAAGGTGTTCACGTTCCTCACGCGCGACGAGATCACCGCCTACGAGGCGCTCGTCGAGGCGGAGCCGTTCCGCCGCGCCGCGCAGAAGCGCCTCGCCCGCGAGGTGCTGACCACCGTGCACGGCGAGGACGCGACCGAGGCGGTCATCGCGGCGACCGAGGCGCTGTTCGGTCAGGGTGATGTGACGGCGCTGGATGCCGCCGTGCTCCGCACCGCGCTCGACGAACTGCCGCACGCGACCGTCGCCGCCGGCACCACCGTCGTCGAGGCCCTCACGGCCACGGGCCTGTCGAACAGCCTCAGCGACGCGCGTCGCGCGATCGCCCAGGGCGGTGTCTCGCTCGACGGCGAGAAGGTGACCGCCGACGATGCGATCGTCACGGGCGCGCTGCCGGGTGGGGTCTCGGTGCTGCGCCGCGGCAAGAAGACGCTCGCGGGGCTGTTCCTGAGCTGACATGCCGTTCACCGTCAGTCACGCGGTCGTCGCGCTGCCGTTCGTGCGCACACCGCTGGTGCCCGCCGCGATCGCCATCGGCGCGATGACACCCGATCTGCCGCTGTTCCTCCGCGGGATCGTGCCGCCGTACTCGGTGACCCATGACCTGAGGTGGCTTCCGGTGACGGTGGTCATGGCATTCGTGCTGCTCCTGGTGTGGCGCTGCGTGCTGCGTCCCGCCACCCGGGAGCTGGTGCCGCGGCCCGTCGCCGAACGACTGCCGGACGAATGGGATGCCGGTGCCCCGGCGGCCGCGAGGGAGACGCTGAGCGGGGGAGTCGTCGGCATCCTGTGGCTCGTGCTGTCGCTGGCGCTCGGGGTGATCACGCACGTCTCGTGGGACTTCTTCACGCACGAGGGTCGGGCGGGGGAGTCCCTGCTCCCGGCCCTCGAGCAGCAGTGGGGACCGCTGCCGGGCGTGAAGTGGTTGCAGTACGGGTCGGGGGTGTTCGGGCTCGCGGTGCTGGCGATCTTCGCGCTGCGGTGGCTGTCGCGGCGGACCGCGGGGCCCGTCGACCGCGTGTTTCCGGATGCCGTGCGCGTGGCCTGGTGGCTGTCGCTGCCCGCCGCGATGATCGTCGCGACCCTCGTCGCGCTCGTGGTCGAGGGGGGCTTCGGCGCCGACTACACCCCGACCCACCTCATCTACGGCGTGCTGGTGAAGGTCGCCGCCGCCTGGGGTGCGGCGACGCTGGTGCTCGCGCTCGCCGTGCAGGTGCGGCGGACGCGCACGCTCAGTGATTCGCGCAAAGTCAGCTGAGCGTCGCTGGTTCGGGCAGAGGTTGTGCGCATCGCGGAGGTTGTGTGCACGGGCCCCGCGCGTCGCGGTCCCTTCGACAGGCTCAGGGACCTGAGCCGGCGTCCGGCGCGTGCACCGGGCGGGGGAGCGGGCGGCGGCTAGACTCGACGACGTTATGACGAAGGCGGGAGACTCGGTGTCGGCGAGCACGAAGGGCACGAAAACGGGCGCGGACGAGGTCATCCTCGGACCCACCGGACGCCCCTACCACGGGTTCCCCACCCCGAAGCCGCTCGACGGACACGGTCCCGCCCGCATCATCGCGCTGTGCAACCAGAAGGGCGGCGTCGGTAAGACGACGACGACCATCAACCTGGCCGCCTCCCTCGCCGGCTACGGCCGTCGCGTGCTCGCGATCGACTTCGACCCGCAGGGCGCCCTGTCGGCGGGTCTCGGCATCCAGACGCACGACGTGCCCACCATCTACGACCTGCTGCTCGACACCAAGCGCGACCCGCGCGAGGTCATCGTGGCCACCCGCGTCGAGGGTCTCGACCTCCTACCGGCCAACATCGACCTGTCGGCGGCCGAGGTGCACCTGGTCAACGAGGTCGCGCGCGAGACGATCCTCGCCCGGGTGCTGCGCAAGGTGGCGGCCGACTACGACGTCATCCTCATCGACTGCCAGCCCTCGCTGGGGCTGCTCACAGTGAACGCGCTCACCGCGGCGCACGGCGTGCTGATCCCGCTCGAGTGCGAGTTCTTCGCCCTCCGCGGAGTGGCCCTGCTCGTCGAGACGATCGACAAGGTGCGCGATCGGCTGAACCCGGCCATCGAACTCGACGGCGTGCTCGCCACGATGTACGACCCCCGCACGCTCCACTCGCGCGAGGTGCTCGAGCGCGTGGTCGAGGCGTTCGGCGACGACGTGCTCGAGACGGTCATCGGCCGCACGGTGAAGTTCCCGGATGCCTCGGTCTCGGGCATGCCGATCACGGAGTTCGCGCCCGAGCACGCCGCCGCCCAGGCCTACCTGCGGCTGGCGCGGGAGCTGGTCGCCCGTGGCGCCGTCGCCTGACGACACCCTCGCCGACACGTCGGCCCCCGAGCGTGCGACCCGGGTCGCTGAGCCCGTCGAAGGGACCGCCGCGGCACCCGGCTTCCGCGTCACCCTTCCCGTCTTCGACGGACCGTTCGACCTGCTGCTCACCCTGATCTCGCGGGCGGAGCTCGACATCACCGAGGTCGCGCTCAGCCGCGTGACCGACGAGTTCATCGCGTACCTCCGCGCAATGGGTCCCGAGGGCGATCTCGACGAGGCCTCAGAGTTCCTCGTCGTCGCGGCGACTCTGCTCGACATGAAGATCGCCGGCCTCCTCCCACAGGGAGAACTCGTGGATGCCGAGTCGGTGGCGCTCCTGGAGGCGCGCGACCTGCTGTTCGCGCGTCTGCTGCAATATCGGGCGTTCCGAGAGGTGTCGGCGTGGTTCGCCCGCTGCCTGCAGCGCGAGGACCGGCGGCACACCCGCAGCGTGCGCCTCGACGAGAAGTACCGCAGCGCCGTGCCGGAGTTGAAGTGGACGCTCAGCGCCGACGATTTCGCCGCCCTTGCCGTGATGGCGTTCGCACCGAAGCAGATTCCGACGGTGGGCCTTGATCACCTGCACGCACCGCTCATCAGCATCCGCGAGCAGGCCGCCATCGTCGTCACCCTCCTCCGCTCGGCGGGCACCCTGAACTTCCGCGACCTCGTCGCCGGCGTCACCGAGACCGGCGTCGTCGTCGCGCGGTTCCTATCGATCCTCGAGCTGTACCGTCACGCCGCGCTGTCGTTCGAGCAGCTCGAACCGCTGGGGGAGCTGACCCTGCGCTGGACCGCTGAACGGTGGTCGGAAGACAACCTCGCCGCCCTCGGAGCCGACTATGACCGCTGACACCACCATCACCGCAGCCGAGCACGGCGACGACACCTCGCCCACGCCGGCCACGAGCCTCGCCTCGCGCCCGAGCGACACGGCATCCGTCGCCCGTCGTCTCGAGGCGATCCTGCTCGTCATCGACGAACCCCAGAGCCTGGTGAGCCTCGCGACGGCGGTGGCGGCGCCCGTGCCCGCCGTCCGCCAGGCGATCGAGGCGCTTGTCGCCGACTACGACGGTGAGACCGGCGGCCCACGTCGGGGCTTCGAGCTGCGCGAGGTCGGGGGCGGGTGGCGCCTCTACGTCCGAGAGGAACACGACGATGTCGTGGCCGAGTTCGTGAACACCCAGGCCCCCTCGCGCCTGTCGCAGGCGGCGCTGGAGACCCTGGCCGTCATCGCGTACAAGCAGCCCGTCACGCGCGGGCAGGTGGCATCCATCCGCGCCGTGAACGTGGACTCGGTCGTTCGGACCCTGCTCTCGCGCGGGCTGATCACCGAGGTGTTCACCGACCCCGACACGGGCGCCATCCACTACGGGACCACCAACCAGCTGCTGGTCAACCTCGGCATCAACTCGCTCGACGAGCTGCCGCACATCTCGCCGTTGCTCGACGACGGCTCGGACGGATTCGACGGAGAGGTCCCGAAATGAGTGACACGACAGGTTCAGCGACCGGGGGCGAAGGCCCAGCGAGCGGAGGGTCGGCCAGCGACGACGGCATCCGCCTGCAGAAGGTGCTCGCCAATCGGGGAGTGGCCTCGCGCCGCGTCGCCGAGCAGATGATCGTCGAGGGCCGCGTGCGGGTGAACGGCCTCGTCGTCACCGAGCTCGGTCGCCGCATCCACCCCGAGACCGACCTCGTCGACGTCGACGGTACGGCGATCCAGCTCGACGAGTCCAAGCGCTACGTCATCCTGAACAAGCCCACCGGCGTCGTGAGCTCGATGAGCGACGACCGAGGCCGCCCCGACCTGCGCCAGTTCACGACGGACTGGGACGAGCGCCTGTACAACGTGGGGCGATTGGATGCCGACACCTCGGGCCTGCTCGTGCTCACGAACGACGGCGACCTCGCGCACGTGCTCGCCCACCCGAAGTTCGGGGTGACGAAGGTGTACATCGCCAAGGTCGAGGGTCAGGTGCTGCCGCAGACCATCCAGCGGTTGATCCATGGCGTGGAGCTGGAAGACGGACGGATCGCGACCGACAAGGCGCGGCTGCTCGACTCCTCGCGCGGGGAGAGCCTGGTGGAGCTGACGCTGCACTCGGGCAAGAACCGCATCGTCCGGCGGTTGATGGCGGAGGTCGGCCATCCCGTCGTCGAGCTCGTGCGGCGGCAGTTCGGACCCCTGCACCTGGGAACTCTCCCGGTGGGAGCCGCGCGCGAGTTGACTACAGTAGAACGTGGTGCCCTGCTGACGCTGTCTCGTCGAGACGGCGACACTCCGACGGAGTGAGCCTCCGGGGCGTCTTGCGGCGCCTGGCGCACCGCACAGGGCAGCAGGAGACCCGATGAGCGAACCGAACGGAACGTCCGCGCGCGCGGCCGGTCCTTTGGCGACCCGCACGAGCGGCAGCGTCCGCATCGTCGGCTCCGGTCTGCTCGGCGCGAGCATCGGCCACGCACTCATGGCCCGCGGGGTCGATGTGGTGCTGGTCGACGCGTCTCCGTCGCAGTTGCGCCTCGCGATCGACTACGGCGCGGGCCGCGCCGAGCGTCCCGACGACGCTCCGTCGCTCATCGTGGTGGCGGTGCCGCCCGACGTCACGGCCGACGTCGTGCAACGCGAGCTCGGGGCGTACCCGGATGCCGTGGTCACCGACGTCGCGAGCGTCAAGCTCGAGCCGCTGCGCACCCTTCGCCGGCGCGGTGTCGATCTGACGCACTACATCGGTTCGCACCCCATGGCCGGCCGCGAGCGCGGGGGAGCGATCTCGGCCCGCGCCGACATCTTCGTCGGACGCCCGTGGGTGGTGTGTCGCGATGGTGAGACCTCCGCGCACGACCTCTCGCTCGTCGAGGGTCTCGCGCTCGACCTCGGCGCGACCCTCATCGAGATGACGCCCGAGGAGCACGACGAGTCGGTGGCTCTCATGTCGCACGTCCCGCAGCTGGTGGCGAGCCTGCTCGCCGGCCGCTTCGTCGAGACGCCCGACGGCTCGCTGCGTCTCGCAGGTCAAGGGGTGCGTGACACCACGCGCATCGCGGCATCCGCTCCCGAGTTGTGGGTGCAGATCCTCGGTGCGAACGCCGCTCCCGTGGTCGAGGTGCTCGACCAGCTGGCCGCCGATCTCGGCGACGTCGCCGACGCCCTGCGCGACCCCGAAGCGCCGGGGGCCCGCCGCGCGATCGCCGACACCATCCGCCGCGGAAACGAGGGCGTGGAGCGCCTCCCCGGCAAGCACGGCCAGAACCGCCGTTTCGACACCTTCGTCGTCATGATCGACGACACCTCCGGCCAGCTGGGTCGCCTTTTCGGCGAACTCGGCGACCTCGACGTCAACGTCGAAGACCTGCGCCTCGAGCACTCGCCCGGAGCCCCCTTCGGCCTCGCCGAGATCAGCGTCGTCCCCGACGCGGTCCGCCGGGCCGTCGACGGGCTGCAGCAGCGCGGATGGCGGATTGCGAGCACCACCCATGACTGAATCCACCCCCACCATCTTCCGGTCGGGCGTCGCGGCGCCGGTCACGACGCCGGTCGGCGGCTCCGCGCCCGAGGGCTCGGCATCCGCTCCGGTCGTCATCGCGATCGACGGCCCCGCCGGCAGCGGCAAGTCGAGCGTCTCGAAGGCGACGGCGGTGCGGCTCGGCTACGGCTTCCTCGACACCGGCGCCGCCTACCGGGCCCTCGCGTGGCACGCGCTCCAGCACGGGGCTGACACCTCCGACGCCACGGCCGTGCTCGAAGTGTTCGGCGACTTCGACTACGCCATCTCGCTCGACACGGCCCACCGCTGGGTGCGCGTCGGCGACGTCGACGTGACGACGGCGATCCGAGAGCCCCGGGTCACCGACGCCGTCAGCGGTGTGGCGCGTGTCGCGCCGGTGCGCAAAGCGGTGAACGAGCTGTTCCGCCGGCTCGTGGCATCCGCCGCCGTGTCGGGCGTCGTCGTCGAGGGCCGCGACATCACCACTGTCGTGTTCCCCGACGCGCCCGTGCGCATCCTGCTGACCGCGGCTCCCGAGGTGCGAGCCGCCCGGCGCAGTGCCGAGCTGACCGATCAGGATGCCGCCAAAGTCGCCGCAGCGCTCCACCGCCGCGACGCCGCCGATTCCACGGTCGTCGACTTCCTCACCGCCGCCCCCGGCGTCGAGGTCGTCGATTCGACTCACTTGAATTTCGAACAGACCGTCGACGCCGTGCTGAGCGTCGTCGAGACCACGATGGGAGCCCGCGATGGGCGTTGAAGACGAGTACGAAGGCGGGCCCGACCAGCTCGCCGAGAAGATGGAGCAGCTCGACGAGGTGCTCGCCGAACAGCGGGCCGAAGCGCTGCGCGCGGGGTTGGAGGACTTCGACCTCGACGAAGAAGACGCCGAACTCCTCGCCGGTCTCGCCTCGGGCGAGGGGGCGATCGAGTTCCTGCCCGCGCTGCCGGTGGTCGCGATCGTCGGCCGCCCGAACGTCGGCAAGTCCGCGCTGGTCAACCGCATCCTCGGTCGCCGTGAGGCCGTCGTGGAGGACACCCCGGGTGTCACGCGCGACCGCGTCACGTACAAGGCCGAGTGGCTCGACCGCCGCTTCTCGCTGGTCGACACCGGCGGCTGGGAGCCCGACGCGAAGGGCATCGACCGTTCGGTCGCCGCCCAGGCCGAGGTCGCGATCGATCTCGCCGACATCGTGCTCTTCGTGGTGGATGCCACGGTGGGGGCGACCTCGACCGACGAGCACGTCGTGAAGTTGCTGCGCAAGAGCGGCAAGCCGGTGTTCCTCATCGCCAACAAGGTCGACGACGCCCGCCACGAGCCCGAGGCCGCAGCCCTGTGGAACCTCGGCCTCGGCGAGCCGCACCCCGTCTCGGCCATCCACGGTCGCGGCGTGGCCGACCTGCTCGACGAGATCATGAAGGTGCTGCCCGAGATCTCGGCCGTGGCGCGGTACGAGATCGGCGGACCGCGTCGCGTGGCGATCCTCGGTCGCCCGAACGTCGGCAAGTCGTCGCTGCTCAACAAGGCCGCCGGCGAAGAGCGCGTCGTCGTCAACGAGCTCGCCGGCACCACGCGCGATCCCGTCGACGAGGTCGTCGAGCTCGGCGGCAAGCTCTGGACCCTGGTCGACACCGCCGGCATCCGCCGCCGGGTGCACCTGTCGCAGGGCGCCGACTTCTACGCCTCCCTCCGCACCTCCACGGCGCTCGAGAAGAGCGAGGTCGCCGTCGTCGTGATCGACGTGTCGCAGCCGATCAGCGTGCAGGACCTCAACATCATCGACCTCGTGCTCGAGTCGGGCCGTGCGCTCGTGCTGGCGTTCAACAAGTGGGACCGCCTGAACGACGACGACATGGAGAACCAGGACCGTCGCCGCTACCTCGAGCGCGAGATCGAGCAAGACCTCGCGCACGTCGCGTGGGCCCCGCGCGTGAACATCTCGGCGCGCACCGGCCGTCACCTCGACAAGCTGGTGCCCGCTCTCGAGCAGGCGCTGGAGTCGTGGGACACCCGCATCCCCACCGGCAAGTTCAACGCGTTCCTCTCGGAGCTCGTCGCCGAGCACCCGCACCCGCTGCGCGGCGGCAAGCAGCCCCGCATCCTGTTCGGTACGCAGGCGGCGACGCGTCCGCCGACGTTCGTGCTGTTCACGACCGGGTTCCTCGACCCCGGCTACCGCCGGTTCATCCAGCGGCGCCTGCGCGAGATCTACGGCTTCGAGGGCACCCCGATCGTGCTCAACATGCGCATCCGCGAGAAGCGCCAGCGCTGACCCGCGTCGCGAACGCCCCGGTTCCCTCGAAGGGAGTCGGGGCGTTCGCGCGTGAGCGCAAGGGCACGGGGCGGATGCCGAGACCTCGGTACAGTCGGGCCACGGAGCCGCCGCGGCATCCGGGATCCGCACGGGAGACATCTCATGAGCCACGTCGAACCACCCCTCGACCAGCCGTACTACGGCGCACCCCTCGGTGCGGCCGTGCGCCGCTTCTTCGCGAAATACGCCACGTTCTCGGGCCGAGCGAGCCGCAGCGAGTACTGGTGGTGGGTTCTCGTGGGTGCCGTCGTCGGCACCGTGCTGAACGCCCTGCCGACGCTCACCGACGGCATCCGCATCGAAGCCGACGGGTCGGCGACGATCACGGGCCCCCTCGGCGTCATCCTCGGCCTGGTTTGGCTCGTCTGGGCCGTGGGCACGTTCCTTCCGACGCTGGCCGTGCTCGTGCGCCGGCTGCATGACACCGGCCGCAGCGGTTTCTGGGTGTTCATCGGGCTCGTGCCCCTGATCGGCATCCTGGTGCTCGTCGTCTTCACGGTGCTCGGGCCGCGTCCCGAGGGCGCGCGGTTCGATCGGTGAGGTGCGACGCCGCAGCCGGGGTCTCTGCGAGCGGGTCGGGGTGACGGCGCCGGTCGACGCCTCAGCCCGTGCATGTGCCGGCGGGCAGGGGGCTCGTGCCGGCACGCCTGCGCGGGTCTGCGCGGCGCGATGTGACGTTCGTCGACGCCCGCGCGGTGCGGCTGTGCGAAGGCCTCGGGCCGGCACACCCGCGCGGGTCTACGCGGCGCGATGTGACGTTCGCCGACGCCCGCGCGGTGCGGGTGTGCGAGGCTGAGAGCGATGACCATCGAGCCTCCCGCCCCGGGTGAACCGCGGCGTCCGCACGGTCCCCGCGACCCCGGCGACGCGTGGGTCGTCGCGCCCACCGGCGAGAAGTATTGGGGCCGTTTCGGCGCGTCGGGCCTATTAGCCCTCGACGCCGAACGGGGTGTGCTGCTGCAGCATCGCGTGTCGTGGAGCCACTTCGGTGACACGTGGGCGCTTCCCGGCGGCGCGCGGCACGAGGGCGAGTCAGCGCGCGACGGCGCTCTTCGCGAGTCCGGCGAAGAGGCGGGCGTGCCCGAGGATGCCGTGCAGGCCCGTTTCGAGAGCGTGCTCGACCTCGGCATCTGGTCGTACACGACGCTCGTCGCCGATGTCACTTCACCGTTCGAGCCGGTGATCAGCGACCCGGAGAGCGTCGCGCTGGCGTGGGTCCCCGTCGACGAGGTCGACGCGCTTCCGCTGCATCCGGGATTCGCGTCCGCGTGGCCCGCACTCCGGGCGGCGCTGGAGGCGCGCCCCGCGATCCTCGTCGACGCGGCGAACGTCGTGGGCTCGGTGCCCGACGGGTGGTGGAAGGACCGCGCGGGAGCCGCCGGCCGCCTGCTCACGCGCCTGTCCGCCCTGGCCGAAGGGGGAGTGGATGCCGAGGAGCTGGGGCTCCCGGCCACGCGCTGGTTCCCCTTCGTCGGCGCCGTGCTCGAGGGCGAGGCGCGTGCGGCCGAGATCGATCACGACGGTGTGGCGGTGTGGCGGGCACCCGCGTCGGGCGACGATCGGATCGTGGCCGTGACGGAGGACCTGGTGGCGACGTGGAACCCGGTCGTCGTGGTCACCAGCGACCGCGGCCTGGCGGCGCGGGTCGAGGCCCTCGGCGCGACGGTGCGCGGTGCGGGTTGGCTGCGCGACCAGCTCGGCTGACGGGCGAAGCTGCCTCGGCCGGCATATGGACCGGCTTGGCTGAGGTGAGACGTCGCCTTGGCCTGACCGCAGGGATGGGTTTGGCTGACGAGGGATGCTGTCTCGGCCGGCTGCATAGACTGCGGCCTAAGGCGACTGCAGGAACAACCCGGTGAGCAGCTCGCGGAAATGCTCCGGCGTCACCGCGATCGGCCCCGAATAGACGTGGTCGAAGCCGGCGATCGAATAGACCAGGATCGCCAGGAACGTCGAGATCAGCCCGCTCATGAGCAGGTGGATGCGCAGGTCTCTGACCTCGATCAGGGCGAGCAGCACCGCGTTCAACAGCGCTCCCACGCCAATGACGATCCACAACATCCACGGCAGCGACAAGTGTGTCAGCGAGATGCGCTCGCGTCGGTCGGTGATGAAGGTGTTGAAGGCGCCGATGGTCTGAGACTTCGCCACGACATCGGAGTCGGTCGCGGGTTCGAAGTCGGCGATGGCCCGCTGGATGGCCGTGACGTGTTCGTCGGTGGTCTCGGGGGTGATCTGCTGCTCCTGCAGGGGCCAGTCCTCGGTGATCACGGCGTTCGTGTAGGCGACCAGGGCGTCCTTGAGCTCGGATGACGCGGGCTCGCTCAGGAACGCCGCATCACGGTAGAGGACGGCGACCGAGGAGGACTCTTTGACCACGACGCTGTTCACGAGGGCGAAGTTGCCGTACGCGCCGGCGGCGATGAGGCCCAGCGTCACGCCGTAGATGATGCCGTAGGCGCCGACCGCGTAGCTGAGCACCCGGTCCCACTCGCCCCGGCCCGCGGACGCCCTGCGCACCCATCCGCGGAGGGCGAGGACCAGCAGGCTCGACACGGCGACGACCACGAGGACGAAGATGGGGAGTCCCACCCAGATCGGCAGGTCGAAGAACGACGGCATCGGGTTCCTTCCGAACGATGAAGGAAATCATGACAGAAGGTCTGCAGCCGGGGGCGCCCCTCGCGGCTCGAGAAGTCAGTCCAGCTCGCGCCCGCGCAGCTTCTCGATCTCGCGACGGTCGCGTTTGGTGGGTCGCCCGGCGCCACGGTCGCGGACGGGCACGAACGGCATGCTCTCCTTCGACGGCGGTGGGGGAGTACGGTCGTCGACCGATTCGGCGACGAGGGCCGCGCCGACGCGCTTCGCGATGGTCTTCTTCACGACGAGGATGCGGTCGAACCCCTGGATCCGCACTCGCAGCTCATCGCCCGGCCGGACGGGTTGCGCGGCCTTGGCCCGCTCGCCGTTGACGCGCACGTGTCCGGCGCGGCACGCCGTCGTCGCCGCTGAGCGGGTCTTGTAGACGCGGATCGCCCACAGCCACGCGTCGACGCGCGCGGTGGTGCTGGCATCCGTCATGTGGGGTCCCCGTTCGGCGAACCTCCATCGTAAGACGGCCGGTCAGTCGCGGAGGGTCAGGGAGACGAGCGCGGGGTCGGTTTCGCTTGGCCGGCCAGGGGCAAACCGGCCGGTCAATCGCGGAGGGTCAGCGCGACGAGGCGCGGTCGGGTTTCGGTCGGTCGACCACTGTGAACTCCGCCGCCTCGAAGACGGGCAGGATGCCGCGGAACAGCTGATTGGACGACCTCTTCGCCGCGGCGGGGTCGAGCGGATAGCCCTCGACCACGCGGGCGCCTCCCTCGCGGGCGGTGGCGACCGCGGCATCCAGGAGTCGGGCCGTCAGGCCCTTCTTGCGATGCTCCGTGCGGACGACGAAGCACGAGACGGCCCAGACGTCGTCGTCGTCGAGCGGTTCTTCGGTGGATGCCGTGACGTCGCGGGTGCGCGTCAGGCGCGGCTGCGCGGTGCGCGGCCCGACCCGTACCCAGCCCGCGGGCTCGCCGTCGACGTAGGCGATGAGTCCGGGTGGGCGGTGCCCCTCGAGCTCGGTGCGGAACATCTGGGTGCGGTCGTCGATGGAGGCGTCTTTCCACGGGCCGTTCGGCAGGAGCCACCACTGGCACTGGCATTCGGGGCCGTCGCCGCTGTCGAGCGCGATCTCGGCGTCATCGAATCGGTCACCGGTGGCGGGGAGGATCTCGATCGTCATGTCCGAGACCGTAGCGAGGGGGTCCGACATTGGCAATGCTCCGGCCCGCCCGATCTCGTCTGGCCCGCACACGCCCGGGGCGCCGCTGGTTCGCGAGACGCCCACGGAGCGGCTAAGATAGACGAGTTGCCCGCTCGCGGGTAACGGGATGTGGCGCAGCTTGGTAGCGCACTTGACTGGGGGTCAAGGGGTCGCAGGTTCAAATCCTGTCATCCCGACAAAAAGCCCTGGTGAGAGGCAACTTTCACCAGGGCTTCGTCGTTTCTGGGAGTGGTCACTGGCTGGTCCACTCGCTCGGGCTGCTCGATCCGGCCGCCGCCGAAGTGGACCAATCCCGTTCGGCGTTCTCGCCCGCGAAGTGCACCAGAAGGTGCCCGCGGAGTGGACCAGAATCCGGGCAGGACGGTGCTCCGGCCCTCTCTTGGAGGGTCGGAGCGTGGGTTCGCGGGCGGTCACAGGCGGGGTCCGTCGCGGCGGGTGGTGTCCCCTCTGGTGGGGGCTGTGAAGAGGAACTGGTTGGCTTGTCTGGCGGCTCGGCGAGGTGTCGATGGTCGGGGTGCAGGTAGCCCTTGGTGGTCTCGATCGACTGGTGCCCGAGGATCTCTTGGAGCACGTGCAGGGCTAATCCGGCGTCGGCCATCCAGGTCGCTCCGGTGTGGCGCAGCCCGTGCCGGGTGAGGTTGTCGAACCCGAGCTTTGCCACCAGGTCGTCCCAGTGCGTCGCGTCGCGGACGGTGGCGGTGGCAAGGACGCCACCGCGCGGCCCGCGCAGGAGCGGATCGTCGAGCGCCTTGCCTTCGGTGAGACGTTCGAGGGTGGGTTCGAGCGCGTCGAGCATCGGCACGGGGCGGTTTCTGCGGCCTTTGGTCTGCTTGACGACGAGGCCGCCTCTGCCGGGGTAGTGCTGTCGTCTGATCCAGACGATGCGGTTGCCCCAGTCCACGTCCCCGGCCCGCATCCCTGCGACTTCGGAGCCGCGGGCGGCGAGGAGGGCGGCGAGCATGACGTGATCGGAATACGACTGGTGCACCTTCCCGCACGCGTCCGCGAGCTTCTTCAACGTCGGAACCGGTCGGCGGGGAAGTCGCGGACGTTGCGGATGGGGATCACCGGGGCTTCGGCGTGGATCGTGGCGGCCAGCACGTGCCGGTCGTCGACGTCGGGGAGGTCGAGCTGGTCGATCAGGGGCTCGTAGCCGGTCACGGTCACGTCGCGGATCGCGTCGTTCATCAGGCGGCGGGTTCGATCCAGCCGCACGGGGTCGAGGTCTGGTTGGTTCGCGCGCAGGTTGCGGAACACTTCATCGAGGGTCTGCTTGGTCCACTTCGGTTGTACCAGCCGGGCAAGTCCGACGCGAATCAGTCCGTCCGGCAGGGTGGATGGGTAGAGCACCTTGGCGTCGTAGACGACGACCTGCATCAGGCGAATCCGAGCTCGCGAGTCTCCGCGGTCAGCGCATCAGCAGCAGCGTGGCGTCGCTTGTCGTCTTCACGCAGGTAGCGGACCAGTGACGCCGCCTTGACACGACGGTGCGTGCCTACCGTGCGGTACTCGATCTGTCCCGCGTCGAGCAAGCCGATCAGGAACGGGCGCGATACATGCAGCGCATCGACGGCCTGCTGGGTCGTCAGCGCCGCTTGCGAGGGAAGAACGGTCACGCCCTCGCCGTGCGCGAAGCTGTCGAGCACCTGCGCCAGCGCGGCGAGCGCAGACCGGGGAACCTCCAACTCGCCGACCTGCCCAGCCAGGCGTAGTCGCACCGGGCCCTCGGCGTCGAGTGCGGCGTCGAGCCCGCGCAGAGCGGAGGCCGCCAACTCAGTGTCTGCCGACTCGGGAACCAGAGTCGCTATGTCGCTCATCAGCCCAACCTCCTAATCGAAACAATCGAAGCAGTCGCAATAAGTGTGCCGCGAGGTGTCGTGCGCGACCAGCTACGTCCCACGTTGCGGGAGCGGTCTGAGAAGAGCGGGTGCCATCGGCCGCTTGGCGCGTGTCGCCTGGGAGTGGAGATGCGGATGCGCGAAAATGAATCGATATCGAACGAACAGTAGGTGACCCGGTCACGGGTAGGAGGTTCCCGCCAGGTGATGTCACCCAGTACCGACACAACAAGTCGTCACCCGAGTTCAGCTTGGCGCTGTCCGATCCGCGGGGAGCGATGAAGAGTGGCTGCGGGGAAGGGCGCATGCACTCAGCGAAGCAGATCCACCGCGTCGGCACGCGTGCGCGCCTCACGCGACGGTGATCGATTCCACTACACCTGGGGTGCGGCTCGCTTACTACAGCTCTTGAGCCCAGCGTCCAACCTCCAGCAGGTGTTCGTGGAGGGAGCTGGCCCAACCTCTTCGGAGGAGGAGCCAGACGGTTCCGAAGTCATAGACCTTACCGAGTTTTACGGCCCCCCAGAGGAGAACTTCACATCGCTGGAAGTGCGCCAATTCAAGCACTCGACGCTGCACTCTGACGAAAATCTCACTTTGGGAGAGGTCGGCAAGGTCTTCAGCAAGTTCGCTCAGCTTGACGATGCGCTACATACGCAGCACCCCCATGCCACCATTCGTTTCTCTATCGTCACGAACAAGCCGATCGCCCTAGAAGCGATCATTGCCGTGCGCGATCTGGCGACTGGTCAGTCGCCCGCAGAAGGATCGCCGGCCGCCAAGCTGAAGGATGCTGCGCAACTCACCGTCGCTGCGGCGGCGTCCCTCTGTTCGCGGCTCGACCTTCGAGGCGCAGAGCCTGGAATTACAGCTCTCCGGCGTGGGCTTGATCGAGAGGTTGGCGGCCTCACTGCCGACGCTGACCTTCGCGTGTCTGCCTCTCTTGTTGACCTTGTCGCTTCGCGAGCGAGCACCGAGTCGGACGGCCCAATCCTGAGGGCAGATGTCCTCACCGCGTTTGGGTGCCGAGAGGATGAGCTTGCTCCGGCGCCGTGCCTGCTCGACGACGCACCTTTCATCGCGCGAGATGCTTACAGGGATCTCGCGGACCGGATTCTCGAAGCCACTGGATCGATAATCGTTACTGCGGAGGGCGGCGTAGGTAAGAGCACGTTCGCTCGGGCGCTGCCAGACCTCGTATCTGATCGTGCCGACGTCATCATCTACGACTGCTTCGGGAACGGCAATTATCGGAATCCGGCTCACCCGAGACATCGTCACAGGGACGGGCTCGTTCAACTTGCGACTGAGATGGCCGGCCTGGGACTGTGCTTTCCGATCGTTCATGCCGGGAATCTCGCGCCCGAGGAGTACACCAAGGCTTTCGTTCGTCGGCTCGATCAGGCAAGCGAGATGCTCATGCAGAGCGGAAATCGCCAGTTGGTCATCGTCGTGGACGCGGCCGACAATGCTGTGATCGCAGCCGAGGACAACGCAGATTCCAGACCGTTTGTGCGCGACCTCCTCAGGCTGCAAGCCGATATTCCCTCGAATGTCCGCATCGTGCTCACCTGTCGACCAGAGCGTCTCGATCGCCTGGAGGCTCCGGTTGGCATGGCTTCGTTCGAATTGCCGGCCTTTACTCCCGAAGAGACGGCGAAAGTTGTTTCAAGCTCCCACCCGTCGGCGACCAATCTGGACGTTTCAGAGATTTATGATCGAACTGCGGGTAATCCGCGAGTCGTGTCAACGGTGTTGTTTGAAACCGCGACGATTCATGATGCTCTTGGTCGAGTCACGGGCATTGCGAGCGCCACATCTGCGCTTGACTCTCTCATGCAAGAGCAGGTCGCCAACGCTTTCAACAACGCCGGTAGATCGCGAGTAGAACTCGAACGTGCGGCACAACTCCTTACGCTCTTGCGTCCGAGTGTTCCGTTGGACGTGCTTGCGGAACTTGCTGGCACGCAGGCCGCGGGTGTGCGTAGTTTCATATCAGACCTTGGTAGAGGCCTGATCTTGGATGGGCAAAGTGTCCAGTTCCTCGACGAGCCGACCGAAACGTACTTCCGGAAGCGGCACCCTGCAACACAGGAGGTCGCGGCCCAGGCCGCGGCGCAATTACGAGCGCTTAGCGGATCGTCTGCTTACGCCGCGTCGTCCCTGCCGGAGGTTCTCTGGAGTGCGAATCTCCATGACGAACTCCTTGCCCTTGTCGCCACGGACGATGCTTTGCCGTCAACGAGTGACATCGAGCGTACCCAAGTCGAGCACCTCCGGGTGGAGTTTGGTCTTCGTGCCGCTGTCCAGCTACGCCGTCCGGATTCGATCGTCCAGCTCGCCATGCGCGCTGGCGCCGGACGCGCAGGAAAGGCCCGCCAATTCACGATCATCAGAGACAACCCTGACCTAGCCGGTTCACGGATCGACTCTCGAGTGCTCGGTGAACTAATTGCGTCGCGAGAACTGCCAGAGAGCTGGCCGGGTTCGACACTAGGCTCCGAGGCAGCGTTGCTTGCGCACACTACTGGAGGTGCGAGTACAGCCAGGAGCAGAGCGCGGCAAGCAGCGTCAGCTATCGCCGCCTGGGTACGCGCCCCGAGGGAACGGTACTCGCGAGACGAGAACGTCACTCCAGAACACGTGGCACACATCGCATTGGCGGTCCTGCGAACTGACGGGCCAGATCCGGCTACCCGATACCTCGCAGGTTGGCGTCCAGCTCGCTTTGTCCTGGAATCGAGCGCAGCGCTTGCTCGGATGCTCATTTCATCTGCCAGTGACGAGGACGTTTCGGAGTTGATTGCGAGTTCCACCCATCCCGGGCTACTGCTTGGCGTTCTCGGCGAGATGCAGCGCGTTGGCATGACCATGGATGCGGATGTCGTCAGCGATGTGTGGACAAAACTGAAGCGATTCCGTTCTCGCCTCCTCGCCGACGACTACGACCACCGGAATGCGGAAGATACCGCGTTCCGTGGCGCCTCATGGCTTTGCGCACTTGCGGTGCGTCACTCGATCGTCGACGTAACAGTAGCCGCGGAACGGCTTGCCGGATGCCTACCAACTTCGCTGCCCGTTGGGCTTGGTGACAGGCATGGTCCAGGTCGATCGGGCCTCCTCTTCGCGGTTGCGTTGCGCGCGGAACTCATGGGGGAGGCACTCGATGTCGGTCACTACCGGCCTGTTGAAGCTCAAGAGAAGCGTGGCAAGTATGATCCCGCGAAGTCCAATGACGAGGACCTCAATCGCCATCTGCGGCCCGCGCTCAGCTGGCTCAGTGCCTGGGTAAAGTACGCTCGCGGCGACCTCGACCCGCAAGCCGCAGCAGCAGTGATCGCGAGCTACCCCAAACGCCACTCACAAGATGATCTCTGGTCGATGTCCAATCGAATCGCTCGGCAGGTCTTGCCTTTACTCGGCGCGGTCTCCGAGGAAGAAGCAGTCACAGCCGCTTGCAATCAAGCGATTCAGACGATCGCTGCTGATGCTCCGATTGCCGGTGCGCTCGACCTGATCCTGGGTTTGCGTGGCGACGCCCGTTTCGCGGCGGCGGTCCTCGAGCTCTCCAACGCGGCGCGGCATGCTCTGACCAATACCGCTGAAGGGGCCGACAGCAAGGCCGACATGCTAGTGCGCATAGCTCGGGGACTGCACCGCTTCAGCCCGGCCGAAGCTGAAAGCTACTTCGACCAAGCTGTCAAAGCTGCTACCGGAGTGGGCGATGACGCGCTTCATCGATGGGATGCAATAGTCGCCCTCACACGGGCAGCTGCTGGCATCGATCCTCTGGAAGCGATCACCCTCGCCGAGCGTGTCGCTCATCTCGGCGAGGCCGTCGAACCGATTGTGTACGACGGATTCAACCAGCACCAGCTTGTCGCTGCGCTCGCGCTTGTCTCGGGCACCAACGTTCTCCGAGTCCTCGGGCAGTGGCGGGATCGCCGGTTCGGGACGCTCGACTGGCAGTTCAGGGGACTTGTCGAAGGGGATGATGCCCTGTTCGCGGGACGACCAGACCTCACGACAGTTTTGGCACCCTTCTCAACCAACCTTGATCTAAACGCCGCGCTCCGCAAACTTGACGCATCCGGCGGCCTCAACGCAAGAACCCTGTCTACTGCGAACAATCTCGCAAACCGACTTGGACGCTCCCTCGACGCCGAGCTCACGCAAACCTCACTTCCTGACCCCCCACGTGCCAATGACCCTGACGAGTTTCGGAGAACCACCTTCGACCTCACACCAGACGAAGAAGCAGAACGGGCCGCTCAGCTGGAGGAATGCAAGGCGCAGATCGCGGCACTCGACCTCACTCAGACAAGCGGCGTGGACGCGGCGGTCCGACTTCAGCAAGAGGCTCATTCGTACAGTGACAGCCTCTTCATCGCAGAGGTCTTTACGCGTCCCGTGCTTCAGTGGGGTCCGATCCTGGACGCCGCATTGAGCTCTGACGCCCTCAACGATTACGAGCTAGCCAAACTCTTGAACGCGGCCCTCGCGCGTCCTCGAACCGCTCAATCGTTCGTCGACTCGCTGAAGAAGGCAGTCAGCACCTACGTCGATCGACATGGCGCCCGTCTGCTTCACCACAACTGGATGAGCTTTGACCTGCCTGCGGCGGCCGACCTCTTGGAGGTGCGCACGACCGATCTCCTCCAACGCGCCCTCGACCACCTGAATCTTGAGCAAGCGTTGACCGACGCCGACCACTGCTACATGCTCGCAGCTGGAGCCTCAGCAGTCCTCGACCCTTCCACTGCTGCCCGCGTACTCGGCGAAGCGCTCACCGCCTTCGAGGGAGAACTGGGAATTGGTCCCAGAACAGTCATCGAGAAGACGCCAGCGGACCCAATCGATATCGCTGTAGCCAACTTCCTCTGGGCCGCGCTGGGCGACCCGCGCTCAGCAGTTCGTTGGCAGGCCGCACACGCAGTGCGCACTGCCATCGAGCTCGGCGCGAGCGATGTGATCAATGCGCTCAACTCGGCCGTCGTACGGGGCGACGCAGCTGGGTACGCCGATGAACGATTCCTCTACTACGAGATGAGCGCGGCAGAGTGGTTCCTAGTCGCTGTCAAGCGAATAGCACGCGACGATCCCTCTGCCATCGACGCGCTCATGTCCGCAGTAATCGAACTAAGCGACCGCTATCCGGACCACGCCGTGATTCAAAGGCACTGCTCATCAATTGCACGACTGACCTCCACACCGATTGATCGTCCTATTGGGACCGACTGGAACGCCAAGCTTGCAGAGCCCGTGGTCCTCAAAAGCTGGCATCGCCCCACTCACCCCAGTCCAATGATGAAAGGCGCGCCGCAAGGTGAGCATCGATTCCATTCCGACTTCGACGAGTACGTCCTCGGCAAACTGACGAAAGCACTCGTCATCACACACCAAGAAGTGCTCGATGCGGCTAGCGCTCTCATCCTCGACGAATGGGGATGGCGAGCCGACGGCGATCGTCTAGAGGACCCGAGACGGACGGCAGTTGTTTACCAGGACGGCGAAACTTATGGGTACAAGTGGGAGATCCCCAAAGCTGAGGACCTCGACTACTACCTAGAACGTCACGCGGCCCTCACCATCGCCGGAAGACTGATGCGGACCGCGACTCCTTACCGCGACCCCGACGCGGAACAGCTGGACGTCCTAGAATGGCTCGCCGACTTCGACATCGCACGCCACGACGGGCGATGGATTACAGATCAGCGAAGCTCGGTCCCTGGTCCATTGGCTACCGTCGGCCCACGAGGAAGAAACCAAGTTCACGAATCCGAATTCCTGGCCGCCCTCAAACCCGCGGACGGATGGGTAACGGTCTGGCAATCGGCGTCTGTCACCGAATACGACCGATCCCTAAGCATCAACGTCGCGACAGCTCTAGTCAACCCGGAGGCCGCCGGGGCGCTTGTGCGTGCCCTGCAAACTGCTGACGGTTACTGGAGCTTCCGAATCCCATCAGCTGACCTCGACGACGAGGACTTCCAATTCTCTTCACCTCCGTTCCACCTTCACGGCTGGGTGTCAACGCCGAATTCTGAAGGCGGCATTGATCGACTGGACCCCCTCGCCACCGAACTCACGCCCGAGCTCCCTCGCCCTTCCGCGGACATTGTGGAGACACTCAGCATCACATCCGTGGACGGTGGCCTCCGCTGGGAGAGCGAGAACGGGGACGCCGTCTTGGCGTCTGAAACCTGGGCGGAGATTAGCGTCGGCCGTGAACCACACGGCCCATCAGGCAACCGGCTCCGAATCACGACCGAAGCGCTCAACCAGATGCTGGGACGCCTCGATGCCGCGCTCATCGTGGAAGTACGAGTGAGGCGCGAAGATCGTCGCGCTCGCTACGCCGGCATCTCAGACGACGACAATGAAGGAGGTGACGCCGATCATGACAACGACTTCCGAGTCTTCTCCTACCAACCAGGAACAGGATGGAACGACTTCATCGGCAGTGTTGGAACTAGGTAAGCTGCTGGCGGCTGAGCTGGAACAGACCGACACGCTCGGACGCTGGGTAGCTCACTATCTTGCGGAGCGCATGACCAGCCTTGAACAGAGGACTGGATCTGAGAGAGGCATCGCCGAGGCTGAGGTCGCCGACCTAATCCTCCACCTCTGGTCGCTCCGTCGTCAGCTGCCCGGCGGCCGGTTGCCTCTCGCTGAAGTGGACGAGGTGGAGGCGGCAATCGAAAGGCTGGCACCCGGCCGAAGACCGTGGGCATACTTCGGCGCATTCGCCGCTGATGCCGAGCCAAGCACCGAGGAGACCGAGACAAACACCACGCTGAAAGCCGCACTGCTCATCGATCGACTCGCCGGCGATCTCGTCCATGGGCTGATTGGCCGCGCGGCTGCACTTGCCGAGGAAGATGGCGCGGCTTGGACCAAGCACGCGGAGAAGATCGGAGATGGGGCGCTGCGGACACTCCGTCGCATTCGCTTCGCCGACAACGGCAGCGAAGACGATGCCGAGAGTCCGAACTGGAACAGCGAGGTCATAAGGAGAGCAACAGCGCTGTCATCGGTGGTGTCGACCCTCGTCACCGCACTTGAAGCTGAGGGTTCAGATTTTCCGGGCGAGAGTCGTGGCTGACCTTTCCGGCACCGGTACTGCCAGCATGTCGTGGACGCTCATTGGATATCCGTTCTCGTCGTTGAAGATTGGCGGAGCAGGACCCGATAGACCGGCGTCCGGGCGCCTGATTCGGCCGCAGCAACGCGAACGCGACAGAGCGCTGCATCTTCGATGTGGGCTTGGGGGCTAACGTGGGCCGCAGCAAGGCGAGAAAACCGAAGCGCGCTCATACCAAGCCTTCGGCGCCCAGACTCGACAAGCTTGCGCAAGCCTACGGTCAGTTCAATCCTGACCCGCTGTGGGCCACATTGTTCGCAGTGGCCTCGTCCCCGGCCGCGCGGCACCGCGCCACATCGACAGGCGTAGCGCTCGCCGCCAGCCTTCGCGCGAGCTCCAATACCAACGAGAGTTCGAGAGAGCCTCTCCCCGATGTACAGGAGTTAGTTAACACGGCGGCTGAGTCCAAGGGCATCGGTGTCATGCACGAGGACTACATCTCGACCGACCCCACCAATGTCGCTACTGTCCGAGTCGATGACGAACTGCTGCGCTACGTGCCCGGTTTGGTCGAGAGGCCGATAGCCGACCTATCCCGGGCTCTGCGACTTGCCGACGCGGTCGACGATCGACTTGTGCGGCGGCACAAGTTTGGGATCGCCAACGTTGTCCGAGTAGCGCTCAGGTACGTGGACTACTGCCTGAACACTCTGCTGCCGGAGTGGAAACCGGCTCCGGACATCGAACTCGGCGACAAAATCGACCTTCCAGTCAACGAGCTGGACGCCGCCAGCAGGCTCGTTTCCGCTGACCCGCTCGAATCGCTCCAACTCGACCAAGCGGATCTGCTTGCGCTTGAATGGATGACCGCACCCGCGGCCTCGGCAAAGTACAACCACGAAAGCCCCACAAGCCCCTTCGGGCGAACCTTGCGTTATCGCCTTGCAACGCCCGACCGGCAGTATCGATGGCTTCCGCCGACATATGTCCCCGAAGTTCTTGCTCACGCAGTCACGGAACTTGTCGATGGCCTTGAACGCGACAACCACGCCAGACGAGCGCTCCGAGCTTCCTGCATCGATGCGATCCGCGGCGCACTCTGGCGGTTCTCGAACGCCTTGATCGAGGCGCCCCCCAAAGCACCCGAAGATATACCTCCACTGACAGGGAACGAAATCCAGTGGATCGTTCCCGTCGACGGGCCGAACTTCATCGCGGTATCGATCCTCTTCACAGAAGATCTTCCTAGAACAGGACCGTCGTCTCCAGCGTGCGTCACACTGGCAGACCGCGTCCGGCACCATGGCCCATCCGACGGTCCGATCTCAGCGCAGGTCGCTGGCGGCGGCACTATCAAGTTGCTCCCAGGCGCGAGCGTCGTACCGCTTGTCATCGTCGCCGGCACATCCCATCTAATGGCTCCGCAGGCGCATGGACAGGCAACCCTCGCACTGGAAGACCTCACCTGGATTGCGGAGACAGCAACAGCAGACGACGACCTGTATCGATTCGTCCGCGACTTGAGTTCACCAGAGTTCCCCTCCAGCTTCGGCTGGGAAGCAATCAACTACTGGGAACCATGGAGGACGAACGACAAGACCTTCTTCAAGGGCGGGATCAGCCCAACACACATGTACTTCGAGGCGCACGCAGGAGAAGCCGAGTGGGAGCGCGCGATCGCTCTCTCGCGCTTAGAAATCGCGCTTCATGGAACAGGACTACCGCCGCTGCGGCACGCGGAGATGGCCGAAATCTCATCCGGCAACGTCGCGTCCGTATCGTTTCGTAGTCCCGAGAGCGAATACGACTATCGACGGGGAACCCACCATGCCCCCAATCGCATCGGATGGTCCCTGCCTCTCATCACGCCTCCGATCGCAGTCGTCAGGTCCGACCCAACCTGGGCCGACGACCAGGACCATCGGTTCCTGTTTGACGTCTGTGGAGGCCTCATCTTCGCCTTCGACGCAATCGGTGAGTCATGGCGACATGCCCACGAAAACCTCGGAACTCCCGGATACCGGCTCCGGCTTCGGACGGTTGAACGAGGCGATGAAGTAGTCGAGTTCGCGTCTTCGCGGACTCGAACGGAAGGTGGTCCGCGCCTAGCGCTCTGGAGTTTCGACATAGAGGAGTTCGTGCAGGAGGCCGACGGCAAGCCCTTCGCAGCCAATGCGCTCACAGCCAACGCCCTCGAACAGCTTCTTGTGTACGGCGGCGTCGGTGAGAGCGTTGCACAAGAGATCGGACGCGAATGGCTCACCTGTCGACCATTCCTGATACTCGAGACGAAGACCGCGCGAACCAAACTCAACCATCTGCCGAGGCCCTGGCAGCTGAGCCCATCTGACGGGTCAGCAGCAACTGCATCCTTCGCCCGTCGCTTGCACGCGACGGGCATACAACCCGGCGAGTACCGTGGGATCGAAGCTAATGCGCTAGTCAGAACCCATCTCGCGCCCGCAGCTCTGGAACAGCTCAACGATCGAATCGCGTTGCACAACACCGATGTGATCGTCGCCACGGGGATGGAGCAACTCAATCGTGTCTATGACTACCTCCAGGAAGAACAAGGAAACCTGACCCGCGTCGCCCAGAATCTGAGCACGGAGTGGGATCCAGTGGCGCGCATGGCCGAGCTCGCCAGCGAAACGCTCGAACTACGGCAGTGCAACGAGATCATCGTCGAAGCCGCATTGAGGCTGAACCCGGATGTTCATGGGCAACAGCCTGTTACGGCTCAGAGCTGGAGCGCGCTCCTGGCTGCCGCAGATGCGTACCGCACAATGACGACGTTGAGCGAGCGGCTGCATCACCGGGTTGCTCCCACGATCATCGAGATCAGTTCTGCATTCGAGCTCACATTCAAAGACGACGAGCACGTGACCGATGATTCATGGGCGCTGGAAGGAGGGTCTCTCAACACGGCGGCAGCCACTATCCGCCTCGGTCCGGTACTAGATGACGACGAGGCAGGCGCAGGAGGGCTTGAGGACGCCGTTGACCCAGCGATGCTGGAATCCTTCGGCGCGTCCACGTCCGATCTCTTCATAGTCTTGATGGCGCTCGCTCAATGGGATTCATTCAACGACGGCAGAAGCATCACATTTGCCTCAGAGGACGAGGCTCTCGGCTGGGTCTTCGAAGCAGCCGGTGATCTCGATGAAGACCAGCGGTTGCGTCTCCGGAACGCATTTCAAATGCTCACGGTGTCCTCAGACATACTGCGATCCAGCAGTTGGGAGCCGTGGCAAACACGAACCCGCAGACATCGTTTACTCGTCCAACCGCTTGTAAGACGTCCAGATGACACCATCCTGATCGCTCCGCAGTATCTCCTGACAACCCTGAGCGTCTACAACAATCACTTGACGCAGGGCGTTCTTCCCTGGACGGGCGAGGTGCCTGACAAGGTGTCCAAGGCTCTTGCCGAGAGACGATCGGGGAGGAACAAGGCGTTCGAGCGAACACTTGAGCGGCAGCTTCAAGAAGTTGGGTTCAAGACCATCGCGCGCGTGAAGCCCGGCGACCACGCTCGTCTGGGCGTCCCGGAGCTGACGACAGAAGTAGACCTCGTTTGCGGGCGTAGCGGCGATCCGAACATCTGGCTGATCGAGGCGAAAGACCCCGCCTCCGTTTACGGCTTCGCAGAGACAGCGCGCCAGCTGCGAACCTTCTACAGCGACTCGGAGAACAAAGGCAGGGTCAAGCCTTGCTACGCCACACAGCTCGCGCGCAAGGAGGCAGAGCTGAAGCCCTACGTTGAAGACATAGCCAAGAAGCTCGGCCTGGAGTCATTGCCGGACCACGGCGCTCACGTGCTTCAAACACGCTTCGTTACTCGCCACCTGACGCCAGCCGGCTACTGGGTCTCGCGCCCGTACGAGGTGCTCACGACCTCGCAGTTCCTTGTTGCGCTTGGTGAAGGCGGCGAGGCCATCGCGCAGGGTGAGAGAGACCTGGCGTGAAGTGGACCAATCAGGTGACCAACAGTCTACAAACCCTGCAAAACGTGACGCGCAGAGCACGCTCCTGGAACATAAAAACCCCGGTCAGGTGGGCTATGGGCACTACTTCTGCCACCTGGGGGTCAAGGGGTCGCAGGTTCAAATCCTGTCATCCCGACCGAAGAGGTCGAGAAGAGGCTCGGGGCCTTGCAGAGATGCAGGGTTCCGGGCCTCTTTCGTTTGCTGTGAAGACGCGTCGTCAGGCCGTCGCCGCTCGGGGTGAGCCGGGGCGCGTCGACCGACTGCAGGGACTGCTGACGGGGCCCGCCCGCAACTCACGCGGCAGGTCGGCTTGTCGCTGTCGGCTGGCTCGAAGCCGTCGGCGTCCGCGACCCTGCCCGGAGTTCCCGCTGGATCGCTTTCTGGCGGTCATTGATGAACGGCTTCTCCGCGAGGTAGAAGAAGCCGATGCAGGCGGCGATCGCCAGTGGTGCGACCACGAACGTCATGGCAACCCACTGCGCCAGGATGGGCAACCCCAAGGGGAGCAGCAGGAGGTTCCCGAGGGCGAGCAGGGGACTGTGCAGCAGGTACACGCTGTACGACACGAAGCCCGCGTACTCGAGCGGCTTAGCGCCGAGCAGCAGTACCGCTCGAGGTGCGCGGTTCTCGTTGTAGGCGCGGGCCATGAGAGCGATGGCGATCGCGGCGACGACGCCGGCGACGGTCTCGGAGAACCAGAGCCCCGACACCTCGTCGCTCTTGATGAGCGAGGTGATGCCGAGCACGAGCGCGACCCAGGCGAGGGCTGCGCCGACGTGCACGGCCTTGTAGTGGGCGCCGCGTGCGTACTCGGCGGCCGCCATGCCGGCGGCGAACAGTCCGATCAGCCACGGGTGCGCCACCGTGCCCGCGCCGATGGCGACGGGCGGTATGACCGTGACCGTGAGCATCAGTGCCGCGAGCGCGAGCGGGTGCAGGAGCTTCCGGAGGGGGAGCAGCAGGAGCGGGAGAAGGAAGTAGATCTGCCATTCGACGGCGATGCTCC
Organism: Microbacterium sp. Leaf151; assembly: GCF_001424225.1. GTDB lineage: Bacteria > Actinomycetota > Actinomycetes > Actinomycetales > Microbacteriaceae > Microbacterium. The sequence goes on along the minus strand of NZ_LMOR01000004.1, from coordinate 140,307 downwards.
ACATGGGCCCGTTGATGTTCACAGCCCACGCGCCGGAGAAGTTCTGCACCAGGAACAGGTGCGCGATCACGGAGGGGATCGTGACGGGGATCTTGCTGTCCCAATCGGTACCGCCCTCCGTCTGCAGCAGAGGGACGTACGCGATCAGGGCGAGTGACACGGCCAGGGCCGCGTAGTAGGGCGGGAGGATGCGGCGCGCGCGGCTGCGGAAGTAGCGTTTGGCTCCGGCCTGCCACGAGTAGCGCAGCAGGAATCCCGAGAGCACGATGAAGACGGGTACGCCCAGATATCCCCATCCGACGATCACGTAGATGATCGGCAGTTGCTCCTCCGACTGATTCGACAGGCCGGTGAAGAGGAACGTGTGGTAGATCACCACAGCCAGAGCGGCGAGTCCTCGCACGCCATCGAGGAACGGGTACCCCTTGCGAGCGGGGGTGGGAAATGCTCCGGCGCCTGGCATGAGGCCGATGCTATAGGGACCTATTCCCGGTCATATTTCGGTGAGATGAATACGACTCCCGTGGCCGATTTCCGAAACGGTCGAATCACGACTCCAGCCTCCGCGCCGCCCGATCCGCATGACCCAACTCCCGCTCCGGAGCGATGCGATCACGCACGCGGCGTTTCAGCTCGACGATGTCGGGGAAGCCGCCGTCACTCTTTCGCGACCACACGCGCTCCCCGTCGGCGTGCACCTCGAAGATCCCGCCGGTGCCGGGCTCCAGCGTCGCTCCGCCGCCCATGAGCTCGGTCTGGAACGTCGTCAGCAGCTCTTGCGCGATCCACGCTGCGCGCAGCATCCAGGCGCATTGCGTGCAGTACACGACTCGAATCGTGTGCGTCATGAGACCCTCATCTCTCCGTGCGCGGTGCGGGTGCCCGAGCGACGGGCCCTTCGGCGTGATCCCTCACCGGCGACGTGTCACCGCCGACCTCACTCCAGGGAGATGCTCCCGGTCGCGGGATGCTCGTGCGGCATCCTGTCACGGTCGAAGGTGATGTCGGTGTAGCCGTGGGGCGTGGGGCGGCCGTCCTCGTCGACGCTGACGAACACCAGCCGTTCGATCGTGAGGATCCGTTTGCGCGTGATCATGTTGCGCACGACGGCGCGCATCGTGAGCGACGTGCGACCGAAGTTCGTCGCGGTCAGGCCCATCTCGATCAGGTCGCCCTGCAGGGCGGATGCCTCGAAGTTGATCTCGGAGATCAGCTTGGTCACCACGCGGTAATTGCCGAGCTGGATGATCGCGTAGATCGCGGCTTCCTCGTCGATCCAGCGCAGCAGGCTGCCGCCGAACAGCGTGCCGTTCGCATTCAGGTCTTCCGGCTTCACCCACTTGCGGGTGTGGAAGTTGATGCCGTCGTCCGAGGGATGCCACTGCGGTTCCGTCACCCCTCCCACGCTACTCCCGCGCCGTCTGCCGAACCTCCGCGCGGCGGGCTCCCCGCGCAGAGAGACGGAACCACCCGTCCGTCGTCACCTCAGCGCCAATCGCATGAGCACCGAGTCCCCGTGAACGTCATCCCGTTCCCGCTCCCCGGTGTCGACGAACCCGAGTTTGTCCAGCACGTGGAACGACGCGGCATTCCAGGCGCGCACGGTCGAAGCCAGGCGGTCGTAGCCGAGAGAAGCCGCCCGGTCGACGATCAGCCGCGACGACTCCGTCGCGTAGCCGCGACCCCAGAACGCGCGGAGGAACTCGAAAGCCAGTTCCGGCTCCTCGGGCGTGCCGACGCTGTTCGCAACGAGACCGCAGTATCCGACGGGGATGCGGGATTCCCGAAGCTCCACGACGCACAGACCCGGCGCGGGCTCCGGTCGGTACGTGCGCAGCCACTGCTGCATGTCGGCCAGGGTGGGGTGACCGTCGGCGCTGATCCGCCGCCGGGCGGGGACCCGCGGGTCGCGCTCCTCCCACAGCCGGCGGTGGAAGGCCGCATCCTCTTCGGCCCAGGGCCGAAGCCGGAGACGCTCCGATTGCATGTCGTGCACGGTGGCATCACGCGTCAGCGCGCGCTCACGGCGCGGGCGCGTACTCCGGACAGAGATGGATGCCGGAGAGCACGACGACCGCGCTGGCCTCCGGCTCCGAGATCGCGCCGCCCTTGATCGAGTCGAAGACCTCTTTCGGAGTGAGGCCCTCGTCGAACGCCTTGCACACCGCCTGGCCGAGGTCGATCCACAGGCCCGGGTTGGACAGATCGGTCTGCGGCAATTGCTGGCGCAGGGCGCGGAAGTAGGCGGATTCCTGTGCGAGGACGTCTTCGGTCACCGAGCTCGTCTGTGTCGGCGCCGCCGAGGCCGATCGCGACGGCGGGACGGGGAGTGCGCCGCACCCCGAGAGCATCCCGACCGCCAGGACCGCGGCCGCCATGCCACCGATCTTCCTCATGCCGCGAGCGTAGGCGAACACCTGTTCGCAGACGAGGGGTGTCATCCCCCTCCGTCCGTTCGGGACCGAGAGTAGCGTCGGTCGTGAGCACACGGAAGGGGCACACGATGAGCAGGACCATCAGCATCGACCTGGCGGGCAAGACCGCCGTGGTCACCGGGTCCACGCAGGGGATCGGCCTGGCGATCGCGCGGAGTCTGAACGCGGCCGGGGCCGACGTCGTCGTCAACGGTCGCACGGTCCAGCGCGTCGAGCAGGCCGTGTCGAACCTCGGGGAGGGGGTTCGAGGGGTGGCCGCCGACGTCACCACCGCCGAGGGCGCCGAGCAGCTCGTGCGGGAGGTCGGGCGCATAGACGTGCTCGTCAACAACCTCGGGATCTTCGGTTCCACCCCCGCGCTCGACATCGACGACGCGGAGTGGCATCGCTTCCTTGACACCAACGTCGTCTCCGCCGCCCGCCTCATCCGCCTGACGTTGCCGGGCATGATGGAGCGCGGATGGGGGCGGGTGCTCAACATCGCGAGCGACTCCGCCGTCGTCATCCCCGAGGAGATGATCCACTACGGCGCATCCAAGAGCGCGCTGCTGGCGGTCTCCCGCGGATTCGCGAAGGCGGCGGCCGGAACCGGTGTCACCGTCAACTCGGTGGTCGCCGGCCCGACGCACACGGAGGGCGTCGAGGACTTCGTCTATGAGCTCGTCGATCGCGAGCTGCCGTGGGAGGAAGCACAGCGAGAGTTCATGAAGACCGCGCGACCGCAGTCGCTCATCCGCCGCCTCATCGAGCCGGAGGAGATCGCCAACATGGTGGCCTACCTGGCGTCGCCGCTGGCTTCGGCCACCACCGGTGGCGCATTGCGCGTCGACGGGGGATACGTCGACAGCATCCTGCCCTGACGCGTTCATAGCACCGGAGTGCCGTCGCGCGATGTGTCGACGGGCTCGGCGGCCCTGTGTGAAAGGGTGCTCGACGGACGCAGCCACCGCGGGTGCCGTGCGCACCGCCGTGATTGAAACGCCAGCGCGCCGGATCAGCGCAGCAGCGCTTCGACCGCCGCCACCCGCTCCTCGGGCGTTCCCGTGATCTCGCGGACGAGCAGATGCCCGCCGACCAGGTCGGGGTCGTCGATGAGGTCGAGCAGCACGTCGTTCATCGTCTCGCGCAGCTCCAGGTGCTCGTCGTCGGAGACGTGGATGGCATCCCGCGCGGTGAGCGGGAGGACGACCAGCACGTCGACGGTCCGCATCGCCGCGACGACGAGTGCGATGACCTGCTCGCGGATCCCGTCGTCGAGGGGGCGGCCCGACAGCTCGGCGAGAGCGAGGAGGTAGGCGAGGAAGTCGAGGGGTCCGCGTTCGGCGATGACGTTCGTCGCGGTCTCCTCCGCCAGCCGGTCGGCCGACAGTCGAAGCTGCGCGGTGAACATCGCCGCCGAGGGCGAGTCCGAGGCGTCGTCGAGCAACTCGAACGGATCCGGGAGGACGGTGAACCCCGGATGCCGGAGGGCGAAGTCCGAGATGAGGGTGCTCTTCCCGCTGGCGTGGGTCCCCGAAACGACGATGCGCACGGCGCGAGACTACCGGGGCCGAGCGTCTGGGGTCTCCTGCGGCGAGATTCGAGCGCCTGGCCCCGGGCGCCGCGCTTCGAGCCTCCGCTCCGTCCCCGAGGCCCGAGGCTCGAGCGCCGAGCCCCAGGCCCGGAGTTTCAGTCCCCGCGCCTCAGCCCCCGAGCCTCAGCCCCGGAGCCCAACCCCCGCCGTCAGCTCCCCGGCCGGAGCGACGCGACGAAGTCGAGCTTGTCGAGCACCGGATCCGGGATGACGAAGGGGTACAGGTCTGCCTTGCCCATCGACCGGTTGACCATGTTGAGCGCGGTGGACAGCGGTATCCACGTGTCCGTCACGAATGTGCGGAAGGAGGGGGAGTCCTGGATGCCGCCCGTGCGCGCCAGACCGTAGATGTGGGCTGTCTCGACGGTGTCGGTCATGTGCAGGAAGTGCGCCCACGTCTCGGCGAAGTCCTCGTAGGGGTGCATGGTGGCGTAGGTGGAGATATAGCGCTCCCACCAGTTCGCCGGCGGCCCCTGAGAGTAGTGACGGTCGATCTCGGCCTGGTAGTCGGCGGTCTCATCGCCGAACAGGCGCCGCGCCTCGCCGATGCGGGCGGTGCCCTCGACCAGGCGCCACTCCATGTAGTGACCGACTTCGTGACGGAAGTGACCGAGCATGGTGCGATAGGGCTCGCCCAGCTGCTCCTGCACACGCACGCGGTAGGCGTCGTCGCTCTCGGCGAGATCCATCGTGATCACCCCGTCGGCGTGGCCGATCGTGACGTTCTCGGCCACGCTCGACAGCAGGTCGAAGCAGAGGCCGTACGTCGGGTCCTCGCCCTTCCCGACCACGGCGAAGCCGAGCCGGTCGAGGTCGACGAGCAGCCAGCGCTTCGCGCGCTCGGCGACCGGGAACTGCGAGAGCCCTTTGGCATCCGCATCGTTCGGACGCACCCGCGTCAGATCGCAGGCCGAGCACTGACCGCCCGGGAATCGCGCGAGCCAGGTGCACCCCGACAGGTTGAGGTTGCGGCACACGTGCCAGACGAGCCCCGCGGCATCCACGTACCGTCCGTAGCCGTCGACCGGAACGATGTCCGCCTCGTCCCGGGAGTAGCCGAGGCCCGTCCCACACGACAGGCAGACGGAGTTCTCGAAGTACAGGTCGTTGCCGCACACTCGGCATCGGAAAGCTTTCACTCATCGAGAGTGTCAGAGCGGAGCCCGAGTCGCCCGGCGGTTGCGTTGCGCCACCTCATCCGGGCGGGGAATCGAGGAGGGGTCACCGCGGCGGGGGATCGTTCAGCAGCGAGACCTCGCGCACGTCGAACAGTCCGCGCCGAGCGCGCACCATCGACACGCCCCTGCGGCGCAGGGCGTCGGCGAGGTCGGCGGTCAACGCGCCCTCAGACGACTTCTGCCAGCCGCCCTGCAGCGTGTAGGTGTGTGTCACGGTTCGGGGTCGGGACATGAGCACCTCCGGTCCGAAATCTAGCCAAAAAAATGTCGGTCCCCGCCGAATTTTCCTCAAGCGTCACGCGCCGTGTGTTCTGTCGTAACGCAGCTGACCGCGGCCCGTCACGGGGGTCGGTGGACCGCGCACCGCGCGCGACGAGGGCAGACCCCGTCGCCGCATAATGGCGGAATGACCACGGCCCGCATCGTCATCCTGTTCGCGCTCGCCGCCGTCGCCGAGATCGGCGGCGCGTGGTTGATCTGGCAGGCGGTGCGCGAGAACCGCGGGTGGTGGCTGGCGCTGCTCGGCATCCTGGCCCTCGGTGCGTACGGGTTCATCGCCGCTCTGCAGCCCGACGCGCACTTCGGGCGCGTACTCGCCGCGTACGGGGGCGTCTTCGTCGCGGGGTCGCTGGCGTGGGGGATCGTGGTCGACGGCTTCCGTCCCACGATGTGGGATTACATCGGGTCGGCGGTCGCCCTCGTGGGAGCGGGGATCATCATGCTCGCTCCGTCAACACCTGCGGCCGAATGAGCCGCGAGCGTACGCTGGCGAGCATGACCAACGAGCCCGGAGACGTGAACCGGCTGCGTGCCGTGATCGCGAAGATCGACGCCGACAACCCGCTCAAGGTGCCCTTCAGCTTCAATCAGGGCCACATCAGTCCTCGGCTGGACCGACTCGAGGCGAAGCTGTCGTACATGGCGGACTACATCGCATACCTCGAGCAGCGCATCGAAACCCTAGAGACCCAAGTAGTTAGCTAGGCGAGATATTAGGCAGTGTCAAGAGCCCTGCCCTCCGACGGTCCCTGCGCGACACTCGGTGAATGAAGAACGAGAATGCGCCTCACGAGGGCATCGCCGACGATTTCTCCGCCATCGAGACCGAGCGTCCCTTCGGGTCGTACCTTTCGGTGATCAACGGGGGAGCGTAATCGCCCCGAACCTCCGTGCGAGGTTCACCACGACAGGGTCGGATGCCGCAAGGCTCCGGCCCTTCGTCGTGCCGGGAGGCCCCGCGGCAGCGCGCGCGAGCGGGGCGCGTGCAATCCACGACGTGGCACCGCGTCTGCGGCATCCCGTTCAGCCCTGCCCCCGCCGTAGCATGAGAGGTCCGCCCGCGCGACGAGATGAGACCCATGCCCGAGCTCAGCAAAGACACCGCCCTCTGCATCTCGCTGTCGGGTCGCCCGTCGAACATCGGTACGCGCTTCCACAACTTCCTGTACGCGGAGCTCGGCATCGACTTCGTCTACAAAGCGTTCACCACCACCGACATCGCGGCGGCGATCGGTGGCGTGCGGGCCCTCGGCATCCGGGGCTGTTCCGTGTCGATGCCGTTCAAAGAGGCGGTGATCCCTCTCGTCGACCGCATCGAGCCATCGGCGGCGGCGATCGGCTCGATCAACACGATCGTCAACGACGACGGAGTGCTCACCGCCTCGAATACCGACTACGAGGCCATCGCGAGCCTGATCGAGAGCCACCGGCTCGACCCCGCGTCATCCGTCCTCGTGCGCGGCTCGGGGGGAATGGCCAAGGCCGTCGTCGCCGCCTTCCACGGCGCGGGGTTCACCGACCTGACGGTGGTGGCACGAAACGGCGCGGCGGGCACGGCGCTCGCCGAGGCGTACGGGGCGAGCTGGGTCGCCGACGACCCGGAACCCGGCGCACGCATCATCGTGAACGTCACGCCGCTCGGGATGGACGGACCGGATGCCGACGCGCTCGCCTTCACGCCGGAGCACATCGCGGCGGCCGAGACGGTGTTCGACGTCGTGGCCTTCCCGGCCGAGACGCCGCTCATCCGCGCCGCGCGCACGGCGGGTAAAGCGGTGATCACGGGAGCCGAAGTGATCGCCCTGCAGGCCGCCGGCCAGTTCGCGCGGTACACCGGCGTCACCCCGACCACCGACCAGGTACAGCGCGCGTCAGCGCACTCGCGGGCCTGACGGCCGGGCGCGCCCGCGCACTCGCGGGCGTGACGGCCGGGCGCATCCGCGACGAGCGGGCCTGACGGCCGGGCCGCCCGCGCAATCGCGGGCCTGACGGCCGGGCGCACCCGCGACGAGCGGGGCCTGGTGGCGGGCACACGCGTCGCCACGGCGCCGCCGCGCACCCCGGCCGCCCGCGCGCCGTCATACCGGTGCCCCGCCCGGGGTCACTCCACCGTCTTGTCGAGGCCGCGGGCGCGGATCTCCTCCAGGTCGAGGCCCGCGAGGATCTTCCTCGCGACGAGGTCGTCGATGGTGCCCTCGCGGCGCAGACGCAGCAGCACCTCGCGTTTGCGGTCGAGAACCGCCAGACGCAACCGTTGCGCCTCTTTGTGGCGCAGGAGCGGGGAGCGCTGGGTGACGTCTATGTCGTCGCTGACGGCGAGCATCTCGAAGGGCCCCGTCATCTGCCTCGCCGTCCCCGCTCCCGCGTCTGCACCGGCCGAGGAGTCCGTGGTTCCACCCGCGTCGGAGAGCGGTCGCGAGACGACGCGCGGCGACGGTGCACGATCGTCGTCTTCATCGGAGGCGCCCGGCGGGATCGGTCCCGTGGCCGAGGGCGCATCGTCGCCGAGCGACGCATCGAGCTCGGCGAGGTCGCGTTCCTCCGCCGCGCGTTGGCGGGCGACGGCCCTCGCATTCGCCAGTTCGAGTCGCTCGTAGCCCTCGCGGCGCGCGCGGTCGCGCACCCGGTCGCTCACCCCGTGCTCGACGGCCAGCTCGTCGAGTGCGGCCAGCGCGGCACCCGAGATGGCGCGTTCGGCGAGCTCGTACTCTTCGATGGCCGCGTCATCGCTCGGCAGTTTCGCCCAACGGATCACGACGGGCAGCAGCGGTCCCTGCACCAGCAAGGTCAGGACGATGACGCCCGCGGTGACGAAGACGATGGCATCCCTGCCCGGCACGGGATCGCCGGCGGCCGTCACGGTCGGCACCGAGAGCGCGATGGCGAGCGACACGGCACCGCGGAAGCCCGAGACCGTGCTCACCACCCGGGAGCGGTGCCGGAGCGAGCGCGACGCCGACGCCGCTGGGCGCGAGAACGGGGAGAACAGCCACTGGAAGAGGTAGCGCACGACGAACAATGCGACCCACGCCGCCACCGTGATGAGGAGCAGGATGCCGATCTCGGACGGTGAGATCTCGTGCAGCACGAGCTGCACCTCCAGCCCGATCAGCACGAAGAGCGCGCCGTTGAGCAGGTAGACGCCGAACGGCCACGTGGCATCCGCTGCCCGGCGGGAGATCGCGGTCGTGATACGCGGCGACACCCACGCGACGATGAGACCGGCGAAGACGACGGCGAGCACCCCCGACGCCTCGATGATCTCGGCGATGAGGAACGCCAGGAACGGCACGAGCACCAGGGTGAGGTTGATGGTGAGCGTGGACTGCATGCGGCGCAGCGCGAAGAAGGCCAGAACGGCGACGGCGATGCCGGCGGCAGCGCCCCCGAGGTACGACAGCAGCACCATGCCCGTGATCTGCAGCGGCGTGATCTGGTCGCCCAGCAGCAGCGCCACGGCGATGGCGTAGAGCACCAGAGCCGTGCCGTCGTTGGTGAGGCTCTCGGCCTTCAGCTTCATGAAGGTCTTGGCCGGGAGCAGTCGGCCGAGGGCGGCGACGGCGGTCGCGTCGGGCGGGGCGACGGCGGCGCCCAGCACCAGAGCGGCTTCCCACGGCACCCCCATCCAGGTGGCGACGCCGGCGACGGCGAAGGCGGATGCCACGACCAGCAGGGTGCTCATCGGAATGATGTAGCGAAGGGATCGGCGCACCGAGCGCAGCGACGTCGTCCACGCCTCGCGGAACAACATGACCGGGAGGAACAGCAGCAGCACCGTCTCGGGAGGAAGCTCGATCTGTCGCAGCTCGGGGATGAACCCGAGGGCGAGGCCGATGACGAGCAGCACCAGCGGCGTCGCCACCCGCAGCCGCGGCGCCAGCACCGTGCCCACGAGCATGGCGAGGCCCAACAGAACCGTGATCTCGAGTCCCTGCATGCGTCCCGCCTTTCGCCGTGCCCCTGACCTCAGCGTAGAGAGGCCGGCGGACATTCCCGAGGCTCAGCGGGAACCTCGACGCGTCATCGTCAGCGCGAGGAGCCCCGCCACCACGTAGAGCGCCCCCTGCACCTGCAGGGAGGCCGCGAACGCCGGCCCCGACCCCACGAACCCCCCGAGCAGCGTGCCCACCGCCTGCAGTGCCGTCAGCGCCGCGAAGAGCAGGCTCGTCACCCGTCCGCGATGGCTCGCGGGCGTCTCGCGGTCGACGATCGTGAGCATCGCCGTCATCGCGACCAGCCCCGGCGCGCCGACCAGCGCGAACAGCACGACGTACACCGGAAACCACGTCGTCACGGCGGGGAGGTTCCAGATCGCGAGCGTCAACACCCCGAATCCGAGGATGGACGCCGCGGCCAGCCGCCACGGCGCGACGCGTCCGACGACGCCCATCAGGCCCAGTCCGGCGATCAGCGCCCCCACGGCCTGGATGCCGCGGAGGATGCCCACCTCGGTGTCGCCGCCACCGAGCGAGCGCTGTACGAAGAGCACGAAAAGGATCGTGAAGAGCCCCTGCGCGAGCGACATGAGCATCGCCACCACCATCAGTCTGCGGAGGACGCTGTCGGCGGCGACGATGGCCAGACCCGATCCGAGTTCGGCGAAGAACGTGGTGCGCGGCGGCGCGCCGGTGGCATCCCTCTCCATCGTCTGCGGGGGCGCGAGGTCGGCGGGCGGGGGAGACGCGGCATCACGTCGCTTCGTCGCGCGGATGAAGAGCACCGCGGATGCCACGGCATAGGCCCCGGCGGTCGCCACGACCAGCGCGTTCACGCCACCGAGACCGAGCACCAGCCCGCCGATGGGGGCGCCGACGAGACGAGCGAGGCCCGATCCGACGCCGAGAAGTTGATTCACCGGGGCGACGTGTGCGGGCGGCACGAGGGCCGCGGCCACGCTCGGGCGGGCCGGCTCGATGATCGCGCCGAGAACGGACTGCACGATCGCGACGAGGTAGACGATCCACAGGTCGGCGACGGAGTCGACGAAGATCAGGGGCAGGACCGCGACGACCTGCACGGCGGCCGTGCCGCCCATGAGATGCCAGGGGTCGGCGCGATCGATGAGCAGGCCCGCCAGGGGAGCGGCGGCGACGGAGAGCAGCGCCTGCAGCACGAACACGATCGAGGTGATGAGGGGAGATCCCGTGACGCCGAGCACGAACAGAGGGAGCGCGACCAGCAGCATCCAGTCGGCCGTCTCGGCGACGGCTCCTCCCGAGACGAGACGGACCACGCCGGGATAGCGCCAGGTCCCGGCCGTCATGTCGCGCCGTCGATGAATCGGGGATCCACGACGCCGCGGATCGAGACCGACGCGACCGCGCCGCCCTCGGGCGTCTCAGCCCGGGTCGCGCGGATGTAGGGGCGGATGATCTCGTCGATACGGGTGCCGATCGCCGCGAGCTCGTCGGCGGTGACCAGCACGGCGTAGTCGCTGATGACGGCCGCCTCGCGCCAGGCGGTAGGGAGCGTGCTCTCGTGCCGCAGGAAGTCGGCGAAGCGGGCGTCGGTGTCGGCGAACCACGCCGAGCGCACGGCGGCTCGCGCGAGATCGTCGCCGGGGCCCCCGCCGGCGTCGAGGTCGATCCCGGTGATCGTCGCCCGCCACGGACGCTTGCGTGCGTCGCCGGCGTCGGCGGCGGATCGCTCGACGAGCCCGAACTTCGCCAGCTCCCGCAGGTGCCACGAGCAGTTGGATGCCGTGAGCCCGACGGCGTTCGCGCATTGCGTGGCCGTCTGCGCGCCGACCGAGAGCAGGTGGGAGAGGATCGCGAGGCGAGACGGCACGGCGAGGGCCGCGAGCATGTCGGAGGTGGGGACGACGCGCCGCTCCGGGAGATCTGAAGTCACCGCTTCATAATAGTGGGCCTCCGTCCCGCCCGACGTAGCTCGCCCAGGCCCGGCCCAGCCGCTGCATCCCGGCCTCGAGCACCTGCGGCGCCGGGGTGATCGGGATCCGGATGTGATCATCGGCATCCATGTCGGAGGCGAACTGGGCGGAGCCCGCGACCGACACCCCGAAGCCCGCCGCGTGCCGCCCGAACGCCCCCGCCGAGCCCGAGGGAAGGCGCGCCCACAGGCACAGCCCGCCGCGCGGCGGTCGCCATTCCCAGTCGGGCAGGTGCGCCGAGAGCAGCCTCCCCGCGGCGACGGCCGCCTCGCGATGCACCGTGGCGAGATCCCGCCGGAGCGCCGGCGCCTCGGCGAGCAGGTCGAGCGCGAGCAACTGCGCGGGCACGCTTGTCGACAGATCGCTGCTCTGCCGCAGGCCGCGCAGCCGGCGGACGAGCACCGGATCGGCACGCAACCAGCCCACCCGCAGACCCTCCCAGGCCCACTTCGACAGCGACTCGACGACGACGATCGGCGCGTCGGGTCGGAGGGCCGCGAGCGAGGGCGGGGTGACCCCGTCGAACGACGCGTGGGCGAGCACGCGATCCTCCACCACCGTGATCCCGTGTTCGGCGGACAGCTCGGCGATGCGCTGACGCACCGGAGGACTGGTCTGCACGCCGGTCGGGTTGTGGTTGTGCGGGTTCAGGGCGATCAGTACGGGCCGGCGCACCACGATCGCCGCCTCGAGCGCCTCGACATCGATGCCGGAGGGGGTGAGACGGATGCCGTGCACGAGGCCGCCGCGCCGCCGCACGGCATCCGTGAGTCCGGGCCAGGCCACCTCCTCGGTGAGTACCGTGTCGCCGGGGGAGACGAGTTCGTCGACGAGCAGGCTGAGCGCCTGTTGTGCGCCGTGCGTGACGAGGATCTGGGCCGAAGTCGTCGGGGTGCCGTCGGCCGCCATCGCGGCCGCGATGGCCGTGCGGAGGTCCGCGAGAGCGGCGGGGTCGGCCTCGGCGGTGCGGGCGTTCAGCACGGGACGGTGCCGTTGCACGATGTCGACGGCCAGCGGCGAGATCGCGGGCACGGCCCGCAGCAGGTCGATGCTGGAGGGGAGGGTGGCGTACAACGCCTCTCCCCGCCCGGCGGCATGGCGCGCGGCGGTCGGGGCGGCGCCGGCGATGCGTGTTCCGCTTCCCTGGCGTCGATCCAGGATGCCGTCGTCGTACAGGCGTGCGTATGCGCTGACGACCGTTCCGCGCGAGACGGCGACGGTTGCGGCGAGGGTGCGTTCCGAGGGCAGGCGGTCGCCGCCGCGCAGTTCGCCCTCGCGGACGAGGCGCGCGATGCCGTCGGCGAGTCCGGCGGCGAGCGTGGTGTCGGCGCTGGCCCATCTGCCCAGACGCTCGGCCAGGCGCTCCGCCGACACCGTGGCCGTGCGATGGTCCACCAGGGCGGAAGTGGCTCTGTCGACGAGGGTCATAGCCCCCGATTCTGGTCCAATGAACCAACTCATCGCGTACGAAGCCCTCGTTCTCGGTCCAGTCAGCCCCGATTGGACCATTGCCGAAGTGCTCGCGTGGATCGGTGCGGACGATGCCCGGTGCCACGACGAGCGGCTGGTGGGGATCCTGGATGCCGTTCGCCGGGCGCTCGACCCCGGCGCCGCGCCCGTGACGGGACGCGTGGTGGGACTCGTGCGCGCGGTCGCGATGCAGGTTGCGGCGCAGCCCGCGTGGGGGGAGTGGAGGGTGGGCGAGGTGGTCGGGGTGCCGTCGGCGGAGGCGCTGGCTTCCGCCGCCTTTGCGACGGTGTGACCGACGACGTCGTGTCGACTCCACGTTTGCGCGTCGGTACTTCCCGTGATCGCAACTGTTAGAGCGGATCGTCGCAGCTCGACTCCGGCCCGCTGAGGGGCCGTGACCACGCAGCTTCTCGAGCGAGCTGCCCGGTCGCCCGGAACAACCGGACCTGATGAGTGTCCGCCAGGGCGGTCGCGAGGTCCTCACGAGCAGCGGGGTCGAATCCGAGGCTCTGCCAGAACGGTCCGGAGCGGCGGCTGAAAAGCCACGCCGTGGTCGCACCCTCCTCGGCCGCGCGGTTCAACGCGTGAAGGGCCAGAGCACGGCCGCGCCCCCGCGAACGCTGCATCGGGCCGACGGCAACGCTACGTATCAACGCGTGGGCGCCATCGACGCTGAGTTCGTAACCTGTGCTGCCGACGATCGTGCCCGACTCGTCTCGCTCGATCCACAGGCGAACCGTCGGCGCGTCCAGTCCGCTCAGCGTGAGATCGACCGCCCGAAGAAAGGCGGTGAGCTCGGCGATGTCGCTCGCACGGCAACGTTCAACCCGCATCTGCCCAGTCAAACACTCGCGGCTCGGGGCGGCGTGATGTGGCGCTGCGGCGGCGTCCGATGTCACCACCCCGGGGATGGAGCGGCGCCCGTCTACCGGGGATGAGCGGCGCTTCTCGGCCGAGGGTGGGACGGCGCTGTCCTCGCGGTGAGGGGATGGCACCCCTCTCGCGAGGACTGAACGGCGCCCGGGACCGATGTCGGACCCCCTCGCTAGCGTTGGATCATGGACATCACGGCACCTCGGAGCAACCGGCAACAGTCGGTGTGCACGGCGTGGGGCGTGCCGTGGCCAAGCGACGAAGACCTGCGGATGGAAGCCGAGACTGCGTGGGCGATCGAGGTCGGGCTCGTCGACCCAGGCGCCTTCGACGCCGAGACGATCGGCGTTCTCGATCCTGAGATTTCTTGTGCGGCCCCCGCGGAGCTCCTCGACGAATTGGAGCGGAGGGTGCGCGAACGACACCGCGCGACGGCCGCGGAGTACCGGCTCGTCCGGCTCGTGCTCGCTCGGGCGGCGGCAGACCCCGTGCCGTGGGTGGGTCCCGATCCCACTCTCGATCTGGCGTGGAACGACACGCGCGGGCGTACGGTCGCCGCCGTGCGACGTGACCGACGTGACATGGCGGAGCGAGCCGCGATCGCCGAGATGGCGACGAGACTCTGCGTGTCGGAACAGACCGTGCGAGCGCGAGCCGCCAACTCCGACACGCTGCAGACGCGCTGCCCCGAGGTCTGGGCGGCATTCGTGGAGGGGAGCATCTCCGAGCGTCACGCGATCGAGTCGGCACGCTTGGCGACGTCGCTGCCGGACGCGGAAGTCGTGACGGTGGCCGTACCGACCGCCACACCGCCGGAGTCACCGGATGAGCTCGGGCTCGGCTCCGCCGAGCTGGACTCGGCCAACGATGACTGCCCTGCGGGCGATGGCGCGCTGACCCCGGATCCCTCCTGTGCAACGCCTGCGTCTGAGGGACATGAATCGTGGCGGGCCTTCGACGAAGGCGCGCTGGATCGTGCGCTCCACCTCCCGCCCGCCCGCTTCGTTGCCGCCGCTCGCTCCTTGCGAGAGCGAGTGCACAGAGAGTCTCTCGAGGCCCGGCATCGACGCGCGACGCGTGACCGCGGCGTGTGGCTCACCGCCGAACTCGACGGTATGGCGACGCTCTCGGCCCTTCTGCCCGTGGATCGCGCCGCCGCCGCCATGGCACGGATCGATCGGGCCGCCCGTCACCTGAGGGTCGCCGCTGACGAGGACCGGACGCTCGCACAGCTACGAGCCGATGTGTTCGCCGACTTCGTGACCACGTCGCCCGCGCCGCCCGCGCAGCCCACGCCGTTGACGACGCCGGCAACGCAGACGGATTCTTCAGCTGACGGAACTTCCGCCCTCCGTAGCTCGGGATCGCGTGCTCCGGGGAGCAGTGGTTCGGTGGGCACTGCTTCGGGGAGCGGCGGTTCGGCGGTCCGTGGTTCGACGCCCGCTGCCCCGGCGGGACCCCTCTCACCGACCGCGGCGACCCCGGCGTCGACGCGGCGCGCGGCGGTCGTCGTGACCGTCCCCGCGCTCACCCTGCTGGGCGCGGGCACGGAGCCCGCCGTCCTCGACGGCTACGGTCCGATCGACCTCGATACCGCTCGTCGGCTCGCGGGCGAGGCGACTTCGTGGGTCCGCGTCCTCACCCATCCGCTCACCGGCGTTCCGCTCGCGCTCGACCGTTCGACTTACCGGGTGCCCACCGCTCTGCGCCGTTGGCTCGGGGTCACGTCACCGACGTGCGTGTTTCCCGGGTGCGGACGCTCCGCCCGAGACTGCGATCTCGACCATCTCACGGCGTGGATCGACGGCGGCAGAACTGATGACGACAACCTTGCGCCAGAGTGTCGACATCATCACCGCCTTCGCCACGAATCCCGTTGGCATCCGTCCCGCGACCCCGATACCGGCGACCTGCGCTGGACGTCTCCGCTGGGCGCGCAGATCGCGGAGGACCCACCGCCGTTCTAGCGATGGCGACGACACGTCGCCGCTTCCCTGGACGACGCGTGAGTCCGGCGGGAGGGGCGATATCGGTGCCGCTTCCGGGGGCGCCGCGTGCACTGTGACGTCTCGGAAGAAAGTTGTCGGCGCAGGGCTGGTTTCGATCGGGCGAGATGGGACGGGTGTCGGGGAGGCGATCCTCCGAACACGCCCTTCTTCCTGGCGTACGACCGCCGCGGCATGAATCCCCAGGTACCCCGGGCGTCCAAGCCGCGACCCTCCGCGACGACCGCCGCGGCATGAATCCCCAGGTATTGCCAGCGTCCTGACCGCGACGATCCACGGCGACCGCCGCGGTAAGAAGCCCCAGATACCCCCGGCGACCCGCTCGCGACCCTCCACCGCGACGGCCCCCGAACGAACCCCGGCCGCTCCGCGTCGGCCCGCGGCCTCACCGTCGCCGTCGCGCGCGAGCGCCCGCGTGTGCGTCGCCCTCAGCCCGCGACCCCCACCTTCGCCTTCGCCCACGAGCGCCCCCGCGTGTCCTTCAAGATGTCGTACTCGACGTCCACGTGCGGTTCGATCGCGCTGTACTTGTCGTTCGGTGCGCCGATGACGAGCTGGAAACCGAGCCCCCGCCACGCACCGATCGCGCGCTTGGTGAAGTGCGCGTCGGCTTTGATGAGCGCCTCGTCCAGGAACACCGGCGCGTAGCGAGGGCGCTCGGCTCCGGCATCCCCGAGCTGATACCGGAGTGCTGCGCCGACGATGAACGCGATGAGCTCTTGCGATTCACCACCCGACTTCTCGCCGATGTGGTCGTACAGGGCGACGTGCTCACCGGTCTCGGCGCGGAAGCGCTCGGCGCTCACCCGCACGTGGTTGCGCACGTCGACGAGGTCGGCGAAGTCCGGCGCCGTCGGGCGGATGCGATCGATGAGCCGGGCCATCCGTGCGTACACGGCCTCGCG
Organism: Microbacterium sp. Leaf151; assembly: GCF_001424225.1. GTDB lineage: Bacteria > Actinomycetota > Actinomycetes > Actinomycetales > Microbacteriaceae > Microbacterium. The sequence continues at coordinate 123,698 of NZ_LMOR01000004.1, read as the reverse complement.
TTCCTCGTCGGACCCTGCCGCGTCGATCGCGGCACGCACATCGCGCAGCTCCCGTCGGAACCGTCGACGCACCTCCGACTGGCTCTCGCGCGGCACGATCTGCAGACGGTGCGCGTCGTCGTAGAACGGCAGGTCCTGCATGATGTCGTTGATCGGGGCGATGCGCTCGCGGATCTCACGCATGGCCCGCGTCAGCGCGGAGTCGAGGTTCGTGAGGTCGTTGCCCGACAGCCGCAGCAGCGAATCCCGCCACTCCGCCTCGAGTTCATGCAGGCCGCTGGCCTCGAGGTCGGCGAGGATCCGCTCGAAGTCGCCGAGCGACTCGTCGGGATCGGCGAGCAGGTTGGGACTCGGCCACCGGTCGATGAACGCCGTCAACGTCCGTCGCAGGCTCTCGCGCTGGTCGGCCCAGGTCTCCTGCGCCGCCCGTTGCTCCTCGAGCAGACGCTTCGATGCGGATTCGAGGGCCGCGTCGAACCGTGCCAGCAGCTGCGACGGCGTGGCATCGGACGCGCCCGGCGCCACGAAGAGGCTGTCGAGATAGGCGTGCTCGTCGTCCGAGAGGGCGACTCCCGCATCGTCCGCACGTTCGAGCAGGATCTGCGCGGCATCCACATCATCCGTGATCTCGGCCCACCGCGCGGCGAGCGCCTGCTGCTCGGTCTTGGCTCCGCCGATCTCTTCGCGCAGCCGCGCGGCGCGGGCGCGGGTACCCGAGATCTGTTCCTGCAGCTCGGCGATGCGGGGGTTGCCGGCCGTGATCTCGACGATCGTCTCGTTCCAGCGGTCCAGATCGCGTTGAACGGATGCCACGTCGACCTGGTCCCACGAGAGATCGACGATCTTCTCGAAGGCGCTGCGCCGTGCGTCGAACGCATCGAGGGCTGCGGCCGCCGTCTCGACCGCGGCCTTCGCCGTGGCGAGGTCGCGACGTACCGCGACGATCTGCTCGCCGAGCTCGGACAGGCGCACACGGGAGGAGAATCCGAGCACGCTCTGGCGGGTCGATCCGCCGTGCGCGCCGCGCGAACCCTGACTCGTCTGCCCCGACACGGTCAGCGCGAGGCGGTGGGCGGCCAGCTCAGCGGAGGAATCAACGCACAGGAACGCGAACTGCTGCTCGAGCCGGTCCTGCAGCCAGCCGGTGAAGGGGGAGCGGCGGTACTCCAGGCGTCCGGGCAGCGTCGCGGGGTCGAGGCCGGTGCGCTCGGGGAGCCCCGTCGACACCCCCTCGAACCGCAGACGTTCCGACAGTCGCACGCCGTCGATCGCGGACCGGAAGGATGCCAGGTGCGCGGCATCCACCAGCAGCGTCGTCGCGAAGCCACCGAGGGCCAGCGTGAACGCCCCGCGCCACGGCTCGTACTCGGTGCGGACGTCGACGAGCTCGGCGACGAAGGGCAGCTCGGCGGCGGTGAGACCGGCTGCCGCGGCCAGAGCCTCGCGCGCCTCGTGCAGGCGCTGCGGGATGTTGTCGTCGCGCGTCTGGGTGCGGCGGTGCTCGGCTTCGAGCGCGGCGAGCTTCTGGCGCAGGTCGGTGTGGGTGCCGCTGGCCGCGACGAAAGCCTCGCGGACGGCGGTCTTGGCATCCGCGTCCGCGAGGGTGCGCCGCGCGTCGTCCTCCACCGCGGCGAACTGCTTCTCGGTTGTCACCTCGACCGAGAGCACCGCCAACGCCGCCTCGAACCGCTCGCGATCGCGTTCCATCCCCGCCAGGCGACGCTCGAGTCCGCGAAGCTCCCGCTGGGCGGCGTCGAGCCGGTCGCCGCCGGCTGCGCGCAGCACGTCGCCGAGTCCCTCGCGTTCGGCCTCGGCCGCATCCGCCAGCCCCTGTCGTTCGCGCACGAGAGCGTCGGTGGAGTGCGTGCGGACGCGGAGTTCCGCCTCGACGGAGCCGAGCAGGTCGACCCGTCGCCGCGCGCGCCAGAGCGACGCGCGCGACGCGGGGTCGCCGAAGCGTCCGAGCGCGTCGATGAGGCGGAGGCGCTCCGCGGCCTCGTCGATACGCGTCCTCATCGCGCGGATCGGTTGCAGGGCCCGCACCTGCTGCCGTGCCTCGAGCATGCGCGTGCGCGTGGACTCGAGCCCGTCGAAGTGCGACACGACGGCGTCGGCGACAGCGAGGGTCTCGGGTTCTTCGAGCACCATGCGCTTGTAGAGGTCGTCGACGGTGGTGATCTGCTGCCCGGCCTGGATGCGGGCGAGCAGGCTCATCGCCTTCGCCCCCGACCCCGCTGCGCCGATGCCCAGCACCGCGTGCAGCCGCGCCGAGAACTCGCGGTCGGTCGGGAGCGTGTCCAAGCCCGTCGCCCGCACCGCGGCATCCGACAGATGGGTGCGCGCGGCCGGCTCCAGCGCCCGCAGGTCGAACACTCCGTGCACGGTCGCCCGCACTTTGACGGCGTCGTCGAGGGTGCGCGCCGAGGCCGGGATGTACCACGCCCGCACCGCCGTGAACCGGGCGCCGTCGTGGTCGGCCCACGTCATCGCGATCGCCGTCCACGTGTCGACTCCGTCGCCGCGCAGCACCCGCACCTTCGTGCCCTCGTCGGTGCGCGACTCGTCGAGCTTGCCGCGGCCGTACGACAGGATGTTGCGCTGTTCTTGCCCGCGAGGGCGCCCCACCACCGCGCCGTTCGACGCGCCGTTGAAGGGGGTCGTGTGGGGCATCATCAACGCCACGTACGCGTCCATGAGCGTCGACTTGCCCGATCCCGATCCGCCGCACAGCAGCGTCGCCGTCGGCGCGAAGCGCACGCGGTGCGTGCCGTCGTAGCCGCCCCAGTTCACCAACTGCAGGTCTTCGGCTACCCACTGCTGCCCGCGGGACGCGGCGGGGATCAGCCCGAAGAGCGTGTCGAGCATGGTCATGAGAGGAGATCCTTCCCGGGAGTCTCGGATGCCGGGACCTCGACGGGCGAGCCCTGTGTCTGTTCGTCGAGCCACTGCTGGAGCTCGCGGAGCGTCTCGGCGCTCAGCACGACTTCGATCAGGGGGCCGATGCGGTAGCGGCCCTCGGACTCCTCCTCGACGATGCCCTCGCGGTCCAGGCGCGCGATCGCGGTGCGCACGGCACGCTGCTGGCTGGCGCGGGTGCCGTCGCTCTCGGCGAAGTAGGTCAGCACGGTCTGCTCGACCTCTTCGACGTCGACGCGGGCCGAGGCGGTACCGGCCGTGGTCTCGCGTTGGAACACCGTGCGCAGGTAGACGAGCACCAGCGTCTCGGCGCGCGAATACGCCTCGTCCTTCAACAGGATCGGCACGTCGAGTTCGTCGCTGCGGACCTGCTCCTTGTACGCCACGCCCCGGGAGTGATCCACCACGAGACGCACGAACAGGTCGTTCAGACGCGACTCGATCCTCTGCTGGTGCTCGATCAGCAGCTTCCACTCGGCGGGGGAGTTCTCAGCGAGCAGGAATCGGCGCTGCAGAATGCGCACGAGCACGCGCCGCACCTCGGCATCCAGGATGCCGCGGTCGCCGGCGAACAGCGCGTCGGGGTCGTTCTCCATCGCGACGGGGGCGATGAACACCGGGGAGTCGGTTTCGGGTGTTCGAAGGTCCACGTCAGTCATCGGCATCCGTTTCTCTGAGGTTCTCTGCTCTGACCGCCCCGAACGCGAAGCGCCGCGTCGTGCCGTCGGGGCGCACGGCCTCGACGATCGAGACGTCGTCCGTCTCGGTCAGGCCGCCGCGGTGCATGATCTCGAGGAGGCCCACCAGGTCGACCGGGCGGCGGGTGCCGGCATCGGCACCGGCGAACGCGGTCGCCAGGTCGAAGCCCCGGCCGAGGGTGGCGACGTACGCCTCGAGTTCGGCGTAGTGCGGTCCGCCCCAGGCGCGGGTGTCGACGCCGGCGAACTCCGCATCGGGATCCTCGGATGCCAGGGGCTCGGGTGCACCGCTCGGACGGACGTCGCTGAGCGACTGCCGGAGATGCCCGATGTCGGCGAGCGGCAGGGTGCGTACGGGCTCCACGCGTCCGGGTACGCGCGTCTGGCTCCAGCGGTGAAGCCCCGCCATGACTCCGCGCAGCAGGTCGTCGACCTGGCGGTCGCGGATGGGGTCGTGCGTGCGCACCTGCGCGGTGATGACGTGCGAGGCGCGCCGCTGGGCGGTGAGCACCTCCTGCACCCCCGCCTCGACACGACGGGCGATGGCATCCAATTCGCCCCGCTGGTCGGGGGTCATCAGCCGCGAGAAGGGCTGGGTGAGCACGGCGTGCAGCTGGTCGGTCAGGTCGTCGATGTGCTCCGGATCGCCGATCAGGCGCAGCGCCCCCTGGAACGCCCGGCCCTCGGGGGTGGCCTGCATCACCTGACGGCCGCGTTCGAGGTATTCGCGCAGCACCTCGCCCGTGGGGCGCACGTCGCGGCGGAGCTCCGCGACGACATCGCGCTGCATGGCGGCGATCGATTCGGCCACGCGCGAGAAGTCGGCCGGGAGCTCGCGGGCGAGATGGATGACGTTCTCGGCCTCCTCCAGGAGGTGCTCGTCGTCGAGCGGTTCGACGACACCCTCGTTCAGCGCGGCGAGCTCGGCGTCGATGGCTTCCCGCTCCGCGAGCAGCATCTCGCGACGACGGTCGGGGTCGCTCTCGGCGTCGCGGGCGAGCCGCTCGACCGCCTCGAGCAGCGTGCGCACGCGAGAGCCCGACACGCGGGCCCGACCGCCGCCCGCGCGACCGGCGATCTCGAGAGCCCCCACGGCGTGCGCTGACAGGCGGTACACCTCGACGTCGTCCTCGATCTGCAGGCCCAACCAGCCCACCCGCACCCATCCGCGGCAGATCTCCCGCGCGGAACCGGCGGGGATGCGACGGTCGTCGTCGGTGTCGAGACCGGCGGCGCGCAGCTCGTCGATGGCCCCGGCGACCTCGACGTGCGCGTCGGCGACGGCCACGGCGGATCTGTCGGGTGAGAACACCACGGAGAGCACGGCCACGACGAAGGGGGCGAACCGACCGTGCAGCAGATCGAGCGTGGGGTTCTTGAACGCCGTGATCGAGCGCAGGTAGGCGGCTTCGGCGCGGGTGCGGGTCACTGAGAGGAGTCTACCGGGGGGCCCGTGCGGCCACGATTCGAGAGGCGCGCGCATGGCGGGCGAGGGGGCGGGTGAATCGGACGACGGCGCGGGTATCGGTGGCCGGGGCGCGGGAAGCCCGCCGACTCGGGACAGGGTGCCACCTCCTCCGCCCTCACCCCGTCTCGCGCGGTCCGACGAGCGAGGGCACTGCGCCGACGGTGGGGCATGCTCGCGGCGACGTCGTCCGCCCCGCCCCGCACCCGGTGCGGTCGGCACAGAAAGGACCGCCACCCGTGTCCCACCCCTCTGATCCCTCGCACCGGGATGCCACCGTGTCCGGTCATCGCGCGGTCCCGCACGCGGCTCCCGGTCGTCGCGCGGTCCTCCACGCCGCCGCGTGGGCGGTTCCGGCGATTGCTCTCATCTCGGCGTCGCCGGCGGCAGCCGTCTCGGGTCCCGTGCTGTCGTTCTCGTCGACGTCGTACGCCGGCGTCGCCTGCGGCGTCTTCACCGACGTCGTCGTGCGTCTCTCCGACGGCGTCGACGCCATCGCCGGAGCGAGCGTGACGCTGCAGCTGGCCGGGGGATACACCTTCGACGGCGGCGCCGTCACCGCGACGATCCTGACCGGGGCCGACGGCTCCGCCCCGTGCGGCTCGGTCCACGTTCCCGCGGGCGGCGCGGTCGGGACCATCGCGGCCACCACCTCAGGGGCGACGGGGGCGACGGCGACGCTGACGTCGTTCGATGCGCGCCTGCTGTCATCGCCGCGGGGGCTCGCCGACGCCTCCCTCGTGCCGGTCGGCGCGTCGCCCGTCGCCCTCGACCTGTACCTGTCGTCGGGCGTGCTGTACCGCGCGGGCGTGGGCGCCGTCGCGACCGGGATCGACGCCGTCGGGGCCCTCGCGCCCGCGGTCGGCGATGCCACCGCGTTCCTGCTGCCGCTGCGGCGCGTCGACGGCAGCGCGGCGGTCTTCGACACCGTCTCCGGCGCGGTCACCGCTGTCGCGGGCGTCCCGTCGGGAGCGGCACCGGTCGCCGCGGACCTGTTCCTCTCCGGCTCCGCGCTTCACCGTGCGGGCGGTCTCGTCGCGTCCGACGTCGACCTCTGCGGCCAGCTCGTCGATCACGACGCCGATGCCGCGGGGCGCTCGTATCTGCCGTATCGCGCGACCGACGGCTCGCCGCGGCTCCTGCGCCTGCCCGACGGCGACACCCGGACGGCGTTCGAGTTCGGATCCGCCGGCGGCCCGCCAGCGGGTGCGACACCCCTCGCCGACGACCTGTTCTTCGCCGCGGGCGCGATCCACCGCGTCAGCTGGGACGGCTCCTCCTCGTTCGGCACGGGGGTGGTGGCATCCGGGATCTCCGCGTGGGGCGCACTCACCCCCAACCCGTTCTTCGCCGGCGAACGACTGCTGCCGGTCGTCCGGGCGACGGGGGATGCCGCGCTGCTCATGGTGTCGGGAAACGTCGTGCGGGCGGCCCGCGGCGTCCCGTCGGGGGCGACTCCGTTGGGTGCCGACCTGTTCCGCGTGGGATCCGACATCTACCAGGACGGGGTCGGACTCGTCGCCTCCGAGGTCACCGCCGTCGGGGCCCCATCACCCGCATCGCGCGGGGCCACGCGCGTCGTCGTGCCCCTCGCCTCGGCGGTGGCGTCGTGCTGAACGAACCAGAAGGAGACCCCGTGTCGCAGCGTCACCGACCCACCCACAGGCGCCGGTGGGGGGCGCTCGGCCTCCTCGGTGTGCTGCTCGTCGTCGCCGGCGTGGGCTCCGCGATCCGTCCGATCGTCGACGACACGCGGTCGGTCCCGACCTCCGAGGTACGTGCGGCGCAGCCCGCCCCCGCGACACCGAGCCCCGCGCCGACGGAAGCCTGGTCGGCACCCCTCGGCATCCCCGCGGATGCCACCGACGAGGAGCGCCTGCGGATCAAACTGTCGTACGACCTCGTCGCGGTCCCCGCCGACCGGCTCGAGCAGTTGCAGTCCCTCCCCGGTGTCACGGTGGTGAGCCCCCGCACGCTCGATGACGTGGCGTACGCCGCCGTCCGCGAGACCGACGTCGCCGCGGTGCGTGACGCGCTTCCCGAAGCCACGGTCATCCCGAACGACCTTGTCTCCGCCGACCAGGCCCAGACGCCGGTTCCTTCGTGGGGGCTGGACGCGGTCGACAACTCGAGCGCCGTCGGCGACAACGCCTACCTGTACGACTCGACCGGTGCGGGGGTCACCGCGTTCGTGGTCGACAGCGGGGTGCAGTCCGACCATCCCGACTTCGGCGGTCGCGTGGATGTCGCCGCCGGTCACGACGAGGTCGGCGACGGTCGCGGCACCGAGGACTGCAACGGTCACGGCACCCACGTCGCCGGCACGATCGGCAGCACCACCTACGGGGTCGCGAAGGACGTGCGGATCGTGCCGGTCCGCGTGCTGGGGTGCGGCCGCACGGGATCGATCATCGACGTGCTGTACGGGATGCTCTGGATCGAGCAGAACAACGACTCCGCGCAGTCGGTGGTGAACATGAGCCTGGGAAGTCCCCAGATCAGCCTGGTCGACGAATTCGCCACCGACCTCGTCGAGGCGGGGTTCGTCGTCGTCGTCGCCGCGGGCAACGAGGCGCAGGACGCGTGCAACGTCTCCCCGGCGAGCGCTCCCGCACCTCTGACCGTGGGAGCGTTCGACACGGAGCGGGCTCTCGCCTGGTACAGCAACTTCGGCTCGTGCGTCGACATCCTCGCCCCGGGCTCCGACATCACCTCGACGTGGATCGGCTCGACGACCAACACCATCAGCGGCACCTCGATGGCGTCTCCCCACGTCGCGGGACTTGCCGCCCGACTGCTTCAGCTCCACCCCACGTGGGCGACGGCGGAGGTGCAGCAGGAACTCACCACCGCTGCCGCGACGGGGCACATCTCAGGCCTCCCCGCCGGCACGCCCGACCTCGTGGCCGCCATTGCCGGCATTCCCCGCATCGCCTCGCTCACGGTCTCCACGGACGCCGCCGGTCTCGCCATCACGTGGGCCACCAACGACATCGGTTCGTTCACCTCGTTCGCGCTCACCGTCACCGACACGACCACGGGGCGGGAGTACCCGGTCACCGTCTCGGGCTCACGCTCGTCGACCGTCTTCACCGACCGGCAGCCGGGGCACGCGTACACGGTGCTCATCACCGGTACGGCGCGGATGCCGTCGGGGGCGCTGGTCGCCATGGATCCGGTGACCGCGAGCGCGCCGGGCTGAGAGGCCGTCGCGGGGACTCCGGCGGGGCCGCGGCGAGTGGCATCCGGTCGCCGGGGCCCTGCCCGGGTGGAGACGTCCGGAGGAGTGCGGGCGCGTGACGACCGCGCCGGCGGCGACTCGCGCGGGAGCGCCGGAGGCGTGACATCCGGTCGCCGGCGCCACGCCCCCGGCGCGGGTCACAGGTCGGAGCGCGGGCCCGACACCGTCTTGTTGACACCGGTCACCGGCTGGTTCTCGTCGAACGAGGCGATCGGGCGGCGGAAGCCGCGCGTGAGGATGACGAGGTACACCACGCCGAGGCTGGTCCAGATGAGACCGCCGATGAGGGCGTGCGCGTCGAGGTTGACCCACAGCAGGCCCGTGAGGAGCACGCCGATGCCCGGCATCACGATGTAGCGGAAGATGTCGCCCGGGGTCTTGCGCAGCCCCCTGCGGACGGCGAACCACGCGATCACCGAGACGTTCACGAAGGTGAAGGCCACGAGCGCGCCGTAGTTGATGTACGCCGCGATCTGCTCGAGGGTGAACGAGATCGCGAGCAGGCTGACGAGGCCCACGATCACGATCGAGATCGTCGGGGTGTGCGTCTTGGGGTTGACGAAGCCGAAGATGCGGCGGGGCAGCACGTTGTTGCGCCCCATCACCATCAGCATCCGCGAGACCGACGCGTGAGAGGCGAGCCACGACGCCAGGGTCGCAGCGAATCCGGCAGCCGTCAGCACAGCCTGCAGCACCGGCCCGCCGACCTGGACGCCGATCTCGGGCAGGGTGCTGTTCTCGATCGCCTCGGTCGGGAACGCCGACGCGTCGGGGAAGCGCAGCTGCGTGACGTATGCCGCGATGAGGAAGATGACACCTCCGGCAACGAGCGTGAGGAGAATCGCGCGGGGCATGATCTTGGGCGTCTTGGCTTCTTCGGAGTACATCGACACTGCGTCGAAGCCGATGAACGAGAAGCACACGATCGTGGCGCCCGCCAGGACGGCGCCGAACTGCACGTCGTCGTGGACGAAGGGCGCGAGCGAGACGGGCGTCCCCGCGCCCGCTCCGCCCACGAGCTGCACCACCACCATGACGACGAACACCGTCATGACGACGATGGAGAAGACAAGCAGGATCATGTTGATGTTCGAGGTGCCGCGCATCGTCAGATAGATGACGCCGGTGACGCCCGCGGTGAAGACGACGACCCAGAGCCACCCGGGGACGTCGGGGAAGAGCGCTTCCATGTAGCTGCGCAGGATCAGCGCGTTGACCATGGGGAGCAGCAGGTAGTCCGTGAGAGCGGTCCACCCGACGACGAAGCCGACGCCGGGGTGGATGGACTCCCGAGCGTAGGTGTAGGCGGAGCCCGCGCTCGGAACGACCCGGACCATCTTGCCGTAGCTCACGGCGGTGAAGGCGAGCACGATGAGGGCCACCGCGTAGGCCGCGGGGACGACGTTGTTCGTCTCGTCGGCGACGAGGCCGAAGGTGTCGAACACGACGGTCGGGGTCATGTAACCGAGGCCGAGACCCACGATCGACCAGAGGCCGAGGGTGCGGGCGAGCTTTGCTGCCGAGCCGGACGTGGCCGTCGGGGCGGCGATGTTCTCGTTCGTGGCTCCTCCTAGAGGGTGCGGGGCGCGATCGGGTGTCGCGCGAGCGGGTGCGGTGCGCGATCGTGTGTCGCGTCCGTGGGGCTGATGGCGGGGTACAGCACGCGGAGCACCGCTCTGAGTGGGAGCGGACGTGTCGGCCGGGGTCGGGCCGTGGAGCAGGGCGGGGTGAGGATGCCGAACGGGGTGGGCTCGGCATCCCCGGTCTGTCAGAGACGGTTCGCCGCCTCGGTGAGGGTCGCGCGGAGGATCTGTTCGATCTCGATGAATTCGGACGGGCCGATGGTCAGGGGCGGGGCGAGCTGGATGACGGGGTCGCCACGGTCGTCGGCGCGGCAGTAGAGTCCGGCCTCGAAGAGGGCCTTCGAGAGGAAGCCGCGCAGCAATCGCTCCGACTCGTCGTCGTCGAAGGTCTCTTTGGTGGCCTTGTCCTTCACGAGCTCGATGCCGAAGAAGTAGCCGTCTCCGCGCACGTCTCCGACGAGCGGCAGGTCGAGGAGCTGCTCCAGCGTCGAGCGGAAGACGGGGGAGTTCGTGCGGACGTTCTCGAGAAGCCCCTCCTCCTCGAAGACGTCGAGGTTCTCCAGTGCCACCGCGGCCGACACCGGGTGTCCGCCGAAGGTGTAGCCGTGCGGGAACGACGCGTCGCCGTGCGCGAAGGGCTCGTAGACGCGATCGCTGATGATCGTGCCTCCCAGCGGCGAGTAGCCGCTCGTGACGGCCTTGGCGAAGGTGATCATGTCGGGCTGGTAGTCGTACGCGCTGGCGCCGAAGTAGTGCCCGAGACGACCGAAGGCGCAGATGACCTCGTCGGAGACGAGCAGCACGTCGTACTTGTCGCAGATCTCGCGCACCCGCTGGAAATACCCCGCCGGGGCCGGGAAGCATCCGCCGGCGTTCTGCACCGGTTCGAGAAAGACCGCGGCGACCGTCTCGGGCCCCTCGAACTGGATCATCTGCTCGATGCGGTCGGCGGCCCACAGGCCGAACTCCTCGGGGGTGCCGCCCCCGAAGCCCGACTCCTCGGCGCGGTAGTAGTTCGTGTTCGGCACGCGGAAGCCCCCCGGCGTGACGGGCTCGAACATGTGCTTCATGACGGGCAGGCCCGTGATCGCCAGGGCGCCCTGCGTCGTGCCGTGGTAGGCGATCGCGCGGGAGATCACCTTGTGCTTCGAGGGCTTGCCCTGGGTCTTCCAGTACTGCTTCGCCAGCTTGAACGCGGTCTCGACGGCCTCGCCGCCGCCCGTCGAGAAGAAGACGTGATTGAGGTCGCCGGGGGCGAGGTTCGCGAGGCGCTCCGCGAGTTCGATCGCGGCGGGGTGGGCGTAGGACCAGAGCGGGAAGAACGCCAACTCCTCGGCCTGTTTCGCCGCCGCCTGCGCGATGCGTCGCCGCCCATGACCGGCGTTGACCACGAACAACCCGGCGAGGCCGTCGATGTAGCGCTTCCCTGTGGAGTCGAAGATGTGGTGGCCCTCGCCCTTGACGATGATCGGAACGCCGGGGCCGTCGGTCATCACCGACTGACGGGAGAAGTGCATCCAGAGGTGGTCGCGGGCTTTCGCCTGGAGAGTGGAGTTCTGGTCGGTGTCGAGAAGGGTCATCGTGTTCCCCAGTTGTAGAGCTGACGGTGGAGCTTGAGATAGACGAACGTCTCGGTCGAGACGACGCCGGGCAGTGAGCGGATGCGGTCGTTCAGCAGGTCGATGAGGTCGTCGTCGCTCTCGCACACGACCTCGACGAGGAGGTCGAACGACCCCGCGGTCGAGACGACGTACGTCACACCGGGGAGTTCCGTCATCTGGGCGGCCGCGACCCGGGTGTCACCCGACACGCGCACGCCGATCATGGCCTGTCGCGCGAACCCCAGCTGCAGCGGATCGGTGACAGCGACGATCTGCAGGATGCCGGCATCCTGCATCTTCTGCACGCGCTGGCGCGTCGCGGTCTCGCTGAGGCCCACGGCCTTGCCGATCTCTGCGTACGAGCGGCGCCCGTCCTCCTGCAACTGCTCCACGATCGCCTTGGAGAGACCATCGAGAACGGTGGTACGTTCGGCCGAGATGCTCATGATGGGCGACGGTATCAGCGCAGCCGAGCCGATAACAATGATGATCTCGACATTCACGGAGGCGTAACAACGCGGAAACCGTCGTTCTCGGAGTGACGGTCGCTCCCCGCCCGCCCGGGCGGCGGGTGCTCGCCCCGCCGCGCCGCGGTATTCGCTGCGCGGGGCGATGGGGGCGTGCGCCTCAGACCTCGCGCGCGAGGAACTCCAGACCGGCCTCGCGGAACGTGCGCGCACCGGGGGCGTTGACGTGGTGGCGCCCGGGGATGTCGGAGAACTCGCCGTGCGGCAGCAGTGCGGCCAGGCGCGCCGACTGGTCGTGGATCGGATCCTCGGTGCCCGTGGCGATCAGCACCGGCTGCTGCGGCGGCGACGTCGGATCGGGATCGGTCTCGCCCAGGCGCATACCCTCGGCGATCGCGACCAGGGCTCGCAGATCGTTGCCGGGAACCCGCTCGGCGAGCGAGACGTAGCGCAGGGTCGTGGCGTCGTCGACCGGGGTCCCGTGGTCGAGGAACGCGCGGGCCTGTTCGACCTTCAGGCGCGCGAGGGGGCGACCGTCGGGGATGCCGCCGAGCACCGCCCGCTCGACGTGCTCGGGCGCGTCGACGGCGAGCTGCCAGCCGACACGACCGCCCAGGGAATACCCGAGGTAGCGGACGGAATCGAGCAGGTAGGTGTCGAGCACGGCGACGAGGTCGGACACCAGGGTGGGCATCGTGTACGACGCGGCGTCGAACGGCTTCTCGCTCGCTCCGTGGCCGCGCTGGTCGACGGCGACCACGCGGAAACCGGCGCGCAGCAGGTCGCGCACCCAACCGGTGTTGACCCAGTTGTCGCGCGTGCTCGATCCGAAGCCGTGGACGCACAGCACGGGATCGGCCTCGTGGTCACCCCAGGTGTACGTCGCCAGGCGCACGTTGTCGCCGACGAGGACGTACTGCGGCGCGGGCATCTCGGTCAGGGCGGGCACGGCATCCATTCCTCAGATCCTGGCAGACGCTCAGCCGCCACCCGGGGTAGTGGTCATAGTGGTCTCATGGGATTCACGCGCGCCGAGCTGGAGTCGTTCCGGGATGCCACCATCCCCGACCTCGTCGAGCCGGGGGTGCGTCTGCTCTTCGTGGGCATCAACCCGGGGCTGTGGACGGCGGCGACGGGCACCCCGTTCGCGCGTCCGGGCAACCGGTTCTGGCCCGCGCTCGTGGAGGCGCGCGTCTTGCCCCGGCTACCGCGATACGCCGAGGAGCTGGGCGAAGACGATCGTCGCATGATCTTCGACGCCGGCGTCGGGGTGAGCAACCTCGTCGCCCGTGCGACCGCGCGCGCCGACGAACTGTCTCGCGACGAGCTGCGCGCCGGGGCCGCAGCGCTCGAGGACCGCGTCGCGGCGTGGCGTCCGCGGGTGGTGGCCGTCGTGGGTCTGACGGCGTATCGACAGGGGTTCCGGCGCCCCCGCGCCGTCGCCGGGCGGCAGGAGGAGTCGATCGCCGACGTGCCCACGTGGGTGCTGCCCAATCCCAGCGGCCTGAACGCGCACGACACCGTCGCCACGCTGGCCCGCGCGTACGCGGAACCCGCCCGTGCGGCCGGAGTGCCGGTATGACGCCCGCGCGCCGTCGTCTCGTCGCGTTGGCGGCGCTGGTCGTGGTCGTGGCAGCGGGGCTGGTCGTCGCGAAGGTCCTGCCATCATCGGCGGCCACCGACATCGCGGGCGATGCCCTCTACGCCGTCGCCGTCTACACGGGACTCGTCCTGCTCCTGCCTCGGGTGGGGCGGTTGATCCTCGCGATCGCGGCCACCGGGTGGTGCGTCTTCGTCGAGCTGCTGCAGCTGAGCGGACTCCCGGTCGCGCTCGCCGAGCGGATACCGCTGATCGCGCTGGTGCTCGGCACGGGCTTCGACGCGCGCGACCTCGTCGTCTACGCGAGCGCGGTGCTGGTCGCCGCCGCGGCCGATGCGGCCATCACCTCACGGGTGCTTCGCCGCGGGCGATCGACGGTCGGTCCCTGACGAGTCGGACGCGGGGACGCCTTCTCCCCAGGGGACGGCGCTCCGCCGGCGTCCGAGGCCCGGAGTAGGGTGACCGCGACGAGAGGAGGCCCGTGTGATCGTGCGATTCGACGGCGACGTGTTCCGCTGGGAGGCCCGCAGCGACAGCGACTGGTACTTCGTCGCCCTGCCGCCCGAGCTGAGTGCCGACATCCGTGAGACGCAGACGTACCGCCGAGGCTTCGGGGGCGTGCGGGTCGAGGCCACAATCGGTGGGTCGAGCTGGCGCACGTCGATCTTCCCGCAGGCAGGTTCCGTCTACGTCCTCCCGCTCAAGCGCGCGGTGCGTGACGCCGAGGGGATCGACCCCGGCGCGACCATCGTGGTCGACCTCGTCGTGCTCGACGCCTGAGATCCCGGATGCCATGGGCCCTCGCCCCCGCGCTGACGGTGTTCGCGGTGCTCGGCGTCGTGCTCGCCGTGATCGACGCCCGCACCCACCGCCTGCCCGATGCGATCCTCGTGCCCGGCGCCGGAGGGGTGCTGATGCTGCTGGGCGGAGCGGCCGCGACGATCGGAGAGCCGGTGCGTGCAGTGGGGGTCGCCGGCGGAGCGGCGGCGGCGTTCCTCGCCTGCCTCGCGGTGCACCTCGCTCGGCCCACAGCGTTCGGCGGCGGTGACGTCAAGCTCGCGGGGCTCTGCGGCGCGGTGCTCGGGTGGGTCGGCCCCGAGGCGGTGGCATCCGGGATCGCACTGGGATTCATCGCAGGCGGGGTCGCTGCGTCCGGCGCCCTGCTCGCAGGCGTGCGCGGTGCGTCGATCGCGTTCGGACCGTATCTGCTGGCGGGCGCGTGGGGGCGCTTGCTCGCGGGTCCGTGATCGGGTGCATCGTGGGGGAGCGGTGCGGATCGGGTGCGTCGCGGGGCAGCGGTGCGGATCGGGTGCGTCGCGGGGCAGCGGTGCGGATCGGGTGCGTCGCGGGGCAGCGGCGCGGATCGCGTGCGCGGCCCGGATCGGACGGCTCTGTCCCGCCCGCGCGCCGCGGTCAACCCTGCGGGACCGTTCGCGCCCGCGTCGATACGCTGAGCCCATGCTCGACCTCATCCGTCGCGTCACCGCGTGGGCGCTGTCGCTCCGCCTCGTGCGCGCCTTCCTCGTCTATTCGGGGGCGCGCGGTCCGAGCCTGGCCGACAGCGTCACCTATCGCACGTTGTTCAGCCTGTTCGCCGCCGTGCTCATCGGTTTCTCGTTCGCGTCCCTCTGGCTGGCCGGCAACCCCGAGGGGCTGAGCGCCCTCGTTCGGTCGGTGAACAGCGTGGTCCCGGGGCTCGTCGGAGAGAACGGACTGATCAAGATCGAGGACATCGAGGCGCCGGCCGGACTCACGCTCGCCGGCATCCTCGGCTCTCTGGGTCTGATCGGCGCCGCCATCGGCGCGATCGGGTCGCTGCGTGCCGCTCTACGGCAGATCGCGGGCGTCACCACCGACGACACCCTCATCGTGTGGGTACTCCTGCGCAACCTCGCCCTCGCGGTAGGGATCGGTCTCGCCCTCGTCGCGGGCGCGGCGGTCACCTTCCTCGCCACGGCGGGACTCACGTTCGTCCGCGAACTGCTCGGTGTCTCCGCCGACTCCTGGGTCACCGCGGTCCTCACCTGGTTGCTGTCGACGCTGGTCGTGCTCGCCCTCGACTCCGCCGCGATCGCCGCCGCCTTCGCGCTGCTGTCGGGGGTGCGCGCCCGGAGGAGCACCCTGATCCGCGGCGCACTGATCGGCGGCCTCGGCCTCGTGGTGCTGCAGCAGCTGTCGGGACTGTTCGTCGGGGGCGCGAGCAGCAACCCGTTGCTGGCCACCTTCGCCTCGCTCATCGCCCTCCTGCTGTGGCTGAACCTGTCGAGCCAGGTCATCCTCATCGCCGGCGCATACATCACGGTCGCCACCGAGGAGGACCACGATCGCGTGCGGGCCAAGTACGGTGCCGCGACGATGATCCAATTCCGCGTCCGGCGTGCCGAGAAGGCGATGAGCGCCGCCCTCGGCGAACTCAACGCCGCGCGCGAAGCCGAGGCGAAGGAGCGCGAGACCCTCGCGAAGACCGACCCCGAAGCGGCGGCACGAGAGACCGACGCCGAACGTGACGCGCGGGCGAAGAGCGATGTCTGAGACACCGACCGGTTCCGGTGACGGCGCCGCCCCCGGATCGACGACTCATGTCTGACAGCCCGGCTGAGGACCGCGAGCGTGCAGCCACGCCCGCCGCACCGCGCACCGCGGCCTACACCGCCGACGCGGTCCGTGCCGCCGAGGCTCCCCTCCTCGCCGAGGGACGACCCCTCATGAGGTGGGCGGCTGAGGCCCTGGCCGAGATCGTCGCCGGCGAGCTGCTCGCAGCCCCCGGTGCCGTGCTCGTGCTCGCCGGCGCCGGTGACAACGGCGGCGACGCTCTCTACGCGGCCGCCGACCTCGCGGGCCGGGCGGATCGGGTCGACGTGGTGCTCGTGCGCGACCGCGTGCACCGCGGTGCGCTGGATGCCGCGACCGCCGCCGGCGCACGCGTGGTCTCGGCCAGCGACGTGTCCGCCCGACTGAGCGGGTATTCGCTCGTGCTCGACGGCATCCTGGGGATCGGACGGCTGAGCGACCGCCGCCTCCGCGGCTCCGCCCGCGCGCTCGTCGAAGCCCTCCTCGCCCTCCCCGAGCGTCCGCGCGTCGTCGCCGTCGACCTGCCGAGCGGCCTCGACCCCGACGACGGGACGGCGGAGGGCGCCGTGCTCCCCGCCGACGTCACGGTCACGTTCGGGGCCGTCAAGGCCGGGCTGGTGCTCGGCCGTGGTCCCGGCCTCTCGGGTCGCGTGCACCTCGTCGACCTCGGGCTCGAGCCCGCACTTCGCCGTGCGCACCCCGCCGCGACCGCGCCGATCGCGGTGGTGCGGGTACCGGCGCGTCACCGGCTCTGAAGGGGCGCTCGCAACCGCCCGGGGCGGTTCAGCGCGCTCGTTGGCGCGAGCATGGGCCGACGACAGCGCCCGTCCCCGGGAGCAGCGGTGGACGACCCCGCTCGTTCCGCGAGTGGGGGCGGCTACCCCGCGTAGCGCTCGACGAAGGTGCGCAGCATGCGCGACGGTGCCGTCACGGGCGCACGGCGTACGGCCGCGAGAGTGGTCTCCAGCTCCTCGGCGGCGAAGTATCCGTAGTCCGCGTAGGCGTGGATGCGGGTGACGATGCCGTCGACGTCGAGCTCGGGATGGAACTGCGTCGCGTAGACGTTCCGACCCACACGGAACATCTGCACCGGGCATGTGGGGGAGGACGCCAGCAGCACCGCCGCCCCGGGCAGTGCCGTGATCGCCTCCTTGTGCCCCACGAACGCCGAGAACGTGTCGGCCAGCCCCGCCGCCAACGGGTCGCCGCGCCCCTCGTGGGTGAGGGTCACCTCGACCACGCTGATGGGTTCTGCGAACGTGCCGTCGATCGTGGCATCCAGATGCGTGCCCAGGGTGCCGACGCCGTAGCAGGCCCCCAGGAACGGCAGGTCGCGGGCGACGACCTCGTCGAGCAGCGCGGCCATCTCGGCCTCGACCCGTCGCTGCACCGACGACTTCTTCTCGAACGGGTCGGAGGCGTTGAAGGGGCTTCCCCCGACCATGATGCCGGCGACGTCGTCGAGATCCAGAGCGGGCATCGGTTCGCGCTCCAGGCGGATGCGACGCAGGCGTTCGGGCGGCAGCCCGGTGTAGCGGAGGAAGAGCGCGTACTCCTCGTCGGCCGGGAGATCCTCGGCTCGGGTGGCGAGCAGGACGAATGGGCGCTCGCCGGGCAGGTCCGTCCATGTCACCCGAGCGATTCTAAGCGAGCACTGTCAAGGTGCCGGGCGGTGTCGGGGTCGCGGTCTACGCTTTCAACATGGCTATTGCACGACTGACCGGAGGCCCGCTCGACGGGCAGGTCCTCCCGCTCGAGAACGACTCCGACGACACGCTGATCATGCCCTACAGCGAGGGCCAGCTGGTCTACCGCCGCCAGGGCGAGCCGACGAACACCGGCGAGTCCGACGGCCCCACCGAGACGGTCTTCGCGTACACGGAGGAAACCGAAGACATCAACCCCGACGCCGACGGACGCGACGATTGAGTGAAGCCGACCACGGCGCGTCGAGCGTCGAGGTCGAGGCGAAGTACGACGTCGACGACGCCACGCCGCTCCCGGACTGGTCGGCGCTACCCGGTGTCGCACGGGTCGGTGATCCCGAGCCCCGTGATCTCGACGCGCGCTACGTCGACACCACGAACGCCGAGCTCGCCCGCGCCGGTGTGGCGGTCCGCCGCCGGCGCGGCGGTCCCGACGAGGGGTGGCATGTGAAAGGCCCGGCGCAGGGCGCGGGGCGCAGCGAACGTCAGTGGCCGCTCGGCGACATCGCCGATGACGAGGCCGACCCCGTGGTGCCTCCGGCGGTTCAGGATGCCGTCGCCTCGATCGCCGCGCCACCGTTCTCCCCGCTCGCGCGCGTGCGCAACAATCGCACGGCGTACGACCTTCTCGACGTCGACGGCGAGGTGGTCGCGGAGTTCGTCGACGACCGTGTGCGGGCGCGCGACGAGCGTCTCGGCGTCGAGTCCGCGTGGCGCGAGTGGGAGGTCGAGCTCGGCCCCGCGGCCCCCGCAGACGATCAGGGACGCGCAGAGTTCTTCACCGCGGTCGACGCGGCGGTGTTCGCCGCGGGCGGTCGGCACGCGGCATCCGGATCCAAACTCGCCCGCGCCCTCGGTCACTGACCCCCGCACGACCTCCGACGCGGAGCGCCGATGCGGCATCTCGCCGGGCGCCGATGGTGCGCGCAAGAGAGATGAATGCCGGGATTCCCACCCGGAGAACGACAGAAGGCCCGACCGGCGTGAACCGGGCGGGCCTTCGTCGCTCTGTCGATCAGAGGTTGATCATGTGACCCGTCAGGCCGTGGAACGCCTCCTGCAGGCCCTCCGACAGTGTCGGGTGCGTGTGGACGTTGCGGGCAGCCTCGAGCGCGGTCAGGTCCCACTTCTGCGCCAGCGTGAGCTCGGGCAGCAGCTCGGATACGTCGGGGCCGATGAGGTGGCCACCGATGAGCTCCAGCGTCTCGGCATCGGCGACGAGCTTGACGAAGCCGACGGGCTCCCCGAGACCGTTCGCCTTGCCGTTGGCCGAGAAGGGGAACTTCGAGACCTTGATGTCGTGGCCGGCGTCGCGCGCCTGCTGCTCGGTGAGACCGAACGAGGCGACCTGCGGGTTGCAGAACGTCGCGCGCGGCATGTTGCGGTAGTCGCCCAGCGTCTGCGTCTCGGCCTTGCCGATCGTCTCGGCGGCGACCACACCCTGCGCCTCGGCGACGTGGGCGAGCTGCAGTTTGGCGGTGACGTCACCGATCGAGTAGATGTGCGGCACGTTCGTGCGCATGTGGTCGTCGATGTCGATCGCGCCGCGCTCGGTGAGCTTCACACCGGTGTTCTCGAGTCCGAAGCCGTCGACCTTGGGGGCGAAACCGATCGACATGAGCACGCGGTCGGCGTCGATCGAGCCCTGCGCGCCGTCCTTGCCGGTGTAGGCGACGGTGACCTTGTCGCCGTGGTCGGTGACCGACTCGACCTTGGTGGAGGTGAGGATGTCGACGCTGTAGCCCTTGTACTGCTTCTGGATCTCTTTCGAGACCTCGGCGTCTTCGTTGGGGAGGGCGCGATCGAGGAACTCGATGATCGTGACCTTCACGCCGTAGTTGGTCATCACGTAGGCGAACTCCATGCCGATGGCGCCGGCGCCGACGATGACGATCGACTCGGGGAGCTCGCGGGTGAGGATCTGCTCCTCGTAGGTGACGACGTTCTCGCTCAGGGTGACACCGGGGAGCAGGCGCACGGTCGAGCCCGTGGCGATGATGACGTTGTCGAAGGTGACCTGCTCCTTCGAGCCGTCGGTCTTGGTCACATCGATCGTGTGGTCGTCGGCGAAGTAGCCGCGGCCCTCGTACTCGGTGACCTTGTTCTTCTTCATCAGGTAGTGGATGCCTTTGACGTGGCCGGCGGCGACGCTGCGCGAGCGGTCGAACGCCTTGCCGAAGTCGAAGTGCACGTCGCCCGAGATGCCGAACAGGTCGGCCTTCGCGTGGAACGTGTGCGCGAGGTCGGCGTTGCGCAGGAGCGCCTTCGAGGGGATGCAGCCCACGTTGAGGCACACACCGCCCCAGTACTTCTCTTCGACGATCGCGACCGACAGTCCGAGCTGTGCGCCGCGGACGGCGGCGACGTACCCGCCGGGACCCGCACCAAGAATGACCAGATCGTAATGAGGCATGGCTCCAGCCTATCGCCCGGCGGTGCCGCCTCCGGCGGTCTTCCGCGCTCCCCGCGACGCGAAGACGTACACCAGCACGCCCGCCACGATCACCAGCGCCACGACGATCAGGATCCACGGCAGCGGAGACGCCGGAGCCGCCGTCTCGACGGGGGCCGCGGTGGGTTCGGCCGACGCGACGGTCGTCGCCTCCTCGGTCGCCGACGCGACGGGGGAGGCGGTCGGGGATGCGGACGGTGTCGGGGTGGGAGAGGCGGTCGGGACCGAGAACGCGAATTCGCCGTCGATGGGGTGGCCGTCGCTGGACACCACGCGCCAGCGAACGGTGACGGCACCGGATGCCGGGCCCGCCAGCGCCTGCGTCACCTCGGCGCCCGCGGCCTCGGGCGTGCCGTCGGTCAGGGACGCGCCCGAGGCGTCGGTCACCTCGACCACCGTCGCGCCCGCGTCGGGGAGCACGTCAGCGCTGAAGGAGAGTGTGATCTGCGCCGGCGGCGACTCGAGCACCGCGTCGGCGGTCGGGTCCGTCGCGATCAGTTCGTCGTGCGCCGCAGCCGGAAGCGCCGGAGCGAGCAAGGCTGCGGCGGCCAGGAACGCGGCGGCCAGGACGGCGGGAAGGGTGCGCCGGCGCGGCGCCTGGGAGGACCTCATGCTCCGACCCTAATGAGGACAGACGAGGAGGGGCCTGGGAGCCTTGCCCCTTTGCGCAGGACTCGGAGCCCGACGCGCACCGGCCCCCGGACTCGACAGGGGCGTGCTCGGGTCGATAGGTTCGAGTGTCTCGTCGACCGTTTCGCGCCCCGAACCGCGGTGCCGGTATCGACGGGCCGAGACACATCACGCATCATCATGGCCCGCTCGAGGCCGGTCGCCCTTCCGGTGCGAACCGGTCGGTTATGGTGAATGAGAAGGAGAAGCCGTGGACGAGACCAGCCGATTCGAGCGAGACGACATCCGGCGTGCAGGCGAAGCCGCCGCCGCCGGTTCGCACGACACGACCCAGACCCACGACGCCGACCTGTCGTTCGTCCCCTTCGGTGCAGACCTCACCGAGGCCGAGGTCGAGGCGATCGGCGCCCTTCCGTCGGGTGCCGCTCTGCTGATCGTCCGTTCCGGGCCGACCACCGGTGCCCGCTACCTGCTCGACACCGACATCACCACCGTCGGCCGCCACCCCGAGGCAGACCTGTTCTTCGACGACGTCACGGTCTCGCGTCGACACGCCGAGATCACGCGCACGGGAACGTCTTTCGAGATCGTCGACCAGCGCTCTCTCAACGGCAGCTACGTCAATGGCGAGCGTGTCGACCGCGCCGCGCTCGTCAACGGAAGCGAGGTGCGCATCGGCAAGTTCCGCCTGAACTTCTTCGGTTCGCCCGTCGATCTGCCCGCGGCAGAGCACTGATGGCGGCAGCCCCGTCCCGTAGTCGTCAGACGGCTGCGGGGCTGCTGAGTATCGGGCAGGTGCTCGCGCGCCTGACGCCCGACTTCCCCGCGCTCACCTCCAGCAAGCTGCGCTTCCTCGAGGTGCAGGGCATCGTCTCGCCCACGCGGACCGAGTCGGGGTACCGCAAGTTCTCGCCCGCAGATCTCGAACGCCTGCGTCTGGCTCTGACGCTCCAACGCGATCACTACCTGCCGCTCGTCGTCATCCGCGACTATCTCGCCGACCTCGACGCCGGTCGGAATCCCGCGCCGCCCACGTCGATCCCGTCGATGACGAGCGCCCCGCGCCGGTACCGTCGCGACGAGTTGCTCGCCGCCGCCGGCGCAGGACCCCAGCTTCTCAATGACGCCGTGGGCACCGGCGTCATCATCGGCGCCGAGAGCTACCCCGAGCAGACGGTTGCGCTGCTGCGGGCCCTCGTCGCCCTCGACCGACACGGCATCGAACCGCGCCACGTGCGGGCTCTGCGCCAGAGCGCCGAGCGCGAGGTGTCGCTGGTCGAGTCGGCGCTGTCGGCGCTTCTCCGCCGCCCCGACGCGCCGTCGCGGGCGCGCGCGAGCGAGCTCGCTCCCGAGCTGGCGGCTCGCCTCGACGAGGTGCGCACCATGTTCGTCCGCGACGCCCTGGACCGGATGCTCTCCTGAGTGCGACACGCCGCGCGTCTCGGAGCGGATGTCATTGCCGGGGAACCCTCGCTGATCTAGCGTGGAAGCAACGAACCGAACAGGAGGGACGCGAGCATGAAAGCTGGCGACGCACTCGGTGAACCTCGGTTCGCCGCGGACCTCCTCTTCACCGACGGTCTGCCCGAGATGGATGACGACACCGGTTATCGCGGGGCCGTCGCCGCGCGTGCGGCCGGCATCACCTATCGCCAGCTCGACTACTGGGCGCGTACCGAACTGGTCGTCCCGACCGTCCGAGGCGCGAGCGGCTCCGGCTCGCAGCGTCTCTACGGCTTCCGCGACATCCTCGTGCTCAAGCTCGTCAAGCGCCTGCTCGACACCGGCATCTCGCTGCAGCAGATCCGCACCGCCGTCGAGCAGCTGCGCGTCGCCGGCATCCGCGATCTGGCAGGCACGACGCTGATGAGCGACGGTGCCTCGGTGTATCTCTGCACCTCGAACGACGAGGTCATCGACCTCGTCAGCCGCGGCCAGGGCGTGTTCGGTATCGCCGTCGGCAAGGTCCTGCGCGAGGTCGAATCCACCCTCGTCGACTTCGAGACCGCTCAGCCCGACGCTGTCGACGAGCTCGCCGCGCGTCGCGCCGCACGCACCGCCTGACGCGTCCGCGTCGTCTTCGACCCCCGGTCGCCTCGGCATCCTGCGGTCTTCGTCGTCGAAGTCGTGGCGGCTCCGCGACGAACGCGATCGGCGGGAAGAAACGCCTCGGCGACGCGTGTCTTGCGGCGGGTGGCCGTTTCTCGCGGCCGTGGGGGGGAGTGCGCGATCGGGGCGTCGTAGCTCGAGAAAGGCGATCGGCGGGAAGAAACACCTCGGCGACGTATTCTGCCGGCGGATGCCGTTTCTCACGCACCTGGAGAGCGTCCTCGACCGGCTCCGCGCGCCATCGACACGGGGACGGCGGCCACGGCCGACGCCTGCCGTCGACGGCCGGCGCGGCACGACGGCCGGCGCGGTACGACGAGCGGCGCGGTGTTACGAGCGGCGCGGTTCTACGAACGGCTCGCTACGACGAGCGGCGCGGCACGACTAAGGGCGCGTACCGCCGGGCGGAGGAGGGCTCAGGCCTGCGGTGCCTCGTTGGCGACGGGGATGCGGCCGGTGCGGACGATCCGGTCGAGCAGCGCGTCGAAGTCGGCGGCGAGCTCCTGCGCGGAGTCGCCGGGCCACACGTGCAGCGGTTTCGCGGCACCCTGCGCCTGCTGGAGCGAGGTGCGCTCGGGCAGCTGAGGGTTGAGCACGAGGGGACCGAACATGTCGCGCAGCTCTTTGATGCGGAACTGGTGCTCGATCGACTGCGGCCGCACGCGGTTGACCACCACGCCCAGCGGCTGCAGGCGCGGCGAGAGGCCGCGACGGATCTCTTCGATCGCACGGAGGGCGCGGTCGGCGGCGGCGACGGAGAACAGTCCCGGCTCGGTGACCACGACGACGCGGTCGCTCGCGGCCCACGCGGTGCGCGTGAGGGCGTTCAGCGAGGGGGCGCAGTCGATGAGCACGAGGTCGTACTCGCTCTCGATGGTGGCCAGGGCCTCCTCGAGCTTCCAGACGTCGCGGACGCTCGGGTGCGGGCCGTCGAAGTTGATGGCCGACGGGCTGCCGATCAGCACGTCGATGGTGCCGGGATGCACCTTGGCCCACCCGCTGGAGGTGATCGCCTGACGCACGACCTTCTCTTTCGGGTTCGCCAGGACATCGGCGATGTTGAGACGGCCGGCCACCGAGATGTCCATGCCGGTCGACACGTCGGATTGCGGGTCGAGGTCGACGACGAGAGTGCGAACGCCACGTGCGAAGGCTGCGGAAGCCAGCCCGAGTGTCACGGTCGTCTTGCCGACCCCGCCTTTGAGAGAGCTGACGGAGAGTACGTGCACGAGAGTCCACGTTACCTTCCCCTAGGCTGTGAGCACATTCAGCCCCGCCAGATCGACCTGAGGTGCGCATGTTTTCGAAGATCCTGGTCGCCAACCGCGGCGAGATCGCCATCCGAGCGTTTCGCGCCGCCTACGAGGTGGGAGCCCGCACCGTCGCGGTCTACCCCTACGAAGACCGCGCATCGCTCCACCGGCTGAAAGCCGACGAGGCCTACCAGATCGGCGAGCGCGGTCATCCCGTGCGCGCCTACCTCGACGTCGACGAGATCATCCGCGTCGCGCGCGAATGCGGGGCGGATGCCATCTACCCGGGGTACGGCTTCCTGTCCGAGAACCCGGAGCTCGCCGAGAAGGCCACTGCTCACGGCATCACGTTCATCGGCCCGCCCGCCGAGGTGCTGTCGATGGCGGGCAACAAGGTCACCGCCAAAGAGCACGCGATCGCCGCCGGCGTCCCGGTGCTGCGCTCCACGCCGGCCTCCGACGACATCGACGCGCTGCTGGCGCAAGCGGAAGAGATCGGCTTCCCGATCTTCGCCAAGGCCGTCGCCGGTGGTGGCGGGCGCGGCATGCGCCGCGTCGAGAGCATGGGGGAGCTGGCCCCCGCGCTGGCTGAGGCGATGCGCGAGGCGCAGAGCGCCTTCGGCGACCCCCGCATGTTCCTCGAGCAGGCCGTGCAGCGCCCGCGTCACGTCGAGGTGCAGATCCTGGCGGACGCCACGGGCGAGACGGTGCACCTCTTCGAACGCGACTGCTCGGTGCAGCGGCGCCACCAGAAGGTCATCGAGATCGCTCCGGCCCCCAACCTCGACGACGCGGTGCGTCAAGACCTGCACCGCTACGCCGTCGCCTTCGCCCGCTCGATCGGGTACCAGAACGCCGGCACGGTGGAGTTCCTGCTCGAGACCGCGGGCCCCCGCACGGGCGAGGTCGTCTTCATCGAGATGAACCCGCGCATCCAGGTCGAGCACACCGTGACCGAGGAGGTCACCGACGTCGACCTCGTGCAGTCGCAGATGCGGATCGCCGCGGGCCAGACCCTCGCCGACCTGCACCTTCTCCAAGACGACATCCACCTGCGGGGCGCCGCCCTGCAGTGCCGCATCACGACCGAAGACCCCACGCAGGGCTTCCGCCCCGACACCGGCAAGATCACGACCTACCGTTCGCCCGGCGGCGCCGGCATCCGCCTCGACGGCGGCACCACGGCAGCCGGCTCCCAGGTGAGCCCGCACTTCGACTCCATGCTGTCGAAGCTGTCGTGCCGTGGCCGCGACTTCCCCGCCGCAGTGGCGCGTGCCCGACGCGCGCTGGCCGAGTTCCGCATCCGCGGAGTCTCGACGAACATCCCGTTCCTGCAGGCGGTGCTCGACGACCCAGCCTTCGTCGCCGGCGATCTCAGCACCTCGTTCATCGACGAGCGCCCCGAACTGCTGCGCGGACGCGAGTCGAAGGACCGCGGCACGAAGGTCCTCTCGTGGCTCGTCGACACCACGGTCAACCGCCCCAACGGCGAGAACCCGCTTTCGATCGACCCCGGCGCCAAGCTCCCGCGTCTCGACCTCGCGGCACCCGCCCCGGCGGGTTCGCGCCAGCGCCTCCAGGAGCTCGGCCCCGCGGGGTTCGCCCGGGCGCTGCGCGAGCAGACCGCCCTGGCGGTCACCGAGACCACCTTCCGTGACGCGCATCAGTCGCTGCTGGCCACGCGCGTGCGAACCCGCGACCTCGTGCGTGTCGCCCCGCACGTCGCCCGCTTGACCCCGGGTCTGCTCTCGATCGAGGCGTGGGGCGGGGCGACGTACGACGTCGCACTGCGCTTCCTCGGCGAAGACCCGTGGGAGCGCCTCGACGCCCTCCGCGAAGCGCTGCCCAACATCGCGATCCAGATGCTGCTGCGCGGGCGCAACACCGTCGGTTACACCCCATACCCGACCGAGGTCACCGACGCGTTCGTCGCCGAGGCCGCGGCATCCGGGGTCGACATCTTCCGCATCTTCGACGCCCTCAACGACGTGTCGCAGATGCGGCCGGCGATCGACGCCGTGCTCGCCACCGGCACCGCCGTCGCCGAGGTCGCCGTCTGCTACACCGGAGACCTGCTCGACCCGGCCGAGAGCCTGTACACCCTCGACTACTACCTGCGCCTCGCCGAGCAGATCGTCGATGCGGGCGCGCACGTGCTCGCGATCAAGGACATGGCGGGTCTGCTGCGCCCCACCGCGGCCGCGAAGCTCGTCTCGGCGCTGCGCGAGAGGTTCGACCTGCCCGTGCACGTGCACACGCACGACACCGCCGGCGGACAGCTCGCGACGCTGCTGGCCGCCTCCGCAGCGGGGGCGGACGCCGTGGACGCCGCCGCCGCGCCCATGGCCGGCACGACCAGCCAGCCGTCGCTGTCGGCGCTCGTCGCCGCCCTCGCGCACACCGAGCGCGACACGGGACTCGACCTCGGAGCCGTGAGCGACCTCGAGCCCTATTGGGAAGCGGTCCGTCACCTGTACCGCCCGTTCGAGTCGGGTCTGGCCGGTCCGACGGGCCGCGTGTACCGCCACGAGATCCCGGGCGGTCAGCTGTCGAACCTGCGCCAGCAGGCCATCGCCCTGGGCCTCGCCGACGACTTCGAGCTCATCGAGGACATGTACGCCGCCGCCGACCGCATTCTCGGGCGCGTGCCGAAGGTCACCCCGTCGTCGAAGGTCGTGGGAGATCTCGCCCTGCACCTCGCCGCCGTCAAGGCCGACCCGGCCGATTTCGAACAGAACCCCGAGAAGTACGACGTGCCCGACTCGGTCGTGTCGTTCATGGCGGGCGAGCTCGGCGACCTGCCGGGCGGTTGGCCCGAACCGTTCCGCTCCAAGGTGCTGGCGGGCCGGGATGCCAAGATCGGCGTCGCCCCGCTCACCGACGACGACACCGCCGCCCTCGCGGGGGAGTCGGGCGATCGACGTGCCCGCCTGAACCGACTGCTGTTCCCCGGGCCGACCCGGACGTTCGAAGAGATGCGTGCGAACTACGGCGATCTCAGCGTGCTCGACACCGCCGACTACCTCTACGGGCTGCGTGCGGGTGGGGAGCACGTCGTCGAGATCGAGCGGGGCGTGCAGCTGTTCGTCGGGCTCGAGGCCGTCGGCGACGCCGACGACAAGGGCATGCGCACGGTCATGACGACCCTCAACGGCCAGCTGCGCCCGGTGTTCGTGCGCGATCGCTCCATCGACGTCGAGGCGCGCCAGGCAGAAAAGGCCGACACCTCGAAGCCCGGTCAGGTCGCCGCGCCCTTCTCGGGCGTCGTGACGGTGAAGGCGAGCCCGGGCGACCGGGTGGCGGCGGGCCAGGCAGTCGCGTCCATCGAGGCGATGAAGATGGAGGCGGCGATCACCTCGCCCGTCGAGGGAATCGTGGAGCGTGTCGCGATCAGTAGCACACAACAGGTCGAAGCAGGAGACCTTTTGCTGGTGATCCGCCCGTCGCAGTAGCCTGGGAGGGGGCGCTTTCGCGCCCTCTTCCCGTTTGGAGACTGCAGTGACCCCCGACCGCACCGACGCGAACCCCGACGAGAACGCCGAGCACGGCGTCCTCGACGAGAGCGGGAACCTCGATACCGCCAGCATCACGATCCTCGGTGGGCACATCGCTCAGGTCAGTGTCGACCTGCCCGTGACCGGCGACGACGACATCGACGACGACGTGATCGAAGACGAGATTCCCATCGACGACCCCGATCGTCCCCTCCTCGACACCCCGTACGAGCGACGCTCCGACAACAGCGATCGCGAGATCGCCCAGGTGCACCACGTCGAACTGCTGCCCACCGGCGACATCATCCTCGAGCCCCACGACGGCTCCGACGACACCGCATCGACGTACGGCGACGAGAACCACGATGTGCAGGATGCCGAGCTCGTCGACGACGAGCACGGCGCCGAGACCCGGTACCCGCACGTCGGGGATGCCGAGAACGCGGAGACGGACGACGTCGCGCACGCCGAGACGCACGACGCGGAGAACACCGAGACGCACGACGCGGGGAACGCCGGTACGTCCGACTCCGAGCACGCCGATCCCCGCGACGCCGAGAACGACGTCGACGCGCACGGGGTCGGGCACACCGAGACCCACGACGCGGATGACGCCGTCGCGCACGCCGAGACGCACGAGGCCGAGCACGCGGGCGCGCACGTCGCCGAGGACGCCGAGGCGTATGACGCTGAGCACCTCGACGTGAACGACGCCCACGAGCCGGAAGCCGCCGAGTACGGGGATTCTTCCGGCACGGGCGCCCACACGGCGCACGCCCACCAGGAGGAGTCCAGGCACGAGGCGGAGGCTCCCCATGACGCCGACCAGCGCGACGGCGGTCACGACGCGGCCCCCGAGCCCGGCCGAGACGCTGTCGGCTTCGATCACGCCGGTACGCGAGAAGACGTCCGCGCGGCCGACCTGCGCGACGCCGAGATCGTCGACGATGTCGAGCTGTTCGAGGCCGACGCCGCCGATCCCGACGAGGTCCCCGCAGCCGGCGTGACCGACGTCCCGCTGCCGGAGAGCGCGCACGGCCTCGAGCAAGCCCCTGAGCCTTCGGGTGCACCCGCGGTTCGGGATGCCGCGGCAGGCGGCACCGCTCTCACCCACGCGCCGTGGGTTCCGGCTTCCGACCGGAGCCGCACCGACGACGACGACGCCGTGTCCGCCTCCGCGGTCGAGACGGACGAACCCGCAAGCGGGTCGGCAACGGCCCCGGAGGAGGACGACATGGCATCCGACGAAGAAGCCCCCGGGGTGGAGGCGACCGCATCGGCGAGCGCGGGACCGTCGGCGACGACGCACCCGGCACCGCAGCGCACCGGCGCCGCGTCGACCGGCCCGGTACCCACCCCCACGGAGGCGGCTCCTTCGACCGGTGACGCTCCCGCGTCGGTGACCGCTCCCGCGACCGGCCCCGTTGCGGCCGCATCCGACGCGGCGCCCACGACCGGGTCCGTGCCCGCCACCCGCGCCGAGCGCGCGGCGACGGGGGCGATCGGCACCCTTCCGCTCACGCGCCGAGGCGCGCACCAGGCCGATGAGGCCGCACGCGCCGCCGACGAGGCCGCGCGCGTCGACCGCGCGCACGCGATGGAACGCGTCCGCACGCCCGCGCCCGAGGTCACGCTGACGTCGAAGCGCATCGGCGAGATCGACGACGCCCGCGAGAGCTCCGACCTGCTGACCGCAGACCGTCTGCTCGATCCTCGCCAGATCTCCAAGCCCGAGCCCGAGGGACTCTGGCAGCAGCTCGTCTATTCGGTGTCCGGACACCGCATCAATCTCGGCGACGGGCGCCGTGCCCGTGATCGCAAAGACCTCGACCAGCGCATCGCCGCGCCCCTCTCCGGTGGCGCGCGATTCGTGCCGGTGCTTTCGCGCAAGGGTGGCGTCGGCAAGACCACCGTCACGTCGCTGTTGGGAATGGCCCTCGCCGATGCCCGCGACGACCGCATCATCGCCGTCGACGCCAACCCCGACCGCGGCACGCTCGCCGACCGGGTGGGTCGTCCGAACGGCCGCACCGTGCGCGATCTCGTGCGCTCCCACGACGAGGTCGCCGGCTACCACGACGTCTCCTCGATCGTGGCCCGTGACGCCACACGCCTCGACGTGCTGGCATCCGATGCCGATCCGCGGGTGTCGGAGGCGTTCAGCGACGACGACTACCGACGCGTCGCCGACGTGGCCGCGCACTACTACTCGATCGTGCTGACCGACACCGGCACGGGCATCGTGCACTCGGTGATGGGGGCGACCCTCGAACTCGCCCACACCGTCGTGATCGTCGCGGGGCTCTCCGTCGACGAGGCCCGCCTCGCGTCCGAAACCCTCACCTGGCTCGAGACCAACGGGTACGCCGCGCGCGTGCGCGACGCCGTGGTGGTCCTGAACAATTCGCGGCCGGGCGCCCCTCTCGTACGCGAGAGCGAACTCGAGGCGCACTTCCGCTCGCGGGTGCGCACCGTCATCCGGATGCCGTACGACGCCCGCATCGCCGCGGGCAGCGCCATCACCTTCCGCGACCTGCAGCCCTCGACCAGGCAGGCGGCGCGCGAGCTCGCCGCGGCCGTGGTCGAGGGGCTGCGATCCCCGGCGGCCGCCGCATGACCGTGCGTCCGATCCGCTTGTTCGGCGACCCGGTTCTGCGCGCCGTCAGTACGCCCATCGGTCGGATCGACGACGGTGTCCGTGCTCTCGTGCAGGACCTCATCGACACCGTCGAGCTGCCCGGTCGGGCCGGGGTGGCCGCCCCCCAGATCGGGGTGGGCCTCCGGGCCTTCAGCTACAACATCGACGGCGACGTCGGCTACGTGCTGAACCCCGTGCTCGTCGAGACGCGCGGCGAGCCGGAGGCGGTGGGGGAGGGATGCCTCTCGGTCCCGGGTCTCTGGCACGATGCCATCCGTTACCCGTGGGCGAAGGTCGTGGGCGTCGACCTCGACGGCGCGGAGGTCGTGCTCGAGGGCGAGGGGTTGCTGGCGCAGGCGCTCCAGCACGAAACCGATCACCTCGACGGGATGCTGTATCTCTCGCGCCTGCCCGCCGACACGCGTCGTGAGGCGATGCGCCAGGTGCGCGAGAGCGATTGGTTCTGACCTCCAGAGTCGCGTCACGCGAACAGGCTGCGGGCCCAGGAGAGGCTGACGTGCGGCTGGTCGCCCTGTCCCCGTCGTCCGCCCTGGTCTGGTGACACGAAACGGCCCGGCCCCGCGGGGGGACCGGGCCGTCGTCGTTCGCGTCAGGGCAGCGACACGTTTGTCGTGTTCACCGGCACGGCGTAGAGGTCCTCGATGGCGTCGGCGTAGTCGGACACGATGACGTTGCGCTTGATGCTCATCTTGGGTGTCAGGTGTCCGCTGGCCTCGGTCCACTCGGTGGGGAGGATCGTGAACTTGCGGATCGACTCCGCACGCGACACGCGGGTGTTGGCGCGGTCGACGGCACCCTGCACCTCGGCGCGTACCTTGTCGTTCTCGGCGGCGTCGGCGAGAGACATGTCGGAGGGAAGGCCGTTGTTGGCGAGCCACGTCGGCAGCATCTCGGAGTCGAGGGTCACCAGCGCCGCGATGAAGGGCTTGTGATCACCCACCACGACGACCTGTCCGACGATCGGGTTGGCGCGGATCGGATCCTCGAGAGCCGCGGGGGCGACGTTCTTGCCGCCGGCGGTGACGATGATCTCCTTCTTACGACCCGTGATCGTGAGGAACCCGTCGTTGTCGAACGCTCCGATGTCGCCGGTCTTGAACCACTCGCCGTCGAACGCCTCGGCCGTGGCCTCGGGGTTCTGCCAGTATTCGCGGAAGACGTTGATGCCGCGTACCTGGATCTCGCCGTCGTCGGCGAGCCGCACGCCGACGCCCGGCAGCACGGGGCCGACGGTGCCGATCTTGGACTTCGTGGCCAGGTTCACCGTGGCGGGTGCGGTGGTCTCGGTGAGGCCGTACCCCTCGAGGATGACGACGCCGAGGCTCCGGAAGAAGTGGCCCAGACGCGGGCCGAGCGGGGCGGATCCCGACACCGCGTAGACGACGCGGCCACCCATGGCATCCCGGAGCTTGGAGTAGACGAGCCTGTCGAAGAGAGCGAACTTGAGCTTGAGTCCGAGCGGGATCTTCTTGCCGTCCTGCAGGCGCTGCGAGTGCTCGATCGCGGCGTCCGCGGCCGCGCGGAAGATCTTGCCCTTGCCGCCCGCCTCGGCCTTCTGCTCGGCGGAGTTGTACACCTTCTCGAACACGCGCGGAACGGCGAGGAGGAACGTCGGCTGGAACGAGCCGAGCGCGGGAAGGAGCTGCTTCGTGTCGGGCTGGTGGCCCGTCTTCACGCCGGCGTGCACGTTCAACAGCGAGATGAACCGCGCGAACACGTGAGCCGTCGTGATGAAGAGCAGCGTGGAAGCCCCCTGCGTCTCGACGACCTCGTGCAACGCCTTCGCCGAGTTGCGCGCCAGCTCGACGAAGTTGCTGTGCACCAGCACGCAACCTTTGGGACGCCCGGTCGAGCCCGAGGTGTAGATGAGGGTGGCCACGTCCGACGCCTTCGCGAGGTGACGGCGCCGCTCGATCTCTTCGTCGGTGATGTGCGTACCCCCCGCCACGAGCCTGTCGAGGTCGCCCGCGTGCATGGCCCACACCTCGCGCACGAGGGGGACGTCGCTGCGCACCTCGTCGAGCCGCTCGGCATGGTCGGCCGACTCGAGCACGACGGCAATGGCGCCCGAATCCGCAAGGATCCACGAGATCTGCGCGGGGGAGCTCGTCTCGTACACCGGCACCATCACGGCCCCGGCGTAGAACAGCGCGAAGTCCACGAGCGTCCAGTCGTACGTCGTGCGCGCGATGAAGGCGACTTTCTCTCCCGGCTGCACTCCCGCGGCGACGAATCCCTTCGCCAGGACGATCACCTGACGCTCGAATTCGGCAGCGGTCACGTCACGCCAGCCGTCGGCATCGGGGACGGCGAACAGGGGACGGTCGGGGGTCGCCCGAACACGGTCGGCCAGCAGGTCGGACGCGTTGGCATCCGGGTCTGCGGGGACGATGAGGGGGAGGTCGAACTGCATCACGGTAACTCCTTCGGCACCGGAAAGAACGTCGAGCGGTGCGTCGAGTCTATCCGCACGGTTTCCGGCCACACCGGGACGCGGTGTCCCGCGCCGCGCACGCGGCATGGCTAGACTTCACCGGGCCGAGCCGCTCGGTCGGCCCGGAAGGGAGCACGGTGCAGAACGTCGGCATCGACATCGGGGGCACGAAGATCGCGGGAGGCGTCGTCGACGACGACGGCACCATCATCGAGAAGCTCCGCGTCGACACCCCCATCGACCCCGCCGCCCTCGTGGATGCCGTGGTCGACATGGCCGACCACCTGCGCCGCGCGCACGACATCCACGCGATCGGTGTCGCGGCGGCCGGCTTCATCAGCCTCGATCGCAGCACCGTCATCTACGCCCCCAACATCGACTGGCGCGACGAACCGTTGCGCGCCCGCCTCGAGCAACGCCTCGACGCACCCGTCACGATCGAGAACGACGCCAACGCGGCAGGCTGGGGCGAGTACCGCTTCGGGGCCGGTCAGGGCGTTCACGACATGGTCATGCTCACCATGGGCACCGGTGTCGGCGGTGCCGTCGTCAGCGCGGGTGAACTCTTCCGCGGCGGCCACGGCATCGGCGGCGAGCTCGGCCACATGCGCTTCGTGCGCGGCGGGCACCCCTGCGGGTGCGGGCAGAACGGATGCCTGGAGCAGTACGCCTCGGGTCGCGCCCTGCAGCGTGAGGCGAACGCGATCGCCGACGAGGGTGGAATCGGGGCGGCCCTGGCCGCGATCCGCGAAGAGAAGGGCGCCATCCCCGGGCCCGCCGTCTCACGACTCGTGCTCGCCGGCGACCCGGGCGCGGTCGAGGCCCTCCGCCGCGTCGCCACCGCTCTCGGCGAGGCGTGCGGCGGCTTCCAGGCCGTGCTCGATCCCGAGCTGTTCGTCATCGGCGGCGGCGTCGCACAGCTGGGCGCCGACCTGCTCGCCCCGGTGAAGCTCGCCTACGAGACGTCGCTCCCGGGGTACGGTGAGCGTCCGGTCGCCGAATTCGCCATCGCCCGTCTGGGCAACGACGCCGGCCTCATCGGGGTCGCCGACCTCGCCGGTAAGGAGCGCTGACGATGTTCTACTGGCTGATGAAGTACGTGGTCATCGGGCCCGTCATCAAAGCGATCTTCCGCCCGTGGATGGTGGGGCGGCGAAACATCCCGACCGAGGGGGCGGCGATCCTCGCCAGCAACCATCTGTCGTTCTCCGATTCGATCTTCCTGCCGCTCATGATCGACCGTCGCATGGCGTTCCTCGCCAAGAGCGACTACTTCACCGGCAAGGGCATCAAGGGCTGGGCGACGCGGATGTTCTTCACCGCGACGGGGCAGCTGCCCATCGACCGATCCGGCGGCAAGGCGTCGGAGGCCTCGCTCAACACGGGCCTCGGCGTGCTCGGCCGTGGGGAACTGCTCGGCATCTACCCCGAGGGCACCCGCAGCCCTGACGGCACCCTCTACCGAGGCCGCACGGGAATCGCCCGCATGGCGCTCGAGGCCCGCGTGCCGGTCGTGCCGGTCGTCATGGTCGACACCGGTGCCGTCATGCCGATCGGTCAGCGCCTGCCACGTGTCGGGCGGGTCGGAATCGTCATCGGCGAGCCGTTGGACTTCTCGCGGTTCGAGGGCATGGAGGGCGACCGTTACGTGCTGCGCTCGGTCACCGACGAGATCATGGTGGCGCTCCAGCGCCTCGGAGAGCAGCGTTACGAAGACGTCTACGCCTCGACGGTGAAGGACCGTCTGGCCACGGCGCAGGCGGCGAAGACGCCCGCGTCCCGCCACTAGACTTCAGGAGTGAATCAGCAGCTCCACGACCTCGACCATTGGCGATCCCTGCCCATCAAGCAGCAGCCCCAGTGGTATGACGAGGGCGCGGTCGCCGCGGCATCCGCAGAGCTGGCGACCCTCCCGCCGCTGGTCTTCGCCGGCGAGGTCGACAACCTCCGCGACCGTCTCGCGCGCGCCGCCGCAGGTCAGGCATTCCTCCTGCAGGGCGGTGACTGCGCCGAGACGTTCGCCGGCGCGACCGCCGAGCAGATCCGCAACCGCATCAAGACGGTGCTCCAGATGGCGGTCGTCCTCACCTACGGCGCCTCGATGCCCGTGGTGAAGATGGGCCGCATGGCCGGCCAGTTCGCCAAGCCGCGCTCGAGCGACGTCGAGACGCGCGGTGACGTGACGCTGCCCGCGTACCGCGGCGACATCGTCAACGGCTACGACTTCACCGAGGCGTCGCGCAGGGCCGATCCTGCGCGACTGCTCAAGGGCTACCACACGGCCGCCTCGACCCTGAATCTCATCCGCGCTTTCACGCAGGGCGGGTTCGCCGACCTCCGCGAGGTCCACAGCTGGAACAAGGGCTTCGCAAGCACCCCGGCCAATCAGGCCTACGAGGCGATGGCCACCGAGATCGATCGGGCCATCAAATTCATGGAGGCCGCCGGGGCGAACTTCGACGAGCTGACGCGCGTGGAGTTCTACACCGGTCACGAGGGTCTGCTCATGGACTACGAGCGCCCCATGACGCGTATCGACTCGCGCACGGGGCTCGCCTACAACACCTCGTCGCACTTCCAGTGGATCGGCGAGCGCACGCGCGAACTCGACGGCGCGCACGTCGACTACTTCTCGAAGATCCGCAACCCGATCGGCGTGAAGCTCGGCCCCACGACCACGCCCGAGACGGCGCTCGCACTCATCGACAAGCTCGACCCCGAGCGGGAGCCGGGCCGGCTGACGTTCATCACGCGCATGGGCGCCGGCAAGATCCGCGACGCGCTGCCTCCGCTGCTCGAGGCCGTCCGCGGCTCCGGCGCCGTGCCCTTGTGGGTGACCGACCCGATGCACGGCAACGGGATCACCACCCCCACCGGCTACAAGACGCGTCGCTTCGACGACGTCGTCGACGAGGTGCGCGGGTTCTTCGAGGCCCACCGATCGGTGGGGACGCACCCCGGCGGCATCCACGTCGAACTCACCGGCGATGACGTGACCGAGTGCCTGGGCGGTTCGGAGCAGATCGACGAAGCCACCCTCGCGACCCGCTACGAGAGTCTTTGCGATCCCCGCCTGAACCACCGTCAGAGCCTGGAATTGGCCTTCCTCGTGGCCGAGGAGCTCGAGAAGCGCTGACCGGCCCCGCCGTCAGGCCGACGCCCCCGATCCGCTGTGGTCGGGGGCGTCGCCGTTCGTGCGGGTAACCAACCCGTTGACGGGCTCGAGGGGCCCCGGTGAGAGAGAGGCGGGTGGCGACCCCCTCGACGGTCTCAGCGAGCCTGACGGGAGAGCCGCCGTGACTGAGCCGGTCGGAGTCGCCCGCGACTCCGGTGGGCGGCGACTACAGCGTCGGCGTCAGGGTGATGGTGCTGCCCTTGGGGGCGGTCTCGCCCGCCTTGGGGTTCGTGGCCCGCACCTTGTAGACGTCCCAGTACGTGAAGCCGAGAGGCAGGGTGCCGTCGTCGATGCCCGCGTTCACCTCGAACCCGAGCCCCTCCAGCGCCGTCACCGCCTCGCGGATGGTCATGCCCACGACGTTTCCGGGGATCTCCACCGGCTCCGGTCCGATCGACACGAACAAGGGCACCGTGTCACCGGGGCGCCAGTTGCCCTCGCCGTCGCGATCGCCGATGCCGATGACGACCCCGGATGCCACGCTGTCGCTGTACCGCTCCGAGATCGAGGTGGAGAGGCCGGCCTCATCGAGCGTGCGCTCGGCGCGTGACTGCGACTCGCCGGAGACGTCGGGGAGAGGACCGAGCGACACGACCAGCGATGCCGCGTCGCCCTCGTACACGGTGCAGCCGTCGGTGCAGCCGATGGCGTCGCCGCCGGATCGGGGGATGACGGATGCCGACAGCACGGTGCCGTCGCCGGCATCCGAGAATTCCCGCGCGGGCTCGTCGGAGACGCCGACGAACGCGGCCTCGAAGATGCCGTTCACCTCGTCGGCGCTCTTGCCGGCGAGGGCGGGGATCTGGTGCGTGGCGGGGCCGACGGAGACGTACACGGTCACGAGCGCGTCCTTGTCGAGGCGCGCACCCGGCGAAGGGTCGGACCCCACCGTCGTGCCCGCGGGGATGTCGCGATCGTTGACCTCTTGTGCCTGCGCGCGCAGCTGGTTGGTCGCCAGCAGCGTCTCGGCGTCGGCGAAGCTCCGCTGCGACACATCGGGGACGGCCACGAGGGATCCGGGGCCCGAGCCGAAGTACCAACCGGTACCCGCCGCGCCGACGGCCAGCAGCAGCACGATCACGAGAGTCCAGACGCCCCGGGTGGTGCGGCGGCGGGTGCGGGTGCGCAGTCGCGCGGCGTTGTCGGGCTCTTCGGCGGTGGCGACGGGCAGTGACGCGGTCTGGGGGAGCACCTTGGTGAGCTCGCGCGATTCGGCGGCGCTCGCAGCGCCGGTGGTGCCGACGGCGACGGCACGGGCGACCTGAGGGGCGAGCCCCAGCTCCTTCTCGATCGCGCGCAGGCGCTCCAGCATCGTGCCGGCGTCGAGCGGGCGGTCATCGGGCCGGCGCTCGGTGGCCCAGAGCACGAGCTCGTCGAGCTGTTCGGGCACCGACGGGTTCTTCACGCTCGGACGCGGGACCGAGTCCGTCGCGTGCTGGTAGGCGATCTGCATGGGCTGCTCGCCCTTGTAGGGCTGCTCGCCGGTGAGCATCTCGTAGAGCATGATGCCGAGCGAATAGATGTCGCTGCGGGCGTCGGCGGTGCCGCGGGTGACGAGTTCGGGTGCGAGGTAGGCGATGGTGCCCATCAGCTGCGCGCCGCTGGCGGTGTTCGCGGTCGTCGCCCGCGCGAGGCCGAAGTCGCCGATCTTGATGCGGCCGTCCTCGGCGAGGAGCACGTTCTCGGGTTTCACGTCGCGGTGCACGATGCCGGCGCGGTGGGCGGCGGAGAGCCCCGACAGGATGGCATCCATGATGGTCAGGGTCTGATCGATCGTGAGTCGCCGGTGCTCGCGCAGGAGTTCGCGCAGCGTGATGCCGGGGAGGTACTCCATGACCAGGTAGGCCATCTCGCCGTCCTGGCCCTGGTCGAACACGTTCACCACGTGCGGATCGCTGAGACGCGCGGCGGAGCGGGCCTCCTGGATGAACCGGCTCTGGAACACGGTGTCGTCACTGAGGTGGCCGTGCATGACCTTCAGCGCCACCCGACGCTCGAGCCGCAGGTCGGTGGCGACGTACACGGTCGCCATGCCGCCGCGCGCGATGCGCGCGCGCACCCGGTACCGGCCGTCGACGAGACGGCCGATCAGCGGGTCTGCCTGCTGACTCGTGCTCACGGGTCGAGTCTACGGAGCGGCCCCTGTGAGCCCGGGCAACGGCTCACCGTGGGCCGCGACTCAGCCCAGAACCGCGAGCCACGTGGTGGCGGGCTGCTCCCACTGCGCGTAGCGGTCGGGGTAGGCCGAGATCTGAACGGCCTGCGCCGCGTCGGCGTAGGCCATCTGCTCCCAGCCGGGGATGTCGAGGAGGCCCCGCGTCGTGAAGCCGTTGGGGTCGGACGGGCCGCCGTAGAACACGCGCGTCGCACGGTCGGGGTCGCGGATCTGCTCGGGGGTGCCCCAGCCCATGCTCGGACGCTGCTGGAAGAGACCGAGCGAGTCGCGGTCGCCCCAGTCGAGGTTGCGCAGCCACGACTCCTGCATCGCGGTGCCGAGGGCGATCCGGATGCCGTGGTCGGAGACGCCGAGCTCTCGACCGATGCGGATGATCAACCGGGCGTTGTCGGACTGCTCGGCGTCGAGGCCGGGGGCGGTGACCGCGGCGACGGCGGCGGGGGCTGCGGCGGGAGCGCCGGAGGGGATCTGCAGGACGTCGCCGGGATAGATGATCGACGCGCGGGTGAGGCCGTTCGCGCTGAGGACCGCATCGAGCGAGACGCCGTTGGCGCTCGCGATCGCCGAGATGGTGTCGCCGGGCTGCACCTCGTGTGTCACGGCCGCGGGGGCCGGGGCGGGGGCCGGGGTCGGAGCGGCGGGCTCGGCGGGTGCGCCGCCCAGCACGAGCACCTGGCCGGGGCGGATGACGCTGTCGGGGCCGAGTCCGTTCGCCGCCTGCACCGAGGCGACGTCGAGACCGTTGGCGCGGGCGATGCCCCACACGGTGTCGCCGGGCTGCACGGTGTAGGTGACGGCGCCGGTCAGGGCGGTGAGCACCGGAAGGACCTTGAGCGGCGCGGTCGGCAGGGAGCTGAGGGGCGGGGCCGGGGGTGCCGCATGGGCCGCGCCTTCTCCGGCGAGGCTCAGGGCGATGGTGCCCGCCACGGCGGCGGGCCAAGCGGCGACGACGCGTCGGGTCGTCGGCGGGGCAGGGAAGGGGAGTCGTCGCATGGTGGGGGGATTTCCGTTCGTCAGACTGCCCGCCACGCTCGCATGCTGCGATACGGATGTCAACGTGTGAGGCGCATGTGACGAATGAGACACGAGTGACGACACCGTCGCCGAGATGTGCCGTCGGCAGAGGGTGAGATAGTTGCACCGTGACCGAGACGACCCGTTACGAAACCGACTGGCTGACGATCCCCGACCTCGTGGAGCTCCTCGACGAGCCCCTCGGCCGCGTGCGTCGACTGATCGACGAGGACTACCTCGTCGGATCCCGCCGTGACGGTGTGTTCAAGGTGCCCGCCGTCTTCCTCGCCGAGGGCCGCCCGCTGCCCGCATTGCGCGGCACGATCATCGTGCTGCACGACGCCGGGTTCGACCCCGACGAGACAATCGACTGGTTGCTCACGCCGGAGCAGACCATCGGCGTCGCACCCATCGAGGCTCTGCGTGCGGGACGCAAGAGCGAGGTGCGCCGGGTCGCCGCGACCCTCGCCTGAGTCGTCGAGGCGGCAGAGGCCGAGGCCCGACCCCTGCGTGAGCCGGCGAGGCGTCGGCGCCGACCGCTGAGCCGTCGGCCATCGCCGGCGTCCGGTCAGGCCGCGCGATCCGTGGCCGCGCGGGCGAGCGTCCGCAGCTCGTCGACCGCATCGGCTCGAAGCGGTGCTTCAGCGAGCGCGAGGTCGGCGCGACGGGCGTAGTGGGCGATGAGCTCCTCAGTACGTGCGAGCGCGCCGCTGTCGACGATCGTCCGTTGCAGGATGCCGATCTGCTCGGCATCCAGAGCCGGGTCGCCCAGCCGCTGGTCGATCGCCCGACGCTCCTGCGGGGAGACGGCTTCGCGGGCATAGGCCACCAGCACGGTGCGCTTGCCCTCGCGCAGATCGTCGCCCACGGGCTTTCCCGTCACGGCGCTGTCACCGAAGACCCCGAGCACGTCGTCGCGCAGCTGGAACGCCATGCCCACGTCGTGGCCGAACCGGCCCAGCGCGTCACTCTGCGCGTGAGCCGCGCCGCCGAGCGCCGCACCGATCTGCAGCGGCTGCTGGATGCTGTAGCGCGCCGACTTGTACGAGGCCACACGCAGGGCGCGTTCGGCGTGCGTGTCGTCGGGGTGGACGGTGTACGCGGACTCTTCCGCCACGTCGAGGAACTGTCCGATGGTGACGTCGCGGCGCATCTGCGCGTATGCCCGCCGGGTCGCGTCGGCGGTAGGCGAGTCCCGCAGGCCCTCCTCGAGCAGGTCGTCGCTCCACGCGACGAGAAGGTCGCCGAGCAGGATCGCCCCCGAGCGGCCGAACGTGTCGGAGTCGCCCGTCCAGCCCGCGTCCCGGTGCGCGGCCTGCAGGGCGCGATGCGCCGCGGGTTGCCCGCGACGGGTGTCGGAATTGTCGACGAGGTCGTCGTGCACGAGGG
Source organism: Microbacterium sp. Leaf151 (assembly GCF_001424225.1). Taxonomy (GTDB): domain Bacteria; phylum Actinomycetota; class Actinomycetes; order Actinomycetales; family Microbacteriaceae; genus Microbacterium. Next base: position 83,065 of record NZ_LMOR01000004.1, on the reverse strand, counting down.
CGGCCGCGTGGAAGATCTCGAGAGAGGTGGCCACGGCGAGGGCGGCGTCGTCGAAGCCGGCGGGTGACGGTCGCACGGCCCCCCAGCCAGTGAGGCAGAAACGCGCGCGCAGACGTTTTCCGCCGCGGAGCGCGGACGCGCCGGATCGCGTGAGCATCTCTGCCTCCGGACCGAGAGCGGCGGCGTACAATAGCTGTTCGGTGAGGAAGTTGTCGAGTCGCTGGGAAACAGCTTCGATCGGTTCCGGCGAGGTCGGCACGGGCCTAGCCTAGTGATCCTCGCCCCACGTAGAATCGTCCACATCGAAGAATAGAGGGGGATGCATGCCACTCTCCGAACAGGAGCAGCGTCTGCTGGATGAGATGGAGCGCCATCTCATGAGTAACGACACAGATGTCGTCACCGCCCCCAGTCGCGCCCTGAGCTACCGCAACATCGTGCTCGGCTCGATCCTGGTGCTCGCCGGGCTCGGCGCCCTGGTGGTGGGCGTGTCGATCGGCTTCAACACGGGCTTCCTCGGCATCGCGATCGGTGTGCTCGGCTTCCTCCTGATGGTCGGCGGCGTGATCTTCGCGGTGACACCCACGCGCGGGTCGGTCGCCGCTGCCCCCGGTGCCGGAGCATCCGGCGGCGCCAAGCCGCGGGCAGCGCGTGCCTCGGGCTCGACGTTCATGGACCGCATGAACGAACGGTGGGACCGCCGCAACGAGGGGCAGTAACCCTCCTCGAATTCTCGTGAAGCACCGGCTCTTCGGAGCCGGTGCTTTTTCGTGCGCCCGGGGCGTGGCACGCGCACGCCGGCCCGGGGTCCAGGCCCGCTGAGTCGCCGCCGGGGCCTGGCCGCCGCCACCGCCGGTTCCGGCCCGCGGCGGACAGGGAAGGGGTCGGGCCCTCCCTTTCCCTCCACGGGCGCCGTCGTGCGGACTCCGCCGGCCCCGTGAACCCCGTCATTCCGCGGATTTCGCACGCCATTGCGACGGGCGGCCTGCACCGTACACGTCGGGTACTTCGGATGGAAGATGCCGCGTTTGATAGCTAAGTGGAGGCCAGTGGAGTAAAGTGGGGGAAACTTCGCAGGCCGGACGAAGGGGAGTGGGTGCCCGAATGCTGCTCGGTACGCACACTCCCAAGCTCGATGACAAGGGGCGCGTCATCCTGCCCGCGAAGTTCCGCGACGATCTCGGCGCCGGAGTGGTGATCACCCGGGGGCAGGACCGCTGCCTCTACGTGTTCAGCACCGAGGAGTTCGAGCGCGTGCACGAGCGGATCCGCGAGGCTCCGCTCAGCAACAAGCAGGCCCGCGACTTCCTGCGCATGTTCCTTTCGGGGGCCAGCGCCGAGAAGCCCGACAGCCAGAACCGCATCACCGTTCCCCCGGCCCTCCGTAGTTATGCCGGGCTCGGTCGCGAGCTCGTCGTCACCGGCGTCGGCGCCCACGCCGAGATCTGGGACGCGGAGGCCTGGAACGCCTACGCCGAGAGCAACGAAGACACGTACGCCGAGATGGAGCAGGAGGTGATCCCGGGATTGTTCTGACCCTCCGGCTGTGATGCCCAGCCGCACGCCCTGACGCACTTCCCCGGCGCCAGGTCGATGCGGATGGGGATCAGAGCCGAAGGATCGGAGCCCGTCATCATGGACATCCGCGACATCCACACCCCCGTCCTGCTCGAGCGCTGCGCCGATCTGCTCGGGCCCGCTCTGCACAAGCCCGGTGCCGTCTTCGTCGACGGCACGCTCGGCATGGGCGGGCACTCCGAGGCCTTCCTCGAGCGTTTTCCCGAGGCGCGCCTCGTCGGCCTCGACCGTGACACCGACGCCCTGAGGATCGCGGGGGAGCGGCTCGCACGGTTCGGCGACCGCGTGACCCTGGTGCACACCGTCTACGACGGGATCGCCGAGGCCGTGGCATCGGCGGGAGTGTCGAAGGTGGACGGCATCCTGTTCGACCTCGGGGTGTCGTCGCTCCAGCTCGACGAAGCCGCGCGCGGTTTCGCGTACGCGCAGGACGCGCCCCTCGACATGCGCATGGATCAGACCACGGGCGTCACCGCCGCCGAGGTGCTCGCCACCTACGGCGAGGGCGACCTGCGCCGGATCTTCGAGCGCTACGGCGAAGAGAAGCTCGCCGGGCGATACGCCCGCGCGATCATCGCCGCGCGCGCCGAGAAGCCGCTGGAGCGATCGGGTCAGCTCGTCGACGTGCTGCAGGCCGCGACGCCGGCCGCCGTGCTACGCGAGCGTCACCCGGCCAAGCGCGTCTTCCAGGCCCTGCGCATCGAGGTCAACGCCGAGCTGTCGGTGCTCGAACGCACCATTCCCGCCGCCCTCGGTGTCCTGGGCGTCGGCGGGCGCATCGTCGTGCTGTCGTATCAGTCGCTGGAAGACCGTCTGGTCAAGCGCGAGTTCGCGGCGGCGTCGACGTCGACCGCTCCCCGGGGACTGCCCGTAGAGCTGCCCGAACACGCTCCGAAGTTCCGGTTGCTCGTGCGCGGAGCCGAGCTCGCGGGCGACGAAGAACGCGCGGTCAACCCCCGTGCCACCCCCGTGCGTCTGCGCGCGGCCGAGAGGATCCAGGAGGACGTATGAGTGCATCCCCGGCCATCGACCCCCGGGTCGTCGACGACTTCCTCCCCGACTTCCCGACGCCCGTCCGCGAGCGTCGTCTCACCGTCGTCCCGGCCCCCGCCCGTCGGCGCGTACCGCGGCGGCTGTTCGGCATCATCGCCGTCTCGGGCGCCCTGGTGATCGTGCTCGCGCAGATGGGGCTCAGCATCCTGACCACGCAGAGCTCGTTCGAGATCGCCTCGCTCACGCAGCAGCAGCGCGACCTGACCTACCAGAAGCAGATCCTCTTCGACGAGACGGCGGGCCTGAACTCCCCGCAGTATCTGGCCGCCAACGCCGCCGCCCTCGGGATGGTCATCGACGAGTCGCCCACCTACCTGCGTCTGAGCGACGGTGCCGTCGTCGGTTCCGACAAGCCGGCCGACACGACATCGTCGGTGGATGCCAAAGGCCGCGGTTCGGTCGGCAACGCCCTCATCGCGGGTGTGCCGCTGGTCACCGATCCGACGGCTGCGACCACCGAGACCGGCGGCACGGCCCCCGAGGCTGCGGCCACGGCCCCGACCGGGGCGACGACCCCGGACGCCGGATCCGCGACACCCCCGCCGATCAGCGACGGTCTGCCCACTCCCGCGACACGATGAGAGCCATGACGACAGCCACCTCCCGATCCCCGCGGCGTCGCACCGTCGTCGCCCTCGCGGTCGTGCTGATCGTGCTCGTCGCCTTCGTGGTGCGACTGATCGACATCCAGGTCGTGAACGCCCGCGAGCACGTCGACGATTCGCTCTCGATGGGTCTGCAGTCCTCGCGCACGCTGTACGCCTCGCGCGGCCCCATCGTCGACGCGAACGGTACGCCTCTGGCGACGAGCATCAACCGGTACGACGTGCAGATCGACCCGTCCCTCGCCGTCGACGGCGTGACCACCTACGACGACGACGGCAACGAGGTCACGACTGCGTGGCCGGAGCTTGCCGCGCGCATCGCCTCCGTCCTCGGTCAAGAGGCGCGAGACGTGCAGAAGGTCGTCACGGATTCCGTGGCAGACAATCCCGAATCGCAATACGCCGTGATCGCCAAGGGCGTGCCCACCGAGCAGTACCGGGCGCTCGCTGACCTCGGCCTGCCCTTTCTCAGCTTCCCCCCGCAAGCGGGTCGGGTGTATCCCGACGGGGCCGTCGGCGGGAACCTCCTCGGTTTCGTCGGAAGCGACGGCCAAGCGCTGGCGGGCCTGGAATCGGCGGACGACTCGTGCCTGGCATCCACCAACGGCAAGGTCGTCTTCCAGCAGAGCCTGCACGGCGTGGTGCTTCCGGGAACCCAAGTCGTCACCCAGCCCCCCGTCGACGGTGGCACCCTCCGGCTTACGATCGACCGCGACCTGCAGTGGTACCTCGGCCAGCTCATCGCCGAACAGGTGCAGAACACCGGGTCGCTGCGCGGCACGATCACCGTCGTCGAAGCGAAGACCGGCAAGATCCGGGCGCTGGCGGAGTACCCCACGGTCGACCCCAACGACCCCACCGCGACGCCGGACTCCGACCGCGGCAGTGCCGCATTCGGAGACCCGAACGAGCCCGGATCGACGATGAAGGCCATCACGGCGGCCATCGGCCTCGACAGCGGTTCCTTCACCTCCGACACCACGGTCACGGCGTCGTCGCGCGAGGAGTTCGGCGACGGCGCGCGCGTCTCCGACTCGTTCGCGCACCCCGAGAACCGCTACACCCTCACGGGCGTGCTCATCGACTCCTCGAACGTCGGCATCTCGAAGTTCGGCGACATGATCCCGCTCGACACCCGTGTCTCGTACCTCGAGAAGTTCGGGTTGACGCAGCAGACGGCGGTCGGCTTCCCCGGCGAGTCGTCCGGCATCCTGCGCGATCCCGCGGGATGGGACAAGCAGACCTTCTACAACACCACGTTCGGACAGGGTCTCGCCGTCACGGTGCCCCAGCTCGCGGGCGCCTACCAGACGATCGCCAACGGGGGAGTGCGGATGCCGCTCACCCTCGTCGAAGGCTGCACCGCGGCCGACGGCACCGTCACCGACGTACCCGACGCCCAGGGCGAGCGGGTCGTGTCGGAGAACGCCGCCGACACGGTCTCGCAGATGCTCGAGAACGTCGCGACCCAGGGCACGCTCGCCGACCAGGTCGCGATCCCCGGGTACCGCGTGGCGATCAAGACCGGTACCGGAGAGAAGACCGACCCGGACACGGGCGCGTACAAGTCCGACGCCTACTTCACCACGATGATCGGTTTCGCCCCCGCCGACGACCCGCAGTACGTCGTCGAGGTCAACCTCGACGAACCGCGGACGGTAAAATCGTCGGCGGCCACCGCGCCCGCGTTCCAGAAGGCCCTGACGCAGGTCCTCAAGACCTACCGGGTCATCCCCTCCGGAACCACGACCCCCGAACTGCCCAAGTTCGGCTGAGACACCCGCTCACCGGTCTCGTCTCGGTAACGAATGCGACATCGGAAAGGGCGTCCGCACAGCAATGATCTCTCTCAGCCTCTCCCACATCGCCGACGTGCTCGGCGGTCGTCTCGTCGCGCGCGGCGGCGACACCGGCGACACCCTCGTCTCGGGCCTGGTCGACACCGACTCCCGCCTGATCGCGCCCGGTGACATCTTCGTCGCCAAGCCCGGCGAGACCACCGACGGTCACCTGTTCGTCGGCACCGCCGTCGAGCGTGGAGCGGTCCTGGCGATCGTCGAGCGCGAGCTCGACGACGAGGTCAGCCAGATCGTGGTGCCCGATGTCGTGGCCGCCCTCAGCGACCTCGCTCGCGACGTCGTGGCCCGCGTGCGGGCCGCGGGCGAGCTGAAGATCGTCGGCATCACGGGTTCCAACGGCAAGACCACCACCAAGAACCTGCTCGCGCGCATCCTCGAGGGCGTGGGCGAGACGGTGTCGCCGCGGGCATCATTCAACAATGAGGTCGGCGCTCCTCTGACGATGCTCCGCGTGACGGATGCCACCCGCTACCTCGTGAGCGAGTTCGGTGCGAGCGCCCCCGGTGCGATCGCGCACCTCGCGGGGCTTGTCACCCCCGATGTCGGCGTGGTGCTGATGGTCGGGATGGCCCACGCCGGCGGGTTCGGCGGTATCGAGTCGACCTTCCACGCCAAGAGCGAGCTCGTGCGCGCCACCCGCGAGGGGGGCCTCGCCGTGCTCAACGTCGACGACCCGCGGGTCGCCGCGATGAAGCCCCTCGCGCGTGAGCGCGGTCAGGGAGTGCGCTGGTTCGGCCGCAGCGAGCGCGCCGAGGTACGCGCCGTCGACGTCGAGGTCTCGGCATCCGGAACACGCGCCGACCTGCTCGTCGATGGGCAGGCGCACACCCTGACGCTTCGCGTGCTGGGCGAGCACCACGTCATGAACGCCCTCGCCGCCCTCGCCGCCGCCACCGCACTGGGTGTATCGACGGCTGAGGCCATCGCGCGCCTCGAGACGGTCGAGATCGCCGAGCGGTGGCGTATGCAGCCGCTGGGTTCCGACCGTGTGCGCATCATCAACGACGCCTACAACGCCAGCCCCGACTCGATGGCCGCTGCCCTTCGCACCCTCGCGCAGATCACCGGTCCGGGCGAACGCACGGTCGCCGTGCTCGGCGCCATGAGCGAGCTGGGCGAGTACGCCGACGAGGAGCACGACCGCGTGGGGCTCCTGGCCGTGCGCCTGCGCATCCAGCGCATCGTCGTCATCGGTCCCGAGGCCCGCCGCATGTACCTCGAGGCCATCGCCCAGGGGTCGTGGGACGGCGAGGCCGTCTTCTTCCCCGACGCCGACGCCGCGTACGACTACCTCTCGACCGAACTGCGCGACGGTGACCGCGTGCTGGTGAAGTCGTCCAACTCGGCGGGGCTCCGGCACCTCGGCGACCGTCTGGGAGACTTGTTCGCGTGAGATCACTTCTGACAGCAGCGGCGATCTCGCTCGCCTTCACCCTGTTCCTCACACCGGTGTTCCTCCGATGGTTCCGGCGGTGGGGCTGGGGTCAGGTCATCCGTACGCCTGAGAACGTGCACAACCCCTCTCACGGGGCCAAGCGCGGCACGCCCACCATGGGCGGCACGATCTTCATCCTCGGCACGATGATCGGTTACCTCATCGGGTCCTACGCCGGCAACAATCCGCCGACGCTGTCGGGGCTGCTGGTGCTGTGGCTCATGCTCGGGTTCGGCGTGGTCGGCTTCATCGACGACTACATGAAGGTGCGCCACCAGAACAGCCTGGGCCTGTCGGGCTGGCGCAAGATCGCCGGCCAGATCATCGTGACGGTCCCCTTCGCGGTCGTCGCCCTGAACTTCCCCAACAACTTCGGCCAGACGCCCGCTTCCGAGTACATCTCCGTCTTCCGCGACATCCAGGTGCTCTCGCTCTTCGCCCTGGGTCCCGTGCTCGGCTGGCTGCTGTACCTGGCGTGGATCTCGTTCATCGGCACGGCGGCATCCAATTCGGTCAATGTCGCCGACGGGCTCGACGGTCTCGCCGCCGGCTCCGGCATCTTCGTCGTCGGCGCCTACAGCCTCATGGCGTTCTGGCAGAACAAGCAGATGTGCGCCGATGTGCTCGACCCCGCGGTGCAGGCAGGATGCTATGCCGTGCGCGATCCGTTCGATCTGGCGATCGTGTCGGCCGCGTTCGTCGGCGCACTGGTCGGATTCCTCTGGTGGAACGCCCCGAAGGCGAAGGTCTTCATGGGCGACTGCGGGTCGATGGCCATCGGCGGTGTGATCGCCGCCATGGCGATCCTCACCCGCACCGAGATCCTGCTCGTGCTGATCGCCGGTGTGTACGTCATCGCTTCGGGCTCGGTGATCCTTCAGCGGGCCTACTTCAAGGCCACGAAGGGCAAGCGCCTGTTCCTCATGAGTCCGCTGCACCACCACCTCGAGATGCGCGGCTGGCCCGAAGTCACGATCGTCGTGCGCATGTGGATCATCGCCGGTCTCCTCGCCGTCTCGGGCATCGGATTCTTCTACGTCGAATGGCTCTCACGCGTATGACCGACCTCTCCTCGCTCACCAGCTGGCACGCCGACTGGAAGGGCCTGCGCGTCGCCGTGCTCGGCCTGTCGGTCACGGGTTTCTCGGTCGCCGACACCCTCTCCGAACTCGGCGCCGTCGTGCTCGTCGCCACGGAACGGGCGGATGCCGAGTACGCACGGCTCCTGCCCGTGCTCGGCGTCGACCTGTACGAGGGCCCGCTGGAGGCCGTGCCCGCCGCCCTCGTCGACTTCGCGCCCGAGGTCGTCATCGCTTCCCCCGGCTTCGCGCCCCACCACCCGGTCATCCGTTGGACGCAGGAGGAGGGCATCGCCCTGTGGGGCGACGTGGAGCTCGCGTGGCGCCTGCGCGACAAGGTCGTGCGCGCCGACGGGCGCCCCGCCGACTGGGTGCTGATCACGGGTACCAACGGCAAGACCACGACGACACGTCTGACGGCCGAGATGCTGGTCACCGCCGGCCTCCGGGCCGCCCCCGTCGGAAACATCGGCACCCCCGTGCTCGACGCCGTGCGCGATCCGGGCGGCTTCGACGCCCTGGTCGTCGAGCTGTCGAGCCACCAGCTCTGGTACCTCAACCTGCAGAGCGGTGCCGACGCGCTGTCACCGCACGCGGCGGTGTGCCTGAACCTCGCCGACGACCACCTCGAATGGCACGGCGGCGCCGACGCCTACCGCGATGCGAAGGCCGGCGTCTACGCCCGCACGCGTGCGGCCTGCGTCTACAACAAGGCCGACGTCGCGACCCGGACGATGGTGGAGGATGCCGAGGTCATGGAGGGCGCGCGCGCCATCGGCTTCGATCTCGGCGTCCCAGGCCCCAGCGACCTCGGCGTCGTCGACGGCATCCTGGTCGATCGCGCCTTCCTCGAGGAGCGGGCCACCTCGGCCCTGGAGCTCACCACGGTCGCCGACCTCGCCGCGCACGGGCTCGCCGCCCCCCACGTCGTGGCCAACATCCTCGCCGCGAGCGCCCTCGCGCGCTCGCTCGGGGCGACGCCGGCGCACATCCACGACACCCTCGAGCGCTTCCGCCTCGACCCTCATCGCATCCAGGTCGTCGGCGCGCACGCCGGTGTCACGTGGGTCGATGATTCCAAGGCCACCAACCCGCACGCGGCCGCCTCGTCGCTCGCCGCGTACCCCGGCGCCGTCTGGGTCGTGGGGGGACTGCTGAAGGGTGTCGACCTGAGCGAACTGGTGCGCTCCCGGGGCGACGCCGTGCGCGCCGCGATCGTGATCGGCACCGAGCGCGGCGACATCGTCGCGGCGTTCGCACGACACGCCCCGGCGGTGCCGCTGTTCGAGGTCGACCACACCGAGACTGAAGACGTCATGGCCCAGGTCGTCGAACTGGCGGCGGGTGTGGCCCGGGACGGAGACACCGTGCTCCTGGCTCCCGCGGCGGCATCCTTCGACCAGTTCTCGTCCTACTCCGACCGCGGCGAGCGCTTCGCCGACGCGGTGCGGGAGTGGATCGCGGGTCGGGGCGACGGAGCGATGAGACCGAACGACTGAGGGGGACACGCGTGACCACGACGGCGCCCCCTCCGCGGCAGGCCCCCGACGACCAACCAGAGCGGGGCGGGCTCATCGCCCGTGTCTCGCTGGGGCGGGCCTTCCGGCCGGTGTCGACAGAGTTCCTGCTGATCGCTTCGGCGGCACTGCTGCTGACGGGCTTCGGTCTGGTCATGGTGCTGTCGGCGACCTCGGCGCTGGACGGGGGGCAGAGCCCCTTCGACCACGTGATGAAGCAGAGCGTGTTCGCGATCGTCGGCATCCCGCTGATGTTCGTGCTCAGTCGCGCGCGCATGGGCTTCTGGCAGAAGATCGCCTGGCCCGCGCTGATCTTCGCCACGGCGTTCCAGCTGCTGGTGTACGTGCCCGGAGTCGGCATCGCCGCGAACGGCAACCGCAACTGGGTGCTGATCGCCGGCTTCCAGTTCCAGCCCGCCGAGTTCCTGAAACTCGCGCTGGCGCTGTGGATGGGCGCCGTGCTGTACCGCAAACGCCGGCTGCTCACCTCGTGGGCGCACGTGTTCATCCCTGTCGTGCCCGTGTCGGTGCTCGTGATCGGCACCGTGCTCGGTGGAAAAGACCTGGGCACCGTGATGATCCTCGTGCTGGTCGTGCTGGGTGCGCTGTTCTTCGCCGGCATCAAACTGCGCATGTTCATCGTGCCGGCGGTGCTCTCGGTCGCGGTGGTGCTGTTGTCGGCGGTCGGCAGCGAGAACCGCATGGAGCGCATCGGCAGTCTCTTCGCGCCCGACGACGCCTCGTGCTACTACACGACCTGTTACCAGTCGTTGCACGGCGTGTGGGGCCTGGCGAGCGGCGGGCTGTTCGGTCTCGGCCTCGGCAATTCGAAAGAGAAGTACGACTGGCTCCCGGCCGCGGCCAACGACTACATCTTCGCCATCATCGGCGAAGAGCTGGGCCTGATCGGGTGCTTCGTCGTGCTCGTGCTGTTCGCGCTGTTCGCGGTGGGTGCGTTCCGCATCATCCGGCGCACGGACGACACGTTCGTTCGCATCATCGCGGGGGCGATTACGCTCTGGATCGTCGGCCAGGCGCTGGTCAACATCGGAGTCGTGTTGCGCGTCTTCCCCGTTCTGGGCGTACCGCTGCCGTTCATGTCGCAGGGCGGAACATCGTTGCTGTCGGTGCTGATCGCGTGCGGCGTGCTGCTGTCGTGCGCGCGCACGCTCCCGGACCGCCGCGCGGTCGCGGACGAGGCGCCCCGGAGCACGTCGGGTCGGCGTCCGGCTCGACGGAGCTGACCGGCCCCGCCCCGCGACCTGGCCCGCCCCGCGACCTCGTTAGGGTCGTACGGTGACGACTTATCTCCTCGCCGGCGGCGGCACCGCCGGGCACGTCAACCCACTCCTCGCCGTCGCCGACGGCCTCCGTGCGCGCGACGCCGCGGACGACGTGCTCGTCCTCGGCACGCGCGAGGGGCTGGAGTCGCGCCTCGTGCCCCTGCGCGGCTACGAACTGCTCACGGTGGCGAAGGTGCCGTTCCCACGTCGCCCCGACCGTGCGGCCGCGGCGTTTCCGACCCGCTTCCTGCGGGCAGTGGCGCACGTGCGCCGGCTCATCCGCGCCCGAGGCGTCGACGTCGTCATCGGTTTCGGCGGGTACGCCGCCGCGCCCGCCTACATCGCCGCGCGCCGCGAGCGGGTGCCGTTCGTCGTGCACGAGGCGAACGCGAAGCCGGGCCTGGCGAACGTCCTGGGTGCGCGACGTGCCGCAGCCGTCGGCGTCGCCTTCGCCGGCACACCGTTGCGGGGCGCGCGAGAGGTGGGGATGCCGCTTCGCCGCGAGATCGTCGACCTCGACCCCACGGCATCCCGCGCCGAAGCCGCCGCCCACTTCGGACTGGATGCCGCCCGCCCGGCCCTTCTCGTCTTCGGGGGGTCGCTCGGCGCCCTGAGGCTCAACGAGGCGTTCGGGGGAGCGTGGCGTGACGTGCTCGACGCCGGCTGGCAGCTGCTGCATGTGACGGGACAGGGTTCCGATCTGCCCGACCCCGCTGTCGACGGGTATGCGGTCGTCCGCTACGTCGACCGCATGGACCTCGCCTTCGCGCTGGCCGACCTCGTCGTCTCGCGCTCGGGGGCCGCGACCGTGAGCGAGATCAACGCCCTCGGCATCCCCGCGGTCTACGTTCCCTACGCCGTCGGAAACGGCGAGCAGAGCCTCAATGCCGCCGCCGCCGTGCGCGCGGGCGCGGCGATTCTCATCGCCGACGCAGACCTCACGCCCGACCGCGTCCGCGACGACATCGTGCCGCTGCTGCGCGATGACGCCCGCCGTGCGGCGATGCGGGCCGCTGCCGCCCGCACCGGCATCCGCATTGGCACCGAGAACGTCATCGCGCTGATCGACGAGGCGCTCGCGCGCTGAGGGCCGGGGGCCACGCAGCAGGACGGTCCCGGGGGTTCGCAGGGTCCGTGCGGGCGCGCCGGGGCATGTGCGCAGGGTGGGCGACGTAAACTCGCAGACGCCATGATCAGACCCGACCTGAGCCTCCCCCTCCCCGAGGACATCGCCTCCGCCCACTTCATCGGAATCGGTGGATCGGGTATGTCGGGGCTCGCCCGCATGTTCCTCGACCGCGGCATCCGGGTGTCGGGTTCCGACCGTTCCGACAGCGCCGCCCTGCGAGACCTCGCGGCGCGCGGCGCGACGGTCCACGTCGGTCACGACGCCGCCCACCTCGGCGACGCCGACACGGTGGTGCACACCGGCGCCATCTGGCCCGAGAACCCCGAGTTCGTCACCGCCAAGCAGCGCGGACTCCACGTCATCCACCGCTCTCAGGCCCTGCATTGGCTCATCGGTGGCCGCCGCCTCGTCTCGGTCGCCGGCGCTCACGGCAAGACCACGTCGACGGGCATGATCGTCACCGCCCTCCGTGCCCTCGGAATCGCGCCCACGTTCGTCAACGGGGGAGTCATCGCCGATCTCGGCGTCTCGAGCGGTACCGGTGGCGACGACCTCGTCGTCATCGAGGCCGACGAGTCCGACGGCACCTTCGAGCTCTACGACACCTCGGTGGCGCTCATCACCAACGTCGACCCCGACCACCTCGACCACTACGGCTCCCGCGACGCGTTCGACGCCGCGTTCGCCCGTTTCGCAGATGCCGCGAGCGAGGCCGTGGTCATCTCGGCCGACGACCCCGGTGCGCGCGCGGTGCGCGAGCGCATCACGCACCCGGGCGTGGTGACCTTCGGAGAGGATGCCTCCGCCGACGTGCGCCTCAGCGGCATCCGCACCGACGGCCCGGTCGCCTTCACCCTCACCGCCGGCGGCGAGAGCATCGACGTGCAGCTGCGCGTTCCCGGTGCCCACAACGCCGTCAACGCCGCCGGCGCGGTCGCCGTGCTGCGCGTGCTCGGGCACTCGCTCGCCGACGCCGCACGCGCCGTCGCGGGCTTCGGCGGAACCGTGCGCCGCTTCGAACTGCACGGCGTCGCGCAGGGGGTCAGCGTCTACGACGACTACGCGCACCACCCCACCGAGGTCGCCGCAGCCCTGTCGGCGGCGCGCACGGTCGTGGGCGAAGGGCGCCTGATCGCCATCCAGCAGCCGCACACGTATTCGCGCACGCAGGAGATGTACCGCGAGTTCGCCGAGGTGCTCGAGTCCCACGCCGACCACACCGTCATGCTCGACGTGTACGGTGCCCGCGAAGACCCGGTGCCCGGGGTCACGGGCGAACTGGTGAGCGGCGCGTTCGTTGATCCCGCGCACGTGCACTACGTGCCCGACTGGCAGGCGGCGGCGGACTACACCGCTCGCATCGCCCGCCCGGGCGACTACGTCATCACCCTCGGCTGCGGCAACGTCTACCAGATCATCCCGCAGGTGCTCGACGCGCTTTCGCGCACCGAGGCCGCGGCGGTCTGAGCGTGAAGCGGCCCTCGCCCCTTCCGCAGCAGCCGGAGTCCGTCCGCCCCGCCGCGCGGACCGAACGTGCCGCGCAGCACCAGGACGCCTCGATCGTCGGCGCCGCACCGGTGACACCGCTCGTGCGCCAGGAGACGGCGGATGCCGTATCGGAGCCGGCCCTCGCGGGTGCGGGCTTCCGCGACGTGCTGCGGGCGTCGCGCGCCCGCCGTCGCGCGCTGTCGGCCGAGGTCAAGCGGTTCACGGTGCGCAGTCGTCGCCGTCGCAACCTCTGGATCGGCGTGGGTGCGGCGATCCTCCTCACCGTGGCCGGCACCGCGGGCGCGGCTTACTCGCCGCTTTTCGCGGTCGAGCGCATCGACGTCGTCGGCACGTCGCAGCTCGACGCTGCCGCCGTCACCGATGCGCTCGTCGGGCAGCTCGGAACCCCTCTCGCGCTCGTCGACGACAGCGCGGTGAAGGCGGCCCTCGTGCGCTTCCCGCTCGTGGAGTCCTACACGCTCGAGGCCCGGCCGCCGCACGATCTCGTGGTGAACATCGTCGAGCGCACCCCCATCGGGGCCATGCAGGGCGCAGCGGGTTTCACGGTGGTGGATGCCGCCGGTGTCGCCCTGTCGACCACCCCCGACGCACCGGCCGGCCAACCCGTGCTCGACATCGCCGAGGGGACGGGGTCGGCGGCGTTCCACGCGGCCGGGCGTGTCGTGCGGGCCCTCCCCGACGCGGTTCGTGCGCAGGTGACGGGCGTCTCGGCATCCACTCCGGACGACGTCACCCTGACGCTGGGTGCCTCGGGCTCGACGGTCGTGTGGGGGAGCGCCGAGCGCTCGGCCGAGAAGGCTCTCGTGCTCGATCGACTGATGCAGAAGAGCCCGCCCGACCGCGCCAGGGAGTACGACGTCACCTCTCCGGACGCGGGCGTCGTCCGTTCGTAGACGAAGACGACGTCGCGCTCCGACGCGGTGGGGGTCGATCGCCGTGGCCGGCGTCGTGCGCGGGCGGGCGGAGGCCGGCGTCGTGCCCGGGCAGGCCCCGCGGCCGTCGTGCGCCGAGGTCGACGGCGGGCGCCACCCCTGTCGCGCGTCCTCCACGAGCGTGGGCCCGGGCGTCCGCCGCGGATCTGCGAGGCGATAGTCCGACACGCCGCGTGTCGGGCGAGCGGCATCCGATCCGCCACCTACCTTCGAGCTAAGGAATTGCATACCGGGCAATTCTTTAACCCTCAACATGAGGTTTAGAGTTTCGGTTCGGGGACAAACGGAGGCCGGCATGAGCCACAACCAGAACTACCTCGCCGTGATCAAGGTCGTCGGTGTGGGCGGCGGCGGCGTCAACGCCGTCAATCGCATGATCGAGCTCGGCCTTCGTGGCGTGGAGTTCATCGCGATCAACACCGACGCGCAGGCGCTGCTGATGAGCGACGCCGACGTCAAGCTCGACGTGGGACGTGAGCTCACCCGGGGTCTCGGCGCGGGCGCCGACCCCGAGGTCGGCCGTCGCGCCGCCGAAGACCACGCGGAGGAGATCGAAGAGGCCCTGCGCGGCGCCGACATGGTCTTCGTCACCGCGGGCGAGGGCGGCGGCACGGGCACCGGTGGCGCACCGGTCGTCGCGAAGATCGCCAAGTCGATCGGCGCGCTGACGATCGGTGTCGTCACCAAGCCCTTCTCCTTCGAGGGTCGCCGTCGGCAGAGCCAGGCCGAGGCCGGTGTCGGACGCCTGAAGGAAGAGGTCGACACCCTCATCGTCGTGCCCAACGATCGCCTCCTCGAGATCAGCGACCGCGGCATCTCGATGATCGAGGCCTTCGCCACCGCCGACCAGGTTCTGCTCGCGGGTGTCCAGGGCATCACCGACCTGATCACCACGCCGGGTCTGATCAACCTCGATTTCGCCGACGTGAAGAGCGTCATGCAGGGGGCAGGTTCGGCCCTCATGGGCATCGGCTCCGCCCGCGGCGCGGATCGCGCCATCAAGGCCGCGGAGCTCGCCGTGGAATCCCCTCTCCTCGAGGCGTCGATCGAAGGCGCGCACGGCGTGCTGCTGTCGATCCAGGGCGGATCGAACCTCGGCATCTTCGAGATCAACGACGCCGCCCAGCTCGTCAAGGAAGCGGCCCACCCCGAGGCGAACATCATCTTCGGTACGGTCATCGACGACACCCTCGGCGACGAGGTGCGCGTCACCGTGATCGCCGCCGGTTTCGACGGGGGCGGGCCCTCGCTGCGCATCGACCCCGTGGGCGCCCAGCGTCCGGCATCCGCCCCTGTGCTGCCCGCGATCCCCGCCGACGACGTCGCCCGCGACCTCGACGCGGCCGAGGAGCAGAAGGCCGCGACCGAACGCGCCCCCGAGCGTCGCCCGGAGCCGGCACCCGTCACCGCGCGCGTGCCTGAGACCTCCTACGACAACGGCTACGCCGACGACGACCTCGACGTGCCCGACTTCCTGAAGTAAGCACGCACGATCTCTCCGACGAAAGCGGGTCCGGTCTCCACCGGGCCCGCTCTCGTCGTCGAAGGAGCCTCATGGACACCGCCCTGGCCGACCGTCTCGCCGCCGTCGACGAGCGCATTCAGGATGCCGCCCGCGCGGCGCACCGCGACGCCGCAGCCATCACCCGGATCGTCGTCACGAAGTTCCACCCCGCAACGCTCGTGGCCGAGCTGCATGCCCTGGGCGTGCGCGACGTGGGGGAGAACCGTCAGCAGGAGCTCACCGCCAAGCGCGCCCAGTTGCACGGCATTCCGGATCTGAGATGGCACTTCATCGGCCAGGCGCAGACGAACAAGGCGCGGGCCGTGCGGGCGGCGGCGGATGCCGTGCACTCGGTCGACCGCGCACGCATCGCCGAGGCGCTCGACGGCGCCGACGGTGACGGCCTGCTCGACGTGCTGCTCCAGGTGAACCTCACCGACGACACGGGCCGCGGCGGGGTCGACCCGAGCGCTGTCGAAGAGCTCGCCGCCCACGTCGCGGGTCTTTCGACCCTGCGCCTGCGCGGTGTCATGGCGGTCGCGCCGCTCGACGAAGAACCCGCGCGGGCATTCGAACGACTGCGCCGGTCGGCCGACGCGGTGCGCGCGGTCGTGCCCGATGCCGAGTGGATCTCGGCGGGGATGACGGGCGACTTCCCCGAAGCGATCGCGATGGGCGCGACACACCTGCGGATCGGTTCTGCAATCACGGGCCCGAGGCCCCCGCGCGACTAGCCTCGAACCAGACGAGCGAACGGAGGATGCGATGTCGAACCCCCTCAAGAAAACGATGGTGTACCTGGGCCTCGCCGACGAGGAAGAGACCTATGAGGAGACAGCGCCGCAGCCCATCGCGCGCAAGCAGCCCGCACAGACTGCTGCTCCCATCGAGAAGGCCGCGCCGGTGACCCCCCTGCACCGCCCCGCTGTGGTGCGTCAGCCCACTGCCGGGCCCGTGAGCGAGATCCTCACGGTGCACCCCAAGCAGTACCGCGACGCGCAGACGATCGCCGAGAACTTCCGCGAGGGCATTCCGGTCATCATCAATTTGTCGCAGATGAGCGACGCAGACGCACGTCGCCTGATCGACTTCGCGAGCGGACTCTCGCTCGGGCTGTACGGACGCATCGAGCGGGTGACGAGCAAGGTGTTCCTGCTCTCGCCCGAGAACATCGCCGTCTCCGGCGACGGTGCGATCGCGCAGGCCGACCCCGAGGGTGCGCCCTTCGTGTCCCAGTAACGCGTCGTGGCCGTCCTGAGCCTGGTCGGCTCCATTCTCAGCGTCATCCTGTTCATCTACATCGTGATCCTGCTCGCGCGCCTCGTGCTCGAGTACATCCCGATGTTCAACCGGGAGTGGCGCCCGCGCGGCGCCACCCTGGTCCTCGCCGAGATCGTCTACACGGTCACGGATCCGCCTATCAAGCTGATCCGTCGCGTGATCCCGCCCCTGCGCATCGGGGGGATCGCGATCGACTTCGGTTTCGCGATCGTGATGTTCGTCTGCTTCCTGTTGCTCAGCGTCACCCGGTCCCTCGCGGCCGCGTGATCCGCATCGCCGCCGTCACTTCGACAGTGCACTTCGACACTGTGGAGGGGCGGCGGCTATGCTGTTCCGAAGCGGTACGCCTCGGTGCGACACCCCCACCCCTTCTTCATCAGAGCTCTCGAAAGAGGAATCACCATGGCACTGACCCCCGATGACGTCGTCACCAAGCAGTTCCAGCACGTGCGTTTCAAAGAGGGTTTCGACCCCGACGAGGTCGACGACTTCCTCGACGAGATCGTCGTCGAATGGCGCAAGACGATCGCTGAGAACGACGAGCTGAAGAACAAGCTCGCAGCCTACGAGTCCGGCGAGGCCACCCCCGCCGCCACCGAGGCCCCGGTCGCCGAGCCCGCCGCGGCGGAGCCCGCCGTCGAAGAGGCTCCCGCGCCTGCCCCTGTCGCGTCGACGCCGACCCCCGACATCGAGCCCGCCGCCCAGAGCGCCGGCATCATCGAGCTGGCACAGCGCCTTCACGACGAGCACGTCGCCGAGGGCCGCGCGCAGCGCGACCAACTCGTCAGCGACGCGCAGGCGCAGGCGGCGTCCATCGTCGCCGAGGCCGAGCAGAAGGGCCGCGAAGAGCGCGCCCGTCTCGAGAAGGAGCGTGTGACGCTCGAGGGTCGCATCACCGAGCTTCGCAACTTCGAGCGCGACTACCGCTCGCAGCTGCGTTCGTACATCGAGGGTCAGCTCCGCGACCTCGACACCACCGCGACGTCCTCGGGCTCGACGCCGGTGTCGGCGATCGGTCTGTAGGACCACTCTTTGCGCAGTCGTTCTCCTCTGCGTCCGGCGGCGGCCGGCATCGTCATCGCGATACTCGCGGTGCTGGTGCTGGCCGCCGACCAGTTGGCGAAGACCGTCGCCATCGACACACTTCCCCCGGAGCGCGTCGTACCGGTGCTGGGCGAAGCCCTGCAGTTCTACCTCGTCCGCAACCCCGGTGCCGCCTTCTCGCTCGGCGAGGGCGTCACGTGGGTGTTCACGATCGCGCTGGCCGTCGTCGCCTGCGTCATCGTCTTCCTCGCCCTGCGGCGTGTGCGATCGCGGCTGTGGGCCGTCGTCCTCGGCCTGCTCCTCGGCGGAGTGTTGGGCAACCTCACCGACCGTCTCGTGCGCGAGCCGGGGTTCCCTGTCGGGCATGTCGTCGACTTCATCTCGACCCCCTGGATGATGCCCGCGATCTACAACGTCGCCGACATCTTCATCGTGTCGATGATGATCTCCGTCGCCATCCTCGTGCTGGTGGGGCTCCGACTCGACGGCACGCGCGAGACCCGCGCGTCGCGGGCGGCCGGGGCCGATGCCGCTGCCGACGGCGAAGTCGAGCCGTCGCCCGAGCAGGGCACCCGCTGACATGGAGTCGCGGAGCCTGCCCGTCCCCGACGGGCTCGACGGAACGCGCATCGACCAGGCGCTGGCAAAGATGCTCGGCTTCTCGCGCACGTTCGCGGCCGAGGTCGCCGACGCCGGGGGAGTGAGCGTCGACGGTCGCCCCGCCGGACGGTCCGATCGCCTCCGCGCGGGCACCTGGCTGAGCGTGGAATGGGAGCCCAAGCGCGAGCCCGAGATCGTGCCGGTCGCCGTTGCCGACCTCGGCATCGTGCACGACGACGACGACATCGTCGTCGTCGACAAGCCCGCGGGCGTGGCCGCGCACCCCTCGCTCGGCTGGGAGGGCCCCACGGTCCTCGGCGCGCTGGCGGCGGCGGGCTTCCGCATCGCCACGAGCGGTCCGGCCGAGCGACGCGGTGTCGTCCACCGCCTCGACGCGGGGACGAGCGGTCTCATGGTCGTCGCCAAGACCGAGCGTGCTTACACGCTGCTCAAGAGCGCCTTCAAAGAGCGCGAGGTCGAGAAGATCTACCACGCGGTCGTGCAGGGGCATCCCGATCCGCTCAGCGGCACCATCGACGCGCCGATCGGGCGGCATCCGCACCACTCGTGGAAATTCGCCGTCACGCCCGACGGCAAAGACTCGATCACGCATTACGAGACCCTCGAGGCCTTCCCCCGGGCGTCACTCCTCGAAATCCACCTCGAAACGGGGCGCACTCACCAGATCCGCGTGCACATGGCCGCTCACCGGCACCCGTGCGCGGGCGATCCGCTGTACGGGGGCGACCCCACGCTGTCCGCGCGCCTGGGGCTGACCCGCCAGTGGCTGCACGCCCACCGGCTCGCCTTCACGCACCCCGGCTCGGGGGAGTGTGTCTCGTTCGAGTCGCCGTACCCGCCCGATCTGGCGCGCGCGCTGGAGATCCTCGGCGACGGAGCCTGAGGCCGCGTCTTCCCCCAGACAACCGAGTGCGGCACCCTGGGTCGGGTGGACATCAGGGTGCGGGCCGCGACCGACTTCGACGACATCGCGACGATGGTCGGCCCCAAGCGCCCGGACGCGTCGGTCTGCTGGTGTCTCAGTTACCGCATCCCATCCAAAGAGAATGTGGCGCTGAAAGGCCTCGATCGCGGGGAGCGGGTCCGCGAACTGCTGTCGGAGGGTCCCCCCGGCGTGCTGGCCTACGAGGGCGACGAGGTGGTCGGGTGGGCGGCCGTGCACCCGCGTCGCGACACCTCGTTCGCGCGCAACCGCAGGATCCCGCACGTCGACGGTCGCGACGTCTGGAGCATCTGGTGCGTGCGGGTGCGGCCCGGTCATCGCGGCCGCGGCGTCTCGCACGCCCTCCTCGACGGAGCCGTCGCGTTCGCCCGTGACAACGGCGCACCGGTGGTCGAGGGCTACCCCGTCGACAACGGCGACGCGAAGGTCGACCTGACCATGGCGTACGTCGGCACGAAGCGGCTGTTCGAGGCGTCCGGCTTCGTGCTCGCGGCGCAGACCACGTCGGTGCTGTCCGGATTCCCGCGCGTCCTCATGCGGCGGGAACTCTAGCGTTCAGCGCCCGCCCTCGAACCGCGTCGATCCCTCCGCCAGGGCTGCGCGCACGCGCGACGCCATCTCGGCATCCATGATCCGTTCGACCTCCGACACCGGATGCCACCCCACCTCGGTCATCTCCCCGTCCACCGGCACGGGTTCGCCCGAGATCCACCGGCACGCGAAGGTCAGGTCGAGGTAGTCGCTCTGGTCGCCGTTGACGTAGGTGACCCGCGGGATCTGGTGCACCCACGCGAGCCGTTCGGCGCGGATACGCACCCCCGCCTCCTCCTCCGCCTCGCGGACGGCGGCGTCGGCGGGTTCTTCTCCCGGGTCGACGATGCCCGTGATCGGCGTGAGCCGCCCGGTGTCGCTGCGGCGGCCGAGCAGCACCTGGCCGTCGTGCACGATCACCGCGGTCACCCCCACGAGAGGGAGGGGACGGATGCCGATGTGACGGCGGAGCTCCAGCACGAAGTCAGGGGTGGGCACGCGCCCACCGTAGCCGAGCCGCGCGCGGCGGTCATCGCCGACTGGGCGTCCGCCCCGAACATCAGGGAGCGATGTCGGAGGCCGAACGTACACTCGATACGTGGCAGCAGACTCCTTCGCTCACCTTCACGTGCACAGCGAGTATTCGATGCTCGATGGCGCCGCGCGCATCGGCCCGATGGTGCAAGAGGCCGTCAAACTGGGCATGCCGGCCATCGCGGTGACTGACCACGGCAACACCTTCGCGGCCTACGAGTTCTACAAGACCGCGAAAGACGCCGGCATCAAGCCCATCATCGGCATCGAGGCCTACGTCACCCCCGGCACGCACCGCTCCGACAAGGCGCGGGTGCGGTGGGGCACCCCCGAGCAGCAGGGCGACGACGTCTCGGGTTCCGGCGCCTACACGCACATGACGCTCCTGTCCGAGACGACCGAGGGAATGCACAACCTGTTCCGCCTGTCGTCCCGGGCGAGCATGGAGGGCTACTACTTCAAGCCCCGCATGGACCGCGAGCTGCTGCAGACGTACGGCAAGGGGCTGATCGCCACCACCGGCTGCCCCTCCGGCGAGGTGCAGACCCGGCTCCGCCTCGGTCAGTACGACGCCGCGCGCGCCGCGGCGGCCGAGTTCCAGGACATCTTCGGCAAAGACAACTACTTCGCCGAGATCATGGACCACGGCCTGTCGATCGAGCGGCGGGTCATGACCGACCTGTTGAAGATCTCGAAAGACCTCGGCATTCCGCTCGTCGGCACGAACGACCTCCACTACACCCACCAGCACGACGCCACGAGCCACGCCGCTCTGCTGTGCGTGCAGTCGGGGTCGACGCTCGACGACCCCAAACGCTTCAAGTTCGACGGCGACGGCTACTACGTCAAGTCGCCGGCCGAGATGCGCCAGGTGTTCCGCGACAACCCCGAGGCGTGCGACAACACCCTGCTCATCGCCGAGCGATGCGAGGTCGAATTCGACACCTCGGCGAACTACATGCCGCGCTTCCCGGTCCCCGCGGGCGAGACCGAGGGCAGCTGGATGATCAAAGAGGTCGAGAACGGCCTCCGCGACCGCTACCCCGACGGCATCCCGGACGACGTGCGTAAGCAGGCCGAGTACGAAACCGACGTCATCCTCCAGATGGGGTTCCCGGGCTACTTCCTCGTCGTCGCCGACTTCATCAACTGGGCCAAAGACCACGGTATCCGCGTGGGGCCGGGCCGTGGCTCGGGGGCGGGGTCGATGGTCGCGTACGCGATGAAGATCACCGATCTCGATCCGCTCAAGCACGGCCTCATCTTCGAGCGCTTCCTCAACCCCGACCGTGTCTCCATGCCCGACTTCGACGTCGACTTCGACGACCGTCGTCGTGGCGAGGTCATCCAGTACGTCACCGAGAAGTACGGCGACGAGCGCGTGGCGCAGATCGTGACGTACGGCACGATCAAGGCGAAGCAGGCTCTCAAAGACGCCGGGCGCGTCCTGGGCTTCCCGTTCAGCATGGGAGACCGTCTCACGAAGGCCATGCCCCCGGCCGTGATGGGCAAGGACATGCCGCTGGACGGCATGTTCAACCCCGAGCATCCGCGGTACAAAGAGGCGAGCGAGTTCCGCACGCTCATCGAGACCGACGCGGAGGCCAAGACGGTGTTCGACACCGCGCTGGGTCTCGAGAACCTCAAGCGCCAGTGGGGTGTGCACGCCGCCGGCGTGATCATGTCGAGCGAGCCCCTCATCGACATCATCCCGATCATGCGCCGCGAGCAGGATGGCCAGATCGTCACGCAGTTCGACTACCCCGCGTGCGAGTCCCTCGGACTGATCAAGATGGACTTCCTGGGGCTGCGCAACCTCACGATCATCAATGACGCCCTCGACAACATCGAGGCCAACCGCGGCCACCCTCTCGTGTTGGAAGACCTCGACCTCGACGACTCGGCGTCGTACGAACTCCTCGCCCGAGGCGACACACTCGGCGTCTTCCAGCTCGACGGCGGACCCATGCGCTCTCTTCTGCGCCTGATGCGGCCCGACAACTTCGAAGACATCTCGGCCGTCCTCGCCCTGTACCGTCCCGGCCCGATGGGTGTGAACTCGCACATCAACTACGCGCTGCGAAAGAACAGGCAGCAAGAGATCGAGCCGATCCATCCCGAGCTCGAAGAGCCTCTCGCCGACATCCTAGACACCACCTACGGCCTGATCGTGTATCAAGAGCAGGTGATGGCCGTCGCGCAGCGCGTCGCCGGCTACACGCTCGGTCAGGCCGACCTGCTGCGGCGAGCCATGGGTAAGAAGAAGAAGAGCGAGCTCGACAAGCAGAAAGAGATCTTCTTCGGCGGTATGACCGAGCGGGGCTTCGGCGACGTCGCGCAGCAGACGCTGTGGAAAGTGCTCGAGTCGTTCGCCGACTACGCCTTCAACAAGGCGCACACCGCCGCTTACGGGCTCGTGTCGTACTGGACGGCCTACCTCAAGGCGCACTATCCGGCCGAGTACATGGCCGCACTGCTGACGAGCGTCGGCGACTCCAAAGACAAGATGGCGGTCTACCTGAACGAGTGCCGCCGCATGGGCATCAAGGTGCTGCCGCCCGATGTCAACGAATCGATCCGCTTCTTCGCGGCCGTCGGCGAAGACATCCGCTTCGGTCTGGGCGCGGTCCGAAACGTCGGCACCAACGTCGTCGACGGCATCGTCGCTGCGCGCCAGGACGCCAGGTACACCTCCTTCCACGACTTCTTGTCGAAGGTGCCGATGCACGTGGCGAACAAGCGCACGGTGGAATCGCTGATCAAGGCCGGGGCGTTCGACTCGCTCGGGTCGACCCGGCGCGCGCTGGTCGAGGTGCACGAGGATGCCTGCGAGGGTGCCGTCCTCGACAAGCGACGGGAGGCGAACGGCGAGGTCGGCTTCGACTTCGATTCGCTGTGGGATGAACCGCAGCAGGTCGTCAAAGTCCCCGAACGACCCGAGTGGACGAAGAAAGACAAGCTGGCGTTCGAGCGCGAGATGCTCGGGCTCTACGTGTCCGATCACCCCCTTGCGGGCCTCGAGGTGCCGCTGGCCAAGCACGCATCGACTTCCATTCACGATCTGCTCGCGTCCGAAGACGTGCAGGACGGCGATCAGGTTACGGTGGCGGGTCTGCTCACCAGCGTCCAGCACCGCGTGGCGAAGCAGAGCGGCAATCCATACGGAATGATCACCGTCGAGGACTTCAACGGCGAGGTGACCGTGATGTTCATGGGCAAGACCTACGCCGAGTTCGCGCCGGTGCTTCAGGCCGACTCGATCCTCGTCGTTCGCGGCCGCGTGTCGCGGCGCGACGACGGCCTCAACCTGCACGCGCAGAGCGCATTCGCGCCCGACCTCGAGGGGCTGGACGAAACGGGCGGTCTGACGCTCATGGTGCCGGAACAACGCGCGAACGAGGCCCTGGTCGGTGAGCTCGCACAGATGCTGCGCCGGCACTCGGGCTCGACCGAGGTCGTTCTCAAGCTGCACAAAGGCGGGACCGCCAAGGTGTTCGAGGTGCCGATGCCCGTGCGCGTCACGGCCGACCTCTTCGGCGAACTGAAAGGCCTGCTCGGGCCGAACTGCCTCGGCTGAACCGCCCCTGAAACTGTCGCTGCAAGCCCCCGCGGATGCCGACGAGCCCGTGATTATGATGACCAGGCGCTCCGCCGCCCTGGTGAAAGGATCATCGTGACCGATCAGAACCCCCACGACGGGAACGCCCCCGCCGATCGTGAGCGTCTCGCCACACCCACCGACGAGACACCCTCAGTCGACCACCCCGTCTCCGCCGTGCACGCAGGGGAGCACCGTTCCGTTCCGGCGTCCGCTCACGCCAACTCCGGTGCACGCGACCACGACCACCTCCCTCGCACCGCCGATGCTCCGCAGTACGGCATCGGACCTTTCTCCGTCCGCGAAGTCGCCCTTCTCGGCATCTGGGTCGTCGCCTTCTTCGTGTCGTTCTTCCGGATCAACATCCTCGACTCGCCGTCCGGCGTGCTCATCGGCGGCCTGAACGTCTGGCTGTCGGGACTGTGGTGGATTCCCACCGTCGCGCTCCCGACCGTCGCCGTGGGGCTCCTGGTGCTCCGCCGCCTGTCGCCCCAGGGCATCCGTCGTGTCGGCTCGCTCGGCATCGACCAGTTCGCCTCGGTCGCCTTCACCGTCTCGGCGTTCGTGTGGGTCTCCTGGGTGTGGGACACGGTCGTGATCTTCAACGAGACCGGCATCTGGACGCGGTCGTGGGTCATCTGGGTCGAAGCAGTCGTTCTGCTCGCCGGTATGGTGCTGACCGTCTTCGGGCCCGTCATCCCGCCTTTCGCCCAGGACTTCCGGGACCGCGAGGAGGTTCCCGCGCACCGGAGCGCCCGCCCGATCCGTCCCGTCGTCTCCCGGCCCCGCGCTCCGCGGCGCGCTGAGGAGAACCACGCCTCGGGGCCCCCGGCTGAAGAGCCCTCTCCCCGTCACGGCGCCGATGGGGCCGCGCCCGGCACCTACACCGGGTCGACCGACTTCGCGCACGACGAGGCGGCCCCGCGCACGACGGTGCTTCCTGCCCGTGCCGGCGACGACAGCGACACCGACGTCTTCGCGCCCCTGCGGGCGGATCGCGACGATCAGCCGGACGGCGGGCAGCGCCACGATGCCCACCTCTCCGACGACACCCGCCGCGACGATCGGGGCCTCGACGACCCGCTACACGACGAGCACCGCGCCGATGACCGGCGTCACGAAGAGGATGGTCACGGCGAGCACGACCGCTCCGGCTATCTGCGCGACGGGCAGCGTCGGGCAGACGAGCCGCGCCGGACGGGCGACCACGATGCGCATAACTCGCGCGACGAGCACCCCCACGCGCAAGCGTTCTGGGCGCTCGCTCCGGAGCAGCGAGAAATCGTCGACGACTACGGCACGCCGATCTTCCACATCGGGCCCACGGCGTGGGCTCTCGTGGTCGAGGACCGGGGCGAGACGTTCGTGGTTCGCCACGACGACGGACGCATCGGTTACCTGCACGACGTGTCGGGAATCACGCGCGGCTGATCATGTCCCGCGAGCCGCCCGCCGTGCCCGCGTCAGCTCGCGGGACCGAATCCGCGCGGTGGAATGCGTGGGTGGATTCCGCGCGGTGTACTCCGCGGGTGGAATCCGCGCGGTGTACTCCGCGGGCGGCTTTGCTCGGCGAGGCTCACCCGGTCGTGATTGCCTCGTAGCCTGACCCGGCGAGAAGCAGGCGGCCCTCGTCGGCTCCCCGAGCAGAGGCCGACGAGCCCCGGTCACCGACTGAGCACCATCTGCGAGCCGCTCGCCGCGCGCGGGGCAGTGCGTGCGCGGCCGGTAGCCTGGGAATCATGCTCCGCACGATCGATCTCCGCGGCCGCGTGCTCTCGCCGGCTGAACTCCTCGCCGTCGTCCCGCGCGCCGACGCCGCGCGCGACGAAGCCCTCGCCACGGCTGCGCGTCTCGTCGATGACGTCGCTCATCGCGGCGAAGAGGCCCTGCGCGAGCAGGCCGCCCGGTTCGACCGGGTGAGCGACCACGCCATCCGCGTTCCCGCCGACCACCTCGAAGAGGCGCTGCGCAACCTCGCCCCCGAGATCCGTGCGGCACTCGATACCGCTATCGAACGGGTGCGAACGGCGTCCGCCGCGCAGGTGCCCGCCCCCGTCGTGACCGAGATCGGCGTTGGTGCCCGGGTCACTCAGCGCTGGCAGCCGGTGCGCCGGGTCGGCCTGTACGTACCCGGCGGCAAGGCGGTCTATCCCTCCAGCGTCGTGATGAACGTCGTCCCCGCCCAAGTCGCGGGCGTGCGCGAAGTCGCCCTCGCTTCACCGCCGCAGTCCGCGTTCGGCGGGCGCGTGCACCCCGTCATCCTGGCCGCGGCGCACCTGCTCGGCGTCACCGAGGTCTACGCGATGGGCGGGGCCGGCGCCATCGGTGCCTTCGCCTACGGGGTGTCCGAGATCGGTCTCGACCCGGTCGACGTCGTCACCGGGCCCGGCAACAACTTCGTCGCCTCCGCAAAGCGCGCCGTGGCCGGCCGCGTCGGCACGGACTCCGAGGCGGGGGCCACCGAGATCCTTGTCGTCGCCGACGACAGCGCCGCGCCGCACCTGATCGCCGCCGACCTCGTCAGCCAGGCCGAGCACGACGAGCAGGCGTCGGCCGTGCTCGTGACCGACTCCGCCGCGCTGGCCGAGGCCGTGAAGGCCGCGCTTCCCGCACGCGTGGACGCGACGCGTCACAGCGAGCGCGTGACCGCCGCCTTCCACGGCCCGCAGTCGGCTGTCGTGCTGGTCGACGACATCGCGCAGGCCACTGCGTTCAGTAACGCCTACGCCCCCGAGCACCTGGAGCTGCACCTCGCCGATCCGCGGCCCGAGGAGTTCGTCAACGCGGGGGCGGTTTTCGTCGGCCCGTACACGCCCGTGAGCCTGGGCGACTACCTCGCCGGCAGCAACCACGTGCTGCCCACGGGCGGTCAGGCGCGGTACGGCGCGGGACTGTCTGCGGCGACGTTCCTCCGGCCCCAGCAGGTCGTCGAGTACGACCGCGCCGCGCTGTCCGAGGTGCGCGATGCCATCGTCACCCTCGCCGAGGCCGAGGCGCTGCCCGCGCACGGTGAGGCCGTGACCGCGCGTTTCGAGGCGTAATCGTGCACTGTCCCTTCTGCCGCAACCCCGACTCTCGCGTCATCGACTCCCGCACGAGCGACGACGGCCTCAGCATCCGTCGCCGCCGGCAGTGCCCGAAGTGCGGAGGACGGTTCTCGACGGTCGAGACCGCGAGCCTCAACGTCATCAAGCGTTCGGGCGTGGTCGAGCCGTTCAGCCGCGAGAAGGTGATGTCGGGCGTACGCAAGGCGTGTCAGGGCAGGCCCGTAACCGACGCCGACCTCGCGGTGCTCGCCCAGCGGGTCGAGGAGGCGATCCGACAGACGGGGTCGTCGCAGATCGAGGCGAATGAGATCGGTCTGTCGATCCTCGGCCCGCTCCGCGATCTCGACGAGGTCGCCTACCTGCGCTTCGCAAGCGTCTACCAGGCGTTCGACTCCCTCGAGGATTTCGACGCGGCGATCGCGCAGCTGCGCGCGGATCACGCCGACCGCGACGCCGCCCTCGCAGACGGCGACCTCGACGGGCGTCCAGTAGCCTGACGGTGATGTATCCCCTCCTCTTCCGCACGGTCCTCACCCGCCTCGATCCCGAGTTCGCCCACCACCTCGGCGCGCTCGTCATCCGTGCCGCGGGCATCGAGCCGGTGGCATCCGTGCTCCGCCGCTTCACGTCCCCGGCACCCGATCAGCGCGTGCGGGCACTCGGGCTGGATTTCGCCTCGCCGTTCGGTGTGGCGGCGGGCTTCGACAAGAACGTCACGATGGGGCGAGGGCTCGGCGCCCTCGGGTTCGGCCACGTCGAGGTGGGCACCGTCACGGCGTTGCCGCAACCGGGCAACCCCAAGCCGCGTCTGTTCCGCCTCGTCGCCGACCGTGCCGTGGTCAACCGCATGGGCTTCAACAACGACGGCGCGGCTGCGGCCGCCGCCAAGCTCCGGCGCCTCCGTCGGTCGGGCACGCGCCCGGTGATCGGTGTGAACATCGGCAAGAGCCGTGTGGTCGCCGTCGAAGATGCCACCACCGATTACGTCCGCAGCGCCAAAATGCTCGCGCCCCTCGCCGACTACCTCGTGGTCAACGTCTCCTCGCCCAACACGCCCGGGCTGCGCGGACTCCAGGCGGTCGAGACCCTTCGTCCGCTCCTGACGGCCGTGCGGGATGCTGCGGGCGACACCCCGCTCCTGGTCAAGATCGCGCCCGACCTCGACGACACCGAGGTGCAGGACATTGCGCGCCTGGCCGTCGATGCGGGCCTGTCGGGCATCATCGCCACGAACACCACCATCGAGCGCTCGGGACTCCACACGGATGCCGCGACGGTCGAGGCCGCTGGCGCCGGCGGTCTGTCGGGTGCCCCGCTCAAGGCGCGCGCGGCCGAGGTGCTGCGGCTCGTCCGCGAGGCCGTTCCGGCGGAGTTCGTGGTCGTCTCAGCCGGGGGAGTGGAGACCGCCGACGATGTGCGCGAGCGTCTCGCCGCCGGCGCGACTCTCGTGCAGGGCTACACCGGATTCCTCTACCGCGGACCCCTCTGGGCCCGCCAGATCAACCGCGGCCTCTCGCGCGGCCGCTGACGCCGCCGACCGCTCTTCGACTCCCTGCCCGCGCGGTAGGTTGCCCCGGCACGTCCCTGCGGTCCCGTCCACGCGGCATGGTCTGGACATCCGCTGCCCGCCTCGTCAGCGGAAAGACGAAGCGGCGCGCCCGAAGGCGCACCGCTCGCGGAATCGGGTGAGATCAGACCGGGTACTGCCCGCGCTTGACCTGGGCCTTGGGCAGACGCATGAAGCGCATCTGCACGGTGCGCATCGCGGCATACCAGCCGAGACCCTTCTCGATTCGGCTCTCGCCGAACTTCTCCTTCGCGGCCTTCTTCACACGGATGGAGGTGATGATCATGTCGCCCACGACGAACAGGATGAAGATCCACAGCGCCACGAACGACCAGTACTGGAAGATCGACATGGGGATGAGCGTCGCGACGATGACGAGGACCATGAACGGCATGACGCCCTCGCCGAGGTGCCATCCGGCATCCACGAAATCGCGCGCGAAGCGGCGCTGCGGGCCGCGGTCGCGCACCGGCAGGTAGCGCTCCTCGCCGGCGGCCATACCGATCCGGGCCTTCTCGCGCTGAGCGGCGAGGTCGGCCCGCGCGCGGGCCTTCGCCTCTTTGGTGTCGGGGACGAGGGGACGCTTGCGCGCGGCCTCCTGCTCGGCGCGCGACGGGGTCGCACGACCTTTGCCCGTGCCGATCTCCGTCGGGTCGACGGGGGTGTCGTTGGGTGCGGGGGCGGGGGACTTGGCCACGGGAAACCTCGGTGCTTCGCTGATCAGGAGATTTAAGATTACCCGCATGACCCTCGACCTGTCCCGGCAGGACGCTGTGCAAAATGCAGCGGACTCCGGCATCCCCGCAGCCCTCGCCGATCTCGGTTCCCTCGTGCGCATCCCCTCGATCGCGTGGCCGGCGTTCGACCAGTGCGCGCTCGTGCAGAGCGCCGACGCCGTCGCCGCCCTTCTCGAGGGCACGGGCGTCTTCGACACGGTGAAGGTTGCGCGCGCCGCCATCCCCGGCACCGATGAGATGGGACAGCCCGCCGTGCTCGCGTCGCGCGCCGCGCGCAACGGACGCCCCACCGTGCTGCTGTACGCGCATCACGACGTGCAGCCCCCGGGTGACGAGGCGCTGTGGGACTCCCCGCCGTTCCAGCCGACGGTGCGCGACGGGCGTCTCTATGGTCGCGGCGCCGCCGACGACAAGGCCGGCATCATGGCCCACGTCGGTGCCATCCGTGCCGTGGCCGAGGTGCTCGGAGACGACCTCGACCTGGGCCTCGCCGTCTTCGTCGAGGGCGAAGAGGAGTACGGCTCCCGGTCGTTCGCGCAGTTCCTGTCCGACAACGCCGACGTGCTCCGCTCCGACGTGATCGTCGTCGCCGACTCCGGCAACTGGGACGAACGCACCCCCGGGCTCACCGTGTCCCTGCGGGGCAACGCCCGTTTCACCCTGACGGTGAAGACGCTCGAGCACGCTTCGCACTCGGGCATGATGGGCGGCGCGGTCCCGGATGCCATGCTCGCCACGGTCAAACTGCTCGCGACTCTGTGGGACGACGACGGCGCCGTGGCCGTCGACGGCCTCGCGGTGCGCGAGGGCGCGACTCCCGATTACGACGAGTCGACGCTGCGTGCGGAGTCGGGCCTGCTTGAGGGAGTCACCCCCATCGGGCGCGACTCGATCCTCAGCCGCATCTGGAACAAGCCGTCGATCACCATCACCGGCTGGGATGCCACGCCCGTGTCTGCAGCATCCAACACCCTGGCTCCCGAGACGAGCGTCGTCATCAGCGCACGTGTCGCTCCCGGACAGGATGCCGACGAGGCGTTCGCCGCGATCCAGAAGCACCTGCGCGCCCACGCCCCGTTCGGCGCGCGCCTGGAGTTCAGCGACGTCGACTGCGGCGACTCGTTCCTCGTCGACACGAGCGGGTGGGCCGTCGAGGAAGCGCGTGCGGCCTTCGCGGAGGGGTACGGCGTCGAGTCCGTCGACGTCGGTATCGGCGGGTCCATCCCCTTCATCGCCGACCTCGTACGGGAGTTCCCGGCCGCCCAGATCCTCGTCACGGGAGTGGAGGATCCGCATGCGCGGGCGCACAGCCCCAACGAGTCGCTGCACCTCGAGACCTTCCGCAACGCCCTCGTATCTGAGGCGCTCCTGCTGACACGGCTGAACGACCGAACCGTCTGACGGGGCCGCGGGGGCGGGATCGGCGTAGACTCCATACGTCCCCGCGACCGATCAACCCGAAGGGCATCGCCATGACCGACACCACTCTGTCGCCCGCCGACACCCGTGAGCACGGCGTGGGCCTGACCGCCGCCGCCTCCGACAAGGTGAAGAGCCTGCTGTCGCAGGAGGGTCGTGACGACCTGCGTCTGCGCGTGGCCGTCCAGCCCGGCGGATGCTCCGGACTCATTTACCAGCTCTACTTCGACGAGCGCTACCTCGACGGTGACAAGGTCGTCGACTTCGACGGCGTCGAGGTCATCGTCGACGACATGAGCGTGCCGTACCTCGACGGTGCGAGCATCGACTTCAAAGACACGATCTCCGAGCAGGGCTTCACGATCGACAACCCCAACGCGCAGGGTTCCTGCGCCTGCGGTGACAGCTTCCACTGAGCTCTGCCGCCGTTTTACGGCGTCGTTTCGAGAACCCCCGGGACCACGGATCACACCGTGGAATCCGGGGGTTCTCGATGTCTCGGCACTGGACGAATGGCCTGAGAACGGTAAGAGGTTGCCGTAGACTGTCAAAGCTTCATCCACGACCCGGAAAGGTGCATTGTGCCCTCCAAACGTCGCCTTCGTTGGGCAGCGCTCCCTCTCGGGATCGCGTCCGTCGCACTCCTCTCGGGCTGCACCACGACCCAGCTGCACGGATTCCTGCCCGGCTTCGTCGATGACGGAACGCCCGCCACGAACCACACCGACATGGTCGCCGGTCTGTGGGTCAACTCGTGGATCGTGCTCCTCGCCGTGGGCGTCATCACCTGGGGTCTCATGCTGTGGTCGGTCATCGCGTACCGCCGTCGCCGGGGCCAGTCCGGTCTGCCGGTGCAGTTGCGCTACAACATGCCGGTCGAGATCTTCTACACGATCGTCCCGCTGATCCTGGTCGTCGGTTTCTTCGCCTTCACGGCGCGCGACCAGAACACGCTCGAGACGCAGTACGACGACCCCGACGTGTCGATCACCGCCTACGGCAAGCAGTGGGCTTGGGACTTCCAGTACAACGGCGAAGAGGAAGACAACTCCGACGCCGTCTACTCGATGGGTGTGCAGGCGATCGCCACCTCCGACGGGTACGACCTCAACGACGTGCCCACCCTTTACCTGCCGGTGAACAAGACGGTCAAGATCGACCTGCGCTCGCGCGACGTCATCCACTCGTTCTGGATCATCGACTTCCTCTACAAGAAAGACATGTACATCGGCCGCGACAACGAGTGGTCGTTCATGCCCACTCGTGAGGGCACGTACGAGGGCAAGTGCGCCGAGCTGTGCGGTGAGTACCACTCCGCCATGCTCTTCAACGTCAAGGTCGTCAGTGAGGCCGAGTACGAGGACTACCTCGACTCGTTGCGCCGCGCGGGCGACGTCGGTGACATCAGCGACCTGTCGCGTCTGCAGAACCTGACGACGACCGGTACCGAAGGGAACGAGTGATCATGGCCACGACGCTTCCGCTCCAGGGGACGGGCCCCTCGCGGCCGACGACTCTCCCGCCGCGTCAAGCCGCACTGCTGAGCACCACGCGTGTCGAGCAGAAGGGCAACCTGGTCGTCAAGTGGATCACCTCCACCGACCACAAGACCATCGGGTACATGTACTTGATCGCCTCCGTGCTGTTCTTCATGCTCGGTGGCGTGATGGCGCTGATCATCCGTGCTGAGCTCTTCGAGCCCGGCATGCAGATCATCCCGACCAAAGAGCAGTACAACCAGCTGTTCACCATGCACGGCACGATCATGCTGTTGATGTTCGCGACGCCGCTGTTCGCCGGCTTCGCCAACGCGCTGCTGCCGCTGCAGATCGGTGCGCCCGACGTGGCGTTCCCCCGTCTGAACGCGTTCGCGTTCTGGCTCTTCCTCTTCGGTTCGACGATCGCCGTCTCGGGCTTCCTCACCCCGCAGGGTGCGGCCGGCTTCGGGTGGTTCGCCTATCAGCCGCTCGCCAACGCCAGCTTCTCGCCGGGCGTCGGAGGAAACCTCTGGATGCTGGGCCTCGGCATCAGCGGTTTCGGCACGATCCTCGGTGCAGTGAACTTCATCACCACCGTGCTGACCATGCGCGCACCCGGTATGACCATGTGGCGCATGCCGATCTTCTCGTGGAACACGCTGATCACGAGCATCCTGATCCTGCTCGCGTTCCCCGTGCTGGCGGCCGCCATCTTCGCCGCCGCCGCCGACCGCGTGCTCGGCTCCCACATCTACAGCCCCGAGAACGGTGGTGTCCTGCTCTGGCAGCACCTCTTCTGGTTCTTCGGTCACCCCGAGGTGTACATCATCGCGCTGCCGTTCTTCGGCATCGTGTCCGAGATCTTCCCGGTCTTCAGCCGTAAGCCGATCTTCGGGTACAAGACCCTCGTCTACGCCACCATCGCGATCGCCGCTCTCTCGGTGGCCGTGTGGGCGCACCACATGTATGTCACCGGCGGCGTGCTGCTGCCCTTCTTCGCCCTGATGACGATGCTCATCGCGGTCCCGACGGGCGTGAAGATCTTCAACTGGATCGGCACGCTGTGGCGTGGATCCGTCACCTTCGAGACGCCGATGGTCTTCGCCCTGGGCTTCCTGGTGTCCTTCGTCTTCGGCGGTCTCACCGGCGTGATCCTGGCGTCGCCTCCGCTGGACTTCCACCTGTCCGACTCGTACTTCGTGGTCGCGCACTTCCACTACGTCGTGTTCGGCACGGTCGTGTTCGCGATGTTCGCCGGGTTCTACTTCTGGTGGCCCAAGTGGACCGGAAAGATGCTCAACGAGCGTCTCGGCATGGTGCACTTCTGGATGCTGTTCGTCGGCTTCCACATGACCTTCCTCATCCAGCACTGGCTCGGCGTCGACGGCATGGTCCGTCGATACGCCGACTACGCCGCCGCCGACGGATGGGCATGGGAGAACCAGCTGTCCACCGTCGGGTCGATGATCCTCGGCGCCTCGATGATCCCCTTCCTCCTGAACGTGTGGATCACCGCCCGCAAGGCCGCGCGCGTGACGGTCGACGACCCGTGGGGCTACGGAGCATCGCTCGAGTGGGCGACGTCGTGCCCGCCGCCGCGCCACAACTTCACCTCGATCCCGCGCATCCGCAGCGAGCGTCCCGCGTTCGACCTGAACCACCCCGAAGCCGGTATCCCGGTCGGCGTGGGTCCGGCCAAGGACGCCCCCGATGCACCTGTCGTCGACGCTGCTGCCGGAGAGGTCAAGTAAGTCCATGCGTACCAACGTCAATCTCTGGTGGATCCTCGCGGTCTTCTCGTTCCTCATCGCGGCGGTTTACACCGTGTGGAGCCTCATCCAGCACGGCGGTGTCGAGTGGGTCGGCACGGTGGCGCTCGGCTTCCTCGGGCTCATGTCGTCGATGATCGCGTTCTACATCGGTCGCGTCCTCAAGTCCCAGCGCGGCGAGCTGCCCGAGGACACCCTGACGGCCGACATCGATGACGGTGACCCCGAGATGGGCGAGTTCAGCCCGTGGTCGTGGTGGCCCATCGTGCTCGCGGCGTCCGCGGCGATCGCCGTGATCGGTCTGGCTGTGGGCAGCTGGCTCGTGCCCGTCGGTTTCGCGGTCTTCGTGATCGCCATCGTCGGCTGGGTGTACGAGTACTACCGCGGGTACTTCGCACGCTGATCCTGTGCCCGTTCGGCTGATAACGGCCGCCGTCTCGGATGCCGGCGCCCATCGTCCCACCAACCAGGACGCCGCTTTCGCGGCGTCCTGGGGTGCGGCGGTGGCTGACGGCGTCGGCGGTGGCCCGTCCGGTGATCTTGCGTCGGCGGCTCTGGTGCACCGCCTGGTCGCAACCCGCGGCGGAGGGCTCGATGCCGATGGCCTGCTCGTGCGCATCCGCGAGGCGAATTGGGATATCCGAGCGCATGTCGAGCGCAACCCCGCCCTCGAGGGCATGGCGACGACGTTCACGGGTATCTTCCTGAGCACGACGGGCGACCTGCTCCTCGCGCATACGGGTGACTCCCGTGCCTACCTTCTGCGCGATGGGGAATTCTCCCGTGAGACGCGCGACGACTCCTACGTTCAGGCCCTGGTCGACCACGGCATCATTCCGCCGGAGGCGGCCGCAGCGCACCCCCGTCGCAACATCATCACCGCTTCTCTCGGCGGAGCCGAAGGAGACGTGGTCTCCGTCGCTGAGCGTCCGCCGCGCATCGGAGACCGCTGGGTTCTCTGCAGCGACGGCCTCACCGACTACGTGCCCGAGGCCGACGTCGCACGGCTCATCGCCGAAGCCTCCGGCCCTCGTGAGGCCGCGGCATCCGCTGTCGCCCTGGCGCTCGAGGCAGGAACGCGAGACAACGTGACGGTCGTTGTCTGCGACGTCGTCGACGACGATGACACCACCACGGTGGACCCGGTGTTCTTCGGGTCGGCCGCGCGGTGGTTCGCAGAAGACGTCGAGACCGCCTGAGCGGACACCGCTCCAGGTCCCGTCATCGAGCCGCGGCTTTCGCAAAGGCGTCCATCGCCTCTATCGCCAGCCCCGCGCTCCGCGGGCCGCCGTGCCCGTCCTCCTCGACGACTTCCAGTCTGCTGCCCGGCCATGACCGGTGGAGGCGCCACGGCGTCAATACGGGCCCGCTGATGTCGCGTCGCCCGTGCACCAGAACCCCGGGAATCCCGGCGAGCTCGGAGGCTCGTGCGAGGACCGACTGATCGCCAGGCAGAAAGCAGTCATGCGCCCAGTAGTGCGTGACGAGGGTGGCGAAGTTCAGGCGGTGCCGGTCGTCCGGATGCAGAGGTCCTGGCGCTGCATGAGGCCCGAGCGAGATGTGAGCGGTCTCCCACGCGTCCCACTCGTCGGCGGCCCGTCGGCGCACCTCGGGCGAGGGATCTGTGAGCAGTCGTGCGTATC
This sequence comes from Microbacterium sp. Leaf151, assembly GCF_001424225.1. Taxonomy (GTDB): domain Bacteria; phylum Actinomycetota; class Actinomycetes; order Actinomycetales; family Microbacteriaceae; genus Microbacterium. The sequence goes on along the minus strand of NZ_LMOR01000004.1, from coordinate 47,370 downwards.
CCTCTATCGTGCGCTCGTCGTCGGACAGGGGCGCTCGTAAGCGTTCATGCGCCTCAGGAAAGACAGGAGCAACGCCGTCGGTGATCCAATCGATCTCCCACCGGTGGCCCGTGGTCACGGCGAGGTTGACGATCTCTGTCACGCGATCGCGGTGCGCGAGCGCGTATGCGAGTGCGAGGGTGGATCCCCAGGACACGCCGTGCAGCAGCCACCGTTCGATGCCGAGGTGAACGCGGACGGCCTCGAGGTCATCGATCAGCTGCACCATGGTCTGCGTCCGCAGGCTGGACACGTCGTCAGAGGCCCACGGCGTGCTGCGGCCGCACCCGCGTTGGTCGATGCCGACGATGAGGTGCAGCGCGGGATCGAACCGACGGCGGTAGCCGCCAGGGCCGAGGCCGCCGCCGGGCCCGCCGTGCAGATACAGCGCGGGACGTCCCCGCGGGTTGCCCGAGGTCTCCCAGTACAGTCGGGCACCGTCGGGCCGCTCCAGGAAACCGCTCGCGAAAGGGGTGATCGGAGGATGCGGAGGCATCCCGGCATCCTATGCGCCGGAGTACCCAGCCGTCAGCGTCGCACGACCATGACGGTGGCATCGAATACCCGATCGCACGGCCCGTCATCGTTCTCGAAGGGCTGTCCCTCGCGCACCCAGTACTCGTAGCCGCCGATCATCTCGCGCACCTCGTATCCCAGCTGCGCGAAAGCGAGAGCGCCCTTCTGGCCAGCATTGCAACCGGGGCTCCAGCAGTAGACCACGACCGGCATGTCGAGGGGGATCTCCCGTGGAGCTCGATCCGCGATCACGCGATAGGGCATGTGCAGAGCGCCCGTCACACGCCCCTGCAGCCAGGCGTCATCCCCTCGCACGTCGACGAGCACGAAGCGCTCCCCGGCCTTCTGCGCGGCGTAGACGTCGGACGGATCGGTCTCGACGGCGAGGCGGGTTCGGAAGTACTCGAGTGCATCGATCACCCCTCCACGGTAGACACCGGGCGCATGACGGGGGAGGTGCCCGGAGGCCACGATGCCGCGGCATCCTGCCAGAACCCACGGTGGTCAGTGGGTGGGAGACCGGACGGACATCCGGAGGCCACGGGGCGGCATCTGCCAGAACCCACGGTGGTCAGTGGGCGGGAGACCGGGAAGACGTCCGGATGCCACGGGGCGGCGGCATCCTGCCGGCCTCAGGTCGGGGAATCGCCCTGTCGATCGGGTGCGACGACCGGTCGCCGCATACGACTGAAGCCCCGGTGCCGTAGCACCGGGGCTTCACTCAAGAGTCTTACTCGCTCTTCTCACCGCGGGGGCGGTTGGCCTCTCCGAGTCCCTTGGGAGCCGGGATCTCGACCTCGACACGCTCGCCGACCGCGTTGCGGGGACGACCGTCTTCATCGGCGCGGGCATCGGCGCCGGCGATCTCGTCGGCCTCCTCGTGCGCGATGTGGTCGAGCTCGTGGTGCTGGTGCGCGACCGCAGCATCGATCTCGGCCTGCGTGAGAGGTGCCAGACGGTCTTCGAAGAACCACCGCGACACCGAGGCACGGATGTTCTCGTGCCAGGGGATCTGACCCTTCTCGTTCGGGCGGACGACGAGGGGCTCGTAGGTCTCGTTGTCGACGAGCTTCCAGCGCTCGAACTCGTCGACGGGCTGGTGAACCTCGATGTACTCGCCGCCGGGCAGGCGCACGATGCGACCCGACTCGTACCCGTGCAGAGCAATCTCGCGGTCCTTCTTCTGCAGCGCGATGCAAATGCGCTTGGTGACGAAGTAGGCGAGGATCGGGCCGAGGATCAGCAGGGCCTGGAGGGCGTGGATGACGCCCTCCATCGTGAGGTGGAAGTGCGTCGCGATGATGTCGGACGACGCCGCGGCCCACATGACGGCGTAGAACGTGACACCGGCGGCACCGATGGCGGTGCGGGTTGCGGCGTTACGCGGACGCTGGGCGATGTGGTGCTCGCGCTTGTCTCCGGTGACCCACGCCTCGATGAAGGGGTAGATCAGCACGAGGACGATGAACAGACCGAGCACGGCGACCGGCAAGATGATGTTCCACGACCAGGTGTGTCCCCACAGCACGAACTCGAGGTGCGGTGGCACGAGACGCAGCGCGCCATCGGCGAAGCCGATGTACCAGTCGGGCTGAGTACCGGCCGACACGGGCGACGGGTCGTAGGGACCGTAGTTCCAGATCGGGTTGATCGTCACCAGTGCGGCGACCAAGACGATCACGCCGAACGTGATGAAAAAGAAGCCACCCATCTTGGAGGCGTACACCGGCATGATCGGGTAGCCCACGACGTTGCTGTTCGTGCGGGCGGGACCGGCGAACTGCGTGTGCTTGTTGATGATCATCAACATGAGGTGCACAGCGAGCAGGGCGACGAGGATCGCCGGCAGCAGCAGGATGTGCAAGGTGTACAGACGACCGACGATGGTGGTGCCGGGGAACTCACCGCCGAAGAGGAGGAACGAGGTCCAGGTGCCGATGATCGGCAGACCCTTGATCATGCCGTCGATGATGCGCAGGCCGTTACCCGACAGCAGGTCGTCGGGGAGCGAGTAGCCGGTGAAGCCCTCTGCCATCGCCAGGATGAAGAGGATGAAACCGACGACCCAGTTGAGCTCACGCGGCTTGCGGAACGCACCCGTGAAGAACACGCGGAGCATGTGCACACCGATACCGGCGACGAACACGAGCGCCGCCCAGTGGTGGATCTGACGGACGAGCAGACCGCCGCGCAGGTCGAACGAGATGTGCAGCGCCGACTCCATTGCTGCCGACATCGCGATACCGCGCATGGGCTCGTACGCACCGTTGTAGTGCGTCTCGACCATCGACGCCTGGAAGAAGAACGTCAGGAACGTGCCGGAGAGCAGCACGACGACGAAGCTCCACAGGGCGATCTCGCCGAGCATGAACGACCAGTGGTCGGGGAAGACCTTGCGACCGAGCTCCTTGACGAGGCCCGACATGCTCGTGCGCTCGTCGAGGTAGTTCGCCGCGGCGCCGACGAAACGGCCCCCGAGCGGCTTGCCGTCTCGACCGGCGGGCGCCTGCGGCGGACCGGAGTAGACGGCAGGTTCGGTGGTGACGTTCTCGGTGGGGTGAGTACCGGTACTCATGAGCGCTCCCAGAAGCTGGGGCCGACGGGCTCGTGGAAGTCACTCTGCGCGACGAGGTAGCCCTCGGCGTCGACGGTGATGGGGAGCTGCGGCAGGGGACGGGCAGCCGGGCCGAAGATGACGGCCGCGCCGTTGGCGACGTCGAACTGCGACTGGTGGCAGGGGCACAGAAGGTGGTGGGTCTGCTGCTCGTACAGTGCCACGGGGCAACCGACGTGGGTGCAGACCTTGGAGTACGCGATGATGCCGTCGTACGACCAGTCGAGGTTGTTGGTCTCGGGGTTGAGCTGCTCGGGCTGCATGCGCATGAGCAGCACGATGGCTTTGGCCTTCTCTTCGAGGTAACCCTCGTCATGACCGAGGCCGGCGAGCTCTTCGGGGATCACGTGGAAGGCGGAGCCGAGGGTGACGTCGGCCGCGCGGATCGGACGACCGGAGGGGTCGTGCGACAGGCGCATGCCTTCTTTCCACATCGTGTGGCTCAGCATCGTCACGGGGTCCTGATCCTGCGGCGCGAGTCCGCGGAAGAGGGTGATGCCGGGAATGATGGATGCCGCCAGCGCAGCGAACATCGAGTTGCGGATGATCTCGCGACGACCGAAGCCGGAGTCCTTGTCGGCCTCGGCGAAGACGTTGATCGCACCCTCGCGAACCTCGTCGCGCCCACGGGTCGCGTGGCGGTCCTCCATGTACTCCTTGTCGGACATGACCGACTTGCCCCAGTGGATGGTGCCGATGCCGATCGCCAGCAGCGCGAAGGCGATGCCGAGCCCGATGAAGAGGTTGTTGTAGCGGATGTCAATCATCGCGCCCGACTCGATCGGGAAGATCATGTAGGCGATGCTCGCCCAGATGCTTGCCGCGACCGAGACGTAGAACAGGGTGTAGACCGTGCGGACCGCACGCTTCATCTCCTGCGGGTCCTTGTCGGTCATCCGCTGACGGTGACCGGGCAGGCCCGGGTTGTTTACGGCGTCGGGAACCGCGACGGCGAGGCCCGAGCCGGGCTTCCAAGAAGCCCTCTCGTGCTCGAGTGCGTCGTCCTCGTGTGCCATGGTGCTCCTCGTGCGTTTACGTAATGTCGAAGACGACGGTCAGTTGGACTTCGCCGTGATCCACACGGTCAGGGCGATCAGTGCCCCGATACCGAAGATCCAGATGAACAGACCCTCGGAGACCGGGCCCAGCGACCCGAGGGCGTAGCCGCCGGGGGAGTCGGTCTTCTGTACGTACATCAGGTACGAGATGACGTCGCGCTTGTCTTCGGGGGTGAGGTTGAGGTCGTTGAAGACCGGCATGTTCTGCGGGCCCGTGACCATCGCCGCGTACATGTTGACGGGGGTGACCGTGTGCAGGTCGGGTGCCCACTTGCCCTCGGTCAGAGCGCCGCCGGCGCCGGCGACGTTGTGGCACATCGCGCAGTTGATGCGGAAGAGCTCGGCTCCGTGGGAGAGGTCGCCCTCTCCGTCGACGAGCTCTTCGGTGGGGTAGGCGGGTCCGGGGGCCGAGGACTGCACGTACGCCGCGATGGCGTTGATCTGCTCTTCCGTGAACTGCACGGGCTTGACCGGAGCCTGCGGGCCCTGGGCCTGCAACGGCATGCGGCCCGTCGAGACCTGGAAGTGCACCGACAGCTCGCCGACGCCGAACAGTGCGGGTCCCTGTTGGCTGCCCTCGAGGTTGAGACCGTGGCAGGTCGCGCAGTTGGCCTGGAAGAGCTTCTCGCCCTCTTCGACCGCGGTCGCGGAATTGGCCTCGCTGACGGGCGTGGTGGTGGTCGCGGCCATCGCGGCCGAGGCGCCGGCGTACGCACCTCCGGTGAGGAGGAGTCCGATGCCGATCAGCGCGGCGGCGGCCAGGGGGCTACGGCGCCCGGACGACCGACGAGTCTTCTTCTCGCGTGCCATGTGGAGTACAGCTCTCTTACTTGAGGAAGTAGATGACGACGAACAGGGCGATCCAGACGACGTCGACGAAGTGCCAGTAGTACGACACGACGATCGAGGTGGTCATCTCTTTCCGGCCGAAGTTCTTCACGGCGTACGCACGGCCGATCACGAGCAGGAAGGCGATGAGGCCGCCCGTCACGTGCAGGGCGTGGAAGCCGGTGGTCAGGTAGAAGGCGGAGGCGTAGGGGTTGGCGCTGATGGGCATGCCCTCGGCCACCAACGTCGCGTACTCCCACACCTGTCCCGACACGAAGACCGCGCCGAGGATGAAGGTGAGGTAGAACCACTCCACCATTCCCCACTGCTTGAAGCCGGTGGCCTTGCCCGTGCGGTACGGCTGGTACCGCTCGGCGGCGAAGACGCCCATCTGGCACGTGACCGACGACAACACGAGGATGAACGTGTTGACCAGCGCGAAGGGGACATTGAGCAGCTGGGTCTCTTCGGCCCACAAGGACGCGGAGGTGCTGCGGAGGGTGAAGTAGATCGCGAAGAGGCCTGCGAAGAACATGACCTCGCTGCCCAGCCACACGATGGTGCCTACGGCGACCGGGTCGGGTCGCTTCACGGCACGCACGGCCTGGGAATACGTCGCTGAGGTCGTCACCGTTCCATTATGCGCGATCCGCGGGCCCGATCATCCCATCCCCAACATGAGTTATTCCATCGTCGAGACTTAGGGAAGCCTCAGAATCCGCAAGGAATCCCCGGTACGGAGCAGGTTCGCACTGCCCCCGCCGGAGGCCCGGATCGCGACACGGCGAGACGACACGCGTGTGAAAGGATCGTCCCATGGCGGAACGCTTCACCTGGCCCGATCTGCTCTCCTCGCTGCTCGCCGGCGACGACCTCAGCGTGTCGGAGTCCACGTGGGCGATGAGACAGGTGATGGCGGGCGAGGCCACACCCTCGCAGCTCGCCGGGTTCCTCATCGCGCTGCGCGCGAAGGGTGAGACCGTCGAAGAGATCGTCGGCTTCCGCGACGCCATCCTCGAGGCGGCGGTCCCGCTTCCCGTGCGCGCGGAGGTCCTCGACATCGTGGGAACGGGCGGCGACCGTTTCGGCACCGTCAACGTCTCCACGATGGCGGCCATCGTGGCCGCCGCATCCGGGGTTCCGGTCGTCAAACACGGCAATCGCGCCGCGAGCTCGTCGTCGGGGTCGTCCGACGTGCTGTCGTCGCTGGGGATCGCGCTGACCCTCGCGCCGGAGAAAGTGGCGGAGACGCTGGATCGCACCGGCATCACCTTCGCGTTCGCGTCGGCGTTCCACCCCGGGTTCCGCCACGCCGGTCCGACACGGGCCGAGCTCGGCGTTCCGACGGTTTTCAACTTCCTCGGGCCCCTGTGCAACCCGGCTCGCGCAGAGGCGAACGCCGTCGGGGTGGCCCACCTCGACCGTGTACCGCTGATCACGGGAGTCTTCCGCACGCGTGGCGCCACCGCTCTGGTGTTCCGCGGTGACGACGGACTGGACGAGCTCACCACGACCGGGCACAGCCGTCTGTGGGAGATCAGCCGGGGCGACGTGCACGAGCACGACCTGGACCCGCGCGATCTCGGCATCCCCGTCGCCGACATCGACGACCTGCTCGGCGGGTCACCCGACCACAACGCCGAGGTGGTGCGGCGCGTGCTCGCGGGCGACACGGGACCGGTCCGCGACATCGTCCTGCTGAACGCGGCGGCGGGTCTGGTGTCGTTCCGTCTTTTCCAGGATGCGGCCGAGGTGCAGCGTCCGATCCTCGAGCGTCTCGCGGAAGCACTCGCCGACGCGGCCGCGGCCATCGACGACGGACGGGCGGCGGCGAAGCTCGACGACTGGGTACGGACCTCGAAAGAATTGTCGGAGTAGCGCGTGGATCCGCTCGAGGCGCTCACCGAGATCGCGTACCTGCTCGAGCGGGAGAGGTCGTCGCGCTACAAGTCGAAGGCGTTCCGCACCGCGGCCGCCGCGATCGAGGGGCTCATTGACGCCGAGCTGCGCGACCCGGCGCTGCGGCGGCGACCCGGAATCGGCGACTCGACGTTCACCGTCATCCAGCAGGCGTTGGCGGGAGCCGTGCCCGAGCGTCTCGCGACGCTGCGCGCCGAGTCGGCACCGACGGGTGGCGCGGAGCTGCGGGCCAAGCTGCGCGGCGATCTGCACAGCCACAGCGAGTGGTCGGACGGGCTCACCCCGATCGAGGCGATGGTGGAGGCAGCGCGGGGACTCGGCCACGAGTACCTTGCTCTGACCGACCACTCGCCGCGCCTCACGGTCGCCAACGGACTGTCGCCGGAGCGCCTCCGCGCGCAGATGGAGGTCGTCCGCGGCCACCGCGGTGACGGGTTCACGCTCCTCACCGGCATCGAGGTCGACATCCTTGACGACGGGAGCCTCGACCAGCAGGACGAGTTGCTCCGCGAACTCGACGTGGTCGTGGCATCCGCTCATTCGAAGCTGCGCATGGAACGCGGGCCCATGACGAAGCGCCTGGTCGCCGCAGCGAAGGACGCGCGGGTCGACGTCCTGGGGCACGTGACGGGACGGCTTGTCGAGGGCGCGCGGGGGACGCGACCGCCGTCGGACTTCGACGCGGCGGCCGTGTTCTCGGCGTGCGCCGACTCGGGTGTCGCCGTCGAGATCAACTCGCGTCCGGAGCGGCAGGACCCGCCCGACGCGCTGTTGACGCTGGCCATCGAGGCGGGGTGCCTGTTCTCGATCGACTCCGATGCGCACGCGCCCGGACAGCTGTCGCTCCTCGACTACGGCGCGGCGAGAGCCGAGGCGCTCGGTGTGCCGGTCGACCGCATCGTCACGACGTGGCCGCTGGAGAAGCTGCGGGATTGGCTGGAACGCTCGCGCTGATCAGCGCCGCAGCGCGGTGAGGGCGCGCGTCATCGACGAGCCGAGGTTCCACGTGTCGGCGAGGGCCGTCGCTGCTGCCTCGTCGACGGGACGGATCCGGTCGTCGTAGGGGGCGAGTTCGAGTTCGCGGGCGACGCGCACGACCGCGGGCGCGACGTCGAGATAATCGCTCGCCGTGAGGATCTTGGCGCGCTGGGCGGGAGTGCCCGCGGAGCCGTCGGCGGCGGCGGCCCGGATGCCGTCGAGATCGCCGCAGGCGGCCAGAAGCGACGCCGCAGACTTCTCCCCGATCCCCGCCACCCCGGGCAGGCCGTCGGAGGGGTCGCCGCGCAGAGCGGCGAAGTCGGCGTACTGCGCGGCGTGCGCGCCGTACTTGCCGACGACGGCGGCGTCATCGACGATTTCGAGGTTGCTCATGCCGCGCGCGGTGTACACGATGCGGATGCCGCGGTCGTCATCGATGAGCTGGAAGAGGTCGCGATCGCCGGTGACGATGTCGACCGGTGCGTCCGCGCGAGTGGCGAGGGTGCCGATGACGTCGTCGGCCTCGTGCTCGGCCGCCCCGACGATCGGGATGCCGAGTACCTCCAGCGCCGCGCGGATCACGGGAATCTGAGCCTCGAGCGGGTCGGGGACCTCTTCGATGTCGGTGCCCGCGGGCACCGCCTCGACGACGCGGTGCGCCTTGTAGCTGGGCAGGAGCGCGACGCGCCAAGCGGGCCGCCAGTCGTCGTCCCAGCACGCGACGAGACGGGTGGGCTCGTACGTCGTCACGAGCTTGCCGATCATGTCGAGCAGTCCGCGCGCGGCGTTGACCGACGTGCCGTCTGCCGCCTTCACCTTGTCGGGTACGCCGTAGAACGCGCGGAAGTACAGCGACGCGGTGTCGAGGAGCATGATGCGGTCGGTCACGGGTTCGATCCTGGCACGCGGGCACGGCGCAGGACCATGGGGCTCGTCGCATGCGGCGACGTCACCCGCCGGGCGATCGGGTGCTGGTCGTCGAGGATCGGGTGACACCGGAGCGCAACGGGAGGCGTGCCGTCGGCTGGTCGACGTCAGCGGTGCCTCCTGGGGTGGGGGCGGCGGTCGTGGTGGATGCCCGGCAGCGACCGGATCTGCGCCGGAACCTACGGGTGCGCTCGCTGTTGCACGTTCGCGATCTGCCGTGACTCTCGCGGCCTAGAGTGGCGGAATGTCTTTCGGGTCGGCATCCACTCGTCCCTCGTCTGACGCGTCGTGCCCGTGCGGGGGCGGGGTGTTCGGGGGGTGCTGCGGACCGATCCTCGACGGTGCGCCCGCTCCGAGCGCCGAGCGTCTCATGCGTTCGCGGTACACCGCCTTCGCCGTCGGTGACCGGGCGCATCTCACCCGGTCATGGCATCCGCGCACCCGACCCGATCGCATCGACGTCGACGACGGCATGTCGTGGAACGGTCTCGTGATCGAGCACGCCGCGGAGGACGGGGATGCCGCGGTCGTGGCGTTCCGTGCGGCGTGGCGTCAGCACGGGGTCGAGGGGGAGTTGCGCGAACGCAGCCGCTTCCTGCGTCGCGGGGGCCGATGGGTGTACGTCGACGGCGACGTGGACTGAGGGCGTCAACCCCGCCGCCCGATGTCGGAGGTGCTGCGTAGGGTCATGCTCGGGTCCGTGAACGCGCCTGTCCCGGCGGCGCTCACAGCGCGAGGTGATTGCGCTGCATGAGGCACCGCCCGTCCGGGTGGACCACGTGGCCTTCGAGTTATCGATCGAAAAGTGGAGGACCGTGACATGCAACACATCGTGATCATCGGAGGGCACGGCAAGGTTGCGCTGCACCTGGCGCGGCTGCTCGCCGATCGGGGAGACGAGGCCACGTCCGTCATCCGCGACGCCGGTCAGTCCGGTGACATCGAGCAGGCGGGCGGTACGCCCCTCGTTCTCGATGTCGAGAAAGCCGACGTCGACGAGATGGCGGAGGCCTTCTCTGGTGCCGATGCGATCGTGTGGTCGGCGGGGGCCGGTGGGGGCAGCGCCGAGCGCACCTACGCCGTCGACCGGGATGCTGCGCAGCGCGCGATCGATGCTGCGGCCAAGGCGGGCGTACGGCGTTTTGTCCTGGTCTCGTGGATCGGGTCGACCCCCGATCACGGGATCGACCCCGACGACGCCTTCTTCGCCTATGCCGACGCCAAGCTCGCCGCCGACGACCACCTGCGTGCGAGTGAGTTGGACTGGACGATCCTCGGCCCGGGTACTCTGACGCTCGACCCCCCGACGGGGCGCATCACCACCGCGCCGCAGGGCGAAGGAGAAGTCTCGCGGGCCGATGTGGCGGCGGTCGCCGCCGCTGCGCTCGTGCAGCCGACCACGATCGGTCGGTTCATTCGATTCGGCGCCGGGGAGACCCTCATCGCCGAGGCCATCGCCGACACCGCCATCCGCACGACAGGAGAAAACGCATGAGCACCCTTCCCGAACGGGCCCAGACTTTCGCCCAACTTCATTCCGCCCCCGAGATCCTCCGTGTCGTCAACATCTGGGACGTCATCTCGGCGAAGGCCGTGGCGGCGCTGCCCGAGACGAAAGCCCTTGCCACCGCCGGCCACTCGATCGCTGCGACCTTCGGGTACGAAGACGGCGAGAACATCCCGCTCGACGTCATGCTCGACATGGTCGGCCGTATCGTGTCCGCTGTCGACGTGCCGGTGACGGCCGACCTCGATTCCGGCTTCGGCAACCCCGGCGAGACCACGCGCCGTGCAATCGGCGTCGGTGTGATCGGGGCGAACGTCGAAGACAAGGTGCAGCCGCTCGCCGATTCGGTGCGCGCCGTCGAGGCCGTGATCGCGGCGGGCGAGGCCGAGGGCGTCCCGTTCGTGCTGAACGCGCGCACCGACGTGTTCCTCAAGGGCGGGGACCGTCCGCTCGACGACAAGATCGCGGATGCCGTCGAGCGTGGTCGCGCGTTCCTCGCCGCCGGTGCCACCACGGTGTTCGTCCCGGGGAAGCTGGATGCCGAGACGACCCGCCGTCTGGTGGAGGGGCTGGGAGATCGCAAGCTCAGCGTCATCGGCGTGCCCGGTGCGCTCACGGCGGCCGAGTACGAGGCTCTCGGCGTGGCCCGCATCTCGTACGGCCCTCAGACGCAGCGCGTCGCGCTGACCGCGTTGCAGGACCTCGCCATCGACCTCTATCGCGACGGTGTCATCCCCTCGACGGTGCGTGAGCTGAACTGAGCGGGCGTTCGGGGCCCGGGGCGCCGCTGGAAGCGGTCTCCTCGGGCCCCGAACATGCGGGGTTGCGCTCCGCATCTGTGACGTGCCGCGAGTTGGCGCGTCAGGTGGGCGGTGCTGACGTACTCACCCGCGCGGCGAGCGCACGGTGCCCGCCGTCAGTCGTCGCCGGGGTTGTCGTCGTCGACCACGATGACGCCGTCGGGCACGGGATCGCCCAACAGCGGTTCGGCGGCCAGGGTCAGGTCGATCGTCGCGCGCAGCAGCCCGCCCAGAGTCGATGAGCGCAGCAGATCCATCTGGTCGAGTTCTCCCAGCGGTGCGATCGCGGCCAGTTGCCACGCGCGGGGAAGCGGCTCCTCCGACAGCTCGACCTCGGGGTCCCACCGCGTACCACCGAACTGCCTCGCACGGGCGAGCACGCGTCGGACGATCCGTTCGGCCTCCTCGAGCAGCGGCGCCAGCGCATCGTTCCACTCCAGATCGGGTAGCGCCCGGACGTCGGCGCGGGGGTAGGGGTCGTCGTCGAGCCACTCGACGATCTCGAACCGCTCGGTTCCGCGCGCGACGATCTGCATCTGCCCCGCCTGTGGGACCACGTGGCTCAGCTGCGCCATCGTGCCCAGCGCGAAGCGCTGGTCGCCTCCACCGGTCTCGGTGCCGCGCTCGATCAGCACGACCCCGAACGCCGGGTCGGTTTCGTCGAGGAGCCGGCCGAGCATGACGAGGTAACGCTCCTCGAAGATCCGCAGCGCCAGGGGCGTGTACGGGAAGAGGACGGCGCCGAGGGGGAACATCGCGGTACCCATGCGGCCCAGTCAACCAGCGCGCAGGGCGGTGAGGGCGCGCACGGGGAAGATTCGCAGCAGAGGATGAGAGCCGGTCAGAACGCGTCACCGCGAAGCGTCTCGTGCACGCGGTGCAGATCAGTGAGCATCGACCCGACGAGCACCCAATGCGCCGGCGACGGCGTCTGGATCTGCAGGGGGCGCGTGAGGGCGGGCTCCTCTGCGGCAGACGGCTCGGTGCCACGGCCGGGGCCGGTGTCGAGTCCGAATGCGAGGCGTACGTCATGGGCCGCGCGATGCAGTTGCTCGGCGATCGCGCGCACGGCGGGTTCGTCGACGATCGACGCGTCGTAGCCGTCGTAGACCGCACGGGTCATGCCCACTGTCTGGGTGACCACCGGAGTGAACCGGTCGAGCAGGTCGCCCATCGCGGCGAGATCGGTACGGTGGCGGCGGCTGCGGGGGTTCAGGGCCAGCGAGTCCTCGCCGTCGCCGAGGGCGTCGGCCGCGGCGTCTCGAACCGGCCGCAGCAGTCGCGCCTCGAGCAGAAGACCCTCGAGCGATGACGGGGTCTGCGGAGTCTCGAGCGCGTCGGCGAGTCGCTCTAGCGAGGCGGCGAGTTCTCGTCCGAGGGTGTCGACCTTCTCTCGCGCCGGAAGCACGAGCACCGGCGGCACCAGCACCGCGTTCACGACGATGCCGATGGCGGCACCGATGAGCGTCTCGAGCACACGATCGAGGGCGTAGTTCGGGGTGGCGGTGCCCAGGGCGAGCACCAGCAGCGCGCTGATCGCGATCTGGTTCGTCGCGCCGGGCGAAATGCGGGCGGCCCACGCCACGACCAGCGCGACGCCGGCCGAAAGCAGAGCGACCCACGGCTGAGAACCGAAGGCGAGCCCCAGCAGCGCCGCGATCACGACGCCGACGATGACGCCCACGCTGCGCTCCACGGCGCGGGTGAACGACTGATTGACGCTCGGCTGCACGACCAGGAGGGCTGCGATGGCCGCGAAGATCGGGGGCGGGCCCTGCACGAGCCAGCCCGCCAGCACCCAGGCGGCGACGATTGCGAGGGCGGATTTCGCCACCTGCAGGAGCGGGACGCGGCGCGGAGTGCGCACATTCAGGCTTCCGCGCACCTGGCGCATGTCGGGAAGACGCATGGCTCACCCCTTCCGCGCGACGATGTCGTCGGCGTTGTCGGCGACCCACTCCATGAGGGGGATGACCCGAGTCATGAGATCTCGACCGCGGTCGGTGAGGGCGTACTCCACGCGCGGCGGTACCTCGGGATAGGCAGTGCGGGCGACGAGGCCGTCTCCCTCCAGCGTCTTGAGCGTGCTGGCGAGCATCTTCTCGCTGATCCCTGCGACGTTGCGACGCAGGACCCCCCAGCGTTGGGTGCCGTCGGACAGGGCGAGCAGCACGAGCACACCCCACTTGCCCATGACGTGGTCGAGCACGGTGCGGGTGGGACACCCGTCGGTGAAGATCTGCGGATTGCGACCCCGGAGATCGGCAAGACTAACGGTCATGTGAGTACCTAACCAGAAAGTGGGTACCGTCATTCCGGAATGCGCGGGCGTGGCGCAGGTTGCACACGGCGTACCCATCGAAAGGACACCCCATGACTCTTCTCGTCACCGCCGCCTCCGGCCAGCTCGGTCGCCTCGTCGTCGATGCACTGCTGCAGCGCGGTGTGCCGGCATCCGACATCGTCGCGGGCGTACGCACCCCCTCGAAGGCCGACGATCTCTCCGCGCGCGGCGTCAGCGTCGTCGAGTTCGACTACGCCCGTCCCGAGACCCTCGCACCCGTACTCACGGGTGTCGACCGCGTGCTGCTCATCTCGGGCACCGACGCCGATCGCGTCAGCGGCCACCGCAACGTCATCGCCGCGGCAAGCGATGCCGGCGTCGGGCGACTCGTCTACACCAGCGCCCCCCGCGTCGACGAGATCGACTACGCCCTGGGTGCCGACCACAAGGCCACCGAAGAGGCCATCGCCGCTTCGGGCCTGTCGGCGACGGTGCTGCGCCACAACTGGTACACGGAGAACTACCTGGATGCCGTGGCCCGCGCCGCCGACACCGGTGAGATCGTCGCCGCGGTCGGCGATGCGCGCGTCGCGAGTGCGAGCCGTCGCGACTATGCGGAGGCCGCGGCCCTCGCCCTCATCACTGACGACCTGGCCGGTCAGACGCTCGAAGTGGGCGGAGACGTGGCCTGGACGTACGACGAGCTCGCTCAGGCGGCGACCGAGGTGCTGGGTCGCCCGGTGACCTACACCGCGGTCACGATCGAGCAGCTCACGGCCGGCCTCGAGGCGGCCGGACTGGATGCCGGGACGGCGGCGTTCGTCGCGGGTATCGACGACGCGATCGCACGCGGGGCGCTGTCGCAGACCGACGGGACGCTGTCTCGGCTGCTCGGGCGTCCGACGACGCCGCTCGTCGATGGTCTGCGCGAGGGCCTCGCGACGAGCTGACGGCCGGCGCGAGAACCCCGGTACGCCGATCTGCGGCGCGATGCCTTCGTCGTGCCGTAGATCTGCAGCGCTCCGGCGAACAGTGACGACAGGAGTCCGTCCCGTGGCCGCATCCACGGGACGGGGTCCGGCCCCTCACCCCGGCGGTCGCGGGACGTCACCGATGATCGGCGGGGGAGGCGGCTGCCCGGGCGGTGAGACGGCGCTGACGCATGGCAAGGAACAGCGGATACGTGAAGGCGAATGCCGTGATCCCCGACAGCACGATGTACAGCCACGCGAACCGCATGCCGAGGCGGCGGGCCTCGACGATGATGAAGATGCTCCCCGCGATGGCGACCACCAGCAGATCGACCGTGATGGACGACACCGCCGGGCCGCTCGAGACGAGGTCGCCGACGAAGTCGCGCATCTGCACGATGGCGAGCGCGTTGAAGATCCAGGTGCCCACGAGGCCGGCGACGGCCAGCACGAGGAAGACCACGGCGGTCGGTGTCCAGTGACGGCGGAGTTCGCTCATGCGCCGATACTGCCCGAGACCCGATGTCGCAGGTGGGGGCTAGCGTCGGAGCATGGATGCCGTCACCGCCACGCGCATGCTCGATGACCGCGAACGCGAGGTCGAGCATCGCCTCAGCCGCCTCCGCGAAGACGAGGACAGTCTGCGACACGACCGCGCGGACGCGACCGCCGACGACGAGCACGACCCGGAGGGATCCACCCTGTCGGGGGAGTGGGCGCAGGTCGACGCGCTGCGTCGCGGCGCGGAAGCCGAACGCGCCGAGATCCTCGCGGCGCGGGAGCGTGTGGCATCCGGTGTCTTCGGCGTCTGCGAGCGGTGTGGGGGGCCCATCGCCGACGCACGTCTAGAGGCGCGGCCGTTCGCCCGCTTCTGTATCGCGTGCGCGTCGTGACGGCGGGGCGCTGAGCGCGGGTCCCGTGCCGTCCGAGGGGCACCGCGCGCACTCGGGTTCGGCGAGGGCCGAGCCGCAGCGCGTGATGCGTGTCGACCACGATGAACGCGTCCGTGCGCCGGGGTCGACGCCCCGCCCTGTGCTGTGCGGACGAGCGGACGCTTAGGCTCGAGGCGTGGAACCTTTGTTGATCGTGCTGCTGTTCGCCAACGCCGTGTTCAACGTCGTCGTCTGGCCGCGGTTCTACCCGCGCATCGCGAAAGATCCTCGCGCGCGGGACGCGGCCGGCAAGCCCACGCCGTTCTTGATCGTCCACACGGTGCTCATCGCGATCGCCCTCGTGCTCGCTCTGGCATCGGTGATCGCCGCGATCGCGGCGCTGGTGGGCTGATTCCGAGCTTCGGTGAAGCGCCGCAGGTAGAATGAAGCCGCGGGACTCTCCCGCCCCAAGGTGTAACTACCTGCCCGGTCCGGCAAGGCGGCACGTTCCCCCGCCCCCGGAGACCGATCCATGACATCGCCCTCGTCGCCGAGCGCCGTCGCCCACCGCCCGCTGGTCCACCACACGGGTGCGTGGTACTTCCCCGTCGCCTTCATCGCGCGGCTACCGTTCGCCATGATGACGGTGGGCGTCCTCGCCCTCGTCGTCGCCGCGCGCGGGTCCGTCGCCCTCGGCGGGCTGACGTCAGCCGCGGTCGGACTGGGGGTCGTCTTCGCCGGTCCCGTGCTGGGCGATCTGGCCGACCGTTACGGACAGCGAAGAGTGCTGGTGCCGGCCGGGGTGCTCAATGGCATCCTGCTCGCGGTGTTCCCGTTGGTCGTGGCCACCGCGACGGTCGACGGCATGCTTCTCGCCGCCGCGGTAGCCATCGGCCTCACCGGTCCGCAGACCGCGGCGATGTCGCGCACGCGGATGATGGCCCTGATCGGGGAACGCGTGCACCCCGACCGTCGTCAGCGCACGTTCTCGCGCGCGATGGCGTACGAGTCGGCCGCCGATGAGACGGCATTCGTGATCGGGCCTTTCGTCGTGGGTGTCCTGGCCGCCCTCATCGCGCCGTGGGCACCGATCGCCGTTGCCGCGGTACTGAGCTTCGTCTTCGTCACCGCTTTCGCGCTTCACCCGACCGGACGCGCCGTCCCCGAGCGGTCCGAGCGGGCGGCGATGGCGCCGTTCAGAGAGCTTCTGCATCCCCGCATGCTCGTTCTGGTGGCGGCGGTCTTCGGTGTGGGCCTGTTCTTCGGCTCGACGCTGACCTCGCTGACCGCGTTCATGGAGGCTCAGGGCGCGCCCGAGGCGGGGGCCCTTCTGTACGGGGTGATGGGCGTGGGCTCGGCCGTGCTGGCACTCGCCGTGGCCGTGCTCCCCGCGCGTTTCACGCTGCGGTGGCGCTTGATCGTTTTCTCCGTCGTGCTCACCGCGTCGGCCGGTGCGTACACCGTCGGCGGCTCCGTCGTGGCGGTGACCGCGGTGCTGTGCCTCATGGGCATCGGGGTCGGCCCCTCGCTGGTCACCCTGTTCAGCCTGGCCGGTGCCCGCGCGCCGCGCGGCCGCACCGCATCGACGATGACCCTCCTCGCCTCGGCTTTGACGCTCGCGCAGGCCGCCGCGTCGGCGGTGACCGGCGCCGTCGCTGAAAGCGTGTCGGTGTCGACGGCCATGCTGTTCCCGGACGCGGCGGCACTGCTGGTGCTCGCGATGGCCGCGGTCAACGCGTCCGCGTCACCGCGGTGGGACGCGGACGCGCGCACGGTGTGATCGGTCGGGCATCGCTGCCGCTCGGTGGTGATGCCGCCCGTCACGACGGCAGCGGGTATCGCCGTCTGAGCAGCAGTCGTTGCGCGAGCGTCCACACGGTCGTCACGGCGAGATAAAGGGCCGCCGCTACCGGAACGAACGCGGCCACCACCGCGGTGGTGAAATGCAGGGTGCCCACCATCCCCGTCATCCAGGCCGGTGCCGTCGGATCCGAGGCTGGACGCAGCAGGCGCCGCGTCGCCTCGGCGACGAGCGCGACCACGGCGACGAGTGTGCCGATGACGGCGAGGGTGGCGGCATCCGTCGTCCCCGTCGAGAGCGCGCCGATGAGGCTCCGTCCCAGCGGCACACCCAGCAGTTCATGCGCGAGCAGTGGGTTCGCCTGCCCGCCGACGGTGGGGTGCAGGAAAACGGCGTAGAGCAGACCGACCACGGGCGCCTGGGCGAGCACCGGGAGGCAACCGGCGAGCGGCGAGGTCCCCTCGTCGCGGTAGAGCCGCATCGTCTCGCGCTGCAGGCGTTCGGGGGTACGACCCCAACGTTCCCGCAGCGCACGTAGGCGGGGCGCGAGGCGGGCGCGCGTCTGTTCGGCGCGCGCTTGCGACACCCCCACCGGGATGAGCGCAAGACGCGCCGCGAGAGTGACGACGACGACGGCCAGTGCGGCAGCCGCCGTACCGGCGAGGGGGTCGAGCAGGGTGGTCAGGGCGAGAAGTGCTCGCGTAGCGAGGTCGAGCAGGAGAGCGAGAGGGGGCAGGGTGAAGAGGTCCACGGGGCGTCCGTTCGAGTGAGGCGATCACAGGGTGGATCGGTCACGGGGCGCAGGTGTCCTCCGATCTCGGGACCGAGCGTCGGGGCTGCTGCGCGCGGGCGACCGGCACCGCGCATCCCGGACGACACGACGCCCGTCGAGGGCGAGGACGCGTGCGGACTACGCGGTGCGGACCTCGTACCCAGGGGCGCGCGGGCGCGGATGCCCGGCCGCATCGGGGTCGCTCTGCGCGAGAGGGGCCGACGGGTCGATGGGCCGCGCGCACGGCGGGGGAGCATTTCCCACCAGGGCCGGCAGTACCACGAGGACGATCGCCGCGGTCACGACGACGGCGGCGGCCAGGACGAGCGCGAACAGCGGAGTGCCGCCGCCCGGCGTGAGCGCCAGCTCGGCCGAGACGAGCAGCAGGTTGAGCAGTGCGATCAGCGACGCGATCACGAACTCACCCCCTCCGGCGGAAACCCCACGGTATCAGCCAAATGCTCGCTACGCTGTCGGAATGGTCACCCTCGTGCTCACCGTCGTCGGCGACGATCGCGCCGGTCTCGTCTCCGCCGTCGCCGACATCGTCGATGCCCACGGCGGCAACTGGGAGAACAGCGAGCTCGCCGAACTCGCGGGTGCCTTCGCCGGGATCGTCGAGGTCTCCGTGTCAGCCGACCGCGCCGACGCGCTGCGCCAGGCGCTCGAGAGTCTGGCCGGAACCCTCGCGGTGACCGTGCACACCGGCTCGGCCGCCGCGTCGGCATCCGTCCCGCGCAGCGTGACCCTCGACGTGGTCGGCAACGATCGTCCGGGCATCGTGCGCGAGGTCTCCGCCGCGCTCAGCGCGCGGGGTGCGAGCATCGAGCGGATGTCGACGCAGACGACGGATGCCGCGATGGCCGGCGGACGCCTCTTCGAAGCCGCGATCACCGTGACGCTCGCCGAGGGGGTGGAGGTCGACGACCTCGTCACCGAGCTCGAGCGCCTCGCGGCCGAGATCCAGGTCGACGTCTCGCTCAGCGACTGAGATCGACGCGGCCCGTTCCCCGACGCCCCGACGTCTGCGCCGGGGCGGTCAGGCGCGTCGGGAGTAGGCCACCACAAGAGCGACACCGCGCCAGCCGAGCAGGAACAGCGCGAGCGTGATCGTTGCCACGCTGACGAACGCGATGGCGATGCCCTGGCCGCTGAGCGCTCGCAAGGTCACCCCGAGTACGACCGTCACGGCCCACACCGGCAGGCCGGTTCGCAGGACGGCGACGGGGCGACGCCAGGCACGGGTGATCAACCAGCCCGCCAGCAGGGCGACCAGGAACGGCCAGGCCGTCGTCGCCAGCCCTGTGCCGAACGGACCGAAGGCATCGCCCTCGTGCGTCGCTCGACCGATTGCCGCGAAAAGGATGACGAGAGCCGCATCCACGATCAGGGCGACGACGGGGAAGCGGCGGGGGGTGGGCACCTCTTCATTCTCGTCGCTCCTCGGGTGGTGCACGCGCATCGTCGATCCTTCGCCCGCGCGCCGCGCCCGTCGCCGAGGCGCGCGGCATCGCTCGTCGACGCGATGACGCGGGCGCCTCCGGAGGGGCGGAGTGTCGGACACGGAGGAGCCGCCGATGGGTAGCGTGGGGGAATGGCGACCCGACTGCTCCTCGTGGCCGACACGCACGTACCCAAGCGGGCACGCGTTCTCCCGGATGCCGTGCGCCGGGCGGCATCCGAGGTCGACCTGATCGTGCACGCCGGCGACTGGGTGAGCGTCGCGGTGTTCGACGAGCTGAGCGCCCTCGGGCCCGTGCGGGGCGTCTGGGGCAACAACGACGGTGACGACCTGCGCGCATGCCTGCCGGAGATCGCGCACGCCGAGATCGATGGAGTGCGGGTCGCGGTCGTGCACGAGACGGGAGCTGCGACCGGGCGGGAGAAGCGCATGGATGCTGCATTCCCCGAGACCGACCTGCTCGTATTCGGCCACAGCCACATCCCGTGGGACACGGTGACCCCGAACGGTCTGCGCCTGCTGAATCCCGGTTCGCCCACCGACCGCCGGCGCCAGCCCGCCTGCACCTTCATGACGCTCGTTCTCGCCGACGGCGACGTTCGCGACGTCGTGCTGCACGAGATCCCTCGCGCCTGACGGCGGGCACCGCCCGCGCGCACCTTCGCCGCCGCTCACCGCACGACCGGGGGAAGGGCGCCGCCGTGTCCTTCGATCGACCTTGCTGACGGACGGGTCGCTCCCCGCGTGAGCCGCGCGCCGATCGAGGCGGCGAACAGGGGCGAGAACGACGAAGGCGCCGCCCCCGAGGGGGACGGCGCCTTCGTGTGCGCGGTGATTACTTGACTGACAGGTGACGCGTCGATCCTGTCAACGGGCAGTCGAAGGGATCGCGAGCGGCGAGCCCCACCTCGTTGAGGTACCGGATGACGATGCCGTAGGACTGCAGCAGAGTGGTCTCGACGTACGGGATGTCGAGGGTCTTGCAGTGCTCGCGCACGATCGAACGGGCGCGGCTGAGGTGCGGGCGCGCCATGTTCGGGAACAGGTGGTGCTCGATCTGGTAGTTCAGACCGCCCATGAGCCACGTCGCCCACCAGCCACCGGAGATGTTGCGCGAGGTGTACACCTGCTTGCTGAAGAAGTCGAGCTTCGCGCCGGGGGCGATGACTGCCATGCCCTTGTGGTTGGGTGCGAATGACGCGCCCATGTAGACACCGAAGACGGCCAGCTGAACGCCGAGGAACGCGAAAGCCATGCCGAGCGGCAGGAAGACGAAGACCGGGGTGATCACGAGCGCGTGGCGCAGCGCGAGCAGGCCGAGCTCCTGCCAGCGGCCCTTGATCTCTTCGCGCGAGGACAGGTGGCGAAGCGCGAGGAAGTGCAGGTTGAGACCCTCGAGCGTGAGCAGGGGGAAGAACAGCCAG
The DNA here is from genome assembly GCF_001424225.1 of Microbacterium sp. Leaf151. GTDB lineage: Bacteria > Actinomycetota > Actinomycetes > Actinomycetales > Microbacteriaceae > Microbacterium. The sequence continues at coordinate 26,597 of NZ_LMOR01000004.1, read as the reverse complement.
CCCTGACGTCGGGTGATCCAGCGCTGGATGCCGCGCGCCTTGGCGGCGTCTTCGTCGAGGAACGAGATCGTGTCGATCTCGATGTCGGGGTCTTTGCCGACGCGGTTCGGGTTGGCGTGGTGGCGGGTGTGCTTGGACGCCCACCAGGACTGGCTCATGCCGACGATGCCGTTGCCGATGATCAGGGCGAGGCGGTCGTTGGCGGGCCCGGAGGAGAGGATCTGGCGGTGATTCGCCTCGTGGGCAAGGAAGGCGACCTGGGTGAACAGGATGCCGAGGGCCGCGGCGATCAACAACTGGTACCAGCTGTCACCGAGAAGGACGAATCCGGTGATGGCTCCGGCGAAGCCGAGGCCGACCGCGATCGCGACGAGGACATAGAAGCGGGGGGTCCGAGCCAAGAGCCCGCTCTCGCGGACGACCTGAGACAACTCTGTGTAGGCCTTGGCGATGGGGGGAAACTCCGTGGTGCCGGAGTACGTCTGACGAACGGGGCCGAGGCGGGACTCGACGATGGTGGAGGCGATGGAACTTCTCCTCGGATCGGGGGTGACCCTGGTGGGGAGCCGGGCGGTTACCCGGGCTGAGGCCCACATTACGTGCCCTCGTATGAGGCCCCCGGAATACATCCGCATGTGCAGGATGCTCACGGCAAACGGTAACTCCCGTGACGTGTTTCGACCGATGTCACGGCGGTCCGGAAACACCGGAAGCCGGGCTCATCGCGTCTGCGACGAGCCCGGCTTCCGGGTCTCAGCGGAGCTTAGAGGGGGCGGATGTTCGCCGCCTGCATGCCCTTGGGGCCCTGCTCGGCGTCGAATTCGACCTTCTGCGCTTCCGTCAGCTCCTTGAAGCCGTTGCCCTGGATCGCGCTGAAGTGCGCGAACAGGTCGGCGGAGCCGTCATCGGGAGCGATGAAGCCGTAGCCCTTTTCGGAGTTGAACCATTTCACGGTGCCAGTGGCCATCGTGTTTCCTCTTTATTCATGTTGGGCCGCAGACGCGACCGTGGGCGCCGCTCCGACGCGTGCGGAGCGGACGGGGACGCCGCGGTACCGAGTCGGTACCGCGGACGCGGTGGCCGTCGACCGCAGCCTGAGCTGCGTCGACGGAGATATGGAAGCCGAGATTCTCGCCGAGGGGACCCTGGGCTTCGAAGCCCGAGGTGCCCGCGCCGACGAAACCGGCGTAGTCGGATCCGGCCATCGCGACGTAGACGTCGAGATCGGCCTGGCGCCACGATAGTGGCGAAGGGTGAAGCAGAGACACAAGAACTTTCCGCGAGTGCGACGCGAGGACCGAAGCCGTCGAGCGGGGCACGCGATGATTGAGGGCAGGATTGCTGTCGTAAACGGCTCGGCGCCGTGCGCCCGGCATCTCAGCGATGAGGCGGGCGTCGATGAAGCAAGTCCCAGAACGAATGAGACCAAGCTAGCACGGAAGTCTGGACGGTGCCGGGGAGTTTCCCCCGTCGACGTCGTCGACTGCACTGGAGTGATGGCATCCGGGAATGCGGGAGAACCCTCCGACGACGAGAGATGGCTCGTCATCGACGGTCGCCGCTGGCGCCGAACGGACCCGGCCCTGCCCACCGACATCGCCGACCGCCTGCGCTCGCACCTGGGGCGGGCACGCGCGGCCGTCCGCACGGCGAAGCGCTCGGAGGATCCCGCCGTGCTGGCCGCCGTGCGTCACCGCGTGGGGGTGGCGAAGGCGGGCCTGGGCGAACGCGGCCCTCGCTGGTGGGATGGCGCGGTGCCGGCTCGCGTGGAACGCGCCCGGGCGGCTCTCGACGAGCTCGACCGCCTCGCCCCGCCGGTCGAGGGCGGTCGCGCGGCGAGAGCAGACGCCGACGCCGACGTCAACACGTAGCGAGTGTGCGCGCCCACGCGGTGGGCTGGAGCCTTCGACGAGAGGAATGACATGTCATCCACCGGATCCGAGCTGGACACGCTCAACGAGCTTCTGAAGAAGTTCCGCTTCGCGATGGTCACCACGCGCGCGGAGGACGGCGCTTTGCACGCGCACCCGCTCACCGTGCAGGAGACCGAGAGCGACGGCGACCTGTGGTTCATCGTGGGCAGCGACGCGTCGGCCGTCTCGCATGTGCGGCGCGACCCGAAGATCGGTCTGTCGTTCAGCTCCGACAGCACGTGGCTCTCGCTCGCGGGTAAGGCCGAGGTCGTCGACGACCTGGCGAAGCTCAAGGAGCTGTGGTCGACGAGCGTCGAGGCGTGGTTCCCTGACGGTCCCGAGTCGCCCGGCGTGACGCTGCTGCGGGTGAACACCCTGAGCGGTGAGTACTGGGGTAGCGCAGGCGGACGCATCGCCACCGCCATCGCGCTGGTGACGTCGAAAGTCACCGGCGAACGCCCCCAGGGCGGAGAGAACGAGAAGTTCGACCTGCCGGACTGACGGAGCGGGCCGGAGTCCCGCGGGGCCCCGGCCCGTCTCCCTCAGCCGGACGGGTTCTCGACCGGTGTGCCGTCGTCGTCCGTGGAAGCGGGCATGCGCGCGCCGTCGGCGGTCTCGAGCTCGTCGGGGCTGTCGGCGTCGTCGCGGGGTCGTTCAGATGTGATGTCCATGGTGAGACTCGACCATGAAGGCGGCGGATCGCGCCCGGGCCTTGCGCGCACCCGATCTTCGTGTCAGCGCAAGCCCCCACGGCACGGAGGGCCCTCTTGCGACGATGACGCCATGTCACGACCTGAGGTGCGCTCCAAGCCCTGCGCATTCTGTGGGCGCTCGTTCACCGACCGCAAACGCTGGAACGGCCGCGATCAGTGGGACCAGGTGCTTTATTGCTCGCGCGGATGCCGGGCGAACGCAGCGAAGCAGAGGCGGCACGCGTGAGGGCGGCCCTGATCCTCGCCACGCAGCAGTTCGCCGAGCACCCCGCGTACGCCGACGGCGGCATCGATGAGTTCTTCTTCATCGAGTCGGCGCCGCGGTTCCGCAAGATCCCGTATCACCGGCACAAGATCGTGCTGCTGATCTCCGCCATGCGGCACACCGCGGCCCGGCTGGAGGCTGACGGTAAGACGGTCCGCCGGATCGCCCTCGGCGACGACCTCGCGTTCAAGGCTGGACTCGAGAGCCTGCTCAGGGAGCACCGCGTCACGGAGTTGACCTGGATGAGCGACCCGAACCGTCCGGTCGACGAGCGCATCGCCGCGATCTGCGCCGCCCACGACGTGGACACCGACGTGCAGTCCGACGGACTGTTCATCACTCCCGAAGAAGAGGTGGACGGCTGGTTCGCCGAGCATCCGACGCCGCTGATGGAGGACTTCTACCACTGGCAGCGCCGACGAACCGGCATCCTGATGGACGGGGGCAAGCCCGCGGGGCGCCGGTGGAACTTCGATGCCGACAATCGCAAACCGCTTCCGAAGAAGGGCGTCGACATCCCGTCGCTCCCGCAGCCGGAGCACGACGAGATCACCCGGACGGTCATCTCCGAGGTCGACGAGATGTTCCCCGAGCACCCGGGCACAGCGGGCGAGTTCTGGCTTCCGGTGACCCCCGAGGACGCCCGCGCGTGGCTCGATGTGTTCGTCGCCGAACGGTTGCACGACTTCGGCCGGTACGAGGACGCGATGAAGGCCGACGAGCCGTTCCTCTTCCATGCGGTCATCTCGCCGATGCTGAACATCGGACTGCTCACGGTCGAGGAGGTCGTCGCCGCAGCCACGCGCACCGATGCACCCCTGGCATCCGTCGAGGGGTTCATCCGCCAGGTGATCGGGTGGCGCGAATACATGCGCGGCATGTACAGGGCGCACCCGGAGCTCGAGCGCGTCAACGCCCTTCACCTCGACGGGCGCATCCAGAAGTACTGGTACTCGGGTGAACGGATGCCGAGTGACCTGCCGGTTCCGGTGCGCACGGTCCTCGAGCGCGTGCACCGGTGGGGCTATGCGCACCACATCGAGCGGCTGATGGTGCTGGGCAACTGGTTCCTGCTGCAGGGCTACGCGCCGCGCGAGGTGAACGCGTGGTTCCTCGCGCTGTTCGTCGACGCGTACGACTGGGTCATGGTGCCGAACGTCATGGGGATGAGCCAGTTCGCCGACGGCGGGTTCGTCGCGACCAAGCCCTACGTGTCGGGCGGGGCGTACCTGCAGAAGATGGGATCGTGGTGGCCGTCGGCGGCGGATGCCAAGGACTCGGTCTTCACCGACGCGTACTGGTCGTTCCTCGAGCGCCACGAGGATGTGCTGGCCGGCAACCATCGTCTGAGCCTCGCCCTGGCTCAGATGCGCAAGCGGCGCGACGCGAGGGGGTAGGTCCGCAGGCTCCGACAGGCTCACCGGCCGGGGTGAGTGGCCGCTGAGCCCGTCGGAGCCTGCGCGGGTGTCAGCTCTTCAGCTTGTTCAGGGCAGAGGCCTTGTGCGCGGCCTTGGCGCCGGATTTTTCCGACTTCACGATGAAGGCCGGGTCATCGTCGGATGCCGTGAACTTCTGCCCGTCGTGCTCGAAGTCCTTCGTCTTCTTCTCCACGACCTCGCCCTGCGTGCGCCCCTGCGGGGTGTCCCAGCTGACCCGGTCGCCTTTCGAGAGATCCTTCGCCATGACGCGTCCTTTCCGTTGATGTGGGCTCATGCTCGCCGTCGCCGGGCACCCGGATCCGGGGATTGACACCGTCCCGGCCCTACGTGTTCACCGGTGGATCCGCAATGCCTCAGCGATGTCGGACCTCCTGCGTACCGTCGGATGGGGCCCCGTTCATCGCGGCCCACGACGTGAGGAGAGCAATGACCGAGTCGACCACCGCCAACGACCCGACCACCGCCAACAACGGCGCACCCATCGCCAGCGACGAGCATTCCCAGAGCGTCGGAGCCGACGGCTCGATCGCGCTCACCGATCACTACCTGATCGAGAAGCTCGCGCAGTTCAACCGCGAGCGCGTGCCCGAGCGCGTCGTGCATGCGAAAGGCGGCGGTGCCTTCGGCACGTTCCGTACCACCGGCGACGTGTCGGCCTACACGCGGGCGGCGCTGTTCCAGCCGGGTGTGGAGACCGAGATGCTCGCGCGTTTCTCCTCCGTCGCCGGCGAGCAGGGCAGCCCCGACACGTGGCGCGACCCGCGCGGATTCTCGCTGAAGTTCTACACGACCGAGGGCAACTACGACCTCGTCGGCAACAACACCCCCGTCTTCTTCGTGAAGGACGGCATCAAGTTCCCCGACTTCATCCGGTCGCAGAAGCGCCTGCCCGGCAGCCACCTGCGCGACAACACGATGCAGTGGGACTTCTGGACGCTGTCTCCCGAGAGCGCGCACCAGGTGACGTGGCTGATGGGGGACCGGGGCATCCCGGCATCATGGCGACACATGAACGGGTACGGATCGCACACGTACCAGTGGATCAATGCCGAGGGCGAGCGGTTCTGGGTCAAGTACCACTTCCACACCGACCTCGGACACAAGACGCTCACGCAGGACGAGGCCGACCAGATCGCAGGGCAAGACGCCGACTTCCACATCCGCGACCTCTACGCCGCGATCGAGCGCGCCGAGTTCCCCACGTGGACGCTGAAGGTGCAGATCATGCCCTACGAGGATGCCAAGACGTATCGCTTCAACCCCTTCGACCTGACCAAGGTGTGGCCGCACGACGACTACCCCGAGATCGAGGTCGGCACGATGGAGCTCAATCGCAATCCGGGCAACTACTTCGCCGAGATCGAGCAGGCGGCGTTCGAGCCGTCGAACTTCGTGCCTGGCATCGACGGCAGCCCCGACAAGATGCTGCAGGCGCGCATCTTCAGCTACGCCGACGCCCACCGCTACCGCGTCGGCACGAACTACCAGCAGCTGCCGGTGAACCGTCCGCACACGGAGGTGCACTCGTACTCGAAGGAAGGCGCGATGCGCTACGAGTACAACCCGCCCGAGGTGCCCGTCTATGCGCCCAACTCGGTCGGAGGCCCCGCGGCCGATCCGCGACGCGCGGGCGACGGCGGCTGGCAGAGCGACGGCGACCTCGTCCGCTCGGCGGCCACCCTGCACCCCGAAGACGATGACTGGGGCCAGGCCGGCACGCTTGTGCGCGAAGTCATGTCCGCCGAGGAGCGCGACCGTCTCGTGGAGACCATCACGGGTCACGTCGGGGGAGTCACACGCGCTGATGTGCGCGACCGGGCCGTGCAGTACTGGAAGAACGTCGACGCCGGGATCGGCTCCCGCGTCGAGGCGGCCCTGCCGCCGCTGGAGGGCTCGACCGCACCCGGTGAGCAGTTGAGCGAGCCGAACCCCGACGGCGACCTCGTCGGAACGGATGTCGCTGGAAAGATCTGAGCCACGGTCTCACACCGTGAGACTGCATTCCGCCGACCCGACGGTTGCCCGCGGCAACGGGTTCGTCAGCGAGGTGCAGTCTCACGGAGAGCCCGTCGGGCTTCGCCGCGCGGCGCGTCCGGTGTGCCGACCTGGCTCAGAGAGGTGCCCGATCTGCCCGCGTCAGCCGCAAGCGGGATGCGAAGACACCCACGAGAAGCGCCCCCGCGCCACCCGCCATCATGTCGCCGATGGTGTCGTCGTAGGTCACGAAGATGGCATCCGTGATGAACCGGTAGCCGAACCACTCGACCATCTCCCACACGGCCGACAATGCCAAGCCGGCGATGGTCGCGACCACGATCGGCGTGCGTCGACGTCCCGTCGGGGCGACGACGCCCCCGTCGTCGAGCAAGACCAGCGCGACGGCCGCCAGCACCCCGGTGCAGACGAGGTGCACGATGAGGTCCCACCCCGTCCACGCCCGGTAGAGCTCCAGCACGTTGCTGCCGGCGGCGACGAACACCGTCACGCACGTGATCAGGTCCAGCCCCGAACGCAGCCCGATCATGCGCGAGAGCATCACGGCCGGCAGCGACATCGACAGCACGGCGAAGTCGGTGAACGGCAGCGTGAACAGCGACACCAGCACGAGCACGATCGCCGTGGCGCGCACCGCATCGGCCAGCCAGTCGGTGACGGTGCGCGGCGGGCGCTTCAGGTTCGCGTACATGGCCCGGATCATCGGCATCCCTCCCGCGTCGCACGGGTGATCAAGAGGTGGCTCCGCCCGGAATCCGCACGACGGCCTGCACGGGCAGATGATCGCTCGGCCACTGCGTTCCGGTCGGTCGCGGGTCGATCCCAACGGCTCGCACACCCACATCGGGCGTCGTCAGTACCGCGTCGATCCGCCGAGCACCCTGCTGGGGGCGACGGTAATTGTTGAACGTGCCCCATTCGGCCGTGCGGCGAGCCGGCGCATAAGACCACGTGTCCACGAGCAGCCCGTCCGCGAACATCTCCGCGAGCTCGCGCGAGCGCACGGGGGCGTTCACGTCGGCGGTGAACAGCAGCGGACCCCGGTGAGCGGCGACGAGGTCGTGTAGCCAGGTGGCTGAGCGTCGGCGCGCGCGGTGCGAGAAGGCATCGAAGTGCGTGTTGACGAAGGTGAAGCGGGCGCCGGTGGCGTGATCGCGCAGGTGGGCGATGACCGCGACGCGGGGGATCGTGTTCCCCCACCCCGTCGAGCCCGGGACGTCGGGGGTGTCCGAGAGCATGACCTGCTCCCAGCTCTCGACCTCGATACGGTCGCGGTCGTAGAAGAGGGGCGTGCCCTCACCCCCGCGGTCTTTGCCGCGCCCGAGACCCACACGCCCGTACTGCGAGCCCAGCGACTCCTGCACCCACCGCGCCTGGTCGGGCATCGCCTCCTGAGAACCGAGCAGATGCGGACGGTTCGCGCCGAGGAAGGTGCGCAGACGCTGCTTGCGCATCGGCCAGCGGTCGGCCGACGGCCACGTGATGCGCTCGAACCGCCGCCGGATGTTGAAGCTCATCACGTGCAGGTCGGGTGCCTCCACGTTCGGGAACAGGATGCCGGTCATGCGCGGGCCGCCTCGTCGCGGTCGACGGCGCGGACCTCGAGAGGACGGGAGTCCTGCAGCCGACGCCCGCGCCACACCCGCATCCACCGCGCCGGGGGGATATCGGTCGGCCAGTGCGCGAACACGGTGCCCGCCCCGCGGCGGAAGCACCGCGCGAACCGACGGGGCTCGACCGTGCGCGAGGACACGCGCATGTGCTGACCCGAGACCCGGCGGATGCGGTGGCCGACGCCCAAGTGGTACGCCAGGTCGAGGTCGTCGTGCAGTTCGGGGTCGAGGTGCACCTCGTCGCGCACGGCGAGCCACGCCCGACGACGGAACGCCATGTTCGACCCCCACAGCGGTGTGTGCCCGAGCGCGGGGAACGCGAATGCGTGGTAGGTGCCGAGGAAGACCCGGGCCATCGTCACGCGTCGGGAGACGGGTCCGTCATGGAAAACGGCTCCGCCTGTGACGGCATCCACTCTCTCTTCGCTCAGCGCGTCCACCATGCTCGCGACCCAGGTGGCGGCGGGGAGGCTGTCGGCGTCGAGGCGCAGGATGAGATCGAAACGCGCGGCGTCGTAGCCGGTGGCGGCCGCTGCGGGGATGCCGCGTTCACCGCAGGACACGACGCGCGCCCCCGCGGCGCGGGCGATATCGGCGCTGTCGTCGGTGGAGCCGTTGTCGACGACGACGATCTCGTCGGCGGCGACCGTCTGCGCGGCCAGCGCCTGCAGGCAGCGCCTGAGGTGCGGACCGTCGTCGCGGACGGGGATGACGACCGACACGGTCGCGATCGACGACGCGGAGCCTTCTGGCACGCTTCCTCCCGGGGACGAGTCCTCTCACGCTAGGCGATGCGCACCCCGCGTTTCCCGGCTTGACGCCCGCTGGTCCGGATGACACGCGCACGTGCGGGGTTTCATAGGGTGGATGCCATGGCATCCGTCCTCAACGTCTCGGCGTACCTGTTCACGCGCATCGCCGATCCCGCCGCCGTTCGGGTGTCGCTGCACGAACGGGCCGTCGCCGCCGACCTCCGGGGCACGATCCTGCTCGCCGAGGAGGGGATCAACCTGTTCCTCGCCGGTAAGGCCGACGCGGTGCGCGGCTTCATCGACGACCTGCGCGCCGACGGCCGTTTCGCGGCACTCGAGACGAAGGAAAGCCGGTCGGACGGCGTGCCCTTCGACAAGCTCCTGGTGAAGGTGAAGCGCGAGATCATCCGGATGGACCGACCCGAGGTACGCCCGCAGGACGGCCGAGCCCCCGCCGTCAGTCCCGACACCCTGCGTCGCTGGCTCGACCGAGGCGCCGACGACGACGGCCGGGAGGTCGTGCTCGTCGACACCCGCAACGCGTTCGAGGTCGACTACGGCACCTTCGCCGGCGCCCTGGACTGGCGCATCGAGCGCTTTACCCAGTTCCCGGATGCCGTGAGCGCCCACCGCGACAACCTCACCGGCAAGACCGTGGTGAGCTTCTGCACGGGCGGGATCCGCTGCGAGAAAGCAGCGCTGTACTTGCGCTCCGAGGGGGTCGAGGCGTACCAGCTCGACGGCGGGATCCTGGGATGGTTCGACGCGCAGGGCGGCGCGCACTTCACCGGCGACTGCTTCGTCTTCGACGGGCGCGAGGCGCTGGACTCCGGGCTGACTCCCGCCCGCGCGGCCGCGCCCGTCGCCTCACCCCTCGGCGTCTGACCGTGCTCTGGGATCAGCATGCCTGCGTCGAGCTCGTCGAGACCGCCGACCTCACCGACCTGCACCGCTACCGCCCCGCGGGAGGCGGCTTGGTCTCACTGAATGTCGGTTACGCACCTCACGGCCCGGCGGTCGTGACCTCGCTGCTCGCCGCGTTCCGTGCGCAGACCGAGCGCATCGACGGCCTCGCGCTCGCCACGTCGATCGACGACGTCGACCGGATCGCCGCCGCGGGCGATACCGCGGTGGTCTTCGACCTCGAGGACTGCGCTCCGCTCGGCGGACGTCTCGATGCCGTCGGCCCGCTCGTCGCGCAGGGGGTCCGCACGATCGCCCCGACCTACAACGTCGCGAACCGCGCGGGCGGCGGCTGCCTCGACGCCGTCGACGACGGGCTGACAGCCTGGGGACGCGACCTGGTGAGTGAGCTCAACAGACACGGTGCGGTGCCCGACGGTTCGCACGTCGGGGCGCGAACCACGCTCGAGATGTGCGCGGTGTCGACCAGACCGGTGGTCTTCAGCCACTCGAACCTGCGCGCGGTGTGGGATCACCCCCGTAACATCACCGACGATCAGGCCCGGGCCGCGGCGGACACCGGGGGAGTGATCGGCATCACCGGGGTCGGCATCTTCCTCGGGCCCAACACCCCGACGCTGTCGGCCATGACGCGGCACCTCGAGCACGCTGTCGAGGTCGTCGGCATCGACCACGTCGGCGTCAGCACCGATTTCTCCTTCGACTGGCAGACGTTCCGCGACGTGCTCGCGACGAGCCCCGACCTCTACGACGCCAGCTACACCGCGTGGGGACCGGTGGAATGGATGCCGCCCGAGACCTTCGTCGGCCTCGGCGCGCACCTGCGCGATCACGGGTGGGGCGACGACGACATCGCCGCGGTGCTCGGCGGCAACTTCCGGCGCGTGGCGCGCGAGAGCTGGCATCCACTGTCCTGACCACCCGTGTGGCGGTGGCGGTCGGCCTCGGTAGCCTCGGTTCATGACCACTCTCACCGACGGTGCCGTCCTGCGTCCCGCCCGGAGCGGGGATGAGACCGGAATCCTCGCCTGCATCCAGGCCCTCGCCGATTATGAGCGCGAACCGGATGCCGTCGACAACACCGCCGAGATGATCGCCGCCACCCTCTTCGGCGGCGATCCTCGCGCGTTCGCCTTCGTCGTGGAGGACCCCGACGGCGGCATCCGGGCGATCGCGATCTGGTTCCTCACCTACTCCACGTGGACCGGGCGACACGGTGTCTGGCTCGAAGACCTCTACGTGCACGAGCAGTACCGCGCGAAGGGATACGGCGTGGCGCTGTTGTCCGCGCTCGCCGCGGAGTGCGTGGAGAAGGGGTACTCGCGCCTCGAGTGGACGGTGCTCGATTGGAACGAGCCCGCGATCGGTTTCTACCGTGCCCTCGGTGCCGAGGCGATGGAGGAGTGGACCACGCGACGGGTGACCGGGGATGCGCTGGCGGCGCTGGCGGCGCGGCTCTAGCGCGCGAGTCGGGGTCGGGGCGGAATTTACCGGTCGGGGTGGAAAGGGCACGCCCCGAGTTGCGGAATCCGCCCCGAACCGGCCGGAGTCGGGGCATAGCGCGGCCGGACGTCCGGCTCACCGCGCGAGGTCGGTGAGGACCGCCTCCGCCGCCCGCTGACCTGACACCAGGGCGCCCTGGATGGACGCGGTGTCGCGGTGGTCGCCGGCGAGGTACCGGCCGTCACCCAGGCGTACCGAGCGCCGCAGGCGTAGGGGCGGATCCTGTGCGGGGAGGGCGCGGGTGACGTCGTCCCGGCGCAAGAGGCTCCACGCCCGGGTGTCGGCATCCCAGATCTCGGCGAGCTGCCGGCGGATGGCGTCCTCCGACGCCGCGGAGGGCAGCACGCAGGTCGCCTGGATGAGGTGCCGCCCGCGCGGTGCGTAGGTGGGCGCGGTGTTGGTCATCACGGCGGTGTTCACGATCGGCCCCTGGCGGCGTCCGTCCACGCGGAGCGCGGCATCGCCGCTCGGTGCCTGGTCGGCGGCGAACCACCACGTCTGCAGGCCCCGAGGACGGGGGAGCGGAACGTCGAGAGAGGGATCGAGTCCCGTCGCGATGACCACGGACCGGGCGGTCATGGCATCGTGTCCCTCCACCCCGACGTGCCAGCCGCGGGCCCGGTGCCGGGTGGAGACCACCCGATGGGCGAGGCGGATGCCGGCGCCGGCCCGGCGCGCAGTGTCGGCGAGCTGCGCGGGGAGGGCGCCGATTCCCGCGGCGGGCACTCCCGGCCGCCCGAGGGCGAAGCTGCGGATGAGCAGCCGGACGAACGCGTCCGACGTCCCTTGCCGGTCATCGGCCAGCACCCCGGCGAGGAACGGTTCGAGCACGCTGTCGCGGAGCGCGCCTCGCAGTCCCGCGCGGTCCCACGCCTCGTCGAGTGTTCGGTCGGTCCCGGACTTGGCCGCCCGCGCCGAAGCGAGCGTGGGCCCCGCCCACCGCGCCAGAGCCGCGAGATCGGCGGGCCCGACGAGCCCGCTCCGCAGTGTCTCGGGGACGGACAGCGGATGCCGGAGGGGATGGGCCAGCCGCGCGAGCCGGTCGTCGAGGCGCACACCGACGGCCACGGGGAAGCGCCGCAACGCGAGCGCGTCGACGTCCACCCAGCGCCGGATGGCCGGATAGGCCGGGTTGAGCACGTGGAAACCGAGGTCGAGGCGGAAGCCGTCGACGATGTCGGTGCGTTCGCGGCCGCCGACGGCGTCGCCCTGTTCGAGCACGACGACGTCGCGGCCGGCCTCGGCCAGCCACGTCGCACAGCGCAGGCCGGCCAGGCCCGCGCCCACCACGATCACGTCGTATCCGCTCATCCCGTGAGCCTAGGCAGTGTCGCCCCAGCGCCCGCGGGGCTTGCGCGCACCGACCGCCCGTCGATCGCCCACGACTCGCCGCCTCACGCACCGGGCGCACGGCGTGTCCTGGACACTCGACGGGTCCCGAACCCGCCGTTCACCGAGGCGGGGGAGGCCCGATCCTCCCCGGCAAGCGCTACGAAGGCGGGAGGTCACCGACCCGGCGGGCCGAGGCCTCGACGAGGTACGGCCGATCCGCGACGACATCACGTCACGGGTGCAGCGCTTGCTCGACGACCTGCTGGCATGACCAAGGGCCCGGATGCCATGGCATCCGGGCCCTTCATCATGCGACTTACGCGGAGGCTTCCTCGCGCTTGGGCAGCACCCAACCGGGACGCACGAAGTGGCACGTGTAGCCGTGGGGGATGCGCACGAGGTAGTCCTGGTGCTCGGGCTCGGCCTCCCAGAACGCGGCCTCGGGCTCGATCGTCGTGACGGCCTTCGCGGGCCAGATGCCCGAGGCGTCGACGTCGGCGATCGTGTCGCGCGCGACCTTCTCCTGCTCGGGGGAGAGCGGGAAGATCGCCGAGCGGTAGCTCGTGCCGACGTCGTTGCCCTGGCGGTTCAGGGTCGAGGGGTCGTGAATCTGGAAGAAGAACGCCAGGATGTCGCGGTACGACGTCTGCGAGGGATCGAAGACGATCTCGACGGCCTCCGCATGACCGGGGTGGTTGCGGTAGGTCGCGTGCTCGTTCTGGCCGCCGGTGTAGCCGACACGGGTGTCGAGCACGCCGGGCTGGCGGCGGATGAGGTCTTCGACGCCCCAGAAGCAGCCGCCCGCGAGGACGGCGGTCTCGGTGCCGGGGCGACGGGTGATCTCGCCGGAGTCGGAAGGTCCGCTGGTCATGGTGGTGCTCCTTTTACGCGTGCGGAAGGGGAAGAGGTTCATGAGGCACGACTCTCACGGAACAGGGGGAGGTAGGCGCCGTACCCCTGGGCCTCGAGTTCGCTGACGGGCACGAAGCGCATTGCGGCCGAGTTCATGCAGTATCTCAGTCCGCCGGAATCGCGCGGGCCGTCGTCGAACAGGTGGCCGAGGTGGCTGTCCGCTCCGGCGGAGCGCACCTCGGTGCGGGTCATCCACAGCGTCCGGTCGGTCTTCTGTACGACCGCGGCGTCGTCGATCGGCTTGGTGAAACTCGGCCAGCCGGAGCCGCTCTCGAACTTGTCGGCTGAGGAGAACAGCGGTTGTCCCGACACGACATCGACGTAGATGCCGTCCTCATGGTTGTCCCAGTACTCGTTGCGGAACGGCGGTTCGGTGGCGTCGTCCTGCGTGACGGCGAACTGGCGGTCGGTGAGGCGACCCAGCGCCTCCGACGTCTTCCGGTACTCCGTGCTCACGGTTCGTATCCTCTCGTCGTGACGTCCTGTGGTGGGCGTCCTTCAATCGAACGCCTCGCCCGCTGGTTTTGGTCCCGTGGGGCTGTGAGCGGGCTGTGAGTTGCGCGGTGACGACGTAGGTGCGACGGATCCTTGCGGCAACCCCCGACCGTCTCGTCTCCGCCGCGGTTACCGTGGCCTCTCCGAACCAGGAAGAGGATGCCATGACCCGCACCATCGTCATCACCGGCGCGAGCGACGGAATCGGCGCGGCATCGGCGAAACAGCTCGCCCAGTTGGGTGAAGAGGTGGTCGTGGTCGGTCGCAACCCCGAGAAGACCGCACGCGTCGCCCGCTCGCTGGGTGTCGAGTCGTTCGTCGCCGACTTCAGCGATCTGGCGCAGGTTCGCGAGCTCGCCACATCCCTCCTCGAGGCGTACCCGCGTATCGATGTGCTCGCCAACAACGCCGGCGGTGTCTTCGGCGAGCGCACGCTGACCAAGGACGGCTATGAGACGACCTTCCAGGTCAATCACCTCGCACCGTTCCTGCTCACGAACCTGCTGCGGGAGCGACTCGTCGAGTCGGAGGCTACGGTGATCCAGACCTCGAGCGCCGCCGCGAAGCTGTTCCCGCGGTTCGACATCGACGACCTGCAGGGCGAGCACCGCTACTCCTCGACCGCCGCCTACGGCAACGCCAAGCTCGCGAACGTGCTGTTCACGAAGGAGTTGAACCGCCGTTTCGGCGACGCGGGGCTGTCGGCCGTAGCCTTCCACCCGGGCGTGATCGCCTCGAACTTCGGCTCAACCAGCAACGGGCCGTGGAAGTTCCTCTACGGCGGTCCGATCGCCCAGCGACTGATGACGTCGACCTCGGTCGGCGGGGCGCGCCTCACCTGGCTCGCGCTCGGCAAGCCCGGGGTGGACTGGACCCCGGGCGGCTTCTACTCCAATAACAAGGCGTCCAAGACCAATCGACTCGCCGACGACCCGGTGACCGCGCGGCAGCTCTGGGAGCGCAGCGAGGTGCTGGTCGGGCTCGACTGACGCCGGGTCAGCGCACGCCCGCGCGCGGGGGACTCACGGTCCAGCCGAATCGACCGAGGGCGTCATGCAGCCGCCGCGCCTGGGCCCAGGCGACCGCGCCCGAGATGTCCGAGTAGACGTCGATCGCGAAGGGAGGGGGATCGGCGAACTTCGGAATCTCGACCTCCGCCCACGCGTGGGGAGCGAGCCAGACGCGGGGGCGTGCGGTTCCGGCATCCTCCACGCCTGTGTCGGCGGCGAAGGCGATGGCGTCGAGGGCGTCGATCTTGGTGATCGGCATGTTCACGACGAGGGTCACCGCGTGCAGCACTCCGGTCATCGCGCACCTCCTTCCCTCATCCTGACACGGGCGTGCGGGGTCGGGGCGGCCCCGCGGATCCCGCCATCGCGTCTCATAGGCGCACCACAGGTTCGGTGAAGGCCCGGGCAGGGCGCGCGGACCACAGTCGGGGCAACACAGGAACCTCGATCCCCGGAGAAGAGACCATGAGCCGCATCCCCGACACCCAGATGACCCCCGAGGGTCCCGCCTACGAGGGGCGCCCGCTCGATCGAGCCGACGAGCCCGTGGTCGATCAGGGCGCCTCGTTCGACGTGCGAACCCTCGTCAGCCGTCGCGGCCTCCTGAGCCTCGTCACCCTCGGCGCGGGGGCCGTCGCACTGGCGGCCTGCGCCCCGGCCGAGAGCGGGGCGACCGCGACCGCCACGACCACCCCCCGCGCGACAGCGTCGGCGACCCCCGCGACCCCGACGGCCTCGGCCACCGCGTCGGCCTCGAGCGCGCCGGTGGCGCTGCCCGCGGGGGAGATCCCCCAGGAGACCGCCGGTCCCTACCCCGGCGACGGCTCGAACGGCGTCGACATCCTCGAGCAGTCCGGGGTGGTCCGCAGCGACCTGCGTTCGAGCCTCGACGGTGGCGCCACGGCGGCGGGAGTGCCCATGACGCTGAACCTCACGATCCTCGACACCGCCAACGGCGACGTGCCCTTCGCAGGAGCCGCCGTCTACGTCTGGCACTGCGACGCCGAGGGGCGGTACTCGATGTACTCCTCCGGCATCGAGAACGAGACCTACCTGCGTGGGGTGCAGGTCGTCGGCACCGACGGAGTGGTCTCGTTCACCTCGATCTTCCCCGCCTGCTACGACGGGCGCTGGCCCCATATCCACTTCGAGGTGTACCCGAACGTGGATGCCATCACCGACTCCTCGAACGCGGTCGCGACCTCGCAGGTGGCCCTGCCCGAGGCGACCTGCGCAATCGTCTACGCCGATACGGCCTACTCGTCGTCGGCATCCAATATGTCCCGCGTCTCGCTCGCGACCGACAACGTCTTCGGCGACGACGGGGGAGTGCTCGAGCTCGCCACGACCACCGGCGACAACGCCACCGGCTGGACGGTCGCCCTGACCGCTCGTGTCGACACCACCACCACGGCGACCGCGGGCTCGATGCCCGGTGGCCGCGGCTGACACGGAGGGCCCCATGCTGCAGAACCTCACCGGCTGGCACGCCCTCGTCGTGCTCGCGATCGTCGTCCTCGTCTTCGGCGCCGCCAAGCTCCCGGCCCTCGCCCGCAGCGTCGGCCAGTCCGTCCGCATCCTGAGAACGGAGGCGGCCGAACCGTCCACGGATGAGGCCACGGCACCCACGGCCGACGACACCCTCCCGCACGCGGACTCCGCGGCGGCGTCGCCAGGCTCCGACATCTACGAACTCGACGGCGACGGCGACGGCCTGGCCTGCAACGGTTCCCGCTAGGGGACTCGCCCGCCCGGACGGTCGAGGGTGGGAGCTAGCCTCGAGCCATGTCGTCTCCCCGCGCACAGCTCGAAAACCTCCTCGCCCGGGGGCTCGGAGACGTCTCCCCGGCCCTGCGCGCGGTGCCGGTCGAGGGTGAGGCGAGGGCCGCGGCGGTGCTCATCCTGTTCGGCGTGCTCGACGGCATCCCGAGCGAACGTGCCGCGCGACACGTCCCGAGCGATCTCGACGTCCTCCTCCTGGCGCGCGCGAGCACGCTGCGCGCCCACCCCGGACAGGTCGCCTTCCCCGGAGGGCGCGTCGATCCGGAAGATCGGGATGCCGTGACCGCCGCGCTCCGCGAGGCGCAGGAGGAGACCGGTCTCGACCCCGACGGCGTCGAAGTGCTCGGGACGCTCGAGCCGGTACCGCTGGCGTTCTCCCGCCACGAGGTGACTCCCGTCGTCGGGTGGTGGACACGTCCCACGCCGGTCCGCGCCGTCGATGCGGCGGAATCGGCCGAAGTGTTCCGTGCGCCGGTCGCCGACCTCCTCGACCCCGCCCGGCGCGGCGTCACGGTCATCCGGCGCGATGGGCGCGAGTGGCGCGGACCCGCCTTCGGGCTCGACACGGCGCGCGGACCGCAGACGGTGTGGGGCTTCACGGCCATGCTGCTCGACGGCCTGTTCGACCGGCTCGGCTGGACCGAGGCGTGGGATGCGACGCGCGAGATCCCTCTCCCGGAGCCGATGGTCGCCGACCCCGGGGTTCCTCCCGGGCCGCCCCGTCCCTAGCGCGCACCACCGTCTTCGTCATCCATCGCGTGTTGCACCCCGGGGGTCGCTAGCGTGGGTCTCGTGACTGCGCCTATCGATCCCACCACCACCCCCGCCTGGTCCCGCCTCACCGCGCTTCGCGACGCGTTCGAGCCGGACCTGCGCGGCTGGTTCGCCGCCGACGCCGACCGCACGCCCGCGCTCACGCGCACCGTCGGCGACCTCCACGTCGACCTGTCGAAGAACCTCGTGACAGCCGACGTGCTCGACGCCCTGGTCGCGCTCGCCGAAGAGACCGGCGTCGCCGAGCGCTACGCCGACATGCTGCGGGGCGCGCACCTCAACACCAGTGAAGACCGCGCGGTGCTGCACACGGCCCTCCGTCGCCCCGCGGACGCCGAGCCCGCCCTCGTGGTCGACGGCCAGCAGGTCGATCACGACGTGCACGAGGTGCTCGACCGCCTCAGCGCCTTCGCCGAGCGCGTGCGGTCGGGAGAGTGGCGCGGAGTCACCGGTAAGAAGGTCACCACGGTCGTCAACATCGGCATCGGCGGCAGCGACCTCGGCCCGGTCATGGTCTACGAGGCGCTCCTTCCCTACGCCGACGCCGGAATCCGCGCGCGGTTCGTCTCCAACATCGACCCCGCCGACATCGCGCAGAAGACCGCCGACCTCGACCCCGAGACCACGCTCTTCATCGTCGCCTCGAAGACGTTCACCACGCTCGAGACCCTCACCAACGCCCGCCTCGCTCGCGACTGGTTGTGGAAGAAGCTGGCGGCCGCGGGCGTCATCGACGACTCGGATGCCGCCCGCACCGACGCGGTGGCCCATCACTTCGTCGCGGTCTCGACGGCGCTCGACAAGGTCGAGGCGTTCGGCATCGACCCCGCCAACGCCTTCGGGTTCTGGGACTGGGTGGGCGGTCGGTACTCGGTCGACTCCGCGATCGGCCTGTCGCTGGCGATCACCCTGGGGCCCGAGGTGTTCCGGCAGCTGCTCGCCGGCTTCCACACGGTCGACGAACACGTGGCATCCACACCGCTCGCTCAGAACGTGCCCGTCCTGATGGGTCTGCTCAACGTCTGGTACACCAACTTCCTCGGCGCGCAGTCGCACGCGGTCCTTCCCTACGCGCAGCAGCTGCACCGCTTCGCGGCCTACCTGCAGCAGCTCACGATGGAGTCCAACGGCAAGTCCGTCCGGTGGGACGGCACCCCCGTCACCACCGACACGGGCGAGGTGTTCTGGGGCGAGCCGGGGACCAACGGTCAGCACGCCTTCTACCAGCTCATCCACCAGGGCACGCGGCTGATCCCGGCCGACTTCATCGCCTTCGTCAACCCGGCCTACCCGCTCGCCGATGATGGACGCGACGTCCACGGGCTGTTCCTGGCGAACTTCCTCGCCCAGACCAAGGCGCTGGCGTTCGGCAAGACCGCCGAAGAGGTCGAAGCAGAGGGCACGACCGGTGCGCTCGTGGCCGCGCGCACGTTCCCCGGCAACCGACCGACGACGTCGATCTTCGCGCCGTCGCTCACGCCGTCGGTGCTCGGCCAGCTCATCGCCCTGTACGAGCACATCACCTTCACGCAGGGCACCATCTGGGGCATCAACTCCTTCGACCAGTGGGGCGTGGAGCTCGGCAAGCAGTTGGCCCTGCAGATCGCGCCGGCCATCGAGGGTGACGATGACGCGCTCGCAGCTCAGGATGCATCGACCAGATCGCTGCTCGACTACTACCGCGCGCACCGCTCCTGACTCCGGAGCGCGGCTGAGGCCGTGGTGACGGGCTGATCCGAGAGTTTCTCCGCGAATCTCGGGTTGGCCCGTCATGCGCGCTGACAGTGGTCTCGACCCCCCGGGCATCTTCACCGACGAGTCGCGTATCGCGCGACAGGAAATACCAGGTCAGTGGGCTATTCGGGGACTCCATGCGGGGGCGCCCGAGATGTGCTGATCCAACCGACATCGGATCACTCGCGCCCGCCCGGCGGTCCGACACGCTCACACGCCGCATCCAGGTAACGAAGAGATAACGCTCAGAACCGGCCCGCACACTCGGGGACTTGTGTCGACCCGAACGACACGAGACCGCGCTCGATCCCGACGAGCGCGCCCCGACGAAAGATTGCTCCTTGCTCCGTTCTGATGTGAAACTTCTGCACGTCCACCGCGCCCGCCGCACGCTCGTCACCGCCGCCACGTGCGCCGGCCTCGCATTCGGCCTGGTCGCCACCGCCGGTCTGGCGGTCGCCGCCCCGCTCTCGATCCCCGACGCGTCGGCATCCTCGTTCTCCGCGCCCGGCACGGCCGTGCCCGTCACGAACGCCCCCACGCTGGACGCCGTCATCACCGGTGCGAGCTCGGCGCGGAACGACGCGGAGTCGACGCTCTCGAACGCCGACACCGTGCGCGCGGACGTCGCCTCCACCGGCCTGCCGCTCTCGATCGGCGACGCCTCGATCGACACGGCGGCCCTCGAAGACGCCGTCGCCCGCCTCGGTTCGACCGACCTGCTGCCGGTGCTCCTCGTGCCGGCTCTCAGTCAGAACGCGCAGACCGAGGTCGCCCGCGTGTCCGCCCGCGTCGCCGAGGTGCAGTCGAGTCTCGACCAGGCGAAAGCGGAGAAGGCCGCGGCGGATGCCGCCGCGGAGGCGCAGCGACAGGCGGAGGCCGCCGCCGCCGCCGAGGCGCAGCGTCAGGCGGAGGCCGCCGAGGCGCTCGCTCGGGTGAACACCCCCGACGGGGCGCGGGCGTACGCCGCTCAGCTGGCATCCGAGAAGTACGGGTGGGGGAGCGATCAGTTCTCCTGTCTGTCGTCGCTGTGGAACAAGGAGTCGGGCTGGAACTATCAGGCCTACAACGACGACGGCGGCGCCACCGGCATCCCGCAGGCCCTCCCCGGCAGCAAGATGGCGACCTTCGGCGCCGATTGGCAGACCAACGCCGCGACGCAGATCGCGTGGGGGCTGGACTACATCGACCGCGGATACGGCACGCCGTGTAGCGCGTGGGGCCACTCGCAGTCCGTCAACTGGTACTGAGAATCCGCCCCGCGACCGCCCCGCGACCCCGTCAGCGATATATCGTTATGTATCGCTGACTCAGATCGGGTTCGCGCGAAGGAGGTCGTCATGAGTGGTTCATTCCTAGGAGACGCGTTCGGCGGACGCGGTGGCAACAACACCCCCGGCTGGCCGATGTCCAACATCCTCGAGGGTCTCGAGCAGCTGCGCACCCAGTTCGAGCAGAAGACCAGCTCGACGCCCCGCATGAACAAGGGTGATGTGCGCTCGGCGGTGCTCTCGCTTCTGCTTGAGCAGCCGATGCACGGTTACCAGATCATCCGCGAGATCGAAGAACGCAGCGGCGGCTCGTGGAAACCGAGCCCCGGCTCGGTCTACCCCACGCTTCAGCTGCTCACCGATGAGGGCCTCGTGCAGTCCGAGGAGTCCAACGGTCGCAAGACCTACTCGCTCACCGCCGAGGGTCGCGCCGCGGCCGGCGACGAGACCACCGAGCGCACCGCACCCTGGGAGTCGGCGGGCTCGCGCGACAGCGGCCGCATGACGGCGCTCCCCAAGGCCGGGGTCGAACTCGCGCAGGCCGCCGCCCAGGTCGCACGCACGGGCGACAAGGAGCAGGTCCAGCAGGCGGTCGAGATCCTCGACGAGGCTCGCCGTAAGCTCTACTCCATCCTCGCCCAGGGGTGAGGTCGCCCCACAGCGACGGGGGCTCTGCGCCCGTCGGCATCCAGGAGCTCCGATGACCGACGACGCCCTCATGAAGGCCCGCTACCGGCGCATCACGCGCTTCGCGGCGCGCTACCTCGTGCAGGCATGGTGGTACGAGCTCTTCCTACCGCGGTTCGGCCTCGGGTGGATCTCCGCCCGGGGCCGAACGCGGCGACTGCAGCGCATCGCCCGTCGCTTCCACGTGCTCGCCGTCGACCTCGGTGGTCTCATGATCAAGGTCGGGCAGTTCATGTCGTCGCGCCTCGACGTGCTCCCCCCGATCATCACCAAAGAGCTCGAGGGGCTGCAGGACGAGGTGCCCGCGGTCCCCTTCGCTCAGATGCGCGCTCGCGCCGAGCAAGAACTCGGGATGCCGTTGGAGCGCGCCTTCGCGAGCGTCGACGACCGTCCCCTCGCCGCGGCCTCGCTGGGTCAGGCGCACCGAGCCGTGCTCACCGATGAGCTGGCCGAGGAGACCGGGCTGCGCGCGGTCGTGTTGAAGATCCAGCGTCCCGACATCGATCGCATCGTCGACGTGGACCTGCGTGCCCTCCGCAAGGTCGGTGTCTGGCTGAGCAAGGTCGCCCTCGTGCGCGATCGCGTCGACATGCCCTCCCTCGTGGAGGAGTTCGCCGTGACCAGCCTCGAAGAGATCGATTACCTCCACGAGGCCGCCAACTCCGAGCGGTTCTCCGCGGACTTCGGGGGAGAGGACGGGGTCGCCGTCCCCGACGTCGTGTGGGAGCGCACGACCCGTCGCGTACTGACCCTCGAAGACGTCAGTGCGATCAAGATCAACGACGTCGACGCGCTTCGAGCCGCCGGCATCGACCCGTCCGAGGTCGCCGCGCGTTTCGCCGCGGTGATGTTCGACCAGCTGTTCGATGACGGGTTCTTCCACGCCGACCCCCACCCCGGCAACGTCTTCGTCACTCCATTGTCTCCGACGACGGATGCCGGCCCTCCGGCCTGGCGCTTCACCTTCATCGACTTCGGCATGATGGGCGACGTCCCGCCGGGCCTCCGACGGGGTCTTCGCCGCGTCCTCATCGCCGCGGCCTCGCGAGATGGCAAGGGCCTGGTCGACGGTATCCGCGACGTCGGAGTCCTGCTTCCCTCGGCCGACACGATCCAGCTCGAACGGGCGATGACGCAGCTCTTCTCGCGCTTCGGTGGCATGGGGTTCGCCGAACTGCAAGAGGTCGACCCCCGAGAGTTCCGTGCCTTCGCGATCGAGTTCGGCGACGTCGTGCGCGCTCTGCCGTTCCAGCTGCCCGAGAATTTCCTCCTGATCGTGCGCGCCATGTCGTTGACGAGCGGAATGTGCAGTTCGCTCGACCCCGCCTTCAACATCTGGGATGCCGTCGAGCCCTATGCCCAGCGCCTGATCCGCGAAGAGAGCGGCAACACCGCCCAGGCTCTCGTGCGGGAGGTCGGGGCTGTGGCGGCGGTGACCGCTCGCCTGCCGCGCCGTGCCGACAACCTCATCTCCCGACTCGAGGAGGGGTCTCTCGCCGTCGAGACGCCTCGCATCGAACGCCGCATGCGCGATCTCGAGCGCATGGTCCGTCGGGTGGTCTCGTCGGTGCTGTTCACGGGGCTGCTCATCGGGGGAGTGCTGCTGCAGGCCGAGCAGGCGGTGATCGGCACGCTCCTCATGGTGGTGTCGCTCGCGCCCCTGTCCCACGCCCTGCTCGCGGGCGTCATCGCCCGTCGTAACGGCGCCTGACCGATCGGTCGCTCGTCGTCGGCGATGGATGAGGTGATCTGGCCGTGTGGCGAGAACTGGTCCTCCTGAAGACGAAGTCAGCCGAACCGACCGGACGACAACGACCCAGCGACACCGACCCAGCGACAACGACCCAGCGACAACGACCGAGCGACAACGACCGAGCGACAACGACCCAGCGACAACGACCCAGCGACGACGACGAAAGCGCCGCCCGAATAGTGTTCGGGGCGGCGCTTTCGTCGTTCTGTTTCAACCGGTCGCTTCAACCGTTCCGCGGATCAGTACCAGCCGGTGGCCTGCGAGTGGCTCCACGCGCCGCACGGGTCGCCGTAGCGGCCGGAGATGTAACCGAGGCCCCACGAGATCTGGGTGGTCGCGTTGCTCTGCCAGTCAGCGCCGGCCGATGACATCTTGCTCCCCGGGAGCGCCTGGGGGATGCCGAAGGCGCCACTGCTGGCGTTGTAGGCCTGGTAGTTCCAGCCCGATTCCTTGTTCCACAGCGAGACGAGGCAGCTGAACTGGTCGTCTCCCCAGCCGCGGCTGGACAGCATGCCGCGGGCGGTCGCCTGCGCGCCGGCCGGGCTGTTGTCGCCCGACCCGCCGCCCGTGGCGAACGGTGCCGACGATCCGCCGCCGCTCGACGACGACGTCGAGGTGCTCGGCTCCGTGGCGGCTTGCTCGGCGGCCTCTGCTTCGGCGGCGGCTACGGCTGCGGCTGCGGCCTCCGCTTCCTGGCGTGCTTTCTCGGCTGCTTCCTCTTCGGCCTTCTTCGCCACGGCCGCGTCGAGGCTGCCGCGCAATTCGGCGACGCGCTGGTCGATGGTCGCGGTCGCGGCCTCGACATCGTCGGCGAAGTCGGGCAGGAACGTCGCCGGCAGCACGGCGGCCGCCTCCAGGCGCTCCGTGGCCTGCTCGAGCGCGCGGGTGTCGACGGTCGCGGGCTGACCGATGTCGAGCCCGGATGCCACGATGTCGGCCTGCACGCTCGACGCGGCCTGCAGGGAGCCGGCGGCGGTGGTCTGAGCAGCGCGCGCCTCCGCGACTTCGGGGCCACGGGCGGCCGTGAGGGCGGTCGGTGTGGTCGTCGAGGCGAGCGAGAACGTCGCGGTCGTCAGGTCGGTGGGCGAGGCGGTGGCCGCCGGCACGGTGCCGGTGAGGGCCGCGGTCGCGACCGCGCCGACCACGAGCACACCGACGGTCGTCACCGGGCGACGACGGGTGCGGCGGGCGGCAAGGCGGCGATCACGACGGTTGGACGTGGGCGTCGAAGAAGAGCGCATAGAACCGATTTCACGTGGGGGGAACGACGCGGGTGTCGTCGTCTGACCCGCGATAGCGGGCACAAAACGGGGAGCCTGGCACGGCATTCTGGATGCCACCTGGGCACGCGGGCTGAGAAGGACGTAGCAAAACGGCCGATCCGGGGCGAATCGGCGCCCGGCGCCGCCGCTTCACCGACGTTGTGTGACGCCCTTGTCGCCGCACGATCCGTGGGGAGGAGCCGGTGAGCTAGACTGAGGTGTCACACGTGGGCTCTGCTCGCTATCCGGGCGGCCCGTGACATCGCACGAATCAATCCGCTTCGCTTCGACGCGCGGCATGCGTTCGCCCTCGGGTGTGCGGATGCCCGCTGTCCTCGGTCTACGGGACCGACGGGCGCTGAAGTCGAGGCCCGACACCACACCCAACTAGGACAACCCACTACATGACTACCGCAACGACCGCCCCGGCTATCAAGCAGGTCGCGATCAACGACATCGGCTCGGCCGAAGACTTCCTGGCCGCGGTCGAGAAGACGCTCAAGTTCTTCAACGACGGCGACCTCATCGAAGGCACCGTGGTCAAGATCGACCGCGACGAGGTCCTCCTCGACGTCGGTTACAAGACCGAGGGTGTCATCCCCTCCCGCGAGCTCTCGATCAAGCACGACGTCGACCCCAATGAGGTCGTCAACGTCGGCGATCACGTCGAGGCCCTCGTTCTCCAGAAGGAGGACAAGGAAGGCCGCCTCATCCTGTCCAAGAAGCGCGCTCAGTACGAGCGTGCGTGGGGCGACGTCGAGAAGATCAAGGAGAACGACGGTGTCGTCACCGGTTCCGTGATCGAGGTCGTCAAGGGTGGTCTCATCGTCGACATCGGCCTCCGCGGCTTCCTCCCGGCTTCGCTCATCGAGCTGCGCCGTGTCCGCGACCTGACGCCGTACCTCGGCCAGGAGATCGAGGCCAAGATCCTCGAGCTCGACAAGAACCGCAACAACGTCGTGCTCTCGCGCCGCGCTCTGCTCGAGCAGACGCAGTCCGAGTCGCGCACCACGTTCCTCAACAACCTCCACAAGGGTCAGGTCCGCAAGGGCACGGTCTCGTCGATCGTCAACTTCGGTGCGTTCGTCGACCTGGGCGGCGTTGACGGTCTCGTCCACGTCTCCGAGCTCTCCTGGAAGCACATCGAGCACGCCTCCGAGGTCGTCGAGGTGGGCCAGGAGGTCACCGTCGAGATCCTCGAGGTCGACCTCGATCGCGAGCGCGTGTCGCTCTCGCTCAAGGCGACGCAGGAAGACCCGTGGCAGGTGTTCGCCCGTACCCACGCGATCGGTCAGATCGCTCCGGGCAAGGTCACCAAGCTGGTTCCCTTCGGTGCGTTCGTCCGCGTGGCCGACGGCATCGAGGGCCTCGTGCACATCTCCGAGCTTTCGGGCAAGCACGTCGAGCTCGCTGAGCAGGTTGTTTCGGTCGGCGAAGAGGTCTTCGTCAAGATCATCGACATCGACCTCGAGCGTCGTCGCATCTCGCTGTCGCTCAAGCAGGCCAACGAGTCCGTCGACCCCAACGGCACCGAGTTCGACCCGGCGCTGTACGGCATGGCCACCGAGTACGACGAGCGCGGCGAGTACAAGTACCCCGAGGGCTTCGACCCCGAGTCGGGTGCCTGGCTCGAGGGCTTCGACGCTCAGCGCGAGCAGTGGGAGCAGGAGTACGCCGCGGCCCAGGGTCGCTGGGAGGCTCACAAGTCCGCCGTCGCCAAGGCCCTCGAGGCCGAAGCGGCGAACCCGACGGACGCCGGTTCGTTCGGTGGTTCGTTCTCGTCGGAGTCGCCCGCCCAGGGCACCCTCGCCGACGACGAGTCGCTGGCGGCGCTTCGCGAGAAGCTCTCCGGACGCTGATCCGTCTCGCACCGAAGGCCGGTACCTCCTCGGAGGTGCCGGCCTTCGGTCGTCTCGACGCAAGCCCTGTCGTTCTCGGGGGAGTGCCGGGCAAGATCGATGTATGGCAAACCGACTCCCACTTCTGATCACCCTCGCCGGCGTGGCCGTGCTCTTCCTGTCGATCGTGTTCGTCTTCGCTCTCGTGCTGGGTGCGATGTTCTTCGACGGGATCGAGTTCACCGGCGGGCACACGGATGCCATGGCCTCCGGCCTCGCATGGGTACTCGTCGCCTGACGGCTTCCGTGCGTATCGCACCTCGGCCCGGCCGAGCTCCACGGCCGCGTCGGGTTCCCGTTGTTTCCCGCATGTTTCCGCGGATTTCGTTCGGCGACACGCCCGGGATGTGGAGTGATTGGCCGAGCAGGTAAACCGGACGTAAAGTATTACTTGTTCGCCCCACAGGGGAGAGCGGAGCGGCCGAAGGGCCCCTGTTTCCTCTAACGTGGTGAACCGCCCAAGACCTCACGGAATGGTGTATGGTTTTGGTTCTGGTCGTTCGGCCGGTTCCCGAGGTCGATCTCTTCGTGAGGTCCCACTGAGGAACTGTGTGCTGAGTGGCTGGTCAA
>NZ_LMOR01000003.1 GCF_001424225.1 Microbacterium sp. Leaf151 | reverse complement strand
TTGACCAGCCACTCAGCACACAGTTCCTCAGTGGGACCTCACGAAGAGATCGACCTCGGGAACCGGCCGAACGACCAGAACCAAAACCATACACCATTCGGTGAGGTCTTGGGCGGTTCACCACGTGAGAGGAAACAGGGGCCCTTCGGCCGCTCCGCTCTCCCCTGTGGGGCGAACAAGGAATAAGTTACGCGTGAACCACCACTCCGTCGAATCCACGCCCTCCCCGGGCGTGTCGCGGACCGCGCTGCCGGAATGACGCCGAAGAAAGCGAGCGGGCCCGACCGACACGGAGGTCGATCGGGCCCGCGGAGCGACCGTCCTCCGGGAGGACTCGAGCTCAGGCGTTCGCCGCTTCCGCGGACTTCTCCACGGGCAACGGCCACAGGGCATCCAGGATCTGACGCACCCACGCGATCAGGTTCGCGTCGTCGGCGTCTTGCGGGAGCGGCACCACCATGGCATCCCCGCCCGCGACGAGCTTCGCCTTCGGGTATAGGCGCTGCAGGCGCACGCGCATGGATTCGGCGAGGTGAGCGGGGGCGATGCGCAGGTTCGATCCCATCGCCACCACGTCGGCGAGTCCCGCTTGCGCAGCTCGGCGGCGCAGACGCGCGACCGCGATGAGTCCCTCGACCTCGGCAGGTGGTTCGCCGTATCGGTCTCGGAGCTCCTCGATCACGAGGTCGATGGCGTCGTCCTTCGCGCCAGCCGATGCCGCCGCCGAGAGCTTCTGGTAGGCCTCGAGGCGCAGGCGCTCGCTGTCGATATAGAACTCGGGCAGGCGTGCGTCGACGGGCAACTCCAGCCGCAGTTCGCTGGGGCCGTCGACGTCTTCGCCACGGAAGGTCGACACGGCCTCACCGATCATGCGCAGATACAGGTCGAAACCGACGCCGGCGATGTGCCCGGCCTGCTCTGCGCCCAGCAGGTTGCCGGCCCCGCGCAGCTCGAGGTCTTTCAGCGCCACCTGCATACCGCTGCCGAGTTCGTTGTTGACGGCGATCGTTTCGAGGCGGTCGGCCGCCGTTTCGGAGAGGGGCTTCATCTCGTCGTACAGGAAGTACGCGTAGGCCCTGTCGCGCCCACGGCCCACGCGACCGCGCAGCTGATGCAGCTGCGACAGGCCGTACTTGTCGGCGCGGTCGATGATGATCGTGTTCGAGTTGGAGATGTCGAGGCCCGTCTCGATGATGGTCGTCGACACGAGCACATCCGCTCGACGCTCCCAGAAGTCATCGACGACCCGCTCGAGGGCGTGCTCGCCCATCTGTCCGTGAGCGACCACGATCCGCGCCTCGGGGACCAGCTCAGCGAGGTGCGCAGCGACGCGCTGGATCGACGAGACGCGGTTGTGCACGTAGAACACCTGGCCCTCGCGCAGCAGCTCGCGCCGGATCGCCGCGGCGATCTGCTTGTCGTTGCGGGGTCCGACGTACGAGAGGATCGGATGCCGATCCTCAGGCGGAGTCGCCAGCGTCGACATCTCACGGATGCCGGTGACCGCCATCTCGAGCGTGCGCGGGATGGGAGTCGCGCTCATCGCGAGGATGTCGACATTCGTCTTGAGCTTCTTCAATGCGTCCTTGTGCTCGACGCCGAAACGCTGCTCCTCGTCGATGATCATCAGCCCAAGGTCTTTGAAGATCACCTTCTCGGTGAGGATGCGGTGAGTACCGATGACCATGTCGACGGTGCCGTCGGTGAGGCCCGCCAGGGTCGCCTTCGCCTCTTTGTCGGACTGGAAGCGCGAGAGCGGACGCACCGTGACGGGGAAACCCGCATACCGCTCGGCGAACGTCTCGAGGTGCTGTTTGACCAACAGTGTCGTCGGCACGAGCATGGCGACCTGCTTGCCCTCCTGGATGGCCTTGAACGCGGCGCGCACGGCGACCTCGGTCTTGCCGAAACCGACGTCTCCCGAGAGGAGCCGATCCATCGGGATCGGCTTCTCCATGTCGGCCTTGACCTCGTCGATCGTCTGCAGCTGATCGAGGGTCTCTGCGAAGGGGAAGGCCTCTTCGAGTTCCCGCTGCCAGGGGGTGTCGGGCCCGAAGGCGTAGCCCTTCGACGCCATGCGCGCCGAATACAGCTTCACCAGCTCGACCGCGATGTCGCGGACCGCCTTGCGCGCGCGGCCCTTGGCCGCCGCCCAGTCGCTCCCGCCCATCTTCGACAGGGTGGGCGCTTCTCCGCCGACGTACTTCGACAGCAGGTCGAGCTGGTCGGTGGGCACGTAGAGCTTGTCGCCCGGGTACCCGCGTTTCGCGGGGGCGTATTCGAGGACCAGGTACTCCTTCGTGGTCTTGACCGCGTTCCGTCCGCCGCTGGAGACCTCGCGCTGCGTGAGCTCGAGGAACTTGCCGATGCCGTGCGTGGCGTGAACGACGACGTCGCCGGGCTTGAGCTGCATCGGATCGACGACGTTGCGCCGCCGCGATGCGAGCTTCTTGACCCCCCGGTTGTCACCGCTGACCGACCGACCGTAGAACTCGGTCTCGGTGATGACGGCGAACTTCGCCTCGGTGAGCTGGAACCCGCGTTCCAACGGCGCACACACCACGTGCGCGACACCGGGCTCGGGGGCCGCGTGGACGTCGTCGACGCGGCGCGCCGCGATGCCGCGCTCGGCGAGCACGTCGCGGGCTCGATCGACCATTCCGGGTCCGGATGCCGTGACCACCACCGACCAGCCGTCGGCGAGCAACTGACCGACGTGCGCCGTGGCTCCCTCGACGTTGCCCTGGAAGGACGGCACCGCGTCGGCCTTGACGCGGTGCGCCGAATCGTCGCCGACGACAAGACCTTCGTCTTCGGCATCCGCGGCGCCCGAGTCGAAGGCGCTGAGCTCCCACCAGACGCCCCCGCGTCCCGTGGCCCTTTCGTGCAGATCGTCGAGCGTCACGAAATCACCGGAGTCGAGGTCGACCGGGGTGTCGGCTCCCGCGGTCGCCGCCGACCACGCGGCCTCGAGGAACTCGCGGTTCGTGTCGCCGAGCGTCGTCGCCCGCGCGAGCGAGCGCTCGGGGTCGACGAGCGCGACGGCGCTGCCCCCGGGCAGGTAGTCGACAAGGGTGATGAGGTCGTCGATCAGCACGGGGATGAGCGACTCCATGCCCTCAGCGGGGATTCCCTCGGCCATCTTCTCGAGCAGTTGCCGAAGACCCGGATAGGCGTCGCGCAGCTCGGCGGCACGGGCGCGCACCTCGGTGCTGAGCAGCAGTTCACGGCTGGGCACAAGCGTGACGTCGGTGACCTCGCCCGGGAGGGATCGCTGATCGGCGACGGAGAACGCACGGATCTGGTCGACCTCATCGCCGAAGAACTCCACGCGGTACGGATGATCGGCCACGGGCGGGAAGACATCGAGGATGCCGCCGCGGACGGCGAACTCGCCGCGCCGCGACACCATGTCGACGCGGTGATAGGCCAGCTCGACCAGCCGCGTCGTCACGGCCTCGAGCTGGTGACCGCGACCGCCGACGACGAGCTGCACCGGCTCGACGTCGCCGAGACCGGGGGCGAGCGGCTGCAGGGCGCTGCGGACGGATGCGGTGACGACCAACGGCACCTCTCCGTCCCATGCAGCGATTCGGCGCAGCACGTCGAGGCGACGGCCGACCGTCTCGGGGCTCGGGCTGAGGCGCTCGTGCGGCAGGGTCTCCCACGCGGGGAAGTGGAGCACGTGGGCGCCGGGGAGGACGGCATCCAATGCCGGACCCAACGACTCGGCACGACGCCCGGTCGGGGCGATCACCAACACCGCGCCGGGCCCGCCCGCCGCACGGCGACGCTCGATCAACCCCGCGATCACGGGTGCGTCGAGGCCGTCGACAAGGGAGAGAGACAAGTCGGCGGATGCCGAGGAAGCGGCCTCACGGTAGGACTCAGCCTGCTCGAGGGCGCGAACGATCCCGGGAACTGTCACTCGAAAGAGTCTACGCGGGGGTCCGACATCGGGCCGTGTGTACCCACGACCTTGACCGACGACGTCTCGTAGAGTGACGGCATGAGCAGCCCCGGCGTCCCGAACGGTCCGGTCTTCGCCGCGCCGCACGTCGCGCCGCCGGTCGGGACCCTCCTCGCTCCCCCACCGCCGCGCCGCCGCGCCCGACCCCTTGGCATCTGGGCACTGCTGGCGTCGATCGTCGCCACCGTCCTGGCATCCGCCGTCGGAGGCTTCGCCGCATTCCGCACCGCCCGGGGTGCGGGGCCGGGGCTCGAGACGCTCACGTCGTCGACCCTCGATTGGCGTGTGCTGTCGCCGGTGCGCGACGTGGTGCTCGTCGGAGAGATCTCGTTCTGGGCGGGGACCGTCGTGGGGGTGACCGCGCTCGTGCTCGGCATCGTCGCCACCACGGTCGGATCGGGACGCGGGGCGGGCATCACGGCCATCGTCCTCTCGGTGCTGGGACCCCTGGTGTTCGGGGGCCTCGTCGCCGTCGGCCTCGTGGCGGGGATCGCGACGATGGCAAGCGGGCTCACCCCGGTGTGACCGGCGTCCTCGGGTGCGATACCGCGCCGAGAAGGGGCGCGTCCAGCCCTTCGGGTCCCCGCCAGGGGCTCGCCTACACTCGCGGCAACGGGCGTCGTGTCCGTCATCCGCCGAGCAGGCGTGTCCTGCCCGTCGACGACCAAGGGAGCAGCTCGTGAGCACCACACCGCCGCCGCCGGAGCCGTACAACCCGCCCCCCACGCGCAGCGAGCCGCACGCCGCGCCGGGTGGCTACGCCGCTCCCGCCTATGCGCCCGAGCACCGGGCGCCGGTGTCGAAAAAGCTCGGCATCATCGCATTCGTCGCCTCTGTCCTCGCCGTCGTCGTGGGTGCGATCCTCGCGTTCGTGGCGGGCGTGCAGACCGGGGGCCTCGGTCAGTACGTCGACTCCTCAACCGGTCAGGTCGACCCGGAATCGCTGCCGCCCGGCGCAGAGCAGTCGGCTATCGCGGTGGCCGCGCTGTCTGTCGCGGCATTCGTCGTCTACGGCATCCTGGGTCTCTGGGGCTTCATCCAGGGCATCATCGCCGCGGTGAAGAACCGCGGCCGCGGGTGGGGAATCGCTGCGATCGTCATCGCCGTGCTCGGCGGTATCGTCGTCATCACGGCCCTCGGCGTCGGTGCCGCGGTGGGCGTCGGCTCCATGATGTGACATCGGACCACCTGACGACCCCGGCCTTTCGAGGCCGGGGTCTTTTCTTCGTGTCGCCGCCAGGGGCGTGCAGAAGCGTGGACCGACGGTGCCGATGCACTGGCGGATGCGTGCCACCCGTCGCGCGGACACCGGTCCCATCGACGGGGTCAGGGACCCCATCGCGAGAAAGGTTCGGGCTCGGCTCCCTCGACGGGCGCCGGGGTCTCCGGTCCACCGGGGGCGGCGTCAGGCGCGGGGAGCGTGGAATCGCTGCTGCGCCGAGACCAAGCCCTCATCGACGAGCAACTCGACGGCATCCGCGGCATCCGACACGAGGATCGGCAACGTCTGGCGCTCGGTCGAGCCGAAGGGGTCGAGCACCCAGTCGGCGGGATCCTGACGGCCCACGGGGCGACCGATACCCACCCGCACGCGCGGGAAGTCCGCGGTGCCGAGCGCCTTGGCGATGTCGCGCACGCCATTGTGGCCGCCGTGACCGCCGCCGATCTTGAGCTTGATCGTGTCGTAGGGGATATCGAGCTCGTCGTGGACGACGACGACGTGGTCCGCCTCGACGCCGTAGAAGCGGGCGAGCCCCGCGACCGGGCCGCCGGAGACGTTCATGAAGCAGTTGAGCTTGGCGAGGACGAGCTTCGCGGACCCCGGCCGGAGCCAGGTTTCGACGACGCGTGCGTTGGCCTTGTGCGCGCGAAACGCCTCGCGCCGGCGGCCGGCGAGCTCGTCCATCACCATCTGTCCGACGTTGTGCCGGGTCGCCTCGTACCGCGGGCCGGGGTTGCCGAGACCGACGATGAGCCAGGTGTCTGCCATGGCATCCATCCTTCCCGAAACGCGAACCGGGTCCGCACGCCATGAGCCGGGCCGCGAGAGCCGCGGAAAGAGAACGAGGGGGCGCGAGTCGCGCCCCCTCGTGATCGGCGGGCCGGAGCCCGCCCGGGATTACTTGTCGTCGCCCTCGGCCTCTTCGGACTGCTCCTCGGCGATCTCTGCGTCGGCCTCGGCGATCTCCTCGTCGGCGGCGAGGGTGTCGAGCGGGACCGAGACGCCCACGATGAGGGTCTCGGGCTCGGTCACGAGCGTGGCGCCCGCGGGCAGCGTCAGGTCGGCAGCGGTGATCTGCGTGCCGTCCTCGGCGCCCTCGACCGAGACCTCGACGTTCTGCGGGATGTGGGTGGCCTCGACTTCGAGCGACACGGTCGTGTTCTCGAGGTTCGCGATGGTACCGGGGAAGGGCTCACCGATGACCGTGACGGGCACGTCGACCTGGACCTTCTCGCCCTTGCGCACCACGATGAGGTCGATGTGCTCGATGATCTGACGCACGGGGTCCTTCTGCACGTCCTTCACGAGCACCAGCTGGCCCTTGCCGGCGATGTCGAGGTCGAGCAGCGCGTTGGCGCGACGAATGAGCAGCGCGACCTGGTGGCCGGGCAGCGCGACGTGCTGGGGCTCGGTGCCGTGACCGTAGATCACGGCCGGGATCTTGCCCGCGGCGCGAAGGCGACGGGCGAAGCCCTTGCCGAAGTTCTCGCGCAGTTCCGCGACGACCTTGTTGTCTTCCGACATGATGTTCTCCTCGCGGGCACGCGGCCCGCAGCTTGTGCGCGGACATGGCCCGCACCTGTGTGGTCTGGATTCGACTCGAACGCGAGCGCGTGAGGAAAGCCGGGGAGCCTGCATCACTGCGTCGATCACGGATGCCACGTGCACCGGGCGGTGCGCGGCAATCCCTCGCCGAAGTTCCCCGGAAGTCTACCAGCGCTCGCGCGTCCCTACGACCCGCGTGCCCAGGCCCCCTCACCGGACTCGTCAGTGTCGGACACCCGAGCGACGTGCCAGCGTCGGACGTCCGCGCAGCGTGACGCGACGCAGGTGCCGGCGAGGCGGCGACCATCCCTGACCGCCCCGGCGCGGCAGGGGCACGGACCTCGCGACGGTAGGATCGATGTGCCACACCGACCCGGAGGATCATCATGGACAGCGGCTTCTTCTCTCACGTCGTGCTCTGGGTCATCGGCGGTATCGCCACGATCGGCCTCGTCGGCACGGTCGGCGCCCTCTTCTCGATGGGGCGCAACGCGGGCTACAAGAAGCACTGACCCTCGGCGCCCCGCCGCGGGGCTCCACGGATCGGCGCCCCTCGACAGGGTGGAACGTTCCTCTTTCGGCGCACGTCTCCTCATCGCGCTGGCCGTCGACGGAGCGCTGCCCCGCGGCTCGACCGTCAGCCGAACGAGAGCGCGACCTTCGACGACGCGGACGAATCGGCGGCGGTCGCGAAGGCCGACAGGGCGTCCGCGACCGGGACGACGTGCGTGATGATGCCGTCGACGTCGAGCGAGCCGTCGGCGAGCGCCGCGATCACCTCGGCGAACTCGTCGCCGAAGCGGAACGACCCGGTCAGGGTGAGTTCGCGCGTGATGGCGGTCGCGAGCGGAGCCATCACTGACCCGGCGGCCTGCAGGCCCAGCAGGACGACGGTGCCACCGCGACGGGCGGCGGCGATGGCGGATGCCAGGCCGGGCACCGTCCCGCTGGATTCGATCACGACGTCGGCGTGCAGCTGAGCGATCGCCTCGTCGTCGCGCGCATCGAGCGCCCGAGCGCCGCGCGCCTCCGCGAGCGAACGCGGAAGCTCGTGGAGATCGGTGGCTATCACCTCGGCTGCGCCGCGGTGGCGCGCGACCGCGACGGCGAGTTGACCGATGGGCCCCGCGCCGATCACCGCGACCCGGCGTCCCACGACGGATCCGGCCTGGCTCACCGCGTGCCACGCGACGGCGGCGGGTTCCGCCAGGACGGCCACGCGCATGTCGAGACCCGAAGGGAGGGGGAACAGCATCCGCGAGGGCAGGGCCACGCGCTCGGCGAAGCCGCCCTGGGTGTGCGGCAGGTGCATGGCGGAGCCGAGGTAGGTCGAGGCCGGCGCGAGCTGGGGCCGATCCTCCGGCCAGGGCGTCACCCCGTCACCCCGGGGGGTGAGCGGGTGCACGGCCACCGGGGTTCCGACGGCCGGCCCGCTGCCGTCGGCCGCAGCACGTACGACCGTGCCGGACAGTTCGTGCCCGAGCACGAGCGGCTCGCGGAGGATCGACGCGCCGGCCGCTCCGTGACGCCAGTAGTGCAGGTCGGACCCGCAGACGCCGCCGTAGGCGACGGCGACGACGGCCTCGTCGGCACCGGGGATCGGTTCGTCGGTGTCTTCGACGCGGAGGTCGTCGGCGGCATGGGCCACCACGGCGAGGTTGGTCATCGTCGCTCCTCAGGACGTGGGGGTCGACAGGCGCAGGTCGCCGATGACGATCTCGACGGTCTCACCGGCGTGGACGGGGGCCTGCGAGTGCGGGGCGCCCATCATCACGACATCGCCCGGGCCGAGGGTCGTCCACCCCGCGACGTAGGCGAGGCACCCCCGGGGCGTCATCGGCAGGCGACCGGCCGACGTCTCGGCCCGGGCGACGCCATCGGCGAGCAGTGCCATGGGCAGGTCGGCGTCGAGCGAGAGGGCGGTGTCGATCCACGGCCCGAGCGGGGTGTACCCCTCCCCCGACTTCGACTCGAAGTTGCGCGGATCCACCACTGCCCGGTCGGGGCTGGACAGATCGTTCACCGCGGTGATCCCGAGCACGTACTCATGGGCGTTCTCGGCCGTGAGTCCGGTCGTATCGCGCCCGATCACGACGGCCACCTCAGCCTCGGCCACGGTCTGGCCGGCATCGCGGCGCAGTCGCACGGTGACCCCGGGGCCCGTGACGGTTCGCGGACTCTTCAGCCACGCCTGCACCGGCGACGCGTGGCCCGGCCCGTTCTGCGCGATGCCCACGACGACCGTCGGGGTGCACGGAGGAGCGAGATCGCCCTGGACGGGCTGGACGGGCTCGGCGGCATCCTGCGGCTCTTTCCCTCCCGCGAACGCGGCGTAGGGGTCGTCGACGGGGATGAACGACCCATCGTCGTCGACGCGCACGGTCGTGACGCCACCTGACGTGATCACTCGAGCGATACGCATCAGACCACCGCCGTCATTCCGCCGTCGACGAAGATCGTCTGACCGTTGACGAAGTCGCTCGCGGAACTGGAGAGGAACACCAGCGTCCCCACCAAATCACTGGTGTCCCCCCATCGTCCCGCCGGGGTGCGCGTGCGCACCCACGCCGAGAACGTCTCGTCGTCGACGAGAGCCTGCGTGAGCTCGGTCGCGAAGTACCCCGGCGCGATGGCGTTCGCCTGGATGCCGTGGGGTGCCAGGTCGGCGCACAGCCCCTTCGTCAGCATGGCGATGGCCCCCTTCGTCGCGCCGTACGCGGCGATCGAGGGGCGGGCGAGTTGCGACTGCACGCTGCCGATCTGCACGAGCTTGCCCGAACCTCGTTCGATCATGCCCCGGGCCACCCGCCGCGAGACGTAGAAGGCGCTGGAGAGGTTGGTGCGCACCAGGTCGTCCCAGTCGGCGTCGGCGAACTCCGCGATGGGCGCGCGACGCTGGACGCCGGCGTTGTTCACGACGATGTCCGGGATGCCGTGGCCCTGTTCGATCCGGTCGATGCCGGCGTCGACGGCGGCCGAGTCGCCGACATCGAACGTCGAGACGTACGCGGTCACGCCGGTCGCCGCGGTGATCTCGTCGGCGGCGCGGCCGGCGGTCACGGCATCCCTCCCGTGCACGATCACCGTGGCGCCCGCCTCGGCGAGCCCCTGGGCGAGGGTGCGGCCGATGCCGCGGCTGGAACCGGTGACGAGGGCGAGCCGGCCGGCGAGGTCGAACGCGCCGCTCATCGGATCGTCCGGACGGTGACGGTCGTGGCATCCACGCCCTCGCCGGCCTCTTCACGCGACACCTTGATGGCGTCGTCGGTGCGCGTGAGGTCGCGACGCAGGGTCTCGGGGACGAGGAAGGTCGAGGCGGTCGTGATCAACGCCAGGGTCGCCATGTAGATCGCCAGCAACAACCAGTTCGCATCGCTGACGGCGATGATGTAGGCGCCGAGGACGCCCGCGAGGCCACCGGCGAGAACGGCCGAGAGCTCGCGCGCCATGGCCACGCCGAGGTAGCGGTGACGGTTGCCGAACAGCTCGGGGAGCATCGCGCACTGCGGTCCGAGCATCGAGTTGACCG
This sequence comes from Microbacterium sp. Leaf151, assembly GCF_001424225.1. Classification (GTDB taxonomy): domain Bacteria; phylum Actinomycetota; class Actinomycetes; order Actinomycetales; family Microbacteriaceae; genus Microbacterium. Next base: position 693,201 of record NZ_LMOR01000003.1, on the reverse strand, counting down.
CGATGCCGATGCCGATCGCGACGACGGCGATGGTGATCGGGTAGCTGCCGAGCGACATGAGCCACCAGGCCGGGAAGGTGAAGACGAGCATGAACAGCGCACCCGCACGGTAGACGGTCCGCCTTCCCATCCGGTCCGACAGCGCACCTGTGAGCGGCACCGAGAAGATACCGATGAGGGAGCCGAGCGTGACACCCCACGTCAGCAGGCTGCGGTCTGCCTGGCCCCCGACGGTGGCGACGAAGAACGTCAGCGCGAGGGTGTTGAACATGTAGGAGCCGCCGTTCTCGGCCATGCGCAGGCCGATGCCGACGATGACGCCCGGCAGGCCCCGGGTGAAGATGTCGCGGACGGGACGCTCGGCGATCTGCTCGCTCTTCTCGAGCTCGATGAAGGTCGGCGTCTCACGCAGACGCATGCGGATGAACAGTGCGAGCAGGATGAGCACGAACGAGGCGAGGAACGGCACGCGCCAGCCCCAGCTGAGCAGCTGATCCTCGGGCAGCAGCGAGATCAGGCTGAAGACGACGGCCGCGAGCAGGGTGCCCGCCTGGATGCCGATGAAGGGCAGCGCCGAGAAGAAGCCGCGGCGCTTCACGGGCGCGTACTCGGCCATGAGCACCGTGGCACCGGCCTGCTCGGCGCCGGCGCCGAAGCCCTGGAGCAGTCGCATGATCACGAGCAGGATCGGCGCGAGGATGCCGACGGCCTCGTAGGTGGGAAGGAGACCGATAGCGGTGGAGGCTCCACCCATCAGCAGGATCGTGATGACGAGCACCCACTTGCGGCCCAGCTTGTCCCCGAGGACGCCGAAGAAGAGCCCGCCGAAGGGCCGGGCGAGGAAGCCGACACCGTAGGTCGCGAACGCGGCCACCGTGGCGAGGGCGGGGTCGTCCTGTGAAAAGAACAGGACGTTGAAGATCAGCGCCGTCGAGAGGCCGTACAGCGCGAAGTCGAAGTACTCCAGCGCGCTGCCGATGCTCGAGGCGAGCGTGGCGCGGCGCAGGTTCGCGGCGTATTCGGGATCATCCGTCGGCTGCGGCGTCGGTGTGGATGCAGTGGTCACGGCCATCTCCTTCGATCGGCTGGTGTCTTGCGACGAGCCGACTGTACCAACGGAGTGAACGCAGTTCAATATGTTGGACAGAATTCGCGAGGGGTTACGGTCGGTGCCCATCGATTCGGGGCGGGATCGGCCGTTCGGAGCGCGGCGAACGCGCCCCGAAGGGCGCGGGAGGCGCCCCGAACCCGCGCCCCGCGACGCCCGACGCAGGGCGCGAGAGACGCGTCGAATCCGAGCCGTGGGCCGCGACGCGCGTCAGGTGGCGCGGGAAGCGCTGAACGGGTTCGTCAGTGCCCGCGCCGCCTCACGAAGCGCAGCGCCGACGCGCGAGATCCGCTCCGGTGCGGCATCCGCCACGGGGATGCCGACCCCCAGCGCCAACTGCGGATCGCCCGGCGCCCAGCCCTCGAGGGGCACGGCGACGCCGACGATGCCGCGGAACGACTCCTCCTCGTCGACCGACCACCCGCGCTCACGGGCGGCGGCGATCTTGGCGAGGACGGCATCGACGTCGATCGTGCTGTGCGAGGTGAGCCGGGGCAGCGGACGCCCTCGCGAGAGCATCTCCCGAACGTCGTCGTCACTGCGGGTCATCAGCAGCGCGCGGCCCGTCGCCGACAGCGCAGCGGGCAGACGGGACCCCAGGGGCGTTCCGAGGCGCACCGAACGCGATCCCTCGTAGCGCGCGAGGTAGAGGGCGTCGGTGTCGTCGAGCACGGCGACCTGTACGAGCTCCGTGGCGAGCACCGGCGAGGTCTCGCACACGGCGTAGAACTCGCGCACCTGGTTGAACTGCGCGGCGAAGGCGCCGCCGAGCTCCGCGGTACGGATGCCGAGGCGGTACCCCAGCGGGACGCGCTCGATCATGCGCCCTGCCTCCAGCGACAGGCACAGATTGGCCGTCGAGGACTTCGCCAGGCCCAGGCCCGCGGCGAGCTCCGTGAGTGTCAGCGCACGTCCCGCCTCGGCGAGCAGACCGAGGAGTCGGATGCCGCGCCCCACCGCCGGGGCAGGATCCCGGACGACGCCGCCCTCTTCGTCATCGCTCACCGCGACCTCCCCGTCGTGCGGGCGCCACCGCAGCGGCGCGTCAGTAGAACTCGACCGTATCGACAACGGCGCGCATCGGTTGCCCGTCGAGAAGGCGCGTGGCGTTCTCGGCGAAGCGGCGGGCGATGCGCTCCTCCTCTTTGCTGCTCAAGGCCGCCGTATGCGGGCTGACGAGCACGCGCGGATGCCGCCACAGCGGGGAGTCCTCGGGCAACGGCTCCACCTCGAAGACGTCGAGGGCGGCGAACGACACCCGCCCGTCATCGAGGGCCGCGAGGAGCGCAGCCTCGTCGATCACCGTTCCGCGACCGACACTGGCGAGGATGACCCCCGGCTTGACCGCCGCGAGCACGCGGTCGTCGATGAGATGGTGCGTCTGGTCGGTGCCGGGGAGGGTGACCACGATGGCATCCACATCTCCGACGGCACTGACCAGCTCCTCGAGCGGGACCAGGCGGTCGACCCCGTCGACGGGCGCGCCGGAGCGGGTGGTCCCCCACACCTGGGCGCCGAGGGCGTGGAAACGGCGGGCGCACTCGGCACCGATACCGCCGAGCCCGACGACGAGCACGGTCATCTCGTCGACCTGGCGCATCTCCCACCGGTCGGTCCATGCGCGTTCGGCCTGCTGTCGGGCGAGACGGGGCAGGTCTTTCGCACCGGCCATCACGCCGAAGACGGCGAACTCCGCGAGAGGTCCGCCGTGCACGCCCGCACTGGTGGTGAACACGACACGGTCGAGCGCGTCGCGGTCGAGGCCGGCGGCCTTCACCTGGCCACCTCCGCCGGCGGCCGTGGTCATGACCCAGCGCAGGCGCGGATTCGCGGCGACCGTGCGGGCGAGGACCGTCGGATCGACGTCGGGGATGCCGAAGAGCACGTCGGCCGAGTCGACCATGGCGTCGAACTCGTCCTGCTCCTTCGCCGAGCGCTCGTGGGCGGGGTCACCGGACCAGTCGGCGGGGCCGCGCATCGGATGCATCAGCCGCGCGTCGCGCACGAGGTCCAGCCGCGGCTCCAGCCGCTCGATGAGACGGCAGTGCTCCTCTTTCAGGGGCACGGCCACCACGGCCCGTAGTCTGTCGTTGGTCGACATCGTCGTCTCTCCCTCCGCCGCGTCGGTGGGTGACCGCCACGGCTCGCGTAAATCCTCGTTCACCATACTGAACCCTGTTCAACCTGTTGTCCAGCAGCTAGGATGCCGTCATGACGCAGCTCGACGAAGAGACGGCCACCCCCGCAGCGACCGACGTGCGACTGGGCGTGTGGGGCCTCGGCGCGATGGGCGAGCCTATGGCGCAACACCTCCTGGCCGCGCGCGGGGCACTCACGGTGCACGCCCGCCGTGAACGTCCCGCCCTGACCGACGCCGGCGCGCACTGGGCTCCCACTGCCCGCGAGCTCGGGGCCGCGACCGACGCCGTGCTGGTGATGCTGCCCGATCTGCCGCAGCTCGGGGAACATCTCGACGGGCCCGACGGCCTGCTGGCCGGCATCGGAGAGCGCGAGTTCCTGCTCCTGATCGGATCGACGTCGTCACCGGTCGGCGTGCGCGACCTGGCTGAGCGCTTGGCCCCCGGCATCCGAATCGTGGACTGCCCCGTCTCGGGCGGCGAGGATGGCGCGAAAGCCGGGACGCTGTCGATCATGCTCGGTGGCTCACCCGCCGACACCGACCTCGCCGCAGCCCTCCTGGCACCCTGCGGCACCCCGGTGCGCCTCGGCCCACTCGGCGCGGGAGAGGTCGCGAAGGCGTGCAATCAGATGGTCGTGGCGGCGACCATCCTGGCCCTCGGCGAAGCGACCGAGCTCGCGGCCCGCTCCGACGTCGACCCCGCCGCCCTCTGGGCGCTGCTCGGGGGCGGATACGCCGGCTCGAACCTGCTCCAGAGTCGCCGGCAGAAGCTCGTCGACGGCGACGACTCCCCCAGCGGCATCGCCGGATACATGGTAAAGGACCTGGGCTTCGCGGCCGATGTCGCCGCGGCCACCGGTACCCGACCGGCGCTGCTCCCGGCCCTGCGCGACGCCTTCGACGAGATCGTCGAGCGCGGCCTCGGCGAGCGCGACATCGCCGTCACCCGCCGTTTCACAGCCGAGCGCAGCGAGACCGACGCGTCCGGCTGACGTCGGCGGATCCGCTCAGTCGTCGGAGGTTGCGGATGCCATGGCGTCGCCGGCCTCGCGCACGATCAGACTCATCGCCTGGGCGGCCTCGTCCGCACGGCCCGCGGTGACGGCGAACGCGACGTCCTGGTGCCAGCGGACGGCGTGCGGGTTGGCGTCGTGCGGCATGAGGTCGTGCAGGGTGCGCCCCACGAGCACCGACTCCACGACCGAGCCGAGAGCGGCGAACATCGCGTTGCCGGATGCCGCGAGCAGCGTCCGGTGGAACCGCACGTCGGCCGCGAGATACTCGGCGCCGTCCGCGTCGCGCTCGGTACGGGCCATCTCCATCACGGCGGAAACGAGGTCGCGGCGCTGCGCATCGGTGGCGGAAGCGGCGGCCGCCCGAGCGGCGAGCGGTTCGATCGCGCCTCGCAACGCGCTGAGCTCTCGCAGTTGGGCGCCGCGGCCGGGGCCCGCGAGCCGCCACGCGATGATCTCGGGCGCGTAGACGTTCCATTCCGTCGCCGGGAGCACCTCGACGCCGGTCTTGCGACGTACGCGCACGAGACCGAGCGACTGCAGCACGCGAACGGCCTCGCGGCCGGCGCCGCGAGATGACCCCGACGACAGCTCCGCCGTGATCAGGCGGGATCCGGCCGCCAGTTCGCCGTCGACGATGGCCGACCCGAGGCGATCGACGAGCGCGTCGTGCAGCGACACCGCCTCGTTGCGCTCCGTCGTCATTCCTCGATGATGCCAGACGTGACGTAAGACATTTTCAGTTTCATCGTGCGTGATTCGTCGTCATGTGGTTTTATGTACGACAAATAACAAGCGGCATTGCTGCCGCCCGCCGGAACAAGGACGCTCATGGCCCTCACCTCCCTCCCCGCACCCCTGGTGCTCGCCGCCGCCGACACCGCGACCGCCGCCCCGGCCGGACAGCTGATCACCGCCGCCCTGGTCGGCGTCGCCCTCATCGTGGTGCTGATCACGTGGGGCAAGCTCCACCCGTTCCTCGCCCTGACCATCGGCGCACTCACCACCGGCGTGGTCGCCGGCATGGCGATCCCCACCACCGTCACCAGCTTCACCGGCGGTTTCGGCTCGACGATGGGCGGGGTCGGCATCCTCGTCGCCCTCGGCGCGATCTACGGAAAGCTCCTGGCCGACTCTGGAGGCGCCGACCGCATCGTCGACACCCTCGTCGCGCGCGCGACACCCCGGAGCCTGCCGTGGGTGATGGGCCTCATCGGCGCGATCATCGGCCTGCCGATGTTCTTCGAGGTCGGTCTCGTCACGCTGGTGCCGGTCATCATCCTCGTCGCCCGCCGGTCCGGCGTCGCGCTGATGAAGATCGCCATCCCCACCCTGGCCGGTCTGTCGGCGATGCACGGTCTCGTGCCCCCGCACCCCGGCCCCCTCGCCGCCATCGACGCGCTGGGCGCCAACCTGGGCCTGACCCTCTTCTTCGGCGTGATCGTTGCCATCCCCGCCGTCATCATCGCGGGCCCGCTCTTCGCGCCCATCGCCGCCCGGTGGGCACCGGTCCCCGTTCCCGAGCTGTTCCTCTCGGCGGAGGAGAAGGGCGACGCGCCCGCGCGCCGGCCCTCGTTCGCCGCGACCCTGGCCAGCATCCTGCTCCCCGTCTTCCTCATGTTGCTCAAGGCCGTCGCCGACATCGTCGCGCCGGGGTCGAACGACGCGTGGAAGGTCGTCATCGACTTCCTGGGCCTGCCGATCATCGCGCTGCTGCTCGCCGTGCTCGTCGGCTTCGTCGTGCTGGGCCGCGGGGCGGGCTTCGACCGCGCCAAGCTGACGAGCGTCGTCGGCTCCTCTCTCGGACCGATCGCCGGCATCCTGCTGATCGTGGGCGCCGGCGGCGGTTTCAAGCAGGTGCTCGTCGACACCGGGATCGGCAAGGTCATCGCCGACCTCGTCGCCGGGTCCAGCGTGTCGGTGCTGCTGCTCGCCTGGCTCGTGGCCGTCGTGATCCGCGTCGCGACGGGATCGGCCACCGTCGCCACCATCACCGCCGCCGGAATCCTGCAGCCTCTCACCGAAACCCTGGACGCCCCCATGACGGCCCTGCTCGTGCTGGCCATCGGTGCGGGATCGGTGTTCCTCAGCCACGTCAACGACGCCGGCTTCTGGCTCATCAAGGAGTACTTCGGTCTCGACATCCCCATGACCCTGAAAACATGGACGGTGCTGGAGTGCGTGATCTCGATCACGGGCCTGGCCGGCGTCCTCGTCATCAGCGCGTTCGTCTGACCGGAACGGAAAGAGAGCATCATGGCATCCCACCCCGTCCTCGTGTTCATGGGACCCGCCGGCACCGGCAAGTCCACCGTCGCGGGCATGCTCGCCGGCCGCCTCGGCTGGGACTTCCAGGAGGGCGACGACCTGCACCCCGAGGCCAACGTCGCCAAGATGGCGTCGGGGCACGCGCTGAACGACGACGACCGCTGGCCCTGGCTCGACCGGGTCGCCGCCTGGATCGACGGCCGGATCGCCGCGGACCGTCCGGGCATCATCACGTGCTCCGCGCTCAAGCGCAGCTACCGCGACGTCCTGCGTCGCGACGACGTGACCTTCGTGCTGCTGATGGGCGACCCCGCCCTCGTGCTCGAGCGACTCTTGCGCCGTCAGGGCCACTACATGCCCCCGTCGCTGCTCACCTCGCAGTTCGACACCCTCGAGATGCCGGATGCCGACGAGCAGGCGATCCGCGTCGACCTCGACCTCACCCCGCAGGAGCAGGTGCAGGAGGTCGTCGACCGTCTGCGCCTCTCCCCCGCCTGAAACACGGGGGACCCGAGCCGATAAAGTGGCATCGGCAACCCCACGTGCGCCCGATACCCCTTCTCGCAGCCGATTTACGGAGCAACGAATGACGTCGACCCCCTCCCCGACCGGACCCTCGATCGATCAGGATCAGGCCCCTCACCGGGCCGCACAGGTGCACGAGGGTGCGCCCGGCATCGAAGAGGTGGAACGCCCCACCGCCGAGGCCGACTCCCGCCCCGAGGGCACGGGCGACGGTCGCGCGAACATCGGCGTCGTGGGCCTGGCCGTCATGGGCTCGAACCTCGCGCGCAACCTCGCCAGCCGCGAGGGGAACACCGTCGCGGTATTCAACCGCAGCGCCGACAAGACCGAGCACGTGCTCGAGGCGCACCCCGAGGCGAACTTCGTCGCGTCGTACTCCTACGAAGACTTCGCCGCCTCGCTGTCGAAGCCGCGCACCGCGATCATCATGGTCAAGGCCGGCCGCCCCACCGACTTCGTCATCGACGAGCTGGTGAAGGTGTTCGAGCCGGGCGACATCATCGTCGACGGCGGCAACGCCCTGTTCACCGACACCATCCGCCGCGAGAAGGCCGTGCGCGACACGGGCATCAACTTCGTCGGCATGGGCGTCTCGGGCGGTGAGGAGGGCGCGCTCCTCGGCCCCTCGATCATGCCCGGCGGCTCCGACGAGGCCTGGGCCACGCTCGGCCCGATCCTGAAGTCGATCGCCGCGGTCGCCGAGGGCGAGCCCTGCGTCACGCACGTCGGCCACGACGGCGCCGGACACTTCGTCAAGATGGTGCACAACGGCATCGAGTACGCCGACATGCAGCTCATCGCCGAGGCCTACGACCTCATCCGCCAGGCCACGGGCAAGACCCCCGCCGAGATCGCCGACGTGTTCGCCGAGTGGAACCGCGGCGAGCTGGAGTCCTACCTCATCGAGATCACCGCCGAGGTGCTGCGTCAGGTGGATGCCGACACGAGCAAGCCCCTCGTCGACGTCATCCTCGACCAGGCCGGCGCCAAGGGCACCGGAGCCTGGACCGTGCAGACCGCCCTCGACCTGGGCGTGCCCGTCTCGGGCATCGCCGAGGCCACCTTCGCGCGGTCTCTGTCGAGCCACCCCGAGCAGCGCGAGGTCTCGCGCGAGCTCCCCGGGACCTCCGTCACCGAGCTGCTCTCGGGTGACGACGCCGACACCTTCATCGAGCAGGTGCGCCTGGCGCTGTACGCCTCGAAGATCGTCGCGTACAGCCAGGGTTTCGACGAGATCCGCGCCGGCGCCGCCCAGTACGACTGGAAGATCGACCTGGGCGCGGTGTCGAAGATCTTCCGCGGCGGCTGCATCATCCGCGCGCAGTTCCTCAACCGCATCGCCGAGGCGTACGACGCCGACCCGACGCTGCCGGTGCTGCTGACCGCACCCTATTTCGTCGAGGCCCTCGGGCGTGCCCAGGACTCGTGGCGCGGGATCGTCGGGCTGGCCGCGGCCGCCGGTATCCCCGCTCCCGCCTTCAGCTCGTCGCTGGCCTACTACGACGGTCTGCGCGCCGAGCGTCTGCCCGCCGCCCTCATCCAGGGCCAGCGCGACTTCTTCGGCGCCCACACCTACCGCCGGATCGACAAGGAGGGCACCTTCCACACCCTCTGGTCGGGCGACCGCACCGAGATCGAGGCCGAGGACACCCACTGACCCGGCTGGTCACGAGGCGGCGACGAGCACTGCTCGTCGCCGCTTCGGCGTTGTACGCGTGGGGCCTGTGGTGGATGACGTTGCGCCCCACGCTCGTCGACCCGCAGGTGGAGAGCGTGATCTGGCGCCTGGTCCGGGTGCTGCAGTCGGTGCCAGGGCTGGGATGGGTCACCTACGACGGAGTGGAGTTCACGGCGAACGTCGCGATGTTCGTTCCCCTGGGGGCGCTCATCCTGGTCTGGCGCGGCCGCTGGTGGCACGGCATCCTGGGCGGACTCGTCCTCAGCGCCGGCATCGAGACGTGGCAGCTGCTTTTCCTGCCGACCCGCGTCGCCGACGTCCGCGACCTCGTCGCGAACACGCTCGGCGCCGCGATCGGAGTGGGGACGGTGGTGCTGTTCAGCCGGTGGGGTGCTCGCTCACAGCAATCACATAACCCGCTCCATAGAAAGGTCATAGATTTCCCCGCAGAATGAGTGCATGACCGCGACCGCCGCCGCCCCCGCCTTCACCCGCCCCGACGGGAGCGCCCTGCGCGTGCTCGTCGTCGACGACGAGCAGATGCTCACCGACCTGCTGTCGATGGCGCTCCGCATGGAGGGCTGGGATGTCAAGACCGCCGGCTCCGGATTCGATGCCCTGCAGTCCGCCCGCGAGTTCGAACCGGATGCCATGGTGCTCGACATCATGATGCCCGACCTCGACGGCATGGCCGTGCTGCAGCGCCTGCGTCACTCGGGCAACGACGTTCCCGTGCTCTTCCTCACCGCGAAGGATGCCGTGGCCGACCGCGTCGCGGGCCTCACCGCCGGCGGCGACGACTACGTCACCAAGCCCTTCAGCCTCGAGGAGGTGGTGGCGCGCCTGCGCGGTCTCATGCGCCGAGCCGGCACCGCGCTGACGCGCGACTCCGAGCCGATCCTGCGTGTGGGCGATCTGTCGCTGAACGAGGACAGCCACGAGGTGGTCCGCGGCGGCAAAGAGATCGAGCTGACGGCGACGGAGTTCGAACTGCTGCGTTTCCTCATGCGCAATCAGCGGCGCGTGGTGTCGAAGGCGCAGATCCTCGATCGCGTCTGGAACTACGACTTCGGCGGTCGCTCGAGCGTCGTCGAGCTGTACATCTCGTACCTGCGGAAGAAGATCGATGCGGGGCACGAGCCGCTCATCCACACCGTGCGCGGCGTCGGCTACATGATCAAAGCCCCTCAGTGAGCCTCCCGCCCCGGCCCGCTCCCCCGCTCCCCGAACAGCCCCCGCGCGAGAGTGTGATCACGCGGCTCCGCCACCCGTGGACGCTGCAAGCGCGGCTGATGACCGCGGTGATCGGCATGGTCGCGTTCATCCTCGTGATGATCGGCATCTCCACCAGCGCGATCCTCAGCCAGGTGCTGTACGTCAACCTCGGTGCGCAGGTCGACGAGGCGGCCTCGTCGGTGCAGTCGCGTACGGCCTTCTCGTCGAGCGCCGAGAGCGTGCTGGAGTCCGCACGGTCCCCCGACGGCACCCTGCTCGTCACGATCTCCGGGACCCGTCTCACGGGGGCCGTGGTCGACGATGAAGGTCCCCGTGAGCTGAGCGCCGACGACCTCAGTCAGATCGCAGACAGCCTGCAGTCCAGCGACACCCTGCAGTCGAGCGACCCCTACGCCCAGACGGTCGACCTCGCCAACCTCGGCGAGTACCTCGTGCGCATCTACCCCGCTCCCGGCGGTGGGGCGTTCCTCGTCGGGCTCCCCCTCTCGAGCGTCACGGGCACGATCGGTGCGATCCTCACAACCGTCGCCCTCGTGACCGCGGGCGGGCTGCTCCTGCTCGCGGTCATCATCGCCATCGTCATCCGCCTCGGTCTGCGCCCCCTGCGCGCCGTCGCCGACACCGCGACACGTGTCGCCTCGATGCGGATGGAGGAGGGCGACGTGTCCATCACCGAGCGCGTGCCCGCCGACCAGGTCGATCCGCACACCGAGATCGGGCAGGTGGGTACGGCGCTCAACACCCTCCTCGACCGCGTCGACGCCTCACTCGGCGCGCGACAGCGCAACGAGGAGCTGATGCGCCGGTTCGTGGCGGACGCCAGTCACGAACTGCGCACGCCCCTGGCATCCATCCGCGGGTTCAGTGAACTGTCGCTGCGGGCCATGCGACAGGCGCAGGACGACGAGAGCCGGCAGCGCGTCGCGCTGGCAGTAGAGACCACGGAACAGTCGCTCGAGCGCATCCAGGCGCAGTCGGTGCGCATGACCCGTCTGGTGGAGGACCTGCTGCTGCTGGCCCGCCTCGACGAGGGACAGGAGCTGGTGTACGGCTCGGTCGACCTGACCCGCCTCGCGGTGGAGGCCGTGGGCGACGCCCGTCCCGCCGGACCCGACCACGCGTGGACGATCGACGTGCCCGACCGGCCCGTCGAGCTCGCCGGCGACGCCTCGCGCCTGCACCAGGTCGTCGCCAACCTCCTCGCCAACGCCCGGACGCACACTCCGGCCGGCAGTGAGATCGCCGTCTCCGTCGCGCACGAAGGCGACGCGGCGGTACTGCGCGTGCACGACAACGGCCCCGGCATCGACCCCTCGGTCGCCTCGCAGCTCTTCGAACGCTTCGCGCGGGCCGATCGCTCGCGCGACCGCAAGACGGGCGGCACGGGACTCGGCCTCTCGATCGCCCGCGCCATCGTCGAGGCGCACCACGGGACCATCTCGGTCCAGAGCACCCCCGGTGACACGACGTTCGAGGTGCGACTCCCCGCGAAGCCGGCCGACCCGGCGTGAGCCGCGGGCCGGTCCATCAGGCTGCGGGCGCAGGGCGTCGACGTCGGTGCCGTCCGCGACCTGAGCGGTGTCGTTTTCGCGTCGTTCAGCGACCCGGACGGCAACACGTGGGAGCTGCAGTCGCTCCGGGGGCTGGGCAAGCGCTGACCGGCTCGGCGAGCGGGGCACTCAGCCCCAGAGCGGCTTCACCGCCGCGGCCAGTGCCCGCAGCTGCCCGCCGTCGACGATGACCCGTGACTCCCCGATACCGAACGCGGGCCACTGCACGACGAGCTCGAGGGGACCCTCGGGCGGGAGCGGCCAGAGCCACAGGCTCTCACGCATCAAGTACTTCGAACTCCCACCGCCTCCCCCACCGCGGATGACACGCAGGGTGTGTCCGTCGCTTGGATCCGTCACCGGAGCGCCGAAGCTTCGGTCCTCGAAGATCCGCTTCCCGTCGTCCAGCGCCATCCCCCATCTCAGACGATCGTCACCGCTGGCACCTCCTGCGCCGTGACCGGAGAACTCCGTCTGCGCAGCCCGCCACTGCCGATGATCCCGAGAGCCCCGGCGCAGGTGCCGTTCGATCAGCAGTTCGACTCCGTCCGAGAACACGCGTGCGCTCGCGAGCGCGACGACGACATCGTCGCCCCGGCCGATGACTTCCGACACCGCGAAGGACGCGGGGAGCTCGTCGGCCGGTGGCTCGAGCCAGGGGGTGCGCTCGGGCTCCGGGGCAAACGCGAGCTCGTCGTCGGACGGAGGATCAGCGGGAAGAAGTCCATTCCCCCACTCTTCCGCCTGGCGCCTCCCGCCGCCACCGGCGGTTTCAGTACCCCGCGAACGCGTCGGTCGTGAGCGACTTCGCCTTCCCCAGGGCGGGTGCGAGGGCCGAGATCAATCGAGGCGGCCCCGAGACGTACGCCGCGCGCTGCGCGATGTCGGGGACCGCGCGCATCAGCCCCTCGGCATCCACACGATCGGGTCCCGCCCACGACCAGCCGGCGGGCAAATCGCGCGGCTCGTCGCGGGAATACACGACGACGGGGATGCCGCTGGCGGCGATGTCGTCGCGGAACGCGAGCTCCGCCGCCTCCGACACCACATAGACCAGCACGACGTCACGGTCCTGGCCGGTGGCGACGAGGTGACGCAGTTGCGAGACGAAGGGTGTCACCCCGATACCGGCGGCCACCAGCAGCACGGGCGCCGTGGGGCGGGACGGCAGCACGAAGTCGCCCCACACACCGGTGACGGCGAGCGTCGATCCCGACTCGACGGCGGCCAGGGCCTTCTTGTACGACGACTGCGATCCGTCCTTGAACGCGATCCGCACCTCGGGAAGGTCTTCCGGCGCCGACGCGATCGAGAACTCGCGACGGGTGCCGCGGGCATCAGGGCGCCGATGCGGCACGTCGAGCTCGAGGTACTGCCCCGGGGAGAACGAGAACGGCCGGGCAGCGTGGAACGTCAACTCACGCACGGTGGGCGTGAGCTCCTTCCGCCGCTCGACCCGCAGGCGCACGGCCGCCCGCAGGCACAGCAGGAACGCGAGCAGGTTGCCGATCAGCAGAGCACGCTCCTGACCGAGCGTGATGTCGCCGACAGGCACCGGCCAGCCGGCCAGAACGCCGACGACGATCGCGACGACATACTGCTGCGTGCGACGCGGGGGCAGGGTGAGCGGCTCGGACAGCATGAAGGCGCCGAGGAAGAGGAAGGGCGACGAGAACGCCACCTGCATCAGCACGGCGGGTACGTCGACGGGAAAACCCGCGGCCTGGAACTGCACCGTCGTGCGCGCGAACGCCACGATCATCGCCACGGCCCAGAACACCGCAACGATCGGCAGTTTGTCGGTGCGCAGCAGGAGCAGGACGCCCAGCACGAGCACGGGGGCGGCGAGCCAGGGCGAGCCCACCCACCAGGCTGAGGAGCCCAGGTCGGGCGCCCAGATGCTCACGATGGTCAGGACGCTCGCACCGGTCGCGGCGGGGTTGAAGATGTGGCGCCCGCGCCAGACGAGCAGGTACTTCGACGCGGATGCCACGACTCCCGCGAGGGCGAGACCCGCGAGCCCCAGCGGCTCGATCGACGGGCGCAGCACGAACAGCAGGATCAGGGCCGTGATCAGCGATGACTCCAGCCGTCGCGGCATCCGGAGCACGCTCTGGGCGACGAGGTCGGTGGCGGCGCAGGCGACGCCGAGCACCACCGCGCTGACGACGAGCTCGAGCGGGGCGGGAACGACGAGGCCGACGAAAGACAGCACGAGGGCGATCAGCGCGAGCAGCCCGAGCGACGACAGCACGAGGCGGTACATCGAGACCCGGCCGATCAGGCCGAGCATGCGGGTCGAGCCCGCGGTGAGCGTGGCGCTCATGAGAAGACCTCTCCAGTGAATCCGGGCGACCACTCCACGCGGCCGTCGGTGCGCATGCGCACCCAGTGCGCGTTCCAGGATGCCGCGAGTTCGGGACCGCCGTCGAAGAACAGTGCCGTGGCGAGGGCATCGGCCCGCATCGCCGTCTCGGCCAGCGCCCAGGTGGCGGCGAATGCACGCACGGGCGCACCGGTACGGGCGTCGAGCACGTGATGCAGACCGTCGCCCCACGCGCGACGGTTGATGGCCGACGCGCACAGCGCGCCGTCGGTCACCGTGACCACTCCGATGGCGAGGGTGGGATCGTACGGGTGCTCCAGCGCGACGCGCACCGGAGCTCCGCACGCGGCGAGGTCGCCCGAGGCGTCGACGACGACATCGCCGTCGACGTGCGCGCGCACCACGTCGAGCACGAGATCCACGAGGCGGCCCTTGCCCAGCGCGCCCACATCGATGATCGACGCCGTCGACACGCTCAGGCGACCGTCTCGCCACGAGACTGCGTCGCGCCAGGCCGGCGCCGGCTCGGTCTCGGCCGAGGGGACCAGGGTCAGGCGCGCGTCGTAGCCCAGGCGGGCCAGCGCTTCGCCGACCAACGGGTTCACCGCTCCGGCGGTTGCGGCGTCCAGTTCGTCGTAGAGCGAGAGCATGGCGTCCGCGTCGGACGGTGCGGGGACGGATGCCGCCCGGCCCTGCGCGAGCGCCGACACCGTGGAGTCGTCGCGGAAACGCGACCACTCCCGATCGAAGCACTCGACGAGGGCTGCGATCTCGTCGCGGGCGATCGACGACAGCGGGTCGGCCGTGTCGATCGCCCACGTCGTGCCGATCGCGTCGAAGGCCCAGGTCGAGCCCGTCGCGGTCGGAGGGTTCATGATCGTCAGGCCTTGGCCTCGGTCTTGATGGTCTCGACGGCGTTGTTGAAGCCGCCGCTGGTCAGTGATGAACCGGCCACCTTGCTCACCGAGATCTCGTCGAGCTTCTTGCCGACGACCTCTGCGGCGATGCCGCCGATGAACTCGCTCTGGTAACGCCGGGACTCCGCCGCCTGCGGGTCGCCCGTCACGTTCACCTCGGTGATGGTGTCGCCGGCCAGGGTGAGGGTGACGTCGACGGTCTCGACGCTCTCGGGGGTGGCGTACTGACCGGTCGCCTCGTAGGTGCCGTCGGCGTAGGTGCCCGAGGTCGTGGCGCTGCCCGTGGCGGCGCTCTCGCTGGGCGCCGAGGTGGGCGCCGAGGTGGCCGCGGGGGCGGCGGTCGTCGCGGCCGGTGCGGGGGCGGCGGCATCGCTGGTCGCTCCGCCGGCGCAGCCGGCGAGGGTGACGATGCCGGCGACTCCCAGCAGTGCGGTGCCGATGCGGACGGGACGGGGTACGGCTGTGGTGCGGATCATGAGGGTCCTCCTTCGGTCGTGCCGAGCTCGTGCGTTCGTGCTCACGGTAGGGACACGACCTTGACGGCAGCCCGGTTCATTCTTTTGCGCCGGCTGTGAGCGACTCCCTCGTCGGAGCGGGCTATCGCGGACGATCCGGGTGACACGCCGCACCCGCGGCATCCGGGACCCGGCCTGTCAGGGTCCGACGCCGCTCGACGGCGCAGCCGCGGCCGACCCTGACGAACTCAGCCACCTCCCCCGAAGGGCAGATGGCTGAGCGTCGAGGGTGCGGAACGCCTACGCGTCGCCGCCGAACATGCTCGTGACCGAGCCGTCCTCGAAGACCTCGTGGATCGCGCGGGCCAGCAGCGGGGCGATCGGCAGCACCGTCAGTCGGTCGAAGCGGCGCTCAGCGGGCAGCGGGACGGTGTCGGTGACGACGACCTCGTCGATCGCGGCATCCTGAAGCCGTTCGGTGGCCGGGTCGCTGAAGATCGCATGGGTCGCGGCGACGATGACCTTGCGCGCACCGCTGGCCTTCAGCGCCTGGGCGGCCTTCTGGATCGTGCCGCCGGTGTCGATCATGTCGTCGACGAGGAGGCAGGTGCGCCCCTTCACGTCACCGACGATCTCGTGCACCGAGACCTGGTTCGCGACCTTCGGATCGCGGCGCTTGTGGATGATCGCCAGCGGGGCACCCAGGCTGTCGGACCACGTGTCTGCGACGCGCACGCGGCCCATGTCGGGCGAGACCACCGTCAGGGTCTCGCGGTCTTCACCGGTGAGCTTCTGCTCGAAGTGCTCGAGCAGCACGGGCTTGGCGAAGAGGTGGTCGACGGGGCCGTCGAAGAAGCCCTGGATCTGCGCCGCGTGCAGGTCGACGCTCATGATGCGGTCGGCACCAGCGGTCTTGAGCAGGTCGGCCACGAGACGGGCGCTGATCGGTTCGCGACCGCGGCCCTTCTTGTCCTGCCGCGAATACGGGTAGTACGGGGCGACGACGGTGATGCGCTTGGCGGACGCGCGCTTGAGCGCATCGAGCATGATGAGCAGCTCCATGAGCCACTCGTTGACCGGCGGACCGAACGACTGGATGACGAACACGTCGCATCCACGGATCGATACCTCGAAACGGGTGTAGATCTCGCCGGAGGCGAAGGTGCGGTGCTCGGTCGGGGCGAGTTCGGTGCCGAGGTGGTGTGCGACCTGGGCAGCCACTTCGGGATGCGACCGACCCGAGGCGACGACCAGTCGCTTCTTCGTCTTGGCGACGAGCCCGGGGGCGATGCCGTTGTCGCGGTCGAGATCTACACGATTCTTCTTACGAGCCATCGGCCGCTTCCTGTTCAGCCCGAGCCCGAGCGGCCACGTCGGCTGCTGCGGTGCCCGGTCGGTTCTTCTCGACCCACCCCTCGATGTTGCGCTGGGGTGCCACGCTCAGTGCCAGAGCACCGGCCGGGACGTCCTTGCGGATGACCGCGCCGGCTCCCGTCTTGGCGCCATCCCCAATCGTAACCGGCGCGACGAAGACGTTGTGCGAACCGCTGTGCACCTCGTCGCCGATGACCGTGCGGTGCTTGGCGATGTCGTCGTAGTTGGCGGTGATGGCTCCGGCGCCCAGGTTGACGCCGCGTCCGATGTCGGTGTCGCCGATGTACGACAGGTGCGGGACCTTGCTGCCTTCGCCGATCGAAGAGTTCTTCACCTCGACGAAAGTACCGACCTTGCCCCGGACGCCCACGCGGGCATTGGCGCGGAGGTAGGCGAAGGGCCCGACGCTCGCCCCCGCCTCGACCACGGCGAGGGTGCCGTCGGTACGGGTGACGGTGGCGCCCTCGCCGACCTCGCAGTCGACCAGGCTCGTGTCGGGTCCGATCGTGGCGCCCGAGGCGATGACCGTCGCTCCGCGCACGTGCGTGTTGGGCAGGATCGTCACGTCGGGCGCGAGCGTCGCGGTCGTGTCGATCCAGGTGGTGGCGGGATCGACCACGGTGACGCCCTCGAGCTGCCACCGACGCACCGTCCGTGCGTTGAGCGTGCGGCCGGCCTCGGACAGCTGCACGCGGTCGTTCACACCCAGTGCGGCGGAGGCGTCGGAGGTGACGGATGCCGCGACCCCGAGCTGCGCCTCACGCAGCAGGCCGATCACGTCGGTGAGGTACTTCTCGCCCTGCGCGTTGTCGGTGCCCACGAGCGCGAGCTGCGTGCGCAGCGGAGAGGATCGGAAGACGTAGACGCCGACGTTGATCTCGTTCACGGCGGCCTCGTCGGCCGTCGCGTCCTTCTGCTCCACGATGCGGCGGACGCCGTCGGCGTCGTCGCGCAGGATGCGGCCGTACCCGAACGGCTGGTCGACCCGCGCGCTCAGCAGCGTCACGGCCGTGCCGCCCGTGCGATGCGTCGCCAGCAGTTCGGTGAGCGTGCCGGTCTCGAGCAGCGGCACGTCGGCGCTCAGCACGAGCACGTCGCCCTCGAACCCCTCGAGCGCACCCAGGGCGGCCTCGACCGCGCGGCCCGTTCCGGGCACCTCGTCCTGATCGACGACGATCACCCCGGGGGCGAGCTCGGCCACGGTCTCGGCGACGAGCTCGCGCTCGTGCCGCACGACCACGACGATGCGGGCGGGGTCGAGGGATGCCGCGGTGTCGAGCACGTGGCCGACCAACGGCCTTCCGCCCACCGGATGCAGCACCTTGGGGGTGCGTGAGCGCATGCGGGTGCCTTGACCCGCCGCGAGGACGACGACGGCGAGCTCGGTCGTGGAAGTCATGCTCCGCCGCCAGGATTCGAACCTGGACCTAACAGCTCCAAAGGCTGTCGTGCTGCCGTTACACCACGGCGGACCGTGCCCGCGGGCACCGGTCAAGTCTGCCAGACGGCGCGCCTCCGCATCCGCGCCGCGACACCCGGGCCGCCATAATGAGACCGTGAGCCGGGACAGCGACGAGGTCGACCGCATCGTCGATGCGTGGGTCCGCCAGCGCCCCGACCTCGATTTCTCCCCGCTCGAGGTGCTCTCGCGCGTCGCGCGGCTGTCGCGGCACCTCGACATCGCCCGCAAAGAAGCGTTCCGCCGCAGCGACATCGAGTCGTGGGAGTGGGACGTCCTGTCGGCGCTCCGGCGGGCCGGCGAGCCCTACCAGCTCAGCCCCAAGCAGCTGCTGCAGCAGACCCTCGTCTCCAGCGGCACCATGACCAACCGCATCGACCGTCTCGTCGCCCGACGGTTCGTGCGGCGCGAGGCCGACCCGGGTGACGGACGGAGCATTCTGGTGACCATGACCGAAGACGGCCGCGTTCGCGTGGATGCCGCCATCACCCGCCTCGTCGACGCCGAGGCCCTGCTGCTCGAGGGCCTGTCGCGCGGCGACCGCGACCGGCTGGCGACACTGCTGCGCAAGCTCAGCATGGGATTCGACGCGTGAGCGCCGAGGTCAGCTCGCCGTCGCGGTGGGACGGTGTTCGCGCCTGGTTCGACGTGCGCTTCCGCTCCCCCGCCGCGATCTACGGCCTGATCGTGTTCGCGGCGTTCGTCACGATCGCCGACGACCATGCCGAGACGGTGGGCGAGGTGCTGCTGAGCGCCTCGAGCTCGCTCGTGGTGTTCTTCATCGCCCACGTGTTCGCGCACACCCTCACCCAGCACGCGGAGCATGGGCTGCGCCACGCCACCGCCGACGGCATCCGTCATGGCGCCGGCATGCTCTACGCGTCGGTGCCCTCCGTGCTCGTGCTGGTGTTCGCCGACGCCGCTGGCCTGTCGGTCGAGGATGCGTCCGAACTGTGCGGGTGGTCGACGTTCGTGGTGCTCGGGATCCTCGGTTACTTCGCGTACGCGCGGCGCAAGGCGAACCTGGTGATGCGTCTCCTCGGCGCCTTCGCGACCGCGTGCCTCGGGCTGTTCATCGTCATCCTGGAGTACGCCGTCCACTGAGGGGCGGTCGCGCGCCCCGTCTTGGGAGACCGCGCCGGGAGGAGAATCCGGGAGTGGAGGACGGATGCCGGGCACCCGGCCCTCCGCTCCCGGAATCCCCTCCGCTCCCCGGCGTGTCGCCGCAGCGCGGAGCGGCGGCCCCACGTCTCTCGACTCTCAGCCGATCGTCTCGGTGAGCTCGAACCACTGCATCTCGAGCTCGTCGCGCTCGGCCTCGAGCGTCGAGATCCGCTGCATCTCCTTGCCGAGACCGACGTAATCCGCCTGATCGTGCTCGGCGAGCGATGCCTTGGCCCGATCGATCTGCTGCTGCAGCTTCTCGATGCGCCGCTCGGTGGCTGATGCTTCCTTCTGAGCGGCTCGGAGTTCCGCGCCCTGCAGGCCGGACGCCGCGGGGACGCCGCCGGATGCCGCGGAGCGTGAGGGCTCGGCATCCTGGATCGCCCGCAGGCGCAGGTACTCGTCGACGCCTCCGGGGAGATGGCGGAGCCGGCCATCGAGGATCGCGTACTGCTGGTCGGTGACCCGCTCGAGGAAGTACCGGTCGTGCGAGACGACGATCAGCGTGCCCGACCACGAGTCGAGCAGATCTTCCATCGCGGCGAGCATGTCGGTGTCGAGGTCGTTGGTCGGCTCGTCGAGGATGAGCACGTTCGGCTGATCGAGGATGACGAGCAGGAGCTGCAGGCGCCGCTTCTGACCACCCGAGAGGTCTTTCACGGGTGTCGAGAGCTGAGCGCTCGAGAAGCCGAGACGCTCCAGCAGCTGACCGGGTGTGAGCTCCTGCGACTTCGATCCGGCGCCGAAGGCGTAGGTGGTGCGGAGGCTCGCGATCACCACGCGCACGGGGTCGTCCATGTGCTGCTCGAGCTCGTCGAGGCGCTGGGTGAGCGTTGCGACCTTGACGGTCTTGCCGCGCTTCACGCGTCCGCTCGTGGGTTCGAGCGAGCCGGTCACCAGGTTCAGCAGCGTCGATTTCCCCGCGCCGTTCACGCCCAGGATGCCGGTACGCTCACCCGGCGCGATGCGCCATTCGATGTCCTTCAGCACGGTGTGATCGCCGTACGTCACGCCGGCGTCGAGCAGATCGACCACGTCTTTGCCCAGGCGCGCGACGGCGAGGGACTGCAGGGCGACCTTGTCGCGGATCTCGGGCACGTCGGCGATGAGCTCGTTCGCCGCATCGATGCGGAACTTCGGCTTCGCCGTGCGCGCCGGAGCGCCCCGGCGCAGCCACGCCAGCTCTTTCCGAGCGAGGTTCTGACGCCGCTGTTCGATGGTCGCCGCCTGACGGTCGCGCTCGACGCGCTGCAGGATGTACGCGGCGTAACCCCCCTCGAAGGGTTCGACGAGACGGTCGTGCACCTCCCACGTGGCGGTGCAGATCTCGTCGAGGAACCACCGGTCGTGGGTCACGACGAGCAGGCCGCCCGCGCTGGGCGCCCATCGCTTCTTCAGGTGCATGGCGAGCCAGGTGATGGCTTCGACGTCGAGATGGTTGGTGGGCTCGTCGAGGAAGAGCACGTCCCAGTCGCCCGAGAGCAGTGTCGCCAGCGCGACGCGTCGACGCTGACCGCCGGACAGGTCGCCGAGGCGCGCGTCCCACGGCAGGTCGCCGAGAAGGCCCGCGATCACGTCGCGCGTACGGGCGTCGCCGGCCCACTCGTGCTCGGCGCGATCGCCGACGACCGCGTGGCCGATCGTCTCGTCGTCGTCGAGGGTGTCCTGCTGGTCGAGCACACCGACGGTCACGCCGCCGCGCACCGTCACGCGGCCGCCGTCGGGCTCGCGGATGCCGGCGAGCATGCCCAGCAGGCTCGACTTGCCGTCGCCGTTACGACCGACGATGCCGATGCGGTCGCCCTCGTTGACGCCGAGCGAGACGGAGTCGAAGACGACCTTGGTCGGGTATTCCAGGTGCAGGGCTTCGCCCCCGAGCAGATGTGCCATATCCGTCCCAGGCTACGCGGTGCGCCGCGCCTCGTGCTCCCCCGTCGCGCGGGCCGTGACGCGGCGGGGAGGCTGACGGTGGCCGCTCCGGGCACGAGCCCCCGCCTTACGGAGCCGTGACCATGTAGACCGCCTGCGCCCCGCCCTGACCCGACGTGGCGCCCCGAAGAATACTGGCCGCGCGCAGCAGCGTGAGCGAGGTGCCGTCGGTCCGACCGATGTTCCACGCCAGCTGAGCACCGCGGTTCCACACCGACCCGTTGCTCTTCAGCGCGAAGACGCCACCCTGCGAGGCCGTCATCGTGACCACATCGCTGGCGATCTGCACCGGCGACAGGATATCCGCCTTCGTGGAATCGATCTGCAGGTCGTCGTTACGCCCCCACGCCCACAGGGTGCCGTCCGTCTTGAGGGCATACCCCGTCGCCCCGAAGCCGTCCCAGTAGAGCCCCGTGGTGCCCGCGATCGCGGTGACGTCGGTAAGACCGGGGATCTGCTTCGGAACCGCGCTCGACGTCGTCGTCCCATCGCAGAGCTGTCCGTAGTTGTTGCGTCCCCACGCCCAGACGGAGCCGTCCGAACGGAGGCCGACGAACCCCGCGCCGAAGCCGTCTGCGACGTCCGTGAAGCCGTCGAGCGCCGTGACGCGGACCGGCGATGATCGGCTCGTGAAGGTCCCGTCGGCGAGTTCTCCGCTGCCGTTACCTCCCCATCCCCACCAGGTCCCATCGCTCTTGCGCGAGAGACGCGCCGTGAACATCGCCCCGTACACGCGGCTCGCGCCGCCGAAGGAGGGGATACGGGCGGGCGTCGTGCGGCCCCCGGAGACGGGCTCGCCGAGCTGGTTGCCGTCACCGCTTCCCCAGGCCCAGACGTCGCCGACCGTGTCGATGGCGTACGACGACGTGCCCATCGCCGCGATCGAAACGATCGACGGGAGTCCGGGCACCTTCGCCCACGTCGCCCGGCTCGTGGTCGTCCCGTCGCCGAGCGTGCCGTTCTGGTTCTGTCCGGTGGCCCAGACCGAACCGTCGGCGAGCAACACCAGCGTGAACATGCCGTTTCCTCCGGGGTATCCGGAACCTCGCGCATCGACGACGGGCGACGGGAAGACCAGCGACGTCTGACGCATCGCGCCGATCGGTCCCGACGCCCATCCCAGGCCCAGCTGCCCGCCGGAGTTGTTTCCGCCGACGAGGAGATTGGCCCCGTACACCGTGAAGACGCGGGTGGTCGACTCGCCGCCGACGAGGGCCGTCACCATCGCCGAGCTCCCGGGGGTGGTCCACGGCGTCGCCAGATCGATCGTCGTCGCGTAGACACCGTTCGCATCGGTGACACCTGCTGCACCGCCGAATTGTGCCCCCGAAGGGCCGGTGAGCGAGACGGCCACTCCGGCGGCCGGCGCGCCCCCGCTCGCGATGGTCACGGTCAGCGGGGTGCTTCCACTCGCCGGCAGCACGCCGGTCGGCGCGGCGATATCCACCGCATACGTGCCCGACAGCGCCAACGCCGGCGTGCTGGCGACCAGCGTGATCGCCGGCACAGACCAGAGCGCTGCCCCGACGACGGTGCGACGCGACGGCAGCGAAGACGCTCCGGAGGAAGACTCCGGAGGCTCCGACGCGGAGCGGGCGAAAGGAAGACGATCAGTCATGTGGACTCCAGGTTCGAGTGGACACACGGCACGCGGACATGCGGCCCGGTCCCCTCCATCCTCAGAACCACCGTGACCTCGCGCCGACGGCGTCACAGGGAAATCAACACGAAGCGCCCGTACTTCACCCGGCGGCGGCGAGACGAGGCATCCCACGACGAGAACGGTGCGTCCAGGGCCATCGATGAGCGTGGCGGGGGCCGTGTGTGTGAGCCTGCCGTGCAATGACGTCGAACAGGCACGACAACGAAGGCCGCCCCCAACGGGACGGCCTTCGTCGTGGTGCGGCGACGCTGGATCAGACCAGCCCGGCCTCCTTCAGCCAGTCGGCGGCGGCGGTGGACGCCGATGCCTGCTCGCTCCCCTCGACGCGGTCGCGCAGGGCGATCAGGTCGTCGGTGGTCAGCTTGGCCGAGACGGCGTCGAGCGCCTCCTTCAGCTCCGGCGTGTCGATGGACGCGCTGAGCAGCGGGAGCACGTTCTGCGCCGCGATCAGGTTCTCAGGGTCTTCGAGCACGAGGAGGTTCTCGGCCACGAGCGCGGGCGAGGTCGTGTAGATGTCGGCCACCTGCACGGTGTTGTCGACGAGCGCACGCACGGTGTCGGGACCGCCGAAGTCCTCGTAGGGCACGAAGGTCACGTTGCTGACGCCGTACACCGAGGCCAGACCCGGGATGCCGTATCCCAGCTCCGCGAACTGCGGGTTGGCACCGAGGCTGAACGGCTGCACCTTCGCCAGGTCGGCGATGGAGGTCAGGCCGTTCGCCTCCGCGTACGCCTGAGTGACGACGTAGGCGTCCTTGTCTTCGGCCTCGGCCGACGAGTACACGACGAGGTCGTCCGCCGCCACGGCGTCGGTGAGCGCCGCGTCGACGTCTTCGGTCGTGCGCTGGGTGAACTCGGTGTCGTAGTACGCCAGCAGGTTGCCGTTGTACTCGGGGATCAGGTTGATCGAGCCGTCCTGCAGGGCCGGAATCGTCTGCTGACGTGGGCCGATGTTGAACTTGGTCTGGACGTCGAAGCCCTTCGCCTCGAGGGCCTGGGCGTAGATCTCGCCGAGGATCTCGCTCTCGGGGAACGCGAACGACCCGACGGTGATCTGGCTCGAGTCGCCGCTACCGGCATTACCGGTGTCGGGAGCGGTGGGATCCGCCTGCGAACACCCTGCCAGGGCCACGACGGCCCCGACCGCGATGACGCCCGCGGCGACCCGGCCTTTACTGAAAATGCTCATGCTGTGACATTCCTCTCGTGGGTTGGTGTTTCCACCACCGACTCGGGACGGGACGCCCCTCGACGGACTTTGTTTCCTCGGCCGCCGGCGCCGACTCCGGGGCCGCGGGTGAAGCGTTGGACGAGCGCGAACAGCGCGTCGACGACGAGGGCGAACACCGTCACGAGGATGGCGCCGCCCAGGATGCGGTCGTAGTCGTTGAGACCGATTCCGCTGCTGATGATGCGGCCCAGCCCGCCGAGGCCCGCGTAGGACGCGATGACCGCGGTGGCGATGACCTGCAGGGTGCCCGCGCGGAGTCCGCCGATGATCAGCGGCAGGGCCAGAGGGATCTCGACGCGCGTCAGGATCTGCATCTCGGTCATGCCGACCGCGCGGGCGGCGTCGATGACGGGCCGCGAGACCGACTCGAGACCCGCGTACGCCCCCGCCAGGATGGAGGGGATCGCGAGGATGACGAGGGCGACGATCGTGCCCCAGAAGATGCCGGACGGGCCCCTCACGACCGAACCGAGCACCATCGTCAGGAAGAACAGCACGCCCAGGGTAGGCAGGGCGCGCATGGCACCGGTGAATCCGATGACGAACTGGCGGCCCTTCCCGGTGTGACCGATGTAGAACCCCAACGGCAGGGCGATGAGCGCCGCGATCACGACGGCGAGGGCCGTATAGAGCAGGTGCTCGAGAAGGCGGTCCTGGATGGGCAAGGGGGATTGTCCCCCCGGCTGCCAGTTCTGGGGCGCGAAGATCCACGCGATCGCGTCGAGGAAGAGGTTCACTCGCGGCCCCCCGGGAGAACAGCGTTACCCGCGGCGATGGGCGCGGTGCCCCCCGATGCGAGGTGGGTGAGGGCGACGTCGCGCTTGGCGCGTCGGCGCGTGCCCCGGTCGACGCGGACCCACGGCATGAGGATGCGTCCCAGTGTCACCAGGATGAGATCGAACAGGAGGGCGATGAGGAGCGTGGCGATGATGCCCACGGCCACCTCTTCGAGGTTGTTGCGCTGCTTGCCGTTGGTGAACAGGTATCCGAGGTTCTCGGAACCGATGAGCACGCCGACCGAGACCAGGGCGATCGTCGACACCGACACGACGCGGAGTCCCGCGAGCATGACGGGTCCCGCGAGCGGGAACTCGACGCGCCAGAATCGACGCCACGCCGAGAAGCCCATGGCGGTGGCCGCCTGCTTGGTGTCGGCCGACACCGAGAAGAAGGCGTCGGAGGTCGCGCGCACCATGATGGCGACGGCGTAGATCGTGAGGGCGACGATGAGGTTCGTGTCGCTCAGGACGCGCGTGCCGATAATGGCGGGCAGGATCACGAACAGCGGCAACGACGGGATCGTGTACAGCAGGCTCATCGCCGTGATCATCGTGGCGCGAGCGTACCGGCTGGTCAGAGTCAGGCGTCCCAGCGGCACGGCGATCACGAACCCGAGCACGATGGGGATGATGCTCAACCGGATGTGGTTGAGCGTGAGATCCAGCACGAGGGGGAAGTTTCCCCACAGCCAGGTCACGACACCGGCTCGTCTCTCAGGGCGCCCTGCGTGCGTCCCTCGGCATCCACCACGACCGTTCCGGTCGGCGTCTGCTTGAGGTGGAGCGCGCGCTTACCCTTCACGGCGCCGATGAAGCTCGCCACGAAATCGGATGCCGGGTTCTCGACGATCTCGCTGGGGGTGCCGACCTGGGCGATCTTGGCCCCCTTTTCGAGGATGACGACCTGGTCGCCCAGAAGGAAGGCCTCGTCGATGTCGTGAGTGACGAAGACGATCGTCTTGCCGATGTCGCTCTGCAGGCGGATGAGCTCCTGCTGCAACTCATCGCGGACGATCGGGTCGACGGCGCCGAACGGCTCGTCCATCAGCAGGATGTTGGGATCGGCGGCGAGTCCGCGCGCGACGCCCACCCGCTGCTGCTGCCCGCCCGAGAGCTGGCTGGGGTAGCGGTCCGCCATCGCGGCATCGAGCCCGACGGTCTTCATCAGCTCGAGGGCTCGCGTGCGCGCGGCCTTGCGGTTCTGGCCCTGCAGCACCGGCACGGTGGCGATGTTGTCGGCGACGGTGAAGTGGGGAAGGAGTCCCGAATTCTGCATCACGTAGCCGACGCTGCGTCGCAGCTGCACGGCCGGCTTACCGCCGATGTCGTCGCCGTCGATCTCGATCGAGCCGGAAGACGGTTCGACCATGCGGTTGATCATCCGCAGCAGCGTGGTCTTGCCGCACCCGGACGATCCGACGAACACCGTCGTCTTACGTGAGGGGATCACCAGGTGAAAATCGTCGACGGCGCGGGTGCCGTCGGGGAAGACCTTTGAGACGGCCGAGAACTCGATCATGGGTTCGACCGACCTCAGTCGGAGACCACGACCTTGCGGTCGAAGGCGACGTAGCCGGCGAAGTCCTTGCCGACGCGGTCGACCGCGCCCGGGCGCAGGTCGGGGTAGGACCACGCGCCATCGGTGAGCTCGGCACCGTCGAGCGAGATGCTCCAGTACTGTGCTGCACCCTTCCAGGGGCACGTGTAGGGGGTGGGGCTCTGCTGCAGAGCACCGTCGCGGACGGCCTGCGGCGGGAAGTACCAGTTGCCCTCGATCGATGCCAGGTCGTCGCGGTCCGCTTCGGCGATAACGACGCCGTCGAGCACTGCCTTCATGGGATACCCCCTTCGTGGCGCCCCGCGGGCACGGCACCCAGCGGTGACGAACCACCTCGGACGAGGGTAGCGAGGTACGGATCGCTCGATCTGAAGATTGCCCCGTATGTCCACCTGGGTTATGGTGCCGCGCCATCCGCCGTTCCGGTGGCTTCGCCAGGCTCAGCCACCTCCGCCCCGCGAGCGCTCTGAGCCGGTGTCGAGGTCCCTGATCGACACCGGAGGTCCCGAGCCACGGCCGCAGCCGAGGTCCCTGCGCTGCGGCCGAGGTCCCTGCGCTGGTCGAAGGGACCGGAACCCGATGCGGCCCTCAGACCACGCGGGCGCCGGGGACCGGGCCGTGCACGTGCAGCGCGACGAGGCCGGCGGCGCTCAGCGTCACCTGCAGGTCGATCGCGGATGCCTCGTCGGCCGCGAGGAAGGCGAGGGTG
Source organism: Microbacterium sp. Leaf151 (assembly GCF_001424225.1). GTDB lineage: Bacteria > Actinomycetota > Actinomycetes > Actinomycetales > Microbacteriaceae > Microbacterium. The sequence goes on along the minus strand of NZ_LMOR01000003.1, from coordinate 666,119 downwards.
GGACCCGAGCCCGAGACGAGACCGGCGAGGGCCCCCGAACTCTCACCGCGTTCGAGCACGCGTGCCAGATCCGGACGCAGGTGCAACGCGGGGGCCTGCAGGTCGTTGCGCAGTGTCGCTGCGAGCATCTTCGCGTCTCCCTGCCGGAGCGCGTGCAGCACATCGGGGTCGACGGCGGGCACGCGCGGGGCGGGGCCGATGTCGACCGCGTGGCGCTCACGATGGGCGTCGAGCTCGCCGTAGACGACCGGCGTCGATATGCCGACGTCGTTGGGCACGAGTACCCAGTCGAACCGGCCGCGTGCCAGCGCCGGACTCAGTTCGTCGCCGCGACCTGTGCCCACCGCCGTACCGCCCATCAACGCGAACGGCACGTCGGCACCGAGGCGCGCGGCCAGTCGCGAGAGCTCGCTCATCGGCATCCCCAGCCCCCACAATGCGTCGCACGCGACCAGCGCGGCGGCCGCGTCCGCCGACCCACCGCCCATTCCACCGGCCACCGGCACGGCCTTTCGGATCGACAGGTGAGCGCCGCGGTCCACTCCTGCGGTCTGCGCCAGCAATCGGGCGGCGCGGATGGCGAGGTTGCGATCGTCGGTGGGGACGCCGTCGATGTCGACGGGTCCGCGCGACGACACCTCGAGCGACATCTCGTCGGCGGGCGTCGCGGTCATCTCCTCGTAGAGCGACACCGCCTGGAAAGCAGTCGCGAGCTCGTGGTAACCGTCGTCTTGCACGTCGCCGACCTCGAGGAAGACGTTGATCTTGCCGGGCGCGCGTACGCGCACGGATGAGGGGGTGTGCGTGGTCATCGCCGTTCTCCCGCCCCCGCTCGTCCACCGCTGCCCGCGTGTGCGAGACTGAGGCTTCGGTCCGAGGCCCCCCGCCGCTCCCCAGTCGGTACGGGGAGGTCCGGTCCGGAGCGAGCGATCTGAGTCACTCTTCGACAGTAGCGCTCCGCTCCCCGACGTTCGCCGCCGCTGCCGAAACGTCTTCGAAACCCCGGAACCGTACGGTGACCGGATACCGTCCCCTACCCCCGAGGAGGCAGCATGCGCCCAATGGTCCCCCTGTCGATCGACGCCGACCCATGGCGCGCGCTGCTATCCCGCTCCGACATCCGGATGCATGACGGCATCCTGCACATGGTCGACGACACCGCGACCCCGGCCGTCGCCGAACGGGAAGACCTGTTGACCGCCGCCGCCGCGATCGAGGCCGCGGGGATCCGCGTTCTGCTGGTGCGCGACGCGAACCGCCGCCCCAAGCTCGTCGTCGACACCGCCCACGCCGAAGCCGCGATCGAGGCGCTGCGCGACCCCGAACTCGGCCCGGTCTACATGAAGGCCCGCGGCGAGGACCCCGTGCCCGCGCACAGCGTGCACCCCACCGCCGGATCCGTACAGGCGTACGCGGTCTTCCGCCCGCGCACCTCGACGGAGGGCTCGTATCGCTACGGCGCATCGCTCGCCCCCCGCCTCGAGCTCTGGCGCTTCGGCGAGAAGACGATCGAAGCGCCCCGTCCGAGCGCCCTCAGCCGCCGCCGGTTCGCCGCGACCGACCTCGACCTCGTCGAGGTGGAGCGCTACGGGCGCCGGTGGCAGACCATCTCGGGCATGTTCGACCCCCACCCGAACGAATTCACCGCCGATGTCGACATGGTCTTCTCGTGGGTCGACGGGTCGTCGAGCGAGTTCCAGCGGCAGCGCGCCGCGCGCATGAAGGGGTACGTCGTCGGCGATGGCGACGACAACGCCGCCCGCTACCGCCAGGTCGACGAGTTGCGCTACGCGCTCCGCAGCGTGCACATGTACGCACCGTGGGTGCGCCGCATCTTCATCGCCACCGACTCCCCCACGCCGGAATGGCTCGCCGATCACCCCAAGGTGACGATCGTGCGCAGCGAGGAGTTCTTCGCCGACCCCTCGGTGCTCCCCACGCACAACTCCCACGCGGTCGAGGCCCAGCTGCACCGCATCCCGGGTCTGGCGGAACACTTCCTCTACAGCAACGACGACATGTTCTTCGGGCGCCCCGTGACACCCGAGCTGTTCTTCAGCGGCGGCGGCGTGAGCCGCTTCGTCGAGAGTGGCGTGCGTATCGGCAGCGGTCCCTCGCACATCGACCGATCGGGCCACGACAACGGACTGCGTGTGAACCGCGCCCTGCTCAAAAAGCGCTTCGGCCGGGTCATCACGCTCGACCTCGAACACTGCGCCACCCCACTGCGTCGCTCGGTCGCGGCCGAACTGGAGCAGGAGTTCGCCGACGACTACGCCCGCACCGCCGCGAGCCGCTTCCGTTCGGCGACCGACATCTCGGTCACGAACAGCCTGTACCATTACTACGCGCTGGCGACCGGTCGCGCGATCGTGACGACCGAGCCCCGAACCCGCTACGTGCAGACCACCCAGCTCGACTCCCTGCGCACCATGGAGCGACTCGTCACACGTCGGGACACGGACATGTTCTGCCTCAACGACGGCAGCGTGCCCGAGATCCCCGAAGAAGTGCGCGTGCCGGCGCTCCGGGCATGCCTCGAACGGTACTTCCCGGTCGCAGCCCCCTGGGAGAAGCCCGCGGTCAGCGCAGGATCGGCAGCGGCGTCGTCGGCGGCGACACCGGTCCACTGAGCTCACGCGTGGCCGGGACGACGAGCCCGGCCTCGCGCAGGCGCCGCTGCGACTCGGCGGCATCGACGTACTGCAGCGCCTCGGCTGCCCCGAGCGGGACGACCGAGTGCACGACGGTCTCGTCGTAGACGTGGACGATGTTGAAGCCCTGGGCCGCGTCTTGCGGGCGCGTTCCCCCCACCGGAACCATGAGGTCCTGCGTGTAGCAGGTGGCGGATGCCACCGACACGGGGATACCGGCGAACGTGGCGAACGTCGAATAGTGCAGGTGACCGGCGAGGATCGCGCGGACGTCACTCCCGCGCAGGACGGCGGCGAGGCTGCGCTGGTCGCGGAGTTCCACCGAGGCGGCCAGATCGAGGACGCTCGGCACGGGCGGGTGATGCATCGCGAGGATGGTTCCGAGAGGGGCGGGGGTGGCCAGCACATCGGCGAGCCACGTCAGCTGGTCGGCGCCGACCTCACCGTGGTGGGCGCCCGGCACCGAGGTGTCGAGAGTGATGATGCGAAGGCCGTCGAACTCGTCGACGCGGTCGACCGGCGCGGTCGGGTCGGCGCCGTCGCCGGGAAGCAGGCTCGCACGGAACGCGGTGCGGTCGTCGTGGTTGCCCATGACCCAGACCACGCGCGTCCCCAGGCGCTCGGCGAGCGGCTCCACCAGCGCGCGTACGCGCTCGTACGCATCGGCCTCGCCGAAATCGGCCAGGTCGCCCGTGAACACCAGGGCGTTCGGTCGCACGCCCGACGCGTCGATGGCCGCCACCGCGCGGGCGAGGTAGGCCTCGGAGTCGACGCTGTCGTACAACCGAGTGCCGCCGGCACGTAGGTGGGTGTCGCTGAGGTGCAGCAGCACACGTTCGGCACGGGGGTATTCGGAGTAGCGCATCTCGAGTTCCTCTCGGGCCGTCGGGTGCGGCCTCGTCACCGGCGTGATGCTCCCGGTGCCTCAAAATGTTACAGACATGTTTCGCGAACGCGTGATGAACACGTCGGTAATTCACCCTGACGCGGCTGTGCGCGTCGGCGACACCGCCGTCCAGCTCCTGGCATCCGGAACACGACGGCGGGCGCCGCACCCGACACGCCGCTAAAGACCCGGCGCCCTACGGCGTGTCGCCGAACGCCCCGCCGTTGTGCACCTACGCGCCGCACGCCGCGACCCCGACGGCGCCGCCGGAGCCGGCGCTCGCAGTGGCGGCGCGTCAGAGTGCGGCGACGCGGGCGTAGTCGTCGACCGTCAGCTGCTCGCCGCGCAGCGTCGGGTCGACGCCCGCCTGCTCGAGCACCGCCGACGCCTGGGCCGCCGTGCCGCCCAGCACGCCCGCAAGCGCCTGCCGCAGCATCTTGCGGCGCTGCTGGAAGGCGGCATCCACGATCTGGAAGGTGCGGCGCCGGTGCTCCTCGGTGCCGCGGGGCTCGGCATCCCGGTCGAAGCCGACGAGCACGCTGTCCACGTTCGGGACGGGCCAGAACACCTGCCGCGACACTGTCCCCGCCAGACGCCACGAGCCGTACCACGCAGCCTTGACGCTCGGGGCCCCGTAGATCTTCGAGCCCGGCGGGGCGGCGAGTCGCTCCCCCACCTCGGCCTGCACCATGACGACACCGCGCTGGAGATAGGGGAAGGTCTCGAGGAAGTGCAGCAGCACGGGAACGGAGACGTTGTACGGCAGGTTGGCCACGAGCACGCTCGGCTCGCCCGGCAGATCGTCGACGCGCAGGGCATCGGCGTCGATCACCGTGAGGCGGTCGGCCGGCACGTCGTGCGCCGACGCGGTCGCGGGCAGGCGCTCCGCGAGGCGGTGGTCGATCTCGACGGCGACGACCGAAGCGCCGGTCTCGAGGATCGCCAGGGTGAGGGAGCCCAGGCCCGGCCCGATCTCCACGACGCGATCGGATGAGGTGACCCGCGCGGCGTGCACGATCTTGCGCACCGTGTTGGCGTCGACGACGAAATTCTGCCCGAGCTTCTTGGTCGGGGTGACGTCGAGGTCGGCAGCGAGCCGACGGATCTCGGCGGCACCGAGCAGGGAAACGGGCATTGTTCCACTGTAGTCAGGGCGCCGCCAGAACCCCTCCGGCGCGAGAGCCGGGAGTAGCGTGGGCGGGTGAGTCAGACGCAGTCGATCCCCTCCAACGCCTTCACGCTCCGGAGCCCGTACGGGCGACGAGCGATCGGGCTGTCCCTCGCCGCCGCCGTGGGCGGGTTCCTTTTCGGGTTCGACTCCTCGGTCATCAACGGTGCGGTGGACGCCGTCGAGAGCAACTTCGAGCTCAGCCAGGTGCTCACCGGCTTCGTCGTGGCCGTCGCGCTTCTCGGCTGCGCCGTCGGCGCCGTGGTCGCCGGAGCACTGTCGGACCGCTGGGGCCGGCTGAAGGTCATGCTGCTGGGTGCCGTGCTGTTCTTCGTCTCGTCGATCGGCGCAGCCCTCACCTTCAGCGTCCCCGATCTCATCCTGTGGCGCGTCATGAGCGGTCTCGGCATCGGCATCGCCTCGGTCGTCGCCCCCGCCTACATCGCCGAGGTCGCACCCCGCCAGATCCGCGGTTCGCTGGCGTCGCTGCAGCAGCTCGCGATCACGCTCGGCATCTTCGGAGCGCTCCTCTCCGACGCAGTGCTCGCCAACAGCGCGGGCGGCGCCGCCAATGAGCTGTGGTTCGGGATGGAGGCCTGGCGGTGGATGTTCCTCGTCGGCGTCGTGCCGGCGGCGGTGTACGGCATCCTGTCGTTCACCGTTCCCGAGTCCCCGCGGTTCCTGCTGGCCAAGGGCCGGGTCGACGAGGCCCGCTCGATCTTCGCCCGGCTCGTGCCGCCCGCGGACCTCGAGAAGACGATGAAAGACCTCACGCAGGCGATCGACACCGACCGCAAGAACGCGAATGTATCGCTGCGCGGACCGGTGCTCGGCCTTCAGCGCATCGTCTGGATCGGCATCATCCTGTCGGCATTCCAGCAGTTCGTCGGCATCAACGTGATCTTCTACTACTCCACGACCCTCTGGAAGGCGGTCGGATTCCAGGAGAGCGACTCGCTGCTCATCTCGGTGATCACCTCGATCACCAACGTGCTGGTGACCCTGGTGGCGATCTTCCTCGTCGACCGCGTCGGGCGGAAGCCGATCCTCCTGACCGGTTCGGTATTGATGACGGTATCGCTGGGCGCGATGGCCCTGGCGTTCACCTTCGCGCAGGGCAGCGGCGAGGACGTCTCGCTCCCGGCCCCGTGGGGCACGGTGGCTCTCGTCGCCGCCAACCTGTTCGTCGTCGGCTTCGGCGCCTCGTGGGGACCCCTGGTGTGGGTGCTGCTCGGCGAGATCTTCCCGAGCCGCATTCGCGGTCGAGCCCTCGGCGTGGCCGCCGGTGCGCAGTGGATCGCCAACTTCGCCATCACGGTGTCGTTCCCCGCGATGTCGAGCTGGTCGCTCCCGCTCACCTACGGCATGTACGCACTGTTCGCGGCGCTGTCGTTCTTCTACGTCGCCTTCCGCATCCCCGAGACCAAGGGCATGGAGCTCGAACAGGCCGAGACGTTGTTCGTCGACAAGCCGAAGACCAGAGCGAAGGCATAGCGGATGCCGGAGGGACGGCGCCCCGCGGGGTGCCGGCCTCTCGCGCGCGTGGGGGTCTACCGCGGGCGTTACCTCAGCGATTCGCACAGAGTCAGCGGCATCCGGGAAGAAGCGGGTGAGGTCACGCACATCACTGAGGTTGTGCGCCGCGTCGCGCGTCCTCCGGATCCGTCGGCTTGCGCGGTCGCGTGGGTGGCGATGAGTGCAACCTCCGCGATCTGCACGACCTCCATCGCATTCGGAGGCGCAGGGCTGAGCGAGGGCTACCCGAGCGGGTTCGCGCAACCCCGACGACAGCCCTAGTCGTGAAAGGGAGGGAGCGCGGGCGGCGAGCGCGGTGCGCGGGTCAGTCCTCGAAGGCGCCGTAGACGCGCAGCGTGTTCGCCGCGACCTGGGCGCCCAGTTCGTCGGCGTCGATGCCCAGCTCCGCCGCGAGGAAGCGCAGCGTGACCGGGATCAGGTACGGCGCGTTCGGGCGGCCCCGGTACGGTGCCGGCGTCAGGAAGGGCGCGTCGGTCTCGACGAGGATGCGATCGAGCGGCGTCACGGCGAGGGCGTCGCGCAGGTTCTGCGCGTTCTTGAACGTGACGTTGCCGGCGAACGACAGGTAGTAGCCGCGGTCGGCGGCGATGCGCGCCATGTCGGCGTCGCCCGAGAAGCAGTGGAACACGGTCTTGTCGGGCGCGACGACGCGCTCGAGGGTCTCGAGCACCGCGTCGTGCGCGTCGCGGTCGTGGATCTGCATGGCCATCCCGTGCTTCTTCGCCAGCGCGATGTGCGCCTCGAATGAGCGCATCTGCGCCGGGATGCCATCGGCCCCGGTGCGGAAGAAGTCCAGGCCCGTCTCGCCGATCGCCCGCACGCGCGGCTCGGCGGCGAGCTCGTCGATCACGGCGATCGCGGCATCCAACTCGCCCGCCCGTTCGTACTCGGGAGCTTCGTTGGGGTGGATCGCGACGGCGGCGAGCACGCGCGGGTGCGAGCGCGCGGCCCACGCCGACCAGCGCGAGGAGTCGACGTCGCCGCCGGCCTGGACGACGCCGTGCACGCCGACGGTCAGCGCGCGCTCGAGTTGCTCGTCGAGGGACAGCCCGGTGTCGCCGTCCTCGATCTCGAGGTGGGTGTGGTTGTCGTAGACCGGGATGCCGAGCGGCTCGGGCGCGGGCGGATAGCTGACGTCGCGGCGGCCGTCGGCACTGCGCTCGCGCACGTACTGGCTGGGGTCACCCGCCTGGATCGTGCCGCGGGGGCGCTCGACGGAAGTCGATCCGGCGGCCGAACCCTTGGTCGGGCCGGGCGCCGCCGCACGGGAGCCCTGCTGCTCACCGTCAGCCGCGCCGGACGCCGGGGCCGGCTCCGGTGTCACGGGCGTCACGCCTGCTCGACGCGCGGGAACAACGGCGTGAGAACGGTGACCTTCGCCCCGGCACCCAGCGCGCCCCACTCCCCCGCCCGGCGGAGAGGCTGCTCGACGAGAAGCCCGAGGCCTTCGTCGGCGCCGAGGGCACTCCACAGCTTCTCGGTCGAGCTCGGCATGACCGGCGACAGCAGCACCGCGAGGGCGCGCAGACCCTCGGCCGCGGTGTAGAGCACCGTGCCGAGGCGCTCGCGCTGCGCCTCGTCTTTGGCGAGGGCCCACGGCTCGTTCTCGGTGATGTAGCCATTGAGAGCGTCGACGATGGTCCAGACGGCGGCGATGGCCTCGTCGATGCGGAAGCGCTCCACGGCGGAGTCGGCGGCTGCCGCGGCATCCGCCACGATCTTCTGGATCGCCAGGTCGCCCTCGGCATAGGCGCCGGCCGACGGCACGACCCCCTCGAAGTACTTCTCGATCATCGCGACGGTTCGCGACGCCAGGTTGCCGAAACCGTTGGCGAGCTCGGCCTGGTAGCGGGCCGACAGGTCTTCCCACGAGAAGGACCCGTCTTGCCCGAAGGCGATGGCGGAGAGGAAGTAGAAGCGGTACGCGTCGGAGCCGAACACGTCGGTGATCTCGGTGGGCGCGATGCCGGTGAGCTTCGACTTCGACATCTTCTCGCCGCCGACGAGCAGCCACCCGTGGGCGAAGACGCCGCGGGGCACGTCGAGACCGGCGGCCATGAGCATGGCCGGCCAGATGACGGCGTGGAAGCGCAGGATGTCTTTGCCGACCACGTGGAACGCCGGCCAGCGGCGGGCGAACTGCTCGGGGTCGTTGCCGTAGCCGACGGCGGTGGCGTAGTTGAGCAGCGCGTCGACCCACACGTAGATGACATGCGAGGGGTCCCAGGGCACCGTGATACCCCAGTCGAACGCCGAGCGCGAGATCGAGAGGTCTTTCAGACCGCTGCGGACGAACGAGACGACCTCGTTGCGCGCCGATTCGGGCCGCACGAAGTCGGGCTCGGTCTTGTACAGCTCGAGCAGCCTGTCTTGGAACTCGCTGAGCTTGAAGAAGTAATTCTTCTCCTGCAGCAGTTCGAGGGGCTTGGAGTGGATCGCGCACACCTTGAGGCCCTCGAAGGGACCGGTGCCGTCGACGATCTCGGCCTCGGGCTTGAACTCCTCGCAGCCGACGCAGTACAGCGCCTCGTATTCGCCCGCGTAGATGTAGCCGCGGTCGAACAGCGCCTGCACGAACTGCTGCACGCGCTCCTCGTGTCGTGGCTGCGTCGTGCGGATGAAGTCGTCGTTGGCGACGTCGAGCGTCTCGAGGAGCGGGAACCACGACTCGGTGACGAGCTTGTCGACCCATTCCTGCGGCGTGACGTTGTTGGCGGCCGCGGCGCGCAGCATCTTCTGGCCGTGCTCGTCGGTGCCCGTCAGCATCCAGGTGTCATCGCCCGCCTGGCGGTGCCAGCGCGCGAGAGTGTCGACGGCGACGGTCGTGTACCCGTGCCCGATGTGGGGCAGATCGCTGGGGTAGTAGATCGGCGTCGTGATGTAGAAGGATCGGCCGGAAGTCACTTGAGGATTCTACGCAGGAGGCACCGACGCAGCCGACCGTGTGACGCCCCGACCGCGCCGCCGTCCGGTCGCGCAAGCAGGCGCGTGAGGGGTCGTCTTTGTCGCCGCGGGCGATACTCGGCGACACGTTCCGACCCCTCGCGCGCGGTGCGGGCCGAGGACGGGCGTCAGCGCTTGACGGCGAGTCCCGCCTGGTACAGCTCGCGCGAGGAGTGACCGGTCTGCGACGCGACCTCGGCGGCCGCCTCTTTGAGCCGCGTCCCACCGCGCACGAGCTCGAGCACCTGGGTGACGGCATCCGGGAACGCCACCTCGCGGGCTTCGGCTCCGCCCACGACGATCGCGATCTCCCCGCGCACGCCCTCCGCGGCCCACGCGGCGAGTTCGGCGAGGGTGCCCCGCTTGACCTCTTCGTAGAGCTTGGTCAGCTCGCGGCAGACGGCGGCGGGGCGATCGGCGCCGAACGCCGTGGCGAGGTCGTCGAGGGTGGATGCCAGTCGCGACGGCGACTCGAAGAACACGAGGGTCCGCTCCTCGGAGGCGAGCTGCGCGAAGGCTCTGCGGCGCTCCCCGGGCTTGCGGCGCGGAAACCCCTCGAACGCGAAGCGGTCGGTGGGGAGCCCCGCGACGGCGAGCGCGGTGACGACGGCGCTCGGGCCCGGGAGGGCGGTGACGGTGACACCGGCCGCGGCCGCCGCAGCGACGAGACCGTACCCGGGGTCGCTCACCGTCGGCATACCGGCGTCGCTGAGAACGAGCAGATCGTCTTCGCGGGCGAGCTCGACGAGCTCCGCCGCCCGCTCCTTCTCGTTGTGATCGTGCAGGGCGATCAGCCGCGGGCGGTTCTCGACGCCGAGGCCCGCCAGCAGGCGCTGGGTGGTGCGGGTGTCTTCGGCGGCGACCACACGGGCGTTCTCGAGCGCCTCGACGAGGCGCTTCGAGGCGTCACCGAGGTTGCCGATCGGCGTCGCCGCAAGGATGATCACCGCCCCACCTTATGCTGGGGCGCGTGAGCACCGCTGTCCCCTCTCTGCGTCCCGAGGTGGAGCGCACGCGCCTCGATCGATGGCGCGACGTGCTGCTGGGCGACCCCCGGGGGCTCCGACTGTGGCGTTGGCTGGCGCCGGCGCTCGTCACGATCGTCGCCGGGGTGCTGCGCCTGTTCGACGTCGGCACACCGCACGCGCTCGTGTTCGACGAGACGTACTACGTGAAGGACTCGTGGAGCCAGTGGGTGCTCGGCTACCCGTCGGCATGGCCCGAGAACGCCGATCCGAGCTTCGTCGCCGGCGACACCGACATCTTCACCGGCGTGGGCAGCTACGTGGTGCATCCGCCTCTCGGCCGCATCCTGATCGGTGCCGGAATGGCGCTGCTCGGTCCCGACTCGGCCACGGGATGGCGACTGTCGGCCGTGATCTTCGGCACAGCCACCGTGCTGCTGGTCTACCTGCTCGCGCACAACCTCACCCGCTCGATCACGTTCGCCACCGTGGCATCCGGTCTCATCGCGATCGACGGTCTGAGCATCGTGCTCAGCCGCACCTCGCTCCTCGACGTGTTCCTGACCTTCTTCGTCGTGCTGGCGTTCTGGTTCGTCGCGCTCGATCACAAACGCACCGGCGACCGTCTCGACGCCGCCATGGACGAACTCCCCGGCACCACCCACAACTGGGGACCGTTGCTGTGGGACCGCCCGTGGCTGCTGGCGGCGGGCGCCGCCGCCGGTGCCGCCACGGCGGTGAAGTGGTCGGGGCTGTACCTGATCGCCGCGATCGGCATCTACGTCGTTGTCACCGATGCGCTGGCGCGCCGCCGCGTCGGCATCGTGCAGTGGCCGATGGATGCCGTGCGCCAGGGCCTCATCTCGTTCGTGCTCATCGTGCCGGTGTCTCTCGTGGTGTACCTGACGAGCTGGTCGGGCTGGTTGTTCACCACCGGCGGCTACATGCGCAGCAGCGAAGCTCTGGGCACCGGTCTGCTGTCATTCCTTCCCGTACCGCTGCAGAACCTCTGGGCCTACCACGAGTCGATGTACGGCTTCCACGTCGGACTCGTCACCCCGCACAGCTACGCCAGTCCCGCGTGGCAGTGGCCCTTCCTGATCCGTCCCACCTCGATGTACTGGCACCAGGACGACTTCGGCGTGAACGGCTGCGCGCTGCCGAACGGCTGCACCGAGGCGATCTCGAGCAACGCGAACCCGCTCATCTGGTGGGCGGGCATCGCGGCATCCGTGTATCTGCTCGTGCGCTTCGTCCTGGTGCGCGACTGGCGCCATGCGCTGGTGCTGACGGGCCTGGGCGCCACCTACCTCCCGTGGCTGCTGTACCCCGAGCGCACGATCTTCCAGTTCTACACGGTGGCGATGGTGCCCTTCCTCGTCCTCGCGGTGGCTTTCGCCCTGCAAGACGCCGTGCGGGGCGTCTGGCGGCTCTCGCGCGCCCACGCACAGGTGATCGCGGTGGTGTTCCTGGTCGTCTGCATCGGGATCTCGGCGTTCTGGTATCCGGTGTGGGCGGGCCTTCCCGTCTCGTACGAGTTCTGGCGCCTGCACAACTGGCTGCCCAGCTGGATCTGACGTGTCACGGGGCGACGACTGGCTGCACGACCCGCGGCCGATCCAGCGCGTCAAGGTGTTCCGCGACGCGCCCGTCGATGCGCGGGCGTGGCCGGCCGACATCCCCGCCGTGGCTCACTTCCTCGACGTCGCGCGGGCCGACGGGTGGGAGTTCGGCGCGGGCGTGACCTTCCTCGTCGGCGAGAACGGCTCGGGCAAGTCGACGCTGATCGAGGGCATCGCCGAGGCGTACGGCCTGCCCGCGGAGGGCGGGTCGACCAATGGCGGCGGTGAGACCCGCCGTACCGAGAGCCCGCTCGGCGAGTGGCTGCGCGTCGAACGCAGCCCGCGCGCCGCGCGGTGGGGCTTCTTCCTGCGCGCCGAGACGATGCACGGCTACTACTCGTGGCGCGACGACCTGCCCGACGCGCCGCCGAGCCTGCACCCGATGAGCCACGGCGAGTCGTTCAACGCCCTGCTCGACGAAGCGCTCGACCACCCGCGCTACGTCGCGGGGCTCGCGTGCCTCGACGAACCCGAGGCGGCGCTGTCGTTCTCATCGACCCTGCGCTGGTTGGCATCCCTCGACCGCATGCGCTCGCGCGGCACGCAGGTGATCTGCGCCACCCACTCCCCCGTGCTGGCGGCGCTGCCGGGCGCAACGATCCTCGAGCTCGGCGAGTGGGGCATCCGCGAGAGCGTGTGGGAGGACCTCGAGGTGGTGCGGCTGCAGCGCGGGTTCTTGGAAGCGCCGGGGCGGTTCTTGCGGCATCTGCTGGATTGAGGGCGGATCGGCGGGCGGCGACAACGGCGGAACGACCGCGGGCGCCACGATGCTCGCAGAATCACGCGCAACTCGCAGATGTGCGGGCGAATACCGCGAGAAAAGAGCTCGTCTGCGAGATTCGACAATGCGCTGACCGGCGCGAAGTATGCGTCGGCTCACTGGACCACCGTCATCTGCCGCGCCGGCCCCCATGCCGTCGTTGCCGAACCGAGGCGCCCGGCCGGACAAGCCTGCGGCCGCACACCCGATGACCCCGAACCACCCCCGGTGATCAACCATCCCCGCAATCTCGTCGTTCGAGGAGACTGAACCGGTACGGCTGTGGGATAGCGACCTTGGGGTCCTACGGACGATCGAAGAGCAGTGAGTCGCGGGGCATATGGTGCAGAGCTGTGGCCTGACGCGTATCTGCCGCTCGATCCTGGTCATGACAGGGCATGAGGACGCTGGATAGGGTGGAACATGGCTGGTTCGCGCTTTCGGGGTATCGCACAGGTCAACGTCTGGGCTGAGGATGTGGCACGCGCCCGCGATTGGTATGCCGCGGTGTTCGGCATCGAGCCGTACTTCCAGCGGCCGGATGCGGACGCTCCGCTCTACGTGGAGTTCAGGCTCGGAGCGGACGAGGACGAGTTCGGGATCGTCTCCGCAGGTTTCGCGCCCGGCGCGCCCGTCCCTGCCGCCGGGTCGAGAGCCGTCGGCCCGCGCGGTGTCATTGCGCGGTGGCACGTGGACGACCTCCGCTCCGTTGTCGCGGATCTGCTCGAGCGTGGCGCGAAAGAGTGGGAACCCGTCGTAGAACGGGAAGCCGACTTCATCACGGCATCGGTGGTCGACCCGTTCGGTAACGTTCTCGGACTGATCCAGAGCCCGCACTTCGTCTCTCGCGGTTCGTGAGGCCCACCGTCGACCGCGGACTGGGGCGAGCGAGTGGTCCGGGGTGTCGGGTCCGTCCAGCCCGCCGAGTCGGACCCGCGCTCGCGTCAGACGCACCCGGCCCCACGCGTCAGACCAGCGCCGCCGGATTCGTCGTCGGCAACGCGCACGTGAACGCGCGGCAGTCGTACGCCGTCGCCTCGCCGCGCAACGCGACCTTGGCCTCGAACAACTCGAAGCCCGCCGCGGCGAACGCGACAGCCTGAGCGGGCGACACCACGGCGACCACGTCGGCGGCGACCCGACGCGCGGCGTCGGCGATCTCGGCATCGGGCTCCCCCACCACGACGACCTGACGCGGCGCTGATGCCAGACCCACCGCGACCTCGAGGATCGCTCCGTGCGCGAGGGGCGTCGACAGCGCGGCCTCGGCGGCGGCGCGCACGAGGGTCTCGGCGGCGGTGCGGTATCGCTCACCCGCCCCCAGGCGCCAGAGGTCGAGCGCTGCCGCGGCGAACACCGACGGCCCCGAGGGCGACGCGCCGTCGCTGGGCACTCCGTGCGGCTGCATGCCCTGCGCGACGAGCACGGGATCGCCACCGCCGGGAGGATGGATGCCGTCGGCGCCGAGGCACTGGTCGACGAGGCCCCGCGCGCGCTCGGCGTACGCGACCTCGCCGGTCGCCCGCGCGAGGGCGAGAAGGCCCCGCGCGAGGCCGCCGTAATCCTCGAGTGTCGCGGGAGCGGCGGAACGGATCTCGTCGAGCGACGCGCGCCGGAGCGTGCCGTCGTCGGCAACGTTGCTCTCGAGTACCGCGTCGGCCGCCCAACGCGCGGCCTCGAGGAAGCGCGGGTCGGTGCGGGTTCCGGCGGCGGCGAGTGCGGCGATCGCGTGGCCGTTCCACCCCGTGACCACCTTGGCATCCAGAGCCGGGGGCTGCAGCGCCGACCGGTCGGTCACGCGGTAGTAGCCGCCCTCGTTGCGGACGCCGTCGATGATCGACTCCGAGTCTTGGGCTGCGGCGATCCCGCCGGACGGCAGCTGCAGCACGTCGACGAGGAAGCGCGCCGCATCGGTCGCGACGGACTCGTCGGACGCCGCGAGCGCGACCTCGATCAAACCCGCATTGTCGGTGAGCATGCGCTCGTAGTGCGGCACGCTCCAATCGCGGCGGGTGGCGTAGCGGAAGAAGCCGCCCTCGACGGTGTCGTGCAGGTCGGAGCCGGCCATGGCCGACAGGGCGCGGGATGCCACGTCCGCCGCCTCGGGGGCGTCCGAGGCGAGCGCGGGGTGCTGCAGGAAGCGGAGCACGGGCGTGTTCGGGAACTTCGGCGTCTCGAAGGCCGGTCCCGCGGCGAAACCGGCGTACTCGCGATCCTCGCGCGCGGCGACGGTGCGCGCGGCGGCGGCGAGCTGCAGGAGGGACGGGGGCGCATCGGCGGGGGCGGTCGCGGCGGCCGAGAGCGCGTCGCGCAACGAGGAGCCCGTGGCATCCACCTCGCTCCGGCGCTCGGTCCACGCCTCGCGGACCGCGGCGAGCACTTGGCGGAACGACGGCTGGGGCGGGCGCGGCGCGGGCGGGAAGTACGTGCCGGCGTAGAACACGCGCCCCTCGGGTGAGGCGAAGACCGTCAACGGCCAGCCCAGATGCGGGGTGAAGGCGGACGCGGCGTCGAGGTAGGCGGCATCCACATCGGGATGCTCCTCGCGGTCGACCTTGACCGCGACGAAGCCGTCGTCGAGGATCGCGGCGATCTCGGGGTCTTGGAACGACTCGCGTGCCATCACGTGGCACCAGTGGCAGGTGCTGTAGCCGATCGAAATCATCACGGGGACGTCTCTCTCGGCCGCGAGCGCGAACGCCTCGGCCCCCCACGGGAACCACGCGACGGGATTGTCGGCGTGGGCCCGGAGGTAGGGGCTCGAGGCGTTCGCGAGGCGGTTCATGCGCGCCTTGTCAGATCACTCGACGTCGTCGGGGTGCGAGCCGACCCGGCCCGAACCGTCACCGGGGTCGACGGCGTCGATCGCGGCCATCTCGTCGGAGGTGAGCTCGAAGTCGAACAGGTCGAAGTTCTCTTCGAGGCGCTCGCGGCGCACCGACTTGGGGAACACGATGAAGCCGTGCTGGATGTGCCAGCGCAGAACGGCCTGCGCCGGGGACTTGCCGTGGGCCTCGGCGGCATCTTTCACCGCGGGAAGTTCGAACAGGTCGTACTTGCCCTGGCCGAGCGGGCCCCACGACTCGATGTGCATGTCGTGCTCCTGGCCCCAGGCGGCGATCTCGCGCTGGCTGAGGGCGGGGTGCAGCTCGATCTGATTGACCACGGGGGTGACCCCGGTCTCGGCCACGATGCGGTCGAGGTGCGGCACGAGGAAGTTCGAGACGCCGATGGAACGGGTCTTGCCCGCCTCGCGGATCTCGATGAGCTTCTGCCAGGCGTTGAGGTAGTTGTCGGCCTTGGGGGTCGGCCAGTGCACGAGGTACAGGTCGACGGCGTCGAGGCCGAGCTTCTCGAGGCTCTCGTCGATCGCGGCGTGCGGGTCGTCGCCATCGTGGCGCGCGTTCCACAGCTTCGTGGTGACGAAGAGGTCGTCGCGGGAGATGCCGCTGGAGGCGATAGCGCGGCCGACACCCTCTTCGTTCTTGTAGATCGCGGCGGTGTCGATGTGGCGGTAGCCGACCTCGAGGGCCTCGGACACGGCGCGCTCGGCGTCGTCGGCGGGCACGAGGAACACGCCGTAGCCGAGCTGGGGGATGGAGTTTCCGTCATTGAGCTGAACAGAAGGAACGGTCATGGCATCCACCCTAGGAGCCGCCTCCGACATCGGATCCGGGGGTTGACGGCCCCTACGACAGCGGAGGTGCGGATGCCGCTCGGGCGAGCGCGTCGGCCACCAGCCGCACATTCTCGGTGACCGATCCCGCCGTGACCCGCACCCGCTGCTGCGCGGAGGCGTCGGCCATGAACGGCCCGCCCGCGGCCACCGCGATGCCCTCCGCGGCGAGGTGGACGACGGCGGCGCGCTCGTCGCGGACGGGCAACCACAGGTTGATGCCGTCGGGTGCGCCCACGTCGATGCCCAGGCGGCGCAGGGCCGCCGCCATGCGGTCGAGCCGGTCGCGGTAGATGAGTCGCGCCGTGCGGACCGGCGCGACCGAGCGCGAGTCGGTGAGCAGTTCGAGGAGCACGCTCTGCAGCAGGCGCGACGTCCACCCCGGTCCCAGCATTCGGCGCCGCACGATGCGCTCGACGATACGGGCGGGTCCGCCGAGGGCGGCGATGCGCAGGTCGGGGCCGTGCGATTTCGAGAACCCTCGCACGTGCACGACCTGGCCGGGGAGCCACCGCGCGAGGGTGACCGCCGGAGCGGTGGCGATGAGGGCCGAGTGGTCGTCCTCGATCACCGTCACCTCTCGCCCGCCCGGAACGGTGAGCAGCACGTCGGCCAGACGTCTCGCCCGCTCGACCGACATCGACACCCCGGTGGGGTTCTGCGCCCGGGGCTGGAGCACGAGTGTCGAGGGACGCTGCGCGAGCGCACGCGCCAGGGAGCCGGGCAGGATGCCGTCGGCGTCGCTCGCGAGCGGCAGCGCGACGCCCCCGGTGGCCTCCACCAGGTCGAAGATGTACGGGAATCCCGGGGACTCCACCGCGACCCGGTCGCCGAAGCGCACGACCTGCTCGACCGCGCGGGAGATGCCGTCGAGCGCTCCGTCGACGACGGTGAGTGCCTCGACCGTCCGCACCGGCCAGTCGTCCACGAGGGCGTCGTGCAGCTCGGGGAGGACGGGAAGGTCGTGGTACCGGCCGGTGTCGGCGCGCGGACGGGCCCGGGAGAGCGCCCGCTCGAGCGAGGGCAGCATGGCAGGGTCGGGCGTGCCGAGCGAGAGATCGAGACGTATGCCGTGCGCGCCCCGCCCTCCGAGTCCGCTGGGAGCCGCGGCGGGTGGACCCTCGCCCGTGGACATCCCGCGCACCCGCGGACTCAGCCACTCACGCCGCTCCGAGCGGACGAAGGTGCCGGAGCGACCGCGGGAGGTGACGACACCCGCGTGGGCGAGGGCGCGCCACGCCGCCGCGATCGTTCCGGTGGACAGGCCAAGGTCGGCCGCCATCTGCCGCACGGTCGGAAGGCGCTCCCCCGGCACGAGCGTGCCGTCGGTGACCAGGCGGGCGATCTCCGCCGCCAGCCCCGCGGCGGAGCGGGATCCGAGGGCGCGGGGAGAGAGCATGCGGCTCCAATTAACGGCGAAGTCACCCGACGAAATCGTCGGGAAATGTTCAGGCGCGACAGTAACAGAACACCCCGCCAGAATGCGACCACCCGCATTCCCCCGCGGGACAGAGATCGAGGAGGACCCATGACGACGGTGCGAGCGGCCATCACGCAGACCACGTGGACCGGTGACAAGGAATCGATGCTCGACAAGCACGAGCAGTTCGCCCGTGACGCGGCGGCGCGGGGAGCGGAGATCGTCTGCTTCCAGGAGCTGTTCTACGGCCCGTACTTCGGCATCACCCAGGACCAGAAGTACTACCGCTTCGCGGAGCCCGTCGACGGGCCGATCGTCCAGCGCTTCGCCGCCCTGGCGAAGGAGCTGGGCCTGGTCAGCGTGCTGCCCATCTACGAGGAGGCGCAGACCGGGGTGTACTACAACACCTCGGTGCTCGTCGACGCCGACGGCACCGTGCTCGGCAGCTACCGGAAGAACCACATCCCGCACCTCGACAAGTTCTGGGAGAAGTTCTACTTCCGCCCCGGCAACCTCGGCTACCCCGTCTTCGACACCGCGGTCGGCAAGGTGGGCATGTACATCTGCTACGACCGGCACTTCCCCGAGGGCTGGCGCGAGCTGGGCCTGAACGGCGCCCACATGGTGTTCAACCCGAACGCGACCAAGCCCGGCCTCTCGAACCGCCTGTGGGAGGTCGAGGGCCCGTGCGCCGCCGTCGCGAACGGCTACTTCGTGCTGCAGCCGAACCGCGTCGGCCGCGAGGACAACGAATACGGCGAGGACGCCGTCACCTTCTACGGAACGAGCCAGGTCATCGATCCGCGGGGCAACCATGTCGGCGCGGTGGGCTCGTCGGAGCACGAGGAGATCCTCATCCGCGACCTCGACATGGACCTCGTGCAGCAGATGCGCGACGACTGGCAGTTCTACCGCGACCGCCGCCCCGACACCTACGGCGAGATCGTGGAGGCCTGACATGGCCACCACCCTGCTCACGGGCGGCACCGTCGTGTCGGCGACGGGTCGCGGCGCCGCCGACGTGCTCCTGGACGGCGAGAGCATTGCCGCCGTGCTCGCGCCCGGGTCGACCCTGCTCGGCCACGACCTCGCGGCATCCGTCGACACCGTCATCGACGCCACCGGCAAGTACGTCATCCCGGGCGGGATCGACGCGCACACGCACATGCAGCTGCCCTTCGGCGGCACGAGTGCCTCGGACACGTTCGAGACCGGCACGCGCGCCGCCGCCTGGGGCGGCACGACCACGATCGTCGACTTCGCCGTGCAGCGCACCGGCGAGCGCGTGCAGGACGGCCTCGCCCACTGGCACGAGCTCGCCGCGGGCAACTGCGCGATCGACTACGGCTTCCACCAGATCGTCGGAGGGGTGGATGCCGACTCCCTCGCGGCTCTGCCGGGGCTCATCGACGAGGGCATCTCGAGCTTCAAGATGTTCATGGCCTACCCGGGCGTCTTCTACGCCGACGACGCGCAGATCCTGCGGGCGATGCAGGTGGCCGCCGACACGGGCCTGTTGACGATGATGCACGCGGAGAACGGTCCCGTCATCGACGTGCTCGCCGAGCAGCTGATCGAGAAGGGGAAGACCTCGCCGTACTTCCACGGCGTCGCCCGCGCGTGGCAGATGGAGGAGGAGGCCACCCACCGCGCGATCATGCTGTCGCACCTCACCGGCGCCCCGCTGTACGTCGTGCACGTCAGCGCGAAGCAGGCCGTCGAGCAGCTCGCCTGGGCGCGCGACAACGGCCAGAACGTGTTCGGCGAGACGTGCCCGCAGTACCTCTACCTCTCGCTGGAGGATCAGCTCGGCGCCACGAGCGAGGAGTGGGGCGACTTCGAGGGCGCCAAGTGGGTGTGCTCGACCCCACTGCGCTCGAAGCACGAGGGCCACCAGCACCACATGTGGCAGGCCCTGCGCACCAACGACATCCAGATGGTGTCGACCGACCACTGCCCCTTCTGCATGAAGGACCAGAAGACCCTCGGCCAGGGCGACTTCCGCGCGATCCCCAACGGCATCGGCTCGGTCGAGCACCGCATGGACCTGATGTACCAGGGCGTCGTCACGGGGCAGATCACGCTCGAGCGGTGGGTGGAGCTGACCAGCACGACGCCGGCACGCATGTTCGGGATGTACGGCAAGAAGGGCGTGATCGCCCCCGGCGCCGACGCCGACCTCGTCGTCTACGACCCGGCCGGTCACACGTCCATCGGTGTGGGCAAGACCCACCACATGAACATGGACCACTCCGCGTGGGAGGGCTACGAGATCGACGGGCACGTCGACACCGTCATCTCGCGCGGCAAGGTCGTCGTCGACGACGGCGCCTACCTGGGCGCGCCGGGCGACGGCCGGTTCGTCAAGCGCGGCCTGAGCCAGTACCTGATCTGAGAGGAGACCCCATGGACTTCGGTGTCGTCCTGCAGACGAACCCCCCGGCCGCCCGCACGGTGCAGCTGTCGCAGCTGGCCGAGGCGCACGGGTTCAGCCACGTCTGGACCTTCGACTCGCACCTGCTGTGGCAGGAGCCCTACGTCATCCACTCCGCCATCCTCGCGGCCACCCGCCGCGTGACCGTCGGCCCGTTCGTGACCAACCCCGCGACCCGCGACTGGACCGTCACGGCATCCACGTTCGCCACGCTCAACGAGATGTACGGCAACCGCACGATCTGCGGCATCGGCCGCGGCGACTCCGCGGTGCGCGTCACCAACGGGCGCCCGACGACGCTGAAAGCGCTGCGCGAGTCAATCCACGTCATCCGCGAGCTCGGCAACTCCCGCGCCGTGGAGTACAACGGCGCGACGCTGCAGTTCCCGTGGAGTCGCGGGTCGGAACTCGACGTGTGGGTGGCCGCCTACGGTCCGCTCGCGCTGAAGCTCACCGGCGAGGTGGGCGACGGCTTCATCCTGCAGCTCGCCGACCTCGACATCGCCGAGTGGATGATCGCGACCGTCCGCAAGGCCGCGGAAGACGTGGGCCGAGACCCCGACGAGATCGCCTTCTGCGTCGCCGCCCCGATGTACATCGGCGAGGACACCCCCGAGGCGCGCGCGCACATGATCGAGCAGTGCCGCTGGTTCGGCGGGATGGTCGGCAACCACGTCGCCGACATCGTGACCAAATACGGTGACGGCTCCGACGTTCCCGCCGCCCTCACCGACTACATCGCGGGGCGCACCGGATACGACTACAACTCGCACGGCAAGAGCAACAACGACCACGTCGACTTCGTGCCCGACGAGATCGTGGAGCGCTTCTGCGTGCTCGGCACCGCCGAGGAGCACATCGCCAAGCTCGAGAAGCTCCGTGCCCTGGGCGTCACCCAGTTCGCGGGCTACCTGCAGCACGACAACAAAGAGGAGACGATGCGGGTCTACGGCGAGACCGTCATCCCCGCGCTCACTCCCCCGGTGACGGCGAAGCGGTGACACGCCCGTGACCGACCAGGTGATCGCCCCCGGTACGGCGGCGCCCGTCGAGACGGCGGAAGAGGGACGGATGCCGCGGGACTCCGGCATCCGTTCCTCCCGCGCCCGCACCGCCGCGGTTCGAGCGGGATGGGGAATCGCCGGTATCGCGGTCGTCGTCACCGCGTGGGAGCTGTACAAGACGTTCGGCCCGGCCGACGGCCTCACGGTCGGCAGCGACGGATCGGCCGGTTCCGGCGTGATCCTGCTCCCGCGCACGAACGACCGCGCCATGCCGCACGTGTGGGACATGGTCACGCGCATGTTCGCACCGACGAGCGGCGGGGACACCCCACCGCTGATCGTGTCCGTCGCGGGAGCGGCGGGGATGACGCTCGGCCTCGCCGCCCTCGGCTGGGTGATCGGCGTCGTGGTCGGCTCGCTCCTGGGCATCGCGATGCAACGGTGGCGTCTCGTCGAGGCGGGACTCCTGCCGTGGATCGTGGTGAGCCAGATCGTGCCGCTCATCGCCTTCGCACCGGTGGTCAACGCCATCGGCACCCAGGTGGACCGCTCGGGCTTCCCCTGGCCGCCGTGGTTGTCGGTGGCGCTCATCGCGTCGTACCTGGCCTTCTTCCCCGTCGCCGTCGGCATGCTGCGCGGCCTCTCGGCGCCCGACGCTCTGCACCTCGACCTGATGCGCGCGAACTCGGCCGGCTGGGGGCAGACGCTCGTGCGACTGCGCCTCCCGGCGGCCGTACCGTACCTGTTGCCCGCGCTTCGCCTCGCCGCCGCGTCCGCGGTCGTCGGCGCCGTCGTCGCCGAAGTCTCGATCGGCCTCCGTGGCGGCATCGGACGCATGCTCATCCAGCTCGCCGGCCAAGCCTCATCCGACCCTGCCGCCCCCTGGGCCCCCACCTTCGGCACCGTCGTGATGGGACTCGTCGCAGCCGGCGGCGTCGCGCTCGTCGGGGTCGCTCTGCACCGCTTCCGTCGCGGAGAGGACACCGCATGACCACCCAGACCGCCACCGACCTCGCCGTCCGCGCCGCGGGCGTCGGCAAGGTGTTCCCCAGCGCCGGCGGCGAGGTGAGCGCCCTCACCGGGGTCGACCTCACCGTCGCCGCGGGCGAGTTCGTCTCACTGATCGGGCCCTCCGGCTGCGGCAAGTCGACACTGCTCCGGCTCATCGCCGACCTCGACAGCCCCACCGGCGGCGAACTGACGCTGTACGGCAAGTCGGCGCGCCAGGCGCGCCTCGACCAGGACTACGGCATCGCCTTCCAGCAGGCGGCGCTGCTGCCGTGGCTGACGGTGGCCGCGAACATCGCTCTCCCTCTCGACCTGCACAAGTGGTCCCGCGCCCGCCGCGACGCCCGCGTGGCGGAGCTCGCCGAACTCGTCGGGCTGACCGACTTCATCGGCCGCTACCCCGACCAGCTCTCCGGCGGTATGCAGCAGCGCGTCGCCATCGCCCGCTCCCTCGCCGCACAGCCCCGGCTGCTGCTGATGGACGAGCCGTTCGGCGCGCTCGATGAGATGACCCGCGAGCGGCTCCAGTCCGAACTCGCGCGCATCGCCGCCGAGACCGGTGCCGCGGTGGTGTTCGTGACCCACTCCATCCCCGAGGCGGTGTTCCTCTCCGACCGCGTCGTCGTCATGAGCCCTCGGCCGGGGCGCATCACCGACGTGATCGACACCCGCCCCGGCCGCGAGCGCGACGACCACCTCCGCGAGTCGCCGGAGTTCTTCGCCCGCGTCACCGCCGTGCGCGAAGCGCTGCACGGAGCCCCCGTCCAGCGGGCGAACGAACGATGAACGGGGTCCGACGCGCGGCGCGCCAGCCGGTGGCATTCGGGATCCCCCGACGGACCACGGATGCCGTGACCCGGCGTGCCGTGGCATCCGTCACCGCCGGAGGTCCGCGATGAACGCCACGCCCCTGCCCGGCTGGGCGCGACTGGCCGCCCCCGTCGTCGTGGGGCTCGCGGGACTGCTCGCCTGGTACGCGTTCGTCGCCTCGGGCAGCGCGCCGCGGATGCTGCCCGATCCGATCGCGGTCGCGACCGAGCTCGTCGAGCGCTTCCCCCTGGTGTGGGAGGCGGCCGGCATCACCGGCACGAACGCCCTCGTGGGGCTGCTCGCCGGAACCGTCGTCGCGGTGCTGCTCGCCGCCCTCGCCGCCACCTGGCGGCCGGTCGACGGCATGACCGCGCCGCTGGTCGCAGCCCTCGCGGTGGTGCCGATCGTCGCCCTCACCCCGATCCTCAACACCATGTTCGGGGCGTCTAGTCAGTTCGGACGCCAAGCCGTTGCCGGGATCGCGGCCTTCGTGCCCGTTTTCGTCAACACCCTCCGCGGACTCCGTCAGACGCGCCCGGTGCAGCGCGACCTGTTCCGGGCCACCGCCGCCACCGGCGGACAGACGTTCCTGCGGCTGACGCTCCCCACCGCGCTGCCCTACCTGCTCACGGGCGTGCGGGTCGCGGCATCCCTCGCCGTCATCTCCGCCCTGGTCGCGGAGTACTTCGGCGGCCCCGCCGACGGCATCGGCACCGCCATCGCCACGTACGCCAAGTCGGGCCGCGCGGCCCTGGCCTGGGCGTTCGTGGGCGGGGGCATCGCGATCGGTCTCGTCTTCTTCGTCGTCACCGCCCTGCTCGAACGCGTCGTCGCGAAACGGCTCGGCGCCCTGCGCCCGTGACGGCGGCGACACCTGGAACCTGCACCACCCGACACCCGCTCCACCCGAACCGGAAGGACCTTCCATGAGACACAGCACCCGTCGCGCCCTCGGCGCGATCGCGGGGGTCGCGGCCGCGACCCTCGCCCTCTCGGCCTGCTCGGGAGGCGGCTCCGAGCCGTCGGCGGCCGATGGCGAATTCACCCCGCTGACCTCGGTGAAGCTGCAGCTGCAGTGGCTGCCGCAGGCACAGTTCGCCGGCTACTACGTCGCCCTCGATCAGGGGTACTTCCAGGAGGAGGGCTTCGACGACGTCGAGGTGCTCCCCTCGGGCGGCGACATCGTGCCGCAGGACGCCCTCGTCGCGGGCGACGTCGACTTCGCCGTCGCGTGGGTTCCCAAGGTGCTCGGAACGCTGGAGAACCAGGGGGTCGAGCTCACCGACATCGCCCAGGTGTTCCAGAAGTCGGGCACCACCCAGGTGTCGTGGAAGGACTCCGGCATCACCGGCGTCGAGGACTTCGAGGGCAAGCGCATCGGCTCGTGGGGCTTCGGCAACGAGTGGGAGATCTTCGCCGCGATGGCCGATCAGGGCCTCGACGCCTCGACCGTGCAGATCACGACGCAGGACTTCTCGATGAACGCGCTGCTGGACCGCGACGTGGATGCCGCCCAGGCGATGACCTACAACGAGCTCGCGCAGCTGTTCGAAACGGTGAACCCCGCCACCGGGAATCTGTACACGATGGAGGACGTCGACGTGATCTCGTACGAGGACACCGCCGGAGCCATGCTGCAGGATGCCATCTGGGCCGACACGCAGCGACTGGCCGACGATCCCGCCTACGCCGATGCCGCGAAGCGCTTCCTCAAGGCCGTCGTGAAGGGCTGGGTGTATGCCCGTGACAACCCCACCGAGGCAGCGGAGATCACCTACGCCGCGGCGACCGCGCCGGGTGTCGACGCCTTCCCCGTGGGTCCCACACACCAGCTGTGGCAGATGAACGAGGTCAACAAGCTCATCTGGACCGGCGGAGAGTTCGGCATGATCGACTCGGCCGCGTGGGACCAGACGGTCGAAGGCGCCCTGAAGGCCGTCAACCAGGACGGCCTCAATCTCATCACCGAGGAGCCGGGCGACTCGGCGTACTCGAACGACTACATCGAGGACGCGCTCTCCGAGCTGAAGGACGAGGGGATCACCGTCGACGGTGAGTACACGCCGATCGAGGTGACGCTGACCGAGGGCGGCAAGTAGTCCGGGTACACGGTGGGGCGGCTCTTCCCGGGGCCGCCCCACCGTCGTGTCCGCGCGCCGAGCTGCCCCCGGCCGACCGTGGTTGACTACCCCCATGCCCGTCACCCCTCCGGCCCATCACGCGCAGCGCCGCCCCGATTCGGGCGTGCGGCGCGGTCTGAAGCTGGCCGCGATCGCTCTGGCCGTCCTCGTGGTGGCATCCGTGGCTGTCGGCGGGTTCTACGCGTGGTCGCTCACGCAGCGCCTGCAGGAGGCCGCGGTGCCGCTTCCGGACGCGCCCTCCGAGCCCCCCGCCCTGAGCGCCTACACGGGTCCCTTCGCGGTACTGGTGGTCGGAACCGACGAGTGCGACGACGTCGTGTCGGCGGCCTTCGGGCCACGGTGCTCGGACCCCGAGAACGACGGTGCGCGAAACGACGTCAACATGCTCGTGCATGTGTCGGCCAACCCCCGCCGTGTCACGGTGGTCTCGTTCCCGCGTGACCTCCAGGTCGAGATCCCCGAGTGCACGGCCGCCGACGGCAGCACCTTCGCCGGCGCCTTCAAAGCGTCGATCAACACGGCCTACGAAGCCGGTGGACTCACCTGCGTCGCCGAGACCGTGTCGGAGTTGAGCGGCCAGAGCATCCCCTTCGCCGGGAAAGTGAGCTTCGGGAACGTCGTCAACATCACCGACGCCATCGGCGGCGTCGAGGTCTGCATCGCGGGCGACGGCATCGACGACCCCGACGCCGGTATCGACTGGCCTGCGGGGCCACGGGTCGTGAAGGGCTTCGACGCTCTGGCATTTCTCCGCACCCGGTACGGCGTCGGCGACGGCAGCGACCTGGCCCGCATCGGCAACCAGCAGCAGTACCTCTCGCGGCTGATCAACAAGCTCCGCAGCGACGAGGTGCTGTCGAACCCCGGCACGCTGCTGGGCCTGGCCAACACTGCCGTGAACAACATCACGCCGAGCGAGAGCCTCGCCGACCCCGTGCGCATCGCGCAGCTCGCCTACACGCTCAAGGACGTCCCCTTCAGCGACATCACCTTCGTGCAGTACCCGGTCGTCGACGACCCCGACGACAGCAACCGCGTCGTGCCCGACCTCGAGGCCGCCGACACGCTGTGGCAGGCCCTGGCCGACAACGCCCCCCTGGCGCTGACGGGCGGTCTCAGCGGTAACGACGGTGTCATCGCCGACCCGTCCGCCCCGACGGCGGAACCCACCGAACAGGCACCGGATGCCGCGACCTCGGCGCCCGACGCCGGCGCCACGCCCGGCGCGAGTGCGGCGCCCGATGTCGTAGAACTTCCGAGCAACATCAACGGGTCGAAGGCGAACCAGCCGACGTGCTCCGACGGAAACGGCTGATCCGGCGCGATCCGCCGGAGCCGTGGCATCCGGATCCTCCGCGATCCGCTTAACCTCAGCGCGTTCCAGCGAATCCCAGCTGAGGTTGTGCGGATCGCTGAGGTTGCGCACGCCGCCGCGGGTCGCGGCGGCCAGCCACGCCGTCTGACGCCGTCAGCGCAGGTGCGTGTCGGCGTAGACGGTCATGGCGTCCCGGATCACGGCGGCGTTGCGCTCCCCGCCGTACACGGCGGCGAAGCGGGCGTCCGACACGTAGAGCTCGCCGAGACCGATGTAGGACTCGGCATCGGGGGTCCGGCCCCACTGGTCCGTGATCCAGCGATGATGCGTCTGGACGAGCGCCTGCAGTGCGGGGTCGTCGGGGTCCCGCCCCGCAGCCGCCGCGTCGCGCAGGGCGGCGTTGAGGTCACGACCGCGGTCGTCGTCGGCGCGACGCTGCTCGGGGCTGAGAGCGCGTCGGCGGGCGGCGCTGCGCTCCCACGCGTCGTCGCCCCACCGCTCGCGGACCTCGTTCTCGTAGCGGGAGTCGTCCACTCCCGCCAGGGCGTCGTCGATGCTCACGTCTCTTCCTTCCTCCAGGGCCGTCAGGGTGTCGCGCACCGCGGTGATGCGCTGCTCGAGGCCCGACCGCGTGCGTTCCAGCGCCGCGAGGTGCGCACGCACCGTGTCGGCGAAGGACTGCTCGTCGCCCAGCGCCCGCGCGATATCGGGCAGCGATAGGTCGAGCGCGCGAAGCGACAGGATGCGGTAGAGGCGGGCGATCTCCGCGTCGCCGTAGAAGCGGTATCCGTTCTCGGCGACCCGCGCCGGACGCAGCAGCCCCACGCTGTCGTAGTGCCGCAGCGTACGGCTGGTGACTCCGGCCGCACGGGCGACGTCGGCGATGGGCCATTCGTTCATAGCATCCACCCTGCCGGTTGACGCCGCGGCAGAGTCAAGTGCCGGGATCGTTCAGGCCCATGAGCGACCATCGAGGGGTGAAGAGTCCCGCGCGTCCGACCGCCCTGCTGATGCTCGCGGCGCTGACCCTCACCGCGTGCGCCCCCGCCACGGCACCCACGGTGTCACCGACCACGACGATCGCGCCTACGCCGACGCGCACGCCCACCCCGACCCCCACGCCGACGCCCGACCCGCTCGCGGGCATGAGCGTCGCCGACAAGGTGGGGCAGATGTTCATGGTCGGAACCTCGGTCGACGGCGCTGACCCGACCACGCTCGCGGCCGTGGCCGACGACCACATCGGCGGCGTCTTCCTGCACGGACGATCGGATGCCGGTACGCAGCCGATCGCCGGCCTGGTGTCGCAGTTCACCGCCGCCGTCAGCGTCGACGACCCCGGACTGTGGGTCGCGACCGACCAGGAGGGCGGCACGGTGCAGGTGCTCTCGGGGCCGGGCTTCGACGGCATCCCGTCGGCCGTCGAGCAGGCGCAGCAGCCCGACGCGCAACTGCGGACGAACGCGTCGACGTGGGGCGCGCAGCTCGCCGCGGCGGGCGTGAACATGAACCTCGCGCCCGTCGCCGACATCGTCACCAGTCCGGAGTTCGCGGCATCCAATCCGCCGATCGGCGAGCTGGCACGCGAGTACGGCTACGACGGCGCGACGGTCGCCGCGAAGGCCGGTGCCTTCGCGGCGGGAATGCGCGACGGCGGCGTGCTGCCGACCTTCAAGCACTTCCCGGGGCTCGGTCACGTCGACGACAACACCGATTACTCCACCGGGGTCACCGACGAGGTGGTCACCGCCGACGGACCCGATGTCGGCGTCTACCGCACCGTCCTGTCGCAGGGCCCGGCGGTGGTCATGCTCTCGACGGCCGACTACGCCTTGATCGACCCGGGCGTCCCCGCGGCATTCTCCTCCCGCGTCGTCGGGGTGCTCCGTGACGGCGCGGGATTCGAGGGCGTCGTGACCTGCGACGACCTCTCCGCCGCCGATCAGGTGGGAGGCTACTCGCCGGCCGATCGCGCCACCCTCGCCGTCGAGGCGGGGGTCGACCTCCTGCTGGTGTCGGCCGACCCGTCGGTCTACCCCGAGATGCACCAGGCGGTACTCGCCCGCGCGCAGAGCGACCCCGCATTCGCGGCGAGAGTGGATGCCGCCGTCACCCGCATCCTGGCCCAGAAGGCGTCGATGCCCTGAGACCCGGCGCGGCGCGGGTCGAGGAGGCGCGGGTCGAGGGGGCGCGGGTCGAGGGGGCGCGGGTCGCTGCGGCGCAGGGCAGTGACAAACGCTCTCTGACGCGAGGCAAGGCGCGACGCGGCGTTTCTCGCGCGCAGAAGCGTTTCTCGGGCGGCCGCGCGGCGCAGCAAGCGCGATCAGCGGCGGCGTGACGGCGCGGTGACGCGGCGGCGTGACGGCGCGGTGACGCGGCGACGTGACGGCGCGATACGCCCCCGGACGCGACGCCGCGATAGGCTGGAAGGCTGTGTCTGTCGAACCCGTCATCGTCTACCCGCCCGAGCTGCCCGTCAGCGCCGCGCGGGAGGAGATCGCGCGCGCCATTCGCGACCACCAGGTCGTGATCGTCGCGGGCGCGACCGGCTCGGGCAAGACCACGCAGCTGCCGAAGATCTGCCTCGAGCTCGGCCGCACCTCCATCGCCCACACGCAGCCCCGCCGCATCGCCGCGCGCACGATCGCCGAGCGCATCGCCGACGAGATGAAGGTGCCGCTGGGCTCCACCGTCGGCTACAAGGTGCGCTTCACCGACAAGGTGTCGGCCGACACCCGCGTGGCGCTGGTGACCGACGGCATCCTGCTCAACGAGATCCACCGCGACCGGCTGCTGCGCCGCTACGACACGATCATCGTCGACGAGGCGCACGAGCGCTCGCTGAACATCGACTTCCTGCTCGGATACCTTCGCCGCATCCTGCCGAAGCGCCCCGATCTCAAGGTCATCGTCACCTCGGCCACGATCGACCCCGAGAGCTTCGCGCGGCATTTCGCTGCGCCGCCGACCGAACCCGGCGGTGAACCGGTTCCCGCGCCGGTGATCGAGGTGTCGGGGCGTACGTACCCGGTCGAGATCCGGTATCGGCCTCTCGACGGCGCGGACCAGACGCCGAACGACTCCGACGACGAGGCTCCGGATGCCGGCACCCCGGCGCCGGCGCCCCAGAAGCCCCGGAGTTCGGCACGGCCCGCCGCGAAGGCCGGCCGCCCCGACGACGACGTCGACGAAGTCGGGGCGGTCGTCGCCGCCCTCCGCGAGCTCGACCGGGAGTCCGCGGGCGACGTGCTCGTCTTCTTCCCCGGCGAGGCCGAGATCCGGGATGCCGCGGATGCCATCCGCGGGGCGTACCAGAAGGACGCCGCCCCCACCGAGGTGCTCCCCCTCTACGGCCGGCTCTCCGCCGCGGAGCAGCATCGCGTCTTCGAGCGCTCGAGCGTGGCGGGCGTCCGCCGTCGCGTCATCCTCGCCACCAACGTCGCTGAGACGAGCCTCACCGTCCCCGGGATCCGCTACGTCGTCGACACCGGCACCGCGCGCATCTCCCGCTACAGCAACCGCTCGAAGATCCAGCGGCTGCCGATCGAGGCCGTCTCGCAGGCGTCGGCGCAGCAGCGCTCCGGGCGCGCCGGCCGCACGTCGCCGGGTATCGCGATCCGGCTCTACTCCGAAGACGACTTCACGCGCCGCCCGGAGTACACCGAACCCGAGATCCTGCGTACGTCGCTGGCATCCGTCATCCTGCAGATGCTGTCCCTGGGCTTCGGCGACATCCAGGCGTTCCCGTTCCTGACCCCGCCCGACTCGCGGGGCGTGAAGGCGGCGTTCGACCTGCTCGTGGAGCTCGGCGCGGTGAAGCTTCCGGCGCCGGGGACGCGGGGCGGCGGCGAGTCAGCGCGGGAGCGCGACGTGCGCGGCGACGGCGACCCCTCGCGCCAGCGCTCGAGCCGCCGTGACGAGAGCGGCCCCCGCCTCACCGAGATCGGCCGCGAGATCGCGCGGCTGCCCATCGACCCGCGATTCGCCCGCATGCTCATCGAGGCGCGACGGAACGACGTGCAACCCGAGGTGCTCGCGATCGTCTCGGGCATGTCGATCCAGGACGTGCGCGAGCGCCCCGAGGAGCGCCGTGAGGAGGCCGACCGGTTCCACGCGCGCTTCACCGACCCCACCAGCGACTTCCTCTCGCTGCTGAACCTCTGGGATTACCTGCAGGAGAAGCAGGCCGAGCTCGGATCGAGCGCCTTCCGACGCCTCTGCCGCAGCGAGCACCTCAATTACGTGCGCGTGCGCGAGTGGGTCGACGTGCACCGGCAGCTCCGGTCTCTGGGCGGCGAGCGCGGCTCGGGCGAGAGCGGCTCAGGCGACGGCGGGCGCAGCGGCGGCGACACTCGGCGCGGCGCCCGGAACCAGGTCCCGCGTCTGGCTGACACGGATCCCTCCCAGCCGCGCAGAGCGGGAGACGGCTCGACACGACGGGGGCGTGATCCACACGGTCCGGCGGGCGCCGGCGCCACCTCCGCCCCCGAGGGACACGCCGCCGGCGACGCCATCCACCGCTCGATCCTCTCCGGACTGCTGTCGCACCTCGGCATCCTCGACGCGCGCACGATGGCGCAGACCAAGGACCGCAAGACCCCGGGCGACGCACGACCGGTCAAGGGCGAGTACATCGGGGCGCGCGGGGCGCGCTTCGCGATCTTCCCCGGCTCGGGGCTGAAGAAGAAGCGCCCGGCCGCCGTCATGGCCGCCGAACTCGTCGAGACGTCCCGCCTGTTCGCCCGCACGGTCGCCGCCGTCGACCCCGCCTGGGCGGAAGACCTCGCCCCCGACCTGGTGAAGCGCTCCCTCAGCGAGCCGCACTGGTCGAAGGATGCCGGCTCCGCCGCCGCCTACGAGAAGGTCACCCTCTTCGGGGTCGAGCTCGTCGGACGCCGCCGCGTGCAACTCGCGCGCTTCGACCGGCCGCTCGCGCGCGAGATGTTCGTGCGCCACGCGCTGGTCGAGGGCGAATGGGACCCGTCGGTGCTCGACAAGCGGCTCACGGCTTTCCTGCGCCGCAACGTCGAACAGCGTCGACTGCTCGAGAAGATCGAGGAGCGCGAGCGTCGCCGCGACATCCTCATCGGCGACGAAGCGGTGTTCGCGTTCTACAACGCGCGCATTCCCGCCGACGTCACCGACGTGCGCTCGTTCGAGACGTGGTGGAAGGATGCGGTCACCCGCACGCCCAACCTGCTCGACCTCCGCGAGTCCGACCTCAC
The DNA here is from genome assembly GCF_001424225.1 of Microbacterium sp. Leaf151. Taxonomy (GTDB): domain Bacteria; phylum Actinomycetota; class Actinomycetes; order Actinomycetales; family Microbacteriaceae; genus Microbacterium. The sequence goes on along the minus strand of NZ_LMOR01000003.1, from coordinate 634,552 downwards.
CGGTGATCGCGCGCAGGGTGACGACCGGGCGTTCCCCGCGCGCTGGCGTCAAGGCGACCAGACGCTGAACCTCGCCTACCGCTTCGAGCCCGGAGCTCCCGACGACGGTGTCACGGTGGTGGTGCCGCTCCCCCTCCTCGCCCAACTGCGCCCCGACGGCTTCGACTGGCAGGTGCCGGGCATGCGCGACGAACTGGTCACGGCACTACTCCGCGCGTTGCCGAAGACCATCCGCCGCAACGTGGTGCCCGCCGCGGACTGGGCCGAGAAATTCAGCGCCGAACTCGCCGAGAAGGGGCCCGAGCACGCGAACGGTCTGCCGAGGACGACCCTCGTCGACGCGCTCGCCGCCCTCGTGCAGCGCGTGGCGAACCAGCGCGTGAGCGCCGCCGACTTCGAGCTCGAGCGGGTCCCTGGTCACCTGAGCCCGTCGTTCCGTGCAGTCGACGCGCGGGGGCGCGCGATCGGCAGCGACCGTGACCTGGGGGCGCTGCAGCGCCGCCTCGCCGACAGGGCCCGCTCCAGCGTCGAGTCGGCCATCACCCGCGAGCGCCCCGCCGCGCGTTCCGCCGCGGCGAAGGTCGCCGAGGCCTCCCCCGCGTTCGCCTCGCGAACGACGCTCACCACGTGGGACTTCGACGAACTCACCGAAGTCGTCGACACTCCCGTCGCCGGCGGCGTCGTGCGCGGGTATCCGGCTCTCGTCGACGAGGGCGACAGCGTGGCTCTGCGCGTCGAGGCGACCCCCGAGGATGCGGCGCGGCTCACGCGCGCCGGCGTCCTGCGTCTGATGCTGCTCGCCGTCCCCTCCCCCGCCAGCTACGTGCTCGACCACCTCACCGCGAACGAGAAGCTCGCCCTGGCGGCATCCCCGTACCAGAACGCGAAGGCCCTGATCGAGGATGCGCGCGTCGCCCTGGCCGACGACCTGTTGGGGCGCGAGAACCCGAGCGGCGTCGTGCGGACGAAGGCGGATTTCGTGCGGGTGCGCGACGCGTTCTCGGCGGCATCCGTCGAACGCACGTTCCAGACCGTCTCGCTCGCGGCGAAGATCCTGCTCGCGCAGCGCGAGGTGGAGCGGGCGATGAAGGATGCGGCATCCATCACGCTCCTCGGCGCGCTGAACGACGTGCGGGGTCAGGTGAAGGGTCTGCTGTTCCCCGGCTTCCTCTCGCGGACCGGCCTCGCGCGCCTGCAGCACTATCCCCGCTACCTCACGGGCGCGCTCGAGCGCGTGAAGACCCTCACGGACAACCCGGGCCGTGATCGCCAGCGCATGACCGAGTTCGAGCGCGCCGCCGCGGGCTTCGTCGAGGCCGGCGGGACGGTGCCCCTCCCCTCCGGCGCCCCGGCGAACCTGGTGCAGACGCGGTGGCTGCTCGAGGAGCTGCGGGTGAGCCTGTTCGCCCAACGCCTCGGCACCGCCGAGCAGGTGTCCCCACAACGCATTGCGAAGGCACTGAAGGGCTGAGCCCGGCTTCTCGCCGAGCCTTCGCACTCCCCGCGCCGCTTCCACTCGCGCAGCAGCGCCTCGAGGCTCCGGCGCTGAGTGGAGGCGAGCAGCGTCGGACCGCCGCGTGAGTCGCTGCACGCCCGCACCGACGTCCCGGCCTCGACCGGGCGCGGCCCGCGCGGGGGCCGGGCGCGAGGGTACCGGCGCCCGAATGTGGACATGACCACAAGTGGACGTTGCGCCCGAGGCGCGATGTCCGCCACGGTGAGAGCAGCGACCCCGGCGGTCGACCCGTTTCGAGGAATCGGACGATACCGTTCCCCTCGTTCCGCTCGTCTTGGCCGCCCTGCCCGCGGCATCCCGCGGCGGGCATTCGAGCCGGCTGGCGCCCGGCTCCCGACTCCGAAAGATCTCATGAAACGCATCACTCAGCTCGTCACCCTGGTCGCCCTGACGACTCTTCTGGCTGTCGGTGGCGGCACCGCGGCCTCGGCTCGTGGCACGGCCTCCGTCACCGCCAGCCCCAGTACGGTCGCGGTCGACGAGACCACGACGATCACCGCCACCGGGCTCGGTGGGCTGGAGGACGCCTTCTTCGGCCTCGCCGGTTCACCGGGGGGTCTGCTCTCGACGCAGTCGGGTGGGGCCGGCTCCACCGACGTCAGCAGCCCGGCGAACGACGGCCAGGCCACGGCGTACTTCCGCGCGACGCAGGCGGGCACCTTCACCGTCGCCGTCGGAGACGGCGAGACCGTGCTGGGCACCGTGTCGGTGACGGTCAGCGGGTCGGCACCTCAGCCCACCGCGACGTCGCAGACCCCCATCATCGAGGTCGATTCCTCGCTGGTCGTCGGGCAGAAGACGCAGGTGGAGGCGAAGGTCAGCGGCCTCGAGACCGTCGGCTTCGGGCTGGACTCCACGGACGGCGGGTCCTTCAGCGACGGAAGCAGCAGCGGGCCGTCGATCACGACCGCCGTCACCGACGGCACGGCCACGGTCGAGTTCACGCCCGCGCGCGCCGGCTCCGTGACCATCGCCTTGTCGGACGGCGAGACGGTGCTCGCCTCCGCCGTCGTCCAGGTCGCGGCCGCACCGGTCACCCCGTCAGCGACGCCCACGCCCAGCGCGACGCCCTCCGCGAGCCCGACGCCCGCCCCGGTCGCGGACTCTGCTCCGGTGCTGCCCTGGATCCTGCTCGTCGTCGCAATCCTCGTCATCGCCGGACTGATCGTCTGGCTGGTGGTCTCCCGCCGTCGGGGCTCCGGCGCGCGTCGGAGCGGTCCGACCGCGGACTGACGGAGAACGCGTGAGGGGTCGCTTCCTGTCGCCGAACCGGAATCCGGGCGACAGAAGACGACCCCTCACGTGCGCCGTCAGGAGCGAAGCCTCACCGACCCCATCGTCGCGGTCACGTCGACCGTGGCCGTGGCCGACGGGCTCGTGCGCAGACCGTTGTCGACGGAACCGGCGCCGTCATCGACGCGGACGCGGTATTCGTCGTCGGGCAGCATGACGTCGGCGGAGCCGGCGGTCACCTCGACGTCGGTGCGGGTCGGGGTGACCCCGCTGAGTGTCGCCGTCAGCTCGCCCCCGGCCACCTCGAAGGCGGCTGTGTCAGCATCGATGATCGCGGCCGTGGCCGATCCGCCCGTCACCGTCACGTCGATGTCGCGTGCCGCACCGTCGAGAGTGGCAACGCCTCCGGCGACCTCCACCGTCACGTCGCCGAAGCCGCCGGTCAGTTCCAGCGCACCGCCGGTGACCCGGATGTCGGCGGCGATCCCGGATCCATCGAGATCCCAGGGCAGGGTGAGCGTGGCCCGCGCCGCGCGCCCCGCGTCGACGAACGAGCCGGAGGGCGAAGCGACGCGCAGGGAATCCCCGTCCTGGTCGAACGTCCACCCCTGTCGGCCGCGGCTGTCCGCATCGAGTTGGGGCGACTCGACATCGCCGTACTCGACCGTGAGTTCACCCCCGGCCAGGTCGATCTGCAGGTCGGTGAGCGACAGCGCCGAGCTTTCGGACGACACGTCGTACGACGACGTCTCGCCCCGCCAATCGGCCATGCCCGCCACGGCTGACACTCCGGTACCGGCGAGGGTGCCGACGGCGACGACCGCACCGACGACGATGGTGGCCACCGACACGGCGAAGGCGGCACCGCGACGACGGGGCGGCTCGGGGGCGGCGGGGGTGGGGAGGGGCGTCTGCGCGGTCATGAGGTGGCTCCGGTGTGATCGTGGCCGAGGTGGACGAGGGCGGCGATCACGCGGCGGTTGCCGGTCTCGTCCTGCTCCAGGCCCAGCTTGGTGAAGATGGCGGTGATGTACTTCTCGACGCTGGCCTCGCTCACGAAGAGTGCGCCGGCAATGGCCTGATTCGAGCGGCCCTCGGCGATCAGCGCGAGAACGCTCCGCTCGCGCTCGGTGAGACACTGCAGACGCTCGTCGCGGCGTCGCCGCGTGAGCAGCTGCGCGACGACCTCGGGGTCGAGCACCGTCGCGCCGCCGGCGATGGATGCGACCGCGGCGAGGAAGTCGGCGACGTCGGCCACCCGGTCTTTCAACAGGTACCCCAACGCGCCCTGCCCGTCGGCGATGAGATCGCTCGCGTACCGTTCCTCGACGTACTGCGACAGCACGAGGACGGCGAGACCCGGATGCCGGGACCTCAGCGCGATCGCCGCGCGGATGCCCTCGTCGGTCCAGGTCGGCGGGAGCCGTACGTCGAGGATGCACAGCTCCGGCGCCGTCTCGGCGACCGCGGCCTCGAGCCCCGCGGCATCCGGGAGGGCGGCGACGACCTCGTGGCCGTCGTCGGCGAGCAGGCGCACGAGTCCCTCGCGCAGCAGCACCGAGTCCTCGCAGATCAGGATGCGCACGGGACGTTCACCTCCACCGTGGTCGGGCCGCCCTGCGGGCTGTCGATGCGCGCCGTGCCGCCCGCGGCGGCGACGCGGTTGACGATGCCGTCCAGGCCGCCGCCGGGGACGATCCGCGCGCCCCCGAGCCCGTCGTCTTCGATGCGCGCCCAGAGCGAGCCGTCCTCACGCGCCCGCACGTCGACGCGACACGCGGCGGCGCGGGAGTGCTTCGCGGCGTTGGTGAGCGTCTCAGCGATGGCGAAATAGACGGCCTCCTCCGCCGCGCGACCGCATCGCCGCGGCAGACGCACGTCGAGCGTCACCGGGATGTGTGAGCGGGACGCCAGGGCAGACAGCGCGGCATCCAGTCCCCTGTCTTCGAGCACCGAGGCGTGGATGCCACGGGCGAGCTGACGCAGTTCGGTGATGGCCGACTTCGTCGAGGCGTGCGCCTCGGCGATCAACGCCTTCGCGGCCTCGGGGTCGTCGTCGATCTTCGTCTGAGCGAGGCCCAGCGTCATACCGATCGACACGAGGCGCGGCTGGACGCCGTCGTGCAGGTCGCGCTCGATGCGCGTGCGCTCCACCTCGGCGGCCCGGACGGCGCCGGCCCGACGGGTGTCGGAGGTGCGGGCCTGCTCGACCAGCTGCGCCTCGCGGGAGGGGACGAAGATCGCCCGCACGATCACGCCGTGCAGGATCGCGAGGCCGACGATGACGCCGAGCGCGACGATGATCGCCGCGATTCCCGTCAGGGGCGCCGCGATCCCGGGGAGCGGCAGGATGCCGAGCAGGCGCGTGTCGGACCATCCGAAGATCGGGCTCGCCGTGAGACCGATCCCCCACGACACGACGCCGATCGCGGCGATCGTGGCGAGACCCAGAACAGTCGCGATGGCGAAGGATGCCACGGCGCGCCACTGCAGCGGGTCGATGGCCTGCAGCCAGATGGTGTGCAACACCCCGAGGAAACCGGGCTTCGGGCTGCGGCGCGGGCGGATCGGCGCGAGTCCGAGGCCGTAGAGGCCGTCGACGCGGGCACGCTCGAACCAGGCCACCGCGAAGAGCGCGTAGACGAAGACGACGAGCACCACGACGCCGATGAGCAGGGCGGGGAGCAGCCCGAATCCCGAGCCGAAGAGGCCGAACAGGGCGGTGAAGACCGCGGGGCCCACGACGCCGAGGGCGGCGAGGTGCGCGGCTGCGCCGGCGACGCGACCCGGCGAGGAGATACGCACCTTCGGCGGGACGGCGACGGCGGTCGACGCGGGCGGCGCGGTCGGAGCGGTGGCGTCGTGCGCGGAGGACGCGCCGGGGATCGGCGGCGGGGGCGGGAGAACGGATGCCGTGGTCATGGCATCCACGCTATGACTCCCTCCCTTGCGACACCTCCCGGTCAGCCCCCGGCTCGATTCGGGTTATCCCGAAGCCGGAGACGACGAACGCCCCGCCGCACGAGGCGACGGGGCGTTCGAGGAGGGCGTGGATCAACCGCGCGTGCGGTTCTTGTTCCACACGTCGAAGGCGACGGCCAGCAGCAGCACGAGACCCTTGATGAACTGCTGCACGTCGGTCGAGATGCCCATGAGCGACATGCCGTTGTTCAGCACACCCATGACCAGACCACCGGCGATCGCGCCGACCACGCGGCCGACACCACCCTGGACGGCGGCTCCACCGATGAAGGATGCCGCGATGGCATCCAGTTCGAAGAGGTTTCCGGCGCCGGGTCCGGCGGAGTTCAGTCGGCCCGTGAACACGATGCCGGCGAGGGCCGCGAGCACACCCATGTTCACGAACAGCATGAAGTCGACCCGGCGGGTGTTGATACCCGACAGCTTCGCGGCGGTGCGGTTTCCACCGATCGCGTAGATGTGGCGACCGAAGACGCTGCGGCTCATGACGGTCGAGTACCCGATGATCAGCACCGCGAGCACGACGAGCACGATCGGCGTGCCGCGCGAACCGGGGGCCACACCGAGCAGGTAGGTGAGGTACACGATGAGTGCGCCGCCGCCGACGACCTTCACGAGGAAGGCGACCTGGGGCTCGTTCTGCAGCTCCAGCGCCGCACGCTTCGCCCGCTGGCGCACCTGCGACACCACGAAGAGCACCAGGGTCAGAACGCCCAGGGCGACGGTGATCCACTCCGCCGGCGACGAGGTGGCCGGGAACAGGTCGGGGAAGAGGTAGCCGCCACCGAGCTGACGGTACTCGGTCGGGAAAGGCGTGATCTGCGTATTGCCCAGCGTCATCTGCGTGAGGCCGCGGAACAGGAGCATGCCCGCCAGCGTCACGATGAAGGCCGGGATGCCGATGTAGGCCACCCAGAAGCCCTGCCACATGCCGACCACCGCACCGATCAGGAGCGACAGCACGATGCCGAGCCACCAGGGCATGCCCCACTCGACGATGAACACACCCGAGACCGCACCGACGAAGGCGGCGACGGAACCGACCGAGAGGTCGATGTGGCCGGCGATGATGATCATCACCATGCCGATCGCGAGGATCAGGATGTAGCTGTTCTGGACGATGATGTTCGACACGTTGCCCGCGGTGAGCAGACGTCCGCCGGTCAGCGCCTGGAACAGCAGCACGATGACGATGAGGGCGATGAAGATGCCGATCTCGCGCAGGCGCGAGGTGAAGAACTGCACGAGGCCACCGGCACCGCTGCCGGCGCCGCCGCCGACGGGTCCCTTCGGCGTGGCGGGACCCTTCGGGGTCACGGTGTTGTCAAGCGCTGACATGGTCGGCTTCCTTTTCCTTCGTCATGAGCACCATGAGTGCCTCGGGAGTTGCCTCTTCGATGGGCAGCTGGCCGGTGATGTGGCCTTCGCTGAGGGTGTAGATGCGGTCGCAGATGCCGAGGAGTTCGGGCAGCTCCGAGGAGATGACCAACACCCCCTTCCCCTGCGCCGCGAGGGCGTTGATGATCGTGTAGATCTCGTACTTCGCGCCCACGTCGATGCCGCGGGTCGGCTCATCGAGGATCAGCACCTCCGGGTCGGAGAACAGCCACTGCGACAGCACGACCTTCTGCTGGTTGCCGCCCGAGAGCTTGCCGACGACCACGTCGACGCTGGGGGCCTTGATGTTCATCGACTTGCGATAGCGGTTGGCGACCAGATACTCCTCGTCACCGTCGACGAAGCCGCCCTTGACGAGCTTGCGCATGCCCGCGAGCGAGATGTTGCGCTTGATCGTGTCGATCAGGTTGAGCCCTGCGCCCTTGCGGTCCTCGGTGACGTACGCGAGACCGCTGCGAATGGCGTTGGGCACCGTGGAGGTGTCGGCCTTCTTGCCGTTGATGTAGACGGTGCCCGAGATGCGCGAGCCGAAGCTCTTGCCGAACACGCTCATCGCCAGCTCTGTGCGGCCGGCGCCCATGAGACCGGCGATACCGACGACCTCACCGGCGCGGACGTTGAGGTTCGCCTGGTGGATGACGGTGCGCGCGGCATCCGTGGGGTGACTGACGTTCCAGTCCTCGATGCGCAGGACCTCGTCGCCGATGACGACGTCGCGGTCGGGGTAGCGGTTCTCGAGCTCGCGGCCGACCATGCCGCGGATGATGCGGTCTTCGCTCGTGCCGCCGGTGGCCACGTCGAGCGTCTCGATCGTGCGCCCGTCGCGGATGATCGTGACCTCGTCGGCGATCGCTCGGATCTCGTTCAGCTTGTGGCTGATGATGATGCAGGTGATGTTCTGACCGCGCAGGTGACGGATCAGGTCGAGCAGGTGCTCGGAGTCGTCGTCGTTCAGGGCCGCGGTCGGCTCGTCGAGGATGAGGAGCTTGACGTCCTTCGACAGCGCCTTGGCGATCTCGACGAGCTGCTGCTTGCCGACCCCGATCTCGTTGACGGGGACGTCGGGGCTGTCGCCCAGGCCCACGCGGGCGAGGAGCTTGGCCGCCTCGCGGTTCGTGGCATCCCAGTCGATCAGGCCGCGGTGGGTGATCTCGTTGCCGAGGAAGATGTTCTCGGCGATCGACAGGTAGGGGCTGAGGGCCAGCTCCTGGTGGATGATGACGATGCCGGCCGCTTCGCTGTCGCGGATGTCCTTGAACTCGACGGTGTTGCCGTCGAAGACGATCTCACCGCGGTAATCGCCCGCGGGGTACACACCGCTGAGCACCTTCATGAGGGTCGACTTGCCGGCGCCGTTCTCGCCACAGATGGCGTGAACCGTTCCGCGCTCGACGGTCAACGACACGTCGGCGAGCGCGATGACGCCGGGGAACTCCTTGGTGATCGAGCGCATCTCGAGGATGGTGCTCACGAGGTCCTCCTTGCAGAACCGGCTCGTCGCCGGTCGGGATGATGGGGGCGGGTGCACGTCACGCGAACCCGCGGGAGCCTCCGCCGCGACCCGATAGGGCCGCGGCGGAGGCGGGTCGGGAGGGCCGGAGCCCTCCCGGGGGATCAACCCAGGTCGGCCTCGGTGTAGTAACCGCTGTCGACGAGGATCTCCTTGTAGTTGTCCTTCGTGACGATGGTCGACTCGAGCAGGTACGACGGTACGACCTTCTCGCCGTTGTCGTAGGTCTCTTCGTCGTTGACCTCGGGGGTCTCGCCCTTGCGGATGTCGTCGACCATGGTCACGGCCCGCTTCGCCAGCTCGCGCGTGTCCTTGAAGATCGTCGAGTACTGCTCACCGGCGATGATCGACTTGATCGAGCCGACCTCGGCGTCCTGACCCGTGACGACGGGCAGGTCGCTGGCCGAGTAGCCACCCGAGGTGAGGGCCGAGATGATGCCGATCGACAGGCCGTCGTAGGGCGAGAGCACGCCCTGCAGCTTGGTGGAGCCGATGACGGTGAGGATGTTCTCCATGCGCTCCTGGGCCGTCTCGGGCAGCCAGCGGAGGATCGCAGCCTGGCCGAACTCGGTCTGACCCGAGGGGACGACGAGCGTGCCCTTGTCGAGGTACGGCTGGAGCGTGTCGATGGCGCCCTGCCAGAAGAACGTGGCGTTGTTGTCGTCGGGGCTACCGGCGAACAGCTCGACGTTGAAGGGACCCGCGGCGCCCGTGTCGGCACCCGATTCATCGAGCACACCGAGGCCGGTGAGGAGCGAGGTGGCCTGCTGCACGCCGACCTTGTAGTTGTCGAACGTCGTGTAGTAGTCGACGTTGGGCGTGCCGTTGATGAGGCGGTCGTACGCGATGACAGGGATGTCGGCGTCGGCTGCCTGCTGCAGCACGTCGGTCAGCGTGGTGCCGTCGATCGAGGCGATGATCAGGGCCTTCGCGCCCGTGGTGATCATGTTCTCGATCTGCGACACCTGGGTGGGGATGTCGTCGTTGGCGTACTGCAGGTCGACGTCGTAGCCGAGCTCCTCGAGCTGCGCCTTCACGTTGTTGCCGTCGGCGATCCAGCGCTCCGACTGCTGCGTCGGCATCGCGACACCGATGATGCCGCCCGCCTCTTCCTCGCCGCCACCTGAGTTACCGCCGGTACGGTCGCCCGCGCAACCCGCGAGTCCGATGCCGAGCGCCAGGACGCCGGCTCCGGCGACCGCCTTGAGCATGCTGTGCTTCTTCACTCTGGTTCCCTCCATTGGGTGTTAGTCGCGATGTCTCCCCCTGGAGTCCATCGCAGGCACTGCTGACGGACCGCATTCCCCGCGCACGGCCTCAGGGGCGAAACGAAGTGCCGGTCGGTGCCGCGGGAGAACCCGCGTCGTTCGAAACGTCTTCGTCTCGACGGATCCGCTCCGCAGCGAGTCCCGTCGTCCGTGTGACCAGGTCATGTGACCGTTCACATTGTGTGTGTGATGCTACCGCGCCCGGCGGTCGACCTGTCAAGTCTCGATGCGAATGACATCGAGCCGTTGCCGAAACGTGACGAAGTCAGCGTGAGGGCGGCGCGGTGGACGACCGCACGATCAGGCGCAGGTGGTCGGGTTCGGCCGCGGGCACGTCGCCCTGGAACTCGCCGAGCGAGGTGAGCAGGTCGGCGACGGCGCGTGTACCGATCCCCACGAAGTCCTGCCGCACGGTGGTCAGCGGCGGCCAGAGATGGGCCGATTCGGGTACGTCGTCGAAGCCGACTACCGAGATGTCTTCGGGGACCGACCGACCTATGGCGCGAACGGCATGCATGAACCCCAGCGCCATATGGTCGTTCCCCGCGAAGACCGCCGTGACGTCCTCCGTCCGCAGCAGCTCCCGTCCGGCCTCGTAGCCGAACTGCGCGGTCCAGTCGCCCAGCACCGGCGGCCGCGGCGGGAGGTCGCCGGCATCCATTTCCGCCAGGTAGCCCCGCATGCGATGGTCGGCCTCGATCCAGTCCCGCGGGCCGGCGATGTGCAGGATGCGGGTGTGCCCCAGCTCGATCAGGTGACGCACGGCGGCACGCGCCCCCGCAGCCTGATCGTTGTGCGAGGTCGAAACCCCCGTGGAGGCCACGGTCTGCACCGGCACCGGGAGCTTCAACTCCTCGAGGATCGGGATCACGCGAGTCTGCGGCGCCACCGCGATGAGCCCCTCGATCGACTGCTGCATGAGGTGGTCGATCGAGGCGCGCACATCGTCGGGGTCGCTCGTGGCGAGGTTCGTGACGGTCAGCCGGTAACCCGCGGCGCGTGCGGCGGACTCGATCGCCTGCACCATGGAAGCCACGCCGTGAGTCGTCACGCGCGGGCCCATCACGCCGATGAGGCGCGATCGACTGGTCGCGAGGGCTCGGGCGGCCTGGTTCGGCACGAACTTCAGCTCGGCGATCGCCGAACGCACCTTCGCCGCCGTCTCAGGGCGCAGCTGCGAACTGTTGTTGATCACCCGCGAAACAGTCTGGTAGGACACCCCCGCCACCCGGGCGACATCGCGGATGCTCGGGGCGCGCCCTGTCGCCTCCGGGATATCGGTGTCGCTCATCGTCCGCCTCATTGCGGGTCGCGCGCTGCTGCGTGACCGGTCACAAGAGGATAACCGACGACGCAAGAGGGGTGTACCCGGCGACCTGCGATCACGTTCGTGCGGGTGAACCCGTGACCCGGGGTGCCGTCGCGCGCCGATACGGTGGATGCCATGACCGGACTGCATTGGGGCATCCTCGCGACGGGCGGAATCGCCCACGCCTTCACCTCCGACCTTCGCACGGCGGGCTTGCACGTCGCCGCCGTGGGTTCCCGCCGCATCGACAGCGCCCGCGAGTTCGCGGCGCAGTACGACATCGCGAACGCCCACGGCTCGTACGAAGAACTCGTGGCCGACCCCGACGTCGACATCATTTACATCGCGACCCCGCACCCCGGCCACATCGACAACGCCCTGCTCGCGCTGAATCACGGCAAGCACGTGCTCGTCGAGAAGCCCTTCGCCCTCAACGCGACCGAGGCGACGATCATCCGCGATCGCGCCGCCGAGAAGGGCCTGCTCGCCATGGAGGCGATGTGGACGCGCTACCTGCCGCACATGGTGCGCATCCGCGAGATCCTCGCCGCCGGCACTCTCGGCGAGGTACGCGTCGTCTCGGCCGACCACACCCAGAAGCTCCCGACCGACCCCGCGCACCGCCTCAACGACCTCGCGCTCGGTGGCGGCGCCCTTCTCGACCTGGGCATCTACCCCATCTCGTTCGCCGTCGACGTGCTCGGACTGCCCGAGCGCATCACCGCCCTCGCCCGCCTCTCGGATGCCGGAAGCGACGCCGAGGTCGCGACGACGTTCGTGCACACGGGCGGCGCGATCTCCACCACGGTGTCGTCGTCGCGGGGCGCCGGCACGAACGCCGCGCAGATCGTCGGAACCGAGGCGCGCATCGAGATCGACCGCGTCTGGTACACGCCCACCTCGTTCCGCGTCGTGTCGCCCGAGGGCGAAGTGCTCGAGGAGTTCTCCTCCGAGGTCGAGGGGCGCGGCATGCAATATCAAGCGCTCGCCGCCGAACGCTTCGCGGCCGATGGCGCCGCCGCGAACGACATCCTCCCGATCGACGAGACCGTCGCGATCATGGGCGTGCTCGACGAGGTGCGCCGCCAGATCGGCGTCGTCTACCCCGGCGAGCGCTGAGCACCAACGCCCGCGGTCCTCGCGCGGGAGGTGTTTCCGCCTTCCCGGGCGCGGGGTTTCTGCGCGCCCGGCGGACGGGTCAAACTGGAGTCATGCCCGACACCCAGACCGCCCGCGTCGCCGTCTACCTCGACTTCGACAACATCGTGATGTCGTGGTACGACCGCGTTCACGGGCGCAACGCCTATTCGCGTGACCGGCAGAAGATCGCCGACAGCCCGGTCGACCCCGAGATCACCGAGCGGCTGACGAAGGCGACGATCGACGTGGGCGCGATCATCGACTACGCGGCATCGTTCGGCACCCTCGTGCTGACCCGGGCGTACGCCGATTGGTCCGCTCCGGTCAACGCCGAGTACCGCTCGCAGTTGGTGGCCCGCGCGGTCGACCTCGTGCAGCTCTTCCCCGCGGCGGCCTACGCGAAGAACGGCGCCGACATCCGGCTGGCGGTGGATGCCGTGGAAGACATGTTCCGCCTCCCCGACCTGACGCACGTGGTCATCGTCGCCGGCGACAGCGACTACGTTCCCCTTGCGCAGCGGTGCAAGAGGCTCGGGCGGTACGTCGTGGGCGTCGGCGTGGCGGGCTCCACCGCGAAATCGCTCGCGGCGGCCTGCGACCGCTTCGATGCGTACGACTCCCTGCCCGGCATCCCGAACCTGGCCGAGACCAAGAAGGATTCCCCGCCCTCGCGGCCCCGGGCGCGCAAGCGCTCCAAGGACCCGGCTGTCGACCTGCTCGAGCGGGCGATGCAGCTGGAGGGAGAGCGCGCCGACGGGGAGTGGCTGCACGCGTCGGCGGTGAAAGACCTCATGAAGCGTCTCGACCCATCCTTCAGCGAGAAGGCGCTGGGATTCCGCAGCTTCTCGGACTTCCTGAAGGCGCAGACCGAGCACGTCGAGGTAGACGAAGAGTCCAACGTCGTGCAGGTGAAGGCGGTCGTCCGCGGCTGACGGAGAGGGCCTCGGCGGTCAGCGGCGCCCGGCACCGGGGGCGACGTGTGCGAGCACGCGCTCCCAGACCGAGGTGAGCGTGACGTGTCCGTTGACCGAGGTGATCTCGGCGTCGGGCACGACCTCGACCTCGGCCGATCGCATCCGCTCGACGTACCACTCGGCGTCGCCGGAATCTGCCGGACCGTCGCCCCCGACGACGACGAGAACCTCGGCGTCGAGATGGTCGAGGAGGGGTGTGCGCAGATCGCGGCTGAGCGGGTCGGACGGACTCTGCACGCCGACGATGGCCAGGCGATCCACGACCGGGCCCAGGGCTGCGGCGAGATAGATCGCGATCGGGCCGGCGGAGCGCTCCCCCACCAGTCCGACGATGGCGCCGGGCGCCTCGCGACCGACCAGCTCCCGTAATGCCTCCACGGTGAGACCGGCGGGGGTCTGCCCGCCGAAGACCGGGGGGTCTTCCAGCTCGGGGGCGTCGAGCCCCACGGCGACCACGCGCACGTCGTAGCCGGACGTGACGCGCGCGTCGGGGTCGGTGGTGGCCGAATCTCCGGTGCGCAGAACGAACACGGCGCGCGGCGCTCCGGGTGTTCCGAAACTGCGGTAGCCGAGCTCGCCGTCGAGCCAGGGTGCGAGACTCATCGCGTCGTCCTCTCGGTCCCGCGGTATGTCGCGAGACGATCTCTTCGCCCACCCGGCGGCTGCCGGCTGCGTGCTGCCCACGGCATCAACCCTCGCCCGACTCATCGGAATCGGCCGACCCGCCGCCCCCGGGGAGGAGCGACCGCAGCGTATCGATCGTGTCGGCCTCGGCCGCGGGCTTGTCGGAACGGTAGGCCTTCACGCGCGCGAAGCGCAGCGCCACGCCGCCGGGATACCGCACTGATCGCTGGACGCCGTCGATCGCGATCTCGACGACCGTGTCGGGCACGACCCGGATGCCGCCGGGGATCTCCCCGGCCTCACGCTCGGAGAAATGCGCGGTCTGCCAGGTCAGCAGCTCGTCGGTGAGGCCCTTGAACGTCTTGCCCACCATGACGAAACCGTCGGGCTGCCCGAAACGGCCCGCGGGGTCTCGCGCCCCGAGGTGCAGGTTCGAGAGCCAGCCCGAGCGCCGCCCCGACCCGCGTTCGACGCCGAGCACGACGAGGTCGAAGGTGTGCACGGGCTTGACCTTGAGCCAGCTCTTGCCGCGCCGACCAGCCGTGTACGGGGCGTCGAGGCCTTTGACCATCACGCCTTCGTGACCGGCCGCGAGGGCATCGCGCGCGAACGCGTCGGCGGTCTCGACGTCGTCCGTGGTCACCGCCGGGATGCGCCAGGGCGAGGCGATCCTCTCGAGCTCGTCGAGTCGGGCCGACAAGGGCTCGTCGACGAGGTCGCGCCCGTCGATGTGCAGGACGTCGAAGAACCACGGGCGCAGGGCGATCTCGCGCGCCGTCTCGGCACCGAAGCGCGCCATCGTGTCTTGGAAGGGACGCGGACCCCCGTCGTCGTCGAGCGACAGCGTCTCACCGTCGAGGATGACGTCGTCCACCGGCAGACCGCGGACCACCTCGACGATCTCGGGCACCCGGTGGGTGACATCGGCCAACGTGCGGGTGAACACGTGCACCTCGTCACCATGCCGGTGCACCTGCACGCGGGCCCCGTCGAGCTTGTACTCCACCGACGCCCGGCCGGCGTCACCCAGCGCGTCGGCGACCGATGTGGCGGTGGAGGCGAGCATCGGCTGCACCCCGCGACCGACGATGAGGCCCACGGCGGCGAGATCGTCGACCGTGCCGGTCAGGGCCACACGCGCCGTCTGGCCGAGGTCGCCCGAGAGCATCGCGGCGCGCCGCACCGCGGCACCGTCGCGGTCGGAGGCACGAGCGACGGCATCGACGAGCACCCCCTCCAGCGCACCCGTTCGCAGTTCGCCGGTCATGACGCGGATGAGCAGCTGCCACTCCGCCGCCGTCGCCCGCTCGGCCAGCGTGTCGAGGAGCGCCGTGCGGACCGCCGCCGACCCCGCACCGCCGATCCCGGTCAGCCGCGAGAAGGCCTCGTCGACGTCGTCGACCGTCAGCGAGGGCTCGCCGGCGTGCGATCCGCCGCGGCTCGACAACGTGCGCCAGCCGACACCGAGACGACCCTGACGCGGCGACGCCGTCAGCAGGCCCACCGCCGGCACGATCTCGTCGGGCGCGAGAGACCGCAGCACCGCGGCGAGAGCGTCGACCTTCGCCAGCCGCGAGCGTGTGTTCGTCACCGTCGCGAGGGCAGTCTCGATGTCGCTGAAGAGCATGTCGGCATCCTGGCACTCCCCTCCGACATCGGCCCGGCGCTTGCGTCGTCGCGGCGCCCGTGGCATCCGGGGTCCGACCCGCACCGCGGTCTCCCGCGCGGGCCGTCGCAGGACACCACCCCGCATCGGGCCGGCACACGGTGGCCGAGGCCGCAGGCGTTCGCCGGGCGAGCCTGCCTTCGCCGGGTCCGGGTGCGCGCCGAACCCGTGCGGTCACGAGTCCGATTCGGGCGCGGACTCGACCGTTCGATGCGAGCTCGGCGTCGGCGCCCCGCGCCGCTCGTCACGGTCGCCGTCCATCACACGTCGCCGACGGCCGCAACCCCCGGCGCGATGTCGGAGGTCTGAGGTGTGCTGGGGGCTCCCCCAGGAATGAGGCATCCGTGAACGCTCCCGCCACCCTCGAACAGTCCGCCCGCACCGCCCGTGAGGTCTTCGGGTGGGACGACCTGCTGCCGGGGCAGGCCGAAGCGATCGACGCGGTCGTCGGCGGGCGCGACACCCTCGTCGTGTTCCCCACGGGTGCGGGGAAGTCGGCGGTGTACCAGATCTCCGGATGCGAGCTCGGCGGCGTGACCGTCGTCATCTCGCCGCTGCTGGCGCTGCAGCGCGACCAGATCGACTCCATCGACGCCGCTCCCGATGCTCCCGCCGCCATCGCCCTGAACTCCCGCACGAGCGCGTCGGCCAAGAAGGCCGCATGGGCGGCGATCGAGAGCGGCGACGCCGTGTACGCCTTCCTCGCGCCCGAGCAGCTGGCGAACAGCGAGGTGTTCGACCGCCTCGCGAAGGCCGATGTGCGTCTCGTCGTCGTCGATGAAGCGCATTGCGTCTCGGCCTGGGGCCACGACTTCCGACCCGACTACGCGCGGATCGGCGACGCCGTCGAGGCGCTCGGGCATCCGCCGGTGCTGGCGCTGACGGCCACGGCATCCGCCCCCGTCCGCGACGACATCGTGGCGAGTCTGGGCATGCGCGAGCCGCACCTCGAGGTGCGCGGCATGGATCGTCCCGAGATCCACATGGCGGTCCGCCGCCACGAGCACGACGACGACAAGCGTCGTGCCGTCATCGCGGATGTCCAGGATGCCGGCGGCCCGGCGCTGGTGTACGTGGCGACCCGCAAAGAGACCGACGCGTACGCCGACGAGCTCACCGCCCTCGGCCTCCGGGCGGCCGCGTACCACGGGGCGATGGCTCAGAAGCGGCGCGACGAGGTGCACACGGCGTGGAGCGCAGGCGAACTCGATGTCGTGGTCGCGACCTCGGCGTTCGGCATGGGCGTCGACAAGAGCGACGTGCGCCTGGTCGTGCACGCCGACGTCACAGAGTCGCTGGACTCTTATGCGCAGGAGATCGGCCGCGCGGCGCGCGACGGGAAACCCGCCCGGGCGATCCTGCATTACCGTGCCGAAGACTTCTCGCTGCGGTCGTTCTTCGCCGGTGGGCACACGAAGCGCGCCGACATCGCCGGCGTCTGGGATGTCCTGCGGCGCGCGGAATCCCCCCTGCGCGCGAAGGACATCGCCGAAGAGGCCGGGCGCTCGGCCCGCGTCATCGGTCGCGTGCTGAACCAGCTCGTCGCGTGCGGTCTGGCCGTGTCGAGCCCCGAGGGCGTCTCGATGCGCGAGCGGGTGTCGGCGGGCGATGCGGTGAGCGCCGTTCGCGAGCGTGACGAGGCCGAGCAGCGTATCCGCGCGTCGCGCATCGAGATCATGCGCGGTTACGCCGAGACGACCCACTGCCGCCGACGCGCGCTGCTCGAGTACTTCGGGGTCGAGGCGTCCGAACGGTGCGGGGCGTGCGACCGCTGCGACAGCGGCGCCGTGGGTCCGGTCGACGTCGACGGCCCTGCGGACGCGGACGAAGACGGCATCCGCATCGACTCCGTCGTCGAGCACGGCGAATTCGGCACCGGCACGGTCATGGGGATCGAAGACGACCGGCTCACCGTGTTCTTCCCCGAGCACGGCTACAAGGTGCTCGCCCGCGCGGCTTTCGAGAACGGCATCCTTGAGCTCGGCGAGGCGGCGTAAGCGTCCGGACGTCGCGGGTCGGGGTAGCGGGGGCCTCGTCGGGTAAAGCGGCTGCGCGAGGAGCTGACTCGTCGAGTCGAGTCGCATCAGTCGCTCCTGGGGCGTGCCTGCCCGCCCCAAGGGGCCGGCAGGCACTCCGCGCACGCTGCTGTCATGCGGCCCTCGGGCCGCTCTGGCATTCGGGGTGTTCCGCCGGTCCGGAGGTCTGACCCCCTTCGGCGGTGATGGTCGGGTCACGTTTCAGGCAACAGGGCGGCCACCGACCGACCCGACGCCCAATGGGTGCCCCACGCCGAACCAGCCGCACCGCGCGAACGAGCTCGTCACGTATCGGGGCGTGTTTCGTCCTTCGGGGCGCACGAAACACGCCCCGATGCGCGAATCCCGCCGAAAACGGACCCGTTCAGCGAGGGTCAGCGCTCGCGCGTCGCCCACCACGCCCACGCGACGAGCGGCACCTGAAGGAACAGGCGGATGAACCGCGCACGGTCGGTGTTGAGGCCCGGCGCAGAGCGACCCGTGCGCCACTGGTGCACGTTGCCCGGGAACACGGCGACGAAGAACGCGGCGATGACCGCGCCGATGCGGCGGCGTTCGCGCGGCAACGACATCAGCGCCGTCCCGAGGAGCATCTCGACGGCTCCGGATGCCACGACGATGGCGTCCTTGTCCGTGTGAAGTATCCGCGTGGCCCAGCCCGGTACGACGATGCGATACCCCCGCCGTCCCCACGTGAGGTGGCTGACGCCCGCCCCGACCAGCAGCAGGGCCAGCACCCCGCGCGCGATCGAGCGGATGGTGAGACCTCGACGACGTGGCATCCGGTCAGTCTCGCACCAGAGAGAGGGAGGCGGGCCACGGTCTCGCGGTCCGGGCGTCTATGCGGTCTACGCTCAGCCGGGAGACGGGGCCGCCCGGCGGACGAAGTCGAGGTACGCCTCGACGGTGTCGTCGGGAACGACGGCTCGGAGCACGACCTCGTCGGCCGCGGCGGTGTGAGCCTCGAGCGCGTCACTCAGCTCGGTGACGTCGCGGATGGTCGTGTCGGCGGCCCCCACTCCCATTCGTTCGAAGTTGGCGGCGTAGTTCGGGAACGAGGCGTAGCGCGCAGTCTCGGCGTCGAGGCGTTCTCGCGCGGCGGGGACGATCGCCGCACGCACGTAGACGGCGACGTGCGCGGCGGGTGAGATCGCGTGCAGCGCGTCGGCCTGGGTTCGCACCTCGGTGGGCGGCACCCAATTGAGCAGCACTCCCTCAGCACGCTCCGCCCCCGTGCGCCGCATCTTCGGCCCCAGCGCCCCGAAGACCACGCGCGGCACCCCGGCGTCGTGCAGCACCTCGACGGCCTGGCGGACGCGCGCGAGCGCCCCCGCTTTGGACCCGCCCGAACCGATCCCGAGCGTCAGCCGCTCGATCGGAAGGTCGAGGGACGCCACCTCGGCGGCGATCGTGTCGGCGGGCCGACGGTCGACGGGCACGACGCCGGTGGCGAGGTGCAGGCGTTCTGTGACGCGCGCGGCCGCGGCCAGCGCGGCGAGAGCGTCGCCGTCGGGGGTGTCGTTGACCCACAACGTGTGGAAACCCGCGTTCTCGACCGCCGGGGCGATGCGGGCGATCACGTCGGGGCCGAGGGATCCGGCGACACCGAGCGAGACCGCGCCTCGCGTCATGAGACGCCGCCGGCGTTCGGCACGGCCACGGCGACCTGGCCGACGGCGGCGTAGAAGGCCGCCAGGTCGACCTCATCGGTCGGGAGCAGTACCACGTCGTCGACACCCACCGCCTGGAACCGCGCCACGCCCTCGGCGACGTCGTCCACCGAACCCGCCAGCACACGGTCTGCCGCGTCGGGGCGGTCGCGCATCGACGCAGTCGCGCGTTCGAGCGCGTCGGGACCGAAGGCGGTGAGGACGTAGGCCACGACATCCGCACGGCCCTCGTGCGCCGCGGCGGTGCGCGCCGACTGCAGCGTCTCGACCGCGACGGCGATCTCGGCGACGGTGTGCCGACTGTCGAGCACGACTCCGTCGGCGACGGCGCCCGCGAGGGCGAGCGTCTTCGGGCCTTCGGCCGCGGCGTACACCCGCGGCGGGGAGGCGGGCGGCCAGTCGAGCGCGACGCCGCGGAGCTTCACGTAACGGCCCTCGGTGCTGACCGTCTCGCCCGCCAGGAGCGCTCGGAGGGCGGGCAGCTGCTCCTGCATCAGCGTGAGCGGCGACGCCGCTTTTGCGCCGATCTGTCGCATCCAGTCCTGCACGCCGTGGCCGAACCCGGGCAGCAGGCGACCGGGGAACATGCGCTCGATGGTGGCGACCTCCATCGCCGAAGCGGCGACATTGCGCAACGGGAAGGGCGCGATGCCGACCCCGATGCGCAGATGGTCGGTGACCGCGAGTGCGGCGGCGGCCGCCGCCCACGCCGAAGAGCGGAAGCAGTCTTCCCACAGCCACAGTTCTTCGACCCCGGCATCTTCGGCCGCGCGCGCGGCGTCGCGCAACTGCTCGGGCGGGTGCGGGTAGGGGCTGAAGATCGTGCCGATACGACTCATGCGTCTACTCTGCCCCCAACCTCCGACATCGGGGCAGGGGCTTCCGTCCGTGCAGGATTCCGCGGAACCGTGGTCGCCGGCCCCTTCCCGCGCCCGCGACGACACGACGCGAGAGTTCGGCGCGAGACCGGCCCGACGCGCCACCGAACCGCGGGCTACGGCAGGAGTCTCCTGCGCTGTGTCCGGTGACCCGGCGCGACGCCCGTCGAGGGATGCTGAACCTCCGGCACCCCGTCGAACGACCCCGCGCAGCGCCCGTCCAGGGATGCCGAACCCGCACGCGCCGTCGCCCCCGAGACGCGAGATGCCCCCGGTGCCGAAGCACCGGGGGCGTCGTGCCGTGGACGCGCGCTCAGGCCGCGAGCGCCGTGACCACAGCCCGCACGACGAAGCCTGCGTCGGTGGCATTCACCGTCACCGCTCCCCCGTCTGCCAGCTCTCCCGACACGAACAGGTCGGCGATGCGGTCGTCGACCTCGCGCTGGATGACCCTGCGCAGCGGCCGCGCACCGTATTCGGGTTCGTAGCCGACCTCGGCCAGGCGATCGATCGCGGCATCCGTCGCGTGGAAGGTCACCTCGCGAGCGGCGAGCCGTCGAGACGTGGCTCCGAGAAGCAGCCCCACGATCTCTCGAAGCTGCGCCCTCTCGAGCTTGCGGAACAGCACGATGTCGTCGATGCGGTTGAGGAACTCCGGCCGCATCGCCTCACGGAGCTTCCCCATCACGCGGTCGCGCAGGTCGTCGTCGGCGAACTCGCGGCCCGTGGTGGTGAAGCCGATCGCACCGGAGCGGGATGCCAAGAACTCGGCGCCCAGGTTCGAGGTCATCACGATGACCGTGTTGCGGAAATCGACCGTGCGCCCCTGGCCGTCGGTGAGGCGTCCGTCGTCGAGCACCTGCAGCAGCAGCGTGAAGACGTCGGGGTGGGCCTTCTCGATCTCGTCGAACAGCACGACGGCGTACGGGTTGCGGCGCACGCGCTCGGTGAGCTGGCCGGCCTCGTCGTAGCCGACGTATCCCGGAGGGGCACCGATCAGGCGCGAGACCGTGTGGCGCTCGCCGAACTCGCTCATGTCGAAGCGGATCACCGCGCCGTCGTCGTCGAAGAGCGACCCGGCGAGCGCCTTCGCCAGCTCGGTCTTGCCGACGCCGGTGGGTCCGAGGAAGAGGAAGGATCCGACCGGACGGTTCTCGTCGCCCATGCCCGTGCGATTACGGCGCACGGCCTTCGCGACGGCCGCGACGGCGTCGTCCTGCCCGATGACCCGGGCGTGCAACTCGGTCTCGAGGTCGGCGAGACGCCCACGCTCGGTCGCCGTGAGGCGCGCGACCGGAATTCCGGTGGCGCGGCTGATCACCGCGGCGATATCGGGCTCGTCCACGACGGCCGAGAGACGGGGCCCACCGGCCACGGCGTCGAGGCGCGTCTGCACCGCCGCGATCTCGTCACGCAGGCGCGAGGCCTCCTCGTAGTGCTCGGCCGAGACCGCGGCATTCTTGTCGGCCTCCAGGGTCGCCAGACGCTCGAGCAGGGAGGAGGTGTCGACGCTCACCCCGAGGCGCAGGCGCAGGCGTGCTCCCGCCTGGTCGATCAGGTCGATGGCCTTGTCGGGCAGCACCCGATCGCTGAGGTACCGGTCGCTCAGCTCCACCGCGGCGCGCAGAGCATCGTCGGTGTAGGTGACGGCGTGGTGCTCCTCGTAGGCCGGACGGAGCCCCCGCAGGATCTCCACGGCATCCGGGATCGACGGCTCCCCCACGCGCACGGGCTGCAGGCGCCGCTCGAGCGCGGGGTCCTTCTCGATCGTGCGGTACTCGCGCAGCGTGGTCGCGCCGATCAGGTGCACGTCGCCGCGCGCGAGGCGGGGCTTGAGGATGTTTCCGGCATCCATCGATCCGTCTCCGCTACCGCCTGCCCCCACCAGCGTGTGCACCTCGTCGATGAAGACGACGAGCTTCTCGGATGCCGAGACCTCGTCCATCGTCTGGGTGAGACGTTCCTCGAAGTCACCGCGGTAGCGGGCGCCGGCGAGCATGGCGGCGAGGTCGAGCGACACCACGCGGGTCTCGCGCAGCTGCTCGGGCACCTCGCCCGCGACGATGGCACGCGCGAGTCCCTCGACGACGGCGGTCTTGCCGACACCGGCCTCGCCGATGAGCACGGGGTTGTTCTTCGTGCGACGACTGAGGATCTCGATCGTCTGCTCGATCTCGTCGGTGCGCCCGATCACGGGGTCGAGGTCGCCGGCGGCGGCGCGTGCGGTGAGGTCGGTGCCGAAGCGGTCGAGGTTCGGGGTGACGGATGCCGTCTCTGCCGACGCCTCGTCCTGCCCGCCGCCGAGGACGGTCTCGCGCACGCCCTCGGTCAGGGCCTCGGCGGTGACGCCGGCCTGCGCGAGGATCTGACCCGCCGGGGCATCCTGCGCGAGCACGAGCGCGAAGAAGAGGTGGTCGGGGTCGACGTACGTCGATCCCGCCGCGCGCGCCACCTGGAACGCGTGGAACAGGGCCCGCTGCACGGAGCCCGCCACGACGGCGCCGTCGACCTCGGCGGCGGGCGAGGCGGCGGGGAGCCTGCTCTCGGCGGCCCGGGCGATGGCGACGGGGTCGGCGCCGAGGCGGCCCACGGCCTCCCTCGCGGGCGAGCGCCCGACGAGCACGTGGAGCACGTGCAGCGCGTCGAGTTCGCGCTGACCGCGGCTGAGGGCGAAGCGACCGGCTTCCTGCAGGGCGTCCTGGGTTCGGGCGCTCAGGAACCGGCTGAGGTCGATGGAGCGCTCGGCACGGGCCTGCTCGCCCGCCAGATAGCGAGCGAGGAATTCGTCGAACGACTGCGCGCCGTCGCCGGCGCCGGGGGTGACATCTTCGGGCAATTCCGTCTCCTGTGATACGTGGGGGCGGCAACTTGAGTGCCGCCGTATCAACTTCAACGTGAGGTCGTCGCCGCTATTCCCGCAGGCCCGGATCGACGTCGTTCCAGAGCTCGACGGTCTGCACCACCCAGAACACCCCGAACAGCGCGAGGGCGATCGACTCCCCCACGAACACCACGGGGAACCCCGTGCGCTCGACGTCCGTCACGACGCCGACCACGAGCAATACCAGCGTGACGAGGATCCCCATCGCGACGGCCCCGTACGCACGACGCAGTCGCGCACGGCGACGGCCCACCGACTGCGGCCGCCACGCGGCGAGGGCTGCGACCGCCGCGATCAGGACGAAGAACGCCACAGCCGCGACCTCGTGCGCCATCTCGAAGAAGCCCTCCGGCGCGATCGCCGCCCACGCCACGGCCGCGACCGTGAGCGACACGATCACCCCGATGGTCGCCGTCACCCCACGGCTCGCCGTGCCCTGGACCCGCGCGAGGATCCCGCCGGCCACCGCTCCGAGAAGGACCACGGATGCCACGGCCACACCGTTGTTCACCACGGTCGCGCGCACATCGGGTGGCACACACCGCCGCACCGGCTCGCAGACACCCGCCGCGACGGTGGTGGGAACATAGGCCACGGCGAGCGCGAGGACCGCGGCGATGTCGAGCAGACCCTGCTCCAGGCTCCGGCCCGACAGGGCCAGCAGCGCCAGGGCGATCGCGCTGAGCGCGCCGACGAACACCGGCCCCGCCGGGCCGTAATAGGCGGCGCTGACGGACGGGAGCGCCGCACCGCCCGCGACCTGGAGTGCGACGCCGATGGCGAGGAAGACGGTGGCGCCGATGATCGCCAGTCGCACGTACCGATAGGTGCGCTGGGTCGAGGTGGTGCGGATGCGCATACCGGCATCCTTCCAGTGCCCTCCGACATGACGTGCGGGCGCTTCCCCTCGCGCGATGTCGGAGGTCGGGTCCATACTGGCCGCACATCGAGAGGAGCCGCTCATGGAGTGGAAGATCGAGCTCATCTTCGTCCCGGTGACGGACGTCGACCGGGCGAAGCAGTTCTACGAGCGCATCGGATTCCATCCCGACCACGACCATCAGGTCACCGACGAGCTGCGCTTCGTGCAGATGACCCCGCCGGGGTCGGCGTGCTCGATCGCCTTCGGCACGGGTCTCGAGCTGACGCTCGAACCCGGACGCCAAGACACGATCCAGGTGGTCGTGCCCGATGCCGACGGCGCGCTCGCGCACCTGCGGGAGGCGGGAGTGGAGGCCGACGGCGTCGACGAACAGCAGTGGGGGCGCTTCGTCACGTTCGCCGATCCCGACGGCAACCGGTGGACGCTGCAGCAGCTTCCGACGTACTGACGCTCGACGCGACGCGGCCAGCTCCGCGAGAGAGGGTCTGGAAGACTCTCCCCATGCGCGAATTCCTCACCGGTGCGGGACTCCTGTTGCGTGGCCTCGGCCAGTGGCGTCGCACCCCGGGGGCGATGGCCCTCGGTCTGATCCCCGGAGCCGTGGTCGGGCTCGTCTTTGCCGTCGCGCTGGTGGCGTGGGGCATCATGCTGCCCGGCCTGGTCGACGACTGGACGCCCTTCGCCGACACATGGCCGTCGTTCTGGGCCGATGTCGTGCGCACGGCGATCGGCGTCGCGTCATTCGGTGCCGCCCTCCTGGTAGTGGTGGTGTCGTTCACGGCGGTGACCCTCGCGGTCGGCGAGCCGTTCTACGACCGCATCTGGCGAGCGACCGAGCGCAGCGCCACGGGCACGGTGCCCGACGCCGACTACGGCTTCTGGCAGGCGGTCGCCGACAGCGTGCGCCTCATCCTCCGGGGCATCCTGGCTGCCGCGCTGGCCTGGCTCATCGGACTCATCCCGTTCATCGGCGGCGCGCTGGGTTTCGCCACCGGTGTCGCGCTGACCGGTTGGCTGCTCGCCGACGAGCTCACCTCGCGCTCCCTGTCGGCGCGGGGGTTCGACCGCCGCGCGCGGCGCGCGATCATCCGCGCGAACCGCGCGCGAGCCCTGGGCTTCGGCGTCGCGACCCAGCTGTGCTTCCTCGTTCCCCTCGGCGCCGTCGCAGTCATGCCCGCCGCGGTGGCCGGAAGCACCCTCTGGACGCTCTCGGCCCTCGACGGCAAGCGACCGCTCGGTGGCCCCGCCGACGCCATCCGACCGCTCGGCGCGCCCGCCGACGCCGACCCGGTCATCGCGGCACCCGCCGACGCCAGCCGGCCGACCGTGGCACCCGACGTACCGGCGGCGCCCCTCGCCGCCACGCCGACCCCTCCCGCGAACCGCCCGGTCGACCCGGCACGATAGCCTGGACCGACCGAAGGGATCCTCATGTTCATCGTCTCGCTCATCCTGTTCGTCGGCGGCATGCTGCTGACGGGACTGTCGTTCTCGCTCGCCGCTCCGGCGCTGTTCTTCGCGCTCGGCATCATCCTCGTTTCGGCCTCGCTGGCCCTTCCCTTCCACTTCGGCACCCGGTAAGCGGCACGGCGGCCATGACGACGTACACGGTCGCCGATTACCTTCTCGACCGTCTCGCCGAGGCGGGTGTACGACACCTCTTCGGGGTGCCGGGAGACTTCACTCTCGCCTTCCTCGACCACGTCGAGCGCCACCCCATCGTCGAATGGGTCGGGTGCGCCAACGAGCTCGGCGCCGGGTACGCCGCCGACGGCTACGGACGCCTGCACGGTCTCGGCGCGCTGAGCACGACCTTCGGCGTCGGCGAGCTCTCGGCGATCAGCGCCATCGCCGGCAGCTACGCCGAGCACGTGCCCGTCGTCCATGTCGTGGGCGCGCCGACCACCGCCGTGCAAGCCGCCGGTCGGGCGAGTCACCACTCCCTCGGCGACGGCGATTTCGGACACTTCGCCCGCATGACGGCCGAGGTCACCGCCGCGCAAGAGGTGCTGTCGGCCGCCGACGCCCCCGCGCAGATCGACCGCCTCCTCGCCGAGGTGCGTCACCGGCGTCTGCCCGGCTACCTCCTCATCCCGGCCGACATCGGCGAAGCCCCGGCCGATCCGCCGTCCTCGCCGCTCCCCGACCCCGACGTCGTCACCGACCCCGTCGTGCTCGCGCGTTTCCGTGACGCCGTCGCCGCCCGTCTCGAGGCGTCCGACACCGTCGCCGTGCTCGCCGACATCCTCGTCGCTCGTCTCGGCGCCGAGGACGCGCTCCACGCACTGCTCTCGCACGGGCTCGCCCACGCCTCACTGCTCTGGGGCCGCCGCGTCGTCGACGAGTCGGCATCCGGGTACCTCGGCCCCTATCTCGGCGCCGCCAGCGCTTCCGCGGTGCGCGATGGTATCGAGGGGGCCGACCTGCTCGTGCTGGCCGGCGTGCAGTTCACCGACCTCACCACGGGCTTCTTCTCGCAGCGCATCGATGCGGCCCGCACGGTCGAGATCCGCGGCGAGCGCGCGCGGGTCGGTGACGACGACTTCCGCCCCCTCGCGATGCGCGACGCGCT
This sequence comes from Microbacterium sp. Leaf151, assembly GCF_001424225.1. Classification (GTDB taxonomy): domain Bacteria; phylum Actinomycetota; class Actinomycetes; order Actinomycetales; family Microbacteriaceae; genus Microbacterium. The sequence continues at coordinate 608,012 of NZ_LMOR01000003.1, read as the reverse complement.
CGACGCCGTGGCCGCCGAGGTGGCGGTGCGGGGCGACCGCTTCCGGGCAGACGACTCCGCGTCGACGCCGGCTCCCCCGCACCCGCCTGTCGCCGGTGGCGCCCTCTCGCAGCGGGCCCTCTGGCACGAGGTGGCGGCGTTCCTCCGCGACGGAGACACGGTGCTCGCCGACCAGGGCACCTCGTTCTACGGCATGGCCGGAGAACGCCTCCCCCACGGCGTCGTCTTCGGCGGCCAGCCCCTGTGGGCCGCGATCGGCTTCACGCTCCCCGCGATCCTCGGGGCCGCCCTCGCCCGACCCGAGCGGCGCCCGGTGCTGCTCATCGGCGACGGTGCGGCGCAGTTGACCGCGGCCGAGGTCGGTACGCTGGTGCGCCATGACGTGCCCGCGGTGATCGTGGTCGTCGACAACGCCGGCTATACCGTCGAGCGCGTGATCCACGGGCTGCACGAGGAATACAACGACATCGCCGCATGGGACTGGACCACTCTGCTGGCTGCCATGGACCCGCGCGGTTCGACGACGGGCGTGCGGGTCGACACTGTCGAAGACCTCCGACGGGCTCTCGCCGACGCGCGGTCGTCGTCGTCGTTGACGCTGATCCAGGCGGTGGTGCCGCAAGACGACGTGCCGCCCGTACTGGCCGACCTCGCCGCCGCGGCCGCCGCCGCGAACCGTCGCACCTGAGTCGCGCCCGGCGTCACCGCCGCGAACGCCGCGGAGCCGCCCGCCCGACACGGGTACCGTTGCACGGTGCCCTTCTCGTTCGATGTCCTCCGCCGCCGCCCCGACCTCGAAGGCCCCGACCTCGCCGCCGTAGACGCCGCTGATCGCCTGATCCTCGACGAGTCGGCCGCCGCGCGCGCGGGTCTCTCCGACGGCGCCCTCGTCGTCGTCGGCGACACGCACGGCGCGCTGACCCTGGCCGCGGCGGACGCGGGGGCGCGCGGCATCCGGGTGCATCAAGACGAGCTCCTCGGCGAGCAGGCCCTCGCCGCCAACGCCGCCGAGGCGGGGCTCGACACCGCCTTCGTCTCTCACCCGCTCGACAAAGCGCTCCTCGCGGGGGCGCGCGTGGTGCTCCTGCGCCTGCCGCGTTCGCTGCGGGCGCTCGCCGACATCGCGGGACTCATCGCACTGCACGCCGACCCCGACGTGGTGGTGTTCGCCGGCGGACGACTCAAGCACATGACCGTCACCATGAACGACGTGCTGCGCGCCCGCTTCGATCGCGTCGACGTCTCGCACGCCCGACAGAAGTCCCGCGTCCTCATCGCCCGCGGCCCCCACGACGGCGGCGAACCCGTCCCGGAGGCTGCCGAGGTCGACGGCATCCGGGTGCGCGCGTTCGGCGGCGCGTTCGCGGGGGCGTCGATCGACATCGGGACCCGTCTGCTCCTCGCGCACCTTCCCGAACCGCAGACGTCCGAGGCCATCGACCTCGCGTGCGGCACCGGCGTGGTGGCGGCGGCGCTGGCCACGCGGCATCCCTCCCTTCGGGTGCTCGCGTGCGATCAGTCGGCGATCGCCATCGCGTCGGCGCGGGCGACGGCGGCCGCCAACGGTGTCGACGATCGCGTGCGGGTGGAGCGCGACGACATGCTCCAGGCGCACCCGGATGCCACGGCCTCATTCATCGCGCTCAACCCGCCGTTCCACGCGGGGGCCGCCGTGGCCGACGGTCTCGCGCCGCGCATGTTCGCCGACGCGGCGCGGGTACTTCGTGCGGGAGGAGAGCTGTGGACCGTGTGGAACTCCGCCCTGCAGTACCGCCCGGTCCTCGAGCGCGTCGTGGGACCCACCCGGCAGGTCGCGCGTGATCGCAAGTTCACCGTGACCGTGTCGACGAAGCGCTGACGGCGGTCGCCTGCCGCGCGTCCTCCCTCGGATTCACCGCCTCCGCCTCACCCCGCCGTCACCTCGGCGCGGCCGCCCCGTGGCGCGTCCGGTGGCGCCGCACCGCGGCCGAGCGTAGATTCGCAATCGTCCACGAGGAGGTGCGGATGCGTGTGCGCACGATCGCTGCGACGCTCTGCGCCCTGGGTGTGGTCGTGGGTCTGCTCGCGACGGGCCCGACCGCCCCGGCGGGCGCCTCCCCCATTCCTCTGTCGGAGAGCGTGTCGTCCCCGCTGCTCGCCGACTGCTCGAGCATCACCGGCAACGGCCGCGGGTACGCCCGACTGCACGACATCGCGTTGTGCGGCGCCGACACCATCCCGCCCGACGAGCCGTTGCGCGTAGAGGCCGTCGGCGGTGAGGAGTGCGGGTCGGCCACCCTCACCCTCACCAGTCGCGGCGGAGGGCTTGCGACGGTCTCGTGGCGGGTGGCATCCACCTCGGGTCCCATCCTCGACGTCGAGCTGGACGCGTCGTCCTCCGGCCGGACGGGCGGGACGACGCGCCGGTTCTCGGTCCGCGAGCCCTCGCTGCACGCCACGGGTTCCTCGATCGCGTTCCTCGGTTCCGGCCAGGCGATGGCGACGTTGTCGGGCACCGTCGAGACCTTCACGGCGACCTGCCGCATCGCCCCGGCGAGCGTGCGGGTGCACCTGCGCTGACGCGCGGCACCCGCTTTCGGAACATGACGCAGGAGTCCGACGGCGCGAACGCTCGGATCCGCCGCGCGACGACAACAGATCCGCGAAGCTCCTGCGTCGTGCCCGTGGCGCGCAACCCCGCGCGGAGACCGCGCCGTCTGCGGATCCCGTCGGACCGGGCTCAGCCCTTCCCGCCCGGTGGGCCCACCACGAGCAGCACCACGAACACCACGGCGACGACGGCGACCAGCGCGACCGCGAGCGCCCACGGACGCCGTAAGAAGAAGCGCAGCATCCGATCGATGGGCCGCCGGTCACGCGGGTCGGCGGTCTCGTCGAGCCGCCACGCCCCGCGGAGTCGTCCGGTGCGCTGCAGCCAGACCTCGGTCGGAATGGTCGCATACGGGATGACCGCGCTGACGACGGCCAGCGCCGTCGGTCCGATCCCCCACCGCTGATTCAACGCGACGAGCACGGCGGTGGCGCCGTAGGCGAGGAACACGAACCCGTGGATGCCACCCCCGATCGTCACCGCGAGGGGCAGGTCGGCTACGGCACGCAGGATCAACCCGCCGATCAGCAGGGTCCACGAGACCGCCTCGGCGATCGCGAGCGTACGGAACAGGTTCAGGGGCGTGCGGAACACGTCTCTCCTCGGGCGGGTCGGGGCTTCCCACCCTACGCAGGGGCGTCATGCCCGCGCGGCCGCTCGCCTCGACATCGAGGAGTCACTCGATGGGCTCGTCGTCCCCCTCCAACGAGGGATCGGACGTCGACCCCTCCGCCGCGGTCGTCGTGTCGGGTTCGGGCCCGGGTTCGATCGGGGGCTTCTCGCGTTCGGCATCCATGGATCCACCTCACCAGAGATCGTCGACCGGATGCCAGTACCCGGACGCCGCAGACGCCTGTCGGCCGACCGCGGGGGACGCCGAGGTGGAGCGTAGGGTGGTCGGGTGGCGGAATCCCGGGGACGCGTGTGGACCGGGGTCATCCGGGTCGGACCCCGCGCGGGCGATCATCGCGTGGCCGTCCGTGCCGTCCTTAGCGTGGGCGTCCCCCTCGTCGTCCTGCTGCTGATCGGCCGACTCGATCTCAGCGTCTACGCCAGCTTCGGCGCCTTCGCAGCGCTGTACGGCCGCACCGACAAGCCACGGCCCCGCGTGATCATGCAGGCGACCGCGGGCACGATCCTCGTCTCCTCGATGCTCATCGGCACGGTCGTCTCGGCGCTCGGGAGCCCGGCGGTCGTGGGCGTCGTCGTCGTTGCCGCCCTCGCCTCGGCCGTCACCCTCTTCGCGTACCGCGCTCAGTGGCATCCACCCGGAGCGCTCTTCGCGGTCTTCGCCGGTGGCGCGACGGCGAGCCTTCCGGCCACGTGGTCGTCGCTGTCACTCGTCCTCCTCGTCGGTGGCGCGAGCGTGGCGTGGAGCCTCATCGTGACCGTCGCTTTCGCGCTCGTCCGCCGCGGATCGTGGACGCGGCCGACACGCTCGCGCCCGGCGATCGGCCCCGTCGCATGGGAGATGGCGGCGACCGTCGGCGCCGCGGCCCTTCTCGCGGGCATCGCCGGGGCGCTCCTGGTGGGCACCCACTGGTACTGGGCGATGGTGGGAGCGGTCGCGGCCGTCGGCGGCGCGCACGTGACGGCCCGTCTCATCCGCGGCGTGCAGCGCCTGGTCGGCACGCTCCTGGGAGTGCTCATCGCTGCGGGGCTCCTCGCCCTCCATCTCCCACCCTGGCTCGTCATCCTCATCGCCGTCGCGCTGCAGGCCGCCTCCGAGCTGTTCGTCGGCCGCAACTACGGCATCGCGATGATCTTCATCACGCCTCTCGCGCTGCTGATGATCTCGCTGGCCTCCCCCGCGACGCCCGAGATGCTGCTGCGCGACCGCGTGATCGAGACGATCATCGGTGTCGCGGTGGGGACGGTCGTCGCCATCGTCTCCGCGGTCCTGCGCCGCCGACCCTCGAGGAGCTGATCCGCTATGACCGCCGCGACCGCCAAACCCCTCGGCCACATCGCCGCCGAACGCATCAGCGCGGGGTGCTACGGCGCGCTGGTGTCGGCATCCACTCTCATCGGTCTCGGCGGCTCCGACCTCGGAGTGGTCGTCGCCGTCGTCGCGTTGACGAACGTCGTGTACTTCGCCACCCACGTCTTCGCCTACTCGGTCGGCGACACCTCGTCGGAGCGCCCCTCGAGAATCGTCGCCCACCACCTGCGCGTCAGCGCGCCAATGGTGTCGGTGACGTTCCTGCCGCTCCTCGTCGTGGTGGTGCTCGCCGGGTTCGGCGTCGACCTGTCGACGGCGCTGCTCTGGGGCGTGGGCGTTGCGATGGCGTACCTCGTCGTGGTCGCCACCGCCGGAGCACGGTTGCGGGGCTACTCCGGCCTCGGCGTCGTGTTGACGGCGATCGGTGCGGCTCTGATGTCGGCTCTGCTGATCGTGGCGAAGCTGCTGCTGCACTGAAGCCATCGGACGCACGGCACAGCCCCCGGGCGGCGGCCGGGCGAACGCGCCCCTCCCTCACACGGCGGTCGTGGTGTGGTCGCCGTGACGGTGGACGATGCGCCAGACGCCGTCCTCCCGACGCCAGACGTGCGTCACCCGCACCACGAACGGGCGCGGCTCCGCCCCGTCGACCGACAGGGTCCCGCGCTCCCGCCCGGCCGTCATCGCCCAGTCGTCTCCGACGAGCACGCGGTCGTACTCCGGCACGAGGGCTCCGCCGCGGAACCGTCGGGCCACCGCCCGCAGGGTCGAAGCCACCTCCGCAGCGGTCGTCGCGTGCGTGCCGAATCCGCCCATCAGAGTGGCATCGTCGGTCCGGGTCCACAGCGCCGCGAACGGATGCGGATCGCCGTGCCCCATGGCATCCAGAGCCGCCGCCACCGCGCGAAGCGCATCATCGAAGGGCTGCAGCGACTGCGCTGCCGATGTGTCGCCGAGGGGTCCGCTCGTCATGGACACATCATCCCGTGTCGCGGAGCGGAGCACCTTGGCGCGTGACAGGGTGGATTCTCGTGACCCCTCCTCCCCCGACGCCCGAACTCACCGTGGTCGGTGCGATCAACGTCGACCTCACCGCCCGCGTCGAACGAGCCCCCGCCGCGGGTGAGACCGTCGCCGACGGCGTGCTGCACCGCGGACCCGGCGGCAAGGGCGCGAATCAGGCTGTCGCCGCGGCCCGGCTCGGAGCCGCCGTGCGGTTGATCGGTGCCGTGGGCGACGACGCCGAGGGGCGTGGCATCCGGGATCTACTCGTCTCGGTCGGCGTGGACGCCACCGGGGTCCAGACCTCGGATGCCGCCACCGGCACGGCCCTCATCGTCGTCGACGCGACGGGTGAGAACTCGATCGTCGTGTGCGCGGGTGCGAACGCGGCGATCGACGCGGACGCGCTCGACATCGAGCCGGGAGCTGCGGTGCTCATGCAGCTGGAGGTGTCGGATGCCGTGGTCTCGGCCGCCGCTGATGCCGCCGGTTTCTTCGCCCTCAATGCCGCCCCCGCACGTTCGCTCCCCGCGGGGGTGCTCGAGCGGTGCGACCTCGTCATCGTGAACGAAACGGAGTACGCGCAGCTGCCCGAGGTGCACGACGCGCCTCTGCTGTGTGTGACGCGCGGCGCGGATGGCGCGCGCCTGTACCGTCACGGCGACCTGGCGGCATCCGCTCCCGGCGTCGCGACGACCGTGGTCAACACCGTCGGCGCGGGCGATGCGTTCTGCGCGGCGCTCGTCGTGGGTCTTCTGCGCGGCGATTCCGCCGACGACGCGCTCGCGCGGGCGTGTGCCGTGGGAGCCGCGGCCGTCGCCGACGACGCCTCGCAACCCGCGCTCCAGAATCTCGACGCGTACGAGGTGGCCCCGTGACCCGCCGCCCGATCCTCGTCGACTGCGACACGGGCATCGACGACGCCCTCGCCCTGGCGTACCTGCTGGCCGAGCCTGCGGTCGAGATCGTCGGCGTCACCACGGTCTCCGGGAACACGGATGCCGCCCGCGCGGCCGCCAATACCCTCTCGCTCTTCGAGTTGGCCGGCGCGGACGACATCCCCGTCGCCGTGGGCGCCCACGACTTCCGCGGCCGCGCGTATGCCGGAGGCGCCCCGCACGTGCACGGTGACGACGGGGTCGGCGGAATCGCCCTGACCGCGTCGGCACGTGCCCATGACGCCCGCGCCGCCGTCGAGCTGATCGACCATCTGGCATCCCGGCATCCGGATCTCACCGTGCTCGCCCTCGGGCCCCTGACGAACCTCGCGGCCTACGCCGAAGCACCGGGCGTCGCCCGGTTCGACCGCCTCGTCGTCATGGGCGGCGCGTTCGCGCACTCGGGCAACGTCACCGCCTGGGCCGAGGCGAACATCCACAACGACCCCGAGGCCGCCGCCGTCGTGTTCGCGCAGGACTGGGACACCACCCTCGTCCCCCTCGACGTGACGATGACGCAGACCCTGGATGCCACCGACCTCGTGCGCCTCGAAGCGATCCCGGGTGCGCTGCCGCAGGCCCTGGCCGCCATGCTGCCGCTGTACCTCGACTTCTATGCCGGCCGCGTGTTCCCCGACCGACGCTGCGCTCTGCATGATCCGCTGGCCGCGATGGTCGCCGCGGGTTCCCTGCGCGGGGTCAGCGTCTCGTCGGGTCAGGTTGAGGTGCGCCTCGAGCGCGGTGAGCGCGGGCGCACGGTGTCGTCGCGCGGCTCTTCGACGCAGCGGTGGGTGCGCGGCATGGAGGGGTCGGCGGTGGAGGTGCTGCTGGGCGCTCTCGAGGCGCGGGAGTGGCCGGGCTGAGCGCTCGCGCCGGCCGCTTCACGCGTGCCTGACGACAACCATTTGACCGTCGTCAACCGAAGGTGCCAAGTTGGTCGCCTAGATCGTGACTCCAGCGCAGCCTCGATATGAGAGTGATGTGCGCGTGGTCGGTGCAGTCTAGGCCGCGGACGCGCCGCGGTCTTACGCGGAGCGGAGACGAGCGGGGAGTCTCGAGATTTCCGGGGGCGGTTGCCGCCAGCGACGACTCATTGCCAAGCGTTCCGAGTCCGCAGCGCTTGCCGTCGGAACGCGACACGTATGCTGCGAAGATTTGGGTTGGCGACGCGACGCCATGCATTGGTGCGCGGAGACACCCATTCGGAAATTCCGGCGGCACGTTAGGTTAGCGAGTGGAATAGTGAATGAATATCATTCTCGGAGCCCACGGAAGCTTCTCGAAACTCGCGATATCGGTCGTATTCGTCATCGTCTGGCTCCGACTCGACCTGGCGCATTTCCTCGATGCGACTGGGAATGTCGCCCAGATCTCCCTCCACCCAGTCGAGATATCCATTGACAACGTCAAGCATCTCGGAACGCGAGGAAAAGCCTAGATTTGAATAATCTTCGAGCGCGTAGGATATATTTGCCAGCAATCGATATTCAAGATCGTCTATAGAATCTCCACCCACGGCGCGTTCCAAGTCCAGTGCCGCTGGAATATCACCGATATCCATGTCTTCACTCCACGAAGCGCGAATGTCCGCAAGGATAGTTCGCGCATCGCCGTCGCGCATATGCGGGAGAAGGGCGACGTAGGCGGCTGTCACGTCGTCGGGGGCGGACGCCTTTACCGCACCGCAAAGACCCGACACGAGGTGGGCCAGGTCCGCTGAGGTTAGCCCGCGCGTGGACTTCTCGAAGATGCTGCAAAGATCGGCGACGGCGCGAGCCACATAGGGGGTACCGTTCAGGACCCCCAGGAGATGCGGCAGATGAGTTGCCATGGTCGAGACGCTTGCTTCGCGATCCGCCTTGGACGCTTCTTTCCAGGGGCGGGAAGCAGTGGCATCGCGCGAACTATATAGAGTGATGAGATCGGACAACGCGCGCGGGGACGCGCTCAACAGGTACGCACCGAGGTGTCTGGTATTTCCGGCCAGGCACCCAACGAGAAAGTCGCGTATCCCAGGATTCTTAGGTCGAATCACGTGCCGGCTTCGTTTGTCGACATCGATATCGAGGAAGATCCCCTCGAGAACATCTAAGTCTCTCAGAGACACGCGCAGCGCGCTGCTTTGCGTCTCCAGGAAGCGGTTAGCGGCCAGCAGAAGGGTTTCCCGGTCTTCAAAGAACGAGGATGTTCCCGCCAACAGTGCGATGGCACGCTGCGGTTCGGATAGCTCCACCTGGAAGACGTCCCGCCACAGATTCCCGGGCGAATCGAAGGATTGCAACAAGAATCGCGCGAATCCGTCGGATGCAAAGCCTCCCCCCGCTGCAAGCGCGGCGGCGATAATTGACTCAATAAGGCGCGGGTTGTAATTAACGTGTCGGACAGCTTTGATGTAGTTGTTTTCCCTCTGCACACTTCTGCGGGCAGCCGCGCCTAGTGGAGAATAGTACAGGTGATTGTAGAGGATGTGCGCTTTCTGAAAATCAGAATATGAACTAATGTCGACGACCACGTTGCTTTTAACGAAAGGTTCGCCGTTCAGCGTACTGTACACTCCGCGGGCAGCAGTAAGAATGTATTCTCGCGTGGTCAGGACCATCTTATGCGTGCCTGACGAAAGGACTCGCTTGAATATATGCTCAAGGGAGCGATCCTCACCTCTATCCAGCTTCTCCACCAAGCCGGTCTGCCCGAGAAAATCATCGTACAGAAAGAGCTGCTTAGCTTTTCTCTTCCAAACTTGCTCTACCTCACGAGCGGAGAATACCTCGAATACTTCGTAGCCATCGAGCGCATGGGCCGCGGCAATAGATTCTGCCAGACTTGTTTTACCGACACCAGGAGGCCCTGTCACAATACAAGCACCAGTGTCCCGAAGAACGCGGTCGACTTCAGCCACTGCGTCGCTTGCGACAAAGTACTTCAATTGTTTCACAATGCGTTCGTCGAGAAACTCCTGACGCGAGTGGATTGCGTTGTTCAGTACAGCTTGCAGAGCTGTGACGTCTGAGAGGTACAGCTTCATGTGTGCTCTGTGCACAGCTTCGTGGGCTGTCAGGAGGTTCTTCAAATCCTCTTCCGCAAGAATCCGCTCCGGGCTAAGACTCTGTGACGAGAAGATTGACGCGGTCGTGTTCTTAGAAGCCGGTGTAGCCCGTGCGGAGGTAGCAAGCCAGTACTCGCCGAGCTTCCTCCCACTGAGTTTGCTCGACTCCGCCCTGAGCTTGGACTGAACAGATGAAAGCGCCACGTTGGGGTAGTGCTTGCACTGAACTGTCCTGAGCTCGGAGCCCCTCAGCAGCCGGAGATCTGTGCCTCCGTCCTTGCCGGGCGAAAACGACTCTAGACGGACGCCCCATTCTGCTTGCAATAGGTCGCGGACAAGCTTCTCAAAGTCGTGGGGCGACAGCACCTCAAAGGCACTCATGGTCGGTCGCGAATACTCGGCGTATCAGAAGTCCCAGTCGTCATCCTCAGTCGCCTCGGCCTTGCCGATGACGTACGACGAACCCGACCCGCTGAAGAAGTCGTGGTTCTCGTCAGCGTTGGGCGACAGGGCCGACAGGATCGCCGGGTTCACGTTCGTCACCGACGACGGGAACATCGCCTCGTAGCCGAGGTTCATCAACGCCTTGTTGGCGTTGTAGTGCAGGAACTTCTTGACGTCTTCGCTCAGGCCGACCGAGTCGTAGAGGCTCTGCGTGTACTGCACCTCGTTGTCGTAGAGCTCGTACATCAGCGAGAACGTGTAGTCCTTGAGGTCCTGACGACGCGCCTCGTCGACGGTCTCGAGACCACGCTGGAACTTGTAGCCGATGTAGTACCCGTGCACGGCCTCGTCGCGGATGATGAGGCGGACCAGGTCGGCCGTGTTCGTCAGCTTCGCTCGGCTCGACCAGTGCATCGGCAGGTAGAAGCCCGAGTAGAAGAGGAACGACTCGAGCAGGGTCGAGGCGACCTTGCGCTTGAGCGGGTCATCGCCACGGTAGTAGTCCATGACGATGCGCGCCTTCTTCTGAAGGAACTCGTTCTCGCTCGACCAGCGGAACGCCTCGTCGATCTCCTTCGTCGAACACAGCGTCGAGAAGATCGACGAGTAGCTCTTGGCGTGCACCGACTCCATGAACGCGATGTTCGTGTAGACGGCTTCCTCATGCGGGGTCAGCGCATCGGGGATGAGCGAGACCGCACCGACCGTGCCCTGGATAGTGTCGAGGAGCGTGAGCCCCGTGAACACGCGCATGGTGAGCGTCTGCTCCTCGGGGGTGAGCGTGTTCCACGACTGGATGTCGTTCGACAGCGGCACCTTCTCGGGGAGCCAGAAGTTGTTCACCAGACGGTTCCAGACCTCGAGGTCCTTGTCGTCTTGGATGCGGTTCCAGTTGATGGCCTGCACGTGGTTCAGCAGCTGCAGCTTCTCAGCCATGGGGTTCCTTCGTCCTTGATCTCGGTCGTGATCAGCGGCTCAGAGCATGCACGAGACGCACTCGGTCATGTCGGTGCCCTCGAGCGCCAGCTGACGCAGACGGATGTAGTAGATGGTCTTGATGCCCTTGCGCCACGCGTAGATCTGCGCCTTGTTGATGTCGCGCGTGGTGACGGTGTCCTTGAAGAACAGCGTCAGCGACAGGCCCTGGTCGACGTGCTGCGTCGCCGCGGCGTACGTGTCGATGACCTTCTCGTACCCGATCTCGTACGCGTCCTGGTAGTAGTCCAGGTTCTCGTTCGTCATGAACGGCGCCGGGTAGTAGACGCGACCGAGCTTGCCTTCCTTGCGGATCTCGATCTTCGACGCGATCGGGTGGATCGAGCTCGTCGAGTTGTTGATGTACGAGATCGAGCCGGTCGGCGGCACCGCCTGCAGGTTCTGGTTGTAGATGCCGTGCGCCTGCACCGACGCCTTCAGCTCGCGCCAGTCGTCCTGCGTGGGGATCTGGATGCCGTCGAACAGCTCCTTCGTCTTCACGGTTTCGGGAGCCCACACCTGATCGGTGTACTTGTCGAAGAACTCCCCCGACGCGTAGGTGGAGTTCTCGAAGCCGTCGAACGAGGTGCCACGCTCGATCGCGAGGCGGTTCGAGGCCCGCAGCGCGTGGAACAGCACCGTGTAGAAGTAGATGTTCGTGAAGTCGATGCCCTCGTCGGAGCCGTAGTAGACGTGCTCACGAGCGAGGTAGCCGTGCAGGTTCATCTGGCCGAGGCCGATGGCGTGCGAACGGTCGTTGCCGTCTTCGATCGAGCGCACCGAAGCGATGTGGCTCTGGTCGCTCACCGCGGTGAGGGCCCGGATCGCCGTCTCGACCGTGAGGCCCAGGTCGCGTCCGTCCATCGCGAGGGCGATGTTCATCGAGCCGAGGTTGCAGCTGATGTCCTTGCCGATGGCGTCGTACGAGAGGTCCTCGTTGTACGTCGTCGGGGTGTTGACCTGGAGGATCTCCGAGCACAGGTTCGACATGTTGATGCGGCCGGCGATGGGGTTCGCCTTGTTCACCGTGTCTTCGAACATGATGTACGGGTAGCCCGACTCGAACTGGATCTCGGCGAGGGTCTGGAAGAACTCGCGCGCGTTGATCTTCGTCTTCTTGATGCGGGGGTCGTCGACCATCTCGCGGTACTTCTCGGTGACCGAGATGTCACCGAAGGGCTTTTTGTAGACCTTCTCGACGTCGTACGGCGAGAAGAGATACATGTCTTCGCCGTTCTTGGCGAGCTCGAACGTGATGTCGGGGATGACGACACCCAGCGACAGCGTCTTGATGCGGATCTTCTCGTCGGCGTTCTCACGCTTGGTGTCGAGGAAGCGCAGGATGTCGGGGTGGTGCGCGTTGAGGTACACCGCGCCGGCGCCCTGACGGGCACCGAGCTGGTTGGCGTAGCTGAAGCTGTCTTCGAGCAGCTTCATGACGGGGATGATGCCCGACGACTGGTTCTCGATCTGCTTGATCGGAGCCCCCGCCTCGCGGATGTTCGACAGCAGCAGGGCCACGCCGCCACCGCGCTTCGACAGCTGCAGAGCGGAGTTGATGCCGCGGGCGATCGACTCCATGTTGTCTTCGATGCGCAGGAGGAAGCACGACACGAGCTCGCCGCGCTGAGCCTTGCCGGCGTTGAGGAAGGTGGGGGTGGCCGGCTGGAAACGGCCCGAGATGATCTCGTCGACCAGCTGCACCGCCAGACGCGGGTCGCCGTCTGCGAGAGCGAGGGCGGTCATGACGACGCGGTCCTCGAAGCGCTCGAGATAGCGCTTGCCGTCGAAGGTCTTCAGCGTGTAGCTCGTGTAGTACTTGAACGCGCCGAGGAACGTCTCGAAGCGGAACTTGGCGCCGTAGGCGCGGTCGTTGAGCTCCTGGATGAACTCCATCGAGTACTTCGCGAGCACGGTCGGCTCGTAGTACTCCTTCTCGACGAGGTAGTCGAGACGCTCCTTGAGGGAGTGGAAGAACACCGTGTTCTGGTTGACGTGCTGCAGGAAGTACTCCCGCGCGGCGCGCTTGTCGGCGTCGAACTGGATCTTGCCGTCGGCGTCGTACAGGTTCAACATCGCGTTGAGGGCGTGGTAATCCAGTCCCTCGAAGCGGGCCTCGGTCTTGAAGTCCACGTCGGTCAGCTCAACTTCCACCATCGTTCCAATCCCTCGGTGACCCGCTCGACATCGTCGGGGGTGCCGAAAACTTCTAGCCGGTAAAGGTGCGGCACCGCGCACTTGCGCGCGACGATGTCACCGGCGAGGCAGAATGCGTCGCCGAAATTCGTGTTTCCCGCGGAGATGACCCCGCGGATGTTGCGTCGGTTCCGCTCCTCGTTGAGGAACCGGATGACCTGCTTGGGGACCGCGCCCTTCTCGACACCCCGGCCGGCACCCCCACCGTAGGTGGGAGTGACCAGCACGAAGGGTTCGTCGATGTCGAGGGCCGGGTCGGTCGGCAGCAGCGGAATGCGCACGGCCCGCTTTCCGAGCTTCTCGATGAAACGTGCGGTGTTGCCCGACACGCTCGAGAAGTAAACCAGCAGCGGAGCCTCGGTCGCCGACATGACAGCGCTCATGACAGGGGTCTGAGAGCGTGTCGCGGGGTCAGGCGAGACGTGACGCCAGCTCGTCGATCTTGTCGGGACGGAAGCCCGACCAGTGGTCCTCGTCGGTGATGACGACGGGTGCCTGCAGGTACCCGAGCGACTTGACCTGCTCGAGTGCCGACGGGTCTTCGGACAGGTCGAGCACGTTGTACTCGATGCCCTTCGAGTCGAGTGCGCGGTAGGTCGCGGTGCACTGGACGCAGGACGGCTTGGTGTAGACCGTGATCGCCATGTCGTTCTCTCTTTCCCCTGGAAAATCATCGTCCGGACGGGCAGGGCTCGCCGGGACCTCAATACTACATATGGGGACAGACATCGGAAGGCACCACAAGGGGTAGTAGTTACATCCGTGTGATTTTCCACCGTCTCTCCCCAGATACAACACAGGTTGTCCACGTTTTCATCCACAGATCGACCCCCATTCGGCGTCTTGTTAACACGCGCGATTCCGCGGTTGTCGCGGTGCGCGCCCGCTGTTGTCCACAGTTCGCACGCTAGACGGGGGTTCCGACATCGCACAGGCCGACGATTTCGGTGACCGGCGTGTCGCGGCGTGTCGCGGCATCCGGTGTCCGACGGGTCCGAAGCGCGTGTCGGAGGTCGGTTGTAGCGTGGTGCGGTGGCCGGCTACCGCGTACTCCTTCGAACCCCTGGCGTGGGGCGCATCATCGCCGCGCAGTTGACGGCACGCTTCCCCAACGGCATGACGAGCCTCGCGGTGCTGCTGCACATCGAGCACGTCACCGGTTCGTACGGGGCGGCCGGTCTCGTGCTCGCCGCCACGAGCATCGGCCAGGCCGTCGCCGGCCCCGTCACCAGTCGATGGATGGGCATCTGGGGCATGCGGCGCGTGCTCTCGGTGACGCTGCTGGTGTGCGCGGCCGCCATCGCGACCCTCGCCCTCATCGAGATGCCGCTGCCCCTCTACATGGTTCTGGGGCTCGTCGCCGGACTCTCGACCCCTCCGGTCCAGTCGGCGGTGCGAACCATCTATCCCAAGATGGTGCCGTCGAAGCAGCTCACGCCGCTGTACTCGCTCGACGCCTCGTTGCAAGAGATCATCTGGGTGCTCGCGCCCGTGGTGATCACCCTCGTCGCCACGCAGGTCGGCACCGTTCCGGGCCTGCTGCTGGTGGTCGTCATCCTGCTCGGCGGCGGCGCGTGGTTCATCTTCAGCCCCGAGGTGGGCCGCGTCCGCATCCCCCGCAGCCGTCGCGCCCTCGGTCGGGTGCTCGCCAAGCCGCCCGTCATCCTGGCCACCGCCACGGGGTTCCTGCTCATCGGCGCGTGCGCGGCCGTCGAGGCCGGCGTCGTGGCGACGTTCGACCACGGCGGACTGGAGGCGGGGCTGATCCTCGCGGTCTTCGCCGTCGGCAGCCTCGCGGGTGGCCTCTCGTTCGGGCATATACCCATCGGCCCGTGGGCCATGGCCCGTCGCTTCGCGATCGTCGCCCTCGGCCTATCGCTGACCATCGTGTCGCTGAACGCGTGGTGGCTCGGGGCCACCCTGATCGTCGCCGGCGCCGGCATCGCACCCGCCCTCGCGGTCATGTTCGCCATGACCTCGGCGAGCGTGCGCTTCAGCGAGACCGCCGAGGCCTACGGCTGGATCGGCACCGGTCAGCTCATCGGTGCGGCCGCAGGATCCGCCGTCGCGGGCTTCCTCGTCGACGGCGTCGGCCCCACCGGGGCGTACGTCGCCGCGGCCGGCTTCGCCATCGCCGGGTTCATCGTCTCGGCCGTGTTCGTGCGCGGCTTCCCCGACCTGCGGAACCGCGACTCGAGCCCGATCCCCGACACCGAACCCGTCGAGACGATCACCTGATCCCGGATGCCGCTCCGCCCGGCATCCGCTTCCCCCCCCGGGCGCGGACCGTGTCTCGCCGGAGCCGCTCGCGTTCGCCCCCTCTTCATGTGGGGCGGAATCGGTGGGTTCGGGGCGGAATCGGCGCCTTGGGGCGCGAACCCCCGCCCCGAACGCACAGATCCGCCCCGAACCGCGGGCCCCCGGCACACCACAGCGCCCCGAACCCGCGCGCGCGTCAGTGCGTGCGACGCAGCAGCTCGAGGACGGCGAGCGCGTAGGCGTCGGCCGGCGCCGGGTGGTCGAACACCAGCGTCGCCCCGCCGATCGAGATCTCGACCTCGTACGTGTCGGACAGTCGACGCAGCGACCGGAACGTCGCGCGCAGCAGTTCGCGCAGCTGCGACTCCGACGGCAACCACAGGGCGTCTTCGGTGGCGACGGAATCCAGCGCCCACTCCGTCGTGCCGTTGAAGGCGAGGATGCGTCCGGTCGGGTAGTCGCGGGGCTCGACCGTCATGTCGCTCACCGTGAAGACGTCGGCCTCGAACTCCGGCTCGTCCAACTGGAAGCGGTCGCCGGAGCGCGGGTGCCACACGAGTCCCGCCGCGCGGAGCGCCTGAGCCATCTCGGTCGAGATCATGGCATCCATTCTGGGGGCGATCCGGCGGCACGGGTCCGCGCGCCCCCTCTCGACGAAGAGAGAATGGATGCCATGCCCGCACCCGTGACCCTCCCCCGCCTGTCGTGGGGCTCGCCCGGCGGCCCTCGCGCCCTGCTCGCCCACGGCCTCGGTTCGGACGGCGCCCTCATGTGGCGGTATGGCACGGCCCTCGCCGATGCGGGATGGCACGCGGTGGCGGTCGACCTGCGCGGCCACGGCGCCGCGCCCCGCGCGCTGGACTACTCCCTCGCCGCATACGCCGCCGACCTCGTCGCGACGACACCGGAGGCGGACGCCCCGTGGGACGCTGTGATCGGGCACTCGCTCGGCGGCGCCGCGGCGACGGTCGCGGCGGCGGGCGAGCCCGGATGGACGCGGCGGCTCATTCTGATCGACCCCGCCATCGCCCTGTCGGACGACGACCGCGAGATCGTGCGGGTGAGCCAGGAGCAGGCGTTCGCCGACCCGAGCGTCGAGGCGGTGCGGGCGGCGCACCCCGCGTGGCATCCGATCGATGTGGAGCTGAAGGCCCGGGCCACGCAACGTGCGAGCCGCTGGGCGGTCGAGCAGACGAGTCTGCAGAACGCCGAGTGGGACGTGCGGGCCGCGGCGGCCGCGCTCACGGTGCCCACCCGCGTGATCGGAGCGGATCCGGCGGTGCACTCGATCTTCACGGGCGATCTCGCCGCGGAGGTGCGGCGCAACCCGGTCGTCACGATGAGTGTCATCGCGGGCGCCGGGCACTCCCCGCATCGCGATCGACCCGAAGCGGCGGTCGCCGCGCTGCTCGACGCGCTGAGCTGACCGCGACGCTCGCTCCGCACCCCGAGCGGCTCCGGGGCGGGTCCGCGTCGCGGAACGGGCGGCGGGTCCGCGCGTGTCGGATATCGCAGAAGCGTCCGGATCTCGCAGGATGACGTCCCGATCCTGCGAAGAAGACGACCCTCTGCGGAGCCGCTGTCACCCCCGGGCGCGATGTCGGTGGTCCCGAGCAGAATGGATGCCATGACCTCGTTCGATCCGGCTCGCTATCTGCCCGACGATCTCCTCGCGCGCATCCACGACCGAGCGGCGGTGCACGACCGCGAGAACACCTTCCCCCACGACGACCTCGACGAGTTGCGCGCGGCGGGGTATCTCGGCGTCCTCGTTCCGGAGGCCGCCGGGGGCGCGGGCCTGAGCCTCGCCGAGGTGTCGTTGCTGCAGCAGCGTCTCGCGGGCGCGGCCCCGGCGACGGCGCTCGCAGTCAACATGCATCTCGTGTGGACGGGCGTCGCCAAGGTGCTGCGCGACCGCGGTATCGACGACCTCGCCTTCGTCGAGGACGCAGCGGCGGCCGGCGAGGTGTTCGCCTTCGGTATCAGCGAGGCGGGCAACGACCTCGTGCTGTTCGGCAGCGACACCGTCGCCGAGCCCGACGGAGAGGGCGGTTATGCCTTCACGGGCACCAAGATCTTCACCTCGCTGTCTCCCGTATGGCAGCACCTGGGCGTGCACGGGCTCGACTCCACCTCGTCCGATGGTCCGAAGATGGTCTTCGCCTTCCTCGACCGCAGCGACGCGGTCGTCACACGCGACGACTGGGACACCCTCGGCATGCGGGGCACGCAGAGCCGCACGACCGAGCTCCGTGGCGCGCACGCCCCGGGCGAGCGCGTCGTGAGGCGGATCGATCCGGGCCCGCAGCCCGATCCTCTGGTGTTCGGCATCTTCTCCGTCTTCGAGATCCTGCTGGCCTCGGTCTACACCGGTGTCGCGCGGCGCGCGCTCGACCTCGCCGTCGAGGCGGCGACCTCGCGGCGGTCGAAGAAGACGGGCACGACGTACGCGAACGATCCCGACATCCGCTGGAGGGTGGCCGACATGGCCCTCGCCTACGAGGCCCTCCCGCCGCAACTCGCCTCGCTCGCGCGAGACGTCGACGACCTCGCAGACCACGGCCCGCGGTGGTTCTCGCTGCTCTCGGGTGTGAAGCACCGAGCCGTCACCACGGCGAAAGACGTCGTCGATGACGCGATCCTCGTCGGGGGCGGGGCCGCGTACTTCACACGCAACGAGCTCAGCCGTCTCTACCGCGACGTCCTGGCGGGCATGTTCCACCCGTCCGACGCCGAGTCCGCCCACTCGACCGCCGCGTCCGCGTGGCTCGGACCGGTGACGGCCTGATGGCCCGCACCTCGACGGCGGCGTTGAGCCCCGCCGACCAGGAGCGCCGCCGCGCCCTGCGTGTGATGAAGGGCGTCGCGCTGGGCGCCCTCCTCGGCATGGCGATCGTCTTCGCGATCTCGTTCTCGCTGCAGCGTGAGGTCGAGTGGCTGCAGTACGTTCGCGCGGCCGCCGAGGGAGGCATGGTCGGCGCCCTCGCCGACTGGTTCGCGGTGACGGCGCTGTTCCGGCATCCTCTCGGATTGCCGATCCCGCACACGGCGATCATCCCGCGGCGAAAAGACGAGATCGGCCGCCAGCTGGGCGAGTTCGTCGAGACGAACTTCCTCGAGGGCGACGTGGTGCGGGCGAAGCTCGAGTCGACGCCCCTCTCGGCGCGCGCGGGCGCCTGGCTGGCCGAGCCCGCCCACGCCGACCG
Organism: Microbacterium sp. Leaf151; assembly: GCF_001424225.1. Classification (GTDB taxonomy): domain Bacteria; phylum Actinomycetota; class Actinomycetes; order Actinomycetales; family Microbacteriaceae; genus Microbacterium. The sequence goes on along the minus strand of NZ_LMOR01000003.1, from coordinate 589,414 downwards.
TGTCGCCGCCGAGGCGGCCACGCTGGCGTCGAGCGTCCTCACCGCGCTCGACGACGACGACGTGCAGGGCCTCATCGAAGACCTCGCGCGCGAGCACCTGCTGTCGCCTGACTGGGGCCCGTCGATCGGCGGATGGCTCCAGCGGGTCGTGGCCTCCGGCGCGCACCACGGTGCTGTCGATCTCGCCCTCGACAACATCGCGGTGTGGCTCGGCAACAATCGCGACACGTTCCAGGGCCTGGTGTCACGGCGCCTGCCGGCGTGGGTGCCGGGAGTCGCCACCCGCCTCGTCGACGACACCGTGTACCGCGAGGCCGTGCAGTTCGTCGACGCCGTGCGCGCCGATCCGCGGCACCAGGCGCGCGGCGCGATCGACGGCTACCTCACGCGGCTCGCCGACAACCTCCAGAACGACCCGGCCACCATGGTGCGCCTCGAAGAGGCGAAGGCGGCGGTCTTCGACAGCCCGCGTGTTCGTCAGCTCGCCGCCGACGCCTGGAACACCGCGAAGACGGGCCTGCTGCGCTCGCTCGCCGACCCCGAGAGCGGGCTGCGGCGACGCGCCTCGGCCGCCCTCGCCGAGGTCGGTGCGCGCCTGCAGCGCGACGAGACGCTGCAGAAACGCGTCGACGGGTGGGTGACCGATGCGGCCGTCTTCGTGGTGGGGCGCTATCGCCACGACATCGCGTCGATCATCACCGACACGGTCGAGCGGTGGGATGCCGAAGAGACGACCGAGAAGATCGAGCTCATGGTCGGCCGCGACCTGCAGTACATCCGCCTGAACGGCACGATCGTCGGCGCCCTCGCCGGCCTGGTGATCTTCACCGTCGCCCACCTCGTCTGGGCCTCTTGACCGCTCCCGTGGCCGGTAAACGAACGGCCTCGCGTCGAAGCAGCGTACGCCGCAGGCAGGTGAGTAACGTGAGCCTCGTGAGCGACGGTTCGGGGACCGTAGAGCCCCTCTTCACCTACGGCGTGCTTCAGACGCCCGACGTGCAACTCGACACCTTCGGTCGCCTCCTCCACGGCGATCACGACACCCTGCCCGCGTTCCGCCTCGACGACGGCGAGAGCGGTGATGAGCGGGGCGCCCCCGCCGCGAACAGCCACCGCCGCCGCATCCTGCGTCACACCGGTGATCCGCGCGATCGTGTCTTCGGCACGGTCGTTCGTCTGAGCCCCGACGAGCTCGACGCGGCCGACGAGTACCTGATGACGGGGTCGCGCCGTATCTCGGTCGTGTTGGCGAGCGGGCTGAGTGCCTGGGTCTACGTGGGCGCATGACGGCGCTGTCCATCGACCCGCTCTGGCCGCGCGCCGGGGACTGGCCCGCGCCGACACGAGAAGAGACACCGGATGCCGTCCTGCTCGGCGTCCCCGCGTGGCGCACATCGCTCTCGCCGACGGGTGCGGGTGAGACGCCCGCCGCCGTGCGGGAGGCCCTGCGCCGCTACTCCCCCACGCTCATGGGCCCACCGCCCATCGACCTCAACACCATCCTGCGCATCGCCGACGCCGGCGACGTCGACGAGCCCGACGGGCGGGAGGGCGAAGCACGCGTGCGGGCCGCTGTGGCCGAGCTCGCCTCGGCACGACTGCTGATCGCCCTCGGCGGCGACAACTCCGCGACCTACGCCGTCGCGAAGGGTCGACGGGCGCGCGGGCTGATCACGCTCGACGCGCACTTCGACCTGCGCGACGGAGAATCCAACGGCTCGCCCGTGCGTCGGCTGCTCGCCGAAGGACTCGATCCCGGACGGGTCGTGCAGATCGGCATCGCCGACTTCGCCAATTCCGCGGCGTACGCCCGACGCGCCCTCGACGCGGGTGTGAAAGTCATCACGCTCGACGAGGTCCGCCGCCGCGGCATCGGCGAGGTCGTCGCCGACGCCCTGCGCATCGCGGGAAGCGGCGGTGTCGCCGCCGCCGCCGAAGCTCGCGCGCCCGCGCCGGGACCTCCGGCCGAGCCCGGCGACATCCACCTCGACATCGATGTCGACGTGTGCGATCGATCCGTCGCGCCCGGCTGCCCGGCCAGCGTTCCGGGCGGGCTCGCCGCGTGGGAGCTGCGGGCACTGGTGCGTGGGATCGCCCGCGACCCCCGCGTCACGAGCGCCGACATCGTCGAGGTGGATGCCACGGCCGACACCGCTGACGCCCGCACCGTACGACTCGCCGCGCTCTGCGTTCTCGAACTCCTCGCTGGATTGGCGGAAAGACCATGATCCAACTCATCCTCGCGCGGCACGCGAAATCCGACTGGGCCGACGAGGGCCTCGACGATCACGACCGCCCCCTTAACGACCGTGGGCGGCGCGACGCGCCCGCGGTCGCCCGCACCGTCCAGCGCGCAGGGGTCCGCCCCGCCGTGATCCTGTCGAGCACGGCCCTCCGAGCGCGGCAGACTGCCGAGGCGTTCGGGAAGACCTTCGAGGTCGAGGTCGTCGAACGACCCGAGCTCTACCTCGCCGCACCCGATGCTCTGCTCGACGCCGCTCGCACCAGCGGTGTCGACGAGGTGATGGTCGTCGCTCACGATCCCGGCATGAGCTCGCTGGTGTCACGCCTGGCCGGCCGCGACGAACGGATGGTGACGTGCGCGGTCGCCGTCTTCACCTGGCATGAGGGCACGTGGGACGACGTCGGCGCGATGCCGCCCGATGACTTCGACCTCTACACGCCGTAGGCCCGCCGCGGCTATATGCGTGGGCCTGCCGCAGATGTCCTCCGTGGGCCCGCCGCGGTTATACGCGTAGGCCCGCCGCGGCGGCCTGCGCCCGGCCGGCCCTCCTTCGCGCACCGCAGGAGACACGCGACACGTGGGGCGCCCCCCACACACGGCGAGAGACGCGCTTCGCGATCGGCGTTTCGTCATCCGGCCGACATCTGCTTCGTCATTCCGGCGAACATTCGTCTGGTAGAACTGTCTGACACCCGACGCGGTCGTCTGTGCCGCGCGGGGACCCGGCGGGCGCATGCGGCGGAACCTGAGGAACGGTCATGACTCCCGAACCCCCCTTGCGCCTGCGCAGAGGATCGCGTGGATCGACGTCGCACGCGGCATCGCCATCACCCTCGTCGTCTTCCACCACTCCATCCAGTTCCTGGACGCCACCGGCTGGCAGGTGGACGCTCTCGTGCAGGTGACCGCCGCGCTGTCGACGTTCCGGATGCCGCTGTTCTTCCTCGTGTCGGGGGTTCTCGCTTCCTCTGCGATCGCACGTCTGAGCTTCGCCTCCCTCTTCTGGAAACGCCTGGCGCTCCTCGTCTACCTCTACGCGCTGTGGTGCATCATCTGGTGGGCCTGGTTCCTCTTCGTCCCCCGCCCGTCCGAACCGCTGACCTCCCCCGTCGGAGATCTGGCGACGGCGCTGTACCTCCCGTGGTCGGGCCTGTGGTTCCTCTACGCGCTCATCCTCTACACCGTCGCCGCCTGGGTGCTCCGCCGCCTCCCGCGGGTCGCCCAGCTCGGCATCGCCTTCGGCGTCGCCTGCCTCTTCGCCACCGGCATCGTCACCGTCAGTTCGTCGTACACCTGGCGGTCGGTCGGCACGTACTTCGCGCTGTTCATGACAGGGGTGGTCTGCCGGCAGATCGTCGAGGCGTTCGCTCGACGCGTCAACGTGTGGTGGGTGTTGGGAACGGGTGCGGCCCTCGCTGCGGGGACCGCCGTATTGCCCTTCCTGCCGCTGCAGGGTGTGTTCCGCGTGGCACTGTGCGTCGTCGGCGCGGCGTTCGGCGTCTCGATCGCGGTGATGCTGGCGCGTTCGCCGATCGCTCGGAGGGCTGTCGGTGCGCTCGGGTCGCGCACCCTGCCGATCTACGTGCTCAACTCGCTGCTGCTCGCGCTCGCGGTCGCGATCCTGCCCGTCGAGCTGGTGCCGGGGTCTCTCGCCGCCGTCCTGCTCACGGCCCTCGTCATCACGACGGCCCTGATCATCCGCCGCGCGGTCGGCTCGTTCTCGGGGATCTTCACCCTCCCGACCCCGATCGACCGCTTCGCGAAACGGCGCCTGCAGGTCGACCGCCTCGGAGCCGGGCGTGGCCACTGATTCGCTGACCCTGCCCCGCACCCGCCGCCGTCGCGGCTGGGTGATCGCCCTCGCCCTCCTCGCGGCGATGGCCGTCGCCGGAGTGGCGATCATGGTTCAGGCGTACGTCTTCCCCGCCGTCGCCGCACCGCCCGCGCGCGCCGACGTCATCTATGTGATCGGTCCTCCTACCGAGGGGAGGACCGCCCTCGCCGAGCGACTTCGCAGCGATGGGGTGGCCGACGACATCCTCATCTCGGTCCCCTTGGAGGGCGAGCAGTCGGCGGCGAAGCTGAGCGTCTGCCAGGAGCAGAACGTGACCTGCGAGCACCCCGACCCGTTCACGACCGCCGGAGAGATGGCGCTCCTGAACGCGCGGTACGGCCCCGAGGCGAGCGCCGTCGTCATCACCTTCACCCCCCACGTGAGCCGGACGCGCTTCATCGCGGCGCAGTGCGCCGACGCGAAGGTGACCGTGATCGACGTGCCGACTTCTCTCGACCTCGGAGAGTGGATGTACCAGTTCGCCTACCAGACGGGCGGGTTCGCCAAGGCGGTCGCCGCCCCCTGCTCTTAGGGCGCCCCCGCGGCGCGCAGTTCTTCGCCGTCCTTCCACACCCGACGGACGAGTGGCACACCGGGTCGGTAGGCGAGATGCACGCGCGACGGGGCGTCGAGCAGCACGAGATCGGCCCGCATCCCAGGTGCGATCAGTCCGACGTCCGTGCGGCGCAGCGCCCGCGCGCCGCCCGCCGTCGCCGCCCAGACCGCCTCGGCCGGGGTCATCCCCATCTCGCGCACGGCGAGCGCGATCATCAACGGCAAGGAGCTGGTGAAGCTCGAGCCCGGATTGCAGTCGCTGGCGAGCGCGACGGTGACGCCGGCGTCCAGCAACCGGCGCGCGTCGGGGTAGGGCTGGCGCGTCGAGAACTCCACGCCCGGGAGCAGCGTGGCCACCGTGTCCGATCCGGCGAGCGCGGCCACGTCGTCGTCGGAGAGGAAAGTGCAGTGATCGACCGCGGCGGCTCCGAGGTCGACCGCGAGCCGCACCCCCTCGCCGTAGCCGAGCTGATTGCCGTGCACCCGGATGCCGAGACCCGCCGCGCGGCCCGCCTCGAGGACCCTCCGGCACTGATCGGCGGTGAAGGCGCCCTCTTCGCAGAACGCGTCGATCCACCGCACGTGCGACGCGACCGCGCGGAGCATGTCGCCGACCACGAGGTCGACGTACTCCTCCGCGCTGCCGGTGTGGTCGGGGGCGACCACGTGCGCCCCGAGGAAGGTCACCTCGTCGGTCACCTCCGCGGCGAGTCGCGCCAGACGCGCTTCTGTCTCGACGTCGAGACCGTAGCCGGTCTTGACCTCCACCGTCGTGGTGCCCTGCGCGCGGCCTTCCGCGACGAGCGCGGCCAGGCGAGTCCGCAGGTCGTCGTCGGTCGCCGCCCGCGTCGCCGCGACCGTCGTACGGATCCCTCCCGCCGCGTACCGCTCCCCCGCCATCCGCGCGGCGAACTCCTCCGCGCGATCACCGGCGAAGACGAGGTGGGTGTGGCTGTCGACGAAACCGGGGATCACGGCGCGGCCGCCGGCATCCGCGACACGGACACGGGAATCGGAACCGGATGCCACGGCATCCCGGGCATCCGTCGCCCGGCCCGCCCACGCGATGCGGCCATTGCGCACGAGCACCGCGGCGTCGTGGATCGTGCCGCACGGGTCGCGGTCGACGACGACGTTGGTCGTCAACTCGCCGATGCCGGTCAGCAGGAACGTGTTCGCGGCGTCGGCATCCGTCGCCTCGGAGGGGCTCACCACCTCGGCACCGGTCGGCACGGGAGTGCTCACCACATCGGCACCGTGAGGCCCCGTTCGGCGGCGACCTCTCGGGCGCGGTCGTAGCCGGCATCCACGTGCCGCATCACCCCGGTTCCGGGGTCGTTGACGAGCACGCGCGCGAGCTTCTCGGCGGCGAGCTCCGTGCCGTCGGCGACGCAGACCTGACCCGCGTGGATGCTGCGGCCGATGCCGACGCCCCCACCGTGGTGGATCGACACCCACGACGCTCCGCTGGCGGTGTTGAGCAGGGCGTTCAGCAGCGGCCAGTCGGCGATGGCATCCGATCCGTCGGCCATCGCCTCGGTCTCACGGTAGGGCGAGGCGACGGAACCTGCGTCGAGATGGTCGCGACCGATGACGATCGGGCCCGCCAGCTCGCCGGAGGCGACCATCTCGTTGAACTTCAGGCCCGCCAGGTGGCGTTCTTTGTAGCCGAGCCAGCAGATGCGCGCCGGCAACCCCTCGAACTGCACCGTCGACCCGGCCTTCTCGAGCCAGCGGTGGAGCGCCGCGTCGCCCGGGAACAGCTCCGCGACAGCGCGGTCGGTCTTGGCGATGTCCTCCGCGTCGCCCGACAACGCCACCCAGCGGAACGGACCCTTGCCCTCGGCGAAGAGCGGACGGATATACGCCGGCACGAACCCCGGGAAGGCGAAGGCGCGGTCGTACCCGCCGAGCTCGGCCTCACGGCGGATCGAGTTGCCGTAGTCGAACACCGAGGCCCCGGCATCCTGGAACTCGACCATCGCCCTCACGTGCGCGGCCATGCTCTCTCGCGAACGCCGGGTGAAATCCTCGGGGTCGCGCGCGGCTTCGGCACGCCAGTCGTCCACCGACGTCCCCACGGGCAGGTACGACAGGGGGTCGTGGGCGCTCGTCTGGTCGGTGACGATGTCGATCCGGATGCCGCGCGCGAGCAGTTCCGGGAACACCTCGGCCGCGTTGCCCTCGACGCCCACCGACAGCGCCTCGCCCGCGTCGCGCGCGGTGCTCACCCGCTCGATCGCCGCACCGAGGTCGTCGGCCACCTCGTCGAGGTATCCGTGGGCGACGCGTCGGTCCAGGCGGGTGCGGTCGACGTCGACGATCAGCACGGCACCACCGTTCATGGTCACCGCGAGCGGTTGCGCCCCGCCCATCCCGCCGCAGCCGGCGGTGAGGGTCAGAGTGCCGGCGAGCGACTCGCGACCGAGCGACGCCGCGACCGCGGCGAACGTTTCGTACGTCCCCTGCAGAATGCCCTGCGTGCCGATGTAGATCCACGATCCCGCGGTCATCTGGCCGTACATCGTCAGGCCGAGCTCCTCGAGACGGCGGAACTCGGGCCACGTCGCCCAGTCGCCCACGAGGTTCGAGTTGGCGATGAGCACGCGCGGTGCCCACTCGTGCGTGCGGAACACGCCCACGGGCTTGCCCGACTGCACGAGCAGCGTCTCGTCGGGCGCCAGTTCGTCGAGGGTGCGAACGATGGCGTCGTACGCGGCCCACGAGCGGGCGGCCCTGCCCGTGCCGCCGTACACCACGAGGTCGGCGGGACGCTCGGCGACGTCGGGGTCGAGGTTGTTCATCAACATGCGCTTGGCCGCCTCGGCGCCCCAGCTCTTCGCGGTTCGGACGTTGCCGCGCGCGGCGCGGACGGGCCCACGGGATGCCGGGACCTCGGCCCCTGCGCCGTCGGCGGCGGCGATGTGCGAGGGGTTCAACGTGTCGGTCATGCGTGATCTCCTTCGATCCGGTCAGGGGCGGTCTGGGCGGGCGGTCTCGGCGAGGCGGTCTAGGTGGTGAGTGCGGTCTCGGCGAGCGCGGTCTGAGCGAGGGGCGTCTGGGCGACGGCGGCCCGTGCGACGGCTCCCGAGAAGACGAGGTCGGTGACGGCCTCGATCTCGGGCGAGACGAAGCGATCGGGGCCGGGGCCGGCGACACGCGTGCGGACGAGGGCGCGCACGGCGCGGGTGGCCGCCGCCGGCACGAGCGGGGCACGCAGGTCGAGGGCGCGGCATCCGGTCATGACTTCGATCGCGAGGACGCGCCCCAGCCCGTCGATCGCGCGGCGGAGCTTGCGCGCACCCGCCCACCCCATCGACACGTGGTCCTCCTGCATGGCGCTCGAGGGGACCGAGTCGACCGACGCGGGCACGGCCAGACGCTTGAGCTCCGACACGATCCCCGCCGCGGCGTACTGGGCGATCATCAGGCCCGAGTCGACGCCCACCTCGTGCGCGAGGAACGGCGGTAGACCGTTACTGCGCGCCGCATCCAGCGCACGGTCGGTGCGGCGCTCCGACATGGATGCCACGTCGGCCACCGCGATCGCGAGGAAGTCGAGCACGTACGCGACCGGTGCGCCATGGAAGTTCCCGTTCGATTCGACGCGGCCGTCGACGGTGACGACGGGGTTGTCGACGGCGGATGCCAGCTCGCGCTCGGCGACGACGGTCGCGTACTCCAGCGTGTCGCGCGCCGCGCCGTGCACCTGCGGGGCGCAGCGCAGCGAGTACGCGTCCTGCACGCGCGTGCACTCGGGTCCGCGGTGGCTGGCCACGATGGGCGACCCGGCGAGGAACGCGCGCAGGTTCGCGGCGGATTCGGCCTGACCGAGCTGCGGGCGGAGCGCCATGAGATCGGCGGCGAACACGGCATCCGTCCCGAGCTGCGACTCGATCGACAGGGCCGCCGAGACGTCGGCAGTGAGCAGCAACGTCTCGAGGTCGTGCAGGGCGAGCAGCAGCATGCCGAGCATGCCGTCGGTGCCGTTGATGAGGGCGAGCCCCTCCTTCTCGCGCAGGGCGACGGGGGTGATGCCCGCGGCGGCGAGGGCGTCGGCCGCCGGGACCGATCGTCCCTCGGCGTCGCGCACGTCCCCTTCGCCCATGACGGCGAGGGCCACGTGCGACAGCGGTGCGAGATCGCCCGAACAGCCCAGCGAGCCGTACTCGTGGACGACCGGGGTGATCCCGGCGTTCAGCAGCGCCGCGTACGTCTCGACCACGACGGGGCGCACGCCCGTGCGACCGGTGGCGAGCGTCTGCAGGCGCAGCAGCATGAGCGCGCGCACCACCTCGCGCTCGACCTCGCCGCCCGTACCGGCGGCGTGGGAGCGGATCAGGCTCGCCTGCAGCTGCGCGCGGCGGTCCTCGGCGATGAAGGTCGTGGCGAGAGCTCCGAAGCCGGTCGAGATGCCGTAGTGCGGCTGCGGGTCATCGGCGAGGCCCTCGATGAGGGTGCGGGTGTCCGCCACCCGGCCGAGCGCGTCACCGTCGACGACGACCCGCGCGCCGTGGCGCGCGACGTCGACCACCTCGCGGGGGGTGAGGGGGGCTGCTCCGACGGTGATGCTGACGTCCATACGCCGATTCCATCGCGAGGGATGGTCCGAGACGAGAGGGTTCTGGCATCCTGTGTCTGTCATGTCAGACAATCCGCGCCCGCAGGTTCCCGCCGCCGATCAGACGCTGCGGATCCTCTCGCTGCTCGCGCGCCAGCCCGGGCCGATGGCGGCGCAGTCGATCGCGTCGAGCCTCGGCATTCCGCGGTCGAGCACCTACCACCTGCTCGCCACGCTGGAGGAGCACGGATACGTCGTGCACCTGCCCGGCGACCGACGCTGGGGCCTGGGCACGGCCGCGTTCGAACTGGGCGGCGGATACGCCCGGCAGCAGCCGCTCGCGCGTCTGGGTAGACCGCTGCTGGCGGCGTTGTCCGACCGGGTCGGCGAGTCGGCCCACCTCGCCGTGCTGGCGGGACGCGACGTGCTGTACATCGTCGAGGAGCGTGCCCCCCGGCGCCCCGCACTCGTCACCGACGTCGGCGTTCGCCTTCCCGCGCACCTCACCGCGACGGGTCGGGCGATGCTGGCCGCCCTCCCCCGCGAGCAGGTGCGGGCGTCGTTCCCGGATGCCACGGCCCTGACCCAGCGGCATGGCTCGGGCCCCGCCACCCCGCGCGCACTGCGGGAGGTGCTGCGCGAGGTGCGCGCGGCGGGCTTCGCCCGGGAAGACGGCGAAGTCACGCCCGGTTTCCGATCCGTTGCCGCCGCCGTGCTCGACCACGCCGGCTGGCCGGCGGCCGCGGTGGCGATCACGTGGCCCTCGGACGGCCCGGAGCGGGATGCCGCCTCCCTCGCGGACGCAGCGACCACCACCGCCGCCGAGCTCGCGCGCCGCATCGGCCGCCACGCCTGACGCGCTCTTCCCGCTCCGCCCCGCCCGGTTCGGGGCACGGAATGTGCACCGGGGCGGACGCCGACCGCCCCGGTGCACAAAACCCGCCCCGAACCCCAGACCCCGACCACGCCCGGCGGAGCCACCCCACCCCGGCCGAACCACCCCACCCCGGCCGAACCACCCCACGCCCGGCGGAGCCGCCCCTCACCGCACGACGAGTCGCGGCTCCACCAGCACGTGGGCCGTACCCGCCGTCGCGGCCCGGGGCGCGACGACCGTGCCGTCGCCCATCAGCAGGTCGAGGGCTCCGGATGCCACCCGCTCGGGCAACTGCTCGACGCTCGACAGTCCGAGGGCCTCGGCGGCGGGGGTGTTGTCGAAGCCGACGACGGTGATGTCGGCGCGCCCGGCGAGCGACGTCGCGAGGTGCGCGCCGATGGCGAGGGAGTCGCTCGCGCAGACGATGCCGGTGACCCCCGGGTCGGCGGCGAGACCGGCCGCCACGACGTCGCGCGCAGCCGACACGTTCTCTTCGACGACCCAACGCGGACCCGTGCTCGCGGTCTCACGCCAGCCGCGCTCGCGCTCGTCCCCCGTGCCCGACCCCGCGGGCCAGCCGAGGAAGGCCACGTGTCCGCTGCCGTGCACGAGCGCGTGCGCGGTCGCGGCCCGCGTCCCCGCCGCACCGTCGACGTCGACCCACAGGTGTGCCGGCGCTTCGACGTCGTCTTCGCCCCACGGTCGGCCGAAAGACACGAACGGGAGGTTCCGCGTCGTCAGCCACCCGGTGCGGGGATCGCCGTGGAAGGTTCCGGTGACGACGACGGCATCCACTTCTCCCCCTTCCAGCAGGTCGCCGAGTCGGGCGATCTCCTCCTCCGGCGTGCGGGCGGCGTACAGCAGCACGCGCATGTCGCGCTCTCCGGCGCGTTCGGTGAGGGCGTGCACGAACCGGTCGAGCACGACGCCCGAGATGCCGCCGGCGTACGGATCGAGGTGAATGCCGATGGTGGAGCTGCGGCGCATCCGGAGTCGACGCGCGGCGGCATGGGGGCGGTACCCGAGCTCGGCGATCGCGGCCTCCACCCGGTGCCGTGTGGTCTCGCGCACGATGTCGGGGGTGTTCACCACGTTCGATACGGTCTGCCGCGAGACGCCGGCGACGCGGGCGACGTCGTCGACGGTGGGCGCCTTCGCCATGTCGTCCCCTCCCGTATCGATGCGCACGAGCCGATGTCGAGCAGCGGTTCCACGGGCCGGCCCGGCGGGGGTCCGGCACGCGCGTCCAGACCGTCAGCCTAGGCGGGGCGGCAACCTCTTGACATCTGCCGCGACGTGTTCGTACCTTGGTGAGACCGTCATTTGAACGTTCAAACTGACGGCCCTCCGACCACATGCGGAGGGGTCGCATGCCTCATCGAAGGAGAGAGACACATGACACGGCACACGCCCGCACCCCGCACACGCACGGTGCTCGCCGCCGGCGCCCTGCTGGCCACCGGAGCCCTGACGCTCACCGCCTGCGGCTCGGGCTTCAATGACACCCCCGGCGAGGGCCAGGCTTCCGGCACCGGCAGCCTCAGCATCCTCATCGGCTCCTCGGGTGACGCCGAGACGAAGGCCGTCACCGACGCCGTCGCCGCATGGAGCGAGCAGTCGGGCGTCGCGGCCGAGGTGCAGACCGCCAACGACCTGCCCCAGCAGCTCTCGCAGGGCTTCGCCGCCGGCTCCCCGCCCGACCTGTTCTACCTCGCCCCCGAGGCCCTCGCGGGCTACGCGGCGAACGGGTCGATCGCGGCCTACGGCGACGACCTCGCCAACAAGGACGACTTCTACCCCTCCCTCGTCGACAATTTCACCGTCGACGGGTCCTTCTACTGCGCCCCCAAGGACTTCTCCACCCTGGCGCTGATCATCAACGCCGACCTGTGGACGGCCGCCGGACTCACGGATGCCGACATCCCCACGACGTGGGACCAGTTGGCATCCGTCGCCCAGCGCCTGACCGCCGACGGGCGCGTCGGACTCGCGTTCGGCGCCGAGTACCAGCGTGTCGGTGCTTTCATGGCGCAAGCGGGCGGCGGCCTCGTCACCGACGGGCAGGCCACGGCCGACAGCCCCGAGAACGTCGAGGCGTTGACCTATGTCAAGACGCACCTGAACGACGGCTCGTTCGCCTTCGCGTCCGACGTCGGCGCGGGCTGGGGCGGAGAAGCGCTCGGCACACAGAAGGCCGCGATGGTCATCGAGGGCAACTGGATCACCGGAGCGATGTCGGCCGACTACCCCGACGTGAACTACACCGTCGCCGAGCTCCCCGCCGGCCCCGGCGGCAAGGGCACGCTGCAGTTCACCAACTGCTGGGGCCTCGCCGCCGACAGCGGCAACCAGGAGCAGGCACGCTCGCTCGTGGAGTACCTCACCGGCACCGACCAGCAGCTGGCGTTCTCGGAGGCCTTCGGCCCGATGCCGTCGATCCAGTCCGCGGCCGACGCATGGACCAGCGCCAACCCCGATCTGGGCGCCTTCCTCGCTGGAGCCGAGTACGCGCAGTTCCCGCCGAACATGGCCGGCGCCGCCGACGTCATCACCGACTTCAACGCGCAGCTCGAGTCGCTGAAGACCGGCGACCCGCAGGCGCTGCTGCAGACGGCACAGTCCAACCTCGAGGCGATCGTCGAGTAATCGTGAGCGCCCTCACCACCGCGTCGCGTCGCGCCGGGTCCCCCTCCTCGGGGATCCGGCGGGGCGAGGCCGCCGCCGGCTGGCTCTTCACCGCGCCCGTGCTCGTCATCCTGGGTGTGTTCCTGCTCGTCCCCGTGCTCATGGCGCTGTGGGTGAGCTTCTCGGACTGGACCGGTCGCGGCAGCCCCTTCTCGTCGAACGTGAACTTCGTCGGCGTCGACAACTACGCCGCTGTCACGACCGGCGGCGGACTCGCCGAACGCGACTTCGGAACGGCCCTCCGCAACAACGGGTGGTACGTGCTGCTGGTGGTGCCGCTGCAGACGGCGCTCTCGCTCTTCCTCGCGGTACTCGTCAACCGGGCGGTCCTCCGCGGTCGCGGGTTCTTCCGCACCGCCTTCTATTTCCCGTCGGTCACCAGCTCCGTCGCGATCACCGTGCTGTGGTTGTTCCTCTTCTCGGCATCCGGTGCCGTCAACGAGGCGCTGTCGTGGCTGGGCATCAACGGGCCGAACTGGTTCAGCGACCCCTCCGGCGTCGTGCACAATCTGCTCGCCACCGTCGGCGTGACCAGTGGCCCCGCGTTCCTCACCGGCAACACCCTGCTCGGCGTCTCGTGGTGGGACTGGCTGGCAGGCCCCTCGGTCGCCATGTCGGCGTTCATCCTGATGGCCGTGTTCACCACCTCGGGGACGTTCATGCTGCTCTTCATCGCGGGCCTGCAGAACATCGGCGGCGACGTGCAGGAGGCCGCCATGATGGACGGCGCCACCGGCTGGCAACGCTTCTGGCGGGTCACCCTGCCGCAGCTCAAGCCCGTGCTGTTCACCGTGCTGACCCTCGGCCTGATCGGCACCTGGCAGGTGTTCGACCAGATCTACACGGGCACACAGGGCGGCCCCGGCAAGACCACCCTCACCCCCGCGTACCTCAGCTACTCCTCGGCGTTCCTGTCGCAGCAGTGGGGTCAGGGCGCCGCCATCGCCTTCGTGCTCTTCCTCATCATCGTCGCACTGACGATCCTGCAGCGCTTCGTGCTGCGCGACCGCCCGGTCTCTCGTCGGCGCATCCGCCAGTACGAAGTGCGCGGAGCGGGCACGAGCCCCGCTCCCGCCGACGACATGGGCCCCGGAGCGGGCTCGAGAGGAGGCACACGATGACCGCCACGGCCTCCCCGCAGACCACCGTCCTCGCCGAGCAGCGTCTGGACGGACCCTCCCGCCGCCCCGCGAAGCATCGCCGGTCGCGCAAGGCGCTCGGATGGCAGATCGGCCTCTACACCCTGCTGATCGTGCTCGCGCTCATCTACATCTATCCGTTCCTCGTGCAGGTGGCGACATCGTTCAAAACGGATGCCGCGGCGGCGGCCGATCCCATCTCGCTCCTGCCGCAGACCTTCACGTGGGCGGCGTACGAGCGGCTCTTCCTGAACTCCGATTTCCCGGTGTGGTTCGCCAACTCCGCGGTGGTGACGGTGTTCGTGACGGCGGGCCGGGTGTTCTTCAACTCTCTCGCCGGCTACGCCCTCGCCCGCCTGCAGTTCCGCGGACGCGGTCTCGTCTTCGCGGGGCTCATCGCGGTGATGGCCGTACCGACCGTGGTGCTGCTGATCCCCAAGTTCCTCGTGATCAACCAGCTCGGCATCTACGACTCCTACGCGGGCATGATCCTGCCGCTCCTCGTGGATGCCGCGGGCGTGTTCATCATGAAGAACTTCTTCGAGTCGATCCCGCCGTCGGTCGAGGAGCAGGCGCGCATCGACGGCGCCGGCACCTTCCGCATCTTCTGGTCGGTCGTGCTGCCGATGGCGCGACCGGCTCTCATCACGATCGTCATCCTGTCGTTCCAGGGATCGTGGAACGAGCTCAGCCACTTCGTCATCTCGACCCAGTCCCCCGAACTCACCACCCTGACCAAGGGCGTCGCAGCCCTCGCGAGCGGACAGCTCAGCCAGGGCAGCCAATTCCCCCTCAAACTCGCGGCCGCGGCCATCATGACGATTCCGGTCGCCGTGGTGTTCTTCATCTTCCAGCGCCGCATCATGAACGCCAGTGAAGGAGCCGTCAAAGAATGACCACCGCCCCCACCGCCTCCCCGGCGGCCGTGACGGATGCCGTGACAGCCCCGCTCCAGCCCCTGTTGAACGACGCGGTCATCGTGCTGCGCGCCCCCACGCAGGTGTGGTCCGACGCCACGGGCGACATGGGCGCGGCAGCCGTCCACGGTGTGTACCACGGCGACGTCCGACACGTGCGCTCCCTCGCGCTCGTCTGCGACGGCTCGCCCGTCGAGTGGGTCTCGAGTGCACCCGACGGGGCCTCGCGTCTCGTGCTCGGGGGTCTGCTGCGTGGACTCGACGACACCACGCCCGACCCGAAGGTGCGTGTCCTCCGCGACCGGCGCGTCGCCGATGGGGTGGTCAGCGAGACCTGGACGCTGCACTCGCGCATCGACCGGCCCATCTCGACGACCCTGCGGCTGGCGTTGTCGCCCGAGTTCGCGCAGCTGCACGAGGTGAAATCCGGCCACGCGCACCCCCGCGAGATGACGACCGACCTCGACGGTGACCGCGCGATCGTGGATGCCGGGGCGCAGGCTCTCGAACTCGTCGCACCCGGCGCCCGCGTGGCATCCGGAGCCGACGGGCTCGAGGCGAGCTGGGGCGTCGAGGTCCCCGCCTTCGGGAGCGTCGAAGTGGCGTGGACGCTGACCCTGCGCGACGACACCCTCGTCGTCGGGTCGGCCGCAGCGGCACCGCGGTGGGATGCCGCGGCCGTCGCCACCCAGGCGCCCGACCCCCGCCTCGCGCGCTGGTTGCGCACCGCCCTCGACGACCTCGACGCCCTCCGCCTCGTGCTGCCCGAGCACCCCGACGACGAGTTCTTCGCCGCCGGCGCGCCCTGGTTCTTCACGCTGTTCGGGCGCGACTCGATCTGGGCTGCGCGTCTCGCCCTTCCTCTGGACCGCGAGATCGCGGCATCCACCCTCCGCGTGCTCGCGCGGCTGCAGGGTGTCGACGACGACGCGCAGACGGCGCAGGAGCCGGGCAAGATCCTCCACGAGCTGCGCGCCTCGGCCCTCGAGATGCCGGGCGAGGGCATCGTGCTGCCGCCCAAGTACTACGGCAGCGTCGACTCGACCCCGCTGTGGATCTGCCTGCTCGCCGACGCCTGGCGCGCCGGCATGCCCGAGGCCGAGGTGCGGGAGCTCCTCCCGACGCTTCGCGGCGCCCTCGGCTGGATCCGCGACAGCGGCGACAGCGACGGCGACGGCTTCCTCGACTACATCGACCGCCTCGGCACGGGGCTGTCGAACCAGGGCTGGAAGGATTCCGGCGACTCGATCCAGTGGCGCGACGGCCGGCTCGCCGAGGGCCCCATCGCGCTGAGCGAAGTGCAGGCCTACACCTACGAGGCCGCCCTCGCCGGCGCCGATCTGCTCGACGCTTTCGGGGAGGGGACGGATGCCGACGACGCCACGTTCTGGCGCAGCTGGGCGGCCGATCTGAAGAGGCGCTTCGCCGAGACGTACTGGGTCGAGACGCCGGAGGGCCGCTACCCCGCGGTCGCCCTCGACAACGCCAAGCGTCCGGTCGACTCTCTGACGAGCAACATCGGGCACCTGCTCGGTACCGGCCTGCTGACCGGCGACGAGGAGGCGCACGTCGCGTCGCTGCTGCTCGGCGAGAGCATGTCGAGCGGATACGGCATCCGCACGATGTCGACCGGGGCCGCGGGGTACTGGCCGCTGTCGTACCACGGCGGAAGCGTCTGGGTGCACGACACCGCGATCGCGGTGCACGGCATGCTGCGCGCGGGCCTGGACGAGAAGGCGCGCACGGTCGTCGCCGGACTCCTGGATGCCGCCGAGGGCTTCGCCTATCGCGTGCCGGAGCTGCACGCCGGCGATCCGCGCACCCACTCGTCGGTGCCGACGCCGTACCCCGCCGCCTGCCGACCCCAGGCCTGGTCGGCCGCCGCCGCGGTGGTCTGCCTGACCGCACTCGCACCCGACCCCGGGGCCTGAGCGACAGGGCGGTGGCGGCACCCGCGCGTCACCGCGCTGTCCCTGCCCGCGCCGCGTAGCGGGCTCGTCACGGACACATCCGCACCGGGTGCGGGGCGCCGAATGTGCACCGGGGCGTACATCGACCGCCCCGGTGCACATTTCCCGCCCCGCAACCCCGCGCCCGGCCCCGCTGAACATCCCGTGACCCGGCTCGCGGCTTCGCGACCGCGTGCGATTCACGCCACGCGCACGACCGCACCGCCGGTCAGGCGCACCAGCTCCTCGAACGTCAGCGGAAAAACCGTGTGCGGCGTACCACCCGCTGCCCAGATCTCGTCGAACGCCGCGAGATCCTCATCCACGACCGTGGTCAACGGCGCCGGGTGCCCGGTCGGCGCCACTCCCCCGATGGGCTGTCCTGTCGCCGCCAGCACCTGATCCGGTGTCGCCCGACGGATGCCGCTGCGCCCGAGCCGCTCCGCCAGAGCCGCCGTGTCCACGCGGTGCGCGCCGCTGGTCATCACCAGCAGCGGCTCGTCGTCGCTCCAGAAGACGAGGCTGTTCGCGATGGCCCCGACCTCGACACCGAGGGCCGCCGCCGCGAGCGCGGCCGTCGACGCGGCATCCGGAAGCATCACGATCTCGCCCTCGACACCGGCCTCCCGGAGGGCTGCGGCGACGAGACGACTACGGGCGGGCAGGGCGTCGGTCATGACCGCCAGCCTAGAACGACGCCGTGCCACGCCGACCAGCCGTGCGCGCAGCCTCAGCCCGAAACGCGCCACCGCGACCGACCCCGCGCGTCGCCGGGGTGACGCGACCCCGCCCCGGGCGCCCGCCATCGGCTCCGCGACCCGTGCGACACCGGCCCGACCGGCCGCCCCGCACGGCTCGCCGAGACCCTGCCGCGCGCCCCTCGCGTCCGTCGACGACGCGCGCCACAATGGAGACGGATGCCGCGACGCTGCGGCATCCGAGAAGAGCCGCCCACAAGGCGGCCGACGACAAGGAACGCGATGACCAACGCCCTGCCCCTGCCCGATTTCACGCACGAACGCGTGGAGGTGATCACGGGGCGGCGCAGCGGTCTGCTCGTCGCCGTGGCGCTTCACTCCTCGGTGCTCGGCTCCGCCCTCGGCGGCGCCCGCCTGTGGACCTACCCGTCATGGACCGAGGCCCTCGGCGACGCCCTGCGCCTGTCCGCGGCGATGACGCTGAAGAACGCCGCAGCCGGACTCGACGCGGGCGGCGGCAAGAGCGTGATCGGCCTGCCCGAGGGGACGGTCCTCGACGCCGACCGTCGCCGCGCGGCCTTCCTCGACCTCGGCGACGCCGTCGAGAGCCTCGGCGGGCTGTACCGCACCGCCGAAGATGTGGGCTCGACGACCGAGGACATGCTGGTCGTGAGCGAGCGCACCGCGCACGTGGTCGGACTCCCCGATTCCGTCGGCGGCTCCGGCGAACCCGCGGGCCCCACGAGCCTCGGCGTGTACGCCTCGCTCGTCGCGACCCTCGAGCGCGCCGTCGGGACCGGCGATGTCGCCGGTCGCCGCATCACCGTCGCGGGTCTGGGCCAGGTCGGCGGTCGTCTCGCCGAGCGTCTGGCATCCGAGCACGCCGTCCTCACCGTCACCGACGTCAACCCGGCGAAGCGGGCGCTGGCCGAAGACCTCGGCGCCGCCTGGGTCGAGCCGAGCGAAGCGCACCTGATTCCCGCCGACGTGTTCGTTCCCGCCGGCATCGGCGGTGTCCTCACCGACGAGGTCATCGACGCCCTCGACGCGCGCGCGGTGTGCGGGCCTGCCAACAATCCGCTCGCCGAGCGGAGCGGCGCTGAACGGCTGGCGCAGCGCGGCATCCTGTACGCCCCCGACTTCGTCGTCAACGCCGGCGGCGTGATCTACCTCGACCTGGTCGCCAAGCAGCGCGGGACGATGGACCAGATCATGGGCCGTGTCGCCGGGATCGGCGACACGATCCGGCGCGTCTTCGACGAAGCGGCCGCGCGGGGGGTCACCCCTCTCGCCGCGGCCGAGGGCTTGGCCGCCGAGCGTCTGGCGGTCGGCGCGCGCAGTACCGCCCTCGTCTGACCCGTTCGATCGCGAACGCCGGACGACCCTGAGTCGACGGGTCGCACCCGCCGCGCGGCGCAACAAGAACCGGATGCCACGAGTTCGTGGCATCCGGTTCTGTCGGCAGGTGTCAGTGAGCGGCGTCGTACGCGTCGAGGACCGATGAGGAGATGCGTCCACGCGTGTTGACCGGGTGGCCGTTCTTCGCGGCCCAGGAGCGCACGTCGGCGAGGTCTCTCGTGGGGATGGCCCGACCGCGGGGAGTTCGTCGCGGCGCGGAGTGGAGGGAATTCGCCGCGCGACCCGCGGAAATGTAGGGCCGGAGCGCATCGCGCATCTTCTCGGCATTGTGTACCGACAGATCGATCTCGTATGCGCGTCCCTCGAAAGAGAACTGCACGGTCGTACCGTCGTCGATCACGGAGCCGTCGAGATCATCGATCACCTGGGTAATGTGCTTTTTCGCCATGCGCCGACCCTAAACCGCCGAGCTGCGCCGTTTCGGCGAATGCAATGCGAATTCACCCGCATGTTCGCCCCAATTGCGACCAATGGTCGCGTCTTTCACGAAGTGGAAGACGAGACCCCGCGACTCTCGACGGCGACGATTCGATGATCGTCGTCATGGGTGAGCTCGGTCGAGAGGAATTGTCCGTCGCGGGGAAGCCGCAGGCTGAAGTCGGCGTACGCCGACATACGCAGTCGCCCCTCACGCACGCGCGCGTCCAGCACATGCCCCCCGACCGACCGATCCTCGCTGAGGAAATGCAGGTGCAGGCCCGCCACCGTGATGCCCTGATAGATACGCGGCATCCAGAAACCCACGAGAGTGCCCGTGCATTCACGCGTGGTGGTCTCGATCTGTTCCGCCGCGACCTCGGCGAGGGGGCGGAACGGCGGCTCCTGTCGGCGCGTGACGCGGGTGAGGACGTGCGCGAAGACACCGTCGACCCGCACCGCATGGAAGAGGTTCCTGCTCAGCAGCCGATCCGCCACCGCCGACTCCAGGCCCGTGAGATCGAGGTCGACGAAGGCGGACCCGGTGGACTCACCCAGGGAGCAGACGTCGACGAACGGCAGGAATTCGTCGTCCGTCATCACCCGCGGGGGCGCGTCGGAGGTGCACTCGTAGAGCTCGCCGTCGAGGATGACGACCTCGCCACCCAGCCCCTCGCAGCACCCCACTCCGGTATCGCCCGCCGCTCGCACGACATCGACCGACGCGCCCTGCGAGTACACGCCGGCGAGGAGTGCGTCGAGGACGGCGAATTGCGTCACCGCACCAGGTGCCAACTGCGCAGTCATGCCTGCGCTCCGCCGCCTCGACGAACGATCAGGACGTCGCTTCGGTGTAGGCGTCGAGGATCGTCGCGGGCACGCGGCCGCGGTCGCTCACGGTGTGCCCGTTGGCGCGCGCCCACTCGCGCACGGCGCCGAGGTCCACGTCGTTCGACCGGCGGGCCGGACGCCCGCGACGCGCCGCGGTGTTGCCACGCGAGACCGAGCGTGCGGCATCCACGAAGGGGGCGATCGCCGAATAGAATTTGTCGGCATTGCGGTCGGAAAGGTCGATCTCATACGCTCGACCCTCAACCGAAAAAGTGAGCTGCTTTCCCTGTCCGTCTTCGAGGACGGTACCGTCGAGGTCATCGACGAGGTGCGTGATGTGCTTCATAGCCATAATGCGTAAAGATTACACCCGCGAGAATTGATTTACCTCACATCGCAATTCCGTGTCATCATGCACGCCGCCCGTCCGCGCACGGATAGTCAGCGGGCACGGATGGGACTATCCTCCGTGGGTGGTGTCCGCTCCCTGGACATCGCCTGAGACAGAGGAAGCACAGCGTGAGCCTTTTCCGCACCAAGTCGGTGGAGCAGTCCATCGCAGACACCGACGAACCGGAGTTCCGACTCAAGAAGTCCCTGACCGCGGTCGACCTGACCGTCTTCGGCGTCGGCGTCGTCATCGGCGCCGGGATCTTCACGTTGACCGGCCGCGCCGCCCACGACGTCGCCGGACCCGCCGTCGTCATCAGCTTCATCATCGCGGCCATCGCGTGCGGTCTCGCCGCCATGTGCTACGCCGAATTCGCCTCGACCGTGCCCGTTTCCGGCTCGGCGTACACGTTCTCGTACGCCTCGCTCGGCGAGCTGTTCGCGTGGATCATCGGATGGGACCTCATCCTCGAGATGTTCCTGGGCGCCAGCGTCGTCGCGCAGGGGTGGAGCGCCTACCTCGGTACCTTCCTGCAGCAGATCGGCATCGTGCTGCCGGAGGCGATCTCGTACGGCGGCGTGGTCGACCTCCCCGCGATCCTGCTCGTGCTCGTGCTCGGCGGTCTGATGACCCTCGGCATCAAGGAATCGTTGCGCGTCAACCTCGTGCTCGTGGCCGTGAAGCTGTTCATCGTCCTGTTCGTCATCATCGCCGGCATCCTGTTCATCAACCCGGCCAATTACTCCCCGTTCGTGCCCGAATCGGTCCCCACCGAGTCGGCATCCGGTCTCACCCAGCCGCTGCTGCAGTTCCTGTCGGGCCTCGAACCCGCCACGTTCGGCGTGGGCGGCATCCTCGCGGGCGCGGCGCTGGTGTTCTTCGCCTACATCGGCTTCGACGTCGTCGCGACCACTGCGGAAGAGACCAAGAACCCCCAGCGCGACCTGCCGATCGGCATCATCGCCTCGCTCGTCATCTGCACGATCCTCTACTGCGCCGTCGCGATCGTCGTCACCGGCATGGTGCCGTACGGCGAGCTGAACCCCTCGGCGGCTCTGGCGAACGCCTTCGCCTTCCACGGCCAGACCTGGATGGCCACGGTCATCGCCGCCGGCGCCGTCGCCGGTCTGACGACGGTGGTTCTGACCCTCATGATCGGCGCGACCCGCATCATCTTCGCGATGTCGCGCGACCGGCTGCTGCCCGGGGCGCTCGCCAAGGTGCACCCGCGGCTTCGCACCCCGTGGGTCATCTCGATCCTCGTCACCGCGATCGTCGCGGTCGTGGCCGGTTTCACCCCCATCGGCGTGCTCGAGGAGATGGTCAACATCGGTACCCTCTCGGCATTCGTGCTGGTCTCGGTGGGCGTGCTCGTGCTGCGGCGCAAGCGCCCCGACCTCAAGCGCGGCTTCCGCGTGCCGTGGAGCCCGGTGCTGCCGATCCTCTCCGCCCTCATCTGCACCTACCTCATGCTCAACCTCTCGGTCGAGACGTGGCTGCGCTTCCTCATCTGGCTGGCCATCGGCTTCGCCATCTACTTCGCGTACTCGCGCCGCCACTCACGTGTCGGTACGGGCGAATTCATCGCCCCGCGCGTGGTCGGTCCCCCGAAGCAGTAGCGACGGACACCGGATGCCACGACCCCACCGCCTCTTACGGCCGGGGCCGTGGCATCCGTCGTTCCGCACCATCACCGGCTCCTCCCCGCCGCGGCGCGCCGGTCGCCGGAACGGATGACATACCCCCGTCCCCGCGGGCGAAAAACGCCGCGGAACAGACGATGCGGGACCACCCCGTTCTGGGACGTCGCGCCCTCCCCCCTAGGGTGGAAGGCGTTCGATGACGACGATTTCCGTTCCGGGGGGTTTCATGGGGATCGCACGCACGTGGGTCTTTCCGATTCTGCGTATTCTTCTGGTCGCCCTCGTGGCGGCCGCACTCGTCAAGCTGGCGTTCTTCCCCGACCGCCCGGTCGACGCCTCGCCGGCCGTGCCCACGGGCGCGATCGTCGAGCCGCGCACGGTTGCGTCGCTGGGCACCATCACGAACGACGTCGTCCTCAAGGCCACCGTCTCGGCCGACGCCGCCGTCGCGATGAAGTCGACGGCCGCGGGCACGGTGAACAAGATCTTCGTGGCCCAGGGCGCCACCGTCGCGCAGGGCGACGTGGTCTTCGACGTGAAGGTGCCGATCGAGCGGGACCCCGCCGACAGCGTGGATGCCGAGGGCAGACCCAAGCCGGCGATCTTCCGCTACGTGGAGGTCACCGCCCCCGCTGCGGGCACGCTCAGCTCGCTCTCGGTGATCGCGAACCAGGACGTCACGATCGGCGCGACCACCGGCACCGTGGCACCGCCCACCTTCTCGGTGACGGGCACGCTCGAGCCGTCGCAGCAGTACCGTCTGCTCGATCGCCCCACCGAGGCGACCGTGACGATCACCGGCGGGCCCGCGGCCTTCACGTGCGGCAACCTGCGCATCACGACACCGCTGGCCGGCAGCACCGGCGGCGACACCGCCGGCACCGGCGCCGTCGACGGGAGCGCAGGCGGGGGCGGCACGGCCACCGGGGCCGCCGGGTCCGGCACGACCGCCACGTGCTCGGTCCCGGGCGATGTCACCGCCTTCGCCGGCCTCGCCGCCGAGATGACGATCGCCGGCGGGCGAGCCGAGAACGTGCTGATCGTCCCGACGACCGCCGTGCGTGGGGCGGCGCAGAGCGGCACCGTGTGGGTCACGGCCGCAGACGGCTCCACCGAGGAGCGCGCCGTCGCCCTCGGCCTCACCGACGGCACGCAGGTGCAGGTCACCGAGGGCCTCGCAGAGGGCGACGAGATCCTGGAGTTCGCCCCGGGCGCGATGTCGGTGCCCGACGACGGATGCACCGTCTACCCCGACGGCGGAATGTACTGCGAACAGGCCCCCACGTCGTGAGTCTGCTCACCCTGAGCGAGGTCACCCGCACGGTGATCCCGCCGGACCAGCCCGCGCTGACGATCCTCTCGGGGGTCGACCTGACCATCGAGCCCGGCGACCACGTGTCGATCGTGGGCCGCTCCGGCTCCGGCAAGTCGACGCTGCTGAACATGCTCGGCCTGCTCGATCTGCCCACGAGCGGCGAGATCACCTTCGACGATCGCCCGGTGAAGGCGTACTCCGCGGCCAGGCGCGACCGTCTGCGCGGTGCCGCCATCGGCTTCGTCTTCCAGCAGTTCAACCTTCTCCCCGGGCGCACAGCCCTTGAGAACGTCACCATGCCGCTGCTGTACTCGACGGGGCGCACGTTCTGGCGCCGCAAGAGGATCGCGGCCGAAATGCTCGAGCTCGTAGGTCTCGGGCACCGTCTCAGCAGCATGCCCGACCGCCTGTCCGGAGGCGAGCAGCAGCGGGTCGCCATCGCCCGGTCGCTCGTCCGCGGCCCGCGGCTGATCCTCGCCGACGAACCCACCGGTGCCCTCGACCTCGACACCGGTCAGAGCGTCATGGAGCTCATCGACGAGGTGGCCGTCCGCACCGGGGCTGCCCAGGTGACGATCACGCACGACCCCACGATCGCCCGGCGCGCGCGCCGCCACTTCCGGCTCGACCGCGGCGTGCTCACGCCCGTCGACGATCCGAGCCTCGAACCGCTCACGCGCCGCGACAGGCGCCAGGTGACCCCGGATGCCGAGGGGAGCGGGGCCGCCGATTCCCCCGACGCCGACGCCGACTCCACCCTCGAGCGCCTCGGTCTGCGCGATCAGTCGACCTCGTCTTCCGACGCGCCACCCGTGAGCACCGAGCGGACAGACTCCTGATGCGCGCCCTGACAGCCCTCGTCGGCGCCCTGTTGGAGGCCTGGCAGGAGGTGCGGGTTCATCGCACCCGTGTTCTCCTCTCGCTCGTGGGCGTCGCCGTCGCCGTGTGCTCGCTCACCACCGTCGTCGCCCTCGGGGCGATCGTGCAGCAGGCGAACCAGGAGCTCAGCGAGCGCAGCTCCGGCCGCCCCGCCACGCTTGTCGTCTCCGTGTTCCCGAGCGGCGGCGAACCGCTGGATCCCGAGCGGATGGATGCCGCCTGGGCCGCGGTCGTGGAGCGCTACGACGTGACCTACGCGAGCCGTCTGCAGAACACGACGAACCTCGTGCCCTTCGCCGACGGGACCGTGGAAGTCGGCACACAGGCGGTGGACCAGCCGTACGGCGAGATGCATCGCGTGCAGATGCGCGAGGGCGAGTGGTTCACCGCCCTCGACACGCAGCAGCTCGCGCCGCAAGTCATCGTCAACGAGATCTTCTGGGACCGGATGGGCCGACCGCCGCTGTCGAGCCACCCGGTCGTCGCACTGGGCGGACAGGGAGTGCCGGACTCGGCATCCGGAATCCCGTCCGGCGGCGTGCGCGCTGTCGTGGTCGGTGTCACCCCGTCATCGACGTGGGACACAGCCCCGTCGATGTTCATGCTCATCGATCACATGACCGCGATGCAGGACGCCGCCGCCGGCGAGCGCGGAGCGAGTGCGGCAGCCCCCGTCGATCCGTACGGCGGCGGCGCCCCCCAGACGCAGTACGAGATGTGGGTGCCGACCGAGCTGTCCGACCAGCTGACCACGCTCGTCACGCGCGACCTCGCCGGAGCCCTCGGCGACGGCGTCGAGGTCAACATCAACCGGCAGGACTGGGCGACGTACGGCGACGACCCGTTCGCGGTCACCCGCACCGTCGTCACCGGCATCGCGGTTCTGGTACTGCTGCTGGGCGCCCTGGGTTTGGTGAATATCGCCCTCGTCACGGTGAAGCAGCGCGTGCGCGAGATCGGGATCCGCCGGAGCTTCGGTGCGACGGCGAGCCGGGTGTTCTTCGCGGTGATGATGGAGAGCGTCGTCGCCACGGTGGTCGCGGGCGGGGTGGGCGTGATCGTCTCGATCCTGGTCGTGCAGTCCCCCGCGGTACGCGACCTCATCGGTCAGGGAATGATCAGCGACTTCCCGCCCTTCCCCGCGGATGCCGCCATCACCGGCCTCGTCGCCGCGACCGCCGTCGGCGCTCTGGCGGGTCTTCTTCCCGCGCTCGTCGCGGTGCGTGTGAAGGTCATCGACGCGATCCGCTATTGACGCGAGGGGCCCGGGTCTAGGGTGAGGGCGATTCGTCCCCGCTGGAAGGATGCCCCCGTGTCGACTTCTCTCGTCGTGTACCTCTCGTTCTCCGGCGCCGCGCGCGAAGCGATGACGTTGTACCAGTCCGTGTTCGGAGGGGAACTCACCATCAGCACCTTCGCCGACTTCGGTATGACGGACGCCCCCGCCGACGGCGTCATGCATTCCGAACTCCGTGCCGACGGGTTCACCGTCATGGGCGCGGACGCGTTCCAGGAGCCCGCCGGAGGCTGGGGAACCAGTCGCGCGCAGGCCGCCTTCATGAGCGACGAGCTCGATCGCGTACAGGGGTTCTACGATCGGTTCGTCGAGCAGGGCGCGAAGGTCGTCCAGCCCCTGGAGAAGCAGGTGTGGGGAGACCTCTACGGTGAACTGACCGACCCGTGGGGTGTCGCGTGGATGTTCAACATCGCCGCTCCCGGCGGGTGGGCCGAAGGGATCTGAGCAGCGCTCGCACCTCCGCGGCCCGGCCCACCCCGGGGGCGCCGCGGGCCGTCAGACGCTGCTGCGACACGACGTAGTTCGGGATCGCGTCGAGACGGGTTCCGATCTCACCGTCGACGCCGGTCGTGTGGTGCGGCCGATACCCCGCGAGGACGTCGTACGTCCGGCGGCCGAGCAGGAGAGCGCCCATCCGGGCGATGCCGCGGACGACCTCGTACGGAGCGGTCGAGGTAAACCTCATACGTATGAGCTATATTTGACACCGGTCACCCGACCTCGTCGAAGAAGACAGGAGTTCAGCAATGCCGCAGCACTTCCCCGGCGCCCGTCGCCGTCTCACCCTGGCCGGTGGCCTCGCCGTCGTGTCGGCTCTCGCGCTCAGCGCGTGCAGCCCCGGAGCGACCGGCGGAGGCGACGCGGACAGCGCATACGGCTTCACCGCCGCCGATCAAGATACCTCCGGCGCCATCACCGTGTGGGTGGACTCCTCGCGTGAGCCTCTCGCGCAGGCATTCGAGACGGCCAACCCCGACGTCCCGCTGAACATCGAAACCTATGACGGTGGCGCCGGCGGCTCGGGCTCGTTCCAGCAGAAGGTGGCGCTGTTCGATCAGTCGGGCGAGGGCTGGCCCGACGTGGTCTTCTCCACGCAGCAGAACGACACCTCGTGGGCATCCAAGGAGAACAACGGCGTCCAGGCGTTCGCCGCTCCCCTCAACAAGGGCTTCTTCGATCAGAGCTTCCTCGACGGCTTCACCGACGGCGCACTCACCCCCATGACCGTGGACGACACCGTCTACGGCCTCCGCAACGACCTCGCCCCCGTCGTGTTCTGGTACAACCAGGCGCTGTTCGACCAGTTCGGATACGACGTGCCCACGACCTGGGAGCAGTACAAGGAACTCAGCGACAAGGTCGCTGCCGAGCACCCGGGCTACATTCTCGGCTCGGTGGGCGACTCGTTCCAGGCTCCCTACGTCTACTACTGGGGTGGCGAAGCGCCCATCTTCCAGGTCGACGGCGACACCTTCAGCTCGAACTTCTCCGACCCGAACTCCGAGAAGGTCACCGAACTGATCGACCACATGCTCGGTAATGGCACGCTCGTCACGGACAGCGTCTTCGGCACCGACTTCGTCGCGAAGTACAAGGACAAGATGCTCGGCATCCCGGGTCCGGCCTGGTACTCCGGAGCGCTGTTCGAAAATCCCGAGAGCCTCGGCTACTCCGCGGGCACGATCGGTGTGGGGGCTCCCTTGACCTGGTCGGATGGAGACAAGGTCACCGGCAACGTCGGCGGCGGCGTCTGGTACGCCTCGAGCCACTCGAAGAACCTCGACGCGGTCAAGACGTTCCTCGAGTTCGTCACCAGCTCCGACGACGCCGTGACACTGGCGTCGGGTCTGCCCGCGTACCAGTCGGCAGCGGACTCCTGGCTGGCCGAGCAGGCGGCATCCAACTTCTACACCGGCGACTTCACCGGCAACATCTCCGCCGCCGCGAGTTCGGTGTGGCAGGACTGGGGCTACCCCGGCTTCAGCGTCGAGGCCGCCTACTCCAAGGTCGTGCTGCCTGCCATCACCGCAGGCGACACCGTCGCCAGCGTGAGCGACGCCTGGAAGACCGAGATGGACAATCAGGCGCAGGTGCAGGGCTACACGGTCGCCGAATAGCCGCTCCGCCCCCTCCCCTGAGCTGGCCGCAGCTTTCTTCACCGCTGCGGCCAGCTCTTCCCCCGAACGGAAGTGACCATGCTCTCCCTCCGAAAAGCGCAGTCGACGTTCGCCTACCTCATGGTCGGTGGCTACGTCGTGCTGCTGCTGGCGTTCGGCGTCATCCCGACGCTGTACGCCGCCTTTCTCGCCTTCACCCGCGACGGTGCCTTCGTCTGGTTCGAGAACTTCCAGCGCGTCGTCACCGATTTCCGCTTTCTGCCCGCTGTGGGACACGTCGGGGCCTTCGTGGCGATCTGGCTGACCACCTTGGTGGTCATCGTCGTCATCCTCGCCGTCATCGTCCATGCGATCCGTGTGCGGTGGCTCTCATCCACGGCACGTTTCATCTTCTACATCCCCGGCGCACTCGCCGGCGCCTCCAGCGTGCTGCTCTGGCTGTTCATGCTCGACCCGACAGTGAGCCCTGTGAGCGGTCTCCTGAGGGCGCTCGGCTTCAACACCTTCGTCGACGTCGTCGGCAACGAGGGAAATCTGCCCGTCGTTTTCACCGTCATCGCCTTCTGGGCGGGAGCCGGTGGCTGGATCGTCATCATGTACGGCGCGCTGAACAACATCAGCGTCGAGGTCATGGAGGCCGCCCGCATCGACGGTGCGGGCCCGATCGCCACAGCCTGGTACATCCAGATCCCGCTGCTGCGCAAGTGGATCTCGTACATGGCCGTCATATCGCTCGCCGCCGGTACCCAGCTTTTCGTCGAACCGCGGGTGCTCTCGCAGGCGAGCAAGGGCGTCGTCGGTCTGGACTACTCGCTCAACCAGGTGGCCTACCTCTACGCCTTCCGGCAGAACGACTTCAACGGCTCCGCGGCGATCTCGCTGCTTCTGCTGGTCGTCGCCGCGGGCCTTGCCGCCTTCTTCGTCTTCCGAGGGGGACTCTTTGAACGCGACTAAGCGCGTGCTGACCCCGGCCGCCTTCCTCGGCCGGTCATTGGTCGCCGTGATCATCCTGTTCTTCGTCCTCGTCTTCGGCCTTCCGGTCGTGTGGTTGCTGCTGGCGCCGTCCAAGTCGTCGACCGAGCTGACCGGCCAACCGCCCTTCAGCTTCGGGTCGTTCGCGACGATCGCCGAAAACTGGGCGCGGCTCTCCGAGTTCCAGAACGGCATCATCTGGCAGTGGACCGGCAATGCGGTGTTGTATACCGGCGTCGCCCTGGTTCTCACTCTGCTCGTGACCATCCCCGCGGGCTACGCCCTGGCCATGACGAAGTTCCGGGGCCGCGGACTCCTGCTCGTCGTGACGCTCGTCGTCATGCTCATCCCGAACACCGCACTCGTCCTGCCGGTCTTCCTCGAGATGAGCGCGCTGAAGCTGGTGGGCACACCATGGGCCGTCATCTTGCCCTTCTCCTTCTTCCCGTTCGGGGTGTATCTGACGTACATCTACTTCACGACGAGCGTCTCGAAAGACCTGCTCAACGCCGCTCGCATCGACGGCGCGAGCGAGCTGCGGGTGTTCCGCTCGGTGGCGCTGCCCCTGGCCACCCCCGTGATCGCGCTGGTGGGCTTTTTCAACCTCGTCGGCAACTGGAACAACTACTTCCTGCCGTTCGTGATGGAGCCCGGCCGTAAGGCGCCCATCCAGGTGGGTCTGGCCGAACTGCTGTCGAACGTTCCCCTCTTCAACCCGACCTCGGCCGCATCGGTGACGCTCGATCTGCCCGTGATGGCGCTGGCCACTCTCGTCTCGGTCGCGCCCATCCTGATCGTCTTCCTCTTCTCGCAGAGATTCCTCGTCGAGGGAATGACCGCGGGCGGAACGAAGGAATGACCCCGGCACCCGGGGTCAGAAAGGTCCAGCTATGAAGATCACCGGCTACCGGCTGATCAACACCACCGTCGATTGGGGCCGCCCCGTCGGCGACGTGAACGGCTTCATCGCCTCGGGCATCACTGCCCTCCCCATCGTGATCGTCGAGACCGACGAGGGGATCGAGGGGGTGGGGATGGGGATGCACGACGGTATCCCCCAGCTGTTCGAGGCGGTCGAGGGAGAGGATCCTCGAGCCACCTCGGCGCTGTACGACCGGATGATCTCTCGAATGTTCAAGAACGGCCACGGGGGTGCGACCTTCGGTGGGATCGGCGCCCTCGACACCGCCTTCTGGGACATCAAGGCGAAGTCGGCGGGGCAGCCTCTGTGGCGTCTCCTGGGCGGGCGCGATCGGTTCGTCCCCGGTTACGCATCGGGGCTCGACATCGCCCTCGATTCGGACGCACTCGGCGCCTACTACCGCACCATGAGCGATCGGGGATTCACCGCCGCCAAGCTCAAGGGCGGTCGGGACGTGCAGCACGATTCCGAGCGACTGGCGCTGGTACGCGACGTCCTCGGCCGCGCGACCGACGAACCGTTGGTCATGCTGGATGCCAATGAGTCCTGGAATCTGACTCAAGCCGTTCGCTACATCCGCCACCTCGAAGAGACGGTGGAGCTGGCCTGGATCGAGGAACCACTGCGACGGTGGGATGCGCAAGGACTCCGCCGGCTCCGCGACAGCGTCGCGCCTGCCGTCGCCACCGGAGAGAACCTGACAGGACTGGAGCAGTATCAACAGCTCTTCGACGCCCAGGCGGTCGACATCGTGCAGTCGTCCGCGGTCTGGGGTGTGACGCACGGTCTTCGCGTCGCCATCGCCGCTCATGCGCGCGACCTCGTCGTCAGCCCGATCGGCATGGGATCCAACCCGGCGGTCTCGAGTGTGGCCACCGCCATCCCCAACCACCTCATGACCGAGGTCACGACGCCGCGCATGCCCGCTGGCATCCGCCTCGACTACGAGGTCGCCGACGGTGGACTCGTCCTCGGCGATCTCCCCGGCGCCGGCGTCGTGGTCGATGCCGGAGTCGGACACGGTGCCGCCGATTACGTGTGGGGCGGCGCCACCGGACCGCACGTGCGCAGCAGCCGAGCGGGCCTCGAGTTGAGTGTGCGCCTCCCGTCCCGGACCGTTTCCCCGGAGTAGCATGCACCCTATGCCTTCCGCCTCGTTCGATGAGCATGTGTTGCGCCCGAAGAGGGGACATATCGATCGCATCGGCGTTCGCGTTCTCGAAGAGCTCGTCGAGATGATCGTCACCGGAACCGTCGCTATCGGCGAGTTCCTCCCTCCGGAACAAGCATTGTGCGACGAGTTCGGCGTGAGTCGGACGGTCATCCGAGAGTGCATCAAGCGGATCCAGGAGAAGGGACTCATCCTGGTCACGCAAGGGCGCGGAACGCAGGTGCGCCACTTCAGCGACTGGAATGTGTTGGACCCGGACGTCTTCGATGCTCTCGTGCGACATGATGCCTCGCTCGGCGTGCTCGACGAAGTGAGCGTGGTGCGTGCGGCGCTGGAGGGCGTGATGGCGAGTGAGGTGGCCGCGAACGGAAGCGCTGAGGCGCTCCTCACGATCGAAGAGCACCTGAAGGACATGCGACGTCTGCAAGGCGATAGCGTCGCCTTCCTGGAAGCCGACAAGCAGTTCCACTTCGCCACCATGGTCGCCAGCAAGAACCGGATCGCAGGGATAATCGCGCGCTCGTTCTTCGTCCGACCACTGCAATCAGCCCGGTGGGAGGGAAACATCCCCGCGGATGGATTGAAGCGCACACTGGACGAACACGAACGCGTCTTCGCAGCCATCCACGCTCGCGACGCCCGTGCAGCCCGCGTCGCGATGGAGGAGCACATCCTGGGTTCGTGGCGCCGCCGCCGCCCCCTCGACGGAGACCACCACCTCAGTCCCTGAGGCCATCGAGGTGGAACACCTCGGGTAGCGGAAGCCACCGGGCCTGCTCGGCGCCATCGACGGGTGCCTGGAGCGTCGCCATCAGGGCGTTCCATTCGATGCAGGCGGGTATCAGGTCGAGTGCGGCGAGGTCGCCCTCGTAGTCCGTGCCCTCGTAC
Organism: Microbacterium sp. Leaf151; assembly: GCF_001424225.1. Taxonomy (GTDB): domain Bacteria; phylum Actinomycetota; class Actinomycetes; order Actinomycetales; family Microbacteriaceae; genus Microbacterium. The sequence goes on along the minus strand of NZ_LMOR01000003.1, from coordinate 557,692 downwards.
TCCCAATACGAGAACAGCAGCGTCCCGTACCGATAGATCGAATAGGTGCGGATGCCGGCGGCGGATATCGCCGCGAGCACGTCGGGCCACACCTCGCGGTGGTACCGCTCGTACTCGGCGATTGCGGACCCGCGGAGACCGATGACAGCACCCGCTCGACGCACCGTGGACATCTCGGACATCGTCTTTCCTCCTCCTGTGAAGCACGTACGATTATCGGTCGTTCTCCCGCCGTGGTCGTCGAAACCGGCGGGGCCTCCTCGCCGCGGATCGACGTCCGACGCTCCCGTCCGGGACGGAGTGTCCAGACGGGAGCGTCGTCGACCCGGAGCATGCGCGGGCGGTGAATCGGCCACGTTCCCGCGGCCGATCCTCACGCCACGATTGCGAACCTCATCGGCACTGCACTGCGGCGTACGGGGCCGTCCGCGTCCGCGAACTGCCGCCCGCCTCCACTGTGGCGGTGATCTGCCCCGACGGCAGGACCGCCGTTCGGCTGTTCACCGTCGCGGTGACCGTCTTGTTCGTGGTGACCTGCGCGAACGACTTCTCGCCGTAGGGCGAGGCCAACGTCGCATCGAGCGGAGCCTGCCCGTTGTTGCGGAGGGACATCAGGACGTACGCCTTCCCTCCCACGCACCGCGACTCCGCCTTGACGGTGAATGCCGGGGTGGTGACGAATGCGCTCGCTGTCGATCGAGCACCCTCGCCGACAACATTGACGGCCGACACGACGTAGGCGGCCCTCGTTCCCGGCGCGATCCCCGTCACACGCACCTGCGCAGCCCCGGCTGCCGCGACGGCGACGGGCGCGGCACCGCCCGTGGCGTACACGCGGTACTCGAGCACGGCACTTCCCCCGTTCGACGAGGGGGCAGTCCACGAGACGAGAACGTCATCTCCGTCGGACACCGCGCTGACGGCCGTCGGTGCTGCGGGGGCGGTGGTGACGGGCGGGCTGATGATTCGCCACACCTGGTTGACGGCGTCGGTGCAGGTCCACAAGCCGATCCTCGTTCCCACGCTGTTGCCGCCGCCCAGGCCGTCGGCGCACAGGCCCGACCCGACTCCGACGAGATTGCCGTTGCTGATGATCTCCCATTTCTGGTCGGGCGATCCCGTGCAGTCCTGCGCCGCAAGCGGGGTCTCGAGCGCGCGGTTGCCGCCCTCCGCTGCGAGGCATTTGTCGAGCACGCGCAGCTCACGCTCCGCCGTGTAGGTGAATGACTGGTCGGCTCCGCCGTCGCAATTCGCAAGCGCGCCGCGCGAACCCGAACCGCCGACGTCGATGCACCGGCCCGCTCGGGTTTCGGTGATCTTCGCGTTGGTCGGTGCGGCATCGGTACGCCAGATGACGCCCGTCGAGGGGGACGACGCCGCGCCTGCCGAGTCGAGGGTGAACAGACGGTACTTGCCCGGGGTCGCAGGAACGGCGATGGACTCCGCCGAACCGGACGCCGTCGTGATCGTCGCTCCAGGCACGAACGACGACGTCCCCTCCGGTGCGATCCAGACCGAGCGGGTCGGGTCAGCCGAGCGCCTGATCGGGATCGATGCGCTGCCGCTCTCCACGCGCACGCTCGTCGGCAACACCTGATCGGCCGACGACAGCACCGGTGGTGCCAGGAGGTCCCAGTACTCCGGCTGCAGACCGGAACCGAGGGCGACGTCGTACGCCTCACGCGGCCAGATCTTGTCGGGGAACACCAGCAGGTTGTCGATACGACTCTGGGGAACGACGGCCTCGTAGATCTTGTTGTTGGGCGACCAGGTGTTGGTGATCGTCAGGTTGTTCTGCCGACCCCACACCCCCGAGTTCAAGGCCCACAGCACACCCTCGGAGATGTTCAGGACGTTCTTGTCCCATCGGAGTGAGGCGGATCCCTCGTCAGGGTGCAGGCCGTAGGTGTGACCCGCGCGTACGCCCTGGATGTAGTTGTTCGACAGCTCGGTGCCCGGCTGCGACCCGAGCGTGTAGATGGGAGCGGAGTCAGCGAGTGCGCCCATGGTGTCGTAGAACGCGTTGTATCGAACGGAGTTGTCGCGCGCGACGGTGGTCGGTACTCCGGGGCGGACCGAGTTCGCGTCGCCGTCGAAGTCCTTCCAGCCCCAGCCCAACGAGATTCCGTTCCAGGTCGTCTTCTCTACACGGTTGTGTTCGAAGACGAGCCCGTCCAAGAAATAGGCCGCGACGACGGGCGATCCCGCGAAAAGGGTGCCGGTGTCGTAGAGGTAGTTGTTGGTGACCCGGATGTCGGTGGGCGCACCCTCCACGCCGGGCATGTACTCCTCCCCGTTCGTGGGCGTGCCGTCGCCGATGTAGACATGCTGGGGGTGGCCGATGCTGATCGCCGTTCCGCCGATGTCGCTCGTCGAGTTCCCCGTGACGTCGCTGTCGACGACGTCGTTCATCAGGCTGAGGCCGTCGGCACCGGCGCGGTTCACGCTGTTGCGCGTGAACGAGAGCCCGCTTGCACTGGACACCTCGATGGCTGCCGGAGCAAGATCGACATTTCGGTACTCGTACTGGTGCCAATTGCTCTTGGCATAGGCCACGTTCGACAGGTTGGACTGCGTCGCCTGCTTGACCATCGAACCGTCGACCGTCGCGAGGTTCCAGTCGGTGTGTTCGACCGTCAGACCCTCGAAGCTGAGGTTCTGGATGCGATCTGAAGTCGAGTTTCCGGCGATATCGAGAACGGTCTCGAGCTTGTTGGGCGCCACCACCGGAGTCTTCGCCATGTCCACACCGGACGCGGCCTTGTAGAAGACGGTCTGAGCGGCACGGTCGAAGTAGAACTCGCCCGCGGCGTCGAGGAACTCGTAGGCATTGCTGATCGTGTGCGTGCCCCCCGTGGCGAAGGGCCCGTACATCGCCCCCATCGCGATCGCCGCACCCGGTTGTTGCAGTCGCAGCAGACGTTGGTTTCCTCCCGAGATGGTGTCGACCGCGCGCACACCGACCAGGGCCGTCGTCCAGGTCGTCGCGCTGGTGATCTCCACGTCATTCACGTTGCGAGTGATGGCGGGAACGGACCCCGCGTCATACGCGATGCCATCGCATTCGGTACCCGACTCCCATGCCCAGGGAGCCTGACCGGCTGTGATGGAGTATGTCCCGACGCATCCCCGCGACGACACCGTGGTGCTCGCCATCGTGGCACGCCGCCCATCGACGTAGAGCGACCGGAGCTTGCTGTCCCGGGCGAGAGGCGCCTTCCACACGTCGCCATCGTGCCGCGTCCACCCCGACACCGCGGTTCCGGCTTCCAGCACGGGGCGCTCCCCCTCGGCGGCGGCGTAGATCACGCGGTGCCCGTTGGTGCCGGAATCCTCCACCGTGAAGTCGATGGTCTGCGTGATGGGGTAGGTACCACCTCGGAGGAGGACGCGGATGTCGCCCGTCATGTCGTCGTTGACGGCGCGCACGGCATCCCGTGCCCTTTCCAGGGTCTTGAAGGGTGACGCCGACGAGCCGTCGGCGGAGTCATCGCCTTGAGGATCCACCGTGAACGTTATCGCCGCTGCGGCGTTGGCAGGGGCGGGCTGAGCCCACACCACCCCGGCGAGCGACACAGTGATCGCCGCGAGCCCCGCAATCAGCGCCCGCCACCGAAAAGTACTCATGAACGTCTCATCGTTGAGCATCGTTGATCTCCTCAGACCACTACACCCGCCATTGCAGCAGGCATACCTATGACATCCTACCAATACGGTTTCATTCCGTTCAAGACCGCGTCTCCGGGGCCGCGAACGCCATCTCGCATGCCGAGAGGTCGGATATCGCGGGTGCCTATCGAGTCGGTCGCGGCGTGAGTCCGCCGAACGAACCCGACGCGGATCATGCCGGATCGACGCACACGACCCTGGATCGCCCTGAGGCTCCCCGCCCCGCCATCACGAGCCTCTCGACGACTCGAGGCGTGCACGGCGCCGAGAACGGCGTCGCAGGACGACCCCTCCCGCGAGGGCGACACCGCCTGCCGCGAGAAGGAGGCTCGCCACTGCCCCGCCCGTCCGCGGTAGTGCCTCGATGCCGCAGATGATCGTGCAGTCGTCCTGCGGCAGCGGACTCGACGCGGGTTGAGGTGAGATGCGCACCGTGACGCTGATCGCGGCCGAATCCGGGCGATCCTCGGCACCGATCGACGCGGACCCGCAGAGCAGAGCGGGAACCAGCAGGATGACACCGACCATCGCTGTCGTCCGCGAGGTGGCTCGCACCGTTCGCGTCCTCACGATGCGGATCGGTCGCCGGTCACCGACGCGGCTGCCTCGCGGACGCCCTCCTCACGCGCCTGGGCGATCAACGCGCGCACGCGTCGGCGGTTGCGGATCGTGCTCCAGGTGAGGCCGCCGACGATGAGACCCGCACCGGCCATCAGGAGGAGCTGAGGAAGCGGCGGCGCCCACACGGTCGTCCCGCCACGGGCGACGATCGAGGGCACCTGCTCGCCGTCGAGAGCGATTCCGGTGAGATCGGCAGACGCGTCCACCGGCACCAGGAACAGGGGCACGACGTCGGCGATTCGAACCGCGAAACGTCGACTCTCGCCTGGAAGGAGTTCCTGGGCCTCGGCGCCCGAATCGGGGAAGGCGACCGACGTTCCGCCGATGTCGATACGCCCCGCGATGACGAGGCGAGTGTTGCCGGTGTTGGTGAGGACGACCTCTGCGTCCACCGTTCCACCGGAGAAGGGGTTCCATGCCGTCGTGTACGCCGCGGTGACGGACGTAACCTCCGCGCTCGGCGCGAGCGCCCCCGTCACCCGCGTCATCACCCGAAAACCGACGCGACCGTTCACGCCCACCGCGGCACCCCCCGCATCAGCGGCCGTGGTCGTTACCGACGCGGCAACCCCGGCGGCGTGGTCGCCGGGTTCGGCATTGTCGGGAACGGTCGTGGTGAAGGGGACGATCTCGGTCTCATCGGGCCCCACGGTGATCGAGGGGGCGATCGAGATCCAAGTGCCCGCCGCGACGGATTCCTCGCTCGCGGGGAGCATCGTGAACCGCCCCGTGTCGGTGAAGTAGCCGTCTGCCGCGGTGAGGGCGAAGGTGACCGGCTCGGTGCTGAAGTTACGCAGGACGAGGTGTTCTTCGCTGCGCGCTCCGGGGGCGAGCTCCTGCTCGATCCACGAGCGTCCGTCGGGGCCGGACTCGGTGCCCGGTCGTACCGACCAGGTCACCGGTGATGACGCGGAAGCGTCCGCCGCCTCCGCGTCGGCTGCACCGACCGGCATGACAGACGCGAGAGCGGAGAGGATGACGGCGCTCAGGGCCGTGAATGTGGCGCGACGGATGGCAGAGCTGTACGGCATGGAGGCGGCGGGTCCGGTTCGTTCGGGAGGTGGCGGCGCCGGATGGCGCCGCCACCGGAGTCACTCGAAGAGCGACAGCGTGAGGGTGGAGGAGTACGTTCCGGAGTCCGTGGTGACCGGCACCTTCAGGAACAGATCGGCATCCGCCTTCCACGTTCCGACCGCCTCGGCAGAGTCGTTCGCGAGGGCGAGCAGCTCCTGGTCGACGAGGCCGACGTTGTTCGGTGCCGGGTCGAGGACCGTGCCCACCTCGGGACCGGCCGCGACCAGTCCGGTGCCGTCGGGGTCGGCGACCTCGGGGGTCCAGCCGAAGTGGCCGGCGCTGATCGGGTCCTGGCCGGAATCACCGACGAAGTCCGTCGAGGTACCGACGACGTACCAGAACGCGCCGGCCGGGATCTCGTCAGGGGTGCGCGTGTCGGTCACGGTGACCGTGGGCAGCGCCCCCGTGAACTGACGGACGGTTCCCGTCGATCCCGACTCGGTCAGCGTCGCGGAAGATCCGTCGACCGTCATGGCCAGGACGCCGGGGGTGGTGATGTCGGCGATGTCGACCGAGACGTCGACGTCGCTGTCAGGCCCCACGGGATCGGCGGCGAATGCGGCGCTGGCGACGCCGCCCATCATGACGCATCCGACGACGACGGCCGACGCTCGGATAACGAGGCTACGCGTGCTCATTGGTGTTCTCCATCTCTCGACCGGCGAGACGTCGGTCGGTCCTGGTGCGCGATCGGCGGGTCCGATCGCAGGTTGTGGGGGTCAACCGAGATCGTCGATCGCGGAAGACAGGTCGGCGGTGGCGGTGCTCAGTTGCGTCGCCGTCGCGGAGGGATCGTTCATCACCGACGCAGCGGCCCGGAGGTCGACGGTGAACGCCTCCCAGGCCGCGGCCGAGTACGCCTGCTTGTCGAGAGCGTCGGCACGCTGCAGCTGTGCTTGCAGACCGGCCCGCTCGGCGGACGCGGCGAGAGGAGCGCTGACGGACAGGTAGTCCAGCTCGATCTTCGACCCCCCTTGGGCAGTTGCCGCGTTACGGATCTGCACCGTGTGGGAGCCGTTGCTCAGGCCGGTGACCGAGGCGAGCAGCACCTGATGGGCGTCCGAGGCGTCGTTCGTGGGAACGGCCGCCTTCTCGACCCCGTCGACCGACACGATGACCGTGCCCCAGGTTCGACGGCTGTTCGCGTCGTTCTTGGTTCCGTAGACGTCGACCCCGGTGCCCGTGAAGGTGTAGGTCGCCGTAGCACCCGGCCCACTCTCGACGTAGTGCAGTGTTCCGTTGCGGTTGCGGCTGTCCTGGTTCCAGACGCCCCACCCGGAGGAGTACGTGATCCCGGGATCCGCGTCGTCGACGACGGTTCTCGTCGTGGAGTCACCGTAGACCCTGATCTGCGTGGTCGCGCTGATCCCGCTTCCGTCCGTGGCGGTGGCCGTCACCGTGACCGTTCCGTTCTTGCTCCCGGCGGTCACGGTCCCTGCGGAGTCCACGGTGGCGAGCGACGAGTCGTTCACGCTCCACACGACCCCGCGGTTGCTCGCGTTCGACGGCGAGGCCTCGGCGACCAGCCGCAGCGTTCCCCCCGCGGCGCCGATGCTGCGGGAGCCGGAGAGAGAGTCGATCCGGATGGACTGCACCGGAACAGCGCTGTCATCCCGCACGCGGAACGCGTCGAACTCGATCTTGCTTCCGCCCGCCGGGCTGGACGCCCCGGTGGCGACGACCTTCAGCCGGTGGACTCCCTTCGGGAGGTTGTCGATGATCAGATGCTCCTGCTGAACCTTCGAGGTGGCGGAGTACAGGCTGTACGGCTGAGCACCGACCTTCTCTCCGTCGACGTAGAACTCGACCGACGTGAACGACGTGTTCATGGGCGAGATGAACGAGACACCCGTGCCGACGAAGTCGAGCGAGATGGATTCTCCCCCGGTCGTCTGCTCGATGAACTTGATCGTTCCGTTCAGATGCTTGGACTCGTTCCAGTTCCCCCACGCGCCGGTGTAGGTCAGCCGCGAACTCCGATCATCGATGACACCGATTGCGCGGATGTCCACGACCTGTACCGGCAGGGACGGCCGCGACGTACCGGATCCGACTCGGGTGGAGACCCGGTAGCGGTACTCCCCCGCCCCTGACGCGGCGGACTCGTCGACGAACGACGTTCCGGATGCCGCATCCGTGATCACCTGGAAGTCGCCGTCGCCGACCTTGCGCTCGACCACGAAGCTCGCCGACCCGGGAGCCCCGGCCGCCCAACGGACGTCGACAGCGGTGTCCGAGGTGCGCAGCGCAGCCACGTCGGTCGGCGTGGAGGCGAAGCTGCCGACCGCCGGCAGGGAGGTGACGGTGTAGGTCTGGCCTGCCACGGTCGGGAAGGAGATGCGGTCCTGGGAGATGACCGTCGGAGCGATCCGTTTTCCTGACCCGTCGGTCACCGTGCCGAGAGAGATGCCCGGGTAGTCGCCGACGAAGTCGCCTCCGGACCGCGACGTCACGCTCACCGTTGTGGCACGACCCTGCGCCCAGTCGATGCCCAGCTCGAAGTCGCCCCGAGCCACGATCCCGTCGACCGATCCGGAATCCCAGTCGGTCGGCAACGCGGGGAGGAGAGAGACGTACCCCATGTTGCTCTGCATGAGCATCTCGTTCACTCCGGCGGTGTAGCCGAAGTTGCCGTCGATCTGGAAGGGCGGGTGCGTGTCGAAGAGGTTGGCGTAGATACCCGTGCGCAGGAGCTGCTCGATGATCTTCAGCGAGCGGTCACCGTCACCGATTCGAGCCCAGGCGTTCAAGCGCTGCGCGATTCCCCAGCCGGTCGCGGCGTCGCCGCGATCGTTCAGGGAGACCTCGGCCGCCTGCAGGTACTCGGGGGTTTCGACCGAGATCAAGTCGCCAGGGTACAACCCGAGCAACTGCGAGATGTGGCGGTGATTGGACTGTGCCCCGGACACGCTGCCGAGAGTCGTCTCCTCGTACCACTCCTTGATCTGACCGCTGGCGCCGACCTCCACGGGCACGAGACGCGCCTTGGTCGCCTCCCAGGTCTGGACGAGGTCCGCGTCGAGGCCGAGCTTCTCGGCCGCGGTGATGACGTCGGAATAGAGCTGCCAGATGAGCTGCTCTTCGTAGAAGTTGCCGTTCGTGATGGGACCGTGCTCCGGTGAGTACGTCGGCGACGACACGAGCATGCCGGTCGCGGCATCTTCCACCAGGGTCTGGTCGTAGTACCGGGTCGCTTCTTTCATCATCGGGTAAACGACGTCGCGGAGGTAGGTCTCGTCACCGGTGTACTCGTAGTACTCGTACACGTTCTGCAGGATCCACGGCACGGCCGCTGGTGACCAGCCCCAGGTGAACTGCCACCCCGGGGTCGTCCATCCGAAGGGCGTGTTCTGGGTGTGGGCGGTGAAGCCGTTCTCCGGGTTGTCCGGCGTGCTCGCCACGCCGCCGTAGATCTCCGCGGTCACTCGACCGGGCTCACGCAGGCCCTCCACGTAATCGACGAGAGGCGTGGCGGTCTCGGCGAGGTTGCCCGAGTAGGCCGGCCAGTAATTCATCTGGAGGTTGACGTTCATGTGGTAGTCCGACCCCCAGGGAACGGGACTGCCCGAGTTCCCCGTGTTGCGGTCGGCCCAGATGCCCTGCAGGTTGGAGGGAAGAGTGCCCTCCCGCGAGGACTCGATGCCGAGGTAGCGCCCGTACTGGTACAGCACCACCTCGAGGGTGCGCTTCTCGACGTCGGTGGCGGTGGAGTTGCGGTACTTCGCGAGCAGGTCGTCCGTGGCATCCGTCGACAGCTGTCCACCCAGGGTCAGATCTACGCGCGAGTACAGCTCGCGGTAGTCGGCCAGATGCCGATCGCGCACCGTCGAGTAACCGTCGGCGGCAGCCAGGTCGACGCGGGTGCGCACCTCCGATGCGACATCGGCGTCACTCTGCCCGGTGCGATAGTTCGGGTAGACGTCTTCGTAGTCGGTCGACGCCGTGACGTAGAGCAGCACCTCGTCAGCATCGCGGATGCGCATCTGCGTGCCGTTCGCGCTGACGGTTCCCCCCGAGGGGACCGCCTTCACGATCGCATTGTGCTTGAGCTGGTTGTCGGCCAGCGCACCCGAAACCGTCAGGGTGTCGCCGCTGACGACCGTGGACGCTCCTCCGAGTGCGAAGTCGAAGGCCACGTCGATGTCGAGAGCGCCCGCCTGAGAGGCCGTCAGACGCACCACCATCACGTTGTCGGGGTAGCTCGTGAAGAAATCGCGCGTGTACCGCACCCCGCCGCGGTCGAACGCCACGGAGGCGGTCGCCGTCTCGAGGTCGAGAGAGCGCTGGTAGTTCGAGACCCCGGATCCGTCGAATCCGTAATCGAGCCAGAGATCGCCGTACGACTCGTACGCGCCGTACCCGTTCTCGCCACCGACCAGTGCGCTCTGCGCCAGGCTCTGGGCCTCAGCCGTCTGTCCATTGGCGAACAGTCGCTGGACCTCGCGCAGAGCCTCGCCATTGCGGCCCTTGTCTTCGAGGTTCCCGCCCACATAGTCGGGGCGCGAGCTGCTCGGGCCTCCGGTCCACAACGTCTTCTCGTTGAAGACGAGGTGCTCCTTGCCGATCTCTCCGTAGACGGTGGCACCGATGTTGCCGTTTCCGATCGGCAGCGTGCGCTGCTGCCAGATCTGGTTCTCCGTCGTGCTGGGGAAGGACTCCCCGGGGAAGTTCTCCCGCGCGCCGGCCGAGGCGGGCTCGTCGTACCAGAGACGGGGACCGTACTCGGCGGCCGGCACCGTCTCGGCGTGCGCCTGGTCGCCCGCGCTGACGAACCCGAGCGGTGCCACGAGCGCGGCCGCTACGGCGGCGGTGAGCAAGAGGCGCCGACGAGAGCGGGCTTCAGTGGAATTCGTCATGGTTCCGTTCCTGGAAGTACTCGGGATACGACGTGAGAGGGGGGCGCGCATCAGACCGCTCCGCAGGAGAGAGCGGGATAGGGCGCGCTCATCGTGGAGCTCTGACCGTCCGTGGTCCGAGCAGCGACCGTGACAGCACCGGCGGGCATGTTCGTCAGACGCGAGGTCCACGAGACCGAGGTGGACTTCGACGGCGCGAGGGCCGCCACGGATTTCGAGCCATAGCCCGAAGTCAGTTGCAGCGAAACCGACGCCGTCCCGGTGTTCTTGACCGTGACGTAGACGTAGGCCTTGCCTGCCACGCACTTGGAGGTGGCGACGGCTTCGACGCCGGTCGCCGAAGTGGCCTCCACCGTCATGTCGTTCTTCCCCATGGGAATGGTCACCGTCGGCGAGGCGAGCTGCTCCGGGGTCAGCTGGGCGCCTGTCACCCGCCACCCGCGGAAAGACGCAGGATTGCTGGCGGTGATCGTCACCATGTCCGGGGCGGATCCGGTCGAGCCGTCGGCTTTCACGCCCGGCCCGGCGAAGAGTCCGGTCCCGCCGCGGAAGGGGTTCTGCGCTGCGCCCGCGCTCGGCGCCGCGGTGCCCCCCACGACACGAACGGACGACAGCGGAACGAGTTGCTCGGGCCGCGCACCGTAAACGGCGAGGCCGGTGAATGTGCGTGCAGTGGTGTCCCACCCCGCGGAGCCGGAGCGGAAGTACACGGGCATGCCACGGGTGAGCCCGAGCCGCTGGGCCTGTGCGAGCGGGGCGGCGACGTAGACGCTTCGAAGATTCGCCGCCGAGGTGAAGGGAATCGAGGGGGCCTTCGAGAGGCTGACGGGCAGGGCCCCGTCCAGCAGTGATCGCGTGCTGGCGAACGCACCCGTGCCGATTGCGGAGACGGCGTCGTTGGCCTCGAGACCGGTAGAGGTCAAGGCGGTCGCGCTGGCGAAGGCGAAGTCGCCGATCGACGTCACCGATCGGTTCTGAGCAAGCCCGGTCGAGGTGATCGCCGACGCCCCGCGGAAGGCGTTACGGGCGATCCCCGTGATGCGGTACTGCGCGCCGTCGTGCTGGATGACGGTCGGGATGCCCACATCCCCCGCGGCGGAGGTCCGGATCGCGGGGGAAGAGCCATCTCCGACGCTCACCTCCCCGGGCGCCGAATCCGGCGCCCGGGTGATCGAGAAGGTCGTCGGCAGGGTGGAACCGCCCACGGTGATGCCCGGGGCCGAGAAAGTGTCGCCCTTCTCGGCGGCCGAGACCGCGGTCTGACCCACGAGCGCGGGCACCAGTGCGGCGACCAGGGCAACGGATGCCAGGATCGCCCACCGGCTGCGCGCCGCGAGCGGGGAAGGAGCCGTTGCCGGCGGATAAAGAGCCATTGTTTCGCTTCGCCTCGTTCTCACGTCTTCGTTGGATCAGTTAGCGCAGGTGGTGGCGGGGAAGGAGACCGGCGCGTCGAGGGGGGTACGCCCCTCGGCGGTGGCAGTGACCCTTACGGTGCCCGCGGGGATGGAGCCCTTTCGGGTGCTGAACGACGTGGAACTCGATTTCGTGGGCTGGATGTTCATCCCGCTCTTCGAGCCGTAGACGGAGCTCAACCCGACGGTCGCCGCCGCAGAGTCGACGTTCTTCGCCACCACGTAGAGCGTGACCTTCCCGGCGACACAGCGCGGGGTGACGGTGGTCTGGATGTTCACCGTCGGCGGCGTCGGGTCGAGGCCGTCGAGCGCTGCCCGAAGTGCCGTTGCGCGGGTGGAGTACGCGGCGGTCGTCGCCGCGTTGTCGCGGTAGACCGCGTAGGAGGCATCGAGCTCATCCGCCAGAGTGGCTCGCGGCTGCGGTTCCGCGTCGTTGATCTCCCCGGTTTCGATGACCTCGACCACGTCGGCGACGACCTGGAGCAGGTCACCGTAAGCGCGGGCCGGAGCCGTCGGCACGGGCGCGGTGCCCGTCTCGATGTAGTCGATCCCGATCTTCCCGGCAGAAGTCAGCTCCACCGTGTGCGAGCCCGACGAAAGCCGTTCCGAGGTCCACGCCACACGGTAGGAGTTGCTGCCGTCCGTGACGCGAGTGGACACCGAGCCCACATCGACTCCGTCGATCTTGACGCCGAAGCCGGTCTGGCTGCCGTCGAACTTGGCGCCGATGCGGACGAACTCGCCCGTGAACTGCAGCGACATGGTCGATCCGCTTGCTTCGGTGAACGTCTCGGTACCCGCGAAGGCGGAGCTGGTGGGATAGTTCGCCCAGCTGCCGGTCTTGCGCAGCGACCCGCTCTCGCCGTCGACCTTCTGTCCCCACGTGATCGAACTCGCCGGAGTGGCGATGAGCAGGTCCGGATCCGCACTCACGCGCACGAACGACGACAGGGGCTGAAGGTTCTCGGAGTCCCAGACTCCGACCGTGGCGTAGTGCCCCGCGATGGCGGCATCCACGGGGATGACCAGATCGGCATCCGCCGACTTACCCGGGTCGATCGTGAGCTTCTGCGTGCGGATCTCCCGCAGTCGCCCGGAGCCGTCATAGACCTCGATGCCCGCGGTGACGCCGCGGGCGGTGTCGCCCGTGTTGGCCACGCTGACGGCGGCGCGGTAATCCACGCCGGCCTGGAGCTGGTCGGTCATCCCCACGAAAGAGCTGCGCAGTCCGCTCTGCGGCGCGGTGATGTCACGGATCGCTCCGAGCAGACGCAGATCGGCCCAGTCGGTGTGATCCATGCGGTCGGATCCGTTGGTCTCGGTCACCAACCGCAGCTGCGTGACGTCGCTGACGGAGAGGTCGAATCGCTCGGTCTCGGTCCCCGACAACTCGCGCGAGAAGATCAGCTGGCCGTCGGCGTAGATCTCGAACAGCGCGTCGCCCTGGTCTGCTTCGTCGTCGATGCCGGCGATGCCCACGAGACGCGAGTACTTCGCGTCGAGGTCGACGACCGCCACACTCTCGGCGTGCAGGCCGACGCCCTTCGCGTACGTCGTCCCGCCCACCCGGATGGGGTTCCCATCGGCGGAGCGGTCCTTCTGCTTCGACCCGTAACCGGTGGTCACGTCGTTGGCGTAGTCGAGGATGTCCGAAACGTACACGCCGTCGGCGGAGTACTGCGGGCTCTGAGCGGCGTCGTTACCGAAGACCTGAAGCTCGGCGAGACCCGCGCGCTGGGTCGAGGTGAGCGCGGGGAACGAGACCCGGATCGACTTCGCGTAGAGCCCGTCGAGCGACTCTTCGCGGGGGCGGCTTCCGACGGTGCTCGCCGTGTACGTTGCGACCGTGGTCCAGGCATCGTCCGCCCCCTGCACCTCGAGGGTGTAAGGCAGAGCCGCTCCCTGGAAGTCCAGTCGCACCTTGTAGACGTACTGGGCGACCTCCAAGAACGAGGCGATGCTCTGCCCCGATCCGGTCGACGCTGCCAACCAGCTCGTAGCAGGGTTGCCGTCGGCGGCGAGCGCTCGTCCGTTTCCAGACTGCTCCGAGGTCGCGGTGAGCGGACGCGAGAGGGCCTTGTTCACGTCGCCGTACTGCGTCGGCGCAGCGATAGAGGTCTGCTGGCCGCCCCAGAGGCTGGCGTTCCCGAAGTTCTCCGGCTCCGTGTCATCCGCCGATCCGGCGACCGCTTCGGTGGTCACCTGGAACGTGGCGTCCGCCAGTCCCTCGGATGACGCGGTGATGGTCGACGTCCCCGCGAAGGCTGAGCGGAACGCCACGGCGCCCTTCCCGTCGAACAGGTTCAGTCCGGGGGTGAAGGAGTAGCTCTTGCCCCCGGGCAGGATGCCCGGACCATCGGTCACCGTCAAGGTGACGGGACGCGTGTCGTTCACCCAGGCTCCCGCGCTGTTACGCAGGGTCACGACCAGTTGCGTGTCGGAGCGTCCGTCATCCGTGATGGTGTCGCTGGAGTACTTATACGGAGCGAGCGTCATCGCGGTTGCCGCGCCCTGGACGGACGACTCGCGGGCCACGGAAACGGGGTCGGCGACGATCGCCTCGTCGGTCCACCGCTGCTTGTTGGCACGGAACCAGTACCACTGGTCCTTCGGAAGCCTGCTGAAATCGATCATGCCCATACGAGCGAGACCCGCACCGCCGATGGTGCCGTGATCGAAACCGGCCCAGATGGTGAGTCCGGCGCTGCCGGTGGTGAGGTCGAACTCCTGCCGATCGCCGGAACTGGCCACGTAGTCGTAGTGCGGGTCGTACGAGCCCGGACGATCCGAGGTGTACGAACCGTACTCGGCCACGAGGTTCGGCATCCGCGTGTTCTCGATGTCGCCGCCGTCGCCGTTGTATCCGGCGATGTCGCTGACGCTCAGTTCGTCGTATCCGCTTCGCTGCACACCACCCATGCCGGCCTTCCGCGTGGGATCCAGCTTGTGCGAGAGGTCGCGGAGTCGGCTGACGAGGGCCTTCGCCTTGGCCTGGGTGGAATCGGAGGTGAAGAAGACCTCGTTGCCCATCGACCAGTTGATGATGGAGGGGTGGTTGCGGTTCACCCGGATCATGGCCACGAGGGCGTCTTCGACGCTCTTCTCGAACGCGGCCTCATCGGCGGGGTTCTGCGGGTAGGCGTCGCGCAGCCAGTCGCTGGGACGATCGATCGGGTCGGCATCCTTGCCGGCTTGTCCGCCCATGCCCCAGAACACGCCTTCCGACCAGTACATGACGCCGAGTTCGTCGGTCGCCTGCACGTAGTCAGGGTCGTGAGGATAGTGGGATCCTCGGATGAGGTTCATGCCCGCTTCGCGGATCATCTCCACATCGCGGTGGAAAGCGCTGTTCGGAACGGCGTTCCCCCACCCGGCTTGATCCTGGTGGGCGTTCGCGCCGAACAGCAGGGTCTTCGACCCGTTCAGGTAGAAGCCGTCGGTACGGAACTGCGCGCTGCGGAAGCCGAAGGAGCTGTCGAAGGTGTCGACCACGCGGTCGCCGACGACCACCGAGGTGGTCACGCCGTAGAGCGCCGGGTCGGTGGGCGACCACAGGCGAAGGTCGTCGAGCATGGCGCCCGTGTCGGCGAGTGAACCGCTCGAGGCGTCGATGCTCGCGGTGGCGTCGGCGGCCACCGTGACGCGCTCGGACTCGAAGGTGGCGAGCACCGTGCCGTCCTCATCCGTGACCTCGTGGACGACCGCGACGTCGGCCGAGGTCGAGCCCTCGTTCGTCACCTCGGTCTGCACGCGCACGTTCGAACGACGGGCGTCGATGTTCGCCTGCAGGTCGGTCTGCGACGGGTACTGGCTCAGATCGATGTTGCGGTAGTACGCGGGGTCGCTGGTGTTCCAATCCGGGTTGGTCAGCGCGGGGGTCGTCACCGCGGTGCCGTACCAGTCGACGTGCACCGGGTCGGTGACGTTCAGCGTGACGTCGCGGTAGATGCCGCCGGTGAACTGGTGGTCGCCTGCGCGCGGAGCCAGATCGTGGCGCCACCGGTTGTCGACACTGATGGCGATCTCGTTGGCTCCGGACACGACGTAGTCGGAGATGTCGACTTCGAAGCCCGAGAAGCCGCCTTCGTGGGTGGTGACGTTGCGTCCGTTCACCCAGATGTCGGTGACCTGGAACGAACCCTCGAAGTCGAGCTTCAGGACCTTGCCCGCCCACTCCTCGCCGACCTGGAAGGTCTTGCGGTACCAGCCGACGCCGATGAAGAACTTCTCCCCACCGTTGTCACCGCCCACGTTGTAGGGAGCGTCGAAACTGTGGGGCAGTGCGACATCGACCCAGGCTGAATCGTCGTAGTCGACGTTCTTCGCGTCGGGGACGTCCTGGCGGATGAATTTCCACTCACGGTTGAAGTTCACCTCGTCGCGAGGGGAATCCGCGCCCGCGGCGGCCGCGACGACGGGAGCCGCCGGCGGGGTCGCGGCGGTCGCCGACGTGGCACTGAGTCCGGAGAGCAGCAGTGCGCTGCTCACGGCGACAGCAACGATGCTGAGCCTCTTCATCGGGGTAACTCCTGGGTTGGTCGAACGGCGACGGGACGAGCGGGTGAGGCTCATTGACAGGTGGTTGCGGGATACGCCGCAGCGATGGTGCGAGTCACGGGCGACCCCGCGACGGAGGCGTCGGCACGGACGCTCACGACTCCCGCCGCGACGTTCGCGGAGCGGGTCGTGAACGCTTGAGCGACGGACTTTCCGGGTGCGACGGAGGCGAAGGACTTCTTCCCGAAAGGAGAATCCATCGTGATAGACATCGGAACCGCGTCGGTGTTGGTCGTCTGCACGGTCACCACCACCTTCTTCGCCACACACTTCGTGGTGGCGACGGCGGTGACGGCGAGCGAGGGGGCGGCAGGCTGATCCAAGACCACCATGAGCCAGCTCAGCTGGACGTCGGGTGCGCGGGTCTTGCTGAGGGTGAACGTCACCTGCCGATCGGCACCCACCGTGATGTTGCGGTAGCTCCCCGTGGCATCCGCCGCTCCATAGACATGCTCGGCCTCGACGACAGCACCATGGACTGTCGCCCGGGCTGCCCGGTCCGCCCACTGATCCCACGGGTCGGAGTAACCCGCATAGACGCTGTACGTGCCGGGAGCCAGATCACCGAAGCGGTACGTGAGGTCACGGCCGCTCACCGCGTAGCGCAGTGTCGAGAACATCGTTCCGTCGGCGGAGCCGTAGGGCTGGCTCCCTGCGCTCTCGTATCCCCACGACGCTCCGGATGCCGCGTCGACTCCGTACGGCTGCTCGGGGCGGCTGTTCAGGAGGGGTGCCTGCTGCGCGGCAGCCGACGTGAGAGCGGTCCAGTCAGACGTGGTCTGACCGCCGGCGTTCACCGCGTAACGCACCCCGTCGGGAACAACGGCGACCGTGCGCGTGAAGGTCCTCCCGCCGAAACCGGGCAGTGTCCCGGTCAGGGTGACGACGCCCGGAACGTCGAACGAGCCCGACGTCGCCCACTGCACCGCCTCCGTGCGGGTGGAGCCGTTCTGCGTCACCGTGACGGTGGAGACGTCGAACCGCTGTCCGAGTTTGAGCGTGGCGGGAACTCCAGACACCGTCCAGACCGCCAGCGGGTCGAGGTCCGACAGGGTCCATTCCTGTCTCACATCCACGGAAAGACTGTCCCCCCCTTCGCCCATCGCGATGGGCAACCAGACCATCTGCGCGTTCCGAAGGTCGGTGCCGCCGTTCCAGCGGTCGCCCATGTAGATGTACTTGCCGTTCTCGCGATCGACGGGGATGACGGACGACGGCTGGGAGTTCCACGAGTTGCTCTGGGCCGAGGCCGGGAACGGATCGCCCATCGTGGCCCACTCGCCCATGATGTTCGTGGCCGTTCCCCACCGCGACGGGTTGGGGTTCCACCCGGTCGTTCCCGAGGTGATGAGGAAGTACCGATCGTCGTGCCGGAAGATCGCCGGAGACTCCCGCGATTCGTTGACGAAGATGCGGTTGTAGTCGACGCCCTGGACGGCGCGGTCTGCCGGTGTCGCCAGGTCGGTGTAGTCGGCGTTGAGCTTGGAGATGAACATGGTGGCGTTCTCTTCGCTCGAGTAGATGATGTAGCCGGTTCCGTCGTCATCGACGAAGAGGTTCATGTCGCGCGCCATGCCCTTGTTGTCGGGCGCACGGTTCGGCGGCACCGCGTCTGCCGGCGCGTAGTTCAGCCGGTAGCTGTCGATGTAGCGGAACGGACCCTCAGGGGAATCCGCGATCGCGACGCCGGCGTTCGCCTTGGCGTACTGGGCGGTCGACGTGGCGGACGGGCCGTCCATGTGGGCCCACATGACCCATTTGCCCGTTGCCGCGTTGTAGATCACCTTGGGACGTTCGATGATCGGAGGAGTCGTGCCCGCAACCGGGACGGTTCCGAGATCCCGGTACACCGCGTCGCGCTGCGCCGGGGTGTAGGTGCCGTAGAGCGCCGAGAAGTAGGGCTTCTGGAAATCAGCGGTCGAGCTCAACGACCGCAGCGCGACCCCGCGGTCCTCCCAGTTGTAGAGATCGGTCGAGCGGTAGACGTGGACACCGGGAGATGAGAACGTGCCGTTCGCGCGGTCCTCGCCGTACAGGTAGTAAACCGTCCGCCCCTGCTCGTCCGTGGAGGGGACCACCTGGCCGCCGTGCGCCTGAATGACCTTGCCCTCGGTGTCGAGCCACTCCTGACCCGGGCGGAACGAGTCGTACACGGGGGTGGTGTCTGCCGAGGCGAGGGTCCACGACTGGTTCGCGCCCCAGTTCGATCCCCACAGGCCGACCGACGACCCCGTCGCGGTCTTGGCGTCCGCGACGTCGAGCACGTCTTCGCGGCCGGCGTTGAGAAGGGTGAAGGTCGTACCGTCCGTCGTGCTCAACAGCCACTGGAAGGTTGCATCTGCGGCGGCTTGCTCATCGCTGACCGTTCCGAACGCCGTACTCCCGCCGTTCGACTTCAAGGCCCGGCCGTCGGCCAGGCGAAGGGCGAAACGGTCACGTGAGGTGCCGGGGGCGTCGACCACCCGCGTCGCGGTCCAGCTCTGGGTAGCAGCCGCTTCGCTTCCGGGGGTGCCCAGGACGGCGCCCGACGAGGAAGCGGCGAGCGGCTTGGCGCTCTGAACGCCCGTGATGGTGTACGTACCGCCATCGCGCATCCCGGATGCGGAGTCTGAGACACCCGAGACGCCGGAGACGACGAGCGTCGAGACGGACTTGGCCGGCACGGTGACGACGGCCGTCCGTGAGGCGGCGTCGACGGGCACGGCGGCTCCGGCCACCAGTGCGTTCGCGGTGCGGTCATCGGACGGCGACTGCGTGGTCACGATCGGCGTCACCGTCGCTCCCGCACCGATCTGACCGAACCGCGACAGGTCGACCCGCACCGTGCGGGCGCTGTCACCGTTGTTCGTGTAGACGAGGGTCGCTCCCGACCCATCACCGTCGATTGCGGCCGTGGTGTCGCCGTCGTCGACGGCAACGAGCTGGTCTCCGGGCTCGATGTAGTGGGTGAAGTTGCGCAGCGTGTTGAACTTCGAGTTGACCTCGATGCCACAAGAGGGGTCGGCCTCACCGTCGGCGATGCGACGGGTCGAGTTTCCGTTGGCGTCGCAGTCGAAGTCGATGAAGACGGATCCCCAGTTCTTCTTTTCGACCTTCTCCATGTTGTAGAGGTCCTCGACCGGCTGCCACAGCACCCACGCCTCGGACTCGAGCTCGCGAAGATCGCCGGTGATCCGCGACGCGACACCGAGACCGTTCTCGATGGAGTCGGGGTTCCAGGAGTCGCCGCCCCAGTTCCCTTCGACCTCGCTCATCCACAGCGGCTTGCCGCTGGCCTTGGAGATGTCGCGGGCACGGTTGCGGTCTCCCGTGGAGTACGTGTGGACGTTCAGCTGGTCGACGGCGTCCTTCGTCTGCTGATCCCAGCCGTACCAGTCTTGGACGAAGCGGCTCGGGTTCGTCTCGTCGGGACCGGAGAGCTTGGCGGCGGTCGTCGCACCGGGCTCGGCGAGCTCCGCGGACATCGCCTTCAGAACCTGTGACTGCAGACCCGGACCGGCGTGGGCGCCCTCTTGTCCGCCGCGGTAGGGCCACCCGTTGTTCCCGAGTGTGGTGCTCCAGTAGTCGGTGTTGGGCTCGTTCAGAGGATCGATGCTGTCGAACCGGATGCCATGGGTGTCCTCGACGTGCTCGGTCACCGTTCGCAGGTAGGTGGCGAACTCGTCGACCGAGTCGGTGCGGATCTGGTCGGAGTTACCGTCGAAGCCACCGCTGACGAAACCACTGTTCGTCATGAAGTAGGGCGGTGAGTTGCTGAATGCTTCCCAGGTGTCGACGTCGTCTTTGATCGCATCCACCCACGCCAGCTGCGCAGAATCGGCGGAGAAATCGTAGTCGCTGGCATTCTCGCCGGTCCACGCGGCTCGGAACCGGTCGCGGTCCGCGAAGTTGGAGGAGATCGGGCCCTGAGCGTCGCTCAGGGGGGCCGAGGGGTTCCACCACCCCGGCACGGCTCCACCGGGGCGGAGGTAGCCCGGAACGTCGGATGCGTTCCCGCCGCCGATGTTGTATCGGGCGATGTTGAGGTTCAGGCCGTCGTCGCCGAACACGGCGTCGATGAGCTCGTTGCGCAGCTCCGTGGGATATCCGCCGGTGGCGTTCGCCATCCACACCAGGCTGGTCCCCCAGCCCTTGAACGGAGCGCCTGCGTAGGCGGGGTTCGGGGTGATGGTGCGATCCGGGGTCACGGCGAAAGCGCTGGGAGCGGTGGCGACAATGGTCCCCGCAACGAGTGTGGCGGTGGCCACTGCGCTTGTGGCGCGCAGGGCGTTGAGCCTCGACATTCTGGGCATCTTCATTGATTCCGTTCGTCCGCATGCTGCTTGCGTCATCAGAAGCTAGCAGATACATCCTACCTTATTGAGGGATTCACAGCGTCATTGCATGAACACCCTTAACTTCATGCGGCCCCGTCGAAACCGTCGACAAGATCAGTCCTATGTCTGTGAACACCGCTGCACCCGTACGCCAGTTCTCGTGCTCACTCGCTCAACGACGAGTCGCCCCGGAGGGGTCGCGTGATCGTGCACGGAGACGACCGGCTCTGACGGGCGTCAGCATCGGGCTCCCGCGCCGCCTGCGCGCACGCGGTGAGCCGCCGGCAGCAATGGGGGGAGGCGGCGGAGGACCGCCGCCTCCCCCTCACCGCATTACTTGTAGAGAACGGCCTGGATCTTCGGGTCGTCGATGTTGGTCGCGTCGTACCAGTAGAAGCCCGTGTCGATGGACTTCGGGAGGGACTCACCGCGGATGGCCTCGACGGCCGCCTTGACGGTCTCGTAGCCGATACCCACGGGGTTCTGCGTGATCGCGCCGAGCATCAGCCCATCGGTGATGGCATCCATCTGCGCCTCGCCCGAGTCGAAGCCGACGACGGCGAGGTCACTCGGGCTGAGGCTGAGTTCCTTGACCGCCTGGACGACGCCGATCGCCGAGCCCTCGTTGGTGCCGTAGATCCCCTTGAGGTCGGGGTTGGCGGCGATGATCGCCTTGGCAAGGTCAGCGGACTTGGCCTGGTCGCCCCCGCCGTACTGGATGTCGACGATCTGCACGCCGGGTGCATTCTCTTCGATGTAATCGACGAAACCGTCGCGCCGCTGCTGGCCGGTCAGAGAGGTCTGGTCGTGAGCGACGACCGCGACCTTTCCGGACCCGCCGATGGCTTCGACCAGGTGCTTCGCGGCCTCGGCCGCGGCGGCCGTGTTGTCCGTCGCGGCCGTCGTCAGCGGGATGTCACTGTCGACACCCGAGTCGAACGCGATCACCGGGATGCCGCTGTTCTGTGCCTGAGTCAGCAGAGGCCCGACGGCCTGGCTGTCCAGAGCGGCGATTCCGACCGCGGCGGGATTCTTGTCCAAGGCCGTCTGAAGCTGCTGAATCTGCTGGTCCACGTCGGCTTCGGTGTCGGGCCCCTCGAAAGTCACCTCGACGTCGAACTCCTCCGCCGCCTGCTCCGCGCCCGACTTGACGGCCTGCCAGAACTGGTGCTGGAAACCCTTCGAGACGAGGGCGACGTAGGGCTTGTCCCCGTCGCTACCGCCCGATGCCCCGGGTGCGCCGGACCCGGCGCAGCCCGACAGCGCGATTCCTAGAGCGGCCAGTGCCGCTACTGCGCCGATCGTTCGTTTGGTCCACATGTGATGTCACTCCTTTGTGCTTGGTGTCACGTTCGAAGACGAAAACCGTGTTCGAGGACGTTTCTCTGGATTGCGGGTTTTTGGGTACACGAAACGGACCTGACTCACGCCGGGGTGGTCAGAACGGGTCCTTCGCGACGGTCAGGCTCGTCGACGACGAAGCATGTCGAGATAGACAGCCACGAGAATGACGATGCCGACGGCAACGGACTGCCATTCCTGAGGCACGGAGATGATCCGTAGGCCGTTGGTCAGCACGGCCATGATGAGCGCACCGATGACAGTGCCGACGATGGATCCCTTGCCGCCTTGCAGCGACGTGCCGCCGATCACGACGGCGGCGATCGCCTCGAGTTCCAGCCCCATGCCGCCGGTCGGTTGGGCTGACGACAGTCGCGACGCCGAAAGAACTCCGGCGAGACCGACGAAGAGCCCGGCCATGGTGTAGATCAGAGTCTTCCATCGCCGCACATTCACTCCGGAGAGTGCGGTGGCCGCCTCATTGGAGCCGATCGAGAAGGTGTAGCGACCGACGATCGTCTTCGAGAGGAGGAACGCGGCGATCAGAATCATGACCACGAAGATCACCACGCCGAGCGGGAAGCGCACGCCCGGAATGATCGACAGGTTCATGATCGACTGGAAGTCGGGGTGATTGGGGAAGTAGATGGGCTTCGTCCCCGAGATCACGAGCGACAGTCCCGCGGCGACCAGCATCATGCCCAGCGTCGCGATGAAAGGGGGAATGCCGAGGAATGCGATGTTGGTGCCGTTGATGAGGCCGATGAGTCCGCCGAAGGCGATGGTCGCTGCAACGCCCAACCACAGTGGCCAGCCCCAGTACGTGAGAAAGACACCGCACATGACACCGCACAGGATCATTCCGGTGCCGATGGAGAGATCGATGCCGCCGGTGATGATGACGAACGTCGTTCCGAGCGCGAGAATGCCCGTCACCGTGGCGGCGGTGAAGATCGAGATCAGGTTGTTGGCCGTGAAGAAGTGCGGGCTGGCGACCGAGAAGAAGATGACGATCACCACGAGGCTCGCAGCCGCGAGGAGCTGCTGAAGCGACCCGCGGATCCGAGCGAATCGCGGCCCACGGGCCTGTACGGCCCGCACCGTGGTCGTGGACCTCGCTTCTTCGCGGGGGGGCGAGGATGGCACGGTCATCATGCGATGATCCCTTCGGCAGTGAATCGGGTGGCGTAGTCCATGAGGTTCTCTTGTGTGGCGTCGGCGTTGTCGAGGATCTTCACGAGGCGCCCCTGGGCCATGACCGCCACGCGGTCGGAGAGGCGGAGCACCTCCGGCAGTTCGGACGAGATCATGATGATCGCCTTGCCCTGATCGGCCAGCTGTCGCAGCAGGAGATAGATCTCCTCCTTCGCGCCCACGTCGATACCTCGCGTCGGCTCATCGAAGATGAGGACGTCGCAGTCCTTCACGAGCCACTTCGCAATCACCACTTTCTGCTGATTGCCGCCGGACAGGTTGCCCACGAGTTGCGCCGTCGACGGGGTCTTGATGCGGAGAGTGGAGACGTACTCTCGACCGGTCTTTTCGATCTTGCGCCCGTTGACCACTCCGAGCCCGCCGACGAAAGCAGGCAGCGATGCGAGGACGATGTTTTCTCGGACACTGCGCTCCAAGAGCACGCCGAGCTTCTTCCGATCTTCCGAGAGGTAGCCGATACCCCATCGCGCGGCGTCCGCAGGATTGCTGATCGACGCAACGCGGCCGTTCACCGTGATCGTGCCGCTCGTGGTTCGATCCGCACCGACGATCGCTCGCGCGACCTCCGTCCGACCGGCTCCCATGAGTCCCGCGAAACCGAGGATCTCGCCCTGGCGAACCTCGAAGCTCACATCGCGCAGAAGGTGCTTCGTCGACAGGCTCTCCACTGCGAGCGCGACAGGCGACTCATTCACGGTCGCCGACGGTCGCGCCTCGACCTGGATGGTTCGACCGACCATCATGGAGATGATCTCGCGCTGGTCGGTGGCCGCGGTGTCACGGGTGCCGATGTACTGACCGTCGCGGAGAACGGTGATCCGGTCGGAGATCCGGCTGAGTTCCGGCATCCGGTGGGAGATGTAGATCACACCCGTCTCAGGGGATCGGAATCGCTCGATCAACTCGAAGAGCACATCGACCTCGGCATCGTTCAGCGCCGCCGTGGGCTCATCCATGATGAGAACCTTCGCGTCGAAAGACAACGCCTTGGCGATCTCCACCATCTGCTGCCGAGCGACGGTCAACTGTTCGACGGGCTCGTCGGGATCCAGGTCGATGCCGAGTCGATCGAAGAGCGTCGACGCCCGCCGCGCGAGTGCACGGTTGTCGAGGAGCCAGCCCGCCCGGCGCGGTTCTCGGCCGATGAAGATGTTCTGGGCGACGGTCAGGTCAGGCATCAGGTTGAACTCCTGATGGATGATGCTGATGCCCATCTCCTGCGCGTGGCGCGGGTTCTGTGCGCGGAAGTCGCGACCATCGAGACGGAACGACCCGGAATCCGGGACGTAGATCCCGGCGAGCAGCTTCATCAGGGTCGACTTCCCTGCGCCGTTCTCACCGACGAGTGCGAGAACCTCTCCGTGGCGGAGGTCGAAACCCACGCCGTCGAGAGCCTTCACACCGGGGAAACTCTTGGAGATCCCTTCGGCTTCGAGAAGCAGTGTGGAGTTCATCGCGTTGCCTCCCTGTATGCCTCGATGTCGACCCACAGCTGGTCGGGCACGGGCGCCTCGAGGCGAGCCGCGTTCTCGGCGATCGCCTCGGCACGCGCCGATCCCACGACCACGGATGCCACGAGCGGGTGCCGCAGCGGAAACTGGAGTGCCGCCACGGGCAGCTCCACACCATGGGCCGCACAGATCTCGGCGATGTCACTCACGCGCTCGCGGATGCTGTCCGGTACCGCTCCGTAGTCGTAGGTGGCACCCGCTTGGGGCGTGGCCGTCGCGAGAAGGCCGGAGTTGTAAGGCGCCGCAGCCACGACGCGGGTTCCCTGTGAGGTGCAGGCCGGGAACAACTCCCGCTCCGCCTCCTGATCGAGCAACGTGTAACGCCCGGCGATCATCACGAGATCGAGGCTCGCCTCACGGACGGCGCGCGTGGCGGTCGCGGCGTCGTTGACACCGACACCGATCTGACGGACGAGCCCTTCGTCGCGAAGCGTATCGAGGGCGGGGAGCCCGGACGACAGGCCCGCCTCCAGGTCGTAGACGTCGGGGTCGTGGAGGAACAGGATGTCGAAGCTGTCGAGACCCGTGCGCTCCAGGGACGCCTCCAGGCTCTGGCGCACCCCGGAGATCGTCGGGTCGAAGCGTCGGACGAGATCGTCCGGCACATCGAATCCGTTGTCGAGGTCTGTGCCGCCCGCGAAAGAAGGATTCGGTTCGAGCAGGCGTCCGACCTTGGTGGAGATCACGAACTCATGCCGAGGCTTTTCCTTCAGGAATGCGCCGAGGCGTCGTTCCGAGAGACCGAGTCCGTAGTGCGGGGCCGTGTCGAAGTAACGGATGCCCGCCGCCCAGGCCTGCTCCAACGCATCGTGAGCCTGCTGGTCGGTGACCGCCCGGTAGAGGTTCCCAACCGGCGCTCCCCCGAAGCCGAGCCGACTCATGGGCGCGGTCATACGCGCACCTGCTCCGGCGTCCAGGTGTATTCGGCGATCGAGGCGCGCAACATCTCCGTGCCGGCTCCCGCCGCGATCGGTGCCATGTAGCGTCCCCGGCGGATCACGGTCGGGGTGACGAAATGCTCGTGCAGGTGATCGACGAACTCGATCATTCGCCCGTCCAGAGAACCGGAGACAGCGACGAAGTCGAACATCGAGAGGTGCTGGACCGCTTCGCACAGCCCGACGCCGCCCGCGTGCGGGCACACGGGTACCCCGAACTTGGCCGCGAGCAGAAGGTTGGCGATGTTCTCGGCCACCCCGCCGACCCGAGTCGCATCGATCTGCATCACGGAGATCGCACCCGCCTGCAGCATCTGCTTGAAGACCACACGGTTGGGCACGTGCTCGCCGGTCGCCACACGGATGGGCGCCACCGCGCGGGCGATCGCCGCATGTCCGAGGATGTCGTCGGGGCTGGTGGGCTCTTCGATCCACGCCGGGTCGAACTCGGCAAGCGCCGTCACCCAGTCGATCGCCTCCGCGACATCCCACCGTTGGTTCGCATCGATGGCGACGGGGAAGTCAGGACCGACGCACTCCCGGGCTATGCGCATCCGCCGCTTGTCGTCGTCCAGGTCGGCGCCCACCTTGAGCTTGATCTGGGGGAACCCGTCGGCGACCGCTTCCTTGCACAGCCGAGCGAGCTTCTCGTCCGAGTAGCCCAGCCATCCGGGCGTCGTCGTGTACGCCGGGTACCCGTGCTCGAGGAGCTGATCGATGCGCTCGGCCCTGCCGCTCTCTGCCGCGCGGAGGATGCTGAGCGCTTCCTCGGGCGTCAGCGCGTCGGACAAGTAGCGGAAGTCGACCAGCGAGACGATCTCCTCGCTCGTCAGCCGCGACAGATGCAGCCACAGCGGCTCACCCGCGCGCTTCGCGCGCAGATCCCAGAGCGCGTTGAGGACCGCGCCGACCGCCATGTGCATGACGCCCTTGTCGGGCCCGAGCCACCTCAGCTGCGAGTCGTCCATCAGCAGCCGAGCAGTGGCTGCCATGTCTTTCAGCAGCACGTCGAGGTCTTGCCCGATGAGGTGTCCGCGCGTCGCATCGATCGCGGCGACCTCCACATCGTTGCCTCGACCGATCGTAAAGACGAACGCGTGCCCCTCGAGGTGGTCAGCGGCATCCGTGTGAATGATCACGTACGCCGCCGAGTAATCGGGGTCGAGATTCATCGCGTCGGAGCCGTCAAGACTCAGGGACGTGGGGAATCGGATGTCGATCGTCTCGACATCGGTGATGACAGCCATGTCTTCCTCTCCGCCACCGACTATAAACATGGGATGTATGAAGGTCAAGTCGTCCCAGTTGTGGGACGATTGGCCCATCGGAGCACATCCGTGCTCCGCAGAGTTCCGACCTTAAGGAAGACTCGATTATGCGTTTCGCACGTCTGGGAAGCTTCGGCGATGAAGTTCCCGTTGTCATCGAAGACGATCGCGTCCTCGACCTCCGCCCGCTGACGCCCGACCTCGACGGGGCGTTCTTCGCCTCGGGCGGCATCGCCCGCGCGGCCGACGCCGTCGAACGCGGGATCCTTCCGGAGTTGCCCAGCGGTGGTCGAATCGGCGCTCCCATCGGACGCCCCTCGGCCGTGTACTGCGTCGGTATGAACTATGCGGCCCACGCCGCCGAGTCGGGATCGACGCCACCGGAGAACCTCGTCCTCTTTCTGAAAGCGCCCAACACGGTGGTCGGCCCCGACGACGACGTCGCGATCCCCCCGGGGAGCGTCAAGCTGGACTGGGAGGTCGAGCTGGGAATCGTCATCGGCTCGCGCGCGAGCTATCTCGACTCGCCGGAGAACTCGCGGGAACACATCGCCGGGTTCGTCCTGGCCAACGACCTCTCCGAGCGCGACTGGCAACTGTCTGTCTCGGGGGGCCAGTGGTCCAAAGGGAAGTGCGGACCGGGCTTCCTTCCCATCGGGCCGTGGTTGGTGACACCCGATGAGATCGACGCGGACGACGTGCGGCTGCGGTCGTGGGTCAATGGGGAACCTCGCCAGGATTCTCGTACCAGCGACCTCATCTTCGCGATCGACACCGTGGTGTGGGAGCTCAGCCAGTTCCTCGTCCTCGAGCCCGGTGACCTTATCCTCACCGGGACCCCAGAGGGTGTCGGCTTGTCGGGGAGGTTCCCGTACATCTCGCACGGCGACGTCGTCGAGGTGGAGATCGACGGGTTGGGCCGTCAGCGACAGACGTACGTCGGCTCGGACCGCCGCGGGACGAACCATGGCTGAGCCGCTCGAAGGGCTGGTCGCGATCGTCACCGGAGGCGCTTCCGGAATCGGCAGCGCCATCGCGCGCCGACTGATCGCCGATGGGGCGCGAGTGGCGGTGCTGGATCTGAACCCCGCGGGTGCTCCGTGGGCAGATCTCGCCGTGCACGCCGACGTCTCGAGCGACGGCAGCGTCACCGCTGCCATCGAGGATGTCGTTCGCGGCCTCGGGGGTATCGACATCGTGGTCAACAACGCCGGGATCGGGGCGCAGGGCGACATCGCGGCCAACTCGGACGACGAGTGGCATCGGGTCTTCGACATCAACGTCATCGGCATCGCGCGCGTGACCCGGGCGGCCTTGCCGTACCTACGTGCGTCATCCGCAGCGGCGATCTGCAACACCTCGTCGATCGCGGCTACCGCCGGCCTGCCCCAGCGGGCGCTGTACAGCGCTACGAAGGGCGCCGTGCTGTCGCTGACCAAGGCGATGGCCGCCGACCACCTCCGAGAGGGAATCCGCGTCAACGCCGTGAACCCCGGCACGGCCGACACCCCGTGGGTCCAACGACTCCTGGAGTCCGCCGCCGACCCGGAGGGCGAACGCGTTGCCCTCGCCGCCCGCCAACCCCACGGCAGACTCGTCTCCGCCGAGGAGGTCGCCGATGCGGTCGCGTACCTGGTCAGCCCCCGTGCGGGCTCGACGAGCGGGGTGGCGCTGGCTGTGGACGGTGGCATGCAGGCGCTGCGGATGCGACCCATCCCGTCACCGCAGCACTGACGAGATCGCCGCGATCACAGGTCGAGGAGCCGGCTCCGTCCCCCCGGGAGTGGCTTCCTTCGCGTGATCCTTCCGCGCGAGCGCCGGCCCGACGGAGCCATCAGAGCCGTCGGGCCGAAGCGCTTCTCATCGCGCCGGCGCAAGGCCGTAGAAGCGCTCGCCGACACCACCCGCGAGGAGATCCCACTCCTCGGGGGTGGGAAAGACCGCACGCCGGACTCTCTCGACCCACCCCGACGTCGTGGATCTTCCGCCGAGCACGGCGCTGACGGGCCAATCGCTTCCGATCATCGACCGCTCGACACCGAACGCCTCGACTGCCGCAGCGATGAACGCATCCGCGTTCGCGTCGAAGGACGCTTCGTCCGTCGACTCGGCCGCCAGACCCGAGATCTTGACCGTGACGTTGGGGAGCTCCGCGAGTCGCTGGAT
Organism: Microbacterium sp. Leaf151; assembly: GCF_001424225.1. Classification (GTDB taxonomy): domain Bacteria; phylum Actinomycetota; class Actinomycetes; order Actinomycetales; family Microbacteriaceae; genus Microbacterium. The sequence goes on along the minus strand of NZ_LMOR01000003.1, from coordinate 528,748 downwards.
GGAGTCCTTCCACGCCAGTCCCTCGGCGCTCGCGATCCCCGCATCGACGGGGGGCTTGCCCAGATGATCGATGACGATCTTGGACCCTGGGCTCGACCGGGCGATCTCGAGGAAGGCGGGAAGCTGCCGATGCCGAACGCACGCATCGAACGTCCACCCTCGACGTGCAAGTTCTGCCAAGCCGGCGGAGATCGCGTCCACCCGCCAAGACTCCGCTGGTTCGGACTGCAGCTGATGGCGTACTCCGACGACCAGGTCGATCTGCGACAGCGCGTCGAGCTGACGCGGAACGTCGCCGCCGAGATCCACGCCTGCCACGATTGCCGCAAGCTCGGGCCACTCATTCTGCAGGCCGGCGATCCACTGCGCCTCACTCAGGCGGTCGGTAGGCGCCGCGTCTGCCTCGACCGCCACCATGCGTGTCGTCAGAGCATCAGCTCGGTCGATCTGGTGCGGCGCGCACACACGACCGAGGTCAGGGACCTCGGCAAGCCAGGGATAGGCGATGGTCGACCCACCCCAGACGTGCACATGGGTGTCAAGAAGTGTCGTCATGGCAGTCCGACCTCTCGCGAGCTGTGCAGGAGGCGACGCGCGATGATCGCGGTCCGAACCGACTCGGCTCCGCCGATCCTCATGCACCACTCGAGGACGCGTCGCGGATCCACTGCTCGATTCCCGCGATATGGGTCAGGCACAGCGCCGCCGACAGTTGTGCATCGCGGCGTCGCAGGGATTCCAAGATCGCCCGATGCTCGGCGATCGTCCGATCGACGGCGCCTTGCTGAGTAATCCCCCGCCAGATGCGCGCTCGCAGGGTGCTGCTCTGCATCGATTCCACCAGCCGGCTCAGATACTCGTTCCCTGCTGCTTCGACGATCCCTTGATGAAAGGCCAGGTCATGCTGCACCAAGTCTTCGATGGTCACGGTCTCGTCGATTTCGTTGAGGAGAGCGTCCAGTCGCGCGAGGTGCTCGTCGGTGAGACGGACCGCCGCGATGCTCGCGGCCGCGGGTTCGAGCATGCGCCGAACTTCGAACGCCTCCAGGATCGAGCGATCCGTGTGGAGGTCGACGACGAAGCTCAGAGCCTCGAGAAGCAGGCGCGGCTCCAGACTGGTCACGTACGTGCCGTCGCCACGCCTGACGTCCAAGACGCGGATGACTTCGAGCGCCTTGACCGCCTCTCGCAGAGAGTTGCGCGACACGCCGAGCTTCTCCCCGAGTTCCTTCTCGGGGGGAAGTCGATCACCGGGACCGAGCTCACCGGAGGTGATCATTCCCTTGATGCGGATGATCGCATCGTCCGTGACAGCCATCTACGAAGTCTAGACATGCGACGCGATCGAACCCACGCGGGGCGGTTGTCGGGCCACGAGGCGAATTGGCGGACCGCCCTATCATCGGGGGGTGACCGCCGACCCCACGTTCCGCACGCCGCTGGAAGCAGCCAACGATCCGCGCATCCTCATCTTCGGCCGGCTGATGGGCGCGGCGAATCGACTCGAATACATTCTCGGTCGCGACCTCGAATCCGAGACGGGCCTCAGCCACACCCTCTTCGAACTCCTGCTCATGGTGGGGCGCAGCGGAGACGGCGGGCTTCCTGTGCGCGACATCGCCCAGGGCAGGGTCCTCACCTCCGGCGGCGCAACCCGTCTCGTCCAGCGCGGGGTGGACCAGGGACTCGTCGCGCGCACCCCGTCGGAGACCGACGCACGCGTGCAGTTGATCACGCTGACACCCGCGGGACGCACCCTCTTACTGCGAGCGAGCGCGCTGCATGCTCGCAACATCGAGCGGCACATCGTCGACGTTCTCGGTGCCGACCAGGCGGCAGACTTCGCGCGTTCCGTTCGCGCCCTCAGCATCAGCGCCGCACGGTCTCTTCCCCCCATGCCATGACCCCGGGACCCCGGGGAACGTGCGGATCGATCCTGCGGGAATAGCTGACTAGTCAGCTATTGTTGAGAGGGTCACACCGCTCAACGGAGCGGATGACCCGGTGCGGTTTCCGGGTGCCCCTCAGGAAGGATCACTCACTGCCATGTCACTCACTTTCGAGGTCTTCGATCTGGACTTCCCGGTCGGATCGAAGAACAAGTCTGCTGTCCTCGTCACCGGCGAGACCGAGGCTGTCCTGATCGACGCCGGTTTCACGCTGGCTGACGGGCACCGCCTGGCTGCCGCCGTACTCGACTCCGGTAAGAAGCTCACGACGGTGTTCGTCAGCCACGCCGACCCCGACTATTACTTCGGCCTCGAGGTCCTCGCGGACGCCTTCCCGGATGCCGAACTGGTCGCCACCCCGATCGTGATCGAGCACATCGCGGCATCCTTCGAGGGCAAGCTGCGGGCGTGGGCGGCGCTCGGCGCGAACCTGCCGACCCGTCTCACCCCCCTGACCCCGTTCGAGGACGACGCCATCCACATCGATGGTGAGCGGCTCGAGCTCCGCGGCGGGTCGGCCCCGCTCTCAGACCGGCATTACCTGTGGCACGCGGAAAGCCGCACCGTCCTGGGTGGCGTTCTGGTCTTCCAGCAGGAGCACGTCTGGACCGCGGATACCGCCACCCCGGAACTCCGCACCGCCTGGATCACCGCCCTCGACGAGATGAAGAGCCTCGACCCGGCGGTCGTGATCGCCGGCCATCGACTCCCCGGAACGCCGAACGACGTCGGCGCGATCGACTACACGCGTGAATACCTCGCGAACTTCGAGAGTCTCGTCGTACCGTCTCCGGATGGCGCAGCCATCACCGCAGCGCTCGTCGATCGATACCCTGAGTCAGGCATGCTGATCGCGGCCCAGATCGGGCCGAAGGTTGCGAAGGGTGAGATGACATGGGGCTGAACACCGAATCCGATTTCGACACGTCGCCAGCGCCTCGCGACGTGGTGCGCCGTCAGTACCTCGCGTCGGCGGCGGGCGACCTCGAGGCGCTCCGCGCCACGATGGCCCCCGACGTCGAGTGGACCGAGATGGCGGGGTTCCCGCTCGCGGGCACGTATCGCACCCCTCACGGCGTCACCTCGAACGTGATGGAGATCCTGGGCAGGGATTGGGACGGATGGGCCGCCCACGACGACACCTATGTCGTCGACGGTGAGAACGTCGTCGTGCTGGCTCGTTACACTGCCACGAACAAGGCCACGAACAAGGACCTCGACGTGCGCGTTGCTCACCACTTCGTGGTGCGGGGCGGACTCATCGTGCGATTCGAGCAGTTCGTCGACACCGCGAAGGTCGCCGAGGCGGCCACGGCCGCCCTCCCCGCCTGAGCGCGCGGCCCGCGCCGGGGCGGCCAGGTCGAAACAACTGGTCACCCCGGCGTGCGGGGCGGTCCCGCCCTCGTCGCCCGTCGACCCGCAGGGCGACGAGGGCGCTGCCGCTTCGGGAGCGAAATCTCACGGATCGCGGGGGCGCGTCCCTGCTACCTCGGCGAGCAACGGATGCCGACCCGTCTTCCGTGAGCGAAGACGAGCAGTCTCGACGTCAGCGGTCGAATCGGTGACGACTGGCTTTGATCTCGGCCTGGTGTTCCAACGTCCAGGAAACGAATACTTCCAGAGGGTGGCGGAACGAAGCTCCCCGTGCGGTCAACTCGTACTCCACACGCGGCGGCGACTCCGGATAGCTGGTACGCGTCACCAGGCCATCGCGCTCCAACCGTCGCAGCGTCTGAGTCAACATCCGGTGCGAGACGCCGGACACGTTCGCCATCAATCTGGTGAATCGGACCGGACCGTCGGACAGCGCGCCGATGACACGCATCGACCAGCGGTCGCTCGTCATGGCCAGCATCTCGCGCACGAGGCCGTGCGCGTCGGTCTCATCGCAACGGGCCTGGATGTCGGCATCCGCGGCGACCGCCGATGGAGGGTTCGGCACGGGGATCACGTCGACCGTGCCTCCCCTCTCGCCCTGCGGACACGGGCGGGCGAGGTGTCCGACAGACGCACTGGGCGCCCGTGCGCGGTCGTCGCACCCGTGATCAAGACACGCTCGAGGCGGTCTTCGAGCTGATCGTCACGGGTGCGCTCGGGCCTCGGCCCCTTCGGCTGAGGATGAGTCACGAGACGGTGACCGAGTCGGCGCGCGCGGCGCGAACGATGGCTTCGATCTCGCGGGCGCCGATGTCGGCTCCGAACAACGGACGGCCGGGCTGGAGGATCGCACCCTCCGCGAGAGTTCCGATGTCGACGGGATCGAAGCCGAGTGCGTCGACGACGGCGGCGACGGCGCGACGGTCGGCGGGATCGTCGCCCGCGACCGCGATGCCTTTGCGGCCGGCCGCCCCCGCCGGACGGGGCTCCTCATCGAGGTCGTGGTAGCCCATGTGGTTGAAAGCCTTGACGACCCGTGATCCGCGGAGGTGATCGCGGATGATCTCGCTCGTGGTGGTGCGCGGATCGTTCAGATCGTCGCGTTCACCATCGACCTCCCACCAGTAGTTCATGGCATCGATGACGAGCTTCCCGCGGAGCGCCTCGACCGGCAGAGTGCGGTACTTGCCGAGCGGCAGAGCGAGGATCACGATGTCGCCTTGCGAAGCCGCGTCCGCGGAAGTGGTGGCCTCGGCACCGGGGGCGAGGACCTCGATGGTGAGAGCGATTGCGGAGGGGTCTCGCGATCCGCTGATCAGCACCCGGTAACCGGCGCTGAGGGCGAGTCGGGCGAGGACGGTGCCGACCTTTCCGGCGCCGAGGATGCTGATCGTCTCGGGGTGGACGACGGGGGTGGTGGTCATCGGATTCTTCTCTCAGCTGGCCAGGATGTCGCGGATCTGCGGGATGACGCGGGTGCCGTAGAGCTCGACGGCACGCATGCGGTCGCTCATCGGGATGGGCCCCGCGGAGTAGATGAGATCGAAACGACCGACACCGAGGGTCGTGATCGCCGATGCGATCCGCCGAGCGACGGTGTCGGGTGAGCCGACGTACATCGAGCCGTGCTCGACCTCCTGGTCGAACTCCTCCCGGCGTACCGGCGGCCAGCCCCGGAGGGCCCCGATCCGGTCGCGGACGATCTTGTAGCGCGGGAAGAAGATCTCGCGGGCTTCCTCGTCGGTGTCCGCGATGAAGCCGGGCGAGTGCATCCCGATCGGATGCGCGGTGGTGCCGAATTGCTCGGCCGCCCGCCTATAGAGGTCGGTGTACGGAGCGAATCGCTCGGGGCTGCCGCCGATGATCGCGAGCATGAGGGGAAAGCCGTACTTCGCGGTACGGATGACCGACTGCGGTGATCCACCCACCCCGACCCAGGTCGACAATCCGGACGCCGTCTTGGGGAAGACATCGGCGTTCGTCAACGCGGGACGTGTGGTGCCGCTCCAGGTGACGGGCGTCTCGGACAGCAGCTGCGAGAAGAGTCCGATCTTCTCCTCGAAGAGGGTGTCGTAGTCGCTGAGGTCGTAACCGAAGAGGGGGAACGACTCGGTGAAGGATCCGCGTCCGAGGATGACCTCGGCGCGGCCGTTCGAGAGCGCATCGACCGTGGCGAAGCGCTGGAAGACGCGCACGGGGTCATCGGAGCTGAGCACCGTGACACCCGAGGCCAGACGGATGCGACTGGTCTGGGTGGCGATGCCGGCGAGCACCGTCTCCGGGGTCGAGATGGCGTACTCGGGCCGGTGGTGCTCTCCGACCGCGAAGACGTCGACGCCGAGCTGATCGGCGAGAACGGCTTCGGCGACGACTTGGCGGATGGCTTCGGGATGGGTGGCGAGCGCCCCGGAATCGGTTTCCGGGATGTCGCCGAACGTGTCGAGTCCGAATTCGATGTCAGGCATGGAGTGCGTCTTTCGTGAGGAGTTCATCGAGGAGAGGGGCTACTTCGCGACCGAGGAGGTCGATGGTCTGTGCGCGGGCGTCGCGGGGAAGCCCGATGAGGTCGTACTTGAGGTCGAAACGGCTGAGATGCAGATCGCGAGCCATCGTGGCGATCTTCGTGGCGACGGTTTCGGGTGAACCCACGAACAGGGCACCGCTGTCGAGCTCGCGAGCGAAGCGCTCGCGTGTCGGAGCGTAGAAGCCGCGCTCGCGCGCGATGGTCTTCACCACGGGCTGCCACCACTCCCACCAGAGGTCCTGGGCTTCCTCGTCGGTTGGCGCGACGAGCCCCAGCGAGTGCTGGCCGATCGGCTGAGGCGCGTGCCCGAACTGCGCGAGGGCTCGTTCGTAGAGCTGCACGTTCCGGCTGAAGCGTTGCGGGATTCCGCCGATGATCGCCATCATCAGCGGCAGCCCGTGACGCGCAGCCCGGACGACGGAGTCCGGGGTCCCGCCCACACCGATCCACGTGGGGATGCCACCCTCCCGCATCCGAGGATGAAGAGTCTGACCGGTGAGCGCCGGTCGGGTCGACCCCGACCACGTGACCGGTCCCCCCTTCTGGAGCTGCATGAACAGGTCGAGCTTCTCGTCGAAGAGCGCCTCGTACTCGGCGACGTCGTAGCCGAAGAGAGGGAACGACTCGGTTGCCGACGCTCGCCCCAGCACCAGTTCGGCGCGGCCGTTCGACGCGGCATCCAGGGTCGAGAATTCGTGGAAGAGGCGCACGGGGTCGTTGGTGCTGAGCACCGTGACCGCCGTCCCCAGGCGGATGCGGCTGGTGACACCCGACATGGCGGCCAGCAGCACGGCCGTGGCCGAGTCCACCTGGTTGGTGCGGTAGTGCTCGCCGACGCTGAAGATGTCGAGGCCCACGTGCTCCGCCGCTTGCACCTCGTCGAGGAGAAGGCGCACCGTCTCGGCGTCGCTGAACATCCGGCCACCGTCGCTCGCCACATCCCCGAAGGAGTTCAGCCCCAACTCGATCCGATGACCGGTCATTCTCTTTCCCCGCTCCATGTTGTTGATGTGTCAATCATGCGATGATGTAGTTGACATGTCAACGAAGGGTCGGTCATGAGTATTCCCCCGTCCGCGCCGCGGCGTCGGCAGTCGCCCACGGCCGCAGAGCTGCGGGCCTGGAGGCTCTTCATCGAGACGTCCGAACAGGTGAAGAACGTCGTGGCCGCACGCCTGCAGAACGATGCCGGGCTGTCCACCGGCGACTACGGGGTTCTGCTCGCGCTCTCGGAGCATCCGGAGAAGCGGATGCGTTCGTCCCTGCTCGCGGAACACATCGGCTGGGAGCGCAGTAGGCTCTCGCACCATCTGGGTCGGATGGAGCGCCGGGGGCTCATTAACCGCGAGCCCGTCGCCGGCGACAGTCGAGGAGCGGAGATCGCGCTCACCGTCGTCGGGGCACAGCTCTTCCGCGCTGGTTCGGCGCCACACCTTCACGCGATTCGCGATGTCTTCTCACGGGCACTCTCTCCGGAGCAGCTCGCCTCGCTCGAGGACGTGATGCGGACGCTCCGAGAACACGTGGACGACCTGCCTCACTGAGGCTGCCCCGCCGGCACCGGTCGACCCGCATCTCCGCGATGTCGCTCCGGGCCGAGGCGGGACCGCGTGACGCACGGTACCCGGGACCGTAAAACCACGGGTTCGGTGGAGTACCGCCATCCGGCCGCGGCGCGTCGGGTGTACGCGCGGCCGGATGGCGACTCGAGGGCTACGCGGCAGCGACGCCAGCCCGAACGGTCTGCAGCGCCTTCGACCACGACACGAGCTGGTCGAGCATCGTGTCGACCTGCGGCAGCAGGTAGTCGTTCGGCTTGAACACCGAGAAGTTCTCGAACTCCGTCATCAGCGAGATGGCGACCTGGCCGCGCACCGTGGCGAGCTGCAGCTCGGAGGCGATGAGGCGGAGGTGTTCCACCGCGCGCGCCCCTCCGACGCCGCCGTAGCTGACGAACGCGGCAGCCTTGTTGTTCCACTCGTTGTACAGGTAGTCGAGGGCGTTCTTCAGCACACCCGACGTGGAGTGGTTGTACTCCGGCGTGACGAAGACGTAGCCGTCGAAAGCGGCGATCCTCGCCGACCAGGCCTTGGTGTGCTCGTTCTGGTAGGCGCCGTACGCGGCGGGGCCGGGCTCGTCGAGGTGGGGAAGCGGGTAGTCGGCAAGGTCGACGAGCTCGAACTCGGCGTCCGTGCGACGCGAGGCGATCTCCTCTACCCACCTGGCGACAGCCTCACCGTTACGGCCCGGGCGGGTGCTGCCGAGGATGATGGCGATCTTCGTCATTGTGTCTCTCCTTCTGAACGCGGACGGGGCGTTGTCCCGACCGTCCCCCTCCCAGAACGCGCTCTCGCAGGGTTTACTCCCGCCCCCCGCCTCGCACTTTGAGGTGCGTCACGCACTTCCGAGGAAGTCTTGCCGTATGGCGCAGCCCACCCGCACGGGCCACCGGGGAGCTACGACGCGCGGTAGCCGATCACCGTCGCCATGCCGGATTCCGCGTGGTAGAGGTTATGGCAATGCGCGAGCCAGACGCCGGGATTGTCGGCGTCGAATTCCACCGTGAGGGTCTGCCGGGGCAGCACGATGGACGTGTCCTTTCGGGGGCCGCCCTTTGCGTGCTGATACGTATGGCCGTGCAGGTGAAAGGGATGCCACATGTCGGTGCTGTTGGCGACCTGGAGCTGAACGCGCTCGCCGGCCCGAACCTCGTGCGCCGCGGTGAGTGGTCGGTCCATATCGAAACGCTTGCCGTCGATGCCCCAGTCGTATTTCTCCATCCCTCCCGTCAATGTCAGAGCGATGGTGCGATCCGGCGCTCGCGCAGGAAGGCCCGCGCCCGACGCAGCCGTCAGGACGTCCGCGACTCCCACGCGACCCCCACTCAGTTCGGACATGCTTTCCGGGGCGGCGGGAGCCTCCCCTCCGCCCGTTCGGACCAGGGCGAATGCGCGGTCGCGTTTCCCCTCCGCGAAAGCGACCAGGGGGAACACCCCATCGCCCAGAGTGATGATCGCGTCATACCGTTCACCCATTCCCAGCAGAATGCTGTCGACCACGGTCGGATCCACCGGAAACCCGTCAGTGTGGGTGACGGTGAGCGAGTGACCACCAACAGCGAAGCGGAAAGCGGTGTCGCCGCCCGCGTTGATGATCCGCAGTCGGATCCGGCTCCCCGGCCTCGCGACAAACTGGGCGGGGTCAGTGGGGGGTTTCCCGTTCACGAGATAATGCGGGTAGAAGACGTCGCCGGCGTCACCGGCAAGCAGGTCGGACGTGGCACCCATCAGGGTGTTTCCCATCCGCATGAACATGTCGCCCATCCCTCCCCCGCTGCCCATTCCCGCGGAAAGGTCCGCGAGGACGCCGTCCGGTGTCGCAGTGACACCGTCGAGCCAGTCATCGAGAACGATGACCCATTCATCGTCATATGCACCCGGCTCGGACGGATCCTCGATGATCAGCGCGCCGTACAACCCGCGATCGAGTTGCGTGCCGACGTGAGAGTGGAACCAGTACGTTCCTGGATCGGGTGCGCGGAACCGATACTCGAAGTCCCCACCGGCACCGATGGGCTGCTGAGTGAGCGGTGAGACACCGTCCATGTCGTTGCGGAGCGCGAGGCCGTGCCAGTGAACGGACAAGTCGGCCTCGAGTCGATTGCGGACGGTCGCCGCCACCGTGTCACCGGCGCGCAGCCGTACCACCGACGCCGGGCCGGAATCGAAAGCCCAGGTCGCCGCAGGGCTTCCCGCCAGGTCCCAGACCGTCTGAGCTGCCGTCAACGTAACGCTGGTCGCTCGGCCGCTGTTCTTCCGGCGCCGTTCTCGGTCCTCCACCTCGGGCCCGTCAGGGCGAACCCAGTTCGCCCTCGGCGTGCACGACGCCAATCCGACAGCTGCAACGGCGCCCACGCCCACTCCGAGGAAGCCGCGCCGGCTCAGTTTCACGCTGTCGCCCCTCACAATCGAGAGCTTGCGTCGTCAGCCCGCGCGTCGTTCACGGGGATACCTACGTCTGAGACCGGGTGAGGAGTGGGGGTCGATCGAGGAGAGATACCGCGTAGAAGTGTCATGAGCTCTTTCTTCGCTGATGAGAGGAGAGGGGCACCGTGAGCACCCCCGGTGATGACCGCCGAACGACTCGTGGACGCGTGACCGGAGACCTTCCGTCGTCGCACGGGGGCGGTGCTCCCGGACAGGGGCTGTAGATGGGCACCTCGGCCCCCGTCCGGGCGGCCACGTCAGACTGTGACCCTTCAGAGGGTGGCGCGGATCTCCCTCATCACGGCGATCTCCGCTGTCTGACCGTCGATGATGTTCTGCGCGAGGGCGGCGACGTCGGGATCCTTCCCCTCGGCGAGGATCGATTCGGCCATCGTCACCGCGCCCTCGTGGTGCGCGATCATGCCGTCCAGGAACAGGCGGGCAGCGTCGTTTCCGGTCGCTGTGTCCAGAGCAATCATGTCGTCGGCCGACATCATGCCGTCGGCCATACCTTCCATTCCCGACGACGACTCGGCGGCGGCGACGCCCCATGTCTCCAGCCAGCCGCGCATGGTGCGGATCTCCGGCCCCTGGGCGGCCGTGATCCCCTCTGCCAGGGTGACCACTCGTCCGTCGACGCCGGTTTTCGAGAGGATCTGATCGGCCATTTCGATGGCCTGCTCGTGGTGCGGGATCATCATCGTCACGAACATCTCGTCCGCCGCGTTCCACGTTGCCGCGCTCTGCGACGGAGCGGTGCTCGTCATGGCGCCGGAGCCGTGGTCCATGCCGGGCATTGTTGCATCTGCGGGCGCGCAGCCGGAAAGCGCCAGGAGGGTCGCAGCGGTGCCGGCGACTACGGTGAGGGTACGAAAACGCATCAGGTGTGTCCTATTCTGCTCAGTCGGTGGGGTTCTGATTCATCGCCCAGGAGGGCGGAGCGAGCGTGCCGACGACGGTCGTCGGGATGCCGTGGAATCAGGTCCGGCTGATGCAGAGGACGAGCAGCGAGGGCGGGCGGGGCCGCCGCAGAGCGGCGAGCAGAACCCGTAGCGGAAGGCGCAGAGTGCACAGGGGGCGCGTGCCGGATGTCCGAAGACCCGCGGCGAACACCATGACCAGGGCGGTGAGCAGCGCCAGCACGCACGTCATCATCAACATCGAATGATCTGGCATGCCCGAAGGGTCGTCGCACTCGCCCGGAGAGCAGGCCGCACCGCCCCCTTCGGCCGCTACCGGTCTCGTCGGGCTCGCGCCAACGAGCGGGGAGTCGAGGTTCGTTCCCGCCGCGCTCATCGCCGTGATCGCCGTGCCGTGCGCGGGGTCGTGGGGCGCGGGGTCGTGAGGAGCCGTCAGCACGTGCATGGACAGCAGCCCGGCGATGATGGCGAGAGCCACGGGAACGGCCAGGACGAGCCGCGCCGCACCGAAGCCCCGACGTACGAGCTCGCTCATCACTTTCATGACGACCTCCTCCCGCCGATGGACGTGGGCCTGAGTCAAGATGACAAGGCCTGCTCGCGTCGGTGAACGCTCTTCCCGTAACCGTATACCCACGGGGGGTATGCCATGAACCTTACGCGGTGAGGCGGACCAGGGTGCCGAAGCATCCCCGCGTTGCACCTGTTCGGCGCGGACCGAAGGACGTCCCCGGTCTGCAGGGGGTAGCTGGAGAGATCGACCCGATTCCGTGTGACACCTTCGGTCACGGAGGTCACTTTCCCGTCAGGCGAGCATCGGCTCTGGTGGCGCTGCGGCTTCCGGGTCGAGCGCGCCCGAGAAGGCGGAGCCTTCTCCGGTAAGGACTGCGACGTGGCGGGGACGCCGGTCGACGGTGAAGCCGAAAACGTCGGGGCGGCTGTAGTGCCCTACGGGATCAGCGAAGGTCTTCGCCATCGCGATGGCACCGAGATCGATGTCCGCCACGATGAAACCCTCTTGGTCCGTCGGAAGGGGATCGCCGAGAGGTCCACCGTCGGGACCGAAGATGCGTGCATAGCCGCCACCGCCGTCGATGATCGGCGACGGCGATCCGTTCACCAGGAACTGTTGCGCGCCTTCTTCCGAGATCATCTGGCACGACGCGAGCACGAATGCGCTGCCCTCGATGGCATACGTTCGGGTCACGGCCAGGCACGCTTCCGCGCCCAGGCTGGGATGTTCCTGGAAGATCCCGAAGCACGGCCAGCCGGCGACGTGCACCTGCTCGTGCTGGGCATACAAGGCGAACTTCACCAAGGGTTGGATGTGCTCCCAGCAGTTGAGGGCGCCCATCCGACCGAAAGGTGTGTCGACGACCTGCAGCCCAGACCCGTCCGACTCGCCGAACAGGGTCCGCTCGGCATGGGTCGGCTTCAGCTTGCGTCGGTGGAGCAGGATCGTCCCGTCGGCACTGATGATGGCCTGTGACATGTAAAGCGATCCTTGGTCACGTTCGCTGAAGCCCAGCACCACGCTCACTTTTCTGCGTGCAGCGGCTTCCCGGATGCGGGCGAGCTCCGGCCCGTCGATCCGGGGCGAGTTGCGGTGGTAGCGGTCGATGGATGCCAGTTGTTCCGGCACCGGGTGCGACCAGAGAAAGATCGGATACCCGGGCAACCATGTCTCCGGGAACGCGAGCAACTCCACGCCCGCCGCCGCCGCTTCCTCGATCATCGAAACTGTCTTCTCCGTCGTAGCTGCGAGGTCGAACCACACTGGTTCGGCTTGCACAGCAGCTACTCGCATCGTTTCACTCATCCGTGTCTCCTCCGGCCTGCTTCGATCGTAGGAGCGGTCGCACGCAGCAAGAGAGGCAAAAACCGCAGCCCATCGCGCAGATCCCGCACAAGAACGCCTGCGGCAACAGTGTCGTCGCCGCGCGGAGATGCGCTCGAAACGCGGGTAGCCGACGATGAGACATGCCCGAAATCCTCGTGCGCGACAAAGACAGCTGGGCTGACCTCGCCAGTCGGTCTTTCGTGCCGGTCGAGGTCACCCGCATTGCACCCGACTTCATCGGCACCATGCGCACGCGCCTGGGCACGCACACCTCCCTCACCAATGTGGCCTCGTCTGCCTGCACGATCGAGCGTGCGCGTACGGACGCGCCAGCGATGGTGTTCGTCGCACTCCAAACCCGAGGGGCAACCACCCTCACCCAGGGCCGCACGAGCACCTACGCGGTCGCCGGCCGGTGCATCGCATATCGTTCGGATCGCCCTTACCGGCTCGAGCACGCCGGGCCCTACGCATCGACGATCCAGCGAATACCTCGGGATCTGCTTCCACTTACCGAGGCACAGCTCGACAGTGCGCTCAGCGCCAGAATCCCTATCGACGACGTCATCGGGAGGACGTGGAGCCGCCTGGTGTTCAGCAGGAACACCGCCGGAGCGCGCGAGCTCGCTGGCGAGGAACGCGTCGAGATCGAGCTACTGGGTGCGCTCCTCGGAGCTGCGGCAGGGCGAGCTGGACGTGTCCAGACTTCGCGTGCTCAACATGCTGCGATGCTCACCACGATCGAGGGTAACCTCGACAACCCCCGGCTGAACGTGGCATTCCTCGCGCGCCAGCACCACCTCTCGGAGAGAGGCGTGCACGCGATCTTCGCTCGTGAGCGGACGACGCCGGCGTATACGATCCGCCAACGTCGAGCCCAGAGAGCATTGGGTCTGCTGCAAAACTCGAGCAGCTCCATTCTTGAAATCGCCGCCTTGTGCGGATTCACCGGCGCAAGCAGCCTCCGCCGCGCCATCAACGAGCACTTTGACACCACCCCAACCGGACTAAGGCAGAAAGACTGAGCGATCCTGCGTGACCTCTGACAGATTTCACGTGAGCTCGACGTAGGCGCTATCGAACTGCCATCGAACGATTGCAAGATGCCGCGATCGAGCAATCAAACCTAAGAACGATCGCTCCGCGGAAACCAGCTACTCCGACGCGCTTGCCGACCGACTTATGGGCGGCGGACGCGTGCCGGTGAAAATGACGCCCGCTGGCCGCCGAACCCGTTCCGGAGGCCCACCTCAGATCTCGGGTAACTGGGCGAAGAATGGTTCCAGAACCGACCGGGCCCGTGGGGGCACTCAGCGGGTGGGCAGCGCCTGGAGCAGGAAGCGGGCGGCGTCGTCGAGGGCCCGTCGAGCTTCGGGCAGCTGGTCGTGGTGCATCTGCCAGACGTGAAACATTCCGGGCCACACATCAAGGCTCACTCGCACACGATTCTCCGCGAGGTGAACGGCCAGGCGCATAGCGTCGCTGAGCATCAATTCGCTTTCGCCAATGGTGACGAGGATCGGAGGTAGGCCGCGAACGTCAGCAAAGACCGGCGACGCATCAGGGTTGTTGGGCAGTTCCCCATCGAGGAATGAGCGCGCCAGAAGGTCGAGGACTTCCTTGCTGTTCAGCGGGTCGAGGCCTTCCCTGTTCGTCATCGACGCACCTGTATGTTCCAGATTCGCCCAGGGCGAGAACGCCACCCCCGCTGCAGGCAGGCTCAAGCCGAGGTCGCGGGCCTTCGTCATGACGGTGACCGTCATTGCGCCGCCGGCAGAGTCTCCGGCGACCATCAGATGCTCGGGGTCCTGGCCCTGGTCCAACAACCACCGGTAAGCGCTCACTGTGTCATTGAGAGGCGTCGGGAACGGGAACTCAGGAGCGAGCCGGTAGTGCGGGAGGAACACGCGTGCTTTGAGGCGAAGCGCGAGGTTCCCGGCAAGTCCGTGATAGCCCGCCGGGCTCCCGACGATGTAAGCGCCGCCATGGATGTAAAACAGCGTGCGCCCCGTCTCGACGGTCTTCGGGGTCACCACGATCCCCGGCACTCCTCCCATATCGATCTCTTGGATGCTGATTCCTCCGGGGGCGGGATGAGCCCCAAGGATCGCGTCGTAGGCGCTCCGGACCGCCTCGAGCGTCGTCTCAGACGGTTCTCCGCGCATCAAGGGCGGAAGGGCGGCCAGGCTGGAGCTCCAACGCTGAACTGCGGCTGCAGCTTCTGGGGTGACGGGCATGATCGTTCCTTTCCTCGGGGACGACCCCAACCGTAGCATCAAATCGGTAAATTGCGATTTGCCGATACGGGAGTAGTATTTCGAGAGTGAGCATCCATGAGGACACCAAGGCCGAGCTGCCGCAAGATGACATGCTCGTCGCGTTGCGTGCGCTGTCAAACCCCCACCGGCTCGCGATCTTGCAGTGGCTGCGCGACCCCGTCTCGAACTTCGAGGAGCAAAAGGTCGATGCAACCCACTTCGGTGTGTGCGTGTCGAGTATCAGGAAGCGCTGCGAGATATCTCAGTCAACAGCCTCCCAGTTCATGGCTACCCTCGCCGATGCCGGACTCGTACAGACCACTCGCGTCGGGCAGTGGACATACTTCGCCCGCAACGAGGACGCAATCGAGCGTCTGAAAGCCACGCTGGACTCGGCACTCTGAATACGCCCGCACGACCAGGAAACCAGTTCTGTTTGCCCGGCAAGGCAAATTCCTACCCGACAGGAGCCGCATGACGAATCTGTCCGACCCGCTGGGACTGCGCAACGGGCGTACTCTGCCCAATCGTTTGGTCCTCGCGCCCATGACAAACCAACAGAGCAACCCAGACGGGACGCTGTCAGAAGACGAGCTCGCCTGGCTGGGCGCCCGCGCTGAAGGAGGATTCGGCCTCCTGCAGACGGCGGCCGCGTACGTGCACCCGGCCGGACAGGTCTGGCCAGGCCAGCTCGGTGTCTCCTCTGACAAGCACCTGCCCGGGTTGGAGCGCCTTGCCGCCGCTCTGTCCGCCGCGGGTGCTCGTTCCTCGCTGCAGCTCCATCACGGAGGCGTCCGAGCGGAGAGAACACTCTCCGGACAGGAAGTCGTGGGTCCCTGGGACGATGCGCAGACCGGGGCGAGAAGCATGACGACCGGTGAGGTGCACCGAGCGGTTGAAGACTTCTCCACGGCCGCCGCCCGGGCTGAGAAAGCCGGAATGGACGGTATCGAAGTTCACGGAGGCCACGGCTACCTGGTCGGCCAGTTCCTCGATGCCTCGAGCAACCTCCGCACGGACGGGTACGGGAGCGACTCTGCGGGTCGTGCCCGCTTCGTGAAGGAGGTCGTCCGCGCGATCCGGGAAATCACCGGCCCGGACTTTCACGTAGGACTCAGGCTGTCCGTCGAACGTCACGGAGTGGTCTTGGCGGACATGGTCGAGCTCGTCCGCGAGCTCCTGGCCGGCGGAGACATCGACATCCTCGACCTGTCGTTGTGGGATGTCGCCAAGCTCCCCGCGAACGCTCCCGAGGGGAGCCGCACACTCCTCGAGCACTTCCTCGACCTGCCACGCCACGGAACAGCCGTCGGTGTAGCCGGACAACTGGCGAGCGCCGCAGCAGTGCAGCGGGCACTCGACCAGGGGGTCGACCTGGCCTACATCGGCAAAGGCGCCATCGCCGACCAGTCCTTCGCTCATCGGGCAATTGCCGACGCCGGCTATCGCGCACCGTCGTTCCCTGTGACACGAGAGCACCTCCGCGCGGAAAAACTCGCGGAGCCGTTCGTGACCTACTTCGCGACCACCTGGCCCCACCTCGTCGAAGACTGAGACCTCCCGACTCCTCCGTTGCAAAAGGGAAAGTTGCGGCTCGGCTTCACCCCACACGTCATCCCGCCCTTTCCCCCGACGCCCCCTCCCCCGAGGGTGACAACGGTGCCTGATCGTTCAGGCCGCGCACGTGCGGCGCACACTGCGCGCGCGATCAGACGGTCAGTAGATGATCTCTCCGAAGCCGGTGGCCGCGAGCGAGCGCCGGATGAGTGGCGAGAACACGATGAAAAGAACGCCGGCAGCGATTCCGACGATCGCGAGCACCGAGAAGAATGCGTCGTGCGTCTCAGCTCGTCCGGAAGCGCACCGAGACGACGAAGGCCCCGTGAGCAGCAAACCGGAGGACTGGACGCCGAAGCCACAGGCGGGTCGCAGCGATGTGGTGGCCGGCGTGGGAGAAGCGTGAATGAACACGGCGCCCCGCCATGAGGCGGGGCGCCGTGTTCGACAGATGCGGAGCAGCCGCTCGTCTCAGAGACGAATTGGTGGACCTGAGGGGATTCGAACCCCTGACCTCCTCGATGCGAACGAGGCGCGCTACCAACTGCGCCACAGGCCCGGAAACCTCGTAAACACTATCACGGCGCCCGCGCGCCACCCGACGCGCCTGCACGTCGGGCGCGTCGCACCGCGTTCCCGAGGGAGCGTTCCGGCGAGCCCCTTCCCCCGCGCCGAGACGCCACGGTGAGCCGGGTGACCGGCAGTCGCCTGGGGCCAGTGGTCGGAGGCCTGAAGCCGCGACGCTGCCACCAAGGCCAGCCCCAAGGGGTGTGTTACTGGCCCGACGCGCGACGCTCGAGGAGGTGGCGCACGTGGTCCTCGATCTCGCTGTCGTCGACGTAGCCCATGGCCGCGTACGGCGAGGGAGCGGCGGCGGCCGGACGCACCGTCTCGATCGGGGTCGGCGCCTGCTCGGCGGCGATCTCCCGAGCGGCTTCCTCACGGGCGGCTGCACGCAGCGCCTCGCGAGCCATCTGCTCGTCGACGACGGCGGCCGCACGCGAGCCGGCCGACGCGACGAGGGGCCGGGGAAGTTCCCGGGGTGTCCACGTGGGGCGCGGCGTCGGCACGAGCGGCACGTCCTGCAGCTCGGGGGCGACGGAACGGGTGACGGACACTTCGGCAGGGCGCACCGCGCGGCGCGCGGCGATGACCGTGACCCGCCGGAGGACGACGAGGGATGCCACGATGACGGCGGCGCCCGTCACCAGGAGCAGCGGAGCCGCTCCCCCGACGACCTGCACGATGCCGATCACGGCCGCGACGACTCCGGCGAGAGCGACAAGAGCGACGGCGCGGCGGAAGCGGCGGCGAGCCTGCGCGCGGCGGGCCTCCGGCCGGACCTCGACCGCCTGACGTTCGGCGTGAGCGCGTTCGAGCGCGGCGGCCTTCTGCGCCCGCGTCTTCTCGAGGGCCGCGGCCTGCTCGGCGCGGGCGATTTCGAGGGCCGCGGCACGCTCGGCGCGAGCGACCTCGAGCGCGGCAGCACGCTCGGCACGAGCCACCTCGACCCCTGCCGCACGCTGCTCTCTGACGAGGTCACGCTCGCGAGCGCCCTCGAGCCGGGCGACCTCGAGACGCGCTTTCGCCGCCGCGAGTTCGGTGCGCGCCTTGTCGGCTTGCACCTGCCGCGCGAGCTTCTGCTGCTGATGGGCCGTGCGGGCGGTCAGCTCGAGCTGCACCTCACGCGGGGCCTCGGCGGTCTCGGCGAGCACCCGGAGGGCCTGGTTGAGGCGGACGGCGTTGCGCTCGGCGGACGTGAAACGGTGCCGGCTCTGCCACGACGGCAACAGGTAGACCAACCACAACGCGACCGCGACGAAGACGATCACGCCACCGCTCAGAACCTGCCCACCCATGGGACAAAGCTAGGTCACCGAGCGATCACAGAGCGGCATCCCTCCGCGTGTCGTCGGGACCATCCGGCCATCCGCGCGCAAGAACGCTCAGATGCGGTCGGACGGAGGCACGCGCGCCGCGTCGGGGGGCACCTGGCCGCGGTTCCAGCGATCGAGCACGCCGTAGGGCACTTCTTCGCGCACGAGCGCGAAGGAGTAGTGGTCGCGCCAGTCCCCGTCGATGTGGATGTACCGCCGACGCAGTCCCTCGTACCGGAAGCCGAGCTTCTCGACCACGCGCAGACTCGCGTGGTTCTCAGGGCGGATGCAGATTTCGACCCGGTGCAGATTCAGGGCGGTGAAGCAGACGTCGGTCGCCATCGCGACGGAGACCGTCGTGATGCCGCGACCGGCGTACGCCTCGGCCACCCAGTACCCGATCGTGGCCGAGGCGAGGGACCCTCGCGAGACACCCCAGACGTTCAGCTGACCGGCGACCTCGTCGTTCCACTCCATGACGAAGGGGACGCCGAGGCCGTCTCGGTACTGCTGGAGAAGCCGCCGTATCCCGAGGCGCATGTCGAACGACACCGGGCCGTCGGGGCTCGTCGCCTCCCAGCGGCGCAACCACGAGCGGTTGTCGGTCAGCTGCTGCTGAAGGACGCGCGCGTCACGATTGCGGATGAGGCGTATCGACACCTCGCCGTGCCGCCGTGGGACGGAGAGATCCATGGAAGCGGGCGGGGTCACAGACCCTGCGCGAACTCCTTGAACCACGGACGCAGGGCCGGACCCAGGTCGTCACGGTCGGCCGCGAGCTGCACGATGGCCTTGATGTAGTCGACGCGGTCACCCGTGTCGTAACGACGGCCGCGGAACACCACGCCGTACACGCCGCCGCCGTCTCCGCCGCCGGTCGCGAGTTCTTCGAGCGCGTCGGTCAGCTGGATCTCGCCGCCCTTGCCGGGCTCCGTGTGCTCCAGGACGCCGAACACGTCGGGGCCGAGCACGTAGCGGCCGATGATCGCGAGGTTGGAGGGGGCGTCTTCGGCCTTGGGCTTCTCGACGAGCTTGGTGACCTTGACGACACCGTCTTCATCGGTGGGCTCGACGGCAGCGACACCGTAGAGGTGGATGTGCTCGGGGTCGACCTCCATGAGCGCGATCACGGTGGCGCCGCGCTTGTCGTACTCCTCCATCATCTTGGTGAGGAGGGGGTCACGCTCGTCGATGAGGTCGTCGCCGAGAAGCACGGCGAACGGGTGGTCGCCCACGTGCGCGCGCGCACGCAGCACGGCGTGTCCGAGGCCACGCGGCTCCCCCTGACGGACCAGGTGGATGTCGGCCAGGTCGGACGAGTGCTCGACCTTGGCGAGCTTGTCGTCGTCGCCCTTCTCGCGCAGCTTCGCCTCGAGCTCGGGCATGGAGTCGAAGTGGTTGGCGATGTTGTTCTTGTTGCGGCCGATGATGATCAGGACGTCATCGATGCCCGCGTGGGTGGCCTCTTCGACGACGTACTGGATCGCCGGCTTGTCGACGACGGGGAGCATCTCTTTGGGCATCGCCTTCGTGGCGGGGAGGAAGCGAGTACCGAGACCGGCGGCCGGGATGACGGCCTTGAAGGGCTTATGAGGCATGGGCATACCTTAGCGGTGACCGATGACGCTGCTGTAACACGCGCGCACGTAGACTGAACGGCATGGCGGACCGCATCGAGCAGGCCAAACGCGCGCTTCGCGCCGACCTGCGCGAACGTCGGCAGACGGTGTCCGCACACGCCCGTGAGGTGGCTGAGGCAGGGGTGAAAGCCCAGCTCGACGCCCTCGTCGAACGCCTCGGCGCCCGGAGCATCTCGTGCTTTCTGTCGACACCGACCGAGCCGGGCACGCACGCCTTCGTCGCCGACGCGGTCGCCCGCGGCATCCGGGTGCTGCTTCCCATCACGCGGGAGGACGGCCTGCTCGACTGGAGCGTCGCCACGCCCGACGCCGAGATCGCCGAGGGCCTGTTCGGTTTGCCCGAGCCCGTCGGCGACGTGCTCGGACCGATCGCGGTCAACGACGTCGATCTGCTCGTCATCCCCGCCGCCGCCGTCGACCAGCGCGGGATGCGCCTGGGCTGGGGCCGTGGCTACTTCGACAAGACCCTCGGCTCGATGGAGAAGTGCCCGCCGGTGTACGCGGTCATCTTCGACTCCGAGTTCGTCGACGACGTGCCGCGCGACGTGCACGACCAGCCGGTCACCGGCGTGGTCACCCCCACGCGCACGGTGTCGATCGTGGACCCCGCCGCCTGAACACCCGAAGGAACACCATGCCCACCTATTCCTACGCCTGCAAACAGTGCGGCCACCGCTTCGACACCGTGCAGTCCTTCACGGACGCCGCCCTCACCGAGTGCCCCGAGTGCGGCGGCGAGGTGCGCAAGCAGTACGGGTCGATCGGCGTGACGTTCAACGGCTCGGGCTTCTACCGCACCGACTCGCGCGCATCGTCGTCGTCGAGCTCTTCGGGCGCAAGCAGTGGCGACTCGTCGTCATCCACGACATCATCGAAGTCGGAAACGAAGGCGTCCGCTCCGTCCTCGGCCTCCTGAGCCCCGGTCGGCGCGGCAGAAGGGGAGCCAGCGCATGATCAAAGGATTCAAGGAGTTCATTCTCCGCGGAAACGTCATCGACCTCGCGGTCGCGGTCGTCATCGGAGCGGCGTTCACCGCCATCGTGGGTGCCATCGTCGAGGGTCTCGTGAACCCTCTGATCGGCTTCCTGTTCCAGGTGGGCGACCTCAGCGGCCTCGATTGGGAGGTCACGACCCTATCCGGGCAGACCGCGACGTTCGCGTTCGGCGCGATCCTGGTGGCGATCATCAACTTCCTCGCCGTCGCCGCGATCGTCTACTTCGTGTTCGTCTACCCGATGAACCACTGGAAGGCCCGCGCCGCCGCACGCGCCGGCGTGGCCGCCGCGGCATCCGATGAGCCCAAGCTGCCGACCGAGCAGGAACTGCTGGTGCAGATCCGCGACCTGCTGGAGCGCCAGAACAAGCTGTGATGTTCGACGGCGTCCGCGACCGGAGTCGTCTCCGGCGCGGGCGCCGTCGGTCATGAGACCTCAGTAATGGGGCGGGACGTCGCCGAGCATGCGGTCGTCGTTCGGACCGGATGCCACCGGCTTGGACCCCCGACCCCGTTCGCGGTCGTCGGCGGGAGCCGGCTCGGCCGTCGTGCCCGGTGCGGGAAGCAGCCGGGCGCGCCGCGAGCCGCGCACGCGGACGACGGGCTGACGCGCGGGCGGCGCCGTGCGGGTACCGAAGGCTTCGACGGGCTCAGTCACCTCGGGCGTACCGGGGACACCGCGAGCGTCGACACGCTCACCCTCCGCCGAGGCGGGGACGGCAGGTCCCCCTGACGCTGTCGAACGGACCGGGAGGACAGGCTCGACGTCGCCCCCGGCGGCATCCGGAGAATCGGTCATCGGACGATCAACCGGGCAGGTCGAGGGGCTCGGTCGTCGACTCGGGCGCACCGGCGTCGGGCGCCGCTCCCAGCAGTTCGGCGATCCGCGACGCAATCCCCGCGGGGTCGCTGTAGAGGTCGAACGCGTGCACGCGGACGTAGTGCCAGCCCAAGCGTCGGAGGATCTGCGGGCGCAATCGGAGCGTCTCGCGCAGCGACTCCCCGATCGTCTCGGGATCGCTCTCCGCGACGACGGCCTTGCCCTTGTAACGCGCGACGAGCGGTAGCAGGCCTCGATAGTCGACGTCGACCTCGACGCCGAGGCGGCGGAGCTCGCGCGCCAAGGCGCGGGTGAGCGGGTCGGCGAGGTCTTCGAGACGGCTCTCGCGGCCGCGCGAGGCGAGGTTGCCGAGGATGCCCATGAGAGTCGCCGCACCATGCTCGAGGCGGCCGTCGTCGAACGCCGACGGACGGATCGACGACACGATCACCATCGAGCGGCGCGCGCGGGTCATGCCGACCGTCAGCAGGCGCTCCCCGTCAGGGGTCGACAGGTCGCCGAAGTCGCTGAGCACGCGTCCATGGCGGGTGAGGCCGAAGCCGAGCGAGAACACCACGCGGTCGCGGCTCTCGGCCACCGACTCCTCGAGGGTGAGCACGGCGAAGGGCTCCGCGGCATCCCGCGAGACGAACTCCGCCACATCGGACCGGCCCACCAGAGCAGCCACGACCGAGGCCCGCACACGCTCGGCGTGCCGACGGCTGGCGGTGACGACCATGAGCGACTCGGACGCGCGGTTGACCGCGTGCTCCACGACGAGCGTCACGACGCGGGCGACTTCGGCATCGGGACTCTCGACCGCACCGCTCACGGGGTCAGGGGCACCGACGCCGCCCTCGACGTAGTCGACGCTCAGGCTGCCGCGTCCGAGGTAGGACCCCGCCCACGGCAACGACACGATCTCGCCGCCGTAGAACGCGTCGTTCACCAACTGAGAAAGATCTTCGCCACCGGCGCGGTAGCTGCGGGTGAGCGTCTCGACCGGGAGCAGCTCGGCGATGCGTTCGAAGACGGAGGTCTCGTCGAACGGCACCTCGTCGGTGTCCTCGGGGGCGGGGACGATCGACGCGCTCACGTGGAAGGGCGTGGGCTTCTGCACGACCGGGTCGCCGAACAGCACGACCTGGCGGGCCCGGCGAAGCGCCGGAGCAGCCTCAGCGAGGCAGAGGGCCGCGGCATCCGCGATGATCACGACGTCGAAGGCCAGATCCTGCGGCACGTCGGGGACTTCGTAGGGTGAGGCGAGCCACACGGGCGCGAGTGTGCGCAGCAGGATGGGCGCGGCATCCGAGATCTCTTGCGCGGTGTGGAGGCCGTCTTTGAGGGCGCGCTTGAGGGCGGCCGCCTCATCGGCGTGATCGACGATGCCGATGCGCCACTGCGTCGCCAGGTGCGCCGCCAGCAACGGACCCGCCGCCGCGGCATGCGCCTCGTCGACGAGACGGAAGTCGCGCTCGAGCCTGTCGACGACGCTCGTGTTCGCGCCCAGCAGCGCGCGGTCGGTGCGGAGCACGTGCTCGAGTGCCGACTGCCACCACGCGAACTCCAGCTCGGCGCCGACCCGTTCCTCGGGCACATGGCGCACCGAGAGTTCGACGAGCAGCTGTTCGAGCCCGAGGCGGGCGAGTTCCGAGCGCAACTGCGCGCGCTCGACGAGGTTGTCGAAGAACGTCGACTCGGCGGCGAGCCCTGCCAGCGTCCGCACGAGGCGCTGAACCGGCAGCGTCGTCAGGCGCTCGGAGCCCTGACGGCCGAGGATCTGATCGAGTTCTCCGAGCAGGGCGTCGGTGCGCTGCCAGGCGACGTGGACGTCGGCCAGTCCCAGGGGCACCTCGGGCGCGACGCCGGCTTCGACCACGCGCTGCCACTCGGTGCGCTGCTGCTGGATGCGCACCAGCGCCTCGTACATGTCGGGCACGTGGACGCCCGGACGCACGTACTCCTTCGACAGGCGCTTGAGGCGACGGCGGTTGGGCCCGCTCATCGGCGACGCGTCACGGCGCGGCGAGTGCGCGTCGATCAGCTCGCCGAGCGGGCGCTCGAAGACCGTGGGACTGAAGCGATCGAGCGACTCGCGGATGCCCTGCAGCAGTTTGAGGTAAGCGCCCAGCTCCGACACGGTCTGGAAAGGACGCATCCGCGTCTTGGCGATCAGCTCGTATCCGCGCTCGAGCAGACGCGGCACCTCGTGGGCGTGGAGCTTTCCAGCGAGGTCGTGCGCGGCACGAGCGTCTTCGGTGCGTGTGAAGCTGACGCCGTACCAGGGCGAATCGTCGGGTCCGAACCGGAACTCCCCCAGGCGAGCGGCCATCGCGAGGGCCCGGGCGGCGGCATCCCGTCGCCCGGCGAGCTTCTCGAGCGTGGCGAGGTCGAACCGCGCCTCGGTCGAGGGGGCAGGGGAAACGGATGCCAGCGAGGTGAGCGCGCGCAGTACGTCGAGGGCCGAGACACCCAGTGCCAGGTGCGGCTCGGTCACCGCTGAGCGGTAGTCGCGAAGGACCGTGCGCAACCGCACCAGCGCGTCGTCGATCTCGGCGACCTTCGGCTGCTCGGCCTTCTCGTTGCGGCTGATCGCGCGGATGAGGTCGCGGCGCACGTGGCCCGGCGAGACGGCGAGACCGGTGAGGCCGACGCCGGCGAGACGGTGGCGGATGCCATCGAGCGTCGACCGGCGCGCGCTCACGACCAGCACGCGCTTGTTGTCGCGGACGAGCTGACCGACCGCATTGATCACGGTCTGGGTGCCGCCCGTGCCGGGCAGGGTGTGCACGGCGAGCGAGTGGCCGGCGCCGATGCGGGCGAGCACGCGCTCCTGCTCGGCGTCGGCGTCGAGCAGCAGCGTGTCGGCCGCGGGGGTCCGCTCGTCGGGGCTCACGATCACGGGGTCGTCGCGGCGCACCGTGACCCGTGCGCGGTCGTCGTGGTGCCCGGCGAGGGCGTTCAGCAGCGGGTCGTCGAGATGGTGGGTGTCACGGGCCATGCCCGAGGCGACATCGGCGAACGACGAGATCACCAGACGCGGGTGCACGACGAAGGTCGGCACGTGCGTGGTCAGACGGCGGATGTGGTCGATGACCGGCTGCGGCTTGAACACACCTTGGTCGTAGGCGAGGCCGGCCAGGGCCGCACTGTCGATCTGGATGCCGAGGTGCGTACGGAATGCGCGGGCGAGTTCGGGGTTCATCACGAACGCGCCGTGCAGCTTCAGCTCGAAGTCGCCGTGATGGCGGCGGATGGCCAGCGGGCGCAGCAGCACGGGGGCCGACCACTCCACTCCCCCGATCTTCCACGCCGACAGGCCCACGGCGAGGTGCACCGGCTCGAGACCGCGCGCGGTGCGCAGCTCGACGTTCTTCGCGGTGATGCGCTCGGCGGCCAGGCGTGCCGTGCGCAGCGCCACCTCGTCGCGGAAGAGGTTGGACAGCATGGTCGCGCGACCCGTGATGAACTGCGGGAGCGAGCCCGGGTGCGCCTTGGTGATGTCGATCCCGGCGTCGCGCGCGTCGTCGAAACGCAGCAGGGTCGATCGTCCGCCCAGGGCGGCCGCCTCCGCGCGAATGCGGTCGCGCTCGGGGTCGGCGACGTGGCGGACCACGATGCCGGGCTCCGACAATCGCAGCTCGCCCGGATCGACGGACGAACCCGTCTCGTCTCCGTCGATACCGCTCACGGCACCGTCCTCAGCTCGCCACACACCTGCCAGACTAAGCCGGGCACCTGTGGATCCCTTGCAGTGGGCGCGAGTTTCGCGGTAATCGGCGACACGCCGCCCCATCGGCGGTTCCTCCCCAGCGGGCAGGTCACCGGCATCCTCCACCGATCGCCCGAACGCCCCGGGCGTCGGAGTTCGCGCCTCGTGAAGATGGGCCCATGAACAGAGTCACCAGCACCGAGTACGACAGCCCCGTCGGGCCGGTCCTCCTCACCTTCGTCGACGACGCCCTCGTGTGCCTGCAGGTCGCCCACGACGGCATCGACATCGCCCGTGCACAGATCGCCCAGCGACTGGGGGTGCTGCCCGACCCCGACCCCTCCCCCGGCGACGACCTCGCCCGCCAACTCGACGAGTACTTCGACGGCGCGCGCCGGTCATTCGAGGTGCCGCTCGATTGGCGTCTGGTGCGCGGGTTCACGCGCGACGCGCTCGAGGCGTCGCAACAGATCCCGTACGGGGAGGTCGCCTCGTACGGCGAGGTCGCCGCGATGGCCGGGGCGCCTCGCGCGGCGCGAGCCGTGGGCACCGCGTGCGCGTCGAGTCCGTTCTCGATCGTCGTGCCGGTGCACCGGGTCGTGCGCGCCGACGGGTCGATCGGCGAGTACGGGGGCCACCCCGAGGTGAAGGAGTTCCTGCTCTCGCTCGAGGACGAGACGGTGCTCGGGGACGGGCTACGCACCGGAGGGTGACGGCCGACCCACTCGGATTCCACGTACGCCGACGTCGGCGATGAGTCGCGCGACGCTCGCGCGCCGGCCCCCACGCGCGATGGTGCCCGGCCCCGCGAATGCGGAGCCGGGCACCGGGTGTCGTCAGTGGTTCGACGCCTTCTCTGCGCCGAAGCCGGTGAGCGAGCGGACGTCCATCTCGGCGGCCTTGCGCGGGTCCTCTGCGGTGCGAGAGGTGACCGAGCCGAGCCAGCCGAGGAAGAACCCGAGCGGGATCGACACGATGCCGGGGTTGTTCAGCGGCCAGATCGCCACCCCGGTATCGGCGAACACGCTGGTGGGCGTGCCCCAGAACACGGGCGAGAGGAAGATCAGCACGAGGGCCGACCCGAGACCGCCGTACATGCTCCAGACCGCGCCGCGCGTGGTGAACCTGCGCCAGAACAGCGAGAACAAGATGGTCGGCAGGTTGGCCGAAGCCGCCACGGCGAAGGCGAGGGCCACGAGGAACGCCACGTTCTGCCCCTGCACGCCGATGCCGCCGAGGATCGCCAGCACGCCGATGACGATCACGGTGCGGCGGGCGACCTTGACCTCGCCGTCGGGAGGGACGTCGCCCTTCTTCATCACGTTGGCGTAGATGTCGTGCGCGAACGAGGCTGCGGCGGTGATCGTCAGACCCGCCACCACCGCGAGGATGGTCGCGAACGCCACCGCCGAGATGAAACCGAGCAGCAGCGGACCGCCGAGGGCGAGGGCGAGCAGGGGTGCCGCCGCGTTGACGCCGCCGGGAGCGGCGAGGATCGCCTCCGACCCCACAAGAGCACCGGCGCCGTAGCCCAGCACAAGGGTGAGGATGTAGAAGAGCCCGATGAGCCAGATCGCCCACACGACCGAGCGCCGCGCCTCCTTGGCGGTCGGCACGGTGTAGAAGCGCATCAGCACGTGCGGAAGACCCGCGGTGCCGAGCACGAGCGCGAGAGCGAGCGAGATGAAGTCCCACGGATTCTTGCCGTACTGCAGGCCCGGCGCCAGAATCGCCTCCCCCTTCGGCGACGCCGCGACAGCGCTCTCGAGGAGTGTGTTGAAGTTGAAGCCGTTGATCGCCAGCACCCACACCGTCATGACCAGCGCCCCGCCGATGAGCAGGAACGCCTTGACGATCTGCACCCAGGTCGTTCCCTTCATGCCGCCGATGAGCACGTACACGATCATCAGGATGCCGACCACCCCGACGACGATCGACTGGCCCACGCGTTCGGTGATCCCGAGGAGCAGCGACACCAGGCCACCGGCACCGGCCATCTGCGCGAGGAGGTAGAAGA
Source organism: Microbacterium sp. Leaf151 (assembly GCF_001424225.1). Lineage (GTDB taxonomy): Bacteria > Actinomycetota > Actinomycetes > Actinomycetales > Microbacteriaceae > Microbacterium. The sequence continues at coordinate 501,277 of NZ_LMOR01000003.1, read as the reverse complement.
AGCACACCGCGAGCGTCGTGATGGCTGCGGCCATCCGCACCGGCCGCTCCTTGAGGCGGAACGACAGCACGTCGGCCATCGTGAACTTGCCGGTGTTGCGCATGAGCTCCGCCACCAGCAGCAGCGCGACCAGCCACGCCACGAGGAACCCGATGGAGTAGAGGAAGCCGTCGTAGCCATTGATCGCGATCGCTCCGACGATGCCGAGGAACGACGCCGCGGAGAGGTAGTCGCCGGCGATCGCGAAGCCGTTCTGCGGACCGGTGAAAGACCGACCGGCGGCGTAGTAGTCGGCGGCGGTCTTGCTGTTGCGGCTGGCCCGGATGACGATGAACAACGTCACGGCGACGAACGCGCCGAAGATCGAGATGTTCAGCACGGGGTTGTTCTCGACCGTCTGTGCGGCCGCGTCGAGCTGGGTGAGCACGTCGTTCACGACCGACCCCCCTCAGTCCGCTCGAGCTCCTCGCGCAACTGCTGCGCTCCGGGGTCGAGTCGACGGTTGGCGTACGCGACGTAGCCCATGGTGATGGCGAACGTGGTGACGAACTGACCGAGCCCGAACAGCAGCCCTACGGTGATCGCGCCCGATACCGGCTGGGCCATGAAGTCAGGCGCGAACGACGACAGCAGAACGTAGACGAAGTACCAGACGAGGAACGCCACCGCCAACGGGAAGACGAAGCTGCGCTGGCGCCGCTTCAATTCCTGGAACGGTGCGGACTCCTCGACCGCGATGTAGTCGACGCCGCCCGTGGGGGCACCGTCGATGCGACGATCCGTCATGTGGCCTCCTTGCCTCATGAGTCCGGCGCTGCACTGCGCCGAAAGGGGGGTATGACCGGGCTGTGAAAACGCTCCCGGTGGTAGGGTCGACGCTACGAAACGCGGCGATGAGGCCGTCACCCCCGGAAGTAGGTAGTGCGTGGGAGCACCATCCACTCTTCGAGACGACACGAGCCTGATCTCGCACGCCGTGGCCGAGCTCGCCCGGCGTACGCATTTCCCCGTCGCCTTCGGTGGCCTCGAGCACGACGGCGCCGTTCACGTCACGACCGTCGTGGGCGCGCGTACGCGGAGCATCGAGGGCCTCGTGGTGCACGAGTCCCGCGGCCTCGGCGGACGCGCGCTCATCGAGCGTCGTCCGCGGATGACGCTGGACTACCGCACCTCCCGCACGATCACCCACGACTACGACCGCGCCATCCTCGGTGAGGGCATCGCGACGCTGTTCGCCGTACCCGTGCTCGTCGCAGGCGCGGCCCGCGGCGTGCTGTACTGCGGCTCGTGGACGCAGACGCCGATCAGCGACGCGCAGGCGCGACCGGCGTTCGACGTCGCCGGCGAGCTCGGCGCCGAGCTGCGCGTGCGCGCGGAGGTGGAGCGACGACTCTCGGCGGCTCCGACCGTCGAGGGCGGCCTCGGCGCCGGAGCGCGCGAAGAGATCCGGGAGAGCTACGCGCAGCTGCGCAGCATCGCCGCGACCGTCGGCGACGCGGACGTGCGCCGCCGCCTCGAAGACATCGAGGCGCGCCTCGCCGCGCTGACCGGCGACGCACCGGCCGCCGCCGTCGATTCGGACCTGCACCTCTCACGGCGCGAGACCGATGTGTTGGCGTGCGCGGCCGTGGGGTCGACGAACGGCGAGATCGCGACATCCCTCGGTCTTCGCGAGACCACGGTGAAGTCGTACCTGGCCTCGGCGATGGCGAAACTCGACGCCTCCACCCGGCACGCCGCCGTGACCCGCGCGCGGCGCGCGGGGCTGCTTCCCTGACGCCTGAGCGGACGGTGGGAAACCCCTGGCAATGGCCGCGAGGAGTTGAGAGCCGCTGCCATTCTCGGCATCGTGGCTGGCTCCTGTCGTCGATCAGAAAAGGAGAGTCACCCATGCTGACGCTCACCGAAGAGGCCACGACCGCCGTCAAGACCATCACCGCCCAGTTCCCGGATGCCGCCCAGGGCGGCGTACGCATCGCCGGAGCCGGATCGCCCGAGTCGCAGTTCGCGCTCTCGGTCGTCGACTCCCCCGAACCGGCCGACACCGTCGTGGAGAACGCCGGCGCGCGGGTCTTCCTCGACACCGACGCCGCGGCCGTCCTCGACGACCGCGTGCTCGACGCGCAGATCGACCCCCAGGGTTCGGTGCAGTTCGCGGTGACGAACACCGCCTGACCCCCTCGCTGCGCGAACGATGCCCCGGCCCGGTGCCGGGGCATCGTCGTGTCTCCGGGGTCTCTGCACAGCGAGAAGGCATCTCGCGGACGAATCGGCTGCGCGCGGCGATCCGGGTATCAGCAGGACGCCGCCGCGAGGGCACCGAGCAGGCGGATGCGGGGCGGGCAAGCGGCGGGCGAGCACCGGCGGGACGAGCAAACGGCCGCGGGGCGGGCGAGCGGTGGGGTCAGCCTCGGAAGACGACGACCTCGTCGTTCTCCTCGTCGTACACGAACTGCAGGGCGGTGCCCGCGGGGAAATTCGTCTGCTCGCGCTCGGGTGTCTCCTCCCGAAGCAGCATCGTCGAGGCCGGCGGAAAGACACCGGCGCCACAGACGCTCATCACGAAGTAATCCCCGTTGTAGGAGAAGCCGGACCCGCCGCTCGTGTCGAGCAACGCGGGCTGCCAGAGCGTCATGCAGCGCGCCGTTCCCCCCGGATCCTGATACGAGGGCAGGGTCACCGCCCGGAAACCCTCGAACTCCTCGTAGGCGGTGACCTCGCCGGTGACGCCCCGTGCCAGCGTGGAGGGGACGTCGAAAGTCGGATCGGCCGGCAGCCGTGCGATCTGCGTCGCACCGGTCTGCAGAGGGTCGGTCTGCACGCGCTGGACGAGGGTCAGGGCCGTGACCAGGGTTGCGACGACGAGGGCCGCCGCTCCCAGGAGCACGACCGTCGATCGACGCGGGCGCGGTAGGGAGAAGCGCGGCGGGGCGGGAGCGACATCCGGTGCCGTTTCACGAGCGGGGATGAGGGGTTCCCCCTCGACCGGAGCGGGTTCCGTTTCCGCCGCGACCGGCCGCGCCTCGAGCTCGATCAGTCGTTGCAGGGCGAGCGGGTCGGAGGCGATGTCAGCCGTCGGAGAGTAGGCCCGGCGACGCAACCGGGCGAGTTCGTCTTGTTCATCGATCGACATGAGGCGATCTCACCATCAACGGCGGCCGGGGGTCGCGCGGCGAACCGGGCCTCGCCCAGATCGGCGGGCCGGCCGGCTCATGCCCCACTCCGTGCAGCCCCGATACCGCTCTGTCGCACGACTCGGGACATGGACTGTGGGGTCGGTGCGACGACATGTCCCACTCCGGGCCGTCTCGACCCCCGGAATGCGCACGCAGGGGGACATGTCCCGCGCCGTCGACCTCACCGCCCCGTGAACTCCGGCGCGCGCTTCGCCTGGAACGCCGCGAAGCCCTCGCGGTAGTCGTCGGTGCGGGCGAGGGCCGTCTGCGCGCGGTTCTCGAGCGCCATCGCCTCCCAGAGGCCCAGCCGCTCGTCGCGGACGGTCGTCACGATGCGCTTGCTGGCGCGGAACGCCTCGGTGGGCCCGGCCGCCGCGCGACGGGCGGCGAGCCCGGTGGCATCCTGGATCTCGGATGCCGGGACCACCCGTGAGAAGAGCCCGGCGCGTACCGCCTCCTCACCGGTCAGCATGCGGCCGGTGTAGATGAGATCGAGGGTGGCGTGCGTGCCGAGGCGTTCGACGAAGAGCGCGTGGCCGCCGGAGTCGAGGGTCGCGCCGAGGGCGGCGAACGGGGAGCCGATCTTGGCGTCGTCCGCGACGTAGACCACGTCGGTGGCGATGAGCAGACCGAGACCCACGCCGAGGCACGCCCCATGGGCGGCGGCGAAAGTCGGCGCGGGGAACGCCGACATGCGACGGAGCAGGGGCGCGAGTGTGCCCTCGAGGTACCCCGCGACGTCGTCGGTGGCCGGGTCGACGCCCGAGATGTCGCGCCCGGCGCAGAACGAGGGTCCCTCGCCGCACAGCAGCACGGCGCGCGCCCCATCGGCCTCGGCACGGTCGTAGGCCTCGGCGAGCGCGCGCAGATCGTCGACACGGAGGGCGTTCCGGCGCGACGGCGCGTTCAGGGTGATCTCGGCGAGACCCTCGGCGAAGGCGTAGTCGATCACGGCATCCCTCTCATCCGTCGTAGTCGACGCGCACGACGTCGGTGCGCGGGTGCGACTGGCAGGTGAGGACGTAGCCGCGCTCGATCTCGTCGGGTTCGAGCGCATAATTCTCGGTCATCGACACCGCCCCCTCGATCACGCGGGCGCGGCAGGTGCCGCACACACCACCGGCGCAGGCGAAGGGCACGTCGGGGCGCACGCGGAGGGCGGCGGCGAGGATCGTCTCGTTCGCGGCGACCGGGCTCTCGACCGCGGCGGACTGCCCATCGAGCGTGAACGCGATGCGGCGCACCGCCTCGTCGGCGCGGACGCGCACGGGGCGCACTCCGCCGGCCTGCGCGGGCGCATCGCCGTCGCCCGCGGTGAAGAGCTCGAATCGCACGCGGTCCCGCGGCACGCCCACCTCCCCCAGCACCCCGCGGCACAGCTCGACCAGCGCGTACGGCCCGCACAGGAACCACTCGTCGACGGATGCCGTATCGATGAGCCGCGACAGGATCACGTGTAGGCGCTCCTCGTCGAGGCGACCGGAGAACAGCGGTGCGGTGCGCTGCTCGCGTGAGAGCACGTGGTGAAGGGTCAGTCGGGCCGGGTAGCGGTCCTTCAGGTCGGCGAGCTCGTCGACGAACATGACGTCGGTCGACGAGCGATTGGCGTACACGATCGTCACGCGCGTCTCGGCGGATCGTTCGAGCACGCCCTCGGCGAGCGCCATGATCGGGGTGATCCCCGATCCCGCGGCGATCGCGACGACGTGGCCGGTGGCCGTCGAGTCCCTCGAGACGAAGGTGCCCTGCGGACTCATGACGTCGATCCGGTCGCCGGGATGCAGTCCCTCGTGAGCCCAGGACGAGAACCGGCCCTCGGGGTCGCGTTTGATGCCGACGCTGAGAGAGCCACGCGCGGGCGGGCGGCACAGCGAGTAGGAGCGACGCAGCTCCTCTCCGTCGACATGGGCACGCAGCGCGACGTATTGACCGGGCGCGTAGTCGAAGGCGTCGGCGAGATCGTCGGGGACGGTGAAAGTCACCTCGATCGCCGTCGGCGTGAGCGGGCGCACCTCGGCGACCCGCAGGGTGTGAAATCGCGCGCGGGCGTGCGGGATGTCGGCACGCGCGACGCCGGTGACCGACGCGGGGACTCGCGCGGGGCTCGGGGGCACGGCATCCATCGTCGTCATCAGAGCGCCTTGAAGTGGTCGAAGGGCTCGAGGCAGGCGCGGCATTCCCAGTGCGACGTGCACGAGGTGGAGCCGAAGCGGGAGACCTCGCGCGTGTCGAGGGAGCCGCAGCGCGGGCAGGCGACGCTGAGAGTCAGGCGGATGGGTCCGGCGGGCGCGCGTCCGGTGGGCGGGGCGATGCCGTAGGCGGTGAGTTTGCGCCTGCCGGCCTCGCTCATCCAGTCGGTCGTCCACGCGGGGGCGAGGGTGGTCTGCACGACGACGCGCTCGAAGCCGGCCGAGGTCAGCGCGAGCAGGATGTCGTCGCGGATCGCGTCGACGGCGGGACACCCCGAATACGTGGGCGTGATCGTGACCGTGACGGTGTCGCCGTCGAGGCGCACATCGCGGAGCACCCCGAGGTCGTCGATCGTGAGCACCGGGACCTCGGGATCGACGACCGCCGCGACGACCTCGCGTGCACGTTCGAACAGCGCCATCACCAGGTCGCCCCCGGGTGGCGGCGGGCCAGCACCTGCATCTCGGCGAGGAGCGGCCCGAAAGCGGGGTGATGGATGCCGCGGCGTCCGCCGGCCGAGGACCCGGGGATCGCGGGAACCGGCACGTCCTCCTCCGCGAGCACCGCCGCCAGCACGTCATCGACGCGCCCGCGCAGCGTCGAGGGACGCACCGCGACGTCTCCGAGACGGTCGTGCAGGGGCTCGTCGCGGAAGAGCTCGTCGAGGAACGGCCAGGTGTCGTCGAGCGCGACGAGGAAGCGTCGGCGGGACTCGTCGGTCCCCCCGGCCAGGCGCAGCGTCCACTGCACGGCGTGGTCGCGGTGGTAGTCCACCTCTTTCTCCGCTTTGGCCGCGACGGCGGCGAGGACGGGATCGGTGGATGCCGTGAGCTCGCGGTACAGCTCGAGGAGGAATGCCGAGGCGAGGAGTTGGCGCGCGACCGTGTGCGCGAAGTCGCCGCGCGGGAGCTCGAACAGCCACGCGCAGCGGAACGCGCGCTCGTCGCGCCAGTAGGCGAGGTCGTCCTCACTCCGGCCGTCGTGACTACCGGCGTAGCGCAGGAGCGAACGGGCGTGGCCGAGCAGATCGAGGGCGATATTGCCGAGGGCCACGTCCTCTTCGAGCTCGGGCGCACGCGCGATCCACCCGCTGAGGTTCTGCGCGAGGATGAGCGCGTCGTCGCCGAGGCGCATCGCGTAGGCGGCGACGTCGGAATCGACGGCGCGTTGCTCTTCCCCGGCGAACTCGGAGGAGAGCGGGCGCGCGTCGAGCGAGACGTCGCCGTGCGGGTCTGCGGCGTGGGGGTCCTCGGAGACTTCGACGGGCCTCGCCACCGACGCCGCGTCAGGTCCCTGAGCCTGTCGAAGGGGCCGGTCCCCCGCGCCGGAAGCGTCGACAGGCTCAGCCACCGACGCCGCGCCGGATCCGGTCGCGGTGCTCACAGGTGCGGCACCCCCTCGGACGCGGTGTAGTACACGGCGTGGCGATAGTTCTTCCCCGACGGCGACTCGAAGAATGCGCCTTTCGCTCCCGGGTCGCTGGTGGTCACGGCATCCGAGGGCACGACCCACACCGACACCCCCTCTCCACGGCGGGTGTAAAGGTCGCGGGCGTTGCGCACGGCGAACGCGGCATCGGGGGCGTGGAGCGATCCGACGTGAACGTGGCTGAGGCCGCGGCTCGCGCGTACGAACACTTCCCACAGGGGCCAGGTCTCGGCGGGGCTGCCGCCGGGCGTGGCCATCAGGCGGCCTCTTGCGCGATGCGGCGCTGCTTCTTCGCGGCGTAAGCCGCGGCGGCTTGGCGCACCCATGCGCCCTCTTCGTGGGCGTCGCGGCGGTGCCGGCGGCGGGTGGTGTTGAGCGGTCCGCGCCCGGCGAGCACCTCGTGGAACTCGGTCCAGTCGATCTCGCCCATCTCGTACCGCCCGGTCTCGTCATCGAAACGGAGCTCGGGGTCGGGAAGCGTGACGCCGAGCACGGCTGCCTGCGGAACCAGCATCGACACGAACCGTTGGCGCAGGTCGTCGTTGCTGAAGCGCTTGATGTTCCATGCCATCGACTGGACGGAGTTGGGCGAGTCGTCGTCGGGGGGCCCGAACATCATGAGGCTCGGCCAGTACCAGCGGTCGACGGCATCCTGAGCCATCTCGCGCTGCGCCTCGGTGCCCTGCATCAGGGTGAGCAGGATCTCAAAACCCTGCCGCTGGTGGAACGACTCCTCTTTGCAGATACGCACCATCGCGCGGCCGTAGGGTCCGTACGATGCCCGGCACAGCGGCACCTGATTGCAGATCGCGGCGCCGTCGACGAGCCACCCGATCGCGCCCATGTCGGCCCAGGTCGGGGCGGGGTAGTTGAAGATCGACGAGTAGCGCGCCTTCCCGTCGACGAGCTGCTGCGTCATCTCGTCGCGCGTGATGCCCAGGGTCTGCGCGGCGGAATAGAGGTACAGGCCGTGACCGGCTTCGTCCTGCACCTTGGCGAGCAGGATCGCCTTGCGCTTCAGGCTCGGCGCCCGGGTGATCCACGCCCCCTCGGGCTGCATACCGATGATCTCGGAATGCGCGTGCTGCGAGATCTGCCGGATGAGCGTGCGGCGGTACCCCTCCGGCATCCAGTCGCGCGGTTCGATACGGCCGTCGGCCTCGATGAGGGCGTCGAACACGACCTCGCCGTCGTCGACGACGGGGGCGGACTCGGGTGCGGTCATCGTCATCATCGACTCCTTTACAGACCGATCGTTCAGTAAATTGTATCCACGGGGTTGTCGAACCGCAACGGCCGCACGCTCACGCCGGCACCGGCGCCGGCTGCCACGTCTTCGCCACCAGCGTCAGCACGTCGTACTGGGCGACGATCTCGTCATCCTGGTTCCGGATGACGGCGTCCCACCGCACCTCGCCGTACTCGTCGGTCTCGCGCGGGGTGATCTGCTTGGCCGTGAGGGCGACGCGGATGCGGTCGCCGGGTGAGACGGGGGTGACGAAGCGGAGGTTCTCCAGGCCCGAGTTCGCCAGCACCGGACCCGGTGCGGGATCGACGAACAACCCGGCCGCCCACGACACGAGCAGGTATCCGTGCGCGACGCGCCCCGGGAAGAAAGGATTCGCCGCGGCGGACGCCTCGTCCATGTGAGCGTAGAACGTGTCGCCGGTGAAGGTCGCGAACACCTCGATGTCGTCGAGGGTGACCTCGCGTTCGGCCGAGTCCACGGCATCCCCGATCCTCAGCTCCGAGAGGGCCTTGCGGAAGGGATGGATGCCGCCGGTGTCGGTGTCGGCACCCGGATGCCACACCCCGGTGAGCGCGGTGAGCATGCGGGGAGATCCCTGGATGGCCGTCCGCTGCATGTAGTGGAGCACAGAGCGGATGCCGCCGAGCTCCTCGCCACCGCCGGCACGGCCGGGGCCACCGTGCACGAGATGCGGCACGGGGGCACCGTGGCCGGTCGAGGTGCGGGCGTCGTCGCGGTCGAGGAAGAGCACACGGCCGTTCATCGCGCCCATGCGCGTGAGCAGCTCGGTCGCGACGTCGAGGTCGTGGGTGGCGACGCTCGTGACGAGCGACCCGCCGCCCCGACCCACGATCTCGGCCGCCTCGGCGACGTCGGTGTACTCCACGATGCTGGCGACGGGGCCGAAAGCCTCGATGTCGTTGACGGCGGGGGTCGCGGCATCCGCGAAGGCCAGGAGCATCGGCTGGAGGAAGGCACCGTCGGTCGGGGAACCGTCGACCGTCCGGGCATCGGGAGCCTCGGCCGATCCGACGACGAAGCGCCCACCGGCGTCGGTGAGCGCCGCCACCTGACGCCGCACCTCCTCGCGCTGCGCGAGGGAGACGACCGGGCCCATCGTCACACCCTCGGCACGCGGGTCGCCGACGACGACGCGCTCCGCGATCTTCTGCCGCAGCGCCTCGGCCACGGCATCCGTCATCCCCGCCGGCACGATCGCCCGACGGATCGCGGTGCACTTCTGTCCCGCCTTGGTGGTGAGCTCTACGAGCAGCTGCTTCACGTACGCGTCGAACTCGGGGGTGCCGCGCACCGCGTCGGGGCCGAGGATCGAGGCGTTGATCGAGTCGGTCTCGCTGGTGAAGCGGACGCCCGATCTCGACTGTGCGCGCAGGCGTTCGGCCGTGGAGGCGCTGCCGGTGAAGCCGACGGTGTCGCCCACGTCGAGCAGGTCGAACAGGCCCGGGACACCGCCGCTCACCAGCTGCAGCGAGCCCTCGGGAAGCAGCCCCGACTCGACGGCGATGCGCACCCACGCCTCGGCGACGTACGAGGTGGGGGTCGCGGGCTTGACGATGGTCGGGAGGCCCGCGAGGAAGGCCGGGGCGAACTTCTCGAGCGCGCCCCACATGGGGAAGTTGAAGGCGTTGATCTGCACCGCGACGCCCGGGAGGCGCGTGTACACGTGCCGGCCGAGGAAGGAGCCGTCCTTCGACAGCGGCTCGATCGGCCCATCGAGCACGACGTTGCCGGCGGGCAGCTCGCGGCGCGCTTTCGACGAGAAGGTGAAGAGCACGCCGATGCCGCCGTCGACGTCGCTGAGCGAATCGCGGCGGGTCGAGCCGGAGCGCTCCGACAGGGCATAGAGCTCTTCGCGGCGGTCGTTCAGGGCGATCGCGAGGTTCTTCAGCACCATCGCGCGCTGGGGGAAGGTGTGTGAGCCGATGCTTTTCCGGCCGGCCTTGCGCGCGTACTCCACCGCGCGGGCGAGGTCCAACCCGCGGGTGCTGACGCGCACGATCTCGTCGCCCGTCGATGCGTCGCGAACGATCGCGGCATCCGGATCCCCCTCGGGCGTCCACCACGCGCCGTTCACGTAGCTGGGGAGAAACGTCATCATTCGCTCCATTCGTAGAAACCGCGGCCGGACTTCCGGCCCAGATGCCCCTCGGCGACGAGTCTCCTCAGCAGCGCGGGCGGGGTGAAGCGGGCGCCGAACGCGCGCTCGAGTTCTTCGGCGATGCCCAGGCGCACGTCGAGTCCAACGAGGTCGGTCGTTCGAAGCGGTCCCATCGGATGCCGATACCCCCGCTCCATCGCCGTGTCGATGTCGTGCGCCGAGGCGACCCCCTCCTCGAGCATGCGGATGGCCTCGAGCCCCAGCGCCACCCCGAGCCGACTCGACGCGAAACCCGGCGCATCGCGCACGACGACGGCGGTCTTGCCGATGGCGTCGACCCACCGCGTCGCCCTCTCGACCACCCCCGGGTGCGTGCGCGCGCCGATCACGACCTCGACCAGCGCGGATGCCGGCACGGGGTTGAAGAAGTGCAGGCCGAGGAACCGCTCGGGGTACGCCAGCGATGCGGCGAGCGCGTCGATCGAGATCGACGAGGTGTTGGATGCCAGGACCGCATCCTCGTCGACGACCTCCTCGATCCGCCGGAGGGCGTCGAGCTTGAGGGCACGATCCTCGGGGACGGCCTCGACGACGAGCCCCGCACCGGCGAAGGCGGCGAGGTCAATGCCGGCGGTGAGGGTGTCGGCATCCGGGATCTGCGCGCCCTTCAGCGCGGAGCGGGTCAATGCGGTCTCCACGCGGCTGCGCGCCGCCTCGACGGTGTCGGCATCGCGCTCGACGATGTGCACGCGGCAGCCGGCGAGCAGGAACGCGTGCGCGATGCCGGCTCCCATGCGACCCCCGCCGAGCACCCCGACGGCGGCGGGGAGGGATCCGGAGAGCGCGGGCTGCGTCGTCGTGGCGGTGCGGGTGTCGGGAGGGGTCACGGCTTCTTCCTGTCCAGGAACGCGGTCATTCGCCGGCGTTTGTCGGCGCCGTCGAAGAGCTCCGCCTGCAGCTCGCCGTCGATGGCGGGGTGCGCGGCGCGCGGGGCCAGCAGAACGCGTTTGGTGAGAACCGTGGCGCGGGCGGAGTTCGCGGCGATCCGGTCGGCGATCGCGTGCGCACTGGCGAGCAGGTCGTCGGGCTCGTGCACGCTCGACAGCAGCCCCCAGGCGAGGGCCTCGTCGGCGTCGATCACGCGCCCGGTGAGCAGCAGTTCGCTCGCGCGCGCGTGCCCCACGATCTCGGGCAGTCGCCACGACGCTCCCGCCGCCGCGATGATGCCGAGGCCCGGCTCGGGGTTGCCGAAGCGCGCGCGAGGGGTGCCGATGCGGATGTCGGCCGCGTACGCGAGCTCGGCGCCGCCGCCCAGGGCGAGGCCGTCGACGGCGGCGATCACGGGCATCGGCAGGTGGCGGATGCGGTCGAAGACGGCGGCGTTGATGCCGCGGCGTGCGTCGTCGCCGGTGCGTTCGCGTAGCTGGGCGATGTCTGCTCCGGCGGCGAAGATTCCGCCCGCCCCGGCCAGGACGAGGGTGCGCGGCTGCTCCTCGAGCGCGGCGCAGAGCTCGTGCAGCTCGTCAACCGTCGCCTGATCGATCGCGTTGCGCCGGTCGGGGCGGTCGAGGGTCGCGACGACGCGATCACCCGCCGACTCGATCCGCAACCGCGGCTCTTGCTGCTCACCCGGTGCGCGTGCACCGCCGGTGAGAATCGCGTCCGACATCGCCGTCCTCTCCCCCGCCGACTCCGGCGGGATCGTCCGCCCTCGACTTCGAGAATTTCCGACCGATCGTTCAGTAATCATGCCAGGCGAACGCGGTGGCGGCAATGCACGCCGCAGGATCCCCCGATCGTGACGAACGCACGCGGCTGATCCCGGTCTCGTCAGACGTGCGGTCTCACGAGGGGGGGGTCGACGGCCACTCGCCGCTGTGGCGTCGACGGCCACTCGCCGCTCTGCCGTCGACGACGGAGGAAGGGTGCCCCCGACAGGATTCGAACCTGCGACGCCCGCGTTAGGAGTGCGGCGCTCTATCCCCTGAGCTACGAAGGCGGGATGCCACCAGTTTAGTGCGCGACGATCGGCGGGTCGGATGCGTGTTCGCGGGCCGCCTCGGTGGGGATGTCTGGGGCGGGGGTGGTGTGGCCTCGGCGCAGGGGTCGACGACGCTACAGGCGGTGACGCCTGGGCGGGGATGTCCGGGGCGGGGATGGTGTGGCCTCGGTGCAGGGCTCGACGACGCTACAGGCGTAGAAACCTGGGCGGGGATGTCCGGGGCGGGGATGGCGTGGTCTCGGGTGCGAGGCTCGGCGACGCTACGGTCGGACGCCCTGGTCAGGGACGCGTGATCGGGGATACTGCCGTCAGGACACCATGGTCGGGGATGCCGTGGTCGGGATGCCGTGGCCGAGACGCCTCAGCCGACGACGTCCGGGTCGCCGACGCGACGGCGCAGCCCCGCGATGAGCCCGTCGTCCCAGCGGCCGGGTTCGGCGGGGGTCGCCTGACGCATGTCGACTCCCTGCGGTCCGATGCTCGCCACGCACACCAGCAACGACTCCAGAACGTGACCGTCGTGGGCGTCTCGCCGCAGCACCGACGCCGACGGATCGCTGGTGGAGTGCGCGACGACGTCGAGCCATGGCATCCACCAGCCGTCGCCCGGTCCGATGCCGGCACGACGGAAGTCCTCGAGCCACCGTCCGATGCGCGGGGTCGCCGGGTCGTCGACCGCGTGGTGGGCGACCATGTGGGTGCCGGGCGCGATCCGCGAGCGCCGTGCGACGAGGCCGTCCCACTCCACGAGGTGGGCACCGTCGGCATCCACCTCGACGAGGTTGAACCCCCTCGTGATCGGTCGATCCGGGATGCCCGCCCCCACCGCGTCGAGCGGGATGCCACCTCGGCTGACGACCTCGTCGTCCGAGCGAGCAGACAGGTCCTGCCGGTTGAGGAGCACGGCCAGTCGTCCCGCGTCGGGGTCGACGGCCAGCCACGCGCCGCCCGCGCGGTCGTCGCGAACGCCCAGGATGCCGCCACGCTCGGGCCACCAGGGTCCCAGGCCGCGCCACGGTCGGTCGCGCTCCTCGTCACGGACGGCGAGCAGGCGAACAGGCTCGCCCGCGGCCTCGGGGACGTCGATCACGACCGTGCACATTTCGTCCACGCTACCCGCGTCACGGCTGACACGGCCCGCGGTCGGCACGGGCGTCGGTCGGTGCGGGCAGCGCCGAAGATAGCGCTTGCGCCGGGATCAGGGCTGTCTGATAAACCGGCGTCGCGCGAGAACAGGCTTCGCGCCGAGAACAGGCCCGATTCGCCGCAGATCGGCCTGTTCTCGGCGCATCCCCTGTTCTCGTGACGTCCCACACGGGAGCCCCACCCCGCGCTCGCATCCCGCCGCGGCCGCCCCGCGATGCGAAGCGACCTGGAAGACTGGAGCGATGTTCGTCGTGGTGGGAGTGACCGGCGGTATCGCCGCGTACAAGACCGTCAGCCTCGTGAGGTTGCTCGTGAAGGCGGGACACGACGTGCACGTCATCCCCACAGACGACGCGCTGCGCTTCGTCGGTCTGCCGACCTGGGAATCGCTCAGCCGCAATCCCGTCACGACGTCGGTGCACGACGACGTCGCGAGCGTGCGTCACGTCGCCCTGGGCCAGTCCGCCGACCTGGTCATCGTCGCCCCGGCCACCGCCAACACCCTCGCCGCCATGGCCGCGGGCCTCGCATCCGATCTGCTCGGCACGACGCTGCTCGCCACGACCGCGCCGGTGGTGGTCGCCCCGGCGATGCACACCGAGATGTGGCGGCACCCGGCGACGACGCACAACATGGAGGTGCTCCGCGCCCGTGGGGTGCACGTGGTCGGTCCCGCCGACGGCGTGCTGACGGGCGGAGACTCGGGACCCGGGCGCATGTCGGAGCCCGAAGAGATCGTCGCCGCGGCCCTCGCCCTCGTCGAGCGCCCGCAAGACCTCCGGGGCCTGTCGATCGTCGTGAGCGCCGGTGGCACACGCGAGCCGATCGATCCGGTGCGCTTCATCGGCAACCGCTCCAGCGGACGCCAGGGCGTCGCCATCGCGCGCGCCGCCGCCGACCGCGGCGCGGATGTCACGCTCGTCGCCGCACACCTCGACGCCCACGTCCGTCCGGATCCGAGGGTCGAGGTGATCGCCGCGGGCACCGCCGAGGATCTCGGAAGGACGATGGATGCCGTGGCCCCCGGCGCCGACGTGATCGTCATGGCCGCGGCCGTCGCGGACTACTCCGTGGCCGCGGTCGCCGACCAGAAGATCCGCAAACAGGACTCCCCCGGCGGCGTGACCCTTGAGCTCGTCGAGAACCGCGACATCGTGGCGGGCTTGGTGGCTCACCGCCGCGACGGTCAGACGATCATCGCTTTCGCCGCCGAGACGGTGGCCGACGATGAGGAGCTGCGCGAGCGCGCCCGCGTGAAGGCGGCGCGAAAGGGCGTCGACCTGCTCGCGGCCAATGCGGTCGGCTGGGCACAGGGTTTCGAGACCGTCGACAACGCCCTCACGATCGTCGGACGCGACGGCGACGTCGTCGCCACGGCATCCGGGTCGAAGGACGACACCGCGCACGCCCTGCTCGATGCGATCATCGCGGTGCGGCGGACAACCGCGACGTGAACGTCCGCTGAGTCGACGCCCGACGCCGACGCGACGATAGACACCGGGCCTGAGCTACCGACCGCTGAGCCGGTCGAGGACGTCGACGATCTGTTCCGGCTCGGTGCGGGTGGTGTAGTCGACGTGCACGTCGGCGAAGCGCACGACACCCGCCTCGTCGATGACGTAGACGGACGGGAACGGCACCCGAGCGGTGTCGTCGGCGTTGCTATCGGCCACGTCGAAGCCGAGATCCGTGTGCGCTGCACGCGCGGCGGCGCTGGGCTCGGTGACGATACCGAACTTCTCCGCGAGGACGTTACCGGGGTCCGACAGCACCGTGAACTCGAGGGACCCGTTCGTCGCGCTCTGCGACGACCCGTCGGGCGTCTGCGGCGACACGGCGATCAGCCTCACGCCGCGCTCGCGCAGCGCCGGAAGGAGCTTCTGCTGGTACGAGCGCAGGGTGATGTTGCAGTACGGGCACCACGCGCCGCGATAGAACACGACGACGGACACCTCCCCGCCCCGAGCCGCTGAGAACGACGACGCCGTCCCGTCGACCTCGACGAGGACGGCGTCGGGAGCCGCATCGCCGATGCCGAGCGCCGCGTCGGGCACCCCGGCGTCGCGCAGATCGGCCTGCTCACCGGCGAAGACGCCGGCAAGGCGATCGCCGATCTGCGCCTCGAAACCCGACGTGAAGTCGCCGATCTGCTGAGCGATGGACGGTGCGGACATGAGGGGCCTCCCCGGGCGTCGTCGGCGTCTGGCGCCGGTCCCAGGAGCGTATGTTCGCCCGCGAACGGCACGGCCGATTCCGTCATACAGCGAGACACGGCGTCACCGGACGTCACTTCACGCGACCCATTCGCCGCACGCCAACCCCGTCGCGAAAAGACGAGATGACCAAACCGTCGCCGCAGGCCGCGGCGCACTGCGCGGCGCTCAGTAGCCGTAGGTGTACTGCAGCTCCTGCACGAGAGAGAAGATCTGCGTCAGGAGCATGACCACCCACACGCTCGCGATGATCCACGTCACCACGGTCACACCGATCGCCGCCCAGAGCGGGGCGAGGCCCTTGCCGGTGTGACGGCGCACGATCACGCTGCGCCCGATGATGTAGACGAGGCCGCTGCCGATCGCGAGGACGAAGAAGCTCCACGCCCAGTGGAACGGCCGCTCGATTCCGCGGGCGCGCAGCTGACGCCAGTCCAAGAACGCGAACAGGACGGTGGCAGCCGCCAGCACGAGACTCAGGACCGACGACACCACCGTGAGGAGCGTGCCGGCCATCGACGGGCCCGCCAGGGACTCGGAGTACAGGTCGTTGTACACCGACTCGCGCATGAACGAGCCCCAGTCGAATGCGAACAGGCTCAGAACCCCCACCAGCGGCAGCGCCACCAGAAGCCAGATCCACACGGTGTTCGTGTTGATGTCACGACGTGGAGCGGCACCGTATCCGACCGGCGGCGCGGAGGCATACCCCGGGGCGCCCGCGGTGGGTGCTCCGGGGTACGACGGTGCGCCGGCGGAGACGGTTCCCGGGTACGCCGGCGCCCCCGCCGAGGTCGCCGAGGCGGGAGCACCGGGATACGCCGCCGCTGAGGGGAACGCGGGGGCCGGAGTGACGGGAGGGGTGACCGACGATGCCGCGAGAGCAGCCGCGGCGGCGGCGCCGGCGCCTGCGGCGGGAGCGACATACGGATCGTGGGCAGCGGGCGGCTCCTCGGCGGCCAGCGGCTCTCGGGCAGCGCGCGGCTCCTCGGCGGCGGGCCGATCCTGAGCGCCGAACGGCTCCGGAACGGCGGACGCCTCCTGAGCCGCGATCGACTCCCACCCGGCGGACGAACCCTGCGTCGCGGCCGACTCGCCCGACGTCGAAGAGGGGACCGCGGGGGTGTCGTCGTGCCCGGTGGGAGCGTCTTCGGTCGAGCCGTGACCCACATGGGCGGCGACCGAGTCGGAGGCGACCGAGTCGGAGGCGAGCGGCGAGGATCCGCCCTCTACACCGAAGGACTCGGTCGACGTCTCGTCGGCGGCGCGGTGGTCGTCGGGGGTCGTGGTCGCCGAGGTGACCGCGTCGCGGTCGGAGGCGGCGACATGCGAAGCGTCGTCATCCGTCGGCACCGTGGCATCCTCCCCCTCTCCGGAGGAGATCGGTTTGCTCCCGTCGACCGCCCGCACCTCGTCGGTCCACGACGTGCCGTTCCAGCGGCGGAGGCCGCCACCTCCGGCGGGATCGGGGTACCAGCCGTCGGGCGGAGTGGGTGTGTCGGTCATGGCGCTCCCTGTCTGATGCGGAACCGGCGGGATGGCCCGAGTCTAGTGAGGGCACGAGGATGCCGTGGGCGTCCGTCCCCAGGCCGCGGGCGTCGCGGGCGGGGCGTCGTCGTGCGTCCGGCAGGCCCCTCGCCTGTGGTCTGAGACCCTGCCGGGGATCGGCAGCGGGCAGGCAGCCGGCGAGACCACGGCCGGACACCCGTTCGCCGGGGCGGGGCGGAATCCCCGCGTGCGGCGGGATCACCTCCGACACTGTCAGGGCACGACGGGGCGCTCGTTCTCGTACAGGGCCCGAACCTGTTCGGCGGTCAGAGCACGGTCCCAGACGCGGACGCGGGCGAAGGTGCCCTCGGCGTAGTTGCCGACGGTCGAGGCCATCTGCACCGCGCCGACGGTGAACTCCGCGGGCGTCGGATTCAAGCCGTCCGGGTAGGGGTACGGGTTCTTCATGGAGGTGTTGCCGAACTTGTCCTTCACCGGCCCCAAGGGGACGGAGAGGCCATCGAGGTAGGAGACGGCTTCTCGACCGTCGTACGTGCCGACGTGCAGTTGCCAGACGCGGCGGGTGAAGGTCTGTCCGGATGCGGAGTAGTCGATCGAATACGGGTGACCGGCCGTGGGTCCTCCCGTCCGCGACACATGGAAGTTGCCGCGTTCGTCTCCGCCGTACATGGAGAGGTCGTAGAAGAGTCCGTACGACCTGCGCGGATCCCCACTCGACTCGGACCACATGCCGGCGACGAACCCGGCGTTGTCGTCGGTCATCAGGACCCAGGCCGCAACGCCCGGATCGATGGGCGAGCCCCTGAAGTTGCGCGGACCGGCCGGACGCTGCGCCACCCCTCTGCCTTCTCACCGGAAGTCCCGCGACGCGTGGGCGACCCCCACGCGCAGATCGGTGAATCCGTCGGCGACCACGTTCGTCACGCCCTCCATGGAACGTTCGAGCATGCCACGCACGATCAGCGCGGGTGATTCGCGGGCGACCCGGCGATACCTGTTCCACACCCCGACGGAGCAGATGATGTTCATGAGCCCGTGTTCGTCTTCGAGATTGAGGAACGTGATGCCGGATGCCGTGGCCGGTCGCTGGCGGTGGGTGACGAGCCCCGCGACCTCGATGCGCCGGTCGGTCTCGAACGTGCGGAGCTCGCGCGAGGTCAGCACCCCGCGCGCGTCGAGCGCCGACCGGAAGTGGGTGAGCGGGTGGTCGTCGGCCGAGAGACCCGTCGCCCAGAGGTCGGAGGCGAGGATCTCGTAGCTCGACGGGTCGGTGAACAACGGCGGCTGCACGGCGACGAGGGAGTCGGGGAGGAATTCGGCGCGGTCCAGTGCGGCCGAACCCGACAACCAGATCGCCTCGCGTCGCGTGTGCCCGAAGCACTCGAATGCCCCCGCCGTCGCGAGCGCCTCGAGCTGCGCCGTGACCAGCCCGGTGCGACGCACGAGGTCGCGGAGGTCGCGGTACGCACCGCCGCGCTCTCGTTCGGAGACGATGCGCGCAGCCACTTTTGTGCCGATACCGGTGACCCCGGCGAGGCCGAGGCGCACGGCGAACCCACCATCACGACGGTGCGCCAGGGTCTCGTCGGGCTCCGACGGGTCGAAGTCGCCGGTCGGAGGCTGCCGCGCGTGCGCGCACGCGTCGAGCCCGGTCGGCGACCCCTTGCCTCGTCGCTGCTCCGCTGCGGGCGTGGCTCCGCCGGCATCCGCCCGTCCATCTTCCGGCGCCGTCGTATCGACCGCCTCGAGGGTCGCTTCAACCCCCGACCGCGACAGGTCGGGCCGGCGCACCACCACGCCGTGCCGCCGTGCGTCGGCGGTCAGGGTCGCGGGCGAGTAGAACCCCATGGGCTGTGCGCGCAGCAGTCCCGCGAGGAACGCCGCCGGATAGTGCAGCTTGATCCACGAGCTCGCATAGACCAGCAGCGCGAACGACAGCGAGTGCGACTCGGCGAAGCCGAAGTTCGCGAACGCCTGGATCTTGGCGTACAGCTCGTCGGCGACCTGACCGACGAGGCCGTTCTCGGCCATGCCGGCGTACAGCGTCTCGCGAAGTGAGTCGATGCGCTCCAAGCCCCGTTTGGACCCCATGGCCCGGCGCAGCAGGTCGGCGTCTTCGGCCGAGCAGTTGCCGACCGCCACGGCCATCTGCATCAGCTGCTCCTGGAAGACCGGCACCCCCATCGTCCGCGCCAGGACCGGCTCGAGCTTGGGGTGCACGTAGGTCACCTTCTCTTGCCCGAGCTTGCGACGGACGAACGGATGCACCGCCCCGCCCTGGATCGGTCCCGGACGGATGAGTGCGATCTGCACCACGAGGTCGTAGAACTTCCGCGGCTGCAGGCGGGGCAGCAGCCCCATCTGCGCGCGGGACTCCACTTGGAACACCCCGATCGAGTCGGCCCGGCACAGCATGTCGTACACGGCCTTCTCTTCTTTCGGCAGGGTCGACAGCTCCCACTCCTCGCCGGTGGCATCCCGGATCAGGTCGAAGCAGTACTGCAGGGCCGCGAGCATGCCGAGCCCCAGCAGGTCGAACTTCACCAGTCCCATCCACGCGGCGTCGTCTTTGTCCCACTGGATGACCGTGCGGTCCTCCATGCGCGCGTGTTCGATGGGCACGACCTCGCCCACCGGCCGATCGGTGAGCACCATGCCCCCGGAATGGATGCCGAGGTGTCGCGGCGCCTTCAGCAGCTCCGACGCGAACTCGATGACCTGATCGGGGATGTCGTGGTCGCCTCCGGTCTCGAGCGTCGCCCCCCAGCGCTCGACCTGCTTCGACCAGGCATCCTGCTGACCGGGCGAATGTCCGAGGGCCCGGGCCATGTCGCGCACGGCGTTCTTGGGGCGGTACTGGATGACGTTGGCCACCTGCGCCGCCCGCTCACGCCCGTACTCCCGGTAGACCCACTGGATGATCTCTTCTCGGCGGTCGGAGTCGAAATCGACGTCGATGTCGGGCTCCTCGTCGCGCAGGCTCGACAGGAACCGCTCGAACGGCAGCTTGTAGAAGATGGAGTCGACCGCGGTGATGTCGAGCAGGTAGCAGACCGCGCTGTTGGCGGCCGACCCGCGCCCCTGGCACAGGATGCCGCGACGGCGGGCCTCGGCCACGATGCCGTAGACGATGAGGAAGTACCCCGGGAAGTCCTTCATCTCGATGACGCCGAGCTCGCGTTCGATGCGGCGGCGGTCGTCGTCGGAGAGGTCCGGGTACTTGCGGGGCACGGCCTCCCACACCAGGTGTCGCAGCCACGACATGGGCGTGTGGCCCTCGGGAACCTTCTGTTTCGGTAGCGCGGGCTTGGCGCGGCGCAGCGGAAAGGCGATCTCGTCGGCCAGCGTCACGGTGCGCGCGACCGCGCCCGGGTAGCGCGCGAACCGGGCCGACATCTCGACGCCCGAGCGCAGGTGCGCGCCGGCATGGGCGGGCAGCCACCCGTCGAGCTCGTCGAGACCCCGGTTCGCCCGCACCGCGGCCACGGCGGCGGCGAGCAGTTCTTTATGCGGAGCGGCGTAGTGCACGTTGTTGGTGGCGAGGGTGGCCAGCCCCCGCTCGGCGGCGAGCGCCGCCAGCACGTCGTTCCGACGGGAATCGAGCGGGTCGCCCTGATCCATCAGCTCGACGTAGACGGCCTGCGCGCCGAACAGGTCGACGAGGGTGTCGAGTTCACGCGCGGCCCCCGCCGGTCCCTCGGATGCCAGCGCCTGCCGGACCGCTCCCTTGCGGCATCCGGTGAGCACGGCCCAGTGCGGGTCACGGGGACCGCCCGCCCGCTCGGCGAGGTCGGTGAGGTCGTAGACGGGCCGCCCCTTCTCGGCGCCGGTGAGCTGCGCGTGGGTGATCGCGGCGGCGAGACGGTGGTACCCCTCTTCTCGCCGCGCGAGGACGAGCAGGTGCGAACCCTCGGGGTCGGCCGCGCCGTTCTGCGGGCCGCTGAGTCCCAGCGACAATTCCGCCCCGAACACGGTCTTCACCGTGCGGGCCTCGGCCGCCTCGGCGAAGCGCACGATGCCGTAGAAACCGTCGTGGTCTGTGAGGGCGAGGGCGTGCAAGCCCAGGCGCTCGGCCTCTTCGACGAGCTCTTCGGGCGAGGAGGCGCCGTCGAGGAACGAATACGACGAGTGCGCGTGCAATTCGGCGTACGGGATCGGGTCGTCGGGGCGCTCGATCGACGGCGGCACATAAGCCCCGCGCTTGTGCGACCAGGCCGGACTGTCGCCGCCGTCGCCGTTCGGCGGCGTGCCGGTCGGCCGACGGGCGTCGCTGAGCAGACGCTCCAGCTCCGACCACTTCACCGGGGGGTTGGTCCATCCCATCAGCTCACCCCCGCCTCAGTCATATCGACCCTCCGCCCGCCACTCGCCCTCTTCGACCACCAGCAGCCACGCGCCGCCATCGGCATCGATCACCTGGAATCGGTGCGCCCGGCGTGCCCGCAACGGGTCCCACCCGCGCTCGCTGATCGGCCAGGGCCCCGCCCACTCGTGGATACGACGACGCTGCCCCGCCGTCTCGAGCACCGCGGGCGGGGCGCTCAGCACGTCGCGCTCCCCCACCGTCACGGGGGCGCCCGCGATGTCCGTCACGCCGACCAGGCGTGGTTCGGGGTACACCGTGGCCGGTAGGGGGTCGGGAAGGCTGCCGGGCCAGGGCCGCGCACGATCTTTCGCCGTGACGGCTCGATCGCCCCACGGCACGTTCACCTGGCGTTCGGCGAGCCATCGCCCGCCGCCGACGACCGGCGTCACCACGGCACGATGACCGAGCATGGCCTGCACGCGCGACAGCGCGTGGTGCACGCGTTCGTCGGGGCCGGCCCCGAAGAGCCCTTTGGCGTGATGGGCTGCGGCATCCACCGCTTCGGGTTCGATGTGCACACCGGCCACACCGCTGCCGAAGATGCCCTGCGCGTCTTCGGCGAGTTGCCACCGCACCCGGTCGACCACGGCGGCGGCGTCGAACGACCCCGGATGCAACCAGACGCGTTCACTGCGCTCGGCTCGTTCGCCGGTGAGGACGACACGCAGTTCGGTGCACACGAGGTCGTGCGCGCCCAACCCGGCGATGAACTCCTCGGCCGCCACGCGCATGCCGAAGGCGATCTGATCGGCGAGTTCGAGCGGGGGTTCGAAGGCGATGTCGCGGTGCAGTTCGGGCGGAGGCGTCCGCGGCTGCACCGGCTGGGAGTCGAGCCCTCCCGATAGGGCATGCAGCCGCACCCCGCGGCCGCCGAAGCGCTCCCGCACCCGCTCGACCGGGAGCGCGGCCAGATCGCCGAGCGTGTGTACGCCCAGGCGCGCGAGCAGGCTCCCGAACTCGTCGTCGTCGAGCGTCGCGACGGACAGGGGTGCCAGGAACGCGCCGGCTTCCCCCGGTGGGACGATCCGCACCGGGTCGTCGCTGCGCGCTGATCGCGCCGCCTGCTCGGCGGTGAAGACGCCGTCGGCGACACTCGCCCGCACGTCGCTGAAACCGACGTCGTCGAGCAGACGGATCAGCGTACGAGCCGCCTCGCGTTCGCCGCCGTAGTATCGGGCCGGTCCTCGCGCTTTCAGCGCGCACAGCCCGGGTCGCACGACCTGCACTCCGGGGGCGTACTCCTCGACGCGCGCGACGACGGGGGCGAAGGCGCGCGCGTCGCGCACGGGGTCGGCGGGCACGACCTGCAGCGCCGGGCACAGGGCCTGTGCGTCGCGGCGCTTCTGACCCCGACGCACCCCCCGCGCCCGGGCCGCCCACGAGCACGCCACGACGATGTTGTTCGCGAACACCGCGACGGCGGCATCCGGCTTCGGGGGCGAGACGGTCTCGTGAGCGAACGCCGTGATCGGCCAGTCGGGAAACCACAGCACGAGGCTGCGTGTGGGCGCCTGCATCAGCCCACCGCCCGTACGGGGTAAGCCGCCCCTGAGTAGGCGTCATGATCACGCGGCATGAGGCGTTCGGCGGGTGCACCCAGCAGCTCGATCGACCCGTCGGCGGCGGGCAGCAACATGCGCGCGCGACGGGCGTTCGGCGAACGCCGGCTGCTGACCGAGACCGTCAGTTCACGACCGGCGAGATACCCGTTGCCCTGACCGAGCCCCGACCACTGCGGGTCGGCCACGTCGATCACCGCTTCGGCCTGCGGCCAAGCGCCCTGCACGAGCAGCACCGACCCGCGGTCGCGCAGGCGTGCGGCCAGGCGCGTGGTCTCGGCACCCCCGCGAGCCGCCGTGGAACCCGCGGGCGGGCGCACGGCCACCACCGGCAGCACCTCGGTGATCGTCGCGGTCACCGCGAGCCACCGTGGCCCTGGATCGGGGATGAAGACGAGCCGGTCGAGATCGAGACCGTACTTCTCTGCGGCTTCGGCCCCCAGCTCGGGCATGCCGATCACTCCGCACCACGCCCCGTCTTGCGAGGGTCGGGCCATGAGCGCCAGCAGCAGCGAGGACGAGCGGGCGAGGGCGTAGGCCGAGCCCGGGCGTAACCCGCCTCCGGGCAGCAGCGGCGAGAACGCGGGATGCGTCGGAAGTACCGGGGCGTCCATACGACGCCCCTGCATGCGCTCGAGGCGATCGCGCAGCGCATGGATGTCGGGTACGGCCTGTACCTGGTCTCGCATGATCGCCCTCACTCCCACAGGTTAGAACATGTGTTCTATTCCCTCAATCCCTGTGGGTCAAAGATACGATCGACCTCCGACATCGGCGGAGGAGGTCGATTGCGGCGCCCCCGAGACACGACGTCCATCCCTCGACAAACACCCTCGGGCGGCATGACGATGAGCCCAGCGAGCCGGGGCGGGCGGGCGGGCGGGCGGAGCGTCAGGCCGCGAGCGCCAGGTACGGCTCCCACCGTGGGTCGCTCTTGTCGACGCCGCGGACCGTCCACGACGAGCCATGCGGCGGGGCGGGCACGAGCCGCAGCTCCCACCGCATCTCCTGCGGCGTGCGATCGCCCTTGATGTTGTTGCATGCGAGACAGCACGCCACCAGGTTCTCCCACGTGTCCTTGCCGCCACGCGAGCGCGGCATCACGTGGTCGATCGTCGAGGCCGCCTTGCCGCAGTACCCGCAGCGGTGCCCGTCGCGGCGGAGGACGCCGCGACGCGTCACCGGCACACGCCGTGCGCCCGGCACGCGCACGTAACGGGTCAGGATGATCACCGCCGGGCGATCGTACGTGCCGGCGGAGGCCCAGACGGGATCCTCCTCGACGCGTTCGACGACCACGGCCTTCTCGTTCATCACGAGCACGAGCGCTCGCTTGAACGACACGACGGCGAGGGGCTCGTAGCCCGCGTTGAGCACCAGTGTGCGCATGTACGTCTCCTCTCGAATGGCCGAGACGGCTTCTCGGATGTTCGACTCGCGACGACGGCAGGCGCGGAAAGGGTATGAAAAAAGGCGCTGTCAGGCAGACAGCGCCTTCGGACGCGCGGCCAGGCCACGGCATCCGAACTCACGATGCCGAAGAACGAGCAGCCCGAGCGCATCCATGGTGCGGATGCGCGGACTGGCGTTCATCGGCGTTCCCTCCGGTTCTTCCGACGTCGAGGAAAGGCTAACCCACCACGACACGCCCGGGGTCGGGCGGGAGGGGAAACGGAAGACGGCGTGTCGGAGAACGATGGTCTCCGGCACGCCGTCTCGCGTAGGGAAGGTCAGCCTGCGTTCTGCTGCAGCCAGGCGTAGGGGTCGACCACCGAGTTGTTGATGTGCACCTCGAAGTGCAGGTGGTTGGCGGTCGAACTGCCTGTCGAACCGACGAGACCGATGAGCTGACCCGCGGCGACGGTCTGCCCCGCCTGCACTACTCGGCTGCCGTAGGTCATGTGACCGTAGGTGGTCGACACCTTCTGGCCGTTGATGACGTGCTCGAGCACGATCGCGACGCCGTACCCGCCGTAGCTCTCCTGCGAGATGCTCACGACACCCGCGGCGGCGGCGAAGATCGGCTGGCCACCGGGCGCGAGAAGATCCACGCCCTGGTGGTAACCGGAATCCCACAGACCACGGCCGAGGATGTAGCTCGTCAGAGGCCAGCGAACCTCGCCCGAGCCGGGCGCGGTCATGGTGAGGTCGACGGACGAAACGGAGGTGCTGGCCGTGGATGCCGCCTGGCGTGCGCGCTCGGCGGCGGCAGCGGCAGCGGCCGCGGCGGCCTCTTCGTCCTTCTTCTTCTTGATCTCGTCCGCGGTGGTGGCGGAGTAGCTGCTGCGGTCGAGCGTCTCGGCCGTGGCGTCGGATGCGACGACCAGCGACTGGTTGTCGGCGGCCGACATCTGCTGCAGCGTCATGGTTTCGGCGGCGGGCATGGTGGCCGCGTAAGCCGGGATGGCCACCGTCGCCACGAGCCCCGCCACCATCGACAGGATGACGGCGCTGCGCAATGGCTTGCCGATGCCGCGCGTCGATGAGGGACGGGGAGCAGGGATGGCACGCACGGCCGGTGCAGCCGCGGTGCGGGCGACCGGTACGGCCGCGATGCGAGCGGAACGGTTCGTCGTTCGGGCGACGGCCGCGCGTGTGCTCTTTCGGGTGGGGCCCGTTACGGGGACCTCGGGTAGGTCCGCAGCGGGATCGTTGTGTTCAGCCAAAGTTCCTCCGGCGCCTCTGCGTCTTCGGGGACGCTGGCTCGTCAGCACTCGATCATTGGGGGCACGATGTGCGGGCTTAGCCCTCTGCAGACGACGAGCCGATGAGGCAAACCGCGAGGGGTCCGACGGCGGGCTTCCAGCCTGTGGACCCTCTGAGGCTACCTGAAGATAACGAACAAGTCACGCTTCGGTCAGGTGCCCCGACGAACACCGGGGTGAATTCGCGCTGACGTTCAGTCGCCGGCGACCAGGAAGATGTGCGAAGCCACCTCGACGGGCAGCTCCAACCCCTCGTCGATGCCCTCCATCTGCAGGAGGACGTAGCCCTCGTTGAAGCGGTAGTCGCCGCGCTTTCCGGGCAGAACGCCGGCGGCCTTGAGCTGCTGCAGGAGTTCGGGGTCGACCTGCGCGGGTTCGGCGAGGCGCCGGATCGTGCCGGAGACGGGGCCACCGGCATCCGTCAGCTTTCGCACGAGACCGACCACGCCATCGTCGAAGGTGGCGCTGGAGGCGTCGCCGAGCTGGTCGAGTCCGGGGATCGGGTTGCCGTACGGGGACTCGGTCGGGTGCCCGAGCAGTTCGACGAGACGTCGCTCGACCTGCTCGCTCATGACGTGCTCCCACCGGCACGCCTCGTCGTGCACGTAGGCCCAATCGAGCCCGATGACGTCGCTCAGGAGGCGCTCGGCGAGACGGTGCTTGCGCATGACGTCGACGGCCTTCTGGCGTCCGTCGTCGGTCAGCTCGAGTCGGCGGTCCTCGGAGACGACGACGAGACCGTCGCGCTCCATGCGGCCCACGGTCTGCGAGACCGTCGGACCCGAGTGGCCGAGACGCTCGGAGATGCGCGCGCGCAGCGGCACGATCTTCTCTTCCTCGAGCTCGAGGATCGTGCGCAGGTACATCTCGGTGGTGTCGATCAGGTCGGTCATTTAGGTGTCCTCGATGTCGCGCGGCAAGTCCTCCCAGCCTACCGACCCCCTCCGACATGAGCGCGGGAGAGGCGGGACGGGGACTCTAGAATCGGTCCATGCCGCACGTGGAACTCCCCAGCGAACTCCTGCCCGCCGACGGCCGCTTCGGGTGCGGCCCCTCCAAGGTGCGCGGTGCGCAGCTCGAGGCCCTCGTCACCCGCGGAGCGTCGATCCTCGGTACCTCTCACCGCCAGGCCCCCGTCAAGAACCTCGTCGCCAGCACGCGCGAGCGCCTGTCGCAGCTGCTCCGCCTGCCCGAGGGCTACGAGATCATCCTGGGCAACGGCGGGTCGACCGCCTTCTGGGATGCCGCGGCGTTCGGCCTCATCGACACCCGCAGCCAGAACCTGGTGTTCGGCGAGTTCGGCGGCAAGTTCGCCTCCGCGGCCGCCGCTCCCTGGCTGCAGGCGCCCGACGTGCGCAAGGCCGCACCGGGCACGCGCACCGTGGCCGAGGCCGTCGAGGGTGTCGACGTGTACGCCTGGCCGCACAACGAGACCTCCACCGGCGTATCCGCTCCGATCGAGCGCGTCCAGGCGGATGCCGGTGCGCTCACCGTCATCGACGCGACCAGCGCCGCCGGCGGGATCGACTTCGACGTGACGCAGGCCGACGTGTACTACTTCGCGCCGCAGAAGAACCTCGGCTCCGACGGGGGACTCTGGTACGCCGCCGTGTCGCCGGCCGCCATCGAGCGCATCGAGCGCATCGCGGCATCCGATCGGTACATCCCCGAGTTCTTGAGCCTGAAGAACGCCCTCGACAACTCCCGCCTCCAGCAGACGCTCAACACCCCCGCGTTGGCGACCCTGCTGCTGCTCGACGAGCAGCTCGGCTGGATCCTCGACAACGGCGGTCTGTCGTGGGCCGCCGCCCGCACGGCCGAGTCGTCGGCGGCGCTGTACGAGTGGGCCGATGCGAGCGCCGTGGCGACCCCCTTCGTCGCCGATCCTTCAGACCGCTCCCCCGTCGTCGTCACCATCGACTTCGACGACAGCATCGATGCGGCCGCGATCGCCAAGAGCCTCCGCGCGAACGGCATCGTCGACACCGAGCCCTACCGCAAGCTCGGGCGCAACCAGTTGCGCGTCGCGACGTTCGTCTCGATCGAGCCGGCTGACGTCCGCCGTCTCATCGGCGCGATCGACTACACGATCGAGCACCTTCCCGGCGCCTGACGCCCGAACGACGAAGGCCGTCCCGCATCGTGCGGGACGGCCTTCGTCGTGAACTCAGTAGCTGCGGTCGCCCTCGTCGCCGTCCTCGTCGGAGTCGCCCTCGTCGGAGTCGTCCTCGTCGGAGTCGTCCTCGTCGGAGTCGTCCCGCCTCGTCGAGGTCGTCGTCCGCCTCGTCGAGGTCGTCGTCCGCCTCGTCGAGGTCGTCGTCCGCCTCGTCGAGGTCGTCGTCCGCCTCGTCGGGGTGATCGGCGTCCAGCTCATCGATGTCGACGCCGTCGAGGTCGCCGGCGTGGAAGCGCGCCTTCGGCTCGTCTTCGTCGTCATCCGCCTCGTCGTCGTCGACGTCATCCGTGTCGTCGTCGTCATCGTCGAGATCGTCGTCTTCGTCATCGACCGTGGCCGCGGCCACCTGCGCCGCCTGATAGTCGGCCAGGCGCGTCGCCCACGGCACCCAGTCGGGCGCGAGGAGGGCTCCGTCACCCGGCAACAGCTCGACCTCGAGCACGGTGGGATCGGACCCGTCGACCACGGCGACGCTCACCGTCCAGAACCAACCCGGGTACCCGGAGAGCCGGGTGTGAAAACGCAGCGATACGGCTCCGTCGTCTTCGGCCGTGTACCCGGCCGCGGGACCGACGGTGTCGGCGGGCGTGATCTCGTACAGGGCGGCGAGCGCCAGGTCGTGGGCGCCGGTCAGACGCTTGTCGACGAACTGCTCAGGCTTCGAAGTCATCGGCGACCTTGCGCAGGACGGCCGCGATCTTCTGCGCGTGGGGGCCGTTGGGGTACCGGCCGCGGCGCAGGTCGCCACCGATGCCGTCGAGGAGCTTGACGAGGTCTTCGACGATGATCGCCATGTCGTCGGCGGGCTTGCGGGAGCGCTTGGACAGGCTCACCGGGGCGTCGAGGACGCGCACGGACAGGGCCTGGGGGCCGCGCTTGCCGTCGGCGACGCCGAACTCCAGTCGCGTCCCGGCCTTGGGCCCGGGGGTTCCGGCGGGCAGAGCCGTGGCGTGCAGGAACACGTCCTGGCCGTCATCGGTGCTGATGAAGCCGAAGCCCTTCTCGTCGTCGTAGAACCTGACCTTGCCGGTGGGCATGGACACCTCGCTGAGTGTGTGCGCGATCGCGCGGCGGAACGCAGGACCCGATCGGATCCCGGTCTTCCAGACTACGGCACCGCCGCCAGGCAGTAGGCTGAGGCCGATGAGCACCCGCACCTCCGGCGGCAGCACGCCGGGCGACGACGTTCCCGTTCGCCGCATCGACCGCATCCTGGCGTTCATGTCGCTCGGGTTGCTCGTGCTGGCGCTCGTATGTTTCTTCGCGATCATCATCGGCTCCACCGCCGGCGCCGATCTGGCCTCGGGCGTGTGGCCCGTGGTGAGCCTGCTCGTCCTCGTCACACCCCCCATCGCGTTCGGATGCCTGCTGGCCGTGCTCATCATGAGCTTCGTCCGAAGGGCCCGGGCCAACAAGGCTCGTTGACGTGGCCGAGACCTCCGCTCAACGCGCACTGGCGGTCTCGTTGGGCGCGCGCTCCGACGACGAGCTCGCGCGCCTGTTCGCCGACCGGCACGTCTCGCCGTCGGCGACCTGGCGTGACATGTTCGACGCCGCCGAGGCGCTGCTCGAGCCGGTCTCGGTCGCCCGCGCACTGCCGGCCCTCACCCGTCGGGAGTCCGACGCGCTGTTCGCCGCCCTCGCCGGCACCCCCGCCACCGGCGACGTGCGTGACGATCTGATCTCCCGCGCGCTGGTCGGAGACGACGGCCTCCTCTTCCCGAGCGTGGCCGACGCGGTCCGCGAGGCGCTGCCCGACGGCGTTCCCGCCGCCGCGACACCGTCGCCCACGCCATCCGCGGCCGAGACCGCCGCGGCATCCGAGGCCGCTTTCACGTACGCCGCATCCGTGGCCGACATCCTTCTGCAGACCCTCGAGGCGCCGCTCGGACGCATCGGATCGGGATCCCTCGGGGCGACGGAACGCCGTCGACTCGTCGACGCCGGAGCCGTCTCGACGCCCGCCGACGCCGACCTGCTCGTCGGTCTCGCCGCCGACGTCGGCCTGCTGGGCGCGAATGATCGCGCATGGCTCGTCTCATCGGCCGGCCGGGAGTGGCTGCGCCTGCCCACCCTCGAACGCTGGCAGCGCACGGCGGTGGCGCTGCGCGACGCCCTTCCCCGCGCCTACCGGTCAGCCGACGGAGGGTGGATCCCCGTCGACGAATGGGCCGGAGCCACGCCGTTCGACCCCGAGGGCGCGGACCGCGCGGCCCTGTGGGCACGCCGCCTGCGGCGGTGGGGGCTCGTGGATGCCGCGGGGCGCACCGCCCCGTGGGCGGAACCCCTCGCCCGGGGCGGCGACGTCGACACGTCGGCGCTGCGCGAACTGCTCCCGCCCGAGGTCGATCGTGTGTACCTGCAGAACGACCTGACCGCGATCGCGCCCGGGCCCCTCGCCCCGCACCTCGACGTCCGGTTGCGGTCGATGGCCGTGCGCGAGTCGCGGGCGCAGGCCTCGAGCTACCGTTTCAGCGCCGCCTCGATCGGCGCGGCGATCACGGCCGGCGAGACGGCCGACTCCCTCCGCGACTTCCTCAGCGGCATCTCGCTGACCGGACTCCCGCAACCGCTCGCGTATGTCATCGAGCGCACGTCCGCCGAGCACGGGCGGGTGCGCGTGATGAGCGACCCGGCCACCCGCCTGACGCGCGTCGTGACCGATGACGAGACACTCTTGCGCTCGATGGAGATCGATCAGTCGTTGCGCTCGATCGCGCTGTCGCGCACCGACGACGACGAACTGGTGTCGCACGTGTCGAGCGACGTCGTGTTCTGGGCACTCACCGACGCGCACTACCCCGCCGTCGCCGTCGACTCCCACGGACGACCGCGCGCGCTGGAGCGCGCGAGGCTGGCCCCGGGCTCGCAGCCCGCCGCCGAACCCGCCGACGTCTACACCGACCTGCTGCGGCGCCTGCGCGAGGGCGTGGGCGACTCGGATGCCGCGTGGCTCGAACGCGAGCTCGACCAGGCCGTCCGCGCCCGCGCCGTCATCGACGTGACCGTGCGCCTCCCCGACGGCTCCGCCCGCGTGTTCCGTCTGGAAGCGACGGGGCTGGGCGGCGGACGCCTGCGGGGTCGCGACCGGGGAGCCGACGTCGAGCGCACCGTGCCGCTGTCGCACATCGACGGTGTGACCCCCGTCGGGTGACGCCCCTTCGTCGGCGTGGTCGGCCGTCTGCGCTGCGACCCCGGTAGAATCGAACGCTATGGCTGACGGTCCCCTCATCGTGCAGAGCGACCGCACCGTCCTCCTCGAGGTCGCACACCCTCAGGCGGAGACGGCGCGGCACGAGCTCGCCATCTTCGCCGAGCTCGAGCGCGCACCCGAGCACATTCACACGTATCGCATCACGCGCCTGGGGCTGTGGAACGCCCGCGCGGCAGGTCACGACGCCGACGCGATGCTCGACACCCTCGACCGGTGGTCGCGCTTCCCGGTCCCGGCCTCGGTCAGCACCGACATCCGTGAGACGGTCAACCGTTACGGCCGACTCGTGATCGAGCGCAACGACGACAAAGAACTCGTGCTGCGCTCCACCGATGCCGCGGTCCTCAGCGAGGTGTCCCGCAACAAGCGCATCGCGCCGCTGCTCATCGGCCACCCCACCCCCGACAGTTTCCTCGTCGACGCGTGGGCTCGCGGGCACATCAAGCAGGAACTGCTCAAGATCGGCTGGCCGGCCGAAGACCTCGCCGGCTACACGCCCGGCACGCCGCACCCCATCGATCTCGCCGAAGACGGCTGGAGCCTCCGGCCCTACCAGCGACAGGCGGTGGACTCCTTCTCCGAGGGCGGCTCCGGTGTCGTGGTGCTCCCCTGCGGCGCCGGCAAGACCCTCGTGGGCGCGGGCGCGATGGCCGACACCCGCACCACCACGCTCATCCTCGTCACCAACACCGTGAGTGCGCGGCAGTGGCGCGACGAGCTGCTGCGACGCACCACGCTCACCCCCGAGGAGATCGGCGAGTACTCCGGTCAGGTCAAAGAGATCAAGCCCGTCACCATCGCGACGTACCAGATCCTCACCGCCAAGCGAAAAGGTCAGTACGCCCACCTCGCGCTCCTCGACGCCCTCGACTGGGGCCTGGTGCTCTACGACGAGGTGCACCTGCTGCCCGCCCCCGTCTTCAAGCTCACCGCCGACCTGCAGGCGCGACGCCGTCTGGGACTGACAGCGACGCTGGTTCGGGAAGACGGCCGCGAGGGCGACGTCTTCAGCCTCATCGGGCCGAAGCGCTTCGACGCGCCGTGGAAAGAGATCGAGGCTCAGGGCTTCATCTCTCCGGCCGCCTGCTACGAGGTGCGCATCGACCTCCCCGCCGGTGAACGCCTCGAGTACGCGGCCGCCGCCGACGAGGACCGCTACCGTCTCGCCGCCACCGCGCCCGCGAAGATCGACGTCGCTCGCCGCCTCGTCGAACGGCATCCGGGTGAGCGCGTCCTCGTCATCGGGCAGTACCTCGACCAGATCGACGAGCTCGCCGAAGCGCTCGGCGCCCCCCAGATCACCGGGGCGACGCCGATCTCGGAGCGCGAAGAACTGTTCCAGGGTTTCCGCGACGGCAGCATCCCCCTGTTGGTGGTGTCGAAGGTCGCCAACTTCTCGGTCGACCTGCCGGAGGCCTCGGTCGCCATCCAGGTGTCGGGCTCGTTCGGATCGCGTCAGGAAGAGGCACAACGTCTCGGTCGACTCCTGCGGCCGAAGCAGTCCAACCACACGGCGAGCTTCTACACGCTCATCGCGCGCGACACGGTCGACCAGGACTTCGCCCAGAACCGCCAGCGGTTCCTCGCCGAGCAGGGGTACGCCTACACGATCCTGGATGCCGACGGAATCGACGCCGCGGCGGCCTGATCCATAGCAGGGCGCGCCCATCGGTTCCATATCCAGCGGATTGCTGGGTCGGGTCACGATAATGAGGTCATGACAGCACCTCGCATCCTCGTCGTCGACGACGAACCGAATATCCGCGACCTGCTCATCACGAGCCTGCGCTTCGCCGGGTTCCAGGTGCGAGCCGTCGCGAACGGCGCGCAGACGATCTCGGCCGTGCTCGAGGAGGAACCCGACCTCATCGTGCTCGATGTGATGCTCCCCGATATGAACGGCTTCAGCGTCACCAAGCGTCTTCGCGGCGCGGGTTACACCGCGCCCATCCTGTTCCTGACGGCGAAAGACGAAACCGAAGACAAGATCGAGGGCCTGAACGCCGGAGGCGACGATTACGTCACCAAGCCGTTCAGCCTCGACGAGATCGTCGCCCGCATCCAGGCGATCCTCCGCCGCACCATGCAGGCCGACGAGGAGTCGATCATCCGCACGGGCGAACTCACGATGGATCAGGACACCCACGACGTCAGCGTCGGCGATGTGTCGATCGATCTAAGTCCTACCGAGTTCAAGCTCCTGCGCTACCTCATGCTCAACCCCAACCGCGTGCTGTCGAAGGCGCAGATCCTCGACCACGTCTGGGAGTACGACTTCAACGGCGACGCCGGCATCGTCGAGAGTTACATCTCGTACCTCCGCCGCAAGATCGACCCGCACTCCTCCGAGCCGCTCATCCAGACCAAGCGCGGCTTCGGCTACATGCTGAAGTCGGGCAAGACCGCCTGACGAGAAGGCATCCGCCCTGTCGCATCCTGACGATTCCCTCACGCGCTGGTGGCGCGGCCTGAGCCTTCGCACCAAGGTCACCGGCGTCACGGTCATGCTCCTGGCGATCGGCTTGTTCACGGCGGGCATCGGCACCATGGTGTTCCTGCGGACGACCTTGGTGAACAACCTCGACGAGCAGCTCGCCCAGCAGGCGGCGGGCAACATCGCCGACAGCGTGTTCACCGTGACGCCCGTCGACGGTCAGGTCGTCTTCTCGCAGATCGAGAACGCGCCGCAGATCGGGTCGATGGTCGTCGTCTACGGCCCCGACGGTGAGCGCAAGGCGTTCTACAACGGCACGGCATCGCAAACACTGCCCGAGTTGCCGTCGACGTTCAGCGTCGAGCAGACATACGGGCAACTCGATCGACGCATCGAGCTGCACGACGGCGATTCGGGTCAGCATTTCCTCGCCCGCGTCGGCGTGCTGCCGGTCAACGGGAGTTCTGGCGTCTACACCCAGATGGTGATTCAGCCGCTGGCGCCGACCGATCGCATCGTCGCCGCCTACATCGGCATCTACGCCTTCGTCGCGCTGCTCATCCTCGTCGCGACCGCCCTGCTCACCCGATGGCTGGTCACGCTGGCGTTCAGAAACCTCCGCCAGGTCGAGACGACCGCGATGGACATCGCCGCCGGCGACTTCAGCCAACGCCTCACCGACATCGTCCCCGACACCGAAGTGGGCCGGCTCAAGACCGCCATCAACGCGATGCTCGCGCGCATCGACGGCGCCCTCGGCCAACGGGACGCCACAGTCCGGCAGATGCGCCGCTTCATCGGTGACGCCAGCCATGAGTTGCGCACGCCTCTGGTGACGATGCGCGGGTACGCGGAGCTCTACCGGATGGGCGCGATCCGCTCAGATGAGGACGTCGCGCAGTCGATGGAACGCATCGAGAAGGAAGCCATCCGCATGGGTGCGCTCGTCGAGGATCTCCTCGCCCTCGCGCGTCTCGACGAGCGACGCGACGTGACCATCACCCCGCTCGACCTGCGCCCGATTGCCCGCGACGCGGCTCTCGATCTGCGGGTCACCTCGCCCCAGCGGGAGGTGACGGTCGACGACACCACCTCACGCGACGAGATCGTGCTGCCCACCATCACCCTCGACCCCCTGCTCGATGCCGGCGGGGATCCTGCAACGGCCGCGAGCCGACGACGCGCCGCCCCGACCACGTCGGCCATGGCCATCGCAGGTGCGACGCTGTCGCGGCTGCGGCGCAAGCCCAGGGATGCCGGCGAGTCGCCGTCGACGTCTGCTGACGCCGCCCCGGCCGCGGCGCCCACCTCTCCGACCGGAGTGGTACGCACGCCCGCGCGGATCGCGCCCATTGTGCTGGGGGATGAGAACAAGGTGCGCCAGGTCGTGGCGAACCTCCTCGGAAACGCCCGCCGATTCACCGGCGACAACTCTCCCATCGGTCTCCGCGTGGGCGTCGACGTAGAGAGCGACATGGGGTGGATCGAGATCATCGATCACGGAGAGGGCGTTCCGGAGCAGATCCGCGATCAGATCTTCCAGCGCTTCTGGCGCGCCGACACCTCTCGCACCCGCGAGACGGGCGGGTCGGGCCTCGGTCTGTCGATCGTGGCATCCATCGTCGATCTGCTGCACGGAACGGTCGAGGTGCGCGACACACCGGGAGGCGGTGCGACCTTCCGCGTCTCGCTCCCCCTCGCCGACCGTCGTGACGCCCAGGAGCACGCGCTCATCGAGACGCAGCCCCTCGAGCGTCTCCCTGCGGGCTATCGGCCCGAGCCGACCGCCTGACGACGCAGGACAGCCGCCCGCGAGTCCTCCCTCGCCCGGTCCCGCCGCGGGCCGACGGGCGCGTGACGGGCGGACGAGCCGAAGACAGCGAAGCGCCGTCAGCGGCGGCGGGGCGTCGAGAGCGGAGGAGACCCGGGCGGCGGAGGATCTCCCGGTGCGGATCCTTCCTCCCGTCGCGGAATCACCTCCGCTTCCGACTCCGCCGGGTGGCGCGCCTGCGACGCGTCACCCGGCCGAGTGCCACGTGTCGACCGCGCGGCCGGACACACGAGAGAACGCGCCGCACACACGCAGAACGCCCCCTCCCGGAGGAGGGGGCGTTCTGCTGACGTCAGGCGTGGATCAGAAGTCCATGCCGCCCGTCGGGTCGCCAGCCGGAGCGGCGTTCTTCTCGGGCTTGTCGGCGACGACGACCTCGGTGGTGAGGAAGAGGCCGGCGATGGATGCCGCGTTCTGCAGCGCCGAACGCGTCACCTTGGCGGGGTCGATGATGCCCTGTGCGAACAGGTCACCGTACTCGCCGGTCGCGGCGTTGAGGCCGTGGCCCACGGGGAGCTCGGCGACCTTGTTGGCAACGACGCCGGGCTCGAGACCGGCGTTGAGCGCGATCTGCTTGAGCGGGGCCTCGATGGCGACGCGAACGATGTTGGCGCCCGTCGCCTCGTCACCGACGAGGTTGAGGTTGCCGAGAGCGTTCTTGCCGGCCTGGATGAGCGCGACGCCACCACCGGCGACGACACCCTCTTCCACAGCGGCCTTGGCGTTGCGCACGGCGTCTTCGATGCGGTGCTTGCGCTCCTTGAGCTCGACCTCGGTCGCGGCTCCGGCCTTGATGACGGCGACGCCACCGGCGAGCTTCGCGAGGCGCTCCTGGAGCTTCTCACGGTCGTAGTCGCTGTCGGTGTTCTCGATCTCGCGGCGGATCTGGGTCACGCGACCCTCGATCAGCTCCGACTCACCCGCACCCTCGACGATCGTGGTCTCATCCTTGGTGATGATGACCTTGCGGGCGCGGCCGAGCAGGTCGACGGTCGCGTTCTCGAGCTTGAGGCCCACCTCTTCGGTGATGACCTGGCCGCCGGTGAGGATCGCGATGTCCTGCAGCTGCGCCTTGCGGCGGTCGCCGAAGCCGGGAGCCTTGACGGCGACCGACTTGAAGATGCCGCGGATCTTGTTGAGCACGAGCGTCGCGAGGGCTTCGCCCTCGACGTCTTCGGCGATGATGAGGAGCTCTTTGCCCTCCTGGATCACCTTGTCGACGATGGGCAGAAGGTCCTTGATGTTCGAGATCTTCTGGTTGGCGATCAGGATGTACGGGTCTTCGAAGACCGCTTCCTGACGCTCGGGGTCGGTGACGAAGTAGGGGTTGATGTATCCCTTGTCGAAGCGCATGCCCTCGGTGAGCTCGAGCTCGGTGCCGAAGGTGTTGCTCTCCTCGACGGTGACGACGCCTTCCTTGCCCACCTTGTCGATGGCCTCGGCGATGAGCGCGCCGATCGCGGGGTCGGCGGCGGAGATCGACGCGGTCGCGGCGATCTGCTCCTTCGACTCGACCTCCTTGGCGGAGGCGAGGAGCTCGTCGGTGACGGCCTTGACGGCCTTCTCGATGCCCTTCTTGAGCGAGATGGGGTCGGCGCCGGCGGCGACGTTGCGCAGGCCCTCGCGCACGAGCGCCTGGGCGAGAACGGTGGCGGTGGTGGTGCCGTCACCCGCGACGTCGTCGGTCTTCTTGGCGACTTCCTTGACCAGCTCGGCGCCGATCTTCTCGTACGGGTCGTCGAGCTCGATCTCCTTGGCGATCGAGACACCGTCGTTCGTGATCGTGGGGGCGCCCCACTTCTTCTCGAGCACGACGTTGCGACCGCGGGGGCCCAGGGTCACCTTGACGGCGTCGGCCAGCGTGTTGAGGCCGCGCTCGAGGCCGCGCCGTGCCTCTTCGTCGAAAGCGATGATCTTTGCCATAAGTGTGTCGTCCCTCCCGGACGGGTGACTTGCAGAATTGGCACTCGACGAAAGCGAGTGCTAATTCATTCTGGCACTCGCCCCTAGGGAGTGCAAGCCACGAGCCGCCTCGAAACGACGAACGCCGCGGCATCCGGAACTCGGATGCCGCGGCGTTCGATTCAGCACTCAGGCCAGACGGACGGACTCCGCCTGCGGACCCTTCTGGCCGCTGCCGACGGTGAACTCGACGGCCTGCCCCTCCTCGAGGACGCGGAAGCCCGACATCTCGATGCTCGAGTAGTGGACGAACACGTCCTGCCCGTCAGCGACGGTGATGAAGCCGAAACCCTTCTCGGCGTTGAACCATTTGACAGTGCCCTGCGTCATGCGAATCTCCTGTTGCTGAACGACGAGGTCATCGTAAGCACGGACGCATCTGCCGGATGAGGGTCCGGGGGCATTGTTGACGCGCGCGGCGTCAAGTTGTTACCCCGCGGAAACACGGGGCACTCGGGGGTCAGGACGCGGGCGACTCGGACGCTTGACCGGCCGCGCGATCCAGGCCGATGACGACGATCAGCCGTTTGACCGCACTCTCGTCATCGGGGGTGGCCGGGTCGTCGGTCGGCTGCAGGAAGTCGCTCTGCGCCACGGCGGCCCCGCCGATGGTCTGGGCCAGGCCTTCCGCGGCCGCCTGATCGCTCTCGCGGAGGTAGAAGACCGTGGTCTGGGGGAAGTCGGTGCTGTCGGAATCGCCGGTCTCGACGCCGTCGCCCGGCCATCCGGCCGCGACGATCTGATCCCGCAGCGCACCGGCGAGCCCCTCGTCGGCGGTGCCGTTAAGCACGACCACCGAGTAGGACGTGTCGACGACGGCGGGGGTCGTCGCCTCGACCGTCGGCACGGGCGTCGCGGCGTCGTCGGGGCCGAGCGAGATGCGCCCTGACACGACGAGCGTGGCGAAGATGCCCGCGATGATCAGGACGAGCGTCGCGATGGCCGCCCACAGGAAGACGATCCATCCGCGCAGCCGGGGGTTCTCGGCCCGGTGAGCGCCGATGCGGCCGGAGGGATCGGGCAGGTCGTCGAAGCGATCCCGAGGGAAGGTCGATCTGGCCATTGGACGATGCTATCGGTCGGAGCCTGGCCGCTCCCTCAGCGCGACGCCGCCCGACCGAGCCGTGACCGGTGGCGGTCCGCGGCCTCGTCTCGACGGCGTCGAAGGCGGCGCACGAGCATCGGGTCGTGGGCGAGGGCGTCGGGGGTGTCGATCAGGCGGCCGAGCACCTGGTAGTACCGGGCGGGCGTGAGGCCGAACTCGGCGCGGATCGCCTCTTCTTTCGCCCCCGCGTGGCGCCGCCACTCACCCTCGAAGGCGAGGAAGGCGAGTTCGCTGTCCGACAGAGTCACGCCTCCACGCTAACGGCGGACCGCTTCGGATCCGGGATGCCACGCCACCCACGCCCCCAGCGGATCCACCTCCGCGATCACGTCGCCGTCGAGTGCCAGCGTGAAGCCTCCCCGCAGCGACTCGACGGGTCGTGTCCAGCCGTCGTGAAGACCCGGCGCGTCGAGGGTGATCCACCGCCCCGCGGTGCGGGCGGCCGCGATCACCGCCGCGCGACGGGCACGCGGAATGTGCGCGAGGACGCCGGGGGTCGTCACGACCAGGGTGGCGTCGCGCGGTGCGCGGGCGGCGAGGGTCGGGAGCGCGTCGGCTCCGTCGCCGGCCACGAGCAGGGGCGGATCGGCCGCGGCGATGGCGAGTGCGCCGACGATGCGTTCCCGCCGCCCCTCCTCCCCCGGCCACACGAGGCCCGTGAGCCACGCCCGGTCCTCGGCTCGGCGCGCGTCGAGCGGGTTCAGATCGATGCCCGCTCGCCACACCACCTGCGGCATCCGCACCTCCGGCATCCCCTCCAGCACGCTGTCGAGCACGACCGGACTCACCCCGTCGGCAGGATCCAGCGCGAGGGTGTCCGCACCGCGTCGGTAGCGGTACGAGTAGCGGTCGGGGAAGAGGCAGAGCCCTGCGCTCGCGCCCACCTCGAGCAGCGCGATGGGGCCCTCGATCAGGGACAGCGCCGGCAGCAGAGCGGCGCAGCGCAGCGGCTCGTTCGTCTGCACGCTCCGTCGCCCGCACTCGGCCGCGATCTCGTCGGAGTGCGAGACGACCCACGACGCCCAGGCGTCGACGTCGCCGAACGGGGCGCCGAGCACGCGGAGGACGGCGAAGACGAGCGGAGGCTGACGTCGCGTCTCTGCGATTCGCGCGAGCGCGGTCGCCACCGCGGGATCGTCGGCCACCCGGCGCGCCCACGCCTCGTACACGGCGGATCGACCGGGCGCCTCGTCGCGGGCGAAGCGCCCGTACCTCTCCACGACGGCGGTCACGGCATCCTGATCCATCCCGCAGATTATGCCGGGCCGACCTGACCGCTCCCGGGCACGACAGAATGGATGCCGGAGAAGGGAAGTTTCCATGACTTACGCCGTCGACAAGTCCGACGACCAGTGGCGCGAAGAGCTGACGCCCGAGCAGTACGCGGTGCTCCGCCAGGCCGGCACCGAGCGCGCCTGGACGGGTGAGCTGCTCGACGAGAGCCGCGCCGGTTTCTACACCTGCGCCGCATGCGGTGCGGAGCTGTTCCAGAGCGGCACGAAGTTCGACTCGCACTGCGGGTGGCCGAGCTTCTACGAATCGGTACGCCCCGAGGCCGTCGAACTCATCGACGACAACAGCCACGGCATGCAGCGCACCGAGGTTCGCTGCGCCAACTGCGGCTCGCACCTCGGCCATGTGTTCCCCGACGGCTTCGGCACGCCGACCGGCGACCGCTACTGCATGAACTCGCTCTCGCTGACCTTCACCCCGGAAGACAAGGCGTGAGCGCACTCGAGGCGATGCGCGACCGCCGGTCGTGGTCGAAAGTCACCGACCTCGCCCCCACCGGACCCGAGCTCGAGGCGTTCGTCGCCGCGGCCGGTCGTGTCGCCGACCACAAGACGCTGCGCCCGTGGCGCATCATCGAGATCCGCGGCAGCGACCGCGATGTGCTGGCGCGCGCCCTGAACAAAGCCGACGGCAAGCGCGGGTATTCCTCGAAGCCGCGTCGTGCGCCCCTCATCATCGCGCTGGTGGCCGACGTGTCGTCGAAGAAGATCCCCGCGTGGGAGCAGGAGGCCACGGCATCCGGTGTCGCCCACATGCTCAGCCTCGTGCTCGACGAAGCGGGCTTCGGCGTGTTCTGGCGCACCGACGACAACACCCGCAGCAAAGTGCTCGCGAAGGCGCACGGCCTGAACAAGGGCGAGGTGCTGCTGGGCTGGCTGTACGTCGGGGGCAAGCCGCAGCGCTCGCGCCCGGTGCGCCGCAAGACGGTGGATGCCGCGAAGCACATCTCGCGTATGCCCGGAGGCAAGAAGAGCCGCAAGGTCGACGACGTCTCCCTCTGATCCGTACGAGTCAAGCGGCGCCGCCCGGGGCTTGCCTCGGGCGGCGTCGTCGTCCGGATCGGCGGAGCGACCCTCAGCGGTGTCGGCGACGCCAGGGCACGGCCGCGACGACGACCCCGGCGATGGCGACCGCCGACGCGAGCACCGCGACCGCGGGGGACGGTGCCGCCGGAGCGGGCCACGCCGCGTCGAGCAGCACCGAGGTGGTGAGGAGCCCGACGACCGACCCGAGTCCGAGCAGCAGCACGCCCGTGCGACGCACGACCACCGACGACAGGAAGATGTAGATCACGCCCACCGCACCGCCGCTGTACAACCACGGTTCGGTCGGCACGGCGCGGGGTGCGCCGACCACGGCGGTGTGCACGACCGCCGCGACGAGCAGCACCGCGGTGCCGCCGATGAAGTTCACCAGCGTCGCTGTCAGCGGGCTCTCGACCCGCACGCGGAGGCGCCCGTTGGTGCCCTGCTGCCACGACACGGCGGCTCCGGCGATCGCGGGCACGACGAGCATCCACAGGGGCACACCCCCGAGGGCGTCGCCCGACAGGCAGACGACGACACCCGCGATCGCGAGGGCCGCCCCCACGGCGCGGCGCACGGTGACGGGGACGACCCCGGCCGGACCGTAGCCGATCCGATCGAGCACGAGGCCACCGGTGGTCTGACCGGCGACGAAGCCGACCGTGAACAGGGCGACGCCGATCGTGGCGACCGTCAGACCTTGACTCGCCACGGTGAAGGCGCCGACGAGGCCGCCCAGGAGCATCCACGGGGGAACGGACCGGGTCCGGATGCCGTGGACCAGCCGCCCGAACCCTCGCCGCCCTTCCGGGAGCAGTGCCGACAGCACGATGAGGATCAGCAGCCCGGAACTGAACGACACCGCCGCGGCTACGATGCCGTCACCGAACGCGGCGCCGAGGGTGCCGTTGATGCGCGCCTGCAGGGCGGTGAGGGCACCGATGAGCACCGCTCCCCCGACGGCCACGCCGACCGCACCCCGTTCCGACACCGTGTCCCCCTCGTGCCCGATGTTCGGGCCGTCGTCGATCGTACGACGTGGGCTCGCGCGGCGCGCGCCCGGACGCCGCCGCCGACCGCGTGAGCGTCGTCGGGATCGCGGGCACGTCGCTGCCGACCGGGACCGATTCCATGCGTCAGGCTGTCATCCGTGACACAGCTCAACCCCGGCCCCCACGATGTCTCGCACATCCTCGGCGAACTCAACAGCGTCGGCGCCGACCGCGAGTTCCTCGCCCACGCCGAACTGCACCTCCCGCGCCTGCACGAGCTGTTCGTGCGCCTCTACGGTGAGCGCCCCGACGGCCTCGAGCGCCTGGCATCCGTCGTCGAGCTCGCCCGCCGCTCCTGGACCGAGCGTCCACGCGCGCTGAAGTCCCTCGACCGCGAACGCGACAGCACCCCCGACTGGTTCGAGAGCGAGCGCATGCTCGGCGGTGTCTGCTACGTCGACCGCTATGCGGGCGGACTCAGCAGCATCCGGGATCGGATCCCCTATTTCCGCGAACTAGGGCTGACCTACCTGCACCTCATGCCGTTGTTCGACAGCCCCGAGGGCAATAGCGACGGTGGCTACGCCGTGTCGAGCTATCGCCGTGTGAATCCGGCACTGGGAACGATGGAGGAGCTCGCGTCCCTCGCCGCCGACCTCCGGCGTGCGGGCATATCGCTCGTGGTCGATTTCATCTTCAACCACACCAGCAACGAGCACGAGTGGGCGAAGAAGGCCGTCGCCGGCGAGCCGGGGTTCGAGGACTTCTACCTCATCTACCCCGACCGCGAGATGCCCGACGCGTTCGAGCGGACGACGCGGGAGATCTTCCCCGACGACCACCCCGGCTCGTTCGTGCAGCTCGACGACGGGCGCTGGGTCTGGGCGACGTTCTACCACTTCCAGTGGGACCTGAACTACGCCAACCCCGCCGTCTTCGAGGCGATGGCCGGCGAGATGCTTTTCCTGGCGAACCAGGGCGTCGAGATCCTGCGGATGGACGCCGTGGCCTTCATCTGGAAGCGACTGGGCACGACCTGCGAGTCGCTGCCCGAGGCGCACCTGCTGCTGCAGGCGTTCAACGCCGTGCTGCGGATGGCGGCGCCGGGGCTGCTGTTCAAGTCGGAGGCCATCGTGCACCCCGACGAAGTCGTCTCGTACGTCTCCCCCGACGAGTGCCAGATCTCGTACAACCCGCTGCAGATGGCCCTCACCTGGGAGGCGCTGGCGACGCGCGACGGTCGCCTGCTGCAGCAGGCGCTCGAGCGCCGTCATGCGCTCCCCGACGGCACGGCCTGGGTCAACTACGTGCGCAGCCACGACGATATCGGGTGGACCTTCGCCGACGAGGATGCCGCCGAGCTCGGCATCGACGGCTACCCGCACCGCCGGTTCCTCAACGACTTCTACGTCGGCAGGTCCGACGGCACCTTCGCCCGCGGGGTGCCGTTCCAGGAGAACCCGCGCACCGGTGACGCGCGGGTCACCGGCACCACGGCATCCCTCGCCGGCATCGAGGCGGGCGACGCCGGCGGTGAGGATCGAGTCGTCCTGGCGCACGCCCTGGCGCTGTCGACCGGCGGGATCCCGCTGCTCTACCTCGGCGACGAGGTCGCCCAGCTCAACGACTACGGCTACGCCGATCGCCCTGCGGAGGCGGGCGACAGCCGGTGGGTGCACCGCCCGTTCCGCCCCGAACAGAACTACGCCGACCGCACGGATGCGGCCACCCCGGCGGGGCGCGTCTTCTCCCGATTGTCGCGCCTGCTCGCCGTCCGCCGCGCAACGCCCGAGTTCGCCGGCAACGAGCTGGTCGCCTTCGACGCCCATGTGGGGTCGGTGGTGGCGTTCCTGCGCCCCGGTGACGGCGGGTTCGCGGTGCTGGTCGCGGCGAACGTCGCAGACTCGGCCGTCGAGATCGACGCGCTCACGCTCTCGGGGCTCGCCCCCGAGGCGCTCGACCTGGTCACCGGCGATCCCGTGTGGCTTGGCGCGGGCGTGACTCTCGGCGCGCACGGCGAGCGCTGGTTGCGCGTACGGGCGCGCTGAGATCCACCGCCGAGTCGCATCCGCCGCTGCCAGGGCGGACATGATGCGTTCCGTCGCCTGCACGTCCGCTCGCCCTCGGGACTCTCCGTTCCGGTCGAGGACGATCCTGAAAAATGCGCGAACACCGCTCCGACTGCCCCTCGGAATGCACGCCCGACGCCCTCTCGAGCCTTCACGTGAAACGCGCCGGACATCATGAGGGGCTATCGTTTGCTGAGCACATTCGGTGCATAGGGGGCTGCTTCGGGTGAGGAAGAAATCACAACATCTCGTCGCCCGTCGTCGGGCTCCGGACGGGTGGCGGCTCTGGGCGTTGTTCAGCATCGTCTCGGTGGCCATCATCGGCGGAACGGCCGCGGCGATCCGGGCGATCGACGAACCCAGCCTCGCAATAGCGGCGCTGATACCCGCGGGTGTGGTTTTCGCCGTTGCACTCTTCGTGATGCCCGTGCACTGGCTTCCTGCCTTGACGATGGTGATTCTGGCGCTGTTCCCCACGCGGTTCATACCCGCGCAGGGACCATTCAACGCCCTCCCGGCACTCGCCATCGTGCTCGGGATCTGGGTTC
This sequence comes from Microbacterium sp. Leaf151, assembly GCF_001424225.1. Lineage (GTDB taxonomy): Bacteria > Actinomycetota > Actinomycetes > Actinomycetales > Microbacteriaceae > Microbacterium. Next base: position 456,966 of record NZ_LMOR01000003.1, on the reverse strand, counting down.
TTCGTCGTACTCTCATCCCCGACGGCCGCGCGACGCTTCCACTGGAACGCCCGGTGGCGCTCACCGCGCGCTACGCCGTGTACGCCACCGGCGCGCTGCTAGTCGTCTGGCTCATCAGCTCCGTCCTGCTGAACGGCTCCACCGACACCTCGGTCGGCTGGTCCATCGCTTTCAGCGCGAGCGTGTTCGTACCCCTTCTGGTCATCGACGCGCGACGGGAAGCGCAGCTGCTCCGCAAGACGCTTCTCGTCGTCGGCGCCCTATCGGGCCTGTACATCCTCGGCGAGAGCGTCCTACGGTTCTCGCCGTTGTACGGTGTTGCGACCGGCGACCTCGTCTTCAGCGTCTACCGAGCGCGCGGCGCCTTCTCGCACCCGCTCTTCGCCGCGGCGTTCCTCACCGTGCCCGCTCTGCTCGGTCTCGGGACGTGGCTGACACAGGGACGCCGATGGCCACTCGTCGCCGGACTGATCTCCGCTGCCGGAGTGATGGCGACCGTCTCTCGCGGACCCCTCGCCGCCGTCGCCATCGCCGTCAGCTTCGCCATCCTCGTCAGCCCGATATTCATCGGATGGTCCAACCTGACACGGTGGGTGCAACTGCTCGTCGTCACCATTGTCGGCAGCATCGGTGCGCTCAACTTCGGGCCGCTCGTCGAGCGCGGTGACTCCATCGAATCCCGCATCTCCGCCGACGTGCGCGACCGGGCGGTCGACGTCGCTCTGCGTTCCGCCGACTACTCGGGTTTCATCGGAACCGGCCCTGGTACGTCCGGAGAGACGAGTCGCCTGTTCGACACGATCATCATCGAGAACAGCATCCTGCAGCTGCTCATCAGCATCGGCGTGCCCGGGCTGTTGCTTTTCCTCGCATTCATCGCCGCCCTCGGCTGGCGAGCCGCTGTCACCGGCAATCTCGGAACAGCGCTTGCGATCATCGCCTACGTCGTCGCAATTTCCGGCTTCAACACGATCGACGCAGTCCGCAGCATGCACATCATCATCGGGATGCTCGCCCTGCTCGCCGTGCACGGAGGAGAACGTCTTGAATCGCCCTTCCCACCGTCGGCGACGCGCACGCCGGGGCCCGCGTCTCGCCAGGGAAACACGACGTCGAACAGGTCACAGCGTGAGCGCACCCCCGCGTAGCCTCGGGCGCACCGCCTCCCGGGGCGCGGTGACGATGATGGGCGCCCAGGGCGTTCGCATCCTCGTTCAGGTCACCGGGATCGTTCTCCTGGCGCGTCTGCTCGCACCCAGCGACTACGGCGTCACGGCAATGGTGCTCGCCATCGTCGGCGTCGGTGAGATCCTGCGCGACTTCGGACTCTCGAGTGCGGCCATCCAGGCGAAGACTCTGTCGTCCGGTCAGAGGTCGACACTGTTCTGGATCAACCTCGGCATCGGTTTCGTTCTGGCCGTGGCGTGCGCGTCCCTCGCGGTCCCGATCGCAGCTCTATACGGCGATCCGCGACTCGTCGCGGTGTCCCTGGCACTGGCTCCGACATTCCTGCTCAATGGGTTCTCGACGCAGTTTCGCGCGCATCTCAACCGAGACTTCCGCTTCGTGGCGCTCTCCTCGGTCGAAGTGGGCGCGCAACTGGCCGGGCTCTGTACCGCGTTGATTCTCGCCCTCTCCGGGTGGGGGTACTGGGCGCTGGTCGTTCAGCAGGTGCTCCCGGTCGTCCTCATCGCCATCGCCCTCCCCGTGGTCGCCTCCTGGTGGCCAGGCCTGCCGGGTCGTGGTGAGTCCGTGAAAGGACTCCTCACGTTCGGAGGGCACCTCGTGGCATCCCAGGTTCTCGTGTACGCGAGCCGCAACATCGACTCGGTCATGATCGGCCGCCTCTACGGCCCCGCCGACCTGGGGTTCTACAACCGCGCGTTCCAGCTCATGGTTCTTCCGCTGAACCAGATCAACGCTCCGGCGTCTCGCGTAGCGCTTCCCACACTGTCGCGACTGCAGGACGACCCCGAGCGCTACGCACGATTCCTCGCCGTAGGCCAGGTCGTGCTGCTCAACGTCGTCGCCGGGGTCCTGGCTTTCAGCGTGGCGCAGGCACCGGCCCTCGTGGCCGTCGCTCTAGGTCCGCAGTGGGAGCCGACGGTTCACCTATTCCAGATCCTGGCGATCGCGGGATTCTTCCAAGCGGCGTCGTACGCCACCTACTGGTTGTCCGTCTCGCTGGGTCTCACCCGACGCTACTTCTGGTACACGGTCTCGACGCGCCCCGTCGTCATCGGACTCATCATCGCAGGAGCCAGCTGGGGCGTCGAAGGCGTCGCCTGGGCCTACACGATCGGCAACGCCCTGGTGTGGCCGATCGGGATCTTCTGGATGACGAGGAAGATCAGTCTCCGAGCGGCACCGCTGTTCTGGGCCGCGGCGCGCACCGTCGCGGTGTATGGCGTCGCCGCTCTCATCTCCGCCGGATCCACGCAGCTGTGGCCAGATCTCCCGGAGATCGTCCATCTCGTCCTCGGCGGCGTCATTCTCGTCGCCGCCCTCGCGCTGCTGGCACTCGTCCTGCCCGCCTACCGTCGCGATGTGAAGATGATCGTGGGCCTTCGTCAGCACCTCAGGAAGGCCCGGAGCACCGGGTCCGCGGGAACGGATACCGAGTGAAGCTCAACAACCTGGGGCGGCGGCTCCGTCGCCTGTCCCGTCGCATTATCGACAGAACGGGTGTACCCACCCGTCGTTTCGCCACCGCGCTGAGCTCGGCCGCCGGAGCACCCGGCGACGGTTTTCACGTCCTCATCGCTCCCCCTGGAGCCGGGAACATCGGCGATCAGGCGATGGTGGAGGCCTTCGTTGCGAGCGCCGACCGCCCGGTCGTCGTCGTCACGCGTCACGACGAGGATTTCGTCCTGCCTGCCGATCTCCACGACCGCGCGCGATTCGTCGCCCTCCCGCGACTGCTGTACGGCGACGGCCCCGAGCACGACCGCGACGTGCGGTCCCTGGGCGCCCTGCTCGAAGGGGCCGCCACCGTGTCGATCGTGGGCGCGGACATCATGGACGGTATCTACTCCCTGCGACCGTCCGTGCGCCGCGCGACGATCGCCGCAGTCGCCGCAGGACGTGGATTCGACACCTCGGTCATCGGTTTCAGTTGGAACGCCGCCGCCCCCGCCCCGGCACGAAAGGCACTTCGACTGGCCGGCGCGGCGGGCACCCGACTCCTCCTGAGAGATCCGGCCTCCGCCGCGCGAGTCCGCGATCTCGGCGTCCGCGGGGTGGTGGAAACGGCGGACATCGTCTTCACCGACGATCGTCTGGCGGATGACCTTCCGGTCGCCCTGAAGGACCTGTCCGAGCCCTACGCCCTCATCAATGCGAGCGGGCTGATCGCGCGATCCGTCGATCAGGCGGTCGAGTACGCGCCCGTCATCGCTGAGCTGCGCGATCGCGGCATCCACGTCGTCCTGCTTCCCCACGTCTTGCGGAGCAGCGCCGACGATCTTGCCGCCTGTCGCGCGGTCGCCGAAGCAGTGGGGCCCGAGGGCGTCACGCTTGTCGAGTCGATGCTCGGACCAGCCGAGATCCGACGCCTCGCCACGAAGGCATCGGTGGTCGTCACGGGACGGATGCACCTCGCCGTCATGTCCCTGGGGCAAGGCGTGCCCGCTGTGACGCTCGCCTCGCAGGGCAAGGTCGAAGGCCTGATGCGTCTCTTCGAGTGGCCGGAACTCTGTGTCCCTCCGCGCATCGGGATGGGTGTCGGTCTGCGCGACATCGTCAGGCGCGCGTTGGACGATCCCGAATCCCGGGTGCGTGTAGACAGGGGAGCACATCGAGCGCGCGAACTCGCCCGCTCGAATATCGAACGTGTCGGCCAGGGGGGCCACGGCTGAGCCGGGGCGGTCGATCAACACTGGGGGTAACAGCATGAAATCCACCGCCGCAAAGAGCATGTGGTTTCGAGACGATGTCGGGCGACGCGACTGGATCGACGTCGTAAAGGGCGTGGCGATCATCATGATCGTCGCCTATCACGTCTCCCTCTTCCTGAACTCCCTGGGGATGGATGCCGCGGGCGTCGGTCGCGCACGCATCATCCTCGACCTTTTCCCGATGCCGGCGTTCTTCCTCATCTCCGGCCTCTTCCACAACCGGATCTCGGGGTGGTCGTTCGCCGACCTCTGGCGTCGACGCCTGCGCCAGTACCTCTACCTCTACGTGCTGTGGTCCGTGCTCAGGTTTCTCTTCTACCTCGTCGTGCCCAATGTGCGCGCAGACGGAGCGGGCGCATCGGCATCCGATCCTCTGGCTCTCCTGGGGATCCTGGTCTGGCCGATCAGCTCGTACTGGTTCATTTACGCGCTCTTCGTCTTCACCCTCGTGCTCTGGTTGTTCCGCTCCGTGCCGCCGTGGGTCCTGGTCGCCCTCGCCCTCGTGGCCTCGACTCTCATGTCGGCGGGTCTGATCAGCACGGGCAACGTCGGGTGGAACCGCATGATCGAGTACTTCGTGTTCTTCGTCATCGGCGCTGCCTTCCATCGCTGGATCCACTCGACGGTAGAACGCACGACGCCGGTGACGATCGTGCTCAGCATCGCCGCGTTCGCCGCCTTCGCCGCGGCCGCGACCCTGATTCCGCGCGTCGCCAGCATCCCCGGCGTCGCATTCCTCGGCCAGGTGCTGGTGGTTGTCGCTGGATTCGCACTCGCAACGCAGGTGACCCGCCTGAAGCCGCTCAGCTGGATCTCCTACATCGGAATTCGTTCGCTGAACATCTATCTCGTCCACATCTTCGTGATCGCGCTGATCGCCCTGCCGCTCTCGCCGGTCGCGCGATGGCTCGACACCCTGCCAGGTCGAGGGTTGATCGTCATCCTCGTCGTGACCGCGATCGTGACGGCCCTGTCGATCTTCGTGACCCGCTATCTCACACGGGTGTCCTGGCTGTTCGTGTATCCGTTCGGACGGTCGTCAGCGGCTCGTGCAGCGCGCGCACAGAAGCGGAGTGCGTGAATGGCCACGGAGCGTCTGAGGTGGCCCGACACCGCACGAGGTGGGGCGATGGTTCTCGTCGTCCTCGCCCACACGCTCCAGCTCATGGCCGCGTACGGCTGGGAGTTGGGGTGGCTCGACACGGCCAATACCTTCCTCACGGCCATCCGCATGCCGCTCTTCTTCGTCATCTCGGGCATGCTCGCCGCGACGGTCGTCCGAAAGCCGTGGTCGCAAGTGTGGGCGCGCAGACTATGGCTGCTGGTTTACGTCTACGTGCTGTGGTCGGCCGTCCGAGCTCTGTGGTTCACGATCGTGCCCTGGCCTCTGAGCGACGTCCCCCCGTGGCAGGCGTTCGTGCTTCTCCCCGTCTGGCCGACAACGGGACTGTGGTTCCTGTTCGCCCTCGTGCTCTACATCACGCTTCTGCGCTTCGCGCGATCGACACCGACCTGGGCGGTGCTCGGCCTGGCGGGCGGTCTGTCGGTGGCCGCTGCCTACGACGTCGTTCCGACCGGAGACAATCCCATCTGGCGCTCCATCGCCCTGTACCTGTTCTTCTTCGCCCTCGGTGTGCGCGGAGCTCCGGCATGGAAGGCCCTGGCGGCTCACGCTCGGGCCTGGTGGGCCGTGCCCGCCGTCATGCTGATCCCCGCGGCGTTCGCGCTCTTCCGTGTCGTGCCGTCCGCGGGTAGTGGACTGGCGCGGGTCATTCTGTCGACCGTCTGCGTCGTGGCCTGCGTGGTGATCGCCTCGTCGCTCGCCCGATCGGTTGTTCTGTCCAGTCCGTTGGTTGCGGTCGGGCGCCGGACCCTGCCGGTCTATGTGCTGCACGCCCTGCTCCTGGCCACGGTCGTGCCGTGGATTCCGGCCAACGCCGCGTCAGCGCCCTTCGTCGCGTTCTCGCTCACTCTCGGAGCCGTCGCCGCCTGTGTCGGACTCTCCGTTCCGCTGAGCCGGGTGCCGGGGGTGTTCGCGCCGCCCAGGCGCTGGCAGCCTCAAGCGCGGGCGGTCGAGTCGACCCGCGACGAGATCCTTCCGTAACGACGAACGGCGTCGGCTGTCCCCCATCTCGGGGACCGCCGACGCCGTTCGCGGAGAAGCAGCGAACCGCGCTAGCGCAGATCGGCTCCCGCCTGAGCGTCCGCGTTGGCGGTCGCCCCCGTCGCCGTCGGCCCGGAGCTGAGGGCAGCACTGCCGCGGGCGTCCACCGCGGCTCCCTCGGAGAAGCGATCGCCCAGCGGGGCCAGCCAGATCGACTCCACGCGCGGGTAGACGGCCTCCGCCGCGTACGTGTCGGCGAATGCGGCGTGGCCGCGTCCCGCTCGGCGGTCCCGCTCGTCTTCGTCGCTCATGACCATCGTGAGCGCGTCGACGAGCGCGTCGACATCGCCCGGCGCCACGAGGACTCCCTGGTCGTCGCCGAGGACATCCGGAATACCGCCGACCTGGGTCGACACGACGCAGACGCGTCGCGCGAGGGCTTCCAGGATGAACATCGGCATCGCCTCGTCGCGCGAAGGCAGCACCGCCACGGACGCGTCACCGAGGAGCTCGAGCATGCGAGAGTGGGGAACGCTCCCCAGGAAGCTCGCCGAGGGGAGAGACCGGTCGACGAGCTCGGAGTCCCGGACCGGACCCGCGACGACGAGCGACCAATCGGGGAATGCGGCCTGCACCCTCCGCCAGGCCGCGTCCAGGACATCCATGCCCTTGCGACGGGACACCACACCCCCGAACAGGACGGTGGGCGTGCCGGCGGTCGCGGGACCCGAGGGAACAGCGTTGGGGACGATGCTCACCCGAGCCTCGCCCACCGTTCGTGCCGCGGTGTCGCGCGCCGAATCCGACAGCGCGATCACGTGGGCGCAGACAGCCAACACGCCGCGCACGCGGCGGTGGTGTCGCGCCTCGTATTCATCGAACTCACTGCCGTGCAGGTGCGCGATGACCGGCAGGCCCAGCCTGGCGGCGGCGATGGCCAAGGTACCCTCCCGCACGAATGATCCGCGCTCGGAGAGGTGGGCGACGACGGTTGCCGGCCGCCCCTCTCTCGCGATGCGCCGCAGCCGACCGAACGCAGTCAGAAAGAGCCTGAGGCCGGTGAGGTGGTCTCCGGGATTGCCACGGGATGCCAGGACCTCGACATCGCACCGCTCGAACGGCCAGTCGATGTACGCGTTCACGACCTGCGTCATCCCCCCCGGGTGATCACCCGCGCGTCCGAGGTGGTAGACGACGGGCCTTTCGGTCGCCGGGCTCGCCGCAGGAGTCACGCGCTCGCGGCGCAGGAGAGCCGTGAGCTCGCTCCTCACGGTCGCCAGTCGCGTCCGCGCTCCTCGGAGCGCGGACAATGCCTCGTTCCGACGTCCGGCGAGGGTGACAAGACGGTCACGTAGGTCTTGCGCGCTCATCCCCGTGGTGTTCACGGCGATGTCGTTCAAGCCGATCGTGTCGAAGTGCCGCGAGATTTTGTCCGAGTCGTCGAGCTGCAACCCGATGGGCATCGCCCCTTCGGTGTACGCCGCGATGATCACGTGCAAGCGGTCGCTGGCGGCAACTGCCGTACGCCGATATACCTCCCGCAGGCGCCCTTCCTGCTCCGAATGCGCTCCGAGTGCAGGCCATCCCACGACCTCCGCCCGGAGATCACGGGCGAGGCGCTGCGACCGTTCTTCGTCGACGCTCACTTGCGTGACGACCACGATGCGCAGCCGGAGCGCTTCGGCGGCCTGCCGGACCGCTTCCATCCAGGCGGCGTCCGGGTAGGGGCGGGGGGCCACCTCGGTGTCGTCGCGCAGGGAGACGACGAAGATGTCGCGGTCGCCCGAGTGTTGGGAACGCGTCGCATCGATCTCGTCGTCGCTGAGTCCCTCCGAGTATCCGAGGTCGGGCATCGCCGAGCCGAATCCGAGGTAAGCCGCGGTGCGGTCGTCCCTCCACCGGGTGTACGAGCTGAGAGCGTTGGAGGGCCACATCAAGGCGCGCGGAAGGGGCGCGAAGTTGCGAGCTCCCGCACCGATCCGAGCGACCTTGCCGCCCCGAAGGCGGACGAGAGCGACGGCCGGGAGCATCGCAAGGTGCTCCTTCATGCCGATCAGCGTGAGCTGCAACTCACCCGGCTTGTAGAGACTGTCGGCTTCGCCGCGTGCGGCGTAGGTCATGAGCGCCCTGTACCACGAGACGAACGACCGATATACGACGTCGCCGGGCTGGATGCCCAACCCCTCGTCGTACCCTTCCGGCGATGCCCCCACGTAGACGTGCAACCGGCCGCTGTCGCGCGCCCAGTCGAGGAGAGGGCGGCGCAGGAGCACGTCGCCGACATTCTCGTACTGGCCTCGGCCAACGGCGAAGATCTCGCGTCGGGCGGAAGTGGTGGCGGTCATACGGCTCGCTTTCTCTCGACGATCAGATCGTCCACGCTGGCAAGGGCTGCCGCCCGCTCACAGATCTCCCGCGTCACCGCGGGCCCGGGCACGGCTGTCGCGATCCCCAAGTCGTTGACAAGGGACGCGATCTGCTCTTGATGATTGTCGACGTGTTCACCACGGTCGGCGCTGCGGACGGCCAGGACCGGGTGGATCCCCAATGCCAACATCTCCAAGAGCGACCCGACGCCGGCGTGGCTGACAACCACATCGGCGGCGGCGGCGGCCGCAGTGAACTCTTCGGGACCCAGATAGTCGTGCACGTGGCCAGGGAGGTCGCCGCGAGGCGTCTCGCCGAGCTGCCAGACGGTGTCATCGTTGGCGAGACCGGATGCGAGCACCGCATCGATGACGGAATCGAACCGGTAGCCCCGAATGGTTCCCAGGGTCACGAACAGACGGTCGGTCTTGACGTGACCAGTCCGGGGAACACCTCGATACGCACTCAGCACGCTCTCCGAGGTCTTCCATCGACCGTCCGCCCACGTCGGGTTCTGGGTTCGCAGATGCACCTTCGGCCATCTCTGCAGGAGCCGGCCGGTGAGCGAGGGGCCATCCAAGCGCGCCACGCTCTCGATGTACGTGGCGGGGATGCCGTGCGCCGCAGCGATCGGGAGCGCGACGGCGGCGATGGCTGCCCCGGTACTGATCGCGGCGTCGAAAGGCTCACCGCGCAGCATGCGCCGAAGGGGTCGCATGGCCGCCATCGTCCCCTTCACATCGCGCGGGCCCACGTACGGCAGCATGGCGCAGCGGCGCCCCTCGAGCATCTGACGACTCTGTGGGGTATCGAATGTGATCCACAGCGAATCGGGATGCGGTCCGAAAACTGCTTCGAGCCGGTGCAGCTCAGCGAGGTGACCTCCGGTGGAACAGATGAACGCGGTCTTGCCGCCAGCGCCCCAGACGTGCATGGACATGTAGGCACCCGGAATTCCCTCGGTGGATCCTCTGATCCGCGGACGACGGCACCGGATTCTCCCCCGCCGGTGCAGCCAAACTTTGTCGCAACGGACTCTGGTCCGCGCGTTCGAAAGCGTATCGCGTCCGCCGGGTCGCCGGAGTCGGCACGACGATCCGTGACATGTTGTCACGCGGAATTTACGCGGGAGACAGTCAGCCCAGCGTCGATGAGCGACAATGTACTAATGAACGTGCGGCGAGGTCATTTCGCGGGCACAGCTGGCGCGGAGGAAAGTACATCTTGACTACTCACGAAAAACGCGCATTCTCGCGTCGCAATGTTCTTACCGGGAGCGTGTGGGGGGCGGGCGCAGCTGCTCTCGGACTGCTCGCCGCGAAATCCGCTAGCGCTGCGGAGTCGGGGCCGACGCCCCGTCTACCCGGTGAATACACACGCGTCGCCGACGAAGTCACCCCGGGCGGCGAGTTGTTCGATAACATCTGCGTCACCATCAGCGGCGATCAAGCTCGTCTCTACGTTCCCCAGAGCGTGAAACCCAACCAGGGGACCGCGGTCCCGGTGGTGTTCTTCTACCATGGGTCCGGCGGCGATCACAACGCGCTCGACGGCGGTTTCCGCACGTCGGCGATGTGGGCGGTAGAGCGTGGTGCGATCGCCATCTGCCAGAAGGTCGGCGGAACACTGTACTCCGCGCCTCGCGCGGTGAATCTTCAGAACGCGGGCCTGACCTGGCTGAGCAACCTGTTCACGGTCGAGTCGGTCGTCTTGCGCGCCACCTCGGGAGGCGGCGTCCTTGCCGCCGAGACCTATGCGCGCCGCCTGCTGCCGAACATCACCGGAATGTACGACGTCAACGCCGCCTACGACCTCCGCGCGCTGTACGACGGCGGAGGCCGTGGTCAACTCTCGGTACAGGCCGTCTTCGGCGACGACCTGGACGCCATCGACGCCGCCAACCCCGCTCGCTTCGGGGCCGACGCGTGGCGCGGAGCCAAGGTGCGCGTGGTGGTGTCCTCACCGGACGACAGCGACGCCGTCGTTCCTCCCCAGCAACATTCTCTCGAACTCGTTCGCCGCATCGACGACGTCGCGGCGGAGGCATCGATCCGCACTCATGCGATGGGGCACAATACTCCGGGTTTCGCCACCGCGGACTTCACCGCCTCGATGACACGATGGGGGTCGTTGACAGTGACTCCGGCACCGGTCCCGAGCCCTACGGCCAGTCCGACCAGCACGCCGAGCCCCTCCGCTACGCCTACCGCGTCGCCAACGCCTACACCTACGCCCTCGCCCACGCCTTCCGCCTCGGCGACACCCAGCCCGACGCCCTCGCCCGACACCACCGCACCGGTCGTGGAGATCCTCTCCCCCAGTAATGGAGCCGTCGTCTCCGGCGTGGCCACGATCCGTGTCAGCGCCGTCGACGCGGTGGGCGTGACAGGCGTGACGGTCTGGGTGGGAACCAACCGCATTGCGGTGGCCAATCAGACCACCACGGGCGAATGGCGCGCCGCGTACGACACCCGCAACGTCCGAAACGCGACCTACGCCATCACGGCGAAGGCGACGGACGCGGCCGGGAACACCGGCACCTCCCCCGCCGTCACTTTCACGATCCGGAACTGAACTCGTCTGTCGCGCCGACGGTGCTGCCCTCGGCGCGACAGGCAGATTTCACGGAGCAGAGAGATGCCTCTCGATGACGCGCGACTGAGACAGCGCCGTGTCGAGACCCGTGGCGGACGGTGTGCCGGGGCGACTCGAGACATAGGCGAAGAGCGTTCCCACGGTACGAGTGCTCGTCGCCCCGAAATAGGTCACGTCGAGGCGGTATTCGTCCGCGATATCGTAGAAGCGGTCGAACAGATCATTCCACTTCTCCGCATCCGCTCCCGATACGACGCCGCCCTCACCGCCTGAGGGCCATCCCACCTCCCCGACCGAGCATCGCACCGACCACTTCGCACACCACTCGCCGAAACTGCGCACGCGGTCGAGGACGGTGTCGGGTTGGTCGACGTCGGTCCACTCGGGCCCCGAGGAAGTGGCGTAGAAGTGCTCGGAGTAGATCACCCGTCCAGTGGGATCGACGATCCACGGCCCGTTCGGCGCGATGGCCGAGAGACGGCCGCGCGTGTCGCTGAGGAGGCCTTCGACCCACACGGGTTGTGTCGCGCCTGTCGAACGGATGGCGTCCACCGCGACCTGGGCGAAGTGCTTGTAGGTTTCGACCCCGACCGACCACCGCGGTTCATTGAACACGTCGAACGCCGCAACGCCCGGATCGTCACGGAATCGACCCGCGATCGCCGCCCACACCGTCTTCACGTGGTCCTCGGTGATCCCGTCTCCGCATCGGACACTGCCCTCGATCGCCGGACCGGCACCCCAGGGGTACGTGCACCCGTTGTGGAGATCGATGACGACGCGGACCCCCTGAGCAGACGCGGATGCGACCTCCTCGGCGATGGCGTCCAGATATCCGGCATCCACCGGCTGGGCCAAACCGTCCTCGGCGGATCCCCCGTCCGGGATCACCTGCAATCGTTGCCAGGGGATCGGGAGGCGGACGATATCAATGCCACGGGCTGCGAGGAAGCGGTAGCTGGACTCCGGCTCTGCAAAGTCCCCCGCCTGGGCGCCCGCACCTCCGAAGATGTGGCCGTAGACGTTGACACCGCGGAGGTAGGGCCGGCCCTCCAGATAGGTCTCGAACGCATCTGCGGGTACGGGGACCACGTCAGGCGACGGCGTCGGCACACAACCTGCCAGTGCGCTGACCGCCGCGACGGTCAGCGCTGCCAGCGCTGTGGTCGAGCGCACCTTCTTCCGTCGGCGACCGGAGGGACGGTCGTCTGAGAAGACCGCGATTCCCTCGGCCGCCGACGGATGGGTCATGCCGAGGCGACCCGGGTCGCCTCGTTTCGTCGAACCGCCAGATTGATCGCGCGGGTGAGGAGTGCGGTGCTCGGGGCCACGTCGAAGCGGTCGAGCCACTCGTCCACTCCCCCCACATCGAGGAGTGACGCCGCCTGAATGGCGTCCGCGAGGGCGGAAGGATCACCCGACACCGCAAGCTCGCCCGTAATGCCGGGGATCACCGCATCAGCCACACCGAGCGCGGTCGATACGGCGACGGCCGGCACGCCCGCTGCTGCTGCTCGGACGAGGTCGCCGCCGAGGCCCGAGTGAGATGCGCCGAGCACCACGATGGAACCTGCCGGAAGTACGCCGGCAGAGAGGGTGCCCACTGCCAAGCCGTGAGTTCTCGCGGCCGCGAGAACAGCTTCCCGCAATGGCCCGCCCGCTTGCGTGCTCATCCTCACATTCACACCTCGCCGTATCAGCTCACCCACTGCCGCGACGACGTGAAGAGGCCCGTTCGCTTCGATGAGTTCGCCCGCGATGACGACGTGCAGCTCGGCACTCGCCGCCCCCTCGTGCTCGAGTCGGCTTTTCGAACGCCGCACGCCCGCTAGAGCAGGTTCCGGAACGATGAGACTGCGGCTGGCAGGCACCGCGAAGCCAGCGTTGATCTCGGCAGCAAGCGCGTGCGAGGAGCCGGTGACGATATCTGCGCGGCGATACTCCCGGCGTGCCCTCGCCACGGCGAGCCGAGTGACGGGATCGGCGCTACGGCGACGGGGCGTGAGCAACTCATGCTCGGTGGCGACGACGGCCGGGCGCCGGCTCGTCAATTCCCGAGCGGCGATGGCAGCCAGATTCGACAGCGTTCCGGAGCCCACGACAGCCGAGACCCCCTCGACATCGATCCGCGCCGAAAGTGCGGCCACACGAGCTCGGCCACTTCCCGGCAGCTGGCCCAGACTCACCGTCTCGACGGCCACTCCCTGCGTGACGAGGCCGTCGGACCACGCCGCCGCCGATGCCCTGCCGGGCTCGTCGGAGGAGCCGACCACGAAGACGATGCGTCCCTCAAGATGAGCAGAAGACATTCGTGTTCCCACTTCCTGCGGCGGTCACCTGATTGTCGCACGCGACGGCTACCCCCCGCGTTTTGTCATGAACCCATACACCATAGCCCGACGATCCGACTCGACCCGTGTTGTCTCGGAATTCATTGTCGTAGCCCCAGTCACCCCAACTCAATGACGAGTATGCGTTTCCCACGGCGTCATCGCCGTCGTTGCCGATGATGGCCCATTCGTTACCCGTGACGAGCACCCACCCGAGAGCTCGCGAGCCGTTGAGGAATCCCTCGAAGGTATTGTCGGCGACGGTGCCTCCGCTCGTCCCCTCCTTGGCATCGATGCTCTCGGCGCCGGTTTGGACGAAGCGATTCGACACGATGACGTTTCGGTTCGATGCATCGGGCTCACCACCCGTGACTTCGTCCCAACGACGCTGCGACGTGCCGATATACACGCCCTCGCCGTATGACACGTCCAACGAACCGTTGCGCGCCAAGGTCGAGTGCGCAACCACACTGTCGCTGGTCATCGCGTAGAGATGAATCCCCTCGTAGCCGGTATCACGTACGACGAGGTCGCTAAGCACCATACGCGAGCTGTACTTGATCATGATGCCTTGCAGGGACCGTTCGACGGTAAATCCAGTCAGCACGATGTTCGACGACGCGTCGATACGGAGCGCAGAACCGGTGTCGATAGCGCCGGTCGTCAAGACGGCGCGAGGCGATCCGCAGATCCACACGGGACGATCGCGCGTCGCCGAGACGGAGAGCGCGAATTTGCCTGTGTACGTTCCGTCAGCGAGGCGGATGACGTCTCCTGGCTGCGCACCCTTGAGCGCGGCTGTGAGCTCTGCGGCGTTCGTAACCGTCTGGGTGGCCGTCGGGCAGTCCTCCGCGCGCGGAACGCTCGCATCGGCGTACGGAGCGACGGTCTCGGCCGTCACGACGAAGGAGTCGAAATGGGTCATCCGACCACCCGAGGCCGCGTTCTTCGAACCCGACCCGACCACGGTGATGGTGTGTGTTCCATCCACCACCGGGGCGCTGTATCCGATCACGCCGGTCACCGACGTCTTGGAATAGTTGTCGACCCGGGCGACCTCGACCCCGTCCACGAGAACGCGTGCGATGCCCGCGTTCGGCGACTTCCACGTATACCACGTGATCCAGCTGCCCGAGAAGGTCAGGCTCGCCGACGCACTCGCGACAGTGCTGTAACGAATGGACCCTCCACTCGAGCCCGATGACGTCAAGGTCGTCCAGGATCCGTTGTAGGCAATGGCGGACGAGTTCTCCTCGTACGTTGCGGGCGGAGCGGGTGCGGCTGCTGCCGCCCCCGTAGGGCTGCCCATGATCACCGAGCCCACCACGGCGATCATGAGGATGAAGACGGTCGACAAACGATCAAACGATAGAGACATGGCGCACTCCCGAACCCATGGTCGATCACAAGTGACGCCTATCGGTCGGAAATCTTCAGGAGTACTGAATGCGCAGGTAAAGAGGTCATGGCGGTAGCGATCAGTAGCATCCGTCGAAGATCACGGCGTCGCATGCTGACTCTAATACTGATCCAATGAATGAGCCCCCGATTGCGCGAAACTAGTGCTTTTTTTTCACCCTTTGAATAGCCTGCCTGCAGCGCATCTTTGATGCCGGAGAGTGCGATATAACGCGCCGTGAAGTACGCTAGATCGTTCGATTCTTGAAGCCCGAGTCGTCGAGCCGTGTCGGAGACGCGCCGATGCACCAAGGCCAGGGAGTCTGCCCGACGGGGAACGGACGTGATGATCGACCCGTCATGCAGGACGTAGGTGTAGATCACGACCCCCGTGAACGCGACAGTTGTCGCGTGCCCCAGCACGTCGGCCACGAGAGCGAGATCGGATTGC
This sequence comes from Microbacterium sp. Leaf151, assembly GCF_001424225.1. Lineage (GTDB taxonomy): Bacteria > Actinomycetota > Actinomycetes > Actinomycetales > Microbacteriaceae > Microbacterium. Next base: position 441,825 of record NZ_LMOR01000003.1, on the reverse strand, counting down.
ACCCGAGCCGGCGTGAACTCGGCACGCAGAAGCACTTCGCGACGAAACAGCTTGTTCCACAGGTGTCCGGTGATCTCCCCGCGCATGAGCATGCGGAATGCAGTGCGGCCGTCGACCGGAGCCGACACCGGCGGAGTGATGGCCCGTCGACGGCCTCCCCTCGTCACCAGCGCCGCGGCTGCCACGACCACATCCGCTCGACGCTCCGTCGCCATGCCGACCAGTACACGAAGTGCATCCGTGGTCCACGAGTCGTCGGCATCGACGAACCAGACGAGCTCCCCCGCTGCCGCCTCGACACCGGCCCGACGAGCCCGCGCCACGCCCCGGTTCTCCGGTAGCTCAACGACCTCGAAGCGCGCATCCCCGGCGGTCAGCTCCCGAGCCTTTGCCGCCGTACCGTCCTGGGAACCGTCATCGACGATGACGACCTCGTATGACGGGTAGTCCAGAGCCCGTAGACGCTGAACCGAGTCCGAGAGATACTTCGTGGCGTTGTAGACGGGGAGGACGATGCTGACGAGAGGGCGGCCCGTCACCGGCGGACCTGCCGGGAGATGACGTCCATCAGCCGGGTGAGCCTCGTTCTGGCGTGTATGACCGCCTCGACGATCTCCTCGCGGCGGGCGAGAGCGGATCTGACCGTGGCCGCGACGGCCTCCAGGTCGCGCAAATCTCGGTCGACGCTCGTTCCGACGATGCCCGCACCCTCGAGGGTTCGCGATGTCTTGTCCAAGGGACCCGTGCTGAGAGCGATCGGGACCGCGCCTTCGGTCGCCGCGATGACGACCGCGTGCAGACGGTCGCTCACGACCGCCGCGCTGTTGCGATACGTTTCCCGCAGCCGCTGTTCTTGGCGCGCGTGAGAATGGTCGAGCCAGGTGATGGCTTCACATCCGAGGCGGTCAGCGAGGTCTTCGGCGAGAGTTCCGTCCCGTTCGATCTGGGCTACGACGACGGGGCGCAGGCCCAGATCCTCGGCCAGCGTGCGGACGGTGGTCACCCAACGGTCGTCGGGGCGCTCACGAGCCGCGTGCTTCAGCCCTTGCCGCACGGAGATGGCGAGAAGCGGACGCTCATGTGCAGTGTCACGGAGTGTCTCGGCATCCGCCCCAAGGGCGAACGCCCAATCCGGGCTCACCTCTCCGATACCCAGCATCCGACGACTGGCGGCGTCGCGCCATGTGACGACGCGGCACAGGCGCAGGACGGCTGCGATCACATGACGCCACACGTGCGGTTCCCGCACCCCGACGCCGGTGAGGATGGCGGTTCCACCGCGCAGGCGGTGGACGAGAAGGAGCGGCGCCAGACGAAGATAGCGCAACGCGAACGCGCGACGTACCTCCGTCTCACCGGTATCGAAGGCATAGACGCCGCGGCCCGATAGCAGTTGCCGTGACACCGTACTGCGCCACTGCGCAGGATCGGCCACGATCGTGTCCTTCTCCGTGAGGCCGAGGCCGCTGAGGTAATCCGGGGCTTTGTCGCCTACCCAGACGGTGAGGGGTCCGAGCGGCCGCAAGTGGTCGAGGTACGCACGTCGGAGGACGGTATCGCCGATGTTGTCGTACTGACCGACAGCGGATGCGAGCACCGGCACTGACGTCGGCGTCGCAACCGCCCGGGCGCGATCGATGGCGGCCAAGAGAATCTCCCCACTTCGGGCGCTCGAGAACCGGCGCGCCCAGGCCGCTGTCCGGACAGGGTCTATTCCGCGCACGCGCCGGACGGCATCCGCGATGTCTTTGGGATCTCCGGAGAACGCCAGTTCTCCCGTGACCGTCGGGATCATGGCATCAGCGGACCCGTAGGCGTTCGAGACGGCGACGCACGGGATACCCCCCATGGCGGACTCGACGAGCGTGTTGCCGAAACCCTCGCGGTAAGAGGGCAGAACGGTCACCGAATTCGGCGGTGCGGACGCCACCCAGTCGGCGGTCCATCCCGGCAGATCAAGGGGGACGCCGCGATCCTCCGCGAAGGACTTGAGCTCGTCGACGAGCGGCCCCTTCCCGAAACAGACGACACGAACGTCGAGACCGTCTTCCCGGAGGAGAGCCGCCGCTTCCACGGCGCGCGTCGCGCGCTTCTGCGGGACGAGACGCATGGGCAGCAGAAGGTTGACCGTGCGGTCGAGGTCTATCGATTCCGAACGATGCGAGGACACCGTTCGTATCTCGGCGCGTCGGCCGGCCGGATTGGGCACGACGACGATCTGCTCCGGCCGCACCCCGTATGCGCCGACGAGTTCACCGGCAACCGGATGGGATATGGCTATCACCGTGTCGGCGAACCGGTATGCCCGTCGAGCGATCTCCCGCTTCGCCACATCGGACCGTGAGCGACGCTCGTCTTCCCGGGTGGTGATGTTGCGTTCGCTGATGAGGACCGCAGGCCGCCGGCGCAAACCCCGCGTCGCGGCCAGCGCGATCAGGTTCGGAAAGTTCTGCAGGGCCACGACCGCGTCGACGGGATGCGAACGCAGCTCGGTTCGCAGCTGTCGCACCGTGGCTGCGGAGCCTCCCCCCGCCAGACGACGGACCGGCGAGAGCATATCGTCGGGGATCTCAGCCGACGGATCCGTGAGGATCACCGTGACCTCGTGCCCTTCCTCAGCGAGCCAATGCGCCCACGCACCCGCGACGAATTCCGCTCCGCCCCCGCTGAGCGCCGTGGTGAGGATGGCGACCCGTAGCGGGGTACGCCCGGACTCAGGCACGCGAGGTTCGCAGATCGCGGAAGAGCGCCGTGGCGGGATCCGCGTCGACGCCGGCTGTCTTGGCATCCATGACGACGACGCCGACAGGGTCGACGCCCACTGCGCGCAGTCCATCCGCCGCCGCGCCCAGCTGCGCCGATGTCGCACGGCCCGCGGACACCGCGAGCACCGTGGAACCGGCCACAGAGCAGGAGAAGATCGCGTCGCTGAGAGGGAGAGACGGTGCAGCGTCGAGGACGACCATGTCGTAGGCCTCGGACAGAGTCTTCACGACACCGGCGAAGCCCGATCCGGACATGAGTTCGGCGGGGTTCTGGCTCGTCTCACCAACCGGCAGCACATCGATACCCGACACCGTACGCAGTGCCTCTGCGACGGTGGCCGTGCCGGCGAGCACTCCGGCCAGTCCGGGCCCATCGAGCGACAGCGAAGAAGAAATGGTGCCTGACCGCAGGTTCGCGTCGACGAGCGCGACTCGGACACCGAACTCCCGCATGGCCAAGGCTAGATTGGTCGACAGCGCGGAAGCGCCATCCCGAGGCGTGGCAGGAACGATCGCGACGACATCCAGGCGCGTGTTCGGCATGTGGCCGAGGACCGCAGCGACGGTTCGGTACGCCTCCGACGCCGCCGACTGCGGCGAATCCGCCACTTCGGTCAGATCGGCTCTCCCGCTCGCGGGAATGCTGCCCAGCACCCGCGGGCCCCCGTCACCCACCGACGCTGCACCGTGCACGCGGCGATCACGCGCAGCCGCCACAGCGATCCAGAGGAGCGCGAGGGCGAAGCCGACGGCGAAGCCGAGCGCGAGATTGGTCAGGGTATTGGGCGACGTCGGATCAATGGGGACCGTCGGTTCTTGAAGAGTCTCGATGCGCACGGGCGACGTCGTTCCGCCGATCGGGGTCTCGATGGACTGCACGGTTTCGCTGAAGGCGGTCACGAATGCGCTGGCGAGCTGAGTCGCCTGCTGCGCGGTCGGTGCCTCCGCTGACAGCGCAAGGATGGGGGTATTGATCGGTGCCTCCACCGAGAGCTGGCGCGCCGCCGCTTCGACGGTGATGCCGAGACCCTCCGACTCGATTACCTGCTCGAGCACGCGCGGCGATCGCGCGACCTCGGTGTACGCGAAGGCCTTCTGCACGGCGAAGTTATTCGCTTGGACGAGGTCGGAGGAGTTCGCCTGTGCTGGTGCGTTGTACGCGATGACGAGCTGAGCCGTCGACGTGTAGGAAGCCGGCAACACGAGGCTGGCGGCGAAACCGGCGGCGGCACCCAAGGCAGCGAATGCCAACAGAGTCCACCACCATTTCTTCAATGCTCGAAAGAGGGTGGTGGCGCTCATGTGGGTCCGATCGTTCGTGACAAATTCCGGCGTCGCACCTCGAATCTCAGTGCCCGAGGACGCGACGGAGGGCGACGTCATGGATGTTGTCAGATTAATGATTGTTCGTTGCGCCGACGTTGCGTCGAAGCGTCGGGTAGTCGTCTTTTGTCATACCGACCGCGGACTCACCGCGTACGCGGCCGAGGGTCAGGAAGAGTGGTCGCTCAGGAAACGCACGATACCGGCGCGAGTGTCGTTGTTCAGGAGTTGCAGACCGTGCTTCTGTCCATCGACGACGATCAGGTCGTGGATGACACCAGCCGTTTGCAGCGACTGGTCGAGCAACTGCGCCTGCTGAAGGGGAATGAGTTCGTCGCTTCCGTGGATGATGAGCGTCGGCGGAAGCAGATCGGCGGACGTCGCGGGAGACGCCTCGCCTGCGATCGCACAATCACTCAGGTCGTCGCAGCCGAGGTACTCCTGGACGACCTGCTCGAGGTCAGGTCGAGGATCACCCAACTGCGCCGCATCCGCCGTCAGCGAGCCCGCAGGAGAGAGGGCCACGACGGCATCGACGGGCGCCGACGCGCTGCGAAGCTGTTCGGCGGCGCTCAGGGCGATGATGGCGCCCGCCGAGCTTCCGAGGATCGAGACCGAGCGGGACAGATTGAACCGCTCCGCCTGAGCGGGTTCACGCAGCCACTGCACGGATGCCATGACGTCCTCCACCTGGGCCGGGTAGGTGGAGGGAAGCAAACGGTAATCCACCGCGAAGGCGGCGAACCCCTGATCCCCGAGCGCACGACAGATTCGCGACATCGTGCCGCGATCGCCCTCCTTGAAGGCACCGCCGTGGACGAGGACCACCGCCGGGTGTGGCCCGCTGCTGGTGGGCAGGCAGGCGTCGGCCTGAAGATCACCGCCATCCGCACCGGGATACGGGATGTCGTTCTCGACGGTGATAGCCGGATCAGGTGTTTCTTGTGGTCGCGAGGGGCTGCACGACGCAATCACACAGATGAGACCTATGGTGCCTGCGACAGCCATCGCACGTGCAGCGATGCGATTCATCGTCGTCCTCCTCGAACGCGTTGGATGGCGCTGCGGTACACGTCTCGATGGCGCCGGCCTACTTCATCCCAGTCCCGGCCCTCCAATCGAGGCCGCGCGGAGGTGCTCAGTGCCTCGGCTGCTGCAAGCGCCTTCATCAGGTCGTCTTCGTCGAGCTCATCGTCGAACATCGTGACCCACTCGCTGCCGACCTCACTGGCGAGGGCGGCGTTCGCGGCGCTGCGGGGCACCAGGACAGGGCGGTCCAACGAGAGAGCGACGAGCGCGGCCCCGGAGTTGTGCATCTCCGCATAGGGGAGCACGACAAGCGTCGCCATGGTCACGTCCGCCACCAGTTCCGCGTCGTCGACGAATGTGAGACGCGCGGAGATCCGCTCGTGGCCATCGATACGCTTCCTGATGCGCCGCGCGAGGTCTTCGGTGGGTGAACCCACGATCCGCAACCGGCATTCGGGGCAGTCGGATCGCAGGAAGACATCAATCAGATGCTCCACATTCTTCCGCGGGCGGATGATGCCGAAATACAGGATCCGCCCCGCCTGTCGAGACGGGTGGGCGTAGGAGGCGAACCGCTCGCGGTAGTGCCCGTGCGGAATGATCGTCTCTGCTCCGGGTCCTGGAGCTTCGGTGACGGGGTTGAGGTGGACGAACTCCGTGGTCGCCGCGTTGACCGCTCGTGTGAGTCGAGATTCGGCGGTCGTGCCCTCCTCGTGAGGCTGCACATTATGCGTCGTCCGCACGATCGCGATGCGCCTGAGACGGGCGCGAAGCAACAGGACCCGCATCGCCGTCCGCTTCGCGAGTCTCACCCTGCGCGACCTTGCTCTCACCAGGAACTCCGGCCAATGCAGATGAAGCACGTCATAAGCTCCGAAGAGGGCGTATTGCCACGTGAAGTAGCGTACCTCGACGTCGCCAGGGGCCCCTTCGGTCATCTGGTCGACATAACGCGTCGTGCCGTCTGGCGGCGCCAGAGAGTGCAAAACGACGATCTTTTCTGGGATGTTCGACACCGCAGACCTTCCCCCGGAACGCGCCCTCGAAACGATGACGGATTTTTTGGCCTTCCAAGAAGGCTACGCCAATCCCACGTGGCCGCTGACGCCGAGCACATGTCGCAATGCACATGTGAGGACGACCGCCTCCCTCTCACCGCCGCGATTCGACGCAGCCCCACGGCGATCGACCACCGCCGGCGTGCCGGCTACAGGACTCGAACCTGCAACCCCCCGCGCCGCGGGTTGTGCGGGGCGCACTTGCCCGTCTGGGTTCTGAAGCGGCGGAAGGACCCGAGATGCGTTGGCATCTCGAGCCCTTCCGTATTGCACCGCAGCGACCCGGTGCCCCCGCCGAGGCGAGAGCGTTTCTGTCAGGTGCTTATCGCGTGATGGTGATGGCTGTGCTGCGGCCTTCGTTTCCGGCGGCGTCGGAGGCGCGGGCTGTGATGCTGTAGGTACCGGCGGGGTAGGCCGAGGTGGACACGGTCAGACGCCAGGACCCGTCGCTCGCTTTGGTGGCGTCGCCCAGCTTGGTGGAGCCGCTCCAGAAGCTGACGCGGGTGACGGCGACGTTGTCGGTGGCGGATGCGATGAATGTCACGCTTGCCCCGGCTGTCGTTCCGGTCGCGGGGGACGTGATCCGCACGGAGGGAGCGACTGTGTCGGGCGATGATGTGGGAGTTGGGGTCGGGGTCGGGGTCCGCGTGGGAGTGGGCGTCGGGGTGGGTGCGGTGCCGGTCAGCGGGAGACCCCACGCGTTCCATGTGGTCGCGGCGATTTTTGCTTGCCCGGTTGCGTTCGGGTGAAAGTAGTCGACGTCGGTGTTGAGATCACTCAGCGGAATAGGCATGCGCGAGACCGCTCCACCGTCCCAGACGCAGTCGTTCGCCGCTGCGGCGCATGCGGAGGCGAGAGCGCTGTTGTAGTCGGTGGCGCGCGCCGCGGCCGCGGCGACAGAGTTGGTGTAGGCGGTGCCGGTTAGCTGGTTACCGTTTGCGTCGACACCTCGAGTGGTTCGGCAGAAGCCTTGCGATGCCCAGATGGCGGCGCCGTCGGTGGACTTGACGTTGTTCCATTCCGAGGCGACGTTCGGCACCGATGCGACGAGCACGGTGGCCTGGGGCCAGGCCGCGGCGATCTTGTTCATGATGCCCGTGGCGGCGGAGGTGAAACCGGGCACCGTCGTCATCGTGTACGTGTCGCCTTTCACGCCGTTGTCCGGGTTGCACAAGTCGTTGCCGCCGATGAGGAGGGTCACGATGTCCGGGTCGACGCCAGCGGCAATCGCGGCATCGATACGTGCTGCCACGCCCGTGATGAGAAGGCCTGACTTCGCATAGTTATCGGTCGTAACCGTGGTCGACGGGTCTGACGCCCTCAGGCGTGCCGCGATCGAGTTGACCGCGGTGTTCGTTCCTGTGGCCCAGTTGTTCGGCACGCAGTCACGCGCATAGCCGCACGAGGCGTTGCCTCGGGTGATGGAGTCGCCCAGCGCAAGAAGCGACTGCGTTCCCGCAGCCTGCGACGGCGCGGCCGTGAGAAGACCAGCGAGAAGCGCCACAGCGCCCACCCCGGCACCCAGCGCCCCACGCCATCGTCGGTGGACCGTCGATCGTTGTGAATTGATCTTCATGGTGAGATGCCCCCAGTTTGGTTTCGAACACGCCTGAGGTCGCGTTGTCGCGCCCCCAGGTGGAGCCAACCGCGGATCACGCGTCTACGTCAAATTGACGCGCGCACGCCGCACGCGCCCTCAACGCAGCTTCGACCGCCTGAGGGGAACGTAGGACGGACCAGATCCCGTAGTCCCGTGCGACGGCGCTCCCCGACGCGCGCGCCCTTCGTGGGTCCACTCTGCGGCGCACGGGATGCCGTCGACGATCGCGGCCACCAGCACCGCGGTGTGCTTGTCGTCGTAGTACTCCGCCCACCGGCCCACCTCGAACGCGAGCACGTCACCCCGGTCGCCGGCGACCGCGAGCAGCTTGGCGATCACGGGCGCCGGGTCGCTCGTGTACCGGTTGCGGGAGCAGATCGCGCTGAGGTGCACCCCGAGCGCGACGTCGGGGTGCAGCGGGCGGGACATGCGGTCAGGCTATGCGCCCACCGCCCACACCGGTACCCAGAGGGGGCTGCGGCGTCGCCGTGACGCGAACGCCGATGAACGTCTAGGTCGCGTGGGCTGAAAGCGATGGGTTTCCGATGGATCAGAGACCATCCGGTGGCGAAGACCGCGTGCGATCCCCGGAATGACGTGCCGGCTACAGGACTTGAACCTGCAACCCCCGTATTACAAGTACGGTGCGCTACCAATTGCGCCAAGCCGGCGTGAGACGCCGCGGGCGTCTCGGAGGACGAGTCTAGGCGGTGGGCCGTATCACTCGTTGTGCTTGCCGCTGCGGCGATCCCAGTCGAGGGACTTGAACTGCAGGAACGAGCAGAGGTTTCCGGCGATGACGAGCTCGGCCGCGAGGCTGGCCATCTCGTGCGGCGTGAGCGTCAGATCGTCGGGGCGGGCGCTGAGCGTCGCTTCCCACAGCGGCTCGTCGTAGCCCCGGGGCTGCATGTAGATCGACGCATTCGCGTTCGACAGACTGACGACGACGAGACCCGTGTCCTGGCCGTCCGCGTCCTCTTGGTCGACGACTTTGATCTTCCCCGCGACCAGGTGCCCCTGATTGCGGAACTCCTGCACCCAGATCTTCAGCTGATCACGGGACCGCCGCGGCGGGGAGTCCTCGATCTCCTCATTCATGACACCAGAATCGCACACCGCCGGCTCCACCGAGAGGTCGGTTCAGCCCGCGGGCGTGGTCGACGGCACCGGGGTGGCGGTGGAGTAGTACGCGTTGCTGTCGACGGTCAGCACGAACTGCGCGAACTCCTTCGCGTCATCCATATTGCCGACGTACGGCGTGCCGTTCACCAGCACGGTGGCGGTGGAGGTGAGTGCCTGTCCGTCCGTGCCGGGCAATCCCTTGATCGCGCGATCGGTGGCGGCCTTGGCCCAGGCGGTGTACGTCTCGTCCTCGATGCACGACCGCACGGTCGCGACGTCGCTCACGCCCGCGCCCTGAGCCATGTCCGCCAGCTGCTGGTCGCTGTACCCGTCGGTGTCGACGGCGGGCTGGGTGGTGAGCAGCTCGTGATTGAAGGCGAAGAAGCGGTCCGACGCGTGGGTCGCCACGCACGCGGCGGCTCCGGCGGCGCGCAGGCTGTACTTCGTGCCGTTCGACTTCGAGGTGAGCATCGCCACCGGGTAGTAGGTGAGGGTGGCGGCGTCGTCGCCCACCCACTTCGACAACTGCGTCGCGTTGGCGGACTGGAACTCCCGCGCCTCCGTGGAGAGGTAGTCGACGTAGACGCGGATGTCGACGGGCGCGGCCGTCGATGTCGGCTCGGGAGTGGGCTCCGCGGTCGGGGCGGCCTCGGCCGCCATGGTCGCGGCCGTGCCGTCGACGGTCTGGTCGGCGAGCGGGTTCGCCACCTGTGGTGCGCTGGTGACGAGGAATCCGTCGTCGCTGGCGGCATCCGGAAGCGCCTGCGAGCGGTCTTCGCGCGAGTTCAGCGCGGCCGAGACGCCCACGGCGCCGATGCCGATCACCGCGACGGCGCCGACGGCGATGGCGGAGCGCCGCGCGATGCGCCAGCGCGTCTGCTTCGCCTTGACCTGCTGCGCCTTCTCGCGCACCGCCTCGCGACGGTCGCGTTCGGCGGGCGCATTCGCTGAGGGGTCGTGGGACATGAAACCTTCCGGACGCGGGTGATCGCCGCATGAAACGAGGGGGTTCGCACGGGTGGGCGAACGAGCACCGATGGTAGCCACGCTGGCTGAGAAATGACCAGACACGTGCCATACTGACCCTGCGTGCACTGTCGCCCGCACGGGGTCGCCCCCGCTCATTCCATTCACTACGGATCGTCCGGCACGTACCTGCCGGTGAAGGAGAAGAAGAAATGGCGTCCGTCACCTTTGACAACGCAACCCGTCTGTACCCCGGCGGAACCCGCGCCGCCGTCGACAAGCTGAGCCTCGACGTCGCAGACGGCGAGTTCCTCGTCCTCGTCGGCCCCTCCGGCTGCGGTAAGTCCACGTCGCTGCGCATGCTCGCCGGCCTCGAAGAGGTCAACTCCGGCCGCATCCTGATCGGTGACCGCGACGTCACCGACGTGCCCCCGAAAGACCGCGACATCGCGATGGTCTTCCAGAACTACGCGCTGTACCCGCACATGACCGTCGCCGAGAACATGGGCTTCGCGCTCAAGATCGCCGGCATCGGCAAAGAAGACCGCGCCGCCCGCGTGCTCGAGGCCGCCAAGCTCCTCGACCTCGAGCAGTACCTCACGCGCAAGCCGAAGGCCCTCTCGGGTGGTCAGCGTCAGCGCGTCGCGATGGGCCGCGCGATCGTCCGCCAGCCCCAGGTGTTCCTCATGGACGAGCCGCTGTCGAACCTCGACGCGAAGCTCCGTGTGCAGACGCGTACCCAGATCGCGTCGCTGCAGCGTCGCCTGGGCGTCACCACGGTCTACGTCACGCACGACCAGACCGAGGCCCTCACCATGGGAGACCGCATCGCCGTCCTCAAGGACGGCCTCCTCCAGCAGGTCGGCACCCCGCGCGACCTGTACGAGACCCCGAAGAACGTCTTCGTCGCCGGCTTCATCGGCTCGCCCGCGATGAACCTCTTCACGGCCGACCTGGCCGAGGGCGGCGTCCGCTTCGGCGACATGGTCGTCGCTGTCGAGGCCGACACGATCGGCAAGGCGCACGGCTCCGAGGTCACCATCGGTGTCCGTCCCGAAGACATCCAGGTCGCCCCGGCCGACGGCCGTGGCCTCAAGGTCGTCGTCGACCTCGTCGAAGAGCTCGGCGCCGACGGCTACCTCTACGGTCACACCGAGATCAACGGCAAGCGCACCGACCTGGTCGCACGCGTCGACGGTCGTCGTCACCCCAACGCGGGCGAGACGGTCGTGCTGGCTCCGGTCCCCGGACACATCCACGTGTTCGACCTCGAGTCCGGCGACCGCCTGACCGACCGGGCCATCGCTTCGGCCTGACCCACGCACCGACGCGGCGCGTCCCCGGTCCCGATTCGTTCGGGCGGGGGCGCGCCGCACTGTTTCCCGGAGGTTCCCGTGTCCGAATCCCTCAGCATCACGGCCAGCGCCGTCGATCCGGGGCTCCTGCAGCTGCCGTGGTCGACCGGACTCGGCGAGTGGCCGAGCAGCCACATCGTGGCGCTTCCGAAGGGCATCTCGCGTCACCTCGTGCGCTTCGCCACCCTCTCCGGCCGCGTCGTCGCCATCAAGGAGACGACCGAGGAGATGGCGCGGCGCGAGTACGACATGCTCGGCAACCTCGACCGCCTCGCGGCCCCCTGCGTCGACCGGATCGCCGTGATCGCCGGGCGCACCGATGCGTCGGGCCGTCCGCTGCCCGCGGCCCTCGTCACCGCGCATCTGCGGTTCTCGCTCCCCTACCGCGCGCTGTTCACACAGGTGCTGCGACCCCACACCGCCACACGCCTCGTCGACGCCCTCGCCGTGCTGCTCGTGCGTCTGCACAACGTGGGGTTCTACTGGGGTGACGTGTCGCTGTCGAACACCCTGTTCCGCCGCGACGCGGGTGAGTTCGCCGCCTACCTCGTCGACGCCGAGACCGGTGAACTGCACGGCAATCGCCTGACCCCCGGCCAGCGCGCCCACGACCTGGACATCGCGCGCACCAACATCGCCGGCGAGATCATGGACCTCGAGGCGGGCGGAAGACTCGAGGGCGGAGTGGACGCCATCGCCATCGCCGACGGGCTGGTGTCGTCGTACCACTCGCTGTGGGGTGCGCTCACCGACAAGGAGTCCTTCGCGGTCGATGAGTCCTGGCGCCTCACCGAGCGCGTGCACCGGCTCAACGCCCTCGGCTTCGACATCGGCGAGATGTCGATCCGCACGGCGAGCGACGGCACGCAGGTGTCGATTCAGCCGAAGGTCGTGGACGCCGGGCACCACCAGCGCCGCCTGCTGCGCCTCACGGGGCTGGACGTCGAAGAGAACCAGGCCCGCCGCCTGCTCAACGACCTCGACGAGTTCCGCGCACGCGTCTCGCGCCTCGGCGCCGATGAGGAGATGGTCGCGCACGAGTGGCTCACCCGCGTGTTCGAGCCCATCGTGATGGCCATCCCGTGGGACCTGCGGGCCAAGCTCGAGCCGGCGGAGGTGTTCCATCAGGTGCTCGAGCACAGGTGGTACATGTCGCAGGCGCGAGGTCGCTCGGTTCCGCTGGCCGAGGTCGTGAGTTCCTACATCGACGACGTGCTGCGCCACCGCCGCGACGAGGCGACCGTGATGGGTCCGCCGACCGACACCATGTCGCTCCCCACCGTGTCCGACGCCGACGCCCCCGCCACGGGTGAGGTGCCGACGACCGACACCGACCTCGTCGACTGGCGCGACCTGGTCTGAGCGACGGAGGCCGTGGCATCCGGAGTCGATCCGGGATGCCACGGCCTCTGTCGTACGCGGGGTCAGTACCCGACGGTGAACCGCTCGCGGGTGTGCTTCGGTTCTTCGATCTCGTCGAGGACGGCGACGGCGAAATCGGCGCCGCCGATGAAGGAGTCGCCGTTGTCGTCGACGACGAGCACGTCGCCGCCGTCTCGGTAGGACCCGGTGCGCTCCCCCGGCGCCCAGGAGCCGAACCCGCCGGCGGGGTGCACGTAGAACCAGTCGCGGCCGGTGTCGTCGGCCTGCAGGTCTTCGAGGATGCCGATGGCCTCACGGGCCTCGGGCTTGTACTCCTCCGCGAAGCCGTCGGTGTCGATCAGGCGCGGGCCTCCCTCGGCGGCGAGCGAACCGCCCGCCCCACCGACGACGCCCAGACGGACGTCCTCGGGCAGCGCGGTGACGAGCTCGGTGATGGCGGGGCGCAGCTTGCCCTCCATGTCGCCGCGCGGGGCGACGGCCGAGACCACCACGTCGACGCCTTCGAGCTGGGCGACCAGACCCGGCACGTCGAGGACGGTGCCCTCGATGTACGTGGCTCCGTCGATGCGCTCGGCGGGGACGGAGCGGGCGATCGACACGACCGTGTGGCCGCGACGGACGGCCTCGGTCACGATGTGGCTACCGGCGTAGCCGGTGCCTCCGATGACGGCGATGCGGGGCATGGCGTTCCTTTCGTCGGTCGTGCGGGGAGCAGACCTCGTCGTCGTCCAGCGTGCCGCGTTCAGCACGGCTCGGCAACGCGACGCCGGAGGTTCTCCCCGCTTTCAGAGCAGGGTCGGGCGCGTCACCCGGCGGCGCGCAGCGTCGACACCTGGTAGAGGGCGACGGATGCCGCGATGCCGGCGTTGAGCGACTCGGTGGCGGCCGTAATGGGGATCGACACGACCTGGTCGCACGTCTCGGTGACGAGGCGCGACAGGCCCTTGCCCTCGGAACCGACGACGATCAGGACCGGACGGTCGGCGAGCTCAAGCGAGGGCAGCGATACGTCGCCGTCGCCATCGAGGCCCAGGACGAAAACGCCCTGCTTCTTGAACTCCTTCAGCGTCGCCGTGAGGTTGGCCGCCAGCGCCACGGGGATGCGGGCGGCAGCTCCCGCGCTGGTCTTCCAGGCGGCGGAGTTGACGCTCGCCGAGCGACGCTGCGGAATGATGAGCCCCTGACCGCCGAAGGCGCCCGTGGAGCGGATGATCGCGCCGAGGTTGCGCGGGTCGGTCACGCCGTCGAGCGCCACCAGCAGCGGCACCTCGCCGCGGTCGATGATCTGCTCGAGAAGGTCTTGCGGGTGCGCGTAGGAGTACGGCGGAACCTTCAGCGCGACGCCCTGGTGCACGCCGTCGAACCCGGCCATGCGGTCGAGCTCGGGACGGGTGACCTCGAGCACCGGGATGCCGCGGTTCGTCGCCATCGACAGCATCTCTTTGACGCGGTCGTCCATCTCGACGCGCTGAGCGATGTACATCGCCGTGGCGGGGATCTTCGCGCGCAGCGCCTCGAGCACCGAGTTGCGGCCGGTGACCGTCTCGGTGTCGTCGGCCGCCTTGGGGCTCTTGCGGTTGGGGTTGCCGACCGCGCGCACGCCGGGCCGACCCTTGCCGCCGGCGGCGGCGTAGCGCTCCTCGGCAGCCTTGCGCTTGCCGGCGGGGTGCCAGGCACGGTCTTCGGCCTTGGGGGTGGGACCCCGACCCTCGAGCGCCTTGCGGACGTGCCCGCCGGTGCCCTTCAGGGGGCCTTTCTTCTTGCCGGGGTTGCGTGCTCCGGGGCGTCCAGGCTTAGGCATCGATACTCCAATGTGTTCCGGCCGGAGTGTCCTCCAGCGTGATTCCGGCGGCGGCGACGGCATCGCGGATGCGATCGGCGGCCGCCCAGTCCTTCTCCGCGCGAGCGCGGGTGCGCTGCGCGATCATCTCCTGCAGGAGGGCGTCGAGGGTCGCGTCGGACGACGCGCTCGCGACCGTGGGCTCGGAGGCGTCCAGTCCCAGGATGCCGAGCATCGCGCCGACCGAGCGATGAGCGGCGATCGCGGCGTCGGTGTCTCCCGCGTCGATGGCGACGTTTCCCGCACGCACCGTGTCGTGCAGTGCTGCCAGAGCCTGGGGGACCCCGAGGTCGTCGTCCAGGGCTGAGGCGAATGCGGCGGGGACGTCGCCCGGCACGAGCACGAGCGGATCCGCGCCGGAGGACCGCAGCACGCGCTGACGAAAGGTCGCGATCCGCTCGAGCGCGCTGGCCGCCTCGGCGAACCCGCGGTCGGACACGTCGAGGCTGGAGCGGTAGTGCGCGGCGGCGAGGGCGTACCGCACGACCACCGGGTCGTGTTCCGCGAGCACATCGGCGGCGAGGGTGAAATTGCCGAGCGACTTCGACATCTTCTGCCCGTCGACGGTGACGAGGCCGTTGTGCACCCAATAGCGGGCGAAGGCGTCACCCGCAGCGGTCGACTGCGCCATCTCGTTCTCGTGGTGCGGGAAGCGCAGGTCGAGCCCGCCGCCGTGGATGTCGAACTCCGTGCCGAGGTAGCGACGCGACATCGCCGAGCACTCGATGTGCCAGCCGGGACGACCGTCTCCCCAGGGCGAGGCCCAGGTGGCCGATGCGGGCTCCCCTGGCTTGCTGCCCTTCCACAGGGCGAAGTCGCGCGGGTCGCGCTTGCCGCGCGGGTCTGCGTCGGCCGCGGGCTCCATGGCATCCAGGCTCTGACGGGTGAGCTCGCCGTAGGCGGGCCACGAGCGCACGTCGAAGTAGACGTCTCCGGCGGCGGAGTAGGCGTGGCCGCGCTCGATGAGCTCGGCGATGAGCTCCTGCATCTGGGTGACCGACGCGGTGGCGCGCGGTTCGTACGTGGGGGGCAGGATGCCGATGGCGGCATAGGCCCGCGAGAATTCGAGCTCCATGCGGTATGCGAGCGCCCACCAGGGCTCGGCGTCGGTGGCGTTCGCGAGCACCTTGTCGTCTATGTCGGTGACGTTGCGCACGAAGGTGACGCGCCCGAAGCGGTGGGTGAGCCACCGGCGCAGCAGGTCGAAGGCGAGAGCTGCGCGCACGTGGCCGATGTGGGGCCCGGACTGCACGGTCGGGCCGCAGACGTAGACGGTGACGTTCGAGGGGTCGAAAGGGACGAAGTCGCGCAGGTCCTGCGCCCTCGAGTCGTACAGCCGAACAGTCACCGCACAAGCCTACCGGCCACTCCGTGCGCGACACCTGGGGGAAACACGCAGCGGCTACGGTGCGGGTATGCCCCTGCTCATCCGCCCCGACGACCTCACCGGCGCCGAGACCCGCGCCCTGGTCGCCGCCCACCTGGCGGGGATGCTCGAGAACACCCCGACCGAGAGCATGCACGCCCTCGACGCCGACCGTCTGAGCGCCGACGGCGTCACGGTCTGGTCGGCGTGGGTCGACGACGAGCTGGCCGGGATCGGCGCATGCAAGGATCTCGGCCATGACCGAGCCGAACTGAAGTCGATGCGTGTCGTCGAGCGCTTCCTCGGTCAGGGGATCGGCCGGGCCATGCTGCGGCACATCATGGAGGATGCCGCGGAGCGTGGCATCCGGAGCCTGTGGCTCGAGACCGGCAGCACCGACGATTTCGCGGCCGCGCGGGGACTCTATGCGAGCGAGGGATTCCGCGAGTGCGAGGCGTTCGCGCCCTACGAGCCGGACCCGCTGTCGACGTTCATGACCCGCGGACTCTAGAGCGGCACGACCAGGGCCGTGGCGAAGGCCGCGACCCCCTCGGTGCGTCCGGTGAAGCCGAGTCCGTCGGTGGTCGTCGCGCTGACCGACACCGCCGCTCCCCCCAGTGCCGCCGACAGCACTCGCTCCGCCTCGACACGACGCGCCGCGAAGCGAGGGCGGTTGGCCTGCACCTGCACCGAGACGTTTCCGACCCGCATCCCCGCCGCGCTCAGCAGTTCGACCGTGTGCGCGAGGAACGCCTCGGCGTGGGCACCGGCGAACTCGGGACGATCGGTGCCGAAGTGCGTGCCGATGTCGCCCAGTCCCGCCGCCGCCAGGAGGGCGTCGACGATGGCGTGCGCCACCGCATCGCCGTCGGAGTGCCCCGACAGGGCCTGCTCCCCCGGCCATTCGAGGCCCGCAAGCCACAGCGTCCCCTCGCCGCCGAAACCATGCACGTCGGTGCCGATGCCCACCCGCGGCACCGGGACCGACGGGGATGGGACGGATGCCAGGGGGGCGGCGGCGAGCAGGGCACGTGCGCGCTCGAGGTCGGGAGTGGTGGTGATCTTGAAGGCCACCGCGTCGCCGTCGACGACGACGACGTCGTGCCCGGCCGCGGCCACCAGGGCCGCGTCGTCGGTGTGGTCCGCCTCGACCGCGTTCAGAGCCGCACGCAGGACCGATACGCGGAAGGCCTGCGGGGTCTGCGCGGCCACCAACTCGCTACGGTCGACGGCGGCCACCACACGGCCGTTCGCGTCGACCCGTTTGATCGTGTCGACGACCGGCACGGCGGGGATGACCGCGACGGCACCCGCCGCGATGCGCGCGATCACGCGCTCGAACACCGAGGCCGGGGTGAGGGCCCGGGCCGCGTCGTGGATGAGCACCGTGTCGACGTCGTCGCGCAGGATGGCGAGCCCGGCCGCGACGGACTGCTGACGGGTGGTCCCGCCCGAGACGATATCCACCGCGCGGGGATCGCCGTCGGCGGCGTCGCGCGCGACGTCGAGAGCGGCCGCCTCATGGCCCGCGGGAACGACGATCACCACCTGCGCCGGTCGCGCCAGGAAGACGACGCGGAGAGCATGGTGGAGGATCGATCGATCGTCGACGGCCACGAACGCCTTCGGTGCTCCGCCGCGAAGACGGGTACCGGAGCCGGCGGCCACGACGACGACCGCGAAACGCGAGTCCGGGGCGTGAGTCACCCGTTCACGCTAGCGCGACGACACCCGGAGGAATCGCACACCGAGCGGCGTCAGGACGCGAGGACCTCGTCGAGGACGACGCCCGCGCGGTCTTCGTCGGTCTTCTCGGCCAGCGCGAGCTCGGAGACGAGGATCTGACGCGCCTTGGCCAGCATGCGCTTCTCTCCAGCGGAGAGGCCACGATCCTGATCGCGGCGCCATAGGTCGCGGACGACCTCGCTCACCTTGATCACATCGCCCGAGGCGAGCTTCTCGAGGTTCGCCTTGTAGCGGCGCGACCAGTTGGTCGGCTCCTCGGTGAACGGTGCGCGCAGCACCTCGAAGACGCGGTCGAGACCCTCTTTGCCGATGACGTCACGAACGCCGACCAGGTCGACGTTGTCAGCGGGAACCTCGATGACGAGGTCTCCTTGCGTGACGTTGAGCTTCAGATACTTCTTCGTCTCGCCCTTGATGACGCGTTCTTTGACCTCGATGATCGTGGCCGCACCATGGTGCGGATAAACGACGGTCTCGCCAACCTCAAAAAGCATGGAGTTATGTCCTTTCGGCAACATCCAGGATACCACAGGCCCGCATGCGCTATTGTTCCGCCCACCCTGCGCCCCTCCCCCTCGCGCGCGGGCCCCGCATGCCCTCACGTGCGCGGGACGGCGCGGGGAGCCCACCGCGCGAGGCGGACGCGCGCCAGGGACCCCGTAGGATGAGGGGGATGCCGTCTGTCGATCTTGGAGGATCCGTGAAAACGCGCCTGATCGCGTCCGTCGCCCTGGGTGCCGCTGTTCTGCTGGGCACGACGGGGTGCAACCTCATCGCTCCGCAGGCGACCACCATCGACTACTCGGCTTCGGACGGCGTGAACGTCCCCGCCGACGCCGGCCCTCTGTCCGTGCGCAACGCCCTGATCGTCGCCAACGACGACGGCACGACCGGCAACCTCGTCGCCGCGATCGTCAACGACACCACCGACCAGCTGGTGCTGCGCATCGAGGTCGGCGAGGGCTCCTCCGCCGTCCGCGCCGCCGTGAACGTGCCGGCCGGCCGCACGCTCAGCCTCGGTGACCTGACGGACGACGTGGAGCCGTTGCGTCTCGACGACATCGACGCCGTCCCCGGCTCCACCGTTCCGGTCTACTTTCAGTCCGGAGACGGCCAGGGATCGCTCATGCAGGTGCCTGTGCTCGACGGTGCCCTCGAGTACCTCGCGCCTCTCGCCCCGACGCCCGAGGCGACCGTGACGATCGCGCCGATCCCCACGAACACGGCGACGCCGACGCCGACCGCGACACCGACGCCCTCTACCTGAGGACGACGCCCCTCTCCTTTCGACGACGAAGGCGCCGACGCATCGCGTCGGCGCCTTCGTCGTTCTCTCGCTCACGCCTCGAAGCGATACCCCAGGCCGCGGACGGTGACCAGCATGCTGGGCTCGCTCGGGTTCTGCTCGATGCGCGAACGGATCCGCTTGATGTGCACGTCGAGCGTCTTGGTGTCGCCGAAGTAATCGGTCCCCCACACACGGTCGATGAGCTGACCGCGCGTCAGGACCCGTCCCGCGTTGCGCATCAGCACCTCGAGCAGCTCGAACTCCTTCAGCGGCATGTTGATCTCGCCGCCGTCGACCGCGACGGTGTGGCGGTCGATGTCGAGCACCACGCGCCCGCCCGCCAGGACGCGATCGTCGAGGTCGGCGTCGACGGGTGTGCGTCGTCGGAGTACCGCGCGCATGCGCGCCAACAGCTCCCTCGTCGAATACGGCTTGGTGACGTAGTCGTCGGCGCCGAGTTCGAGCCCCACGACGATGTCGACCTCGGAGTCCTTGGCCGTCAGCATGATGATGGGCACCTGCGACGTCAGCCTCAGCTGCCGACAGACCTCGGTGCCCGGCATCCCGGGGAGCATGAGATCCAGCAGCAGAATGTCGGCACCGCGCTCGCGGAAAGCGGCCAGCGCGAGGGCGCCGTCTTCCGCGATCTCGACCTCGTAGCCTTCACGGCGCAGCAGGTAGGCCAGCGGGTCGGCGAGATCGGGCTCGTCCTCGACGATCAGAACGCGAGTCATACGGTTTCCTCTTTCACGGGAGCGGAAGCCGCGGCAGACGCCTTACGGCCCTTGCGACGCTGCTTCGGACGGACGATGTCGAGATCCGGGGTCTCCGACAGCGGGAGGCGGATGGTGAAGGTCGAGCCGCGGTCGGGCCGCGACCACAGCCGCACCTCGCCGCCGTGGCGCTGAACGGCGTGCTTGACGATCGAGAGACCGAGCCCGGTGCCGCCCGTGCGGCGCGAGCGCGCCTGGTCGGCGCGGTAGAACCGCTCGAACACCCGGTGCTGGTCGCTCTCGGGGATGCCGATGCCGCGGTCGGTGACGGCGATCTCGACGACGTCGACGTCGAGTTTGATGCCGACTCCGACTTTCGAACCCTGCGGCGAGTAGGCGATGGCGTTGGCGATGAGGTTGCCCACGGCCTCCGTGAGGATCTGGGGCTCGCCGCGCACCCACAGACCCTTCGTGCCGCCGCGCACGACGACCACCTGCGCCGAGTCGGCCTGCACCGTGTGCGACTCGACGGCGGCGGTGACGACCTCATCGATCGACACATCGCGCACATCGCGCAACTCTTCGGACGCCTGCAGACGCGACAGGCTCAGGATGCGATTGACCAGGGCGCTCAGCCGCGCCACCTCGGCCTGCATGCGCGCGGCGAAGTGGCGCACCTGGTCGGGGTCGTCGGCCGCCGACTCGATGGCCTCGGCGAGCAGACTGACGGCGCCGACCGGCGTCTTCAGCTCGTGAGAGGTGTTGGCCACGAAATCGCGCCGCATCTCCTCCACCCGCTCGCGCTCTGTGATGTCGCGCAGCACGACGAGGGTGAGCCGGTTCGAGATCGGCGTCGCCCGCACGGCGACGAGCCGGGCCTCCGCGGGGGCGGCACCGCGTCGCAGGCGCAGGTTCTCGGCGACGGAGGCGCCTGTGTCGCGGGCGACCCGTGCCACCCGCTTCAGTTCGTCGCTGGCGACGACCTCCCCCGTGTGAACGCCGAACACCTCAGCGGCGGGCGAGAGCGCCAGGACGGTCGACGACGTGTCGCACACGAAAGCAGGGTCGTCCATCGCCTCGAGCATGGCGTCCACGCCCTCCGGCACCTCGACGGAGGTCTGGGCCAGAGAACGATCGCGGGCCCGCAGAGCTGCGACGACCAGGCCGACCACCGCGGCTCCGATCAACAGACCTGCGAAGAGCGAGAGCAGCGCGAGCTGCGGTTGTTGCATGCCCCCAGCGTAAACGTGACGATGCGGCTTCACCCGCCGTTCACCCCCGCGCGCACTCACGCGGACGCTACTATTCACTGTCACAGCACCACTCGTTAACCTTCGCTGGACAGAATCCCGGAGGGTTGCGGGACACCTATGTGCCGTGCCGCCGACGAGGAAGGTACCCGCCATGCGCGAAGTATTCCACCAGTCCCTCGAGGACGTTCAGAACCGCCTGGTCGAGATCGCCGACCTCGTGACCATCGCGATCGACCGTGCCACGCGCGCGTTCGGCACGAGTGACGTCGCCCTCGCCGAAGAAGTCATCGAAGCCGACGCGATCATCGACGAGAAGGCCGTCGCGCTCGACGAGCTGGCCATCGAGATCCTGGCCCGCCAGCAGCCGGTCGCCCGCGACCTGCGCATCGTCGTCACCGCCCTGCGCGTGAGCGCGTCGCTCGAGCGCATGGGCGACATGGCCGAGCACATCGCCCAGCTCGCCCGCTCGCGCTTCCCGGAGCGCGCGATCCCCAAGGGTCTCAAGTCGACGTTCACCCGCATGGGCGAGCTCGACGTCGAGGTCGCGCGCAAGCTCGCCGAGCTGTTGCGCACGCAGGATCTGCGCGTCGCCGAGGCCATTCGCGACGCCGACGACGACATCGACGAACTGCACCTGAGCGTCTTCGAGAAGGTGCTCGGCGACTCGTGGAAGGGCGAGGCGACCGCGACGGTCGATGCGACCCTGGCGAGCCGCTATCACGAGCGTTTCGCCGATCACGCGGTGTCGGTCGCCAAGAAGGTCACCTACCTGGCGACCGGGGACTGGGCCGGTGCCGACGAAGACATCTCCTACGAACCCAGCCCGGCCATCTGAGCACGAACGGAAAGGGGGTGGATGCCGATCGGCATCCACCCCCTTCGTCGTGCGGTGTCAGTGCTTGTTGCCCTGCGCGGCCACGACCGCGGCGCCGGCCGCGGCGGCCTCGGGGTCGAGGTACTCGCCCGGTCCGACCGGCGTGAGGTCGTCGTTCAGACGGTAGACGAGCGGGATGCCCGTAGGGATGTTCAACTCGGCGATATCTGCGTCGCTGATGCCCTCGAGGTGCTTCACGAGACCGCGCAGCGAGTTGCCGTGCGCGGTGACGAGCACCGTCTTGCCGGCCTTGAGGTCGGGCACGATGTCGCTGTGCCAGTAGGGCAGCATGCGGTCGATGACGATCTTCAGCGACTCGGTGTCGGGCACCTCGCCGTCGATGCCGTCGTAGCGGGGGTCGCCGACCTGGCTGTACTGGTCGTCGGCAGGCAGGGCCGGCGGCGGCACGTCGAACGAGCGGCGCCACAGCATGAACTGATCATTGCCGAACTCTTCGAGGGTCTGCGCCTTGTCCTTGCCCTGCAGAGCGCCGTAGTGACGCTCGTTGAGGCGCCACGAGCGCTTGACGGGGATCCAGAGACGGTCGGCCGCATCGAGGGCGATGTTCGCCGTCTGGATGGCACGGCTGAGCACGGAGGTGTGCAGCACATCGGGCAGCACGCCCGACTCGGCGAGCAGTTCACCGCCGCGCTTCGCCTCGGCCTTGCCCTGGTCGGTGAGTCGCACGTCGACCCAGCCGGTGAACTGGTTGGTCTTGTTCCACTCGCTCTGCCCGTGGCGGAGGAGGATCAGCGTGTGAGGCATGACTCCATGCTATCGACGCGCGGGCGTCGACCAGGAGCTGCGGCTGGCATCATGTCGGACGTGACCTCCTCCCCCGTCGGCCGTCCCACCCGCGGCACGACCGGGGTCAACCGCCTGCGCCGGGTCGACCGCTGGATCGCCCGGCATCCGGCGTTGCGCCGAAGTGACGACCCGCTCGTGGTCGATCTCGGGTTCGGGGCGAGCGCGGTCACGCCCCTCGAGTTGCACGCCCGCCTGATCCGCGAGCGACCGGATGCCACGGTGCTGGGGCTCGAGATCGACGCCGACCGCGTGGCCCGCGCACGGGAACAGGCCGCGGGGGTCGCCGGGGTCACCTTCGCCCGCGGAGGGTTCGAGGTGCCCACCGCCCCGGGCCGACGCCCGGCGATCATCCGCGCGATGAACGTCCTGCGTCAGTACGACGAGGCCGACGTCGTCGGCGCGTGGGCGCGCATGTGCGCGCGCCTCCAACCGGGCGGCATCCTGGTCGAGGGAACGTGCGACGAGATCGGCCGGGTCGTCACGTGGGCCGAGGTCGGGGCCGACGCGGTACCCCGGAGTTTGACGGTCTCGCTCAGGCTCGCCGAGCTCGACACCCCCGCCATCGCGGCCGAGCGCCTGCCCAAAGCCCTGATCCATCGCAACGTCGAGGGCGAACGGGTGCACGCGTTCCTGGCATCCCTCGACCGGGAATGGACGCGCGCGGCGGCGGTCGCGCCATTCGGCGCCGTGCATCGCTGGCGCACCGCGATGAAGGGGATGCAGGATGCCGGCTGGCCGCTCGTGCGTCGCGAGCGCTGGCGGCTGGGAGAGGTCGGCGTCGCCTGGGAGGCCGTTGCGCCGCGGTGATCGGGGCGACCAGGGCGCAGATACCTCGATACGGGAAGAATCGATCCGGGGCGCCGTCTCAGATGCGCGGGAGCAGCGCCCGCGCCTCGGCGGACGGCATTCCGGCCGCGGTCAGCAGATCGACGGCCAGCGGTCGCATCGCGGCGACGAGGTTGAGTTCGCCGACTCCGCCGTCGGGCAGCAGCGCCGCCGGATCGAGGCGACGAATGACGGCGACCACCGCCGAGCGCGCTGCCGGTTCGAGCGAGATGTCGTCGAGGCTGTCGCGCACCAGCGACGCGCCCCGGGCGAGCTCGGCCAGCAGGTCGGCCGGTATCGGTCGCGTCTCACCGTCCGCGCACAGGTAGGCAGCGCGCCGGGCCACGACCCGCAGGTTGCGCGTGGCCAGGTCCAGCGACTGCCTCACCCGCTCATGGCGCTGCAGCTCCGTGCGCTGGCGTCGGAGGAACGGCGAGATACGCGCGACCTCGCGTCCCGACTCCAGCGACCCGCTCCACGCGTCGACGTAGGTCTGCAGCGACCGGGCACGCTCGAGGCCCCGCTCGGCCCGGACGCGATCGCCCCGGCGCAGCGCCCGCACGATGGTCGCCATCGCGATCTCGAGCGCGTCGAACAGCTCGTCGGCGTCGCGCAGTTCGGTGCGCCTCAGCGTCCGCGGGATCAGCGCCGTGACGATGAGCGCCGCGACCCCGCCGATCGCGCCGTCGGCGAGACGCAGGAAGGGCGCTCCCGTGACGACGACCAGGGCGATCAACGACTGCACCACGGCCGCCAGGGCGAAACCCGGTTGAGGTGAGAGGAAGCGGGCGATCAATAGCGTCGTCGTCATCGCCACGGCGATCTGCCACCAGCCGCTGCCCGCGGTCACCAGCACAATCTCGGCGATGAGGATGCCCACCAGCATGCCCATGACGGTTTCCGCGACGCGCCACGGACGCGCGTCTCGCACGAGACCGAGACTCGACACCGTCACGGTCGCCGCCAGGAGCGGGACCGGATGCCCGAGCACGAAGTGGGCGAACGCGTACGCCGCAGTCGCTGCGACGACGATCTGCGAGATCGCGGGGAGCGACTCGCGCACCCGCGCGACGCGCCGCCGGAGCGTGGAGCGCAGGCGCGAGCGGGGTACGACGACCCCGACGGTCGTCGAGGGGTCGTCGGCGATCATTCCGCCGCGCGGCGGCGTCCGAGGCGGGGCATCCGCGGAATGGACGCGGTGGCCCCCGCGTCGGCGGGTACGACCGTCTCGGCCGCGGCGGCGAGCGGACCGTCGGCGGTATCGACGACGAGTGGCACTCCCTCGGGTGCGGTGCGCTTGACGAGAGCGAGGGCAATCGGCCCCTCCTCGTGGTGCACGGCGACCGACGTGATGGCGCCGATCACGGTGTCACCCGCGCGCACGGCGTCGCCACGGGCGGGGAGGACATTGTCGCTTCCGTCGAGCTGCAGGGCCACGACGCGACGAGGCGGGTGTCCGAGGTTGTGGACTTTGGCCACCGTCTCCTGGCCGCGGTAGCAGCCCTTCGACAGGTGCACCGCCGTGCGCAGCCAGTCCATCTCGTGCGGCAGCAGGCGTTCGTCGGCGTCGACACCGACGCGCGGACGCCAGGCGGCGACACGCAGCGCCTCGACGGCGTCGAGACCCGCGAAGGCGATCTCGCCGCGGACGGCGCCGTCGAGCACGCGACCGAACTCCTCGGCGTCCACGATCGCCTCGGCCCAGTCGCGCTCGGCACCGGGGTGCGGTTCGACGCGGGCGTAAGCCCAACCCCCGGGTGAGACCGCGGGCCAGGGGTCGACCCAGACGGGGGCCACCGTGCGCAGGGCATCGACGGCCGCGCGGGTGCCGCCCACGACGACGAGATCGTCGGAGCGGTCCTGCACCTCGACCCGCAGACGGAAGCGCATTCGGGTGAGCCAGGTCGCGAGGGCATCGGCGTCGGACGCGTCGACGAGGAGCCATGTCGTCTCGCCATCGTCGACCACCGCGGCCGCATGCTCCACCCGCCCCTGGGGGTCGAGGATCAGCAGCTCGGTGGACACCCCGGGCGCCAGATGCGTCAGAGCCTGCGACGACAGCGAGTCGAGCCAGCTGCGGCGGTCTTCGCCACCGACGGAGATCACGCGCCGGTCGCCGAGGGGCGCGAGCGCCGATCCGGACGACAGCCGTCGCTGCTCGGCCACGGGCGAACCGACGTGACGCAGCCCGCGGTCGTCGATCACGGCGCCGGGGACGTCGGTGAGGGAGACCACGATCAGTCCGCCCGCGCGAGACGCGCCGAGGCGTGCGAACCGAGTTCGCGGCCCAGGGCGGCGATGTCCCACGCCCACAGCAGGTGGTTGTCGACCAGTCCGTACAGTCGCGTCGCGGCGGCATAGGGCTTCGCTCCGGCGGTGCGAACCACGGCATCCGTCGCCAGATCGATGCGGGGACCCTTGACCTGACCGACGTAGAGCTCCAGGATGCCGTCGGCGTGCGCCAGGCTCACTTCGATGTCGAAGCCGCCGTCGGCGTTGCGCAGAGCCTCGACGTCGTCGGCCGTGCGGATGACGGGCACGGCCGTCGCGGGAAGGAGCCCGGGACCGGCATCGGCATCGCCGACGGGTCGCGCCAGACGCCAGTAACCGACCTCGGACACGAGGGGACGCCGCTCTTCGCCGTCGAGCAGCCAGGCGTCGGCGGAGTAGTTGAGGAAGGCTCCCCCGTCGTGACTGAAGCTCACGCGGTGCGCGAATTCACCGGAGAAGGCACGGCCGTCCGCCTCGTAGTCGATGACTCCGGTGCCTTCCCAGACGCCGACGAGCCACGACAGGGGAACGAGGTCGGCCGGAAGGTCGGTCGGGATCTCGATCACGGCGCTCAGCGCTGGCCGCGATAGAGGTTCCAGATGACCGTTCCGGACACGAAGGCGATCGCCAGCGAGGCGAGGCCCAGAAGTCCCACGAAGAACAGTTCGAGCGCGAGGAGGTCCATGCCTCAACTCTAGCCCGAGACCAGGGATGCCAGACCGAAACCGATCGTGATCACCCCGAGCACGACGAGCGCACCCAGCGAGCTCAGCGCCATCCGCTGGATGAACGCCTGCGACCGGCCGTACCAGAGCTGCACGGCGAACGAGACGATCACGCACCCGCCCAGGGCGACCGCGATCCACTGCGCACGCCACTGCTCGGGGGCGAAGATCCCGATGAGGACGCCGGCGATCGCCGCCAGCACCCATACCGCCACGACACCGGCGTAGGTGCGGCGCGGGGCGAGGTCGGGAGTCGACATGACCCCATCATCACTCAGGACCCCCGTCGCGCGCACGCGCAGCGCCGGTGATGAGGCCGCGGCCTCGTCGCCCTAAGATGATCGGGTGCGCGACACGCCGCACGGGAGGTCCTCTTGGCACAGCTTCTGGTACTCAGCTCCGCCCCGGGCGGCGGCGCTGCCCTGCCCGCGCTCGAATTGCTGAGCCACCGCGTGCGGCAGATCCCGGCCGAGGCAGCGCAGCTGGTGAACGCCCCCAGCGCCGACGTCATCTTCGTCGACGCCCGCTTCGACCTCGTCGGCGCCAAGTCGCTGTGCAAGATCATGTCGACCACCGGCATCGAGGCTCCACTGGTGCTCATCATCACCGAGGGAGGCCTCACCGCGGTCTCCACCGACTGGGGCATCGACGACGTCGTGCTCGTCGGGGCGGGTCCCGCCGAGATCGACGCCCGCATCCGACTGGCCATGGGTCGGCAGACGGCCGATCAGGTGTCGACGCGCATCCAGACCTCGGGCATCACCATCGACGAGTCGTCGTACTCGGCGAAGGTGCACGGCAAACCCCTCGACCTCACCTACAAGGAGTTTCAACTCCTGCACTTCTTCGCCACGCACCCCTCGCGGGTCTTCACACGCGAACAGTTGCTGAGCGAGGTGTGGGGGTACGACTACTTCGGCGGCACCCGCACGGTCGACGTGCACGTGCGGCGCCTGCGCGCCAAGCTCGGTGACCTCGAGCAGCTCATCGGCACCGTGCGCAACGTCGGCTACCGCTTCAACGTGTACGAGGACGACGCCCCCGTCGCGGCATCCGCCCCCGTCTGACCCGACGCGAACCGCCCGTTCACTCCCGTGTCACCGACCACTGCAATGATGTGGGGATGATGGAACACGACGTGCTGGATACGGGGCTCGGCGACGCCGACGACGACGACTTCGATGAGGCCGTCGAGGCCGAGGACGACCAGTTGCCCGATCACCGGTACCTCGACCGCGAGGTGAGCTGGTTGGCGTTCAACCAGCGCGTCCTCGAGCTGGCCGAAGACCCGTCCGTCCCCGTGCTGGAGCGGGCGAACTTCCTCGCCATCTTCGCCAGCAACCTCGACGAATTCTTCATGGTGCGCGTCGCAGGGCTGAAGCGCCGCATCGTCACGGGACTCGCCGTACCCACGAACGTGGGCCGAGCACCACTCGACGTGCTCGCCGACATCTCGGCCGAGGCGCACCGCCTGCAGGAGCGCCACGCGGCCGCCTGGACCGAGAAGGTCCGCCCCGCGCTGGCCGAGGCCGGCATCAAGGTCGTGTCGTGGGACTCCCTCGACGAGGACACCGCGGCTCGATTGACCGAGTACTTCCAGCGCAACGTCTTCCCGGTGCTCATGCCGCTCGCCGTCGACCCGGCGCACCCGTTCCCCTACATCTCGGGGCTCTCGCTCAATCTCGCCATCCGCATCCGCAACGCCCGCACCGGCCGTCAGGAGTTTGCGCGCCTGAAGGTGCCGCCCATGCTGCCGCGCTTCGTCGAGGTGCCGGGGGACGGCCCGGGCGTGCGCTACCTCCCGCTGGAGGAGCTGATCTCCAACCACCTGGGAGACCTCTTCCCCGGCATGGAGGTGCTCGACCACCACGCGTTCCGCCTCACTCGCAATGAAGACATGACGATCGAGGAGGACGAGACCGAGAATCTCATCCAGGCCCTCGAAGCCGAGCTCCTGCGCCGCCGTTTCGGCCCGCCGATCCGCCTCGAGATCACCGAGGACATGGATGACGTCACCCGGTCGCTGCTGCTGAGCGAGCTCGACATCACCGAGCAGGAGGTCTACCGGCTTCCCGGCGCCCTCGACCTGCGCGGGCTGTTCGATCTCTCGCGCATCGACCGCCCCGACCTGCGATACCCGCCTCACGTACCCAAGACCGCTCTGGCGTTCCAGCCGCCGGAGCAGAACGGCCGCGCCGACCTCTTCCGTGCGATCCGCAAGAGCGACGTGCTCGTGCACCACCCGTACGAGTCGTTCGCGACGAGCGTGCAGGCCTTCCTCGAGCAGGCCGCCCGCGACCCGCACGTGCTCGCCATCAAGCAGACCCTCTATCGCACCTCGGGCGACAGCCCCATCGTGCAGGCCCTCATCGACGCTGCCGAGGCAGGCAAGCAGGTGCTGGCGCTCGTCGAGGTCAAAGCGCGCTTCGACGAGGCGAACAACATCGTCTGGGCCCGCAAGCTCGAGAAGGCCGGCGTCCACGTCGTCTACGGCCTCGTGGGCCTCAAGACGCACTGCAAGCTCGCCCTCGTCATCCGTGAAGAAGAGGGGCGACTGCGCCACTACAGCCACGTCGGCACCGGCAACTACAACCCCAAGACGAGCCGCATCTATGAAGACTTCGGCCTCTTCACCGTCGACGATCAGGTGGGTCGCGACCTGACCCGCCTGTTCAACGAGCTCAGCGGCTACGCGATCGAGAAGAAATTCAAGCGCCTGCTCGTCGCACCCCTGCACCTGCGCAAGGGCCTGCTGCGACACATCGACAAGGAGCGCCGCAACGCGCTGGAGGGCAAGCCGTCCGGCGTGCGCATCAAGGTGAACTCGATGGTCGACGAGGAGATCATCGACGCGCTGTACCGCGCCAGCCAGGCGGGGGTCCCCGTCGAGGTGTGGGTGCGCGGCATCTGCTCGATCAGGCCGGGAGTCCCGGGCATGAGCGAGAACATCATCGTGCGCTCCATCCTCGGCCGCTACCTCGAGCACTCGCGTATCTTCTCGTTCGCGAACGATGGCGATCCGCAGATCTTCATCGGCAGCGCCGACATGATGCACCGAAACCTCGACCGCCGCGTCGAGGCGCTCGTGCGCGTCGTCGACGAGAACCAGTTGCGCGAGCTCACCTCGTTGTTCGACCTCGCGATGGACGACGGGACGAGCTCGTGGCACCTCGGGCCGGAGGGCGAGTGGACGCGTCACAGCGTCGCCGCCGACGGCACGGCCCTCATCGACCTGCAGGAGCACACGATGTCGCGCGTCCAGCGCAAGCGCCGCGCCCGGACGGCCCGATGACGGAGACCGCCGTCTATGCCGCCGGCGGCGTCGTGTGGCGCCGGGTCGAGGGCAAACTCCGCATCCTGCTCATCCACCGCACCAAGTACCGCGACCTCACCCTGCCCAAGGGAAAGGTCGACCCCGGCGAGACGCTCGCCGAGACGGCGGTCCGCGAGATCCGCGAAGAGACCGGCATCCGTGTCGCACTCGGGGTCCCCGTGGGCGTCTCGCGGTATCGGATGCCGAACTCGCGCACGAAAATCGTGCACTACTGGGCGGCCGAGGCCACCGATGCGGCCGTGCGGACGTCGTCGTTCGTCCCCAACAAGGAGGTCGCGGCGATCGAGTGGGTGAGCATGAAGAAGGCGCGTAAGCACCTCAGCTACCCCGTCGACATCGAGATCCTCGACGAGTTCGCCCGCATCGTCGACGAGCAGGCCCTCCCCACGTTCCCGGTCGTGGTGCTGCGCCACGGCAAGGCGCGCTCGCGCGACGAGTGGGACGGTGATGACGCGGACCGCCCGCTCAACGCGCGCGGCCGTAAGCAGGCCGAGGCCATCGTCGGACCGCTGTTGGCCTTCGGGGTGCGTCGGGTGGTGTCGAGCCCTGCTGAGCGCTGCGTGCGCACCGCCACCCCGATCGCGCAGGCGATCGGTCAGCGGGTGCAGCTGTGCGCCGACATCAGTCAGGATGCGTGGGAGCAGGGCCGGGCCGACGCCCGAGCCGTCATCGGGCAGCGGGTGCGCGCGCGCAAACCCGTGGTCCTGACCAGCCACGGGCCCGTCCTGCCCGCCCTTCTGCACGAACTCGCCCTCGCGACCGGCACGATGGGCGGCTCCTATCTCGGCAGCGCGTCCGCCCTCGAGCCGGGCGCGTTCTCGGTCGCCCACGTGCCGGTGGAGCACCCGGGCGCGGGCATCGTGGCGATCGAGACACACGAACCGCGGGCGTGACCCTCCCGCCGGGCATCCGCATCGCGTGGCGGGCGGTTCTCCCGGGGTCGTCGCGGAGGGACACGTCGCGGGCGCTCCTCGCGGAGTTCCTCCCGGGCGCGAGGTTCGTCTCGCGATGCCCGCGGTGCGGTGGGGACCACGGTCGGGTACGGGTGGAGTGCGTGGATGCCACGGTGTCGGTGTCGTACGTCCCCGGGTGGACCGTCATCGCCGTGACACGAGAATACGGGCGCATCGGCGTCGATGCGGTTCCGGCGGACGCCGCGGGACTCGAACGTGTGCTGCCCGGTGAAGCGGATGCACAGGCCTGGGCGCGTGCGGAAGCCGTGCTCAAGGCCGACGGACGGGGTCTGACCGTCGACCCGGCACAGGTCGTCGTCGAAGAGAGCGCGGACGGGTGGCGGGCGTGGATCGTCGAGCATCCGGACGCCCGTCACTCGACGACCGAGTGGCGTGGGTGGGACCTCGACGGCCCCGACGGAGTGGTGGCGGCGCTCGCCGTCGACGCGCGCGCCGAGGCCCATCGTCGAGCGCGTACCTCCTGACCGAGGAGGCGGTACAAATGGTGCATGCGCCACCCCGACGGCATGCTCCCACCTCTGCCTCCGCGTGTAGCCGACCTCGACGACGACTTCGCAGAAGGGTTCCCCGATCCCTCCCGCTGGATCAGCTCGTACCTGCCGCACTGGACCGATGCCGAGCGGGCAGCGGCCCGGTGGAATGCCGAGGCCGACGGCGTCCGGCTCCGGATTGACCAAGATCAGCGCGACTGGCGTCCCGGGGACGCTCCCCTGCGAGTGTCCAACCTGCAGACGGGGCTGTTCGCGGGAGAGAAGGGATCGCATCGCGGCATGCACCGCCACCGCGACGACCTGACGGTACGCACGGAGGTGCCCACTTCGGTTCTGTTCATCCCCACCCGGGGTCGCGTCGACGTCACACTGTCTGCCACCCGGGACAGCGGATGCATGGTCGCCGCGTGGCTCGTCGGGACGGAGCACCTCTCACCACACGATGCGGGCGAGATCTGCCTCTTCGAGATCGACGCCGACGCCGTCACCGACACCGAAACCCGCGCCCGCAGCGGAATCAAGGCGCATCACGACCCTCGATTGGCGACCGACATGGCCGAGGTCTCGCTTCCCTTCGACGCGTGCCGGCCGCACACGTGGACGGCCGTGTGGGGCGACGGCGAGACGATCATCGGGTGCGAGGGCGTCGTCGTCCGACGCATCGCCCAGGCCCCCGACTACCCGCTGGCGCTCATGATCGACATCTTCGAGGTCGATGCCACGGCGGGCCCGTACCCGAAGTCCTTCGTCGTGCACCGGGTGCGCGGCTGGAGCGGGTGACCCGTCCCGGACCCCGTGCCCGTCAGGGGCGCGGCGGCAGCGCCTCGGCGTCGATCCAGCGCGACAGCACCGCCACGGCATCCGGTCCGCCCGCGCTCTCGACCGCGGCGCGGAAATCCTCGGTCGTGACGAGTGCGTGCCGGTGCCGCGCCGTCCAGCCCCGCACCAGGTCGAAGAACGCCTGGTCGCCCAGAGTCCGACGAAGAGCGTGCAGTGTCAGTGCTCCGCGCTTGTAGACGCGGTCGTCGAACATGTCGTCGGGACCGGGGTCGGCCAGGAGCAGATCGCGGGGCTTGGCGGCGAGGCGCGCGTAGTGCTCGGCGACACAGGTCTCGACGGGGGTGCCGCCCGAAGCATCCGACCACAGCCACTCGGCGTAACAGGCGAAGCCCTCGTTGAGCCAGATGTCGCGCCAGCGCGCGATGCCGACGCTGTTCCCGAACCATTGGTGTGCCAGCTCGTGCGCCACCAGACGCTGAGCCGCCGGTACGAGATGGTTCATGCCGAAGACGGCGAGCCCCTGCGCCTCGAGCGGGATCTCGAGCTCGTCGGCCGTGACGACCAGCGAGCAGGTGTCCTGCGGATAGGGCCCGAAGAGCCGGTCGAACACGCGCAGCATCTCGGGCACCGCTGCGAACGCACGATCGACCGCCGCGCTCAGCGACGGGGGCGCGGTGACGCTGATCGACGGCACGGCATCCACTCCCCCACCGACGAGCGGTCGGGTGCGGTAGCGGCCGACGTGGACGGCAGCGAGGTACGTCGCGGTGGGCACGTCGGAGGTGAACGTCGCTGTCACGCGTCCGCCGCGCCGGGTCGTGGGACCCGCGACCCCCGTCGCCGCCACCGTGTAGCCGTCGTCGACGGTGATCTCCATGCGCATGCGCGCTCGATCGTCGGGACGGTCGTTGCACGGGAACCAGGTCGGCGCACCGATCGGCTGGCCCGCCACGAGCGCGCCGTCGGTCAACTCCTCCCACCCCACCGCTCCCCAGCGCGAGCGTCGCGGGGCCGGAGCGCCCGCGTACGCCACCTCCACCTCGAACACGTCGCCCGCGGCGAGCGGTCGCGGGGGCGTCACGCGCACCACGCGCGGACCGGCGGCGAATCGGGCCGCCGCCCCGTCGACGCGGACGCGCGACGTGCGCAGCCCCACGAGATCGAGCGCGAACGAGGTCAGCGGCTCTCGCGCGACGGCCACGATGGTCGCCGTGCCCTCGAGGCGGTTGGTACGCACGCGATAGCCGAGCGCGAGGTCGTAGGACCTCACGTCGTACGAGGCGTCACCGCTCTGCGGGGCGTAGGGGTCGGTCGTGCTCACGTCGTCGACTGGTAGGCGCGAACCTTCACCGCGCGCCAGGGTCCGATGGGGTTGCCACTCCAGCGCGAACCGACCGGAACGGTCTCGCCGCGCATGACGAGGGAGGCGGGGCCCACTGTTGCGTGCGCCCCGAGCGTGGATGCCGGCAGCACCACGCTGTGCGGGCCCAGGGTCGCCCCGGGTTCCAGCTCGACGGTGTCCATGCTCATGATTCGATCATGGAACAGATGCGTCTGAACGACGCATCCGCGGTTGACGGTTGACGCATCGCCCAACGTGACCAGGTCGGGTTCGGGCAGCCAGTAGCTGTCGCACCACACACCTCGCCCGATCTTCGCACCGAGGGTCCGCAGCCATACGGCGAGCGCCGGCGTCCCCGACGCCGCGCGGGCGAACCAGGGCGCCGCGACCATCTCGGTGAACGTGTCCGACACCTCGGTGCGCCACACGAAGCTCGACCACAGCGGCTGCTCCCCCGCGCGGATGACGCCGACGATCGCCCACTTCGCGGCGGTGGACACCCCGGCGGCGACCGCTCCGGCGGCCAGCAGGACGACCCCCGACAGCAGCAACGCCCACAGCGGTCCCGCGGTCTGCCACAACGCCGCGAGCGTGAACAGCACTCCCAGACCGATGCCGCAGGTCACCACGACCGGCACGAACCGGCAGAGTTCCCACAGCGCCCGAGCGAGGCGCAGCCCCGGCCCGGGGTTGTAGGTGCGGGAATCGTCGCCCCCGGCCGACAGTCGCCGAAGGCGCACCGCGGGGGAACCGAGCCACGACGACCCCGCCTTGGCTCGCAGCGGAGCGGCCGACAGCACGGCGACGAGCCCGTCGCGCGGAACGCGGTGGCCGGGGGCGGCCATGCCGGAATTACCGAGGAACGCGCGCTTGCCGATGCGCACCTGCCCGAGGCGGAGCCAGCCCGCCCGCAGCTCGTAGGAGGCGACCATGGTGTCGTCGGCGAGGAACGCCCCGTCTTCGATCCGCGCCATCGAGGGGATGAGCAGGACGGTGGATGCCTCGACGTCACGGCCGACGCGCGCGCCCAGCATCCGGAGCCACACGGGGGTGAACAGCGATGAGTAGAGGGGGAAGAGGATCGTGCGGGCGGCATCCAGGAGTCGTTCGATGGTCCACGCCTGCCACGCGACCCGGCTGCGCACCGGATGCGTGCCCTCGGACAGACCGATCGAGAGCAGGCGGACGAGCAGGACGACGGATGCCGCGAAGACCAGGCCCGTGAGGGCGACGCCCGGAACGAGCCAGATGAAGGCCCGTCCCGCCGCCTCGGCGAGCGAGTCGGCGCCGCGCATACCCTGGGCCACGACGAGTCCGCCCACGGTGAATGCCGCCAGCGGCAGCAGGGCGAGCGCGACCGCGGACGCGGCGTAGGCCCACAACCAGCGCGTCGGCGCCGGCGGACGCTCGGTCGGCCATCCCTTCGCGGTGCCGCCCACGCGCACGGCGGGCGAGCCCGCCCACGACTGATCGGCCTTGACACGACCGAACACCGCCGAACCGGGAGCGATCTCGGCGCGACGGCCGATACGGGTGCCGGGGGCGAGGGTCGAACGCGCGCCCACCGTGGCATCCGCCCCGATCCGCACCTCGCCGATGCGCACGAGGTCACCGTCGATCCAGTACCCCGTCAGATCGACCTCCGGCTCGATGGAGGCACCGTCGCCGACCTCGAGCATGCCCGTGACGGGCGGCAGGGCGTGCAGGTCGACGTTGCGACCGATCCGCGCGCCCAGCGCCCGGGCGTAGTACGACACCCATGGGGCTCCGGCCAGGCCCACGGCATCCACCTGATCGGCGATCTGCTCGGCCAGCCAGAGCCGGATGTGCACCCAGCCCCCGCGGGGGTAATCGCCTGGACGAACGTCCGCCAGCAGAAGACGAGCGGATGCCACGGCGATCGCCATGCGCCCGAACGGGGTCGCGAACACCAGCAGGCCGCCGACGAGCACGGGCCAGGGCACGCTCGGCAGCACGTCGAAACCCGGAACGAGCTGCAGGATCGCGGAGGCGGTCAGCAGGTACAGCAGCCAGCGCACCCCGGACAGGATGAACAGGGGCGCGCCGAGGAGCGTCTGCGCCCACTGCGTCGTGCGGGGTGTGGGCGCGGCACGGTGGAACTCCGCAGGCGCCTCGTCGGCGAGCTGCGGCCCCAGCGCCTTGGCCATGGCGCCCAGACGCGGTACGTCGTAGATGTCGGCCACCGAGAACTCCGGCACCCGCGTACGGATGCGCGAGACGAGCTGCGCTGCGGCGAGCGAGCCGCCGCCGAGGTCGAAGAAGTCGGTCTTGCGCTCGGTCACGGGAAGACCCAGCACCGCCTGCCACTGCTCGGCGAGCCAGCTCTCATCGGCAGTGAAGTCGGTGGCGGCGGGGGCGTCGACGCCCGGCAGCGGCCACGGCAGCGCGGCGCGATCGACCTTGCCCGACGTGCGGACAGGCAGGGCGTCGACGACGCCGAGGAGGGGGATCGTCGCCGCGGGGAGGCGCTCGGCGAGCGCCGCACGGGCAGCCCCCCGGTCGAGCTCCACGCCCTCGTCCATGACGAGGTAGCCCACGAGCACCGGCACACCGGCCTCGGTCGTGCGGACGGCGACGGTGGCTGCACTGACCCCTGAGAGGTCCTGCAACGCCGACTCGACCTCGCCGAGCTCGATACGACGACCGCCGACCTTGACCTGGTCGTCGGCGCGCCCCTGGAAGACCAGTCCCTCGGGCTCAAAGCGCACGAGGTCACCGGAGCGGTAGGCGCGGTCCCAGCCGAGGGTCGGCATGGGCGCGTACTTCTCGGCGTCCTTCGCCGGGTCCAGGTACCGCGCGAGGCCGACGCCGCCGATGATCAGCTCGCCCACCTGGCCCTCGGCGACCGGGAGGCCCTCGGCATCCACCACGGCGAGCGCCCATCCGTCGAGCGGCAGGCCGATGCGCACGGGCAGGGAACCGTCGAGCGGGGCGGCGCAGGCGACGACCGTCGCTTCAGTGGGGCCGTACGTGTTCCACACCTCACGCCCGTCGGCGACGAGTCGCGCGGCGAGTTCGGGCGGGCACGCCTCGCCACCGAAGATCAGCAGCCGCACGTTCTCGATGGAGTCCGCCGGCCACATCGCCGCCAGCGTCGGCACGGTCGACACCACCGTGATGCCCTGGCGCAGCAGCCAGGGCGCGAGATCTTCGCCGGAGCGCACGAGCGACCGGGGAGCCGGCACGAGGCACGCCCCGTGCCCCCACGCCAGCCACATTTCCTCGCACGAGGCATCGAACGCCACCGACAGACCCGCGAGCACGCGGTCGCCGGGGCCGAGGGGCTCCTGCTGCAAGAAGATGCGGGCCTCGGCCTCCACGAACGCCGCGGCCGAACGGTGCGAGACCGCGACGCCCTTGGGAACGCCGGTGGAGCCGGAGGTGAAGATGATCCATGCGTCGTCGTCGACGGTGGGCGGGGCGACGATGGGCACCGCGTTGGTACTCGGGTGGGGCGCGTCGCCGTCGTACAGCCGCACGAGGTCGGCATCCTGCGCGACGAACTCCCCCTCCCCCGCGACGATGCCGCGAACGCCCGCCTCTCCGAACACGAGGCGGGCACGGTCGTCGGGATCGTCGGCATCCACCGGGACGTAGGCGGCCCCGGCCGCCATCACCGCGAGGATCGAGACGTACAGCTCCTTCGATCCGGAGGGCATACGCACGCCGACCCGGTCGCCGCGGCGGACCCCCGCCTCGTGCAGGGCCGCCGCCGTCCGCCACACGCGCGCCAGGAGCTCGCGATAGCTCAGGGCGCCCGAACCGTCGTCGATGGCGGAGGCCTCCGGATGCCGAGCGGCGACGTCGGCGAGGAGGTCGATGAGGGTGCGCGCGGCGGGCGCGGCACCGATGCGATCGAGGGAAGCCTGGGCGGCGGAGGCGGGGATCGTCACGGAGGTGAACAGTACAGCGCCGAGGGAAACACCCCGGAATGGCGGGGCTGGTTCACCGCCCGTTCACCCGAGGGGCGCACTCTCTTAAGGATCGCTGTTTAGCGTTCCCGGCGAGTCCCCAGCGGGGCTCACCTCACAGCTCCCGATATCCCGAAGGACTTTCATCGTGAAGATCACTCGCTTCGCCCAGCTCGGCGCGCTCACCGCCGTCGCAGCTCTCGCCCTCGCCGGCTGCGCCGCGAACGAAGGCGGCGGCAGCACCGGCGGCAGCAGCAGCGACACCGGCTCGAACCTCTCGGGCGAGGTCGCCAGCGGTGGTGCGTCGTCGCAGGAGGTCGCCGTCCAGGCGTGGACCGCCGGCTTCCAGACGGCCAACTCGGGCGTCACCATCACCTACGACCCCTCCGGCTCGGGCGCCGGTCGCGAGTCCTTCCAGGCGGGCGCCTTCCCGTTCATCGGTTCGGACCGCGCATTCAACGACGAAGAGGTCGCGGCGGGCGGCTTCGGCGCCTGCGCCGACGGCTCGGGCATCGTCGAGCTCCCGACGTACATCTCCCCGATCGCGGTCATCTTCAACCTCGAGGGCGTCGACTCGCTCAACCTCGACGCCGCCACCGTCGCGGGTCTGTTCGCGGGCACCATCACCAACTGGAACGACCCGGCCATCGCCGCCCTGAACCCGGGCGTCACGCTCCCCGACCTGGCCGTCACCCCGGTCCACCGTCAGGACGACTCGGGCACCACCCAGAACTTCACCGACTACCTTTACCAGGCCGCCCCCAGCGTCTGGACGTCGGAGGCCGACGGCGAGTGGCCGCTCACCTCCGGTGAGGCCGCCAACGGCACCTCGGGCGTCGTCTCGGCCGTGTCGGGCGCCAACGGCACCATCGGTTACGCCGACGCCTCGCGCGCCGCGCAGGAAGGTCTGTCGACCGTCGCCATCAAGGTCGGCGACGACTTCGTCTCGTACTCGCCCGAGGCCGCTGCCGCGATCGTCGACGAGTCGCCGTTCGTCGAGGGCCGCGCCGACGGCGACCTCGCCATCGAGCTCGAGCGCACCTCGCAGGAGGCCGGTGTCTACCCCATCGTCCTGATCAGCTACATGATCGCGTGCGAGCAGTACAGCGACAACAACACGGCCTCGATCGTGAAGTCCTTCCTCGAGTACGTCGCGAGCGAAGAGGGTCAGACCGCCGCCGCCGACGCCGCAGGTAGCGCCCCCATCAGCGACTCGCTCCGCGAGCGCGTCAACTCGGCGATCGACCTGATCGTCACCCAGTAAGACCCTCTGAGACCCGGCCCGGAGCACACGCAGGCTCCGGGCCGGGTTCTCGCCCGTTCTAGACCCGAGACAGGACGACATGACCACCACCACGGCTCCGGCGCCACAGAAGCCGAAGCAACGCCCAGGAGACCGCGTCTTCTCGGGTACCGCCCTCTTCGCCGGCTCCATGATCCTCGTCACACTCGCCGCGGTGACGATCTTCCTCGTCGCCCAGTCGATCCCCGGATTCACCGCCACCAGCGAGAACGCGTCGATCCTCAGCAGCGACTTCTGGTCGTACGTGGGCCCCCTCGCCTTCGGCACGATCTGGGCGTCCATCCTCGCGCTCATCATGGCCGTGCCCCTTTCGGTGGGCGTGGCGCTCTTCATCTCGCACTACGCGCCCCGCCGCTTGGCACAGGGCCTCGGATACGTCGTCGACCTCCTGGCCGCCGTCCCCTCCGTCGTCTTCGGCCTGTGGGGCATCCTGGTGCTCGCCCCGGCCATCCAGCCGGTCTACGCCTGGCTCAACACCAACGCGGGCTGGTTCCCGTTGTTCTCCGGAACGGTCTCGGCCACCGGCCGAACGATCCTGACCGCCGCTGTCGTCCTCGCCGTGATGATCACCCCGATCATCACCGCCATCTGCCGCGAGATCTTCCTGCAGACGCCCGTCCTCCATGAGGAGGCGGCCCTCGCCCTCGGCGCGACGCGCTGGGAGATGATCCGCATGGCCGTCTTCCCGTTCGGTCGCAGCGGCATCGTTTCGGCGTCGATGCTCGGCCTCGGCCGCGCGCTCGGCGAGACGATGGCCGTCGCGCTCGTCCTCTCGGCATCCGGAGTCGTCACTCTCCAGCTGTTCACGTCCGAGAACCCCAGCACCATCCCCGCCAACATCGCCCTGACGTTCCCCGAGGCCTACGGCTTCAACGTCAACGTGCTCATCGCAACGGGTCTCGTGCTCTTCATCGTCACCTTCGCGGTCAATGCGCTGGCGCGCTACATCGTCAGCCGCCGCAAGGAATTCTCGGGAGCGAACTGACATGACCGCCACGTCCACTGCGCCGCGCACCCCGGCGACCGCGACACCCACGCGTTCGACCAACAACCTCACCAGCGGTCGCCTCCCCTCGTGGGCTCCGTGGGTCACCCTCGCCGGCAGCGCGGGCCTCTCGGCCCTGCTCCTGGGCATCGTCTCCCTCGCCGCCGGCGGCCCGTTCAACATCGCGGGATGGGCGGTCGTCGCCGCCATCCTGTACCTGGTCCTGATCACCACCATCTCCACGATCATCGAGGGGCGACGCAAGGGCGTCGACCGTCTGGTGACGGGCGTCGTGGTCATCGCCTTCGGGATCGCCATGGTCCCGCTGGTCTCGGTGGGAGTCACGGTCGTCACCAACGGCGTGAGCGGCATCAGCGCCGAGTTCTTCAACTCGTCGATGCGCAACGTCGTCGGCGAGGGCGGCGGTGCCCTGCACGCCATCATCGGCACGGTGCTGATCACGCTGGCCGCAGCCGTGATCTCGATCCCGATCGGCATCTTCACCGCCATCTACCTGATCGAGTACGGCGCCGGCAAGCGTCTCGCGCACGCGATCACCTTCCTCGTCGACGTCATGACGGGCATCCCGTCCATCGTCGCGGGCCTGTTCGCCTACGCGCTCTTCGCCCTCTTCCTCGGCCCCGGAATCCGCATGGGCATCATGGGCGCGATCGCTCTGGCGGTGCTGATGATCCCTGTCGTCGTGCGCTCGACCGAAGAGATGCTGCGGCTCGTCCCCAATGAGTTGCGCGAGGCGTCGTACGCGCTCGGCGTGCCCAAGTGGCTCACGATCAGCAAGGTCGTCCTGCCGACGGCCGTGGCGGGTATCACCACCGGTGTGATGCTCTCGATCTCGCGCGTCATCGGCGAGACCGCACCTTTGCTGCTGACCGCGGGTGTGGCCACCTCGGTGAACTACGACCTTTTCAACGGCCGCATGATGACGCTGCCGGTGTTCGCCTACTCCCAGTACATGAACCAGGGCATCCCCGCGTCGGCCTTCATCGACCGCGCCTGGGGCGCGGCCCTGGTGCTCATCGTCATCGTCATGGTGCTGAACCTCGTCGCGCGCGCCGTGGCGAAGTTCTTCTCCCCCAAGCTCGGCCGCTGACCGCGGCACGTCGACCCGACCAGAAATCACCCGAGGAATCGTGTCCAAAAGCATCGAAGTAAACGACCTGAACGTCTACTACGGCGACTTCCTCGCTGTCGAGGGCGTGTCCCTCGACATCGAGCCCCGCACCGTCACCGCCTTCATCGGCCCGTCGGGTTGCGGCAAGTCGACCTTCCTGCGCACCCTCAACCGCATGCACGAGGTCATCCCCGGCGCTCGCGTCGAGGGTTCCGTGCTGCTCGACGGCGACGACCTGTACGGCTCGGGCGTCGACCCCGTACTGGTGCGTCGTCAGGTGGGCATGGTGTTCCAGCGCCCGAACCCGTTCCCGACGATGTCGATCCGCGAGAACGTGCTAGCCGGGGTGAAGCTGAACAACCGCCGCATCGCCAAGTCCGACGCCGACGCGCTGGTCGAGAAGTCGCTCAAGGGCGCGAACCTGTGGAACGAGGTCAAGGACCGCCTCGACAAGCCCGGCTCGGGCCTGTCGGGTGGCCAGCAGCAACGTCTGTGCATCGCCCGCGCGATCGCCGTGTCCCCCGACGTCATCCTGATGGACGAGCCCTGCTCGGCACTCGACCCCATCTCGACCTACGCGATCGAGGAGCTCATCGGCGAATTGAAGAGCGAGTACACCGTCGTCATCGTCACGCACAACATGCAGCAGGCATCGCGCGTGAGCGACAAGACGGCGTTCTTCAACATCGCCGGCACCGGCAAGCCCGGCAAGCTCATCGAGTACAACGACACCTCCACGATCTTCACCACGCCGTCGGTGCAGGCGACCGAGGACTACGTCTCGGGCCGCTTCGGGTAAGCACCCGACCCCACGCGAAAGCCCTGCTCCGGCGGGGCTTTCGTCATTTCCGGATGCCGAGCACCGGCGTCACC
Organism: Microbacterium sp. Leaf151; assembly: GCF_001424225.1. Classification (GTDB taxonomy): domain Bacteria; phylum Actinomycetota; class Actinomycetes; order Actinomycetales; family Microbacteriaceae; genus Microbacterium. The sequence goes on along the minus strand of NZ_LMOR01000003.1, from coordinate 400,370 downwards.
TGACGACGACGCCCTGCCCCGGGCGGCGGGCGCGGCGGATCAGTCCCGGGGACTCAACAGGTAGGCGTTGAGCTCGTCGCTGAAGGCCCGGTCGATCGGGAGAGCCCGCCCGTCCACCGCGGAGACCGGGGCTGCGAGACGCACGCTCGACAGCAGCCACGCGGCCTCCGCGTCCGCGAGCTCGGCGACCGAGACCGTGGCGTAGTCCGTGGCGAAACCCCGCCGTTCGAGGTGCGCGAACAGACTCACCTGCGTGGTGCCGTGCAGGATGCCGACGCTCGGCGCGGGTGTCACGAAGCGCTGACCGACGCGCAGGACGACGGATGCCGTGGGTGCCTCGAGCACGAAGCCGTCGCTGCTGACGAAGACCGCATCGTCGGCCCCGCGGCGTTTCGCCTCGCGGATGGCGGCCATGTTCGTCGCGTACGACAGGGTCTTGGCGCCCAGAAGCAGCCACGGTGCGCGGGCGGGCACGTCGAGGGCGTAGCCGCGGTCGAGGGTCGCTACGCGGACGCCGTCGGTGCGCGCCGCCGTGTTGTCGGGCGCATCGGCGAGGGTGATCCACGCGGTCGGCGCGTCGGCCCCCTCGACACCCCGGCTGAGCAGGAGCTTCATCACGTTCTCCCCCCGACCCGCTTCACGGGCCACCGTCACGATCGCCTCCCGCCACTGCGCGAGGTTCGGCACGGGTAGGTCGCACAGCTGAGCCGAGTGGGCGAGGCGCTCGAGGTGCGGTTCGACCTCCTGCGGGTGAGCGTCGACGACGCCGAGCGATTCGAAGACGCCGTCCCCGCGTTGGGCGCTGAGCTCGCCGACGGGAAGAGCAGGGGCGAACGGGTCGATCGCGCGGAAGGTGTCGGCGAAGGACTCCCTCCGCTCGACGGATGCCGCGGGGTCGATGCGAAGAGCAGAGCGCAAGGCCATGCAGGGAGCCTACGCGGCGGTTCCGACACGCCCGGGGTTTGTCAACGCCGGCCGCGGGAGGGAATGACTCGGGCTCGCGCTTGTTACACTTCTCTAGCCGGGCCGCAGTAACCCCGGGCTCCATCTTTTGCCGCTCTGAGCGGCCATGCGCCGAGAGGCGTTCTGCGGTCCGGCACCCAATCTCTTGCACGTGCGTTCCCGTGCAGATCTCGCACCCGACCCGCTGACCTGTCGCGGGGACCGGGAGCCGCCGTCATCCGGTGCTGTGCGCCCTGCCGCCCCGAGGCGTCGCGCCGACTCAGGTCAGGGCGTCGCGACGCCACAGCGCCGCGCATGCCGACAGGTCTTCGGCGTAGGTCGCCAGGCGCAGGGCGCGCGTGGTCAGCGCGCTCGCGCGCTCCGACTCCGTGTTCTCGTAATCGTCCGCGAGGTGGGTGGAGCCCGCGGCCTGCACGCGGCAGAAGGCGGCCGCACGATCGAGCGCGACGGCGAAGTCGCCCTCGAACAATCCCCGCAGGATCGTGTCGATGAGGCGCACCAGCTCCTCGGGCCCCGCGGGTGCGGGAGCGCCCGCCACCACGGCATCCACCGTCGCGATCTCGATGCGGCCACGCTCGTACAGCAATGCGGCGGTCGCCGCGTCGTCATGGATCATGAGCTGCAGCAGGTACAGCCGCCAGAGCGCGCCTGGAAGCGAGCGGGCGGGCGAACGCGACCACAACTCCGCGATGTCGTCGATGCCGTTGTCATCGGTGAAGGCCACGAGGCGCTCGACGACGTCGACCGAGGGATCGGCACGCACGCGAGAAAGTAGTGCGTGAGCCGTGCTGTGGGCCACACGCGACACCTCGGCGGGGTCGTCCGCCGCGAAGAGGCGGTCGAACAGTTCGGCGGGGCGCCGCACCGGCTTGTGGAACTCGCGAGAGGAATCGCTCATCCATCCAGGCTAGGCGGTCCCCCACCGCCCGCGGGTCGGGACCCGCCCCCCGGCCGGGCCCCGTTCGGGCGGTCGCGTCAGGCCGTGGCGACGGCGACGACCGGGTCGGTGCTCGGCGTTCCGTCGGGCGACCCGCCCGCCGGCTCGATCGTGACCGCGATCACGTCACCGGTGTGCATCTGGCCCTGCAAGACAGCGGTGGCCTTGCCGTCGGGGTCAGGCTGGAAGGTGCCCGCCGCGATCGGGGTCTCCCCGCGGACGAACCACAGCTCGTACGTCGTGCCGTCGGCCAACTCCGGCATCCCGTCGGCCACGAGCACACTCTGTCCCGTCGACGGCGACCAGTGCGCTGTCGCGACGGTTCCGTCGGACATCGTCGCCGAAGCCGACTGCGCGTCAGGGGCGTCCTCGATCTGCTGCAGGGCGACGACCGCCGCGGGAGGCGCGAAAAACTGACTGACGGTCACTGCTCCGAAACCGAGCACCAGCACGGCCGCGAACGATGCGGCGAGGGCGAACCACCGCTTTGTCCCCCATCCCGAGCGGCCGGACGAACGGAGGGCGACGGGCTCACGCACGCTCGCCGCCGGGGCGATGCCCAGCGCGGCGAAATCTTCGTCATCGGCGGAGGTCCGCACATCTCGCGGCTCCGCGGAGTCCTGCGGGAGTTCGGAGATGCGGGCGAACAACGACGCGCGCACGGCGGACGGCGGCTCGACCGGTTCGACGGAGGCGCTGAGAGCGGCGACGGTGTCGACCGCCCCGCGCACGTGATGGTCCCACTGTGGATTGCCCGCGAGAGCCTCCTGGTACGCGCGTTCATCTGCCTCGGATAGCGCATTCAGCGCATGTCCGACGGCGAGGTCGGCGAAATCCCTCTCGTTCACTTGTCCACCCCCATCTCCATCCTCAAGCGCGACAGACCGTCACGCATCCTGGTCTTGACCGTACCGAGCGGCGCCCCGACGAGGGTCGCGATCTCACTTTGGCTGTACCCACCGAAATAGGCCAGCGTGAGCGCTTCCTTCTGAGCTTCGGGGAGCGTCGCCAGTGCATCGACGACGCGCCGCCCTTCCATTTTCAGTTCCACTTTCTCGGACACGTTGTCATACGCGACATCCATGTCCCGGAAGCCGGCGCGTACATCTCGATCCACGCTCGACTGCGACGACCGCACGCGGTCCACCGCTCGTCGATGCGCGATCGTGAGTATCCACGATCTTCCCTGTCCTCTATTCGGAGTGAACTTCGCAGCGGATTGCCAGATCTCGAGGAAGACCTCCTGCAGTACCTCTTCGCTCTGCGACCGGTCGACCAGGACGCGCCGGATGAGACCGAAGGCGCGCGCAGCAAGGGCGTCGTACACCTCGGCGAAAGCACCACGGTCGCCGTCCGCGACACGCAGCAGCAGGACGCCGATGTGATCGACCTTCTCGAGCCCCTCGTCGGGCAGGTCGAAACCGTCGATCACCATGGCATCCATCATTCCGTACTGCCGGGACGATTCCTGTACGCGCGCGCGAGCACGCGAAAGGTCTGTCCGAACCGTTATATGGGCCGTCCCATCGGCCATTCGAACGGACGAAGAAATATTGTGAGGAATATTTATGACCCTCTGACCAGGGTTTCTCCGATCTTGTGACGCCGTGGAACGACCCGAAGGGAAACATTTCGCAATCCGTTCTCCGGGGGGTCCCGAAGACCCTGTGTAAGCCGCTCCACGGCGAACCGCCCCTCGCACCGGGGTGTCCTTGACGGGTCGCAGACGCGATCCGAACGATTTCGGAGGAATGTCATGCTCACCAACAAGAAGCCTGTCGTCGCCGGTCTCGCCCTCGTTCTGGGCTCGGCCTTCGCTCTCACCGCATGTTCGGGCGGCACCACCTCGGGTGGCACGACCACCGAGGAGAGCACCGCCCCCTCGATGGAGGCGTCGCCTTCGATGTCGGCCTCGGCATCCGCGATGGACCCGGCCGCCAACCTCGTCGGCCCCGGTTGCGCCGGTTACGCCGAGACCGTCCCCTCGGGTGCCGGTTCGGTTGCGGGCATGGCCGCTGACCCGGTCGCCGTCGCCGCCTCGAACAACCCGCTGCTCACCACGCTCACCGCGGCGGTCAGCGGACAGCTGAACCCCAACGTGAACCTGGTCGACACGCTGAACGGTAGCGAGTTCACCGTCTTCGCACCGGTCGACGACGCTTTCGCCAAGATCGACGCCGCGACCATCGAGACGCTGAAGACCGACACCGACCTGCTGACCTCGATCCTGACCTACCACGTGGTCCCCGGCCAGATCGCCCCCGACGAGATCGACGGCACCCACACCACGGTTCAGGGCGCCGACGTCACGGTCGCCGGCTCGGGCGACTCGATCACGGTCAACGGCACCTCGAACGTCATCTGCGGTGGCGTTCAGACGGCCAACGCCACGGTGTACCTCATCGACACGGTGCTGATGCCCCCGATGTAATTCCTCGACGCGTGAGCGATCACGCGCTCGACCGATCGATGACCGATCGGATCTGACGGCGAGAGCCGGACCCCAGGCGAGGGGGTCCGGCTCTCGCTCTTTTCGTGCGTCAGTCGGCGCCGACGACGCGCACCATCTCGTCCTGCACGATGCGTGCCGCCGTGGGGCCGGCATTCATGAACCACGGGTCGAAGTCGACGGCGACGGTACGTCCGCCCGACACGGCGTCGAGCGTGGACCACAGCGGCGCCTCCTCGATGAACGCAATGCCCTGGCCGGTGCCGGCGTAGAACACGTGGTCCGCATCGGTGAGGTCGATCTGCTCCGCGCTGACCTCCTGCGATGTCTCGTCGAACTGCTGGGATGCCGGGCGACCGAGCCCGAGGTCTTCCGCGAGACCACCGGCGAAGGAGGGCACGCCCATGATGCGCGTGCGATCGCCCGTCGACTGCAGGAATGAGACGGTCGGCTCGCCCTCCGCGTGGGTCGCGGCGAACGCCGCGCTGTCGGACTGGAGCGAATCCAGGATGCCGCGCGCCGCGCCTTCGTCACCGAGCGCATCGGCGATGAGCAGGAAGTCGCTCTTCCAGTTCACCCCGTTGCCCTTCGTCACCACGGTCGGGGCGACCGCGGACAGGGCGTCGTAGAGCTCCGCGCCCCGCGTGGCGTTGATGAGGATGAGGTCGGGGGCGGCCTGGGCGATCGCTTCGAGGTCGGGCTCGGTGCGCTGGCCGATGTCGGTCATGGCGGCGAGTGCCGCGGCATCCTGGGGGAAGGCGTCGAGCAGGTACTGCGGCACCAATCCGCTGTTCTCGGCGCGGGTGGCGGCGGCGGGCACAGTACCCAGCGTGAGGAGCGCGTCGAGCTGGCCGGTGGACACGATGGCGATGCGGGACGGCCGTGCGGGGATCTCGGTCACGCCTTCGAAGTGGGTGACTTCGCGGGGGAAGACACCATCGGGCTCGGTCGAGCCCATACCGGGCTCCAGATCACGCGATACGACCCACTCCCCCGTGGCGCCGGCTTCGGCGTCGACGGTGGATACGTGAGCTGCGGCGCCGGCGCAGCCGGTGAGCGCAAGGACGACTACTGCCCCGAGGGCGGCGGCGAGTGGACGAAAACGGGCGGGGAGAGACGGGGAACGAAGCTCGATCACCTACTGAGGGTATCCTTACCTTCGTGATCGATCTGTCCGCGGCCGCTCGACCGGTGACCGCGGCGCATCTGCTTCACCGCCGCCGGAGAGCCGGGCGGCGCGCGACCGGACTGACCCTCGCCGCGCTCGTCATCCTGGTCGGGCTCGTTGTCGCGAGCCTCGCGGTTGGGTCGCGCGCTCTTGCCCCGACGGACGTGATGTCGGCGCTGTTCTCGGGTCGGCGGGATGCCGTCGGCGTCATCGTCTTCGACCTCCGCATCCCCCGCACGCTCACCGCGCTCCTCGCCGGATCCTGCTTGGGGGTTGCGGGAGTGCTGATGCAGGCCGTCACCCGCAACCCCCTCGCCGACCCCGGTCTGCTGGGCGTCAATGCCGGGGCGGCGGTCGGCGTCGTCGTCGCCATCGCGTTCTTCGGCGTAGGCACCGCCGCCGGATACGTCTGGTTCGCTTTCGCGGGAGCTGCGGGAGCGGCTCTCCTGGTGAACGCCGCCGCACGGCCGGGGCGGCGCGGCGACACGGTCGGCCTCGTTCTGGCGGGGGTGGCGCTGAGCGCGTGCCTCGGCGCGGTGGTCCGCATCATCACGATCGCCGACGACGACACGTTCGAGTCGTTTCGTTTCTGGGCGGTCGGGTCCTTCGAGCGACGCGACCCCGACGTCGCCGCCCAGCTGCTGCCGTTCGCGATCGCGGGGGTCGTCCTGGCCGCGGCGGTCGCCCGCGGGCTCGATCAGCTGCAGCTCGGCGACGACCTGTCGCGTTCGCTCGGGGTGTCTCCCGTGCTCGTCGTGGTCGTGGCCGGTACGGCCATCACCCTCCTCTGCGCCGCAGCGACGTCGGCCGCGGGTCCCCTAGCGTTCATCGGACTTCTCGTCGCCCACATCGTCCGCGGTGTCGTCGGCCGCGGTGTGCGCACCTCGCTCCCCCTGGCCGCGTCGGCCGGCGCCGCGCTCACCCTCGCCAGCGACGTGATCGGTCGGGTCATCGCTCTTCCGGGCGAGGTCGAGGCGGGTATCGTCGCCGCGTTCGTCGGTGCTCCCCTGTTGCTGTGGCTCGTCGTACGGAAGTCGTCATGAGGCGCACTGCCGTCGTGTCGCGACACCGTCGGTACGCCATCGTCACGGCGGCGACCGTCGTCGCGGCGGTGCTCGCCGCCATCGTCGGCGTGACGACCGGATCGTTCCAGGCGTCACTCGGCGACGTCGCATCGGCTCTCACCGGGAGTGCCGACGGCCGCACGAACGTGGTGGTGATGGGGCTGCGGGTCCCGCGGGTCGTCGCGGCCCTGTCGATCGGCGCGGCCCTGGGGGTGGCCGGCGCAGTCTTCCAGACGCTCGCCCGCAACCCGCTCGCGAGCCCCGACATCGTGGGCTTCACCGCCGGATCCGCCACCGGCGCCCTGGTCGGTCTCATCGTCATCGCCCCCACCGCTTCCCCCGCTGCCGGCGCGTGGATGGGCGGGCTGCTGACGGTCGTGGTGGTCATGCTCCTGGCGCGCAGCGTCGGCGTCTCGCGAGAAAGGACGATCCTCGCGGGTATCGCGCTCTCGACGCTGCTCGGGGCGGTCAACGACTACCTCCTCACCCGAGCGCCCGTCGAGATCGCGCGCAACGCCGACCAGTGGTTGCACGGGAGCCTCGCCGCCACCTCCCTGGATGACGTCGCCCTTCTGCTCGGCGCCCTCGGCATCCTGAGCCTGGTGCTCACCCTCGTGCACCGCGACTTCCGCGCGCTGGAGCTCGGCGACGACACGGCGCGCTCCCTGGGCGTGCGGACCGGCCGCGTGCGCCTGCTCCTGGTCGTGGTGGCGGCACTGCTGACGGGAACGGCCACCGCGGTCTCCGGTCCGATCGGCTTCATCGCTCTGGCGGCGCCGCAACTCGCCCGCCGCACGCTCGGCACCAGCGGCATCCCCCTGTTCGGTTCGGCGCTGACCGGTGCGGCGATTCTCGTTATCGCCGACGTCGTCGCCCAACGCGCACTCGCGCCCCTGCAGATCCCGGTGGGTCTGCTCACCGGCGTCGTGGGGGGCGCCTACCTCTTCTGGATCGTCGCACGCACCCGTCGATGAGCACGAAGCCGCGGCCGCTCCCGGTAGGCTGGGTGCATCAGGGCCTGTAGCTCAGTTGGCAGAGCATCGGACTTTTAATCCGCGGGTCGAGGGTTCGAGCCCCTCCGGGCCCACCAAGCTACCGAGCTTCAACACGAAATAACCCCTTTACCGGGGTTATTTTTGTGTCGCGCGCGTCCAGTCGCCCGTCCGCTCGCTTCGATGCGAAACCACTATTGACCTCTGTTTCGATTATTTCGAGGGGCATACAGGGGGGTGCCATCGGTACGCTTACAAGGAGACTTACTACCCCTGTTGCGATGTACCGGTGGTGTTGTGGCTTCTACTACAGACAGTGTCTGATGTGCCTGTCATAATCACACTTAGTTATGTTGCCCAGTCATCACACAACCCCTGACCTAGCGGTGGGAGATGCCGCGCTTCCTCGTGGCGCTTGTAGGCCGTTGCTGCATCAGGGCCAGTCTGACACCATGGCTCGGAGTATTCCATGACGCATCGCCCTCCTCACCTTGCGTCACAGCAGCAGATCGAGTCGTGGGCCGAGACTTATAACACTCGCTCCCAGCTGCCTAATGTAGTGAGGCGACTAGTCAGATCAAGCGTCCCAAACGTTCAAGAGCTGATTATGCCCGGCGACGAGCATGTGGACTTTTCGGGATACGACGGCATTGTCACTTCGCCGGTACAAAGTCCCTTCGTCCCACTAGGGCGTAGTGTGTGGGAATTTGGCACTAGCGATCAGCCTCAGGACAAAGCGAACAAAGACTACAACAAGCGCACTCTTGACCCCTTGGGGGTTGAAAAGCTAGACACAACCTTTGTGTTCGTCACTCCACGACGGTGGGCGGGTGCTTCCAAATGGGCGCAAACGAAAGCAGCGCATGGCGAATGGAAGAGCGTCATTGCTCTATCGTCGTATGACTTGTACGCGGCGTTTGAGAACTCTCCCCGAGACCACATTTGGTTCTCGGAATTGCTGAATATTCCAGCAAGCGGCGTGAGCACACTGACCGCTTGGTGGGATCGATATACAACCGGCTCGAACGGCCTGATCACTCCTGAACTTTTGATCACCGGTCGTTCGAATGTCTGTGCGGATTTGCTTCGCGAGTTTCTCGATACCGACAGCGCCCATATATGGATCAACGCGCCGACGAGCGACGATGTTATCGCATTTGTCGCGGCCGTTATCATGACCAGCGAACCTGACATTCGGGAGCAACTGCTCGATCGGGCCCTTGTGGTTTTTGATCCAGGGGCACTTGCTTACCTCGATAGCATAGAAGGCCTGCTCATACTTGTGCCTTTCGACGAATCACTTATGCGTCAAGCGGACCTGGTCACAGGCCACCATGTCGTGTTGCACACCACTGGCGCCGTCGAGATGGCGATACCCTTGCCTCCCATTCCGATAGGGAATGCTGGCGAGATACTGAAGGCAGCCGGCGTCGATCAGGAACGGGTAACAAAACTATCGCGAGCCCTAAATAAAAGTCTGCCCCTCTTCAAACAACATGTCGCCGGTACGTCCAATTTCGGACTCGCCCTAAGTGCACCTCTCACGGGTGCAACGCAAGTGGCTCGCCGCGCGTGGCTTATGGGGGCTTGGAACTTTGCACAAAAGGGCGATACCTCCGTCTTCACGACGTTCACCGGGCAGACTCCGGAATCCGCGCAGGAATCTTTGAACAAACTGTCGAGCGGACCGGCTCCTGTGCTGACCCATGTAGGGGAAGCATGGAAAGTGTTCGACTCAAAAGCAAGCTTTCTAAACTACAGCCCTGCTATATCGGCTGAAGACCTCAAGGAGATGGAGGGCATTGTTCAAGAGGTACTGGGTGCGGTCGACCCGAGCCTCGAATTGCCCCGCGACCAGAGATGGCGAGCCAATATCGACGGTAAGGTTAAAGCTCACTCTACCGACCTCCGAAGAGGCGTGTCCCAAACCCTGGCCCTCTTTGGCTCTGACGGCGACAACCAAACCCTTGTCGGAGGCGCATCCGTACATGGATGGGCAGAGCTGACCGTCCGAGCCCTGCTTCAGCGAGCGAACGAAGACGAGACCGGCAAACTGTGGGAGTCGCTATTTGATGTGCTCTCCCTCCTCGCCGAGGCGGCACCCGACCAGTTCCTCGACGAACTCGAGGCGGCCATCAATACGGGTGGAGTGCTCGAAGGTCGGATCTTCGAAGACTCTGATGATTTCATGTCACCGTCGAGCCCACATGTGTACCTACTGTGGTCTCTCGAGACGCTCGCATGGTCTCCTGACTATTTTGGCCGCGCTGTGACATTACTCGTTCAGCTAGCCAAAACGGATCCTGGCGGCAAGCTCTCAAATCGGCCGATTGGCGCCCTCACAAACATCTTTTTGCCATGGCACCCACAAACCGGCGCTTCCCTTGCTTCGCGCAACAAGGTGCTCTCGAAGATTTGTGCCCAGGATCCTGATACGGCGTGGCCCCTGCTTCAGGCGCTCCTACCGGAACCCCATGCGTCGTCAATGGAAGGCAGCGGTCCCGAGTTCAGGTCCTGGAAACGAGACGTGAACGACCACCCTGTGACGATGGCAAGCTACTTCGAGGCCGTCCAACACATCCTCGACCTGAGCGTCGAACTGGCTGCCGCCGACTATTCCCGGCTACCGGATCTCGTCGACAAGCTGGACGACTTGCCTCCCCAGCTACGCGCGCAAGTGCTTGTTCTGCTCGAGGATGCTTCGGCCGCTATCATGGAATCTTCATTACGCGATTCAATTTGGTCCAGAATTAGTTCGATGGTCCGTCGACATCGACAGTACCCTGATGCTGACTGGTCACTCGACGAAGAACAGCTAGTCGATTTCGACATTCTCGCTCTCAAATTCGAACCCGAAGACGCAATCGAACGGTCAGCTTGGCTGTTCGAGCACACTCCGGATATCGGAGGCGGCATCGATCTGCGCGACGACTATGAGAGATACGATGAAGAGGTTCGTAGGCGTCAAGTTCAAGCAGCCGAAAGCGTCTATATCCAGTCCGGAATCGACGGTATAGTTCAACTCTCAAAAGTTGTCGTAACACCTTGGAGTGTCGGTGTTGCTGCTGCAAAATCTCCAATTATCGAACTGGACATCAACGGTGTTGCCGCTCTGGTTGTCGATGAAAACGACGGCGTCCGTGAATTCGCTTGGGCCTTCATCAGCAAGAAACTGGGGACGAGGAACGACGATCTGATAGCTCTATCCGAACAGCACGGTGACAACCCGCTTATTCGCGCTCGATTGCTCCGAATGATGGATGATCTCCCCATGGCTTGGGACGTAGCTCGTTTGGCCGGCGAGGAAGTGGATCACCTGTACTGGTCCGAGTTCGAAACCATGGGACGCGGGGCATTCGCCCTCGTGAACGAAACTGCTGAACACCTGCGCCGAAATGGACGACACGCGAAAGCTTTGGACTTGATGGCGATTTATTCACATCGATCCGATCAAGACCTTGACTCACATCTTATCGTCCGCCTGCTCAATGAGCTGATTGACTCAAAGGACGATCCTGAGCGAAGACTGCTATCTCAGTATGACCTTGCCGCTCTCTTAGAGTACGTCCGAAAGGCCGGCCAGATAGACACTGAAGCACTAGGGCTTTTGGAATGGCGCCTGCTTCCGGCGCTTGGTCGCTCCTCCGACATTGCTGCACTTCAGGCGCTTCTTGCGTCGTCTCCCGCCTTCTTTGTGCAGATTGTCAGTTACCTATACAGACGCAAGGACTCGAACGAGTCAGACGAGAAACACCCATCTCACGTCGTTCAGAACGCCTGGGACTTGCTCCACCGATGGAGTGTTATACCAGGTTCAAATGTGAATAGTGAGGAAGTCGATGAGCAGCTTCTAAGGCAATGGGTTGAGGAAACGAGAACGCTGCTAGCCGATGCGGGTCGCCTGGAAGTCGGTGAAGCTCACATTGGTCAGGTTTTCGCTCTTTCCAAATCAGATGGAGATTTGTGGCCGACCTTGGCAGTTCGGAATTTTCTGGAAGATAGTAGCTCCAAGGTTATCGACAGGAACTTCCCCATTGGTGTTACGAACCTGCGGGGGGTTGTAACGCGAAGCATAGGTGAGGGTGGCGATCAGGAGCGTGCTCTGGTCCGAAAGTACGAGGACTACGCTTCTCTGGCCAATGACGAGTGGCCGAAGACTGCCCGGCTCCTCCGTAAAATCGCGGACCACTATAAACGAGAAGCGCTACGCAACGACGAGACCGCACGGCGCGAGCAAGAGGGCTTTGATAGGTAGATCCTCGTTAGGTTACCAACACCGACACATATGCCACGCCTTACTCGCACCACTTATCTGCTCAACCGAAATGTTCTCACTGATCATTGGCGACGCAGTGAGCGTGGCTGGACAAAGCTGACCTTCGAAGACCAATGCACACTGCACGAGTACTACAAACCCAGCACGGACCTCACCGACGAGCAAGCGATCACGTATCGACAGGCGGTCACGGCGAAGTGGTCAAACCTCCCCCACCGTGCCGGCAAGGCTTACGCCGAATTCACAAAGGTCATTGCTCGGCTCGAAGCAGCACCACCGCCAGCGAACAGGACTCCCGGCAGGAGGCGCACGAACAAGTCATACGTCATCCGCACCGAAGCAATTGTTAGATCGGACGTCGACTTCGACAAGCTAGCCCGTGTCCTGCTCGCTATCGCGCGAGACAAAGCCGAGAAGAAGAAGGTCGCCTAGTCAGTCACCGCGCTCCCCCGCGCGGCCGCATCTGAACACCAGCCTCCATCAAGCACGACCTCGCCTGCGCATAGCTGACGCCGGCCGATGCCGCGATAACTGCGATCGCCTCACCGTGCTCGTACCGCGAGACCATCTGTTGGACCTGCTCGCTTGTGACCGCTGGCTTCTTTGGGCCACGTGGCCGGATCGGTTCACCCATCGATACGAGCAGCCGCTGCACCTTGTTGGCGCTGAACCCGTACTGCTCCCCGATCGCAGCCAAGGACTCCCCTGCCCGGTACATCGCGACCAGGGAGCCACGGACCTTTGCTGGTACTTCGTTCGGATCTACCCGGCTCAGCTTCAAACGAGCAACCAACATGTCGAGCGTCGTGCGGTGCACCCCAAGCTGACGCGCTAGATCCGCGACCAGCTCTCCCCGCTTGTAGCCTTCAACGAACGCCACCTTCTCTGCGTCGGTAAGTCGTCGAGCTCGGCGGGGTACAGGGCGCCTGGCCACTGCCACCCGGCTTGGCTTCAGATTCGCCAGCTGGAGGAGCTTCGCCACCCCTGTCGAATTATTCGAGTACCTCTCAACAAGCCCCACCAAACTACCGAACATGAACACAAATAACCCCCTTACCGGGGTTATTTTTACGTTTCAAGCGTCCAGTCGCCCGTCCGGTCGCTTAGACGTGAAGTTACAGCTGACCTCTGTTTTGATTTTTCGAGTGAGCCACGACGAGTGTCGTCGGGACGTCCGATCAACGTCGTTTGACCCCTGTTCGATGTACCGACGGTGTTGTTTGACTGTCAACACAAGTGATGCGTCCGGCCGTTAGCGGCGCTTCATGTTCGCCTTCAGACCTGTTCCCGTCGAGACAATCGTGTTTACGGTACCGAGTTGCTGGAGGCGCTCGAGCAGCTCCCGCACTTCGGGAGTGTCGGCAAACCTTGGGTGGCGACCGTTCGCTTCCAACAGCAACGGATAGTCGCCGCCAAGAGCCGTCAGGACGGGACGGAGGTGTGTCAGTGTGACCCCCTCGGTGAAACGCTGCAACAGACGCAGTACAACCGATGATCCGACGTGTTGATTCGCCGCGAGCTTAACCGCGCCCCACTCGACGAGAATGGCGTTGTCGAGGGCGTAGGTGGCCATACGAAGAACGACGTCACGACCGCCACCCTCTGCGAACTCTTCAAACCGTCGGACGACGGTAATCTTCAGCGCGTCGTCGATCCGCGTGCTGTCAAGGAACCTGATGACCATATTCGAAGGGAGGATCGCCGGCGAAACAAATTCTGCAATTGCACCAGATACGCGGATTGCGTACTCAAGTCCGACCCAGTCACCCTGTTGAAGGAGGGCGAAACTGTCTTCGTCATCCGCAATGACGCTCCGCTCTATGAGACGGCCAATCCATTCGCCGGCCTCCACAGGAACTACGTCGGGCGAAATCTGTTCTGCGAGGTCCAGGCTCCTGAGAAGATTTGTCCGAAGCTCCGGAGAAGACATCACAGCGGCGCTGGAGAGAATCTGCTGGGCCATGTCTCGTTTGGCCTCGTCCCCCGTGCCGTCCGGCACCTCAATCGCACCGTCCGCCAGTACGACGGCGACGTTCGCGTCGAGTCCATATTGCGCGATGTAGGCGGTGACGTCGGTGAACCTCGGAGCGAAACGCTTGTTCGCCGCAAGCGCCGGCCAAGTGGCGTTGTCTGCATCCTCAAGGTTTTCAACCACGTACGACGAGGGCGAGCGCCCCACGATTTGGTCAACCAAACCCTCGTCGGCTTCGGCAACGCTTTCGACGATCTGGATCAGCGCGTCCGGGTCAGAGATGGTGCGTTCGTCATCCTCCAGCACTGCGAGATAGCCGCCGAGGTCGGAGAGGACTCGGTTGAAGACATGGTCGGAAGATTGCTGCAATGCGTCAAGTGCTAGCTCCGTTGAAGGAGCGATGGCCGTTAGCAGGTTGTCGCGAGTGACATCGAACCTCTCGACGGTGATGATGGCTGTACGGACGGCGTCACTCAGAATGGCCAGCTTCGGCATCGAAAGCTCCGCGGCGTCAATGAGGGCGGCAACTTCGCTCGCCTTGGCGGCGTGTTGCGGATCGGTGAAGGTCGACAGCGCTTCGTGGTGGCCAACCAGATAACTGCCAACGCCTTCAGTTACGACGTACTCGACGTCTTCCGACAGCGCGCTCAGCGCAGCATCAACTGCCTGCAGTCGTCGCTCGTCTTCGACTTCCGCCTCATCTATTAGGTACGCCAGCACTTGCGGCCACGATGCCGCGAGGGTCCGAAGGAACCGGGTAAGGTCGCGCTCGCTCGCAAGGTACGCCTGCAGGAACTGCTTCTCGTCGTCGCCGAGTTTCTGTAGGTTCCCCAAGACCACTTTGGCAAGTTCCTGGTTGTCTTCGAGAAGACAATCAAGGAAGTCCAGGTTGTATGCAGACTTCTCGCGTAGAGACAAGCGTGGCCGTTCGCGCAGCACGGCCTTGACCTCATCGGACGTGAGGGGCGCATAGATGTCCATGGTGCCGGTGTCCACGTTTTTCAGGATGAAGTTCATCGCGTTTGCGCTGACCCGCTCGCCGACGAACGTTGAGGTGTATAGAGTGAAATAGCGGTCTATATATCCTTGCTCGACCAGCGCAATTGCTAACGGTGAGCCAAGCAGCTGTTCAGCGCGTGACCGCAGGGATGCGCCGTCTGGCCGATTCAGCACCATATCGGAGCGATCCATTAGATCGCTCATGTCTGCACGCCGAAGAAACTGGATATCAGCTCTAGCCGCCTCTAATCTTCTTGTAGCATCTGTCTCGGCAATTGAACGCCATTTTGCGGGGTCGACTGGTTCACCGATCGCAACCTCAACCTCCTCTGGCAAAATTTCGACGACCTCGTTGTACCCCCTTCGCTCCCTGTAGGTCAGTGTCAAGCTCCTCGGAGCGGCGGCGTATTCTGACCAGAATTTGCTTCCACGGAGCGCGTCGGAGTTGAGGGCTTCCTGCCCAAGCTGCAGGGCTACGCGACGACCCTGAAAGTGTCCGAGCATTCGATTTATGTAATTATCAAGCGCCTCTCCCATTCGAGTACTCGTAGATTTCATAGCCGAACCCGCTCGTTGTAGAGTGCGAACGTTCTGAATCTCTCGATTGAGTCGGGCGGTCTGCTGGGTGACGATCGCTCGACCGTCGCGATACAAGGAGTCGAGGGCACTCTTGCCAAGCTTGATCTGCTCAAAATCGGAAAGGTGGGTGCTCTTATATAGCACCATTGCAAAAAGCGCATCATCCGTGAGACTGAGAGCAGACCCCTTGATGACATGCTCACGAAAGATGACGAACTCGTTGCGAATATTTTTGATGAGTCGCATGTCGGGAACGTGCTGCGCTACGAGGTCGATCAGGTCCTCGGATACGCTGTGCTCCAACACGCTCGCGAGCTCGCTTGCCATCAGTTCGCGTGCGCTCTGGTGAGTCACGAACGGCACGACGGGTATTACGAGGTCAAAGAATTTCGTACGGTTCGCCCTAGCGACCTCGAGCATCGCCGCATCGCCATTTGGTCCCACAGGAGCATCAGGCCCGGCGGCGGCTTCCCGTGCTGCCCGCGTGCCGAGTTCCTCGAAGATGCTGTCTTTGATCGCATAGAGGAATCGGATGACGCGGCCGTCAAGCTGCTTCGCCCCGTTCAGAATGGTGTTCAGCTCGCGCAGCGTTTCAAAAATGTGCGCGTCTTCGAAACGGTCAATGTCCTCGAAGATGACAATGTCAGCGTTCACTACTTCGAAGAAATAGACGATCTCGTCTAGGTACTCGTCAAAATATGTGTCGGAAGCCGCCGACAGCTTGATCGTCGCCGCGCCAGTTGACACGCTGTCGATCCTAATTTTGTTGTGGGTCACGAAGCGCACGCCATAGACAAAGAGCGCTGCAATCACGACAAGCCCCGCGTTCGAAGCTATAGCCCAATCAATCGGGACGGTGAGAAGACTTGCCAACTGGGCGGTCCAGCCAAGGAGGAAGAAGGCGAGGGCTATGGGAACGCCTGCCGCGAGGGCGAACAGCGTCTCGCGCTTCGGACGGAAGGCCGACGTGCGGCGGTAGCGCGATCCTGGCATCCTCTCAGGCATCTGCGTGTAGAGCAGCTGTTTGACGATTTCCTTCTGAATCTGATTCGTTGTTGTCTCGCGGAGCGGGTTTGCCGCTTGGGTCGCATCACCGCCAGGAAACTCGGGCACGCTCGGTTTGGCGGGAGACTCGGAACCGAAGCCGAGCGTCGATAGCGAAACCTGGATGACTTTGAGATCCCGGTCGGTGGCGACCTGACGAAGAATACTGCTCTTGCCGACACCGTAACTTCCCGTCAGCGCAATATTGCGCACGGTGTCGTCACCGGTCCACGCCAAAGCTCTTTTAATAGCGCGAAAATACACCGCGTGTTTTTCGGGCTGATATTTGGGAGTCAACGGATGGAGGACAGTCGCCTCGTCTTGTTCTGAGGGCTGGTTCGGCTCCACGTGTGCAGTTCTCCGTAGGTTAGATGCTAATAATTGACGCTCATTATGAGTTTAGGATGCCGGGTCGTCAAGCGTATACACAATGGAAGGCGCTGATTGAGACCGTCAGTTCATCCGCAAGAGCTCTCACGGGCCGCTATGTCTGACGCATTCATCCCCTGCTGCCCCACCTCACACTACCGAAGCTCATGCTTGACCTCATCTCCAACCAGGCGCATAGTCACCCATACATATGCCCCGCCTCGCGAACACCACCTACCTGAACAATCGAAGCTCCCTCGGTAAGTATTGGCGTCGCAAAGAGCGCGGCTGGTCCAAACTCAGCTTCGAAGACCAGTGCGCGCTGCATGAGTACTACGAACCCAGCATGGACCTCACCGATGATCAGGCCATCGCGTATCGCGAGGCGGTCACAGCGAAGTGGCCGAGCCTCCCGCAGCGTGCAGGCAAGGCGTACGTCGAGTTCACTAAGGTCATCGTGCAGCTGGAAGCCTCGCCGCCACCTCGACCGATGACACCGTTGAAACGAAAGCACTCACGGACGCCCTACGTCATACGCACCGAAGCACTCGTACGGTCGGACATCGACTTCGACAAGCTCTCACGCGTCCTGCTCGCAGTTGCTCGCGATCAAGCGGACAAGAAGAACGCCGCCTAGTTCGCTCACTTCGCTCCCCCGCGCGGCCGCATCTTCACGCCGGCGTCGATCAGACACCCTCGCGCCTGGGCATAGCTCACCCTTGCTGCCTCGGCTATTGCTGCGATCGTCTCACCCCGCTCGTACTGCGCGACCATCTCTTTCACTTGCGCGCCTGTCACAACAGGCTTCGCTGGGCCCCGCGAACGGATCGGCTCGCCCGTCGCAACCAAGAGGCGCTGCACCTTGTTCGCGCTGAAGCCGAACCGCTCCCCAATCGCCGCCAGAGACTGACCGGCACGATAGCTGTCGACCACCGAAGATCGGACGGCCACCGGAACCTCGTTCGGATCGGTGCGACTCAAGCGCAGACGAGTAATGAGCGTGTCGAGCGTCGTACGGTGCACGCCAAACCGCTGGGCGGAGACTGCGATCTGCTCGCCTTGCTCGTACACCTCAACGAACGCTGCCTTCTCCGCGTCCGTCAGCCGCCTAGCTCGCCGCGGAAGTCGCCGCCTCGAGGCCGGACTACGCCGTCTGGGTTGAAGAGTGGCCAGTTGGCGGAACTTCCCCACCCCGGTTGAATTATTCGAGTACCTCTGAACAAGCCCCACCACTTCCCCCACTCGAACACGAGTTCTCGGGATCGGCGCGAGACCAGCCGCTACGCAGCTAGAGACAGAAGCCACGCGTAGAGGCCCATCGAGGCCCCGTAGACGGCGATCAGGATGCCGAAACCCAGAGCCTGCGCGCGCCAGCCCGGCTTCGGCTTCAGCCACCACGCGAACATCTTGAACACGCGCGGCATCACGAACCACCCGAGCAGCTGGGTGCTGACGAAGTTGCCGACGAACAGCGACAGCCAGAACGGGATGGCGTGCGGACCGTCGAACAACGGCGTGCTGACGAAGTAGCCCCACCCGAACACGATCGGATACAGCGCCGCCAGCACGAGCAGGTTGTTCTTCATCACCGATTCGCGAGCGGTCTCACCCGCCGGCGTCCAGAAGTCGAAGCCGAAGCTCGACGCGGCGACCGACAGGTCGGCGTTGAACCGCTCCCCCTCCTCGAGGAGACGCTTGCGCTCCGGCGAGTCGATCCAGGTCGCGAGGTTCTCCGCCGTGTCGAACGTGAGGATGACGACCCACGCGTCTTGCACACCGGGAACGGGACGCTGGATCCGGTGGCCCCGGAAGCCGCGGAATTGCGCCTCGACGTCGGAGATGCGCTTCTGCCACGCCAGGTAGTCCGCCTCGAGAGCCGGGGGAACCGTGGACGAGATGAGCACCGAGACGTCATCGCCGGATGACGGGTTCTCACGGAACAGCGTCACCTCTTCGTCGATGACCTCGACGTCGGAGATCTGCTCGTAGAGTTCCCGCCGGGCGGAGCTGTCGAGCCACGCTCGTGCGGCAGCGGCGTCGGTGAAGCGCTGGACGAGTGTCCAGTCGTCCCTCGACTCGCTCGGGGAGATGACGGTGCTGCCGAGATACCCCGGCGTACCGGTGAGGGCTCGGCCCGATCGCTCCAGCCACCCCTCGAACGCCTCGACGTCGCGGGCGGCGACCTTTCGGTGGGTGACGAGGGTGACCGCCGTGTCGTCGGCGCCCGACACCTCCCCCGACGTGGGCCGTTCGTCCGCGACGGCGAGGCGTTGCACCGTCAGCCCTTCTTATAGAGACGTACGCCGGACACCCAGGTCTCGTCGACGTTGCGGTCGTCGCCGACCATCATCACCGCGAACAGCGCGTGCGCGGCCTCCGCCATCGTGGTCGGCCCCGCTTCGTCGAAGAAGAGGGACTGGTGCCACGGCATCGCCGAAGGACCCGCGTTCCAGTCGAGTGCCACGAAGTCCGCGGACTTCCCGACCTCGAAGTTTCCGACCTGGTCGTCGATGTACAGGCCCTCCGCGCCACCTAGGGTGACCGACCAGAACGCCCGGTAGGGCGAGAGCTTGCTGCGCTCGGACGCGGCGAGGTCTTGCGTGACGCGGTTGGTCGTGCCGTCGAGCAGGGTGTTGCCCAGCATCCCGACCTTGTAGGCCTCGTCGAGGACGTGGATCATGCTGAACCGGTTGCCGCCGCCCATATCGGTACCGAACGACATCTTGACGCGCCGGTCGGGGTCGGTCGCCTTCCCCAGCCGGAAGATCCCGCTGCCCAGGAAGAGGTTCGAGCACGGGCAGAACACCACCGCGCCGCCGCTGTCGGAAAGGCGTCCGAATTCATTGTCGGAAAGCCAGACCGCGTGTCCGCCGGAGAATTTCGGGCCGACGAGATCATATTTCTCGTACACGCCGAGATAGTCCGTGCAGTCCGGGTGCGCCAGGAGGAGGTTGGAGATCTCCAACGGATTCTCCGAGATGTGCGTGTTCACCCAGAGATCGGGATGCTCCTGCTTCAGCCGTTGGCAGGCCTTCAGCAGCTCTTTGCTTGCACCGAGGGCGAATCGCGGGGTGATCGCATAACGGCTGCGACCCACGCCGTGATATTTCGCGATCATCGCCTTGCTGTCGTCATAGAACTGTTCGGGCGTGCTCGTCGAGCCTTCCGGCGCGAACTGATCGATGCCGGTCACCCCGCTGATCACCAGCATGTCGCGCCGCGCGGCGGCCTCGAAGAACTCCTCGACGGCAACGGTGGAGGTCGTCGTGAACGCTTGCACGGTCGTGGTTCCGCCAGCGAGCATGTTCTCGAGGAACCGCTCCGACCCGGCGCGCGCGTATTCACGGTCGCTGTAGCGGGCCTCCTCGGGGAACACGGTGTCGATGAGCCACGGCAGGAGCTGCTGCCCGAAAGCACCCAGGGCCCGCGTCTGCGGAACGTGCACGTGGCCGTCGATGAAGCCGGGAGTGATGATGCGCCCGCGGATCTCCGTGATGTCGAGGTCGGGATGCAGGGGGGACACTTCGTCGAACGGGCCGAATGCGACGATCAGACCGTCCTCGATCACGAGGAGACCATCACGGAGGAATCGAGCCGATTCCTCTTCTCTGCCGACGTGCTTCCACGGGTCGTCGACGAAATCGAAAAACGTGCCGCGAATTCCAGAGGTGACGATGATGGCGCCTTTCACAGAGGGCTAATGAATGTCCGTGCCGGATGCGCCATGACGTTCGGCAGGCCAATCGGGCACCTAGCGTCATAGTGGCATAAAACCGTTCACGCCCGGGAAGAAATTCGTGCGAACAATGCGCGACGGGTCGCGCCGATGATGCCGGCCGCGGCGCGACCTCAACGGACGACGACCGCCGTCGGCGCCGACGTGCGCTGCGCCGACGTGAAGCCGGTCTTGCTCCCCGGTGACGGAGTGCCTCGTGGTCACCGGGACCGCCGCCGGGCTGCAGGTAGGCCTGCGGCGCCGGATCGGAGAGGACTCCTCGAATACGGGTCACTCGGGCGGCGGTGCGAGGATGTGGGCATGGCATTCGGGATGGCCCGGAACGTGCTGCGCCCCGCGGACTCCGCACGCGCGGATCGCGTGACGTACGTCGAGCTGTTCTTCGACCTGGTCTTCGTCCTCGCGTTGACTCAGCTGTCCGCCTACCTCTTCGAGAATCAGACGCTGCTGGGGGCCTTGGAGGGCGCCGTCATGGTGTGCGCCCTGTGGTGGGCATGGGTGTCGACCACCTGGGTGACGAATTGGCTCGACCCCATGAAGCTGCCCGTCCGCGGGGCCGTGATCGTGCTGGCCTTCGTCGCCCTCGTGGTGAGCGTCTCGATCGCCGAGGCCTTCGGCGACCGCGCGTGGGCATTCGCAATCGCTTACGTCATCCTCCAGGTGGGGCGCACAGGGTTCATCGTCTGGGCGACGATCCGCCACGACCGCGCGGTCGCCCGCGACTTCGCTCTCGTGCTCGGCTGGACGGTCGCCAGTAGCGCCCTGTGGATCGTCGGCGCGCTGCTGCCCCTCACCTGGCAGTTGCCGTTCTGGGCCGCGGCACTCGCTGTCGAACTGGCCGGTACGGTTCTGGGGTTTCCTGTCCCGGGCCGAGGCAGAGTGATGCTGCAGTCCTGGGATCTGTCCGGCCCCCACATCGCCGAGCGCACAGCGCTGTTCGTCCTCATCGCCCTGGGCGAGGGGTTGCTCGTCACGGGCTTCGCTTTCGTCGAGAAGGAGTCGTCCACGTCATCGATCGCCTCGATGGTGACGGCGTTCATCGCCGCAGCGGCCACCTGGTGGATCTACTTCGACCACGGCGAGCGCGTCGGCGCCGAAGCCATCGAGGCGTCCGATGAGCCGGGCCGGCTCGCCCGCACCGCCTACACCTGGGTGCATCTTCTGATCATCGCGGGCATCGTGCTGATGAGCGTGGGCGACAAACAGATGCTCACGCTCCCCGACCAGCGCGGTCTCGCGACCACGGTCGTGATCGTGGGCGCGCCCGTGCTCTTCCTCTCCGGCACCGTGGCGTTCCGTCGCGTCCTCGAGGGCCGCTGGTCGCGACCTCAGCTCCTCGGTCTCCTCGCTCTCGCCGTGCTCGCAGGTGTGGCATCCGTCGTCCCGGTCTTCGATGCGCTCAGGCTGTCGATCGTGACCGCGATGCTCCTGGTGGGTGTCGCTGCGGGCGAGACCGTCGAGCGCGTCCGTCGCGGCCGTCGCGCCGGCGGATGACCGGTCACGCTGATGATCGATCTCGACCTGAACGCCGTCGGGTCTCGGTTGTGCACGCCTGGCTCTCTGTCGAGCCGTCTCGTTGCGAATTCCGACCGCGATGCAGGAGGGCGTTCGACCCCGACGACCTCGCCGTGGTTCGTCGCACTGTACGTCGTGGCGCGGGACGGGCGCCGTCCTCGGCGGCGACGAGGTTGAGTCATCACCCGCTCGCGGAGACCGACCGGACGACTCATGCCGCTCCTCAGCCGAGCAGCGCCACCCCGAACCCGGCGACCACCTCGCGCACCTCCCCCAGGTAGCGCTGAGCCTGGTCGGTCAGCGGGATGGCGCTGCGTCCGATCCAGCCGATCTCGATACGCTCGTCGACCTCCAGCGGCACCGCCACGATCTCTGGATCGAGGTCGTCGCTGATGATGCCCGTCGAGATGGTGTAGCCGTCGAGGCCGATCATGAGGTTGAAGATCGTCGCGCGGTCGGACACTCGGATCTCTTGAGGGCTCGACAGGGTCGAGAGGATCTCCTCGGCGAAGTAGAACGAGTTGTTCGCCCCCTGGTCGAACGTGAGTCGCGGTAAGCCGACGAGGTCGGCGAGGGTCGCGCGCGAACGGGATGCCAGGGGGTTCCGCCGCGAGACGAAGATGTGCGGCGCAGCGACGAAGAGCGGGTGGAAGAGCAGCCCCGAATCGCGCAGCAGCTTGTCGAGCACGTTGCGGTTGAAGTCGTTGCGGAACAGGATGCCGAGCTCGCTGCGCAGCGTCCGGACGTCTTCGATGATGTCGAACGTCCGGGTCTCGCGGAGTGAGAACTCGTACTCCGCGGCATCCGTCGCCTTCACCATGCGGACGAACGCGTCGACGACGAAGGAGTAGTGCTGCGCCGAGACGCCGAGGAGTCGCCGCGACGGCGGGCGGCCGAGATACCGCTGCTCGAGCAGCTCCGCCTGCTCCACCACTTGACGGGCGTACCCGAGGAACTCCACGCCGTCGACGGTGAGCGTCACCCCGCGGGCGGATCGGGTGAGCAGATCGCGCCCCACCCGCGTCTCGAGGTCGCGCATCGCCGCCGACATCGTCGGCTGGGCGACGAACAGCAGGTCGGCTGCGGCGCTGATCGATCCCTCGGCGGCCACCTCGATGAAGTACTGGAGCTGCTGCAGCGTGATGCCGCTCATCCGCTTGGCCATAGGTTGAGGCTATAGCAGGGCATAGCGTCACGGAATTACCCGATGCCCCCTCCCACGCTGCACGATGTGGGGACCGACTTCTTCGAGACCTGGCCGGTCTCCCCATTCCCCGGATTGGCATCCCCATGTCGAACGACATCACGTTCCGCATCACCACCACCCGTTTCGACGAGGACTACGCACCCGCCGAGGGGTCGCGTGTCACGACGAACTTCGCCAACCTCGCCCGCGGGGAGGGTCGTCAGCAGAACCTGCGCACCGCCCTGTCGATGATCGACCGTCGCCTCAACGACCTCGCGTCCGACGACCCGGACGGCGAGCGGTATCGCGTCGAGCTCGACATCGTGTCGGTGCAGCTGCAGTTCGCCGACGGCGCCGACGAGGAGTTCCCGGTCATCGAGGTGCTCGACGTGCACATCCTCGATACGCACACGGGCGAGCGCCACCAGGGCATCGTCGGCAACAACTTCTCGTCCTACCTGCGCGACTACGACTTCAGCATCGTGCTGCCTGCAGCGCAGGCCGCCGCGGGCGGATTCTCGGTGCCCGGTGACTTCGGCGACCTCCACGGCAAGCTGTTCTCGCACTTCCTCGACTCCGCGGCCTATCGCGAGCGCTTCCCGCTCGCGCCCGTCATCTGCATCAGCGTCTCGACGAGCCGCACCTACCACCGCACCGGCGTCGTGCACCCCGTGCTGGGGATCGAGTACGCGCAGGATGCCACCTCGTCGCTGACCGACGAGTACTTCGGCAAAATGGGGCTTCAGGTGCGGTACTTCATGCCGCGCGGCAGCGTCGCGCCCCTGGCGTTCTATTTCCGGGGCGATCTGCTCGCCGACTACACCGACCTGCAGCTGATCGGAACGATCAGCACGATGGAGACCTTCCAGAAGATCTACCGCCCCGAGATCTACAACGCCCGCACCCCCGCCGGCGACGTCTACCGTCCCAGCCTCGAGGCACCGGACTTCGAGCCGACCGAGGTGACCTACGACCGGGAAGAGCGCAGTCAGCTCGCCGTCGTCCAGGGACGCTACGCCGAGGAGCATTTCGTGAAGCCGCACCGCGCGATCCTCGACCAGTGGGCCGCCGACTACGCGCTGGCCGCCCGATGACCCGCGAAGGATCCACCGACGTGTCGACGCTCCTGCCCACCTCGACCGTCGGAAGCCTCCCCAAGCCCGCGTGGCTCGCCAAGCCCGAGGTGCTGTGGTCGCCCTGGGAGCTCGAGGGCGATGTGCTCGTCGAGGGGAAGCACGACGCCCTCCGTTCCGCGGTGCAGGAACAGGAGCGCCGTGGCCTCGACATCATCAGCGACGGCGAGCAGACCCGTCAGCACTTCGTCACGACCTTCATCGAGCACCTCGAGGGCGTCGACTTCGAACACCGCGAGACGGTTCGCATCCGTGACCGTTACGACGCGAGCGTGCCGACCGTCGTCGGAGCCGTCAGTCGTCGTGGTCCCGTCTTCGTCGACGATGCCGCTTTCCTTCGCGCGCAGACCGATCGGCCCATCAAATGGGCGCTCCCCGGCCCCATGACGATGATCGACACGCTCGCGGACCGCCATTACCGCAGCCGCGAGAAGCTGGCGTGGGAATTCGCCACCATCCTCAACCAGGAGGCGCGCGAGCTCGAGGCCGCCGGGGTCGACATCATCCAGTTCGACGAGCCCGCCTTCAACGTCTTCTTCGACGAGATGAAGGACTGGGGCGTCGCCGCCCTCGAGCGTGCGGCCGAGGGCCTGAACGCCCAGACGGCCGTGCACATCTGCTACGGCTACGGCATCAAGGCGAACACGGACTGGAAGGCCACGCTCGGGTCGGAGTGGCGACAGTACGAGGAGTCGTTCCCGCTGCTGCAGCAGTCCACCCTCGACATCGTCTCGCTCGAGAGCCACCGCTCGAACGTGCCGATCGACCTGATCGAGCTCATCCGCGGCAAGAAGATCATGCTCGGCGCCCTCGATGTCGCCAGCGAGCGCATCGAGACGCCCGAGGAAGTCGCCGAGACCCTGCGCCGCGCGTTGCGGTTCGTCGACGCCGACAAGCTCATCCCCAGCTCCAACTGCGGTATGGCGCCGTTGCCGCGCCAGGTCGCGTTCGACAAGATCAGCGCCCTCTCCGCGGGCGCGCAGCTGCTGCGCGACGAGGTCAGCGGCGCTGCATCCTGACCGACGCCTCGATCGAAGAAAGAGAGGGATGCCGCGGTATCCGCGCCGGGGGCGGGCTCCGCGTTCGGGGTCGACAGGATGCCGTGGCGCCCTGGGCCGCCGGAGAGCGCGGACCGGGACCGGCATGGCAGAGTCGAGGCATCCCGCTTACGCCATTCGAGGAGCACCATGCCCATCGACGCCGATGACCCCCGCCTGACCTCTCCGTTCGAGGCCGCCACCACCCGCTACGACGACGTGCCTTTCCTGCGCGCAGGCTCCAGCGGCATCCCGCTCCCCCGCATCTCGCTCGGGCTGTGGCAGAACTTCGGCAGCGCGCGTCCGCTCGACACGCAACGCGAGATCCTGCGGCACGCGTTCGAGCGGGGCGTCGTGCACATCGACCTCGCCAACAACTACGGTCCGCCGTACGGGGCGGCGGAGTCGACCTTCGGAACCGTGCTCGACAGCGACCTGCGCCGGTACCGTGACGAGCTGTTCGTCTCGACCAAGGCCGGATACGACATGTGGCCCGGTCCCTACGGCGACGGCGGGTCGCGCAAGTACCTCGTGCGCTCGCTCGAACAGAGCCTGATGCGCATGCGCACAGACCATGTCGACGTGTTCTACTCGCACCGCGTCGACCCCGACACGCCGATCGAAGAGACCGTGCACGCGCTCGCCGACATCGTGCGCAGCGGCAAGGCCCTCTACGCCGGCATCTCCAACTACCCCGCCGACCTCACCCGCCGCGCGCACGAGTTGCTGGCCGCCGAGGGCGTGCGCCTGTTCATCCACCAGCCGCGGTACTCGCTGTTCGACCGCACGCCCGAAGTCGAGCTGTTCCCGACACTGCGCGAACTCGCCGTCGGCAGCGCCGTGTTCTCCCCGCTCGCACAGGGACTCCTCACCGCGAAGTACCTCGACGGGACCGTGCCCGCCGACTCGCGCGCCGCCGACAGCCGCTTCCTCGATGCCTCGGCGCTCACCGATGACTACCTCGAACGCATCCGCGGCATCGACGGCGTCGCCCGCGAGGCGGGGCTCTCGATCCCCCAGCTCGCGGTCGCCTGGGTGCTGCGCGACCCGGTCGTGACCACAGCGATCATCGGAGCCTCGCGCACGAGCCAGATCGACGACGCGGTCGCCGCCAGCTCGACGCCCCTGCCCGACGACGTGGTCGCAGCCCTCGAGCCGTTCGCCGCCGGAGTGGGTGAGCGCATCGCCTGAGTCCCGGCACAGCACACGCGAACGCCAGGCGCAAGCGTGGCGGCGTCCGTCGTCCGATCCTGTCTGCTGGAGTCTCCAGACGCGACAGAAGGAGGCGCCATGGGTGTCGGACGATGGATCGGAACCGGAGCGGTAGGACTGGCCGGGGCGGTGCTGGCACGCACGGCGATCGGGCGTGCGGTCGCCGCGGGCACCGTCGCGTATCGGGTGTGGAACGACCCGAAGGTGCAGAAGGTGCGGCGCCGGGTGGTGACCAAGCTCGCCAAGCAGCGTCGCGCGCGCTGACCGGGCGGTGTTCCCCTCGCGTTCACCACGGTCTCGTAACCTGAGGCCACCGGAACGCGAGGGGAGCCACGGATGCCGAGGTCGCTGGGGGCACGGATCGGCATCGGCGCGGTGGTGGCCGGTGTCATCACCCTGGGAGGGGCGGGGGTGGTCCTCATCGGCTGGGCGGTCGATGAGACCCATTTCGATCGACCGAGCGCGGAGTTCGACGCCCTTCGCACGGAGATCGCGGCGGTCGAGGGCGTCGATGTCGCTCACAGCGAACGATGGGTGGAGGCGCCCACCTTTTCGGATCCGTCGTCGGCGGTCTTGCTGAAGGTTCGCGCCGATGCACTGCCCGACCTGCTCGCCCTCGCCTGTGCCAGCACCTACCCCGACCCCGTGTCGTGGGCCGTCGAAGTGGACACGGTGGCTTGGACGCGCATATCACTCTTCTCCGACGCGGGGCGCGGCTGCCTCGATGTCGGCTTCGACCCCCTTTCCGCGGTCGCGGAGATCGACCGCTCAGCTCCGGGGGCGCAGGTGCAGGCGGCCGTGATGGAGAACGGGATGTTCACGCTGTACTCGCTCGACGACGCCTTCGAAGACCTGATCCCGCTGGTATCGCGCGCGGAAACAGTGCGCGACGCGGCCGGTCTGCCCCCCGCCGGGGCCATCGAGGTGGCGGGGTCGCGTCTGAGCGTCGCGGTCGGGCCCGGAGAAGGGCCGGCTTTCGAGCAGCTGCTGACCCGTCTCATCGACGACCACGACGTCACGTCCTTCTTCTCCCCCGCGGGCGGAACGCCCATCGACGGCGTCGAGAAGGTGCAGGTCACCGCGCCCGAACGGCATCACGCGGCCGTCGAGGCCGCGATCGCCCGCTCGACTCTGCCCATCGCCGGACTGCCGGTCACGTTCCTTCCCCAATGAGGGCGGGCCGCGATGGCCGGGATCGTCGTGGCCATCCCGCCCGATGAGGAGGAGCATGCCGGTCGCTTCAGTCGACCGCGTCGCGATGAGGCGTCAGGGCACGCGATTCGCGCCGTCGCGGTGGACGGGCAGTGGCGTCAGGGGTTTGGTCACCCCGAAGGCGAAGGTCGTGTCGATCGACGACAGTGCGGGGATAGCCCGGAGGTGCTCGCGTAGGAGACGCTCGTACTCCTCGAAACTGGGGGTCACCACGCGCACGAGGTAGTCCCAGTCGCCGGCGAGCAGATGCGCTTCGACGATCCACGGGATGGCGCGCAACCGCTCCTCCACCGCGTCGACGGTCGAGCCCTCGTGCGAGGCCAGACGCAGCCGCACGAAGGCCGTGATCTCGAGGTCGACGGCCTTCGGCGAGACCACCGCGCGGTACCCGGAGATCACGCCCGTATCTTCGAGACGCCGAACGCGGCGCAGGCATGGCGATGGCGAAAGCCCGACGCGATCGGCGAGCTCCTGATTGGTCAGACGGCCGTCGCGTTGCAACTCGGTGAGGATGAGTAGATCGATCGCGTCTAGGCCGCCCATAAAGCAGATTCTGCCAATCTGAGCGGCTTAGAAGCAATATCCGCAATCGTGTGCCGCCCCGCTTTTCCTACGCTCACAGGGTGACGACGTTCGCCTTCCCGAGCCCCTCCGCGTTGTCGCGGCGGACGATGGTCGGTGTCGCCGCCCTCGCCGCCGTCGTCTGCCTGTGGTCGTCGTTCGCGTTGTCGACCCGCGCGCTCGAGACGACCGGGATGAGCATGGGGGATGCCGCGATCATGCGCTTCGGGGTGCCCGCGATCGCCCTCGCGCCCTGGATCCCCCGGACGTTGCGGCACCTGCGCGGCGAGCACGCGAGCGTCATCGCACTGGTGCTGCTCGCGGGACTTCCCCATTTCCTGCTCTTCGCGTGGGGGGCGCACCTGACCTCCGCGGCGCTGACCGGCCTGCTCGTGCCCGGCACCGTGCCCCTGTTCGTCACGGTGCTGCTCTTCCTCGCGTTCCGTTCACCGATCCCCCGCCGCCGTCTTATCGCCCTCGGAGCCATCGTCGCCGGCGTCGCCGTGAGCGCCACCCTCACCGGCGGCCCCGCCGGTGAGGGTGGGATCGCCGTGCTGATGGCGGCGGGATTGGTCTGGGCGGCGTACACGATCGGGCTGTCGCGCACGCGACTCGATCCGCTCGGGGTCATCGCCCTCGTCTCCCTCACCTCTCTCATCGCGGCACTCGTGCTCGCCGCGGCGGGAGCACTGCCGTCTCAGCTGTTCAGCGGCACCGTCGACGTGCCCGCGTGGGGGGCGTACGCCCTCGTGCAGGGCGTGGGCACCGGGATGCTGTCGACCGCGTGCTACGTCGTGGCGGTGAAGAACCTCGGAAGCAGCATCACCGCCGCAGCCGGCGCCCTCAGTCCCGTCCTCACCGCGGTGGTCGCCGTCCCCCTCCTCGACGAGCCGCTCACGGTCGGACTCGCCGTCGCGCTCGTGCTGATCGTGTCGGGGGTCGTGGCGTTCGCGCTGACCCCGGCCGGCGCGGCGCGGCCCCCGGCCGCCGACCGCCGGCGCTGACCCCGCCACGCCGACGACAGCGCGAGCGAGCGAAGCGCGGGCCGCGGGCACGGCATCCGATCACCCCTCCGCTCCGAACAAGATACGAGGCGGGGTCGCGCGTGCGTGGCACCCGGGAACGAGGATGAAATGACCACCGACACCGCGGCTCGCACCGACGACGTGACCAGAGTGCGCCGCCCGCACGCGTGGATCTGGGCAGCTCTCGCCGGCATCGCATCCGCCGCCGTCCTCCTGGCGGTCGCGGAGCTGTTCGCCGCCCTCGTCGCCCGCTCGGCCAGCCCGGTGCTCGCTGTCGGTTCGTTCATCGTTGACATCGTGCCGCGCCCACTGAAAGAGCTCGCGATCACACTGTTCGGCGAGACCGACAAGATCGCCCTCCTCGCGGGCGTCGGCGTGGGTGCGGCCGTCGCCGCAGCCGTGGCCGGGATCGTGCAGTACCGCTTCCGCCCGGTCGGCGCGGTGCTGATCGGCATCGGCGGAGCGCTCGCCACCGCCGCCATCATCACCCGCACCGGAGCCGGAGCCCTCGCGTGGCTGCCCCCGGTGCTCGGTACGGTCGCCGGGATCTTCGTCCTCGTCTTCTCCGTCACGCGCCTGAAGCGGTGGGTCACGGCGGCCCGCGAGAGCGACGCGCGGACCGCCGGCACGAACCGCCGCCAGTTCCTGCTCTTCACCGGCATCTCGACCGTCGGCGCCGTCATCGTCGGCGTCGGTTCGCGCATCCTCAACGCCACCACCTCGTCGGTGGCCGCGGCACGCGATGCGCTACGGCTCCCCGCGGCTCGCTCCACCGTCGCGGTTCCCGACGGGGCGAGCTGGCAGATCGACGGCCTCACGCCGATCATCACCCCCAACGACGACTTCTACCGCGTCGACACCGCGCTGACCGTGCCCAATGTCGACCCCACCACGTGGAGTCTGTCGATCGACGGCATGGTCGACACCCCGATCGAGCTGAGCTTCGACCAGCTGGTGGGAATGGGCCTCGACGAGTACGGCGTGACCCTCACGTGCGTCTCGAACGAGGTCGGCGGCGGTCTCGTCGGGAACGCCATCTGGACCGGCGTGCCCATCCGTGACGTCCTGCGCATGGCGGGCGTGCAGGCCGACGCCGACATGGTGCTGTCGGAGAGCGTGGACGGGTACACGGCATCCACCCCCCTCTCGTCACTGACCGACGACAACCTGGACGCCATCTTCGCGGTCGCGATGAACGGCGACCCGCTGCCGTTCGAACACGGCTTCCCCGTGCGCATGGTCGTTCCGGGCCTGTACGGGTACGTGTCGGCGACGAAGTGGGTCACCAGACTCACCGTGACGCGCTTCGATCGTGACGAGGCGTATTGGACTCCGCGCGGGTACTCGGCCGAGGCGCCCATCAAGATGTCCTCGCGCGTGGACACCCCCAAGATCGGTGCGCCCGTCACCGCCGGTGCGATCGTCATCGCCGGCATGGCCTGGGCACAGCCCGTGGGTGTGGCGAAGGTCGAGGTCAGCATCGACGACGGCGACTGGCAGGAGACGCAGCTGTCCACCCCCATCAACGACCAGTCGTGGGTGCAGTGGAAGCTGGACTGGAACGCCGACCCCGGATCGCACTACATCGCGGTGCGCGCGACCGACAAGCAGGGCAACCTGCAGATCCAGGACCAGGCCCCGATCGCCCCTGACGGATCGAGCGGCTGGCAACGCACGCTGGTCACCGTCTCGTCGTAACGGAGCAGACGGGCACCGGCGTCACGGTGTCAATCGCTGTCGGACGAAGCGGGCACTCGGGCATGATCGCTGTATGCCTTCCGTACGCACTCTCCTGACCGGCGGTGTGCCCGCGTGAGCGCCGTGCCCGGCGGAGAGCCCGGTTCAACCGTCCCCGCCCCGCACGCGCTGACCAGCATTCGTCGATCGATCCCACGCGATTGGGACGAGCAAGTCGACCTGTTCGCGATCGTCAAGCTCGACAGCGGCGGGTTCGTGCGCGGATGGAACCTGGGCGCCGAACGCATCAAGGGCTACACCGAAGAGCAGATCATCGGATGCCACTTCTCGCAGTTCTACCGCGAGGACGCCCGTCGCCGCGGTGTGCCCGACCAGCTGCTCGCCGCCGCTCAGCGTGACGGGCACGTCGAGGACACGGGCTGGCGTGTCCGCAACGACGGCAGCGAGTTCTGGGCGCGTGTGACCATCTCGGCGATCCGCAACGACCGGGGCCAGGTACTGGGGTTCGTGAAGATCGTGCGCGACCTCACGAGCGAGAAGCGGGCGTCCGACGACCGCGCCGCCGCCCGGCGTGCCGTCGCCCATGATCTGCTCTCCCCCGCGACGGCGCTGCATGAACACCTGGCGCTGCTCGGCGAAGAACTGGGTTCCGACCATCGCGTGCTGCGGCTCGCGGCGGAGGCCGCCGATCGCATCCTCGCGGTGGCCGAGACGCTCGGGGGCGTCGCCGACGCCCACGCACGGCAGGGCCGGCGGAGCGAGACCTTCGCCGTGGTCGCGCGCGACGCGGTCTCGATCGTGCTTCCCGGTGACACCCACGGCCGCGTCGTGTTCGGACAGATGGATGCCGTACCCGTCTGCGCCGACGTGCGGGGACTGCGCAACGCCGTCGCGCACGTGCTCGAGAACGCCGCCAAATACTCCGACGACGTCATCGACGTCGACGCTTACGAAACCGACGAGGGCGCCGCCGTGCGCGTGCACGATCGCGGCCGCGGCATCCACGCCGACGATCTGGTCACCATCATGCAGGGGAGCCGCCGCGGACGATCCGTCGATGCGGAGGACGACGGTCACGGAAGCGGGCTGACGAACGCGCAGCGCATCGTCGGCGAGCACGGTGGCATCCTGCGCATCACCAGCGTTCCGGGCGAGGGGACGACCGTGACGATCACGATCCCCCGCACCGACGACTCGCTGTCGTGCTGACCGGAGTTCAGCCCTCGGACACGGCCAGTTGTGCTCCTGCGGCGGCGATCTCGGCCAGTGCAGCGTCACTCGATTCGGCATGGACGCCCGCGACGAGATCGGTGAGCACGCGCACGCGGCGTCCGGCCGCCAGCGCGTCGAGAGCCGACGCCCGCACGCAGTAATCGGTGGCGATACCGACGACGTCGATGTCACGGATGCCATGGGCGTCGAGGATCTCCGCCGCGGTCTCGCCGTCGTCCGACACGCCCTCGAAGAGCGAGTAGGCGGGCTTGCCCTGCCCCTTCTTGAGGTGGTGGGTGACGCGCGTGGTGTCGAACACGTCGTCGTACGCGGCGCCGTACGTGCCGCCGACGCAGTGCACCGGCCACGTGTCGACGAAATCGGGCTCGGCCGAGAAGTGCCCGCCGTTGTCGTCGTCGCCGTTGTGCCAGTCGCGCGAGGCGACGACGAGCGCGTACTCGACGGCGTGGGCGTCGAGGTAGCGCGAGATGCGCTCGGCCACCGCGTCGCCTCCCTCGACCCCGAGGGCGCCGCGCTCGGTGAAATCGTTCTGCACGTCGACGATGAACAGGGCACGGGTCATGCGTCGAGCCTACGCGCGCCGTCCGGTCACGCCCCGCCCGGGGACGTCGCGGTCGGCCGCGTCGGCATCCCTCCGGCCCAGCTTCGACGGCCACCAGATCCGCCGGCCGAGGTCGTAGGCCAGCGCCGGCACCAGCAGGGAGCGCACGACGAAGGTGTCGAGCAGCACTCCGAAGGCCACGATGAAGGCGATCTGCGCGAGGAACAGGATCGGGATGACGCCGAGGGCCGCGAAGGTCGCGGCCAGCACGAGTCCTGCCGAGGTGATGACACCGCCGGTGGCGACGAGTCCGCGCAGGATGCCGGGCCGTGTGCCGTGCACGACGGATTCCTCTCTCACGCGCGACATGAGGAAGATGTTGTAGTCCACGCCCAGGGCGACGAGGAAGACGAACCCGTACAACGGCACCGACGGGTCGGCGCCGGCGAAGCCGAAGACGCCGTCGAACACCACCGCGCTCACCCCGAGCGCCGCACCGAACGACACGATCACCGTGCCGATGAGGATGAGGGGCGCGACGACCGAGCGCAGCAGTGCCATCAGGATGAGCAGGATGACGACGAGCACGATCGGGATGATGAGCGTGCGGTCGCGGATCGACGTGTCGACCGAGTCGATGTCCGTCGCCGTCACACCGCCGACGATCGCGGTGTCCTCGCCGAGCTCGGCGGTCAGGGTCGCGCGCAGTTCGCGCACCGTGTCGTCGGCGGCCGCCGAGTCGGCGGTGTCGGCCAGTGTCGCCGCCACCAGCACCTCCCCGTCGGAGACGGTCGGGGCGGGGGCGGGGGTTCCGGGCGGACCGAACGTCGTGGTCTGCAGAGTGCCCCCGGCGGCCGTGACGGGCGCCTGGCCGCCGGGCGCATCGGACGAGAGGATCCCGATACTGTCGATTCCCGAGGTCCGCTCGAGCACGGCGACCGCCTCGGCGGCACGGTCCTCCGGCACCAGCACGTAGGCCGGGCTGCCCGAACCGCCCGGGAAGTGCTCGGCGAGCGCGGTCTGGCCATCGCGCGCCTCCGAAGCGCCGAGCACCAGATCGCTGGCGGGAACGCCGTCGGCGCGCAACTGCGTGACGCCGACGCACGCGGCCAGCAGCACGAGCGTGCACACGATCCACACCGGGCGCGCGCGTCGCGCGACGAAGCGCGCCTGGCGCGGCCAGAGACCCTTCGCGGGTGCGGTGAGATCGGCGGGCAGCGCGGCGGCTCCGGGCTTCGGCGCGAAGGGCCAGAAAGCGGCACGGCCGAAGAGCGCGAGCAGCGCGGGCAGGAAGGTGAGGGCAGCGAGCACGGCGAACGCGATGCCGATCGAGGCGATCGGGCCGAGAGCGCGGTTGGTCGCGAGATCCGACAGCAGCAAGCAGAGCAGTCCCGCGATGACCGTTCCCCCCGACGCGAGGATGGGCTCCACTGCTCCCTTCCACGCTCGCACCGTTGCATCCCATCGACGCTCGCCCGCCCCGATCGCCTCACGGAACCGCGCGACGTAGAGCAGGGCGTAGTCGGTGGCGGCGCCGATGACGAGGATGAACAGGATGCCCTGCACCTGTCCGTTCAGAACGACGATGCCGGCGAAGGCGAGCCACCACACCGTCAGCAGCGCGACGCACAGTGCGAACACCGATGTCAACAGCACGAGGATCGGCAGCAGCGGCGAGCGGTACACGATGACCAGGATGACGAACACCGCCGCGAGCGCGACGATCAGCAGAAGACCGTCGATGCCGAGGAAGCCCTTCACGAGGTCGGCCGTGAAGCCGGCGGGGCCGGTGACCCAGGCATCGAGACCGCCGGGAACGTCGTCGGCGACCACCTCCCGCACCCGTTCGACCACCTCACGGACCTCGCCGGAGCTGTCGATGGGCACGAAGATCTGCGCCGCCTGCCCGTCGTCGGAGACGACCGGCGGTGAGGCGTCTCCCGCCACCCCGTCGATGCCGGCGATATCGGTGGCCAGCGTCTGAAGGGACGCGACCTGGGAGTCGCCGAGGGCACTGCCGTCTGCGGTGGCGGCCACGACGATGGCGGGAATGGTGTCGCCGCCGGTGAAGTCCGTCAGCCGCTCGCTCACCCGCGTCGCGTCGGCCGACTGCGGCAGGAACGACGACTGATCGTTCGTGGCGACCTCGTCGACCTTTCCGAAGAACGGCCCACCGATCGACCCTCCGATGACCCACAGCAGCACGAGCAGGCTCGGGATGCCGATCCGGAGCCAGCGCGAGACGCGCACGGCGCCGTCGGCGCGCCGCGATCGGCGGAGGGTGGGGCGGATCGAGTCGGACATATCGCTAGCTTATCTAGCGACATGCGCGTCGCGCCAATTTCTCAGCCGCGGACGAACAGCATCACGATCGACGCGATGAAAGCCACGAGTCCCAGCGCCAGGACCCCCGCCGCCAGGAGGGACATGAATCGCACGAGCGGCGACGAGCGCGTCAGGCGCATCCGGTGCTCGCTCCCCCGCCGGTAGAAGATGTCGATCATGTCGACGGGTCCGATCTTGGCATCGTCGTGCGCCGACAGTGCCGCCTCGTTCACGCCCCCGTCGTGGTCGAACCACCGCACGACCCGGCCTTCGTCGACATGCTCCACCACGGCCCGGGCGGGGAGCCACGTGCCGTCGGCGAGCAGGAGGAACACCGCGGCGAGGGCGAGCAGCAGCCCCGCGCCCAGGCCCACCCACGTGAAGATCTCGATGAGGGCGTCGATCGCATTCGACACGGGGACTCCAGCGGGTAGCGGACGGGCACGACCGTCGTGGGGGCGGGTTGTCAGCCTATCGGTCGGGTTGGCCGGTCCCCGGCGCGGCCAGGCGCGGGGCCTGCGGTCGCGCGCAGGAGCAGAAGCTGCGACGTACGGTCGCCCGTCGGGATCACAGCCACCGCTCGCCGGGCGCGCGCCGGGGCGGAAGGCCGGATGCCGGACCTCGCCGACGAGAAAAGGCCCCCACCCGGTGGAAGCGGGTGAGGGCCTTCGGAGCCGCCTAAGGGAATCGAACCCTTGACCTATTCATTACGAGTGAATCGCTCTGCCGTCTGAGCTAAGGCGGCACGTGCGCGCTGTCGCGTGCACGATCATCGAGTTTACATGCTCCAGCGCGCTCGGACGCACACGCCCGGTAAGGCGATCAGTAGTCGCCGCTCGCGGACCTGTCGGCGAGGATGTCGCGGCTGGACGACAGGCCCAGGCGCGTCGCTCCGGCGGCGATCATCTGCTCGGCGGCGCCGCGCGTGCGCACGCCACCCGACGCCTTCACCTCGGCCCGATCGCCGACCGTGCGCTTCATCAGCTCGACCGCGTGCACGCTGGCGCCGCCGGCCGGGTGGAACCCGGTCGAGGTCTTGACGAAATCGGCTCCTGCGGCCACCGCCGCCTCGCACACGGCGACGATGGCCTCGTCGCTCAGCGCCGCGGACTCGATGATGACCTTGAGCACGGTCGGCGCCGGGGCGGCGTCGCGCACGGCGCGGATCTCGGCCTCGACGAGGTCGTAGCGCCCCTCGACGGCGGCACCCACGTCGATCACCATGTCGATCTCGTCCGCTCCGTGCGCGACCGACAGCGCCGCCTCGGCCGCCTTGATCTCGGCGTGGTGCTTGCCGCTGGGGAAGCCGCAGACGACGGCGAGCTTCAGACCCGCGGGCACTTTCACCGGCAGGAACGACGGCGAGATGCACACGCTGTAGGTGCCCAGCTCGGCGCCCTCGGCGATGAGTCGCTCGACGTCGGCGCGAGTGGCCTCGGGCTTGAGCAGGGTGTGGTCGATGTACGTCGCCAGGTCGGCGGTGGGCGCGGTCATAGGGGTCTCCTCGGGGTGTGACGAACCAAGCGTAGGTGAGGTCGCTACTCGCAACGCAGCCCCGCCTCGGGCACAGTGCCGTCGACGAGGTAGTCGTCGACCGCACCGTTCACACAGGCGTTGCCCTTGTTGTAGGCGAGGTGGCCCTCGCCGACGTAGGTGACGAGCACGCCCTGCGAGAGCTGCTCGGCGAGCGCCTGCGCCTCGGTGTAGGGGGTGGCCGGGTCACCGGTGGTGCCGAGGACGACGATGGGCGGCGAGCCGGGCGCGGTGATCTCGGCGCGCGTCCCCGTCGGGGGCGCGGGCCACGCCGCGCAGGGGTCGGGACCCACCCAGTAGGGTGCGACGACGGGGGCCTCCCGCTCGAGTTCCGCCTCGAGCGCCTCATCGTCGGTGTCGGCTTCGTCGGGGTAGTCGACGCAGTTGTATGCACGCAGCGCCTGAAGGGTGTTGCTCGGGTACTGCCCGTTCTCACGGCCGTTGTAGAAGTCGGCCAGTTGGAAGGCGACCGACGCGTCGCCGTTCTGCGCGTCGGTGAGGGCGATGCGCAGATACGGCCAGCTCTGGTCGCTGTACAGCGCGGCGAGGACGGCCGTCACGAGGGTGTCCGCGCCGAGTATGCGGCCGTCGCCGTTGGTCAGCGGCCGGACGTCGACCCGCTCGAGCAGCGCGGTCAGATCGCTCATCGCGTCGTCGACGGAGCCGGCGAACGGGCAGTCCGAGCGCGTCAGGCAGTCGGCCATGAAGGAGCGCAACGCGTTCTCGAAGCCCACGGCCTGAGCGATGCCGCTCGCACTGCCGGGAAGGCTCGGATCGATGCCGCCATCGAGCACCATACGCCCGACCCGTTCGGGGAACAGGCCGGCATAGGTCGCTCCGAGCAGCGAACCGTACGAGAAACCGAGGTAGGAGAGCTTGGCATCGCCCAGCACCGCGCGCAGCAGATCCATGTCGCGCGCGGCGTTCTCGGTCGAGATGTACGGGAGGATGCCGTCGCTCCCCGCCTCACACGCCTGGGCGAAGTCAGCCTGCCGCTTCTCGAGGGCCGCGTTGCGTTCGTCGCTCCCCCGCTTCCCCGGAGGGATGTCGTAGAGGAAGGCGTCCATACCGGACGCGTCGTAACAGGTCACGGCCGAAGACTGCCCGACACCCCTCGGGTCGAATCCGATCACGTCGTAGGAGGCGGTGAGGGTCTCATCGGCAACGAGCGAGACCGAGTCGCGCACGGTGTCGACTCCGCTCACGCCCGGTCCCCCGGGATTGGTGAGAAGCGATCCCCGCGGCTCACCCGACGTCGCACGGTGGCGGATCACCGCCAGCTGCAGGTCGCCGGCCGACGGATCGGCGTAGTCGCGGGGGGCGGTGACCGTCGTGCAGTCGAAGCCGACACCGCCGCAGTCGCTCCACGCCAGCGCCTGGCCGTAGTACGGCAGGAGGGACGCCTCGACGCCGTCGGTCTGCGGGGCGAGCGAGCGCCCCGTGTCTGGCGCCATCGGCGGGATCTGGGCGTAGAGACACCCGCTCAGCGCGAGGGCCAGACCCGCCATCCCCGCGATGACGGCGGTCATTCGGCGGCGCAGGCTCACGGCGCCGAGCCGTTCGCCACGGTGATCATGAGGCTCTCGAGTGCCAGCAGCGGGGCGGCGTTCTGTTCGAGGTTGCGGCGCGTGACCGAGATGCGATCGAGCACCCCGAGCGTGCGGGAGGGCGTCCACTCGGCCGCGAGGACGCGCAGGGCGTCGATCCGCTCGCTGTTGACGAGATCACCCTCTCGGCCGTACTGGATCATCACGACATCGCGGAACAGCGACTGCAGGTCGGTGAGCACCCGGTCGATACCGTCGCGGAGGCTGCGGGTGGCCCGGCGCTTCTGGTCGTCTTCGAGGGCGTTGACCTGCCCGCGCACCGACGGCGGCACGGCGGCGCCCTCGACGACGCCGAGCATGCGCAGCAGCGACCGGCGCTCCTCTTCGTCGCGGGTGGCCGTGAGGGCCTTGGCGTCGTCGGTGGCCAGGCGCACCATACGACCCGCGACGTCGACGGCGTCGCCGATGCCCCGCACCGCGAGGACGGCGGCGAGCGTCTCGGCACGGCGTGCCCGTGCGTCGTCGTCGGTCGCGAGACGTTGGGCCATACCGATGTGGCGCTGCGCGTGGCGAGCCGACTCTTCGGCGATCTCGGCGGACACGCCGGTGCGCTCGACGATCAGCGCCGCGACGTCGGCGACAGACGGTTCGCGCAGTCGGAGTACCCGCACCCGTGAGCGGATGGTGGGCAGCAGGTCGGCGTCGCTCGGCGCGCAGAGCACCCAGACGGTCTTCTCGGGCGGTTCCTCGAGCGCCTTCAGAAGCACGTTGGATGTGCGCTCCGACATGCGATCGGCGTCTTCGACCACGATCACGCGGTGCCGACCGAGTGACGGCGCGAAGGATGCGCGCTCCACGAGGCGACGGGCCTCGTCGATCCTGATCACGACCTGTTCCGTGCGAAGTGCCGTCAGATCGGGGTGCGTGCGCGCGAGCACCTGCCGTTGGGCGCGCTCGTCGCCCGGGTCGGCGATGAGCGCGGCGGCGAACGCGTAAGCGAGGGTGGAGCGCCCCGACCCGGGCGGACCGGTGATGAGCCACGCGTGCGCGAGGGAGGCGGGAATCGACGCCGCCGCACGCAGCGTCGCGACGGCCTCGTCTTGCCCCCACACGGCGTCCCACGGGAAGGGCGCCGTGCCGACGGCCTGCGGGGACGGATCGAGGGCGACGGACATGGGCTCCAGCCTAACCGCGGGGTCCGACACCGCCGCTGGCGTTCGGCTGTGCAAACCCTCGGCGACGTGGGCGGGCCGTGGTCTGCGGACCTCAGCCCAGACGCTCTGCGACCGCCTCGCGCACGAGGGCGGCGAGGTCGTCGGGGGCCGCTTCCGCGTCGAGCACGAGGAAACGCCGGGGCTCGGCGTCGGCCAGGGCGAGGAAGCCGGCGCGCACGCGCGCGTGGAAGTCCTCTTTCTCCGCCTCGAGCCGGTCGAAGGGTTTGTCGTCGGCGTCGAGACGGCGGCGCGCAGCGGCCGGGTCGAGGTCGAGGAGCACCGTCAGGTCGGGGAGAAGCCCGTCGGTCGCCCACAGCGACAGCGCGCGCACGTCGTCGGCGTCCAGGATGCGGCCCGCCCCCTG
This sequence comes from Microbacterium sp. Leaf151, assembly GCF_001424225.1. Lineage (GTDB taxonomy): Bacteria > Actinomycetota > Actinomycetes > Actinomycetales > Microbacteriaceae > Microbacterium. The sequence continues at coordinate 360,486 of NZ_LMOR01000003.1, read as the reverse complement.
GTAGGCGACGGACGAGTCGAGGTACCGGTCCTGGATGACCACGTCTCCGCGTGCCACGGCCGGCCGCACGTGCGTGGCGATGTGATGCGCGCGATCAGCGGCGTACAACAGGGCCTCGGCGCGTGCATCGATGTGGCCGCGGTGATGAAGGACGATGTCGCGAATACGCACACCGACCTCGGTTCCGCCCGGCTCGCGGGTCCGCACGACCCGTCGGCCCTGCTGTGCGAGCCACCGCTCGAGAAGCGACGCCTGCGTGGTCTTTCCCGCGCCGTCTCCGCCCTCGAAAGTGACGAACAGCCCCGGCCCCCCGGCCGCCGCCGCCCGGGGGGCGTGCAGCGGCCGGGTGAGGTCGTCGGTCACGAGGTCTTCGCCGGCGCCTTGCGCGGGGTCGTGGTCGCCGCAGCCGTGGTCGCGGCAGCCTTGGTCGCCGCAGCCGTCTTGGGCGCCGCCGCCTTGGGCGCCGCCGTCTTCGCCGCCGCGGTCTTCGTCGCCGCGGTCTTCGCCGCCGCGGTCTTCGCCGCCGCGGTCTTCGCCGCCGCGGTCTTCGTCGCCGTCGTGCGAGTCGCCGTCGTCTTCGTGGCCGCGGTCTTCGCCGCCGCCGTCTTCGTCGCCGCCGTCTTGCGCGCCGGGGCCGCCTTCTTGGGAGCCGGACCCTTCGCCCGCTTGTCGGCGATGAGTTCGATCGCACGCTCGAACGTGATCTCCAACGCGTTCTCACCGCGGGGCACCGTGGCGTTGGTCTCACCGTCGGTGACGTACGGTCCGAATCGGCCGTCCTTGAGCTTGATCGGCTTGCCGCTGACGGGGTCGGCGTCGAACTCCTTCAGCGCGCTCGATGCCCGGCGTGCGCCGTACTTGGGTTCCGCGTACTTGGCGAGCGCCTCCTCGAGGGTGATGTCGAAGATCTGCTTCTCGTCGTCCAGCGAGCGGGAATCCGTCCCCTTCTTCAGGTACGGACCGAAGCGCCCGTTCTGCGCGGTGATCTCCGCGCCCGTCTCGGGGTCGGTGCCCACGACACGCGGGAGCGAGAGCAGCTGCAGCGCGGTGTCGAGGTCGATGGTGTCGACCGACATCGAACGGAACAGCGACGCGGTGCGGGGCTTGGGAGCCACTTCCTTCTTCGCCCCACGCTTCTTGGGCTGCTCGACGACCTCGCCCGTTGCCTGGTCGACCTCCTCGGGCTCCTCGGCATCCACTTCTTGCACGTAGGGGCCGAAGCGGCCGTCTTTCACGACGACGAGCTTTCCGTTCTCCGAGTTCTCCCCCAGCACCCGGTCACCCGCTACGGGAGCGTCGATGAGTTCCTGCGCCTTGGTGGGGGTGAGTTCGTCGGGTGCGAGGTCTTCGGGGATGTTGACGATCCGCGGCTTCGCCTCGGCATCGGCCGCCGGATCGGTGACCTCGAGGTACGGCCCGTACTTGCCGAAGCGCAGGGTCGCGGTGTCGGTGATGCGCGTGGAGTTCAGCTCACGCGCATCGATCTCACCGAGGTTGTCGACGATGTGCCGCAGACCCACCTGCTTGTCCGAGCCGAAGTAGAACGACTTCAACCACTCGGTGCGGCGCTGCTCTCCGCGCGCGATGGCGTCGAGGTCGTCTTCGAGGGCGGCGGTGAAGTCGTAGTCGACGAGGTCGGCGAAGTGCTCCTCGAGCAGCCGCACCACGCTGAACGCGAGCCAGCTGGGAACGAGGGCCTGACCGCGCTTGGTGACGTACCCACGGTCGAGGATCACGCCGATGATGCTGGCGAAGGTCGACGGGCGACCGATCCCCTTCTCCTCGAGCGCCTTGACCAGGCTCGCTTCGGTGTAGCGGGGCTTCGGCGACGTGCTGTGGCCCTTGGGCTCCACGTCGCTGACGGCGAGTTCGTCGCCCACGGCGACAGCCGGGAGCGACTGGTCGGCGTCGTCGTCGTTGCGCTTCTCGTCGGCGCCCTCTTCGTACGCCTCGAGGAAGCCCTTGAAGGTGTACACGGTTCCGGATGCCGTGAACTCGGCGACCTGGGCCCCGGCATCCACCGTGAGGGTCACCGTGGTCGTCTCGTACTTGGCATCCGCCATTTGGCTGGCGACGGTGCGCTTCCAGATGAGGTCGTACAGCTTCTGCTCGTCGCGGTCAAGCGACGACGCGAGCGACGCCGGCGTGCGGAAGGTCTCACCCGAGGGACGGATGGCCTCGTGCGCCTCCTGCGCGTTCTTTGACTTGCTCTTGTACACGCGGGGGTTCGCCGGCACGGCTTTGTCGCCGTAGAGGGCGACGGCCTGCGCGCGCGCCGCCGAGACGGCCTGACCCGAGAGGGCGACCGAGTCGGTACGCATATAGGTGATGAAGCCCTTCTCGTAGAGCCGCTGAGCGACGCCCATGGCGTGCTTGGCGCTCATGGAGAGCTTGCGACCGGCCTCCTGCTGCAGGGTGGAGGTGGTGAAGGGGGCGCGAGGGCTTCGCGTGCCCGGCTTCGCCTCGACCTTGGCGACGGTGGCGCGCCCGGCCGCGGTGATGGCGTCGGCGAGTGCGCGGGCCCGCGTCTCGTCGAGGACGACGACGGCCTTCTTGAGCTGACCGAGGTCGTCGTAGTCGCCGCCGCGCGCGATGGGTGCGCCGTCGAGGCGGTTCAGTCGCGTGGTGAACGATGAGCCCGATCGCGAGGCCAACGCCTCGACGTCCCAGTACGAGGCCGAGACGAAGGCCATGCGCTCGCGCTCGCGCTCGACGACCATGCGCGTCGCCGCCGACTGCACACGACCGGCGCTGAGCGCGGTGCCCTCGCGGCCGGAACCGACCTTGCGCCACAGCACGGGCGAGACGTCCCAGCCGTAGAGGCGGTCGAGCACACGACGCGTCTCCTGCGCGTCGACGAGAGAGACGTCGAGGTCGCGCGTGTGCTCCGCGGCATCGCGGATGGCGTCCTTGGTGATCTCGTGGAAGATCATTCGACGGACGGGCACCTTGGGCTTGAGCACCTCGAGAAGGTGCCATGCAATGGCCTCGCCCTCGCGATCACCATCAGTGGCGAGCAGGACTTCGTCGGCGCCCTTGAGTGCGCGCTTCAGATCGGCGACCGTCTTGGTCTTGCGGTCGTTCACGACGTAGAAGGGATCGAAGTCGTTCTCGACGTCGATGGAGTACTTGCCGTACGCCGCCTTCTTGTCGGCCGGGATCTCTTTCTTCGACGCCAGGTCGCGGATGTGACCGACCGAGCTGAGCACCTCGTAGTCGTCGCCGAGGTATCCCTGGATCGACTTCATCTTCGTCGGGGACTCGACGATGACGAGCTTCTTGCCGTTTGCCACTGGGGTCCTTTCGTCGATGCACACCATACACACGCCTCCCTGTTCGGGTTCCGGGAGGTCTCACGGGGCGGACGCGTCGGGGGGTCCGGCCCGGGAGCGCGCATCGAATGGAATTCCACCGTACGCCCCACCGACGGAGATGGTGGCGATGAGACCCTCCAGATCGCACCGGACCAGACGGACCGCGTGCGCCGCGGCGATCCGTCCGGCCTGCTCGCACGGCGCGCCGGGCACCGCCCCGCTCGCGGCGTCGGCCGCAGCGAGCGCGGCGGCGTCGGCGACGCCGGCCACCCGCTGGGCTTCGATCGCCGCGGCGCCCGCGATCCCGAGCGAGACGGTCACGGCCACCAGCGTCGCGACGACACCGACGACCGAGACGCTACCGGCCATCACCGGCCTCCATCGAGCGCGCACGCACGTGCCGTGACGGCCGGCAGCGCCGGTCCCGCCGGAACCGGTGCCACGGCCGCCACGCACACCAGCCCGTCGTGACGTTCGACGGACGCCGTCCCTCCGGTCTCGGCGATGCCGACGAGGGCGTCGGTGTCGCCGCGACCGAGCAGGCGGGCGGCTTCCGTCGCGGCGTGTTGCAGACGCACGGTCGCCGCCGCCGATCCGAGGACCCCGACGCCGAGCGCGAGAACGATGATCACGGCCGGGAGGGCCACCGCGAATTCCGCGGCGACGGATCCCCGGTCGTCGAGCAGCCGCCGCGTCATTGCACGGTGAGGGCGCGGCGGACCAGATCGGTCAGGATGCCGCGGACTTCGTCGCTGCGCATGATGACGACGAGCAAGCCGGCGAAGGCGACGGCCGCCATCGTCGCGATGGCGTACTCGGCCGTCGCCGCACCGCGATCGTCGAGGAACAGCGCGCCGGCGCGCGCGGTCGTCAACGGCGGCACGTCCGCTACCGGGCGCTGCGGACGGAACGGGTGGGGAAACGCGGTCATGGAGAACTCCTGGGGTCGAAGTGAGGGAAGTGAGGGAGGTGCGTCGGGGGGCGATGGGGGTGAGAAGTCACGGAAGGGCCCCGGACCTCAGGATGCCGAGCATCATCGGGGCGACCGCGAGAAGGAGGAACGCGGGAAGCGTGCAGATCCCGAGAGGAAGCAGCAGCCGCGTCGACAACCGTGCCGCCGCCGTGCGTCCCGCTGTTCGTGCGCGCTGTCGGGCGAGCCAGGCGTCGGCGCGAAGCAGCTCCGCGGCGGGGACCCCGGCTCGGTGGGCGAACGCGACCGTCTGCGCCGCGGCATCGGGCGAGTCGACCGGCGGGCGAGAGCGCAGCGCGCTGTCCACCAGCGAGCGTGCGCGGTCAGCGGACACTCCGGCGGAGAGGGCGACGGCCCACAGTTCGGCGCGGAGCCCCGGGACCGCCGTGGGCGGCCGGGCGCGGCGCAAGAGCCGTCGTGACCACGACTGCGCGATCACGATGAGAGTGCTGCCCGATGCGAGGCAGGCCATTCCCGCCGGGTCGGAGAGCAGGATGCCGACGGAGTCGAACCCGAGGGCCATCCCCATCGGCACACCCAGGACGGGTAACCAGCCCAGGAGCTTGGCCGTGGCGGCAGGCTCCGCCAGGGCGACGCTCACATCGGCCGCGACCTCGGTGGCGTCGCGGAGGGCGCCGCCCACCGCCCGGAGCGTATCGGCGAGGGGTGCGCCCGTGTGAACCGCGACCGACCAGACCGCAGCGACGTCGGTCCATGACACCCCAGCCTCAGCAAGCACGGCGCCGACGTCGTCACCTTCGGCGGCGGCGCGCGCGGCCGCGCGGCAGACGGGGTCTCCGGTGTCGGCGAGGTGCCTCCAGGCATTCGCCGGGGTCAGGCCGGCCGACAACAGGACCGCGAGGCGCATGATCGTCTCGATCGGGTCGGCCGGAGTCGCGTCGAGGCCGTCGCGTGCGGCGGTTCTCACGGCCATCGCTCGGGCTCGATCGTGATGCGTCCCGCGTGCGCGGCGGGGCGCCCCCACCCGCTCACGCGCCGCCGCCCGGCGATCCGCTCGACGTGGACGACCGCGTCGATGGCGCTGACCGTCTGCCGCGCCGTGGCCGCGGCATCCATTCCCGCGAGCGCTCCGAGTGCCTCGAGCCGGGCCGCCACGTCGGTGAGGCCGCTCGCGTGCAAGGTTCCGGCCCCTCCGTCGTGACCGGTGTTGAGCGCCATGAGCAGCTCTCGCAGTTCCTCGCCGCGACACTCGCCCACGACCAATCGGTCAGGTCGCATCCTCAGGGCTTCACGGACGAGACGGGCCAGCGGTATGCCGCCGGTACCCTCGATGTTCGGCTGCCGAGCCTCGAGGGCGACGTGGTGCGGGTGCGCGGGGCGCAGTTCGGCCACCTCCTCGACCGTGATGATGCGCTGCGTGGACGGCACGTGCGAGAGCAGGGCCGACAGCAATGTCGTCTTCCCGGCCCCCGTGGCTCCCGTGATCAGCACGTTCTCTCGACGCTCCACCATGCTCTGAAGGTGTTCGCGTTGGCCCCGGGAGAGCATGCCGCTGCGTTCGAGATCAGACAGATCCGGCGCGTCCCAGCGCGGTACGCGCACCGACAGCGTGGTTCCGCTCGCGGCGACGGGGGCGAGAACGGCATGCACGCGCACCCCTCGATGGAGGCGGACGTCAACGCACGGCGAGGCGTCGTCGAGGTGCCGCCCGCCCAGCGCGATGAGGCGGACGGCCACGTGGCGCACCTCGATTTCGCTCGCGCGCCACGACGACACGCGTTCGGCTCCGTCGCCCCGGTCGACGAAGAGGCCACGGTCACCGTTGATGAAGAGATCGGTGACGGCGGGATCGTCGAGGAACGGGCGCAGGAACGCCAGCGCCGGATCCCGCCAGGCAGCGGAGGCGGGGTCGGGGTCGATCGGATGGACCGGAGCGAGCGAGGGCATGCCGACGACCGTAGGGACCATGCCTGGCCCGCCGTCGGCGAAGACATGCCATCCGTGGACGGCCGCGAGAATGCGACACCTGGGGAGGGGCCTCGGCGAACCACCCACCCCGCCGACGCAGAATCAGGGACGGAGCCGCAAAAGGAGGAGGCGGCATCCCGTCAGTGGGGGGCGAGGGATGCCGCCGTGCGGCCGGAGGAATATTGGGGGGCTCCCCCCGGACGCAAATGCCGGAAGCGATGTTCGGGCTCGTTTAGATTACGCGTGCCGAAAACTCCGCACCAACTCGACGCACCTATTCACCGCGATATATTACCTGTTTCGCCGAACTCGGGATGCCAACTATCGGAGGTGGCCCCCGTCGGAGGGGCTCGATAGCGTGACCCAGGTGAAGACGCCGTGCGCTGACGCGGGCGTCACGTAACGCGAAGGAGCGCCGCGATGAGCAGCCAGATCGACCACCTCCTCTCCGAATCCCGCCGGTTCCCGCCGTCGGCCGGATTCGTCGACAACGCCGTGGGCGACCGCGCCCTGTACGAACGCGCGGCCGCCGACCGCGAGGGATTCTGGGCCGAACAGGCGCGCGACCTGCATTGGCACAGGCCTTTCACGCAGGTGCTGGATTGGTCGAATCCGCCGTTCGCCGAGTGGTTCGCCGACGGCGAGCTGAACGTCTCCTACAACTGTCTCGACCGGCACGTCGAGGCGGGCCACGGCGACCGCATCGCCCTGCGGTGGGAGGGAGAACCCGGCGACTCGCGCAACGTCACCTACGCCGAGCTCACCGAAGAGGTAAAACGCCTCGCGAACGTGCTCACCGGTCTCGGTGTCGAGAAGGGCGACCGCGTCGCCCTCTATCTGCCCATGATCCCCGAGGCGATCGCCTCGATGCTGGCGGTTGCCCGCATCGGCGCGGTCCACTCGGTCGTCTTCGGCGGATTCTCGGCCGACAGTCTCCGCGCCCGTATCGACGATGCCGGAGCGAAGGTCGTGATCACCGCCGACGGCGGCTGGCGCAAGGGCAAGGTCTCGCCCCTCAAACCCGCGGTCGACCAGTCGCTCTCCGACCGCAACGGCTCCGGCATCCAGGAGACCGTCGAGCACGTCATCGTCGTCAAGCGCGGGGGCAACGAGGTCGAGTGGACCGAGGAGCGCGACCTCTGGTGGCACGACGTCGTCCCGCAGGCGTCGCCCGAACACGAGGCGCAGGCCTTCCCCGCCGAGACGCCTCTGTTCATCCTGTACACCTCGGGTACGACGGGAAAGCCGAAGGGCATCCTGCACACGTCGGGCGGATACCTCACGCAGGCGGCGTTCACCAACCGCGTCGTGCACGACGTCCACCCCGAGACCGACGTCTACTGGTGCACGGCCGACATCGGCTGGATCACCGGCCACACCTACGTGACGTACGGCCCCCTCGCCAACGGAGCGACGCAGCTGCTGTACGAGGGCACCCCCGACACGCCGCATCCCGGTCGCTGGTGGGAGCTCATCGAGAAGCACGGCGTGACCATCTTCTACACGGCCCCCACGGCCATCCGTTCGTTCATGAAGATCGGCCGCGACGTTCCGCAGAAGTTCGACCTGTCATCGCTGCGTCTCCTCGGGTCGGTGGGCGAGCCCATCAACCCCGAGGCGTGGGTCTGGTACCGCGAGATCATCGGTGCCGATCAGACGCCGATCGTCGACACGTGGTGGCAGACCGAGACCGGCGCGATCATGATCTCGGCCCTCCCGGGGGTGACCGAGACCAAGCCCGGTTCCGCACAGGTGCCGTTGCCCGGCATCTCGATCGCCGTCGTCGACGACAGCGGTGAACCCGTCGCCCCCGGCAGCGGCGGCCTGCTCGTCGTCACCGAGCCGTGGCCCAGCATGCTGCGCGGCATCTGGGGCGACCCCGACCGGTATCGCGAGACGTACTGGGACAAGTTCGCCGACAAGGGCTACTACTTCGCCGGCGACGGCGCCCGTCTCGACGAGGACGGCGACGTCTGGCTGCTCGGACGCGTGGACGACGTCATGAACGTCTCGGGACACCGCCTGTCGACGGCCGAGATCGAATCCGCGCTCGTGGGGCACGAGGGCGTGGCCGAAGCGGCCGTCGTGGGGGCCTCCGACGAGACCACGGGTCAGGCGGTGGTCGCATTCGTGATCATCAAGAGCCGCTACCTCAAGCAAAAGCCCGTCGACGGTCTCGGCGACGAGCTCCGGCGGTGGGTCGGCGAGCAGATCGGGCCCATCGCCCGCCCGCGCGACGTCTACATCGTCGGCGAACTGCCCAAGACCCGCTCGGGCAAGATCATGCGCCGCCTCTTGCGCGATGTGGCCGAAGGCCGCGAGGTCGGCGACACCACGACGCTGGCCGACACCGCCGTGATGAGCGTGATCAGCGCCCAGGTGAAATGACACCGTCGTTGCGTGGATGCCGGGTGACCGGGCATCCACGCAACGACGAGCCGCGCGGCATCACCGCCCGCAGACACGAAGACGGGGCCGTTCATCCGAACGGCCCCGTCTCGTCGTTATCAGATCGAGCGGCGGCGACGCAGCAGCAGGATGAACGCACCGGCGGCGAGGACACCGGCGGCGATCAGCGCGATCGGCAGCAGCGAGGCGCCGGACATACCGGTCGTCGCGAGCGAGCCCTTACCGGACTGACCGTTGCCGGCCGGCACGGGAACCGCGGTCGCGGTGGCCGTCGGCGAGGCGGTCGGTGCAGCCGTCGGCGTCGAGGTGGCCGTCGGCGTGGCGGTCGGCGTCGGGCCACCGGTCGGGGTCGCGGTCGGCGTCGGCGTGGACGTCGGCTGAGCGGTGGGCGTCGCGGTCGGCGTAGCCGTGGGCGTGGCCGTCGGCGTAGCGGTCGGCGTAGCCGTGGGCGTGGCCGTCGGGGTGGGCGTCGGCGTCGGCGTCGGCGGCAGGTCGCAGCCGATCACGGTGACGCGCGAGTCCCACGCCGTGATGACGCCCGAGGTCCACTCCGGGTCGCCGCCACGCGAGGACGAACCGAAGGCGACACCCGCGGTGGTGTTGAGGTCGCTGCAGTCGTACCCGTCGAACGACGCCGACCAGGTCCACGTCTCACCGGGCGCGAAGCGCTTCTCGCTGAAGGTCTCGATCCACCCGTTGGTCTGGGCGACCGTCGCCGAGCCGTACGCGGTGACGGCCGAAGTGTTCTTCGCCCAGACCGCGACGTCGACCTCGTTGGGCGTGGTGAAGTCCAGCGTGACCCGAACATCACCCGTGATGTCGGCCGCGTAGGCAGCGGGGACGCTGATCCCGGCACCGACCGCGAGGGCGAGCGCCGTTGCGCCGGCCGCCCAGAATTTCGTCGTCTTCTTCATGTTTCCCCGTTTTCCCCTAAAGAATGTGCCCCCCACAGCACGTGGAAGGCGAGCGCAGGTGCGCTTCCCCGTAAATACCCTAATCATTCGATGGGCTTATTCTGAAAACCGAAATGACACGCTAAGTTACGCTTTCGCTTCCTGGCACTGCCGTCGGTGATCAGGCGACGGTGAAGACGACCTCGACCTCGACCGGGCTGTCCAGGGGAAGGACGGGCACACCGACCGCAGAACGCGCGTGCGCGCCGGCCTCGCCGAAGACCTCGCCGAACAATTCGCTCGCCCCGTTGATGACGGCCGGCTGGCCGGTGAACTCGGGAACGGATGCCACGAAGCCGGTGAGTTTGAGCACGCCAACGAGGTTGTCGACACCCCCGACCACCGCGGCCGCCGCCGCGATGGCGTTGAGCGCACACTGACGCGCATACGATCTGGCATCCGCCGGAGTCACGAGACCCTCGGACTCGCCGACCTTGCCCGTCGCCGGAAGGGCGCCCTGCATCATCGGCAGCTGGCCCGAGGTGTACACGAGATCGCCGTGGCGCCTCGCCGGGATGTAGGCGGCAACGGGGGGAACGACGGCCGGCAGGTCGACGCCGAGTTCGGCGAGGCGCTCGGAGACGGTCACTGCTGGCCTTCGAACTGGCGCGCGGCGACCTCGGCGGCGCCCAGGCCGGCGTTGGCGGTACCGCCGCCGGTCGGACGCTTGAGATAGGCCACGAGTCCCCCCTCGGGGCCGGGCACCACCTGCACGAGCTCCCACCCCTGCTTGCCCCAGTTGTTGAGGATGGCGGCGGTGTTGTGGATCAGCAGCGGAGTGGTGAGGTATTCCCACGTGGTCATTGTCGGGCTCCCGGCGATGGCTCGGCGCGCAACGATCGTGCGCGCGGACGGATGGCGTACGCGCGCGAGCGCACGCCTTCAAGGCATCGCCCAGCAACGTCGCTTAGCATCAAGCCTATGCCCGAGAACAAACGTACGGCTAGCGGTGCCCTCGGCGGCATCCTGGGCCTCGTCGGACTCAGCGCGGTCGCCGGACTCCTGGTCACCGCAGCCGTCACGCCGGCCATCGCCGTCTCCGGTGCCGCTGCCTCCAGCGCCATCACGATCTTCGACAAGATGCCGAGCTATCTACAGCCCGACGAGCTCATGCAGCCCACCACGCTGATGGCCGGCGACCGGGTACTGGCGAAGTTCTACGACCAGAACCGCTCCCCCGTCACCTTCGAGCAGATCGCGCCCGTCATGTACGACGCCGTCCTGTCGTCGGAAGACCCCCGCTACTACCAGCACGGCGGTGTCGACCTGATCGGCACCACGCGCGCGTTGCTCAACAATGCCGCCAGCGGCGACACGCAGGGTGGCTCCTCGATCAGCCAGCAGTACGTGAAGAACGTGCTCGTGCAGCGTTGCGAACGCGACGCGAAGGCCGTCGAGCCGACCGAGACCGACCCGGTCGGCAAGACGCGTGATGAAGCCCTCATCGAGTGCGCGTCTGCCGCCGTACAGGCCGAGGGCGCGGCGGGCTACCAGCGCAAGCTGCAGGAGATGCGCTACGCGATCCAGCTCGAGAAGGAGTACTCGAAGGACCAGATCCTTCTGGGCTACCTGAACATCGCAAACTTCGGCGGTGTGACCTACGGCATCGACGCCGCCGCCAAGCGTTACTTCAACATCTCGGCGTCACAGCTGAATGTCGGACAGTCAGCGGTCCTCGCCGGCATGGTGCAGAACCCCAACCGCTTCCGTGTCGACAAGCCGGACGGCTCGATCATCGATGGAGACGGAACGGCGTATAACAAGCAGCCCGACGGCTCGATCGACGACGTCGATCAGAGCACCATCCAGGCGCTGTACACGCTGCGCGACAACGGCGAGATCACGCAGGAGCAGCTCGTCGCCGCGGCCGATGGATACAGCGAGACCAAGGGGCGTCAGCTCTATGTGCTGAGCCGCATGGAGGCCGACGGCAAGATCACGCACGAGCAGTACGTGCAGTTCGCGGTCGAGCCCATCACGCCGCAGCTGTCCGAGACCGAGCAGGGCTGCGGCTCGTCGGGTGCCGCGTACTTCTGTCAGTACGTCGTGTCGACGATCCTCAACGACCCGGCCTTCGGCGCCGAGGTCGACGACCGCGTGCGCGCGCTCCGCCAGGACGGTCTGACCATCCAGACGACAATGGACTGGCGCATGCAGGATGCCGCCCAGAACACGATGAACGAGAACACCCCCGAGAGCATCGACGGCATGAAGTTCGGGTCGACGGCGGTGAGCCTCGAGGCCAAGACCGGCCGCGTCCTCGCCATCGCGCAGAACACGAAGTTCACGCAGGACCCCGAGCTGGCCCTGTCCGACCCGTCGTACAACTCCATCGTGTTCGCCGGCGACTCCACCAATGGCGGTTCGATCGGTTTCCCGGTCGGATCGACATTCAAGCTCTTCACACTCGTCGACTGGCTTGAGAAGGGCCACTCGCTCAACGAGTCACTGAACGGTCGCCTGCGACCGGTGCCCAACATGACCAACTCGTGTTCCGGAAACTGGGTGAACCAAGAGAACACGACTATCAACAACTTCGCGCGCAACCAGGGCTACGTGGGCACGCCGATGATGTTCACCCGTGACTCGCTCAACACCGGCTACCTCGCCATGGCGGCGGAGCTCGACCTCTGCGACATCGCCAAGGTCGTGAAGAAGCTCGGCGTGCAGTCGGGAACCGGCGAAGACATCCTGATGGAGAACGCCAACGAGGTGATCGGCAGTGACAACGTCTCGCCCCTCGCCATGGCCGGAGCCTTCGCGACCGTTGCCAATGGCGGCACCCACTGCCAGCCGAAGGTCATCGACAAGGTCACCACTGCCGACGGAGAGGAACGTCCCATCCCCGAGCGCACGTGCGAAGCGGTGCTCACCCCCGAGATCGCGGCGACTACCGCCTACGCCCTCCAGGGCGTGATGAGGGGCGATGGCACCGGTGCGGCGGCCAACCCGGGTGACGGAACCCCCGTCATGGGTAAGACCGGCACGCACGAGGGCTTCCAGACCTGGATGATCGAATCGTCGACGAACGCGACGACCGCCGTGTGGGTGGGCAACTGGGACGGCGACAAGGACCTGTTCGGCGAATACGCCAAGGGCAACCAGCTCAGCAGCATGCGTTACGTGCTCGCCCGCGACATCCAGAGCGCCGCGAACGAGTTCTACGGCGGCGACCGGTTCCCTGACCCGGTCTCGAACCTGCTGCGCACGCAGCAGCGCGATCTGCCCAACGTCGTGGGTCAGAGCATCGACAGCGCCCGGTCGACCCTGACCGGCGCCGGCTTCCGCGTCAGCGTGGGCGACCCCGTCGACTCCTCGTCCGGTGAGGGAACCGTGGCCGCGCAGAGCCCCAACGGGGGCTCCGCTCCGGCCGGATCGACCATCACGATCAACCCCGGCAACGGCCAGACCGGCACCGTGCCGAGCGTCGATGGACAGACGGTGAATGCCGCCCAGGCGGCGCTCTCCAGCGCGGGGTACACCAACATCTCCATCGGAGCGTGCCAGCGCGACGCCAACGCCCCGGCCGAGGGTCAGGTCGTCAGCACCAACCCGGCGGGCGGCACCGCCGCCAACAGGAACACGGCGATCGCTCTGTCGGTCGTGGCGCGGGAATGCCCGTGACGCGTCCCCTGGTGACCGCCGCCCTCGCACCCCTCGGGGTCGCGGGGGCGGCGGCCGTCGGGGCCGCCGTCTGGGGCGTCGGCGTCGAGCGTTACCTCTTCACGGTGCGCTACCACGCGCTCCGGCTGTTGCCGAAGGGCGCCGAGCCTGTCCGCGTGCTGCACGTCTCCGACGCTCACATGGCGCCGTGGCAGCACCGTAAGCAGGAGTGGATGGCGCGCCTGGCGGAGCTCTCCCCCGATCTCGTCATCAACACCGGCGACAATCTCGGACACCGCGACGGACTCACCGGCATTCGGACGGCCCTGTCCCCCCTCCGCGGTGTGCCGGGTCTCGTCGTGCACGGCTCGAACGACTACCAGGAGCCGGCTCCGCGCAACCCGTTCCGTTATTTCATCGGACCGTCAGGGCACCTGCCGGCGCACAAGCATCTCGACGTCGACGCGCTGGATCGGTTCTTCACCGACGACCTCGGGTGGAGCATCCTCGACGACACGGCCGTGTCGCTGGAGATCAAGGGACTGCGCGTGACCGCCTTCGGCGTGAACGACGGCCACCGCGGCTGGGATCACCCCGAGCTGATCCCGCCCGTCATCGAGACCCTGGATGCCGCCGACATCACCCTCGGCGTGATGCACGCGCCCTACCGGCGCACGCTCGACACGTTCACCGACTTCGGTGCCGACGTCCTGCTGGCGGGCCACACGCACGGTGGGCAGGTGCGCGTGCCGTTCAGCCGGAACGCGCTCGTGTCCAACTGCGACATCCCGCTCGACCAGGCCCGAGGTCTCAGCGAGTGGACGCACGACGGACGCACGGTGCCGTTGAACGTGAGCGCGGGTCTCGGCCATTCGATCTACGCGCCCGTGCGGTTCGGGTGCCGCCCCGAGGCGACCCTCCTGACGCTGCTGCCCCGCTGAGGCATCCTCCCCACCCGCGCAAGGGGCCGATCCATTCACGGATCGGCCCCTTGCCTCGTTTCCGCGCGTGCGACCTGATGGACGATCGAGTCTCTTCGAACGAAAGGGACTCCTCGCATGCATCACCCACCTCCGTCACATCGACGAACTCTCGCCGCGCTGACCGTCATCGCGGCGCTGCTGGGCGGTCTCGGCCTCACCCCGGCCGCCCACGCCGCTGATCGTGGCACCGGCTTCGGCACCTGGGCACCGCTGTCGCGCACCGGCTGGCACGGTTCGATGCGGGTCGGCGATGTGCACACCTACTGCATCCATCCCGGTCTCCCCGTCGCCACCGATCCCACGACCGACCGCGGTGTCTCGTCGGACGTCAACGGCCTGAGCCCGCAGCAGCTGGTGTCGATCAACCACCTGGTCAGCACCTACGGACAAACCGACGATCCCGTGCAGGCCGCCGGCGTCGGGTGGGCCGTCAAAGCGATCGTCGACCGTGACACCACCCTTCACTCCTGGGGCTACACCGGCGACAGCTTCCCCGAGGCGATCGACTACATCATGCGTCGAGCCAGCCCCGAGAACAGCGTGGCCGTGCAGGACCGGGCGGTGCACTACCTCGCCGAGGCCGAAAGCATCGCCGTTCCACGCGTCGGAGGTGTGCTGGCGGTGACGACGAGCGACGACGACCCGACCCGCGGCACCGTGACCGCCGATGTGGATCCGTCGGCCACGGGCACCCTGCACCTCGAGAACGCCGTGTTCGCCGACTCCGGTCAAGGCGATCGTGCGGACGTGCGCGCCGGACAGAGTTACGACATCATCGCGCCCGCCTCCTCGTCCGACGACGGCCGTCCGTACAGCGTCCGGGTGACGGGGACCTTCTCCGTGCGCTCCGCCGCGATCCACTACTTCTCCACGCCTGGACAGCAGGAATCCGCCGGGCCCGCCGGCCCCACGACCTTCACGCTGTCGGCAGAAGACGCGGAACCCCGACTCGTACGCTTCTCCCCGCGCATCGAGACGACCGCGCGCATCGAAGACGGTCGTTTCATCGATCGCGTCAGCGTGTCGACCGCCGACGGCGTGTGGCCACGCCATGCCGACGGTTCGTTCGTGGCGATAGCCGCGACCGCCGACGTGTATCGAACGGGCGCCTATCCGGCCGAATCGACCGAGATCCCGTCGAACCTCGACCCCGTGATGCGTCTCGACCTGCGAACGGACCCGAGAACCGGGCCCGGCGCCTACGAGGTCACCTCGGAGCACCTGCCCGGACCGGGTGTCTACACGGCCGTGTGGCGCGTCGATCGAGCGGATCAGGATGCCGACGCCCTCGCACATCTCCCGCTCGATTACCTCTGGCAGGAGCGATTCGCCTCCCCCGCGCAGACCGAACAGCTCACGCCCACGCCCCCTCCGAGCGATCCGACATCGTCTCCCACCCCGCCGCCCGCTGCCGCGATCCCGCCGGCTCCCGTGGCCTTTCCGTCCGCCGCGCCCACGGCCCTGGCGATGACCGGTATGTCCGCGGCGTCGCTGGGAGGGGCGGGAGGTGCGGCCGCCGCGGCGATCGGGATAGGGATCATCGCCTGGAGTGTGGCGCGGCGCCGATCCACTCCGAGGATCTGAACACGTCGGGCGCCTGGTCGGGCCCCGCGATCTGATCCCTCTCGGTGCCCCTGCGGCCGCCATGATGGGCCGCATCGATCATGCCGACGGCTCCCCGTTCGCGGCCGTCCTCGTCACCCCGCGTCGAGGACGGCCGCGAACCGCCTCCCCCGCGGCGGGCGTGGCCCAGATCGGGGCCTCGCGAATGTCCCGCGACTCGCCCGAACCTCGGCTCTGGTTCGGAACCGGGCCGGAACAGGGTAGACTTTTCAAGTTGCTCACGGGGTGTGGCGCAGCTTGGTAGCGCGCGTCGTTCGGGACGACGAGGCCGCAGGTTCAAATCCTGTCACCCCGACCAATTGAGAAATCTCCAGCCGCTCGTCGAGGGGTTGTGAGGTTCCAGCAACAGAGAGCCTCCCGCGGATCGCGGGGGGCTCTTCTGCTCAGGTAGGTAAGCCATCGGCATCGATCGGGACGGTCGACTTCGGCGGGGACTGCAGCACCCCTCAGCCGACCATCGCCATGATCACCCTCGGTCCGACGAAGGCGGGTGAGCCCGCCTCACTCTCGGTCACCCGGGATCCACCCGACGGGGTCGTGACACGCTCCCCCGTAGAATCATCGTGGGCCGTCTGCGGCTCCGCGCCGTGCGCGCCCGGATGGGCGTCGACCGCACCGCGACCCCGAGACCTCCAGGAGAACCGTGTCCGACGCCTCGCCCCGCCTCGTCGCTTTCGACCTCGACGACACCCTCGCCCCGTCGAAGTCGGCCATCGACCCCCGCATCGGCGATCTGTTGCTCGCCCTGGCGGAGCGCGTCGAGGTCGCGATCATCTCGGGGGGACAACTGCAGCAGTTCCGCACGCAGGTCGTCGAGCGTCTGCCGCAGGCCGCGCCCGCACTGCTCGCGCACTTCCACCTCATGCCCACCTGCGGCACGCAGTACTACCGCCTGACCGCCGAGGGCGTCGAGACGGTCTACGCCCATTCCCTCACCGACGACGAGAAGCAGCGCGCACTGTCGGCCGTCCGCGAAGAGGCCGAGCGACTGGGCCTGTGGGAGGCGGAGCCGTGGGGCGACATCCTCGAGGACCGCGGCTCGCAGATCACCTTCTCGGCCCTCGGGCAGTCCGCTCCGCTCGAGGCGAAGATGGCGTGGGACCCCACCGGCGAGAAGAAGAACAGCCTGCGTGAGGCGGTGGCCGCCCGTATTCCCGACCTCGAGGTGCGCTCGGGCGGTTCCACGTCGGTCGACATCACCCACCGTGGCATCGACAAGGCCTACGGCATGAACAAGCTCGTCGAGGCGACGGGCATTCCCCTCGACGACATGCTCTTCGTGGGCGACCGCCTCGACCCCGACGGCAACGACTACCCGGTACTCGCCATGGGCGTCGAGTGCCAGGCCGTGCACGGATGGGAAGACACCGCCGCGTTCCTCGAGAAGCTCCTGCCGACGCTTCCCGAACGCGCCGGAGAGTAAACGCGACGACCACGGCCCGGGTGCGCCGCCGCGGTCCGACTGCTCGCGGCCGTTCCATCCAGCCCCGCGATCCCGGTCGCGGACACTCGACGGCTCCGGTCCACCCGCGCAGTCGCCGAACCACGCAGGAGTCCACCCGCGCGGTCACCGGACGGCGCCGCGGCCGGCGGGATGGCGTGGCATCGCCAGCCTGCCCGCGGCGCGAAACCCTCGACTACCTCAGAGGATCTGACCGATCGGCTCGCGCTTCTCAGCCTGGAAGCGGTCTTCGGTGCGGCCATAGGCCCAGTACCCCGACAGCGACACCTGATCGCGCGCCAGCCCCCACCGGCCGAAGACGATGTCGCGCAGCGCCTTCATGCTCTCGCGCTCCCCGTGCGCGAACACTTGACCCCGCCCGTCGGACGGTTGCCATTCGGCCACCGCGTCCGCCAGGACCGGGGTCGCACCGGCCTCCGCTCGACCGCGATGCACCCACACGATGCGCACCCCGGCCGGGGCGACGAGATCGAGCTGCTCTTCGGCGTTCTGCACTTCGAGGAACGCCACCCCGGTGGCATCCGGTGCCAGGGCTTCGAGAGCCGCCGCGATGGCCGGGATGGCCGACTCGTCACCGATGAACAGGTGCCACGCCGCGGCCCTGTCCGGCGCGTAGCCCCCGCCGGGCGACGACACCACCAGACGGTCGCCGGGTTGTGCGCGCGCGGCCCAGGGGCCGGCCAGCCCCTCGTCTCCGTGCACGACGAAGTCGATGGCGACCTGATCGCCGTCCACCGCGCGGACCGTGTAGGTGCGTGTCACGGGGAGGTCTTCCGGAGGGAGGGTCTCGCGGAGCGCGGCGAGATCGTAGGGCGGTTCGAGACCGAGCTCGGGCTTGGCGAAGGTGATCTTCACGTAACGATCGGTGTGCGGGCTCTCGCGGAACGCGGCGAGGTCATCGCCGCGGGCGTGGATGCTCACGAGGTGCGGACTCAGTCGCTCGGTCGAGACGACGTGCAGGATGTGCTGGGGACGCGGCGGACGCGCGGGTCGATCTGTCACGGGGGTCCTCCTCAGGCGGTGGTCACGATGGCGGAACCGGCGACGTCGGCACGCTGAGCCTGCGCCACCTCGGTGTAGTAGCGGGTGATGTGGGAGCGGACGGCCTCACGTGCCTCGTCGGCCTCGCCGCGCGACACCGCGTCGACGATGTGCCGGTGCTCGCGCCGCAGCCGGTCCACCACCGTGGGCCACGCATCCAGGCGGGAGGCGCCCGCCCCCGTGTACGCCTCGATGGAGCTGCGGAGTCCGGCCATCATGGCCGAGATCACGGCGTTTCCCGACACCTCGGCGAGGATCTGGTGGAAGCGCGCGTCGAGGGCGAGGAACTCCTCGGGTGTCAGGCCGTCGGCATCCATCGCCCCCAGCACGTCGTGAACGCCGGAGAGGTCGACGTCCGCCTGCGCGAGGCGCTCGGCGACGTCGCATTCGAGCACGATGCGCGTGCGCACGACATCGGCCAGAGGGAAGCCGTTGGCCGCCACCTGCAGCCGCAGGAAGGCCGCGAGGCCCCCGCGGGGAGTGGTGACGATCATGGCCCCCGCCGTGGGCCCCGAGCCGGTCGCGGTGCGAACGACGCCGAGCACCTCGAGCACGCGGACCGCCTCGCGGACGCTCGATCGGCCGACACCGAGCTGTGTGGCGAGTTCTCGTTCCGGTACCAGCCGGTCGCCGGCCGTCAGACGCCCGTCGCGCAGATCGCTCTCGATCCGCTCGAGGACGACCTGCCACGCTCGCGGTGCGGTGGTGGCCATGGCATCCCCTGTTCGACCGGTCGTGCGGTGTGGCCGGACCACACCACCCTACGCGCGGCCGATCAGGCGTCGGCCGCCGTGACGTACCCGGCGGGGTTGGTGGTCTGCCAGTTCCAGTAATCGCGGCATGCGTCGTCGATGGACAGGCGCGTACGCCACCCCAGCAGCTCGCCGGCCTTCGTCGGGTCGCAGTACGTGGCGGCGACGTCGCCGGGGCGGCGGTGGAGGATCTTCTTCGGCAGGTCGTGGCCCACCGCCTTCTCGAACGATGCGACGAGCTCGAGCACGCTCACCGGGCGGCCCGTGCCGAGATTGAACACCTGGTGTCCGGGCTGCGCGCGCTCGAGGGCGGCGACGTGCCCCTCGGCGAGGTCGACGACGTGGATGTAGTCGCGCAGCCCCGTGCCGTCGGGGGTGTCGTAGTCGTCACCGAAGACGCCGATCTCGTCGAGCGTGCCGATCGCGACGCGCGAGACGTAGGGCATCAGGTTGTTCGGGATGCCGGCGGGATCTTCGCCGATGAGGCCCGACGGGTGCGCACCCACCGGGTTGAAGTAGCGCAGGACCGTGACGTTCAGCTCGGGGTTCACCCGCGCCACGTCGGCGAGCACGACCTCGTTCATGCGCTTGGACTTGCTGTACGCGTTCGAGAGGTCGACGCTCGTGCTCGACTCCTCGGTGAACGGCAGGTCGGCCGGATCTGAGTAGACGGTTCCGGTACTGGAGAATACGAACGAGCGGATGCCGTGGGCGAGACCCACCCGCAGCAGCGCGAACGTGGTGTCGAGGTTGTTGGAGTAATAAGCCAGCGGCTTCTGCGTCGACTCGCCGACGGCCTTGAACGCGGCGAGGTGGATGATCGCGTCGATCGGGCCGTGCTCGTCGAACGCGGCGGCGACGACGGCATCATCGGCAGCGTCTCCGACGACCAGCGGTGCGGGCTTTCCGGTGATTTGCTCCACCCGTTCGGCGGCGACGGCGTGCGTCCCCGACAGGTCGTCGAGCAGGACGACGTCGTGGCCGGCCTCGAGCAGAGCCACGGCCGTGTGAGTTCCGATGTAACCGGCACCGCCGGCCAGGAGTACGCGCATGCCCCCAGGCTATCGGTCAGCGGCGACACCGCTCGCAAGCGTCGGCTCCGCGAGACCGATGACGAGATCAGCGCCCGTCGAGCCGCCCGCCGGATTCGCGCAGGTAGCAGACGGCGCACATGGATTCGTACGTGACCTCGCCCTGGATCTGCCCTTGGTCGATGGCGACCTGGTCGCCGTCGAAGACGAAGCGACCGCCGACCAGACGGGCGTTGAAGATCGCCTTGCGACCGCACCGGCAGATGGTCTTGAGCTCCTCGAGGCTGTGAGCGATCTCGAGCAGTCGTGCCGAACCGGGAAAGGCCTCGGTGCGGAAGTCGGTGCGGATGCCGTAGGCCAGCACCGGGATGCCGTCGAGCACGGCGACGCGCAGAAGGTCGTCGACTTGCGACGGGGTGAAGAACTGCGCCTCGTCGACGAGCAGGCAGGCTACGGGTGCGTGTCCCGCGGCCGCCTGGAAGACCTCGCGGAGGTCGTCGTCGGGGCCGACGAGGAAGTCGACCGCACGCATCACCCCGAGACGGCTCTCGATCTGGGCGGCACCCTTCGTGTCGATCTCGGGCTTGGCCAGCAGCACGCGCTGACCGCGCTCCTCGTAGTTGTACGCCGCCTGCAGCAGGGCCGTGGACTTGCCCGAGTTCATCGCCCCGTAGCGGAAGTACAGCTTCGCCACGTTTGCCTCAGGGGTTGATCGCGAGCGCGCGGGCGGTGGCATCGAGCTCTTTACGAGCCACCTCCGGACGCGTATTCAGCGTTTCGCCGTAGCTGGGGATCAGGTCGCGCAGGCGCGGCTCCCACGCGGGCATGCGCTCGGGGAAGCACGTCTTGATCAGGCCCAGCATGATCGACACGGCCGTCGACGCGCCCGGAGACGCCCCGAGGAGCCCGGCGATCGAGCGGTCCTCGGAGGTGATGACTTCGGTGCCGAACTGCAGCACGCCACCCTTGGCCTTGTCGCGCTTCATGACCTGGGCGCGCTGACCGGCGTCGAGCAGCTCCCAGTCCTCGTCCTTCGCGGCGGGCATGAAGACGCGAAGGCTCTCGACCTTCTTCGCGTGCGTCTTGAGCAGCTCGCCGACGAGGTACTTGATGAGGCTGGGGTTGTCGATCGCCACCTTGAGCATGGGCCCGATGTTGTGCGGGCGAACCTGCGTGACGATGTCGAGCATCGAGCCGTTCTTCAAGAACTTGGGGCTGAAGGTGGCGAACGGGCCGAAGAGCAGGGCCGACTCGCCGTCGACGACGCGGGTGTCGAGGTGGGGCACTGACATGGGCGGGGCTCCGACCGAAGCCTGCGAGTAGACCTTCGCCTGATGCTTCGACACGATGTCGGGGTTCGAGGTCTTCAACCACTGCCCCCCGATGGGGAAGACGCCGTAGCCCTTGATCTCGGGGATGCCGGAGCGCTGCAGAAGCTTCAGCGCCCAGCCGCCCGCGCCGACGAAGACGAACTTCGCGTTGATCGAGCCCGGGGTGCCGCCGATCACGTGGCGATACGAGACCTCCCAGGTGCCGTCCTTCTGCTTCTTCAGCTTCTTGACGTCGTGATTGGTGACGACCTCGACGCCCTTCTCACGGAGGTTCGCGAAGAGTTGCCGCGTGAGCGAGCCGAAGTCGACGTCGGTGCCGGCGGGCACACGGGTCGCGGCGAAGGGCTCGCCCTTGCGACGCTTCTGCATCAGCAGTGGCGCCCACTGATTGATGACGCGGGAGTCCTCGCTGTACTCGATGCCGGCGAACAGCGGCTGCTGCCTGAGCACTTCGTAACGCTTGCGGAGGAACGCGACGTCTTTCTCGCCGCGGACGAACGTCATGTGCGGGGTCGCGTTGATGAACGTCGACGGCTCGTCGAGCACTCCCTCGGCCACGAGAGACGCCCACAGCTGACGGCTCTGCTGGAACTGCTCGTTGATCGTGACCGCCTTGGCGGGGTCGATCACGCCGTCCTTGCCCTCGGGCGTGTAGTTGAGCTCGCACAGCGCCGCGTGACCGGTGCCGGCGTTGTTCCACGCGTTCGAGCTCTCCTGCGCGACGTCGCTCAGGCGCTCCAGCACCGCGATCTTCAGATCGGGCTGGAGGTCCTTCAGCAGCGTGCCGAGAGTGGCGGACATGATGCCGCCACCGATGAGGAGAACATCGACGTTTTCAGTCACCCGTTGATTCTAGGTGCGAGCCGTGAGGTGTCTCGACATCGAGAGATCGGTCGGTTCGATGTCGAGACAACCCCGGTTCACGGCATCCGGATGCCGTCTGCTCAGACGCGCGTGGAGAGCTTCTGCGCGACGATCTCGGCGATCTGCACCGCGTTCAGCGCCGCACCCTTGCGCAGGTTGTCGTTGCTGATGAACAGGACGAGACCCTTGCCCTCGGGCGCAGACTGGTCGGCGCGGATGCGGCCGACGTAGCTGGGGTCGGTGCCGGCGGCCTGCAGCGGCGTCGGCACCTCTTCGAGCTGCACGCCAGGAGCGTCGGCAAGGAGCTCGCGGGCGCGCTCGGGCGTGAGGTCGCGGGCGAACTCGGCATTGATGCTGAGCGAGTGGCCCGTGAAGACGGGGACGCGGACGCACGTGCCCGCGACGCGGAGGTCGGGCAGCTCGAGGATCTTGCGGCTCTCGTTGCGCAGCTTCTTCTCTTCGTCGGTCTCGTTCTGGCCGTCGTCGACGAGGTTGCCGGCGAAGGGGATGACGTCGAACGCGATCGGCGCGACGTACTTCTCGGGCGCGGGGAAGTCGAGAGCGGAGCCGTCACGGACGAGTCGCTCGACGTCGCCCTGGGCGAGGACGCCCTCGACCTGGCCGAGGAGCTCCCGGGCTCCGGCGAGACCCGATCCGGACACGGCTTGGTAGGTGCTGACGATCAGGCGCTCAAGGCCGGCCTCGGCGTCGAGCACCTTCAGCACGGGCATGGCGGCCATGGTCGTGCAGTTGGGGTTGGCGACGATGCCCTTGACGGCCTGGTCGATCGCGTGCGGGTTGACCTCGCTCACGACGAGGGGCACCTCGGCATCCATGCGCCATGCGCTGGAGTTGTCGATGACGAGAGCGCCCGCCTCGGCGAAGCGGGGGGCGTGCGCGCGGCTGCCGGTGGCGCCGGCCGAGAAGAGCGCGACCTCGACACCCGCGGGGTCGGCCGTGGCGACGTCTTCGACCATCACCGAGTGGCCCCCGAAGTCGATCGCGGTGCCGGCCGAGCGGGCCGTGGCGAACAAGCGCAGCTCGCGGATCGGGAACGACCGCTCGCTGAGGATCTCGAGCATGACGGTGCCGACCTGGCCGGTGGCGCCGACGACGGCGAGGGAGATTCCGGAATCGGAGATGCGGGTCATGCGAAGTACCTCGGGTGTTCGGGGGCGGATGCCGCGACGACGGCGTTCGGGTCAGGGTAGCGCGGGCGGCGGTGGGGCGCGGACCAGACCGACACAACGCAGGAGAACTGTCGCTCCGCTGCCCCGGATCGGCGGGAATCCACCGTCGTGCGCGGCCTCGGAGGGAGAGAGTCCTGCGTGGTGTCCGCGCGGTGCGGTACCCGGGCGACGGGCGCTACTCCGGTTGGGACCCCTGGCGGGGGTGAGTGGGGAGGCGGACGCGACGCCGGCGTCAGCGACCGGTGCCGGCGTGGACGGTCACTTCGTCGTCGCCGTCGAGACCGTACGCGGTGTGCACGAGGCGAGCGGCCTCGGCGAGGTCGACGCCGCGCACGACGACCGAGATGCGGATCTCGGAGGTCGAGATCATCTCGATGTTCACGCCCGCCATGCTCAGCGCCTCGAACAGCGTCGCCGAGACACCGGAGTGCGTGCGCATGCCGGCACCCACGACCGACAGCTTGCCGATCTGGTCGTCGTGCACGAGGCTCTCGAACCCGACCTCGGACTGCTCGGCGGCGAGCGCGCGGAGGGCGGTCGCCGCATCGGTCTTGGGGAGCGTGAACGAGATGTCGGTGCGGCTCGTCGCCGCGGCGGAGACGTTCTGCACGATCATGTCGACGTTGGCGCCGGACTTGGCGACGATCTTGAAGATGTCGGCCGCCTTGCCGGGGACGTCGGGAACGCCGATGACGGTGATCTTCGCCTGGCTGAGGTCGGTGGCGACGCCGGCGACGATGGGCTCTTCCATGGTGTCTCCCTCGGGGACGAGCGGTGAGGTCTTCGAGGCGTCGAGCACCCAGGTGCCCTCGCCCGAGCTGAAGGTGGAACGCGCGTGGATGAGCACGCCGTGGCGGCGGGCGTACTCGACCGCGCGGATGTAGAGGACCTTCGCGCCGTTGGCGGCGAGCTCGAGCATCTCTTCGCTGCCGACGCGGGCGAGCTTGCGGGCGAGGGGGACGACGCGCGGGTCGGCGGTGAAGATGCCGTCGACGTCGCTGTAGATCTCGCACACGTCGGCCTTGAGCGCCGCGGCGAGCGCGACGGCCGTCGTGTCGGAACCGCCGCGGCCGAGCGTCGTGATGTCGCGGGTATCGCGGTTGAAGCCCTGGAAGCCGGCGACGATGACGATCGCGCCCTCATCCAGCGCCTCGCGCAGACGTACGGGGGTGACGTCGACGATGCGGGCCGCGCCGTGCGTGGCGTCGGTGATCATGCCGGCCTGGCTGCCGGTGAACGAGCGGGCTTCGAACCCCATCGAGTGAATGGCCATGGCCAGCAGAGCCATCGAGATGCGCTCACCGCTGGACAGCAGCATGTCGAGTTCGCGGGGCGCGGGGATCGGCGCCACCTGAGCCGCGAGATCGAGCAGCTCGTCGGTGGTGTCGCCCATGGCGCTGACCGCGACGACGACCTCGTGACCGGCGCGACGCGTGTCGACGATGCGCTTGGCGACCCGCTTGATGCTCTCGGCGTCGGCGACGGACGAGCCACCGTACTTCTGGACGATCAGAGCCATGAGGGGAACTCCCGGGAGGGGCGTGCGTCGGAATACCACGACGGGGCGCCCGGATGCCGCGCCCGAGGGTTCATCTTACGGAACGGCGTATACGCGCCCGTACATGATCCACCATCCCCGCCATGCGATCGACCTCGTGCGCCCCCGGGCCGACTCCCGAGCGGTCGCGACTAGGATCGACGGGTTCCACCCCCTCCCCCTGGAGCGATCACATGCCGCTCACCCCCGGCCACTGGCTGTCCTCGCTGCGTCGCCTCACCCATACGGCCGACGCGGCATCCTTCGACACGACCCTCCTCCCGGTCATCGACGAGGCGCTGGCCACCCGCATCCTCGACCTCGCCATCCGCATCGGCGAGACGATGCTCGTCGTCGGGGCGCCCGCGAACGAGGTGACCCTGACGATCGTGCGCGTGTGCGGGGCGTACGGGCTCGACCCCGTGCACGTCGACGTGACGTACAACTCGATCACCATCGCGCACAGCCGCCCGGGGGCGAACCACCCGACCACCCTGCTGAGGGTGGTCCGCGGGTCTGTGCCCGACCACGCGAAGTTGCAGCGCCTGCAGGCACTGGTCACCGAGGTCACCGGCGGACTCGCTCTCGACGACGCGATCACCCGCTGCCGCGCGATCAGGCGGCTGCCGTTCCGCTACCGCCCGGCCATCGTGATCGTCTCGCAGGCGTCGCTCGCCGCCGGCGTCGCGATCATGTTCGGCGCCAACTGGCTCGCGCTGGTGCTGTCGTTCATCGCCGCAGCCCTCGCCGCCACGACCCAGCACGTGATGGCCCGTGCGCGGATGCCGTACTTCTTCGCGCAGATCGCGGGCGGTTTCGTGCTGACCGTCGTCGCCGCCCTCTCTCCCCTGCTGCGCTACACCGGCCTGGATGCCGCCATAGACATCCGTCCGTCGGTGATCGTGGCATCCGGGATCGTCCTCATGCTCGCGGGTCTCACCGTGGTGGGAGCGGCACAGGATGCCATCGACGGGTTCGCGCTGACGGCGACCGGGCGCATCCTGGAACTCACGACGCAGACCCTCGGTGTGGTGCTGGGCATCCTGGCCGGGCTCGAGACCGTGCGCGTGATCGGGCTCGGCATGTCGCCGCCCTCCAGCGCCCTGCCGCTGGGACCCCTCACCGTGCAGTTCGTCGGCGCCGCTGTGATCGCCATCGCCGTCGCCGTCTACAACGGCGCCGGTACCCGGATCATCGTCGTCTCCGCCGCCCTCAGCCTCGTCGCGTGGGCCGGGTACGTGGGCGCGACGTCATTGGGCTTCGAGGTGGCCGCCGCCAGCGGTGTGGGCGCATTCGTCGGCAGCTTCGCGGGCATCGTGGTCGCCTACCGCCTGCATGTGCCGTCGGTGGCCATCACGACCGCCGCCATCCTTCCGCTCGTGCCCGGTGCCGCGGTGTTCCGCGGACTGCTCGGCATCGTGGAGTCGGGCGACGACGCAGCCGTGCTCATGACCGGCGTCACGACCCTCGCCGGCGCGGCGACCATCGGCATCGCCCTCGCCGTGGGGGCCTCGCTCGGCATCTACCTCGGCCAGCCCGTGCGCGCGACGCTGTCGAGCGTCACCCGGGTCAGAGCGCGGGCGCGCGGGTAGGCGCCGAGGCTTCGGATCGGCCGGAGGCGCGGCGTCGGCGCTCGGTGCGATGCCGCTTCGTCGTGCACAACGGCGGGTGGCACCCCCGACACGCCGCGAACAGGCCCCGCGGCAGGGCGTGTCGGTCCAACCGCCCGCTGTCGTGCACGGATGAGCCGAACGGAGTGGCGGCGAGCACAACGACGGACGGCACCGGCGACACGCAACGACAGGGCGGACCGACACGGCGTGTCGGTGAAACGACCCGCTGTCGTGCACAGCGGAACGGCCGGAGCCGCGGGGCGCACCGGGACGGGCCTGTCGGGATCGGAGGAAGAGTCTGCCGGCCCGAGGAGTGACACCGGTCAGAGCGTGCGGCGACCCTCGAATGCGCGACCGAGGGTGACCTCGTCGGCGTACTCGAGGTCGCCGCCGACCGGCAGGCCGGATGCCAGGCGCGTGACGCGGATCTCGAGGGTGTGCAGCAGGCGGCTGAGGTAGGTGGCCGTCGCCTCGCCCTCGAGGTTGGGATTGGTGGCGAGGATGACTTCCTGCACCGTTCCGTCTGCGAGCCGTTTCATGAGCTGCGTGATGCGCAGGTCGTCGGGGCCGATGCCGGCGATGGGGCTGATCGCCCCGCCGAGCACGTGGTACAGCCCGCGGAACTCACGCGTGCGCTCGATCGCCGCGACGTCTTTCGCGTCTTCGACGACGCAGATGAGGACCGGATTGCGTCGCGGGTCGCGGCAGATCGAGCAGCGATCCTGCTCGGACACGTTGCCGCAGATCTCGCAGAACTTCACCTTGTCGCGGATCTCGCCCAGCAGCGTGGACAGACGTGAGACATCGAATGACGGTGACTGCAGGATGTGGAACGCGATGCGCTGCGCCGACTTCGGGCCGATCCCCGGGAGCCGGCCGAACTCATCGATCAGGTCTTGCACGATGCCGTCGTACATCAGCTGAACCTCGTCGGGGGCTCGTAGGGCTCGTCGCGCACGTAGGTGGCGCTGAGCACCTGGCGGACGACCGCCTCGCCGTACCGCTGGACACCGCCGCGGAGCGGGGCCATGCGCGGGACGACCACGGGGGGCAGGGGTGCCTCGACATCGTCGGCCGGCGGGATCACGTCGTCGTCGTCGACCTCGTCGGGTGCGGGCACCGAGGGGGTCACCTCACGCGGCGGGAGCACCACACCGGGGTGAACGGCGAAGGTCTCGGGCGTCGCGGCGGCCTCGTCGGGCTCGTCGTCGACGGCCAGAGCCGTCGACGCGAGACCGGCGGACGCAGTGTGGCCGCCGAGGGGGGATGCGGCAGAGGGCGCGCCCGTCGTGGGGGCCCCTGCCCCGGCGACGTCGGCGGACGGAATCGGGGCGACAGCCCACTCGGTGACCGATGCGGTGTACGGCGCCGCCGATCGTGGAGCGGAGGGAGCGCTCGCGGATGCCCCGCCGCGAGGGGCGTCGGATCCGGCCGCGGGGCCGCGCGGCGGTGCCCCGGGACCGGAACCCCCCGGACCGTCGCCGTCGAGGCGCGCGAGATACTTCACGCGGACGCCGAGCACGGTCTGGATGGCCTGGCGCAGGTCTTCGCTCGCACCCCCGTCGGGCGTGCGCGTCTTGAAGGCGTTCAGGTCGCCGGCCGCGCGGAACGACAGGGTCAGCACGTCATCGTCGAAGGCGCGCACGGTGGCCGTCGACACGACGAGCCACGACGCACGGCTCGCGACCTCGAGCTGGGCGAGGATCTCCGGCCATGCGTCGCGAAGATGCCCGAGCTCGATCGGGCCGACAGGTGTGACCGGCGGGGTCGGGGCGGTGGCCTCGAGAGGTGAGACGTCGTCGGTAGCTGCCTCCGACGCCGCGGGCGCGGGAACTGATGCAGTGTCGTCGGCGGCGGCGGGCGGTGCGGTGTCGTCGGCGGCGGTGGGCGGTGCGGCGGCTGCACGCGCCGGCGCCGCAGCCGGTTCGAGGTCGCCGGACGCGGGCGCCGTCGAGTCGGGATCGGCCGCGTTCTGCGGCGCCGAAACCGCGGGATCGGGAGTGCGGCCGGAATTCGCCGTGGTGTCGGGAGTGGGCGCAGCGCCCGAGTTCTCGGTCGTCTCGGGAGTGGGCGCTGTGTCGAACGGGTGCGCGTCGGCAGCGGCTCGTGCGGCGGGCGTGCGCCCGCGGCCCCCAGGCTCGGCGACCGGTTCGGGATCATCGAACGGAGGCGGTGCGTCGTCGTCGGTGAGCGGCGGCGCGTCGTCGTCGAACGCGCCCCGCCCGGGCGTCGTCTCGGGACGCGCGGGTGCCTCCGACGGACGCGAGGCTGCGTCCGACGGCTGCGGGGAAGCCGGCGAGGCGGTCTCGGCAGCGGGGGCCGGCGCGGAAGAGGGCGGTGCGGTTGCGCCGGGCGACGCGATCGCTGGCGTGGCGACACCCGAAGTGGCGACACCCGGCGAGGCGACGGCGGGCGCCGCGACGCGAGGCGCGGCCGGAGCGGCGGTCGACGCACCCGGAGAGGCGATCCCGGTCGACGCGAAGGAGGGCGACGGGCCGGACGGCGAAGCCACGCGCGGAGGCGACACGTGCGAGGCACCTGACTCGGGCGCGGCCCCACCGGGCGACGCGATCGCCGGAGTCGCGACGCGCGGCGACGCCGGTGCGGCATCCGTTCGTCCGGGTGCGGCGATGTCGGCGGCGGGTGAGGCGGGGCGGCCGGTGGCCGGAGCGAGCTGCGGCGCGGCCGACGTGGTGCCGCGCGCCGCCTCGAGGTCGTGGGCCGCAGCGGGCGAGGTGCCCTGCGACACCCCCGCGTGGGTGAGCACGCGAGCGACGAGCAGTTCGAGTTGCAGGCGCGGGGAGGTGGCGCCCGTCATCTCGTCGAGCGCAGCCACCACGAGGTCGGCCGTGCGCGAGAGGCGATGGACGCCGAAGGCCGTCGCCTGACGGGCCATGCGCTCGAGTTCGTCGTCGGGCACCCCGCGCAGCACGGCGGACGCCCCGGCGCCGGTCGCCGCGACGATGATGAGGTCGCGGAGCCGCTCGAGCAGGTCGTCGACGAAACGGCGCGGATCTTGCCCGGTCTGAACGACCCGGTCGACCGCGGCGAAGGCTCCCCCGCCGTCGTTCGACGCGAACGCATCGACGACCTCGTCGAGGAGCTCGGAGTGGGTGTAACCGAGCAGGGCGACGGCCCGCTCGTAGCGGACGAGGACGTGGCCGGCCGGTTCAGTCCCCGAACCTGTCGACGGGTCGGAGCCGGCGATGAGCTGATCGAGAAGCGAGAGCGTGTCACGGGGCGATCCGCCGCCGGCGCGCACGACGAGCGGCAGCACACCGGCTTCGACCCCGACCCCCTCGGTCTCGCACAGCTCGTGGACGTACTCGAGCATGGCCGCGGGCGGGACGAGGCGGAACGGGTAGTGGTGCGTGCGCGAGCGGATCGTGCCCAGCACCTTCTCGGGCTCGGTGGTGGCGAAGATGAACTTCACGTGAGCGGGGGGCTCTTCGACGAGCTTGAGCAGGGCGTTGAAGCCCTGCTGCGTGACCATGTGGGCCTCGTCGAGGATGAAGATCTTGAACCGGTCACGAGCGGGAGCGAAGATCGCGCGCTCGCGCAGATCGCGGGCGTCGTCGACACCGTTGTGGCTGGCCGCGTCGATCTCGACCACGTCGAGCGATCCGCCGCCGCCACGACCCAGCTCGACGCAGCTGTCGCATGTGCCGCAGGGGGTGTCGGTGGGGCCGGCTGCGCAGTTGAGGCAACGGGCGAGAATACGGGCGGACGTGGTCTTTCCGCAGCCGCGCGGACCCGAGAACAGGTACGCGTGACCCACGCGATCGCTGCGCAGCGCGGTCATCAGCGGCTCCGTCACCTGCGACTGCCCGATCATCTCGCCGAACGCCTCGGGGCGGTATCGGCGGTACAGGGCTGTCGTCACCCGAACAGCCTACGGCGTCCCTCCGACATCGCCTCCGCGGCATCCTCTCGCTGGGCGTCCGGCTGCCGCGCTCCCAATCCAGCATCACGCCGCGACCGGTCCCGTTCGGCTACGCCCCAGCGCCCCCAGAACAGGAGATCTCGCCGGTACAGGACGATCCACGGGCACCCGGCCCTGTTCTCACGGGATCCCCTGTCCTCGACGCACCCGCGAGGCCGCACCCGCCAGGCCGAATCCGCGGCCCGGAAACGCCGCACGCGGCGACCCCCGCACAGGGAGCCGCCGCGTGCGCGGGTCAGAACCCCCCGTCGAGGCCGACCGCGATGGGGCCGTCGTCGTCGTTCACGACCGGGATCGTCGCCGTGACGATGGGCACCGACGCCGACAGCAGCGTGCCGTCCTCGCGCACCGAGCCCTCGAGCTGACGGATCGAGGGGCGGCCCGGACGCACCGGACCCTGCCCGTGCAGCGCCACGCGCACCGTCTCTCCGGGAGCGACGGTGTAGTCGACACCGCGCACCGCGAACGCGACGGGCGCGCCTTCCTCCCCCGCACGCAGCGTGAGCGCGTTCGTCGTGAGGGTGACGTTGAGCCGCGTCCCGTGCCAGTGCAGCACGTACGACAGCTCGGGCCAGTCGGCGGGGAGGCGCGGATCGAACGTGAGCCGTCCGAAGTGGTCGCGCATGCCGCCGAAGCCGCTGACGAGCGCCGTCCACACACCGCCGGCCGACGCGACGTGCACGCCGTCGGAGGCGTTGTGGTGCAGGTCGCCGAGGTCGACGAACGCGGCCTGACGGAAGTACTCCAGCGCCAGGTCCTGGTAGCCCACCTCGGCGGCCAGGATCGACTGCACGACCGCCGACAGCGTCGAGTCACCGGTGGTCAGCGGGTCGTAGTACTCGAAGTCCGCGAGTTTCTCGGCATCCGTGAAGTGATTGCCCTGCAGGAACAGAGCAAGGACCACGTCGGCCTGCTTGAGCACCTGGTAGCGGTAGATGACCAGCGGGTGGAAGTGCAGCAGCAGGGGGCGCTGGTCGGGAGGGGTGTTCTCGAGGTCCCAGATCTCGCGCTCGAGGAACACGGCGTCTTGGGGGTGGATGCCGAGGGCCTCGCTGAAGGGGATGTGCATCGCCTCGGCGGCGCGCTCCCAGCGTTCGGGTTCGGAAGGGTCGAGGTTCATGCGCTCGGCCATGTTCGCGTACGCGTCGGGGTCGTTGTCGGCGAGGTAGCGGACCGTGCGGGCGGCGAAGCGCAGGTTGAAGCGCGCCATCACGTTGGTGAAGAGGTTGTCGTTGACGACGGTCGTGTACTCGTCGGGACCCGTCACGCCGTGGATGTGGAACGAATCGTGCTCGCCGTCGTCGGCCGCGTCGCTCGAGCGCCAGAAGCCCAGCGTCGACCACAGGCGCGCGGTGTCGACGGCGATGTCCACGCCCTCGCGGGCGAGGAACTCCTCGTCGCCCGTGGCTCGCACGTACTTCGCCAGGGCGAAGGCGACGTCTGCGTTGATGTGGTACTGCGCGGTGCCGGCGGCGTAGTAAGCCGATGCCTCTTCGCCGTTGATCGTGCGCCAGGGGAAGAGCGCCCCGGCCTCGTTGAGCTGGTGAGCGCGCTTGCGCGCCGCGGGCAGCATCAGATAGCGCATGCGCAGGGCGTTGCGTGCCCAGAGGGGCGACGTGTACGCCAGGAACGGCAGCACGTACACCTCGGTGTCCCAGAAGTAGTGCCCGCTGTATCCCGACCCGGTCACGCCCTTCGCGGGAACGCCCTGGCCGTCGGCGCGGGCCGCCGCCTGCGCGAGCTGGAACAGGCACCAGCGCGTGGCCTGCTGCAGATCGCCGTGTCCGCCGATGCGCACGTCGGAGCGCTCCCAGAAGTCGGCGTACCAGTCGATCTGCTGGGCGAACAGGCCCTCGATGCCCGTCTCGACCGCACGGTCGAGCGTGCGGCGGCACCGATCGAGCAGTTCGCCCGTGGGGACGCCCCGCGACGTGTGGTAGCTGACCAGCTTGGTGATCGTGGTGGGGACGCCCGCGCGCGCCTGCACGCGGTAGACGTTCTTGGCGATGTCGGGCTCGATGAGTCGCCGCGCGGTGTACTCGTTCTGCGTGTCGATGAGGTGGTCGGCGATGACCGCGAGCGTCATGTTCGACTCGCTGACCTCGTAGCTCAGGGCCGAGCGATCGCCGTCCTGCCAGTACTCGCGCGGCTGCAGCACCCGATCGCTGAGCTTCTCGGTCTTTCGCGGGTCGAATCCGGCCTTCCGGGACGCCATCGGCGAGCCGCCGTAGATGCCCTCGCCGTCTTGCCGGTTGAGCAGCTGGCTGCTGACGGTGACGGGCGCGTCGGCGTCGAGCACGGTCACGGTGAGCCGCAGCACGGCGAGGTGCTTCTCGTCGTACGAGACGAAGCGCTCGTCTTCGATGCGCACGCGCTTGCCCGAGGGGGTGACCCACAGCAGGCTCCGGCGCAGGATCCCCTGGCGCATGTCGAGCACGCGCTCGTACTCGCGGACGTCGGCGACGTCGAGCGAGAGCGGCTCGTCGTCGACGTAGACGCGCAGAACCTTGGCGTCGGGCGCGTTGATGATGGTCTGGCCGACCTCGGCGAAGCCGTAGGCCTGCTCGGCGTGGCGGATGGGGAACGTCTCGTGGAACCCGTTGATGTAGGTGCCCTGCTCGAGGGCGAACCGGCCCTCGATCGAGTTGCCGCGCAGGCCGAGATAGCCGTTGCCGACGGCGAAGAGGGTTTCGGTGACCCCCACGTCGTCGAGCGAGAACTGCGTTTCGACGAGGCGCCACTCGTCGACGGGGAAGCGATCGCGATCGATCATCGGGGGTGCCTTCCGGTGGCCGGTTCTGAGTCGGCGCGAGACGGCGGCATGCCGCTCGTGCGGGTGGAGCTCGGGTTCGCCGCTCGGGGACGGCGAGGGGGTGTCGCGTGCAGGCGACGGCTCAGTCTACGAACGCGGCGAGGTCGTCGACGACCACCGTCGCACCGGCGGCGGCCAGGTCGTCGGCACCGACACCTCGATCGACGCCGACCACGACGACGTAGCCGGCCGCCGCGGCGGAGCGCACCCCGCTCAGGGCGTCTTCGACGGCGGCCGAGCGGGCCGGGTCGACGCCCAGCATGCGGGCGGCCTCGGCGAACACGTCGGGGGCGGGCTTGGATGCCAGGTGGTCGCGCTCGGCGACCACGCCGTCCATGACGACGGGGAACCGGTCGCGGATGCCGGCGGCCTCGAGCACCTCGACGGCGTTCTTGGAACTGGAGACGACGGCGATCGGCGTGCCCGCGGCTTGCAGCACGTCGAGCAGGGCGATCGAGCCCGGGTAGGGCTGGATGCCCTCGCTGCGCAGGATGCGCGAGAAAACCACGTTCTTGCGGTTGCCGACGCCGCAGACGGTGTCTTCGGACGGGTCGTCGGAGGGGTCTCCCCAGGGCACCTCGACGTCGCGGCTGCGCAGGAGCGAGGCGACGCCGTCGTAGCGCTTCTTGCCGTCGACGTACTCGAAGTAGTCGCGATCGGTGTACGCCGGCTCGATCCGCCACGCGGTGAAGAGCTCGTCGAACATTTCTTTCCACGCCCGCATGTGCACCTCGGCGGTGGGGGTGAGCACCCCGTCGAGATCGAACAGGACGCCTTCGAAGGTCGTGAGGTCGGGCAGGTCGCGGCTGTCGGTCACGGCGGGCTCCAGATCGGGGTGCGGTGGCGCGGGCGCCCGGAGCGCCGCCTCCCCAGCGTACTGGCGGGTGCGGCGCCCGGGCGTCAGCGGGTCGGCACCGACAACGCGCGTCCGCCGATCCAGACCTGCGACGGATGCCATCCGGCATCCCACTGCACGAGGTCGGCGACCGCGCCCTCGGCGACGTGGCCGATGTCGGAGCGCCCGAGCGAGCGCGCGGCGTTCTCGGTGCAGGCGGCCAGCACGACGGCGGGGTCGATTCCGGCTCCGATCATGCGACGCACGCCCTCGTCGAGGACGATGCCGGCCCCGGCGATCGTCCCGTCGCGACGACGACCCAGGCCGTGTTCGTCGTTGGCCACCGGCTGCCCGCCGAAGTCGAGCCACTGGCCGGCGTCGAGGCCCGCCGTGGCGATCGCATCGGTGACGCCGACGGTACGCCGACCGGCCGCGGCGAGCACGAGCGAGACGACGCGGGGTTCGAGGTGCTGCCCGTCGATGATCGTGCCCACGA
Source organism: Microbacterium sp. Leaf151 (assembly GCF_001424225.1). Taxonomy (GTDB): domain Bacteria; phylum Actinomycetota; class Actinomycetes; order Actinomycetales; family Microbacteriaceae; genus Microbacterium. The sequence goes on along the minus strand of NZ_LMOR01000003.1, from coordinate 325,795 downwards.
AGAAGCGGTCGTCCGTCAGCACGGCTCCGGGGACGCCCGGTTCGCGGGGCTTCAGCGGCCGCTGCGCGTTGAACACGTGCGTGGTCATGGTGGCACCCGCGTCGCCCGCCGCGTGCACCTGCGCGGCGGTGGCGTCGCTGTGGCCGACCGCGACGATGTACCCCTCGCCGGTCAGACGGCGAATGGCGGCGAGGGCGCCGGGCAGCTCCGGCGCAAGGGTCACCGTGCGTAGCGCGTCGCGCGCCGCCGGGCGTTCGAGCAGGGTGTCGAGGTGCGATCGCTCGGGCATGAGCATGCACTCGGCACGGTGAGCGCCCTTGCGCGCGGGCGAGAGGAACGGCCCCTCGAGGTGCGTACCGAGGATCCTGGCGACGGGCTCGTCGGCGAAGGCGTCGCGCGCCCGTCCCACGCGCTCGAGGGCGGTGACGGTCTCGGGCAGGGGTGCGGTGATGACGGTGGGCTCGATGCCGGTCACGCCGCGCGCGGCCAGACCCGTCAAGAGCGTCTGCCAACCGGACTCGTCGGCTCCCGCGACATCGACGCCGAACGAGCCGTTGACCTGGAGGTCGAGCAGGCCCGCCGTCACGACCCCGTCGACGACGTCGTGATCGACGCTCTCGTCCCCGGTCGCGGGGCGGATGCGGTCTATGCGTCCGGCGGCGACCTCGATGACGACGGGACCCACGAACGCTCCGCCGATCAGGGCGCGAGCGGCCCGCAGGCGCATCACAGCCCCTGTCCCACCGGCTTGCCGGCGTAGGTCGTGCTGTAGTAATCGACGAAGGCGAGCTGGCCGGCGGCATCCTCATCGACCACGACGGTCGCGTGCGGGTGGAGCTGCAGCACCGACGCCGGCCACCGCGACGACAGCGGACCCTCGACGGCCTCGCGAACCGCCTGCGCCTTGGCGCGGCCGAAGCCGAGCATGACGGCGTGGCGGCTGTCGAGGATCGTGGCCAGCCCCTGTGTGAGGCAGTGGGTGGGGACCTGCCCGATATCGCCGCCGAAGAAGCGCGCGTTGTCCTGTCGGGTGCGCGTGGTGAGGGTCTTCACGCGGGTGCGGCTGGCCAGGCTCGACATCGGCATGTTGAAGGCGAGGTGCCCGTCGGATCCGATGCCGAGGATCTGCAGGTCGATGCCCCCGGCATCCCGGATCATCCGTTCGTACACCGGCCCCGCGTCGAGGGGGGCGGCATCGAGATCCCCCGGTCCGACGATCGCTCCGAGTGCGAAGTCGACATGCTGCTCGAGTTCGGCGCGGATGAACTCGCGGTACCTCTCGTGGTGCCCGGGGGGCAGGCCCACGTATTCGTCGAGCAGGAACGCCCGCGCCTCGGCGAAGCTGAGCCCCTCCTCGCGGTGACGGCGCGCGAGCTCGCGGTAGATCGGCAGCGGGGTCGAGCCGGTGGCCAGGCCCAGCACCGCCGTGGGCGTCCGCTCGAGGAGGGCGGTGTAGGCGTCGGCGACGACGCGCGCCGCCTCTTCGGGGGTCTCGACGACGACGACCTCCATCAGAGCGCCTCGAGGATGTCGTTCTTCAGCGCCTCCGCGCGGGGGCCGAATACGGCCTGGACGTTGTCGCCCACCTCCAGCACGCCGGCGGCACCGAGCTGCTTGAGACGCGCATGGTCGACGAGGGCGCGGTCGGCGACCTCCATGCGCAGTCGCGTGATGCACGCGTCGACGTGCACGAGGTTGTCGCGGCCGCCGAACGCGGCGATCAGCTGCTCCGTCGTCGACGGCTCCGCGCCCGCCGCGGCCGATGCGGCGCGCGTCTCGGGGGCGGATGCCGTGACCGGCTGCGATGCGCCCGCCACGGAGCCGGTGGTGTCGGCGTCCACCGCGGGAGCATCCCCCGTCGGGGCGGAGAGGTCCTCACGACCGGGGGTACGCAGGTTCCACTTCTTGATGACGAAGCGGAACAGCAGGTAGTAGACGGCGAAGTAGACCACGCCCATGACCACCAGGAGCCAGACGTTGTCGGCCGCAGGGGCGGTGCCGTAGAGGAGCAGGTCGAACAGGCCCGCCGAGAACGAGAAGCCGAGGTGGATGTCGAGCAAGTAGGCCACCGCGAGCGAGATGCCCGTGAGCAGCGCGTGGACGACGTACAGCGGGAATGCGGCGAACATGAAGGCGAACTCGAGCGGCTCCGTGACGCCGGTGAGGAAGGCCGTCAGGCCCGCCGCGCCCAGGATGCCGATGGCCGCCTTCCGCTGCGAGGGGTTGGCGAGGTGGATCATCGCGAGCGCCGCGGCCGGAAGACCGAACATGAGCACGGGATAGAACCCCGCGGTGAGCGCCCCGGCGGTGGGATCCCCCGCGGCGAAGCGCGTGAGCTCCCCCGTGACGACGCTGCCGTCGCTCTCGGCGTACGACCCCTGCAGGAACCAGACGTAGGAGTTGAGGATGTGATGCAGACCCACCGGGATCAGCATGCGGTTGGCGAAGCCGTAGACGAAGGCCCCGATCGCGCCGGTGCCGCCGATGAACGCTCCCAGGCCCGAGAGCCCGGTGCTGAAGATCGGGTAGAAGTAGCTCAGCCCGAATGCGACGACGAGGCTCGCAAGCGAGACGACGATGGGAACGAACCGGCGTCCGCCGAAGAAGCCGAGATATGAGGGCAGTTCGATGGTGTGGTACCGGTCGAACAGCCACGCGGTGAGCAGACCGATGACGATGCCGCCGAAGACGCTGTAGTTGATCTGCACCTGGTCGCCGGCCGCCGTCGTCTGACCCGCGAGCACGACCGGCGACATCACCGTGAAGACATTCGCCAGCACGAGGTATCCGACCACGGCCGAGAGCGCGGTGGAGCCGTCGGCCTTCTTGGCGAAGCCGATGGCGACACCGACCGCGAACAGCAGCCCCAGGTTGTCGAAGAGTGCGCCTCCCGCGGCGCTCATAGCCTGGAAGAACGGGCCGATGACCGGCAGGTCGATCCGACCGAGCAGGTCGGGTTGGCCGAGTCGGAGCAGGATGCCGGCCGCGGGCAACACGGCGATGGGCAGCATCAGGCTCTTGCCGAGGCGCTGCATCTGGGCGAATCCAGGGATGCCGCGGCGGCGGGCGACGGGGGCGGTAGCGGTCATGGAGGGTTCTCTCTCGACGGTGAAGGAGTGGATCAGACGGACAGGAGCCGGGCGCCGGGCAGGACGTCGGCGCCCTCGGCGCCTACGACCGTGACCTCGTCAGCCGAGCGCTCGAGCACCACGACGGAGACCACGCTGGAGAGCCCCGCGGCGCGGATGGCGGGGACGTCGTAGGCGATGACCGGGGTGCCCGCGCTCACGCGGTCGCCCTTGGCCGCGAAGGCCGTGAAGCCCTGCCCCTGAAGCTGGACGGTGTCGAGGCCCAGGTGCACGAGGACGGCGAGTCCGTCGTCGGCGACGACGACGAAGGCGTGCGGGAACACCTGCAGGAGGGTGCCGTCGATGGGGGCGACCGCATCGACCACGTCGGCCGGCGGGTCGATCGCGACACCGGGCCCCATCGCGCCCTGCGCGAAGAGCGGGTCGGGAACGGCCGACAACGGAAGGACGGTTCCCACGAGCGGGGACAGGATGTCGGGCATGGGCACTCCTCGATGAGACGGCGGGTCAGCGGTACGCACCACCGAACGCGCATAGGCTGGGAGGTGAAACACTTGCCCGCCCCATGGTCTGCTCACTGGGTCGTACTGGTACGTACCAGTGAAAGTAGTCGCCGGAGCTGACCGTGTCAACACCGAAAGCCGACGTCGTCATGACCCGTCTCCGCGAGGCCGACGCCCCGACCGCCGCCGTCACGCCCGGACCCGTCCCCAAGCACGCCCAGCTGCGAGCCATCCTCCTCTCGGACATCGGCACCACGTGGCCCGCGCACGCGGTCATCCCATCGGAGCGAGAGCTCTCGGCCCGACACGGCGTCAGCCGCGCGACCGTCCGCGAGGCGCTGCGTCAGCTCATCGAGGAGCAGAAGCTCTACACCGTGCAGGGGAAGGGCACCTTCGTCGCGGGCGAACGTGTGCAGTCGCACCTGCACCTCGCCTCTTTCACCGAAGACATGCGCCGCCGCGGCATGGTGGCGACGACGCTCGTGCGGCACATCGAATCAGCCGTGCCGCCGCTCGACGTTCGCGCAGCTCTTGCGCTGAACGACGGCGAGACGGCCTGGTGCATCGAGCGCCTGCGTCTGGCCAACGGCATCCCGATGGCTCTCGAACTCGGCTGGTACTCGCCTCGCGTCGCACCGGACCTCGGCGAACGGGAGCTGAGCGGATCGCTCTACGGCGTGCTCGCGGAGCGATACGGCGTGCGCATCGACGCCGCCGAGCAGACGGTGTGGGCGGAGACCGTCAGCGGCGACACCGCCACCTCGCTCGACGTCGTCCCGGGGTCGGCGGTGCTGGTGTTCCGGCGCACGTCGCGCGCGAGCCGCATCCCCGTCGAACACGTCACGTCGTGGTACCGCGGCGACCGCTACCAAGTGCATATGGCGCTGGCCGGCGTCTGACGGCCGCCACCGGCCGGATCGATCGTCGGGCTGGTCCGGCGTCAGGCCGTGACCGACAGCGTCTGCCGGGCGATCTCGAGTTCTTCATCGGTGGGCACCACGAGGACCTCGACGCGCGAGGCGTCGGTGGAGATGCGACGGATGCCGCGCTCGCGGCGGGCGTTGCGCTCGGGATCGATCTCGACGCCGGCGAATCCGAGCGTGGCCATCGCCTCAGCCCGCACGGCGGCCGCGTTCTCGCCCACCCCGGCCGTGAACGAGATGACGTCGACACCGTCGAGCTGAGCCAGATAGGCGCCCGCGTAGGCACGGAGGCGGTGGATGTAGACATCGAAGGCGAGCTGGGCGGCCGGGTCGCCGGCGTCGCGTCGCTCCCCGATGTCGCGCATGTCGGACACCCCGGCGAGGCCCAGCAGGCCCGAACGCTTGTTGAGGAGGGTGTCGAGATCGGCGGTCGACATGTCGGCGCGACGCGCCAGCTGCAGGAGCACCGCCGGGTCGAGGTCGCCCGAGCGGGTGCCCATCACGAGGCCCTCGAGCGGGGTGAGGCCCATCGACGTGTCGACGGATCGGCCCCCCTCGATCGCGGCGACCGATGCGCCGTTGCCGAGATGGAAGACGATCTGCTTGAGCTCGCCCAGCGGCCGCCCCACGAAGGCGGCAGCGGCCTCGCTGACGAACTTGTGACTCGTGCCGTGGAAGCCGTAGCGACGGATGCGATGGGCTTCGGCGACCTCGCGGTCGATGGCGTACGTATAGGCCTCGGGCGCGAGCGACTGATGGAACGCGGTGTCGAAGACCGCGACGTGGGGGACGTCGGGGAACGCCTTCCTGGCCGCGACGATGCCGGCCAGGTTGGCCGGGTTGTGAAGCGGTGCGAGCACCGAAAGCTCGTCGATGTTGATCTCGACGAGCGGGGTGACGACGGTGGGCTCGAAGAAGCGCGCTCCGCCGTGCACGACGCGGTGCCCGACGGCGACGGGAGCCCGCTCCTCGAGAGAGGGGCCGTGCGCGGCGAAGGCCTCGAGCATGACGGCGAACCCGGCGGTGTGGTCGGGGATCTCGCGCTCGATCGTGTACGTGGCGTCGGTCACGGTCGGCGCGGGGCCGTCGGCGTCGGCCAGCGCAGCCGCCTTGACGGTGTGCGTCGCCGTCCCCCCGGACCCAGAGCCCGTCGAGGGTTCGCCGATGCGCTCGACCAGCCCGTATGCGAGCACGTGCTCGTGCTCCATGTCGAGCAGCTGGTACTTGAACGACGACGAACCGCTGTTGACGACGAGGACGACGCTCACGACGCGCTCCTTTCTGCGGGAGCCTCGGTGGCCGGGCTTCCCTGAGCCTGGATCGCCGTGATCGCGATGGTGTTGACGATGTCGTCGACGAGCGCGCCGCGCGAAAGGTCGTTGATGGGCTTGTTCAGGCCCTGCAGGACAGGACCGATGGCCACCGCGCCCGCGGAGCGCTGCACGGCCTTGTAGGTGTTGTTGCCGGTGTTCAGATCGGGGAAGACGAACACCGTCGCGCGTCCGGCCACCGCGGAGCCGGGCATCTTGGCCCGTGCGACGGCCGCGTCGGCGGCCGCGTCGTACTGGATGGGCCCTTCGACCAGCAGTTCGGGGGCCCGTTCGCGCACGAGAGCGGTGGCGCTGCGCACTTTCTCGACGTCGGCGCCCGTGCCGGACTCGCCCGTCGAGTACGACAGCATCGCCACGCGGGGGTCGATACCGAACTGCTCGGCCGTCGCCGCCGACGACACCGCGATGTCGGCGAGCTGCTCGCTGGTGGGGTCGGGGATGACGGCGCAGTCGCCGTAGACGAGCACACGGTCGGCGAGCGCCATCAGGAAGACGCTCGAGACGACCGAGACGCCCGGGGCGGTCTTGATGATCTCGAAGGCCGGCCGGATGGTGTGGGCCGTGGTGTGCGCCGCACCCGAGACCATGCCGTCGGCGAGACCCAGGTGCACCATGAGGGTGCCGAAGTACGACACGTCGGTGACCGTGTCGGCGGCCTGGGCGTGGGTGACGCCCTTGTGGGCGCGCAGCCGCGCGTATTCGGTGGCGAACTTCTCGACGTACACGGCGTCGAAGGGGCTGAGGACCTCGGCGTCACGGATGTCGATACCGAGCTCGATCGCGCGCCCGCGCACCTCGATCGGCTCACCGAGGATGGTCAGATCGGCGATGCCGCGCGCGAGCACGGTGGCGGCGGCGCGGAGCACCCGGTCATCGCTTCCCTCGGGGAGGACGATGCGGCGCTTGTCGGTGCGGGCGCGGTCGACGAGGCCGTACTCGAACATCAGCGGGGTGACCACGCTCGGGCGCGCGACGCCCAGCTCGCGGGTGAGCTGCTCGGTGTCGACGTGGCGCTCGAACAGCGCGAGGGCGGTGTCGTACCGGTGCTGGGAGTCGGCGGCGAGGCGCCCGCGGGTGTTCATGATGCGCACGGCGGTGTCATAGGTGCCGAGGTCGGTGGCGATGATCGGCAGGGGCGATCCGAGGCCGTCGATGAGGCGCACGATCGCGTCGGGCAGCTCGAACCCGCCGTTGAGCACGATGCCGGCGAGCGAGGGGAAGGTGCCCGACGCGTTGGCGAGGAGGGCCGCCAGCAGCACCTCGGTGCGATCGGCGGGGATCACGACGACCGCGGATTCCTTCAGACGCGGCAGCACGTTGACCATCGACATGCCCGCGACCACGACACCCAGCACTTCACGGGTGAGCAGCGCCGGATCGCCCTTGATCAGCTCGCCCTCGACCGAGCGCAGCACGCCGCGCATAGAGGGGGCGATGAGGAAGCGGTCTTCGGGCAGCGCCCAGACCGGCACGTTGCGTCGCTCGGCGGACCCGCCCGCGACGGCGGAGTCGACCACGGCGGTGTCGACGACGTGACGCACGGATGCCACCACCTCGTCGAGGCGATCGGCGTCGGCGCGGTTGGCGATGACCGCGAACAGCGCCGCGCGCTCGTGCTGCAGCTCGGAGATGGCGAGCGACGCGATCTGCCCGACCTCCTGCGGGGTGCGGGCCACGGACAGGCCCAGCGTCTCGCTGTGTCCCTGCTGCGCGCGGCCTCCGAGCACGAGCAGCACCGGCGCACCGAGGTTGGCGGCGATGCGGGCGTTGTACGCGAGCTCGGCGGGGCTGCCCACGTCGGTGTAGTCGCTGCCGATGACGACGACGGCGTCGCACTGCGCCTCGACCGCCTTGTAGCGCTCGACGATGCGCGCGAGCGCAGCATCGGCGTCGTCGCGCACATCGTCGTAGGTGACGCCGACGCAGTCGTCGTAGGCGAGGTCGACGCTGTCGTGGTCGAGCAGCATCTCGAGCACGTAGTCGCGCTCGGCGGTGGAGCGCGCGATGGGCCGGAACACCCCCGCGCGCGGCGTGACGCGGCTGAGCGCGTCGAGCACGCCCAGCGCCACGGAGGACTTGCCCGAATGACCTTCGGCCGACGTGATGTAGATGCTCTGCGTCACGTTCCCAGCCTATTGCGGGGGCCCGACATCGCTCGGGGGTTGTTTCGTCGTCGAGTGATCAGGGGTGCCGCGCGTCTAGGCTCGCGAGCGTGACCCCCTCGGCTCCCCTCCCCGGCACCACCGTCCCCGACCACCGCGGCCGGAGCGGCCTGCACCTGACCGGTCGCGACCTCGACCGCAACCCACGGGTGATCGTCGATGACGTCGAGTTGCTGGCCGCCGGCTGGCACGTGCTGCGCGCCACGACGTACCGTTACCGCGGCGACGACGGGGAGTGGGTCACCCAGAAGCGCGAGACCTACGACCGGGGCAACGGCGCGACGGTCCTCCTCTACGACCCCACGCGGCGCACCGTGCTGCTCACCCGGCAGTTCCGCTATCCGGTCTACGTGAACGATCATCCCGACGGCATGCTCATCGAGACGGCCGCGGGGCTGCTCGACGACGACGACCCGGTCACGGCGATCCGTCGCGAGGCCGAAGAGGAGACCGGTGTGCGCGTCGACGACGTGCAACACGTCTTCGACGTCTACATGAGTCCGGGGTCGGTGACCGAGCGACTGCACTTCTTCGCTGCGGCCTACGACGGCTCCACGCGACGCGGCGACCGCGGCGGCCTCGTCGAAGAGGGCGAGGAGATCGAGATCATCGAACATCACATCGACGACGCGCTGACGATGATTCGCAACGGCTCGATCCAGGACGCGAAGACGATCATGCTGCTGCAGTGGGCCGTACTCGAGGGGCCCTTCGCCCGGGGCTGAGGGTTCGGCATCCCTCCGCGGGCAAAGAAAAAGACCCTCCGCGCACCCGGTAGAGCCTGGTTACCCTTGCTACGTTTCCGTCCTGGGGGAGTTGGCCTGGATGCCGCCACGCGGAGAGCCGAGTACAGCCTACCCGACCCGCGGCGCTCGTCCCGCCCGCGGCATAGGGCGGAGAGCACCGGGCGGGTCGGGTACCGGGCGCGGACGCCCGTCACACCACGAGCGGAGCGAGGGCGTCGGCTGCCGGACGCAGGGCCGCCAGCACCGTGTCGGGCTCGTCGACGCGATGACGTGGTCCCGAGAAGCCCAGCGCCCCCGCGAGTCGACCCGCGTCGTCACGCAAGGGAACCGCCAGACAGCCGGAAACCGCCGCCAGCTCGCCGCTCTGGCGCGTCGCCCCCCACCGCGCGAGATCCGCACGGGCGGCCTCGGCGGCCGCACCCTGGGCGGAGGGATCGTCGACCAGCATCAGGCGCCCGAGCGCGAAGCGCCCCGGCTCCCGCGTGAGACGGGCGTGGTCGGACAGCGGGAAGTCGGGGTCGGCATCGATGACCACGATGCGTCCGTCGACGAAGAGGACGACGTGCACTCCGCCGCGCACACGGTGACGGGCGTTGTCGACCACCGCCCGCGCGGCCGACGACAGGCGCACGGGCGGAGCGGCCACCGCGGCCAACTGCGCGACCTTGGCCCCCAGCGCGAAACCCGCGAGATCCGGAGTGCGCACGAGGAACTCGTCTTCGACCAGCAGGTTCAGCAGCCGGTAGGTCGTCGCGCGCGGCAGACCCAGCTCGGCCGACAGGCGTTGCGCGGTGACGCCCGCCCCGAGGTGCGCGACGGCCTCCAGCACCGACAGCGCCGAGTGCACGGCGCCCGGTTGGCGAGCGCTGAGCGCCGGCGCCGTGCGCTCACGCATCGCTCGACGGCCTCGGCGAGGGCACTCCCCCGAGGACCTCGGACGCGGTCGGCTCGTCGTACGCGCCGATCGATCCCGACCCGTGCCGTCGCCGCAGCACGATCACGATCACCCCGAACACCACCGCGATCACGCTGACCACGGCGAGGCCCACGCCCCCGGTCGCGGTGTCGTCGACGAAGAACGCGATCAGGGCCGCCGTGAGGGCCGCGGCCGAGAAGGCGGCTACGACCGTCGGGAGAAGCGTGAGCTCGCCGATCCGGCGCAGGAACACCGGGGCGGCCACGCACACCAGGATGTAGGCGACGATGTAGCCCGCGGCCCCGACCGACAGTGTCGCGTGCATCGCGTCACGCATGTCGACACCTCCGCCCACCAGCAGCAGCGGCACGGCCGCGATGAGCGGGAGGGCGAGAGAGACGGCGGCCGCGGGCGTCCCGAAGCGCCGGTGCGTGGCGCCGAAGCGCGTCGGGAGCACACCGTCGCGGCTCAGCGCGAACAGCACGCGTACGAGCGCGGTGGTGGAGCCGATGGCGCACGCGACGAACGACGCGGCGATGCCGACGTCGGCGATGACCCCCCACCCGCCCAGGCCGTAGGCGGCGGCGAGGTCGTTCAGCGGCGAGGCGGACGCGGCGAGGTCAGCCCCCAGCGCATCGAACCCCGCGACCTGCGTCACGGCCGCGAGCACGAAAAGCGCACCCGAGATGACGACGGTGCCCGTGATCGCCCGCGGAACGTTGCGCAACGGCGAGACGGCCTCGACCCCCAGCGTCGTGGCCGACTCGAACCCGACGAACGCGGTGACGGCGACGACCGCTCCGGCGGCGAGGGCGACGGCCTCGCCGCCCGTCGAGGGCATCGCGAGCACCGAGCCGACGTCGAGCGGGCCGACGTACAGCAGGAGGACTCCGAGCAGAACCACGATGAGCGCCACCGACAGCACCTCCACGACGAGAGCGACGCGCGCCGACACATGGATGCCGCGGACGAGCACGAACGCCACGATCGCCGTCTCGACGACGACGGCACCCGCCGCGACGAGCGGTCGATCGAGCGCGGGCCAGAGCCCGGCGAGCAAGTACGTGCCGTAGTAGGCGCCGCCGAGCAGGGCAAACATGGCCACGGCCGCGTAGCCCGTGACGATCGCGGCTCCGGCGGCCAGACCCGCGCGGGTTCCGAGGCCGCGGGCCGTGTAGGTGTACAGCCCGCCGGCCGCGGCGAACCGTCTCGCGAACTGCGCGACAGTGCGGGCGACGCCCAGGCTCAGCACCGCTGCGGCGACGATGGCCGCCACGGTCATGCCCGGTGCCACCCCGGCCACCAGCAGCACCACCGTGGTCGCGGCGGCCGCGGGAGCCACGGCTGCCACCGACTGCGCCGCCAGGTCGAGGACCCCGATGCGCCGCCGCTCCAGGCCGTGCAACGGCGAGCGCTCGCCGAAGCCGGCGACGGGAGCGGGCCGCGCGATGGCGCGGGAGAGTGCGGTCATGTCATCTCCGTCGGGATGAGCCGACGGTACGCCGCGGCGGTTGCGGCTCGGCGACACCCGTGTTTCAGGGGCGTGTCCCCCGAATGAGACGACCGCCGCCGTCGGTCTCAGTCGCGGGAACGACACCTTCACGCGCCCCTCACGGTCGCGCAACGGCGGAGGAGCACTGTCGGTTGCACACCCGAACCCGGAGGAACCGATATGACCCAACTCGAATCGCAGGGGGTGGCGGCGTCGGCGAAGCGGACCCTGCAGGGCTCCCTCGGCGTCACCGCCATCGTCTTCATGGTCGTCGCCGCGGCCTCACCGCTCACCGTCGTCGGTGGCGCCGCCCCCCTCGGCATCCTGATCGGAAACGGTGCGGGCTTCCCGACGCTGTACGCCGTCAGCGCCGTCATCCTGCTGCTGTTCGCGGTGGGCTTGGCCGCGATGACCCGGCACGTGCCGCGGCCCGGCGCCTTCTTCACCTACATCGGCTACGGCCTGGGCCGGCCGTCGGGCCTCGCCGCCGCGTGGACGGCGATGCTGACCTACACGACCATCCAGGTGTCGGTGTACGGCTACATCGGCTACCTCTTGAGCATCACCGTCGTGTCGCTCGGCGGACCCGCGGTGGCGTGGTGGCTCTACGCGCTGTTGACCGTCGGACTCGTCGGCATCCTGGGCTACCGGCACATCGACCTCTCGAGCAAGGTGCTCGGCGTGCTGCTGGTCGCCGAGGTCGCCATCGTGCTGGCGCTCGTCGCCGCCGTGGTGGTGAACGGCGGACCCGAAGGGTTGAGCGCCGCCCCCTTCGAGCCGGCCAACGTCTTCAGCGGCTCCCCGGGCGTGGGTCTCATGTTCGCCATCGCGGCCTTCATCGGGTTCGAGGCGACGGCCATCTTCCGCGACGAAGCGCGCGATCCCGACCGCACCATCCCCCGGGCCACGTACGGCGCGGTCATCGGCATCGGCATCTTCTACACGCTGGCCTCGTGGGGCCTGGTGATGGCCTGGGGGCCCGGCGGGATCATGGAGGCCGCCGCCGATCCCGGCACCCTCATGCTCCGCACCGTCGCGATCTATCTCGGCACCGTGGGCGAGATCGTCGTCAACGTGCTGCTGCTGACGTCGATGTTCGCGTGCGTGCTGTCGTTCCACAACGTGCTCACCCGCTATCAGCACGCGATGGCGGGCGCGGGGGTGCTGCCCGACCGCGTGGGCGCCGTGCACGCGCGCCACCTGTCGCCCCACGTCTCGTCGATCGTGCAGACCGCGACCGCGGGCGTGCTCACGGTGGTGTTCGCCGTGCTGAACCTCGACCCGCTGCTGCAGGTGTTCACGTGGTTCGCCGGGGTGGCGACCCTCGCCATCGCGGTGCTGATGGCGGCGACCTCTGTCGCGGTGATCGTCTACTTCGCCCGCACCCGCGCCGATCGCCGGGTGTGGAACACGATCGTCGCCCCCGCGCTGGGCTTCCTGGGGCTGCTGGCGTCGGCGGTGATCATCGTCGTCTACTTCCCGATCATGGTCGGCGACGTCGACGGCGACGGGGCTCCGGTCTTCGGCGCCGTGACGTGGTCGCTGCTCGGACTCGTCGTCGTCTTCCCGCTGCTCGGATACGCGCAAGCGGCGTGGATCCGTCGCCGGCGCCCCGCCGCCTACGCGAAGCTCACCGACACCATCGCCGGGTGATTCCGGATGCCGCGGCGCCCGCGGCGCCTCCCCCGACGCCGCGGCATCCGGCGCCGCTGTTCCCCCCGACCCCGTTCCGACCGTTCCACCCGAGAGAGACACCATGACCCTCACCGATCCGACCGCCACCGCTTTCGTCGCCCCCGCCGCGCCCGCCCACCCCCTCGCCTCCCTCACCTCCGCCGAGATCACCGCCGTCCACGCCATCGTCGCCGGCCTTCCCGGCGTCGACGAAGCCACCCGCTTCGCGTACGTCGGCCTCGAAGAGGCCCCCAAGGGCGCGGTGCTGGCGTGGGAGCGCGGTGAGGCTCCGTCGCCCGAGCGCCGCGCCCGCGTGCAACTGCTGAACCTGCGCACGGCGCACTCGCTCGACCTCGTCGTCTCGCTCGCGTCGGGCGCCGTGCTGCGCGAGACCGAGCTCGACGGCTCCGACGGACAGCTCCCCATCCTCGACGCGGAGTTCGAGGAGGTCGGCGTCATCGCGAACGAGAGCGAGGTCTGGGTCTCCGCCCTCGCCGCGCGGGGCCTGACCACCGCCGACGTCGTGCTCGTACCGCTGTCGGCGGGGCACTACGGCTACGAGAACGAGGTGGGTCGACGGGTGCTGCGCACCTTCGCGTTCCGGCAGGATCACCCCGCCGACCACCCGTGGGCCCACCCCGTCGACGGCCTCACCGCCTACATCGACGTCGCCGACCGCCGCGTGATCGAGGTCGTCGACACCCCCGGTTTCACCGTGCCCGAGACGCACGGCAACTACGACGACCCCGAGTTGCAGGGCCCGGCGCTGGAGGGCCTGAAGCCCATCGTCATCACCCAGCCCGAGGGGTCGAGCTTCGTCGTCGACGGCGAGCACGTCACGTGGGGCGAGTGGGATCTGCGCATCGGCTTCGACACCCGCGAGGGCCTGATCCTGCGTCAACTCTCGTTCGCGGGGCGCCCGGTGATGTACCGCGGTTCGATCAGCGAGATGGTCGTGCCCTACGCGGACCCCGCCCCGAACCGGTTCTGGCAGAACTACTTCGACACCGGCGAGTACCTGTTCGGCCGCTACACGAACGAGCTCGAACTCGGATGCGACTGCGTCGGCGACATCACCTACGTCGACGCCGTGCTGTCGGACGAGAACGGGATGCCGCGCACCGTCCGCAACGCGGTGTGCATGCACGAGGAGGACTTCGGCACCCTCTGGAAGCACACCGACATCTTCACCGGAGCGAGCGAGGTCCGCCGGGCCCGCCGCCTGGTCATCTCGTTCTTCACCACCGTGGGCAACTACGACTACGGCTTCTACTGGTACCTCTACCTCGACGGCACGATCGAATGCGAGGCGAAGCTCACCGGCATCCTGTTCACGTCGGCCTACCCGGGCGAGGGCTACCCCTACGCGTCGGAGGTGGCACCGGGACTCGGCGCCCCCTACCACCAGCACCTCTTTTCGGCCCGGCTCGACATGACCGTCGACGGCGTAGCGAACGTCGTCAACGAGATCGACGCGGTGCGCGTGCCGATCTCGGCGACCAACCCCGCCGGCAACGCCTTCACCAAGAAGGTGACGGCGATCACTTCCGAGAAAGTCTCGGGTCGTCTCGCCGACGGCGCGGTCAGCCGTGTCTGGCAGATCGCCTCGACCGAGAAGACCACCGAGCGCGGGCAGGCGACGTCGTACATGCTCTTCCCCACCGAGACGCCCGTGCTGCTCGCCGACGACGACTCCTCGATCGCCGCGCGCGCCGCCTTCGCCACGAAGAACCTGTTCGTGACGAAGTACGACCCCGATGAGCGCTACGCCGCCGGCGACTTCGTCAACCAGCACCCGGGCGGTGCCGGCATCCCGGCCTTCATCGAGGGCGACGAGCCGCTCGTGGGCGAGGACGTCGTGCTCTGGCACACCTTTGGCCTGACGCACTTCCCGCGTAACGAGGACTGGCCGGTCATGCCGATGGATTACGCGAAGTTCACGTTGAAGCCCTACAACTTCTTCGAGCGCAACCCGGTGCTCAACGTGCCGGCACCGGCGAGCACGCACTGCGCCCCGATGGCCCACACGGACGCGCACGGGCACGGTCCCCACGCGTCCGACGAGCCCGCTTCCGGATGCCACTGCTGAGGCGATGAGCGAGATCCTCCACGCCTGGGCGGTCGCGCCCGCCGCGGTCGGCGCCTGCTGTCTGGCAGCCGACCGCGCGCGGGTGCGGCCGCCCGAGGTCGCGGCATCCGTGCTCATGCTGCTGGCGATGCTGGATGCGGCGGTGGCGGGCCTCGTCGCGCCGGTGTACTGGACGGTGGTATTGCTCACGGCCGCGCTGGCCCTCGCCATCTGGCGGCGGCCGCGTCAGAAGCGGGCACCGAGGGTGTCCGCGCTGATGACCGCGCACACCACCCTGGGGATGGTGGTGATGGCCGCGCTGCAGCTCGGCATGGGCGGGCCCGCCGCGTCCCACGCGCATGGTCCGGGGCTCGGACCCGTGCTCGCGGGCGCTGTGATCGGGTACGTCGGCTTGTCTCTTGCGGCCGTGCTGAAGATGCCGGCGCGGCTCGATCGGGCCCAGATCGCCGCGATGGCGGCATCCGTGGTCCTGATGGCGGTCGCGGCCGTGTGACCCCGGTCGCGCGGAGGCCACGGCAACGCTTCGGCCGCTCAACGCACGGCGTCGGCCGCGACGAGGGGAGGACCCGGGACGAGTGGAGGAAGCCGCCGTGGCATCCCTCCTCCCCGCACCCCCCGTCCTCCGCCGGTCACGCGCCGGCGCGATACGACACGCAGCGGAGGAGAAACCGGGAATGGAGGACCGTGCCCACGGCAACCCTCCTCCGCTCCCGGAATCTCCTCCCGCGCGCCGATGGGCGCGGCCGGGACCAGCGGAGGAACAGGAGCGGCGCCCCCACCACGCGGTGACGCGCACGCGCCATGGAACGGGCGCGGCGGGCGAACGACGGTGCGACCGGGGGGCGTCGCGCTCCCCGGCCGCACCGGTCTCCCTCGCGCCCGCGGGCGCCGGCGGTCAGCGCTTCAGCCGCAGCGTCACCAGCTGGAACGGACGCAGGTCGAGCTCGACGGCGCCGCCCGAGACGCTCGTCACCGCCGCGGCGTCGACCTCGCGCTCGAGCAGGTCGGTCTCCGTGACGCCCGACACGTCGAAGCCCGCCTCGAGATGCGCCCGCGTCCGCTCGCCCAGCGCCTCGTACAGCCGCACGACCACGTCGCCCGAGCCGTCCTGCGCGAGCTTGACGGCCTCGACGACGACGCCGGGCACGTCGATCGCGACCAGAGGCGCGACCATGGTCTCGGCGGCATCCGTCACCACGCGCGTCGGCAGATTGGTGCGATAGCCCTCGGCGACCGCGTCGACCACGTCGGCTCCCACGACGATGCCGACCTCGAGGTGATGCGCGCCCTGATCCTGGCCCGGGTCGGGGAACATCGCCGAACGGATGATCGACAGCCGCACCAGGGAGTACGTGCCACCGGCCTCGCGTTCGTGGCGGGTGATGTCGTGCCCGTAGGTGGAGTCGTTCGTCACGGCGACGCCGAAGCCCGGCTCGGCCACCCGCACCCAGCGGTGCGCGGCGGTCTCGAAGCGCGCCGAGTCCCACGACGTGTTCGTGTGCGTCGGGCGCACGATGTGCCCGAACTGGATCTCGGATGCCGCCCGGTCGGTGTGCACGTCGACGGGAACGCCGAGCTTGAGCAGTTTCTGCTGCTCATGCCAGTCGACGTCGAGCGACAGGCGCACCGTGCGGGAGCCTTCGGCGAGAGCCATGCGCTGGCCGATCGTGGAATCGCCGACGGTGCGCTCGACGACGATCGCGTCGCCGTCGACCCGCACGCTGTCGGCGGAGTCGAGAGGCGTCGCATGACGGCGGTAGGTCTCGTCGATGTCCCACGCGTCCCACTGGGTGGGGGTGTCACGGAACACCTCGAAGAGGCCGGCGGTCCGGCCCGCGGGAACGACCTCTCTCCCGGATGCCAGATCCACGAGCGAGACGATCAGCCCGCGGCCGTCGATCTCGGCGCGGACGATGCCGTTGTCGAGGACGAAACCCTCGCCCTCGACGCGCGGGGCGACGTCGGCCGCGGGGGTCGCCGGGGCGATCGCGAGGGCCGGAGCCCCGGCGCGGCGGTGCGGGGCCGCATTGGCGACGATCGCACGGTCACCCGTGCCGACGAGGGCGCGGAGACTGGCGGAGATGACCTGCTCGAGCTCGGCCGCGATCGCTTCGTAGTTGCGCTCGGCGTCCCGGTGCACCCAGGCGATCGAGGTGCCGGGCAGGATGTCGTGGAACTGCTGCAGCAAGACCAGACGCCACAGCCGCTGGAACGTCTCGGCCGGATAGGCCGCTCCCGTGCGCACGGTCGCCGTGGCCGCCCACAGCTCCGCCTCGCGCAGCAGGTGCTCGCTGCGACGGTTGCCCTGCTTGGTGCGCAGTTGGCTCGTGTAGGTGCCGCGGTGGAACTCGAGGTACAGCTCCCCCGCCCAGACGGCGGGATCGGCGTATTCGGCCTCGGCCGTCTCGAAGAACTCCCGCGGGGTGGAGTGCTTCACGATCGGGGCACCCTCGAGGGAGTGCGTGCGGGCGATCGTCGCGGTCATCTCTCGGGTGGGCCCGCCGCCGCCGTCGCCGAAGCCGTAGGGAAGCAGCGAGGTGCGGGCGCGGCCTTTGTCGGCGAAGTTGCGCTCGGCGTGCGCGAGGTCGGCCGCGGTCACCTCGGAGTTGTACTTGTCGACGGGCGGGAAGTGCGTGAAGATGCGCGAGCCGTCGATGCCCTCCCAGCGGAAGGTGTGGTGCGGGATGCGGTTGGTCTCGTTCCAGGAGATCTTCTGCGTGAGGAACCAGCGGGCACCCGCGGCCTTCATGATCTGCGGCAGGGCGCCGCTGTAGCCGAACGAGTCGGGCAGCCACACCTCTTCGGTGTCGATGCCGAACTCGTCGAGGAAGAACGTCTTGCCCTCCACGAACTGGCGGGCCATCGCCTCGCCGCCGACCATGTTGGTGTCGGACTCGACCCACATGCCGCCCACGGGCACGAAGCGCCCCTCGGCGACGCGGGCCTTCAGCCGCTCCCAGAGGGCCGGGTAGTGCTCCTTCATCCACGCGAACTGCTGCGCCGAGGAGCTCGCGAAGACGAACCCGGGGTCTTCGTCCATGAGTGAGAGCACGTTGCTGAACGTGCGTGAGACCTTTCGGGCGGTCTCGCGCACGGGCCAGAGCCACGCGGAATCGATGTGGGCGTGACCGACCGCGTGCAGCACGTGGGCACTGGATGCCGCGGGCGCGGCCAGCAGAGGGGCCAGCACGTCGCGACCGGCCTGTGCCGTGCCGGCGACGTCGTGGGGATCGACTGCGTCGATCGCGGCATCCATCCCCTCGATCAGGGTCGCGCGGCGGGCGGAGGTCGCATCGAGCTCGGCGATCAGCCCGTGGAGCAGGCGGAAGTCCTGAAGCAGGTCCCACACCGCCATGTCGCGCAGGCCGATCGACATCTCGCGGAGCGTGTAGAGAGGCGCGTCGCCGGCGGTGGCGGGATCGCCCACCGCCGTGGGCTCGAACGTGAAGAGGCTGCCCACATCGGGGTTGGAGGCGGCCTCCACGAGCACGTCGACACGTCCCTCGGCGTCGATGGCCGCGGGGGTGGCGTTGTTGAAGGGTGAGATGCCCTTGATGGGGGCGCCCTCGCGGTTCCAGATCAGCGCCTCGCACTGGAAGCCGCTCTGGCCGGCCGTGAAGCCGAGGTCGACGACGAGCTCGGCGACCGTACCTTCGGGCAGGGCGCCGTCGGCGTCGCGCCAGTCGGCGGGGACCTCGCCGGAGACGGCGAACCACGTGGTCCCCCACGCCCGGCCCCACGGCGTTCCGATCGTGAAGGGGCGGTAATCGGCATCCCGAGCCTCATCGAAGGGAACGGGCTCGCCGGGCGCCTCCCACGCGGAGACGGTCAGGGGACGGCGGGCGCGATAGACGGCCGGGGCGAGGCGCTCGCGGATGAAACGGTCGATGCGCATCTCGGTGAGCGCGGTGCGGTCATGCATGAAATGTTCCTTGTCTGGGGGGACGAGTCAGCCCTTGACCGCGCCGGCGAGAGCCGACGGGCCGCCGAGTCCGCGCTGCACGAGCACGTACAGGCCGAGGACGGGCAGGGAGTAGACGATCGAATAGGCCGCGAGCTGGCCGTAGGCCACCGCCCCGAACGACCCGAAGAAGTTGAAGATGCTGACGGCGGCCGGCTGGTAGTCGGGGCTGAGCAGCAGCACGAAGGGCACGAAGAAGTTCCCCCACGCCTGGATGAACGTGAAGATGAACACCACGGCGATCCCGGGACGCATGAGCGGCAGCACGATCTGTACGAGCGTGCGCATCGAGCCCGCGCCGTCCATCCAGGCCGCGTGCTCGAGCTCGACGGGCACGCCGTCCATGAAGTTCTTCATCATCCAGATCGCGATCGGCAGGGCGCTCGCGGTGAGGAAGAGGATCGTGCCCCCGATGGAGTCGATGAGGTTCAGCTGCACGAACAGGCTGTAGACCGGCACCATGATCGCGGTGATCGGAAGGCACGTGCCGAAGAGCACCGCGTAGAGGAAGGGCTTGCCGACGCGCATCTTGTATCGCGACAGCGGGTACGCGGCCAGCGACGCGAGCACGACGGTGGCGACGGCCGTGCCGCCCGCGAGCAGCACGCTGTTCCACAGCGGCAAAAACAGCAGGTCGGGCTTCATCACGGCCGCGAAGTTGTCGAGCGTGACGACCTCGGGCATCTTGATCGCCAGCGTCGGCTGCGCGTCGAGCGACGCCGTGACGAGCCAGATGAGCGGGACGACGAACAGGATGCCGACGACGATCAGCAGCGTGTTGCTCAGCACGCTCAGCGCGCGCGTGCGCGGCGACGACAGAGACGCCTTGGTCTTCTTCGGGGCCCGCGAGACGGACCGGCTGCGACCCGTCACTTCGGGGAGGGTGGTGGTGGCACTCACGACGAGACCTCCTCGCGCAGCGCGCGGACGTAGAAGAACGAGAACACCGCACCGATGAGCAGCATGATCGTGGCGATGGCCGTGCCGTAGCCCAGCTCCCCGAATTTCAGACCCTGCTGGTAGGCGAGGATCGGCAGGGTCGTGCTCGCGTTGCCGGGGCCACCGCCGGTCATGACGAAGATCAGTGTGAAGACCGAGAGGGTCTGCAGGGTCACGATCATCGAGTTGGTGCCGATGGTGGAGCGGATCATGGGGATGGTGATGAAGATGAGGCGCTTGATGCCACTCGCGCCGTCGACCTCGGCGGCCTCGGTGATCTCGGGCGGCACGTCGGCGAGGGCCGCGGAGTAGACCATCATCGAGAACGCCGTGCCACGCCAGATGTTCGCGAAGATCACCATGAGCACGGGCATCGTGAACAACCAGCTCACCGGTTCCGCGCCGAAGAGGGCGAGGATGCCGTTGAGGGTGCCGTTGTCGCGGAAGAACGCGTAGGCGGCGAACGCCGCGACGATCTCGGGGAGCACCCACGCCGTGACGACGATGGTGCCGACGACCGCGGTGACGACGCGGTTGCCCGAGCGCATCATGAGCGCCAGGGCGAGGCCGAGCACGTTCTGCCCGATGACGGCGGAGAAGAACACGAAGACGATCGTGTTGATGACCGAGACGGGGAAGTCGGGGGCCTTGAAGAGCTGGGTGTAGTTGTCGAGTCCGATGAACTCGCTCGCGACGGCCGTCGAACCCGAGAGGGTGGCGTTGGTGAGCGAACCCCACAGCGACACGAGGATCGGTCCGAGCAGGAACACCGCGAGCAGAAGGGCTGCGGGGAGAAGGGGGAGCGCCCGGGCCGACGACCGGAGGCCGCGCGTCTTCACGCGCGACCCCCGGCCGGTTCCGGTCGCCCCGGTGGAAGCCAGGGCGGTCACGGTCAGCCCTTCTGGGTGTTCTCTTCGCCGACGATGCCGATGACGGCCTGGTCGTAGGCGGCGGCAGCGTCCGAGACGCTGGACTGACCGGTCATGACGGCCTCCATGGCGACCTGGATCTGGTTCGAGATCTTGTCGTAGTCCTCGGTCGCGGGACGGAAGTGCGTGGTGTCGACGAAGCTCGAGAAGGTCTCGAAGCTCGGGTTGGCGTCGAGGTACTCGCTGGACTCGGCGACGTCGGCGCGCACGGCGATCTGGCTGTTGTCGATGCCGTAGGCGGTGGCGTTGTCCTTGTTCACCGCGGTCGAGAGGAAGTCCCACGCGGCGTCGGCGTTCTTGGTGTTCTTGCCGATGGCGAGGGTCCAGCCACCCGACATGCTCGTCGAGCCGGGAGCCTGGCCGTCCTGGGTCGGCATGGCGGCGATGCCGAGGGCGTCGCTCCACTCGGGCCACGCGGCCGAACCGCCTTCGACCCACGCGGCAGACTGCCATGAGCCGTCGAGCGCCATCGCGAGCTTGCCCGAGGGCAGCCAGTCGGCGGTCACGCTGGTGAAGATGTTGGGGTCGAGAGCCTGCTGCAGCGACGGGCCGAGGCCGCCCTGGTAGACGTCGGAGACGAACTGCAGCGAGTCCTTGAAGCCCTGGCTGCCGACGACCCACTTCTTGCTGTCGGTGTCGTAGAGGGTGTCCTCGGTGCCGTAGAGCAGCATCTCGAGGCCCTGCATCGACGCTGCCTCACCGGCGGTCTTGCCCGAGTAGACGTTGAGCGGGATGACGTCCGGGTTCGACGCCTTGACCTTCTCGGCGGCGGAGAGCACATCGTCCCAGGTCTTCGGCTGCCACGGCACCGAGATGCCGGCGGCGCTGAAGATGGCCTTGTTGTACCAGAGGCCGCGGGTGTCGGTTCCGAGCGAGACGCCGTAGGTCTTGCCGTCGGGACCGAGGCCGGCCTGCTGGGCGCCCTCGGCGAACTGCGACCAGTCCTCCCATGAGGCCAGGTAGTCGTCGAGGGGCAGCAGGTAGCCGGCGGCCGCGTCGGACTGGATCTTGAACGTGTCTTCGTACTGCACGTCAGGAGCGGTGCTGGCCGACTTGTTCATCAGCGCGAGCTTCGTGTAGTAGTCGGCGCCCTCGGCCTGGATCGGGACGAGCTCGACGGTCATGCCCTCGTGCGCGGCCTCGTACTGCTCCTTCGCCGTCTCCATCAGCGTCTGCATCGCGTTGAAGGTCGCCGTGGTCTGGTAGGCCACTCGGATGGTCGTGCTGTCGCCCGCGTCGGCGCTGCCGCCGGAGCAGCCGGCCAGAGCCACGGTCAGGGCGGTGGCGGTCAGAAGACCGCTCGCCATCGTCAGTTTCTTCATGGAAGCTCCCTTGCTCGGGTGGAGACACCGCGTCGCCAGGAACTTTTATAAATCAAATGGACTAACTCGGCAAGTCCGCGTGTGGTCCTCTCGGTAACGATCCAGCCACGGACGCCTGTGAACCGCGGAAAAACGCCTCAGAGGGCGATCATCATGCGAGCGGGTCGCGCCGCGAACGCGCCGTCGAGCAGGAGACAGGCGGCGCCCACCGCGGCCACATCGAGGCCGACGAGAGAGCGGCGGACCACGATCGCCCGCGTCGAGGTCGACACCGGATCGCTGGCCACCCGGGCGGCCACCGTGTCACCGAGCACCCCGGCGAGACGCTCCCAGACCGGGCCGCCGAGCACGACCTCGTCGACGTCGAGGAGGTTGTTGGTCACTACGAGGGCGCGCGCGATCCGCTCCCCCGCGCGCTCCAGCACCTCCACCGCCCGCGAGTCGCCCCGGCGCGCACCGTCGACCAGGCGGTCGAGGTGGGGGCGCGTGTCCCCCGCGTCGCCCGGGTCGTACCCGGCTTCGGCGAGGAGCACGCGCGGCTCGATCGACACACCGAGGCACCCTCGCGACCCGCACGCGCAGCGCGGTCCGTCGGGGTCGACGACGACGTGGGCGATGCCGCCGGCGTTGCCCGTACGCCCGCGCACCGGCGCACCGGCGATGGCCACGCCGAGCCCCACGCCGGCGCCGTAGTACAGGAACATCGCGTCGGCCAGCCGGTCGGAGCGGTCGAACCACATTTCACCGATCATCGCCGCGGTGACGTCCTTCTCGACGAGGACCGGCAGCCCGGTCACCGCGCCGAGGTCCTCGCGGACGTTGACGTTGTGCCACTGCGGCAGGAGGGGAGGGTCGAGCAGGCGCCCGCCCCGGGCGTCGAAGGGGCCGGGAGCGGCCACACCCACACCGAGCACGAGATCGCGGGAGATGCCCGCGCGCTCGACGATCGTGTCGACGGCAGCGCCCACGGCATCCACCAATTCGGCGGGGGTGGCGTGAGGTGTGCGCGGGATCTCGTCGTGCACGATGACCTCGCCCGCCATATCGACGACGACGATCGTGTCGACGACGGGGTCGAGGTGCACCCCCACCGCGAAGCGGGAGCGGGGGTCGAGCTTCAGCAGCGTCCGGGGCTTGCCGGGGCCCGAGATGACCTTGCCCGCCTCGACGATGAGCCCCTCGTCGGCGAGACGCCGGGTGACGTTGCTCAACGTCTGGGCGCTCAGACCTGTGCGGGCGGAGAGTTCCACCCGGCTGAGCCCCTCGGGCGAGCGGCGGATCAGATCGAGCACCAGCGTCTGGTTGTACTCACCCACCGCGGGCAGGTTGGATCCCGTACGCATGGCCCCCGCCTTCGTTCGCCGGTCCGCGGCGCGGCCCTCGCCATTCAGGGTACGCCCGCCCTGCCGGGGCGCCGGGCTGCCCTGCGGGGCGCCGGGCCGCCTGCGGGGCGCCGTGCCGCCCTGCGGGGAGGAGGCTGCGCGTCAGGACTGCAGAGCGAGGGCGGCGGCCCCCAACAACGGGCCGTCGCCGTCGAGGCCGGAACCGACCACACGGCAGCGACGCGCGTACGCGTGCAACGACGCTGCCTGGGCTGCCTCGCGCACCTGATCGATGTAATCGGGCGCCACGTGCGAGAAACCGCCGGCGATGGCGACGGCCTCGAGGTCGCACAGGGTCGCGGCCGAGGCGATGGCCTGACCGACGGCGGTGGCCGAACGCGATACGGCCGCGAGGGCGATGGGGTCGCCGGCCGCGTGCGAGGCGGCGAGGTCGAGCCCCGTCTCGCCCTCCCAGCCCTGTGCGCGGGCCCACGCGACCGTGCCGGGGCCGGCGGCGACGGCCTCGAGAGTGGATGCCACGACTTCGTCGCCCTCGATCGTGCGCACGAAGATCTGACCCAGGTGCCCGGCGTTACCGCTCGCACCCGTGGCCGGCTGCCCGCCCATGACGAATCCGCCGCCCACGCCCGTCGACACCACGATCGCCATGGCGTCATCGCAGCCGACCAGGGCACCCCGCCAGTGCTCGGCGAGCGCGATGCATGTGCCGTCGAGGGCGAGATGGATCGGGCCGTCGACGAGGCCCGCGAGCACGTCATCGATCGCCAGGCCCGCCGCCAGCGGGAGGTTCAGCGGCGACACCGAGCGCGAGGGCAGGTCGACCGGGCCGGCGCTGCCGACGCCGATCGCGCCGACTCGGGCGTCGGGGGCGGCGGCGAGGGCCGCGATCGCGGCCTCCCGGACATGGCGCGCGACCTCGTCGCGGTCGGCCTTCCGCCCGGTCGTCCGCCGCGAGACGCTCTCGCGAACGACCTCGCCGTCGAGGGAGACGAGGGCCGCATCGACTTTGGTGCCGCCGATGTCGACGGCGAGCACGTGCGTGTAAGCGGGAAGGGACGGGGTGGCTTCGGACATTCGCGGGGCTCCTCGGGTGGACCAACGCTCCCCGATCCTAGGGGCCGGTGCATACGCCGAGTGACGCCTGAACGTCCTGCGCAATCGAGCCCCGGTGCCCGCGGCGCGGGTTACGATCAGGTCACGGTGCAAGGGGGCGCCTCTACCCGCGACACACCTCTGCCCCGCGAGACAAGGGATGCCATGGACGAGACGGTCACGCCCGAAGCGGCATCGCGGCTGCGCCGCAGCGATTCCGCCCCCGCCCGAGGGGTGCTGGACGCCCCGCTCGACGCGGACGAGTTCGCCCGCCTGACCGGGAAGATCCTCGCCTCGGTGGGGAAGGTCATCGACGGCAAGCCGCGCGCCGTGCGCAGCGCCCTCATCGCCCTCCTCGCCGAGGGACACCTGCTCATCGAAGACGTGCCGGGAGTCGGCAAGACGATGCTCGCCCGGGCGCTGGCGGCCACGATCGACGCCGACGTGCGTCGCATCCAGTTCACCCCCGATCTCCTGCCGGGTGACATCACCGGCGTATCGGTGTTCAATCCGGTGCAGCGGCACTTCGAGTTCACGCCCGGCGCGGTGTTCGCCCACATCGTCATCGCAGACGAGATCAACCGCTCCTCCCCTAAGACGCAGTCGTCGCTGCTCGAGGCGATGGAAGAGCGCCAGGTGACCGTCGACGGTCGCACGCACGTGCTCCCCTCGCCCTTCCTCGTCGTTGCGACCCAGAACCCGTTCGAAATGGAGGGCACCTACGCCCTCCCCGAGGCGCAGCGCGACCGGTTCCTCATGCGCATCTCGATGGGGTACCCGGATGCCGCCGCCGAAGCGCTCATGCTCCGCCAGCGCGACGCGGTCAACCCGCTCGACGGCCTGACCCCGGTCGCCTCGGCACGAGAGGTCACCGCGATGATCGCCTGGGCGCGCGGCGTGCACCTCGCCCCCGCGCTCGAGGAGTACGTCGTCGCCCTCGCGCAGGCCACGCGCAGCCACCCCGACATCCGTCTCGGCGCGAGCCCGCGCGCGACCCTGCAGCTCGTGCGCGCGGCGAAGGTGCGCGCCGCGCTCGACGCCCGCTCGTATGTGATCCCCGACGACATCACCGAGCTGCTGTCGCCGGTTTTCGCGCACCGCCTGATCCCGAACCGGTCCGCCGCGGGCGGGCGAGCCGGGGCCGCCGTCGTGGTCGAGGCGCTCGAGCGTATCGCCGCGAGCGTGCGGGTGCCCCTCGCGCCGCGTCCGTGAGGTCGGTGGTGCGACGCCGGTGGCCCTTCACCCTGCGCGGGACGGGGGCGCTGCTGCTCGCGGCCGCGGCGTTCATGATCGCCGAACGAGCCGGCATCCCGGAGCTGCTGTATTTCGCGACCCTGCTGACAGCCCTCCTGGTGGCCGCGGCGATCGCCCTCCTGCTCACGCGCGGTGGGGGCGCCGTCACCCGCGTCGTCTCCCCCGACGTCCCCGAGGTCGGCGGCACCGCGACGGTGACCGTGCGAGCGGGGATGCGCAGCGCCCTGCCGAGCGGCCCGGGCCGGTGGTCCGATGCTCTTCCCCCGGGCCTCGCGGGCCGCGCTGAGGGCACCTCTCCGGCCACCGGGTCGGCACTGTCGGGCACCGGCGCCTCCGTGCAGGTGCGCTACGACATGGTCGGCGTGACGCGTGGCATCCATGCTCTGGGGCCCCTCGAGGTGACGACCACCGATCCGTTCGGACTGCTGCGGCGACGCCTCGCTCTGGGACGCACGACGCCCGTGACGGTCGCGCCCGCCATCGTCGACCTCGCCCCGCTTCCCCGCGCCTCGGGCGAGGCCGGTGGCGGCCGGCAGACGACGACGCTGCAGCTGGGGCAGGGGTCTGACAACCTCGTCGCGCGCCCGTACGCCCCGGGTGACTCGATGCGCCGCATCCACTGGCGCGCGACCGCTCACCGCGACACCCTCATGGTGCGCCAGGAGGAGCAGGAATCGAGCCCGGCGGCCACGGTGGTGCTCGACCGCGCGCTCTCGCGATGGACCCCGCTCGCAGCGAGCGCCCCGGGCGCCGATGAGGCCTTCGAGACGGCGGTGACGGCCTGCGTCTCGGTCATCGCGCGCCTCGTGCACGAGGGGTACACCGTCGACGTCGTCGACAGCGACGGCAGTCTGCTGATCGATCCGGTCGAGGGCGGCGACGACGGAGAAGCGCGGGCCGCAGCGGCCGGTTTCGCCACCCTGCGCGCTCGTACCGACGATCCCGCACGCCGCGTGGTGCCGGCATCCGCCGCCGCCCTGACGGGTCCCGTCGTGGTGATCACGGGCACGCTCGAACCCGACGACCGCACCGCACTGGGGGCCGTGGCCCACCACTCGGCGCTGCCGGTGCTGCTCGTGGTCGCCGAGCGGGCAGAGATCGAGGGCCTGCGGGCCGGAGGATGGAAGGCCGCCGTCCTGTGGCCCGGGGGCGACGTGGCTGCGGCGTGGGACGACGCGATGGAAGAGGGGTACGCCCGTGTCGACAGCTGACGTCACGGTGCTGCGCACCCCGCGACGGCGGCGCGACGCGATGCTCCTGACCATCGGACTGTTCGCCGCGATCGCGAGTGCCCTGCTACCGGTGTTCTCGGTCATCGCCCCGGGGCCGTGGGTCGCGGGGGCCGTGTTCGTCACGGCCGCCGTCCTCGGGGCGGGACTGCTCGTACGCGTCGGACGACTGCCGGCGGTGCTCGCGAGCGTCATCGAGGTCGCGGTGGGCATCGTGCTGCTGACGGCGATCTTCGGCCGCTCCACCGCCCTGCTCGGGGTCATCCCCACCCCGGCGACGTTCGCGTCGGTGCCCGACCTGCTGGCCGCGGCGTCGGAGGAGATCCGTGTCGGTGTCGCGCCGGTGGACGCGCAGACGGGTCTGTCGTTCCTGTTGGTCGGCGCCATCGCCGGCCTCGCGGTGGTGCTCGACCACGTCGTGCTGACCGCCCGGATGCCGCTGCTGGCCGGTGTCGGCCTGGTCGCGGTGTCGTTGATCCCCACGATCGCCATCCCCTCCGACATCGACATCGCGGGATTCGTGCTGCTGGCGGCGGCGCTGCTGTTCCTGCTGCGCATCGACACGCGCGCCCGCGCGGCGACCGC
Organism: Microbacterium sp. Leaf151; assembly: GCF_001424225.1. Classification (GTDB taxonomy): domain Bacteria; phylum Actinomycetota; class Actinomycetes; order Actinomycetales; family Microbacteriaceae; genus Microbacterium. The sequence continues at coordinate 298,216 of NZ_LMOR01000003.1, read as the reverse complement.
GTCGTCGCGATCGGACTCCCCGCGCGTGCGGGGTGTCTCGGCGACCGCTCTGGGCGTCGCCGCCGTCGCCGTGATCGTCGCGGTGGTCGCCACCCCGCTCCTGCCCCAACCGGATCTGCGCTTCGCGACCGGGGGCAGCGGCGGCATCGGCACGACCATCAACCCCAACCTCGAGCTCGGCAACGACCTGCGTCAACCGCGCGAGGTCGAGGTGCTCTCCGTGCGCACGACGGCACCCACGGCTCCGTACCTCCGAGCGGTGACCCTCTCGCGCTTCGACGGCGCCGTGTGGCAACCCGACAGCTCCGACACCGTGCCCGTTCAGGCCGAGGGCGCCGTATTCGACCCGGTCGCCGTCGCCGAGGGCGTGACCGTCGAGGACTACGACACCACGGTGACCGTCGACCAGCTCGACAGTCCCTGGCTGCCGGTGCCCTACCCCGCCTCCACCGTGACCGGACTCACCGGGGACTGGCTCGGGATGCCGCAGAACCGCACGGTCGTCACGCGCGCGGGGTCCACCCGCGAGCAGGTCTACGAGGTGCAGGCCGACGTGCCGCGGCCGACGCTCGAGCAGATCCGCTCGAGCGCGGTGGGGGGACCCGGTCTCGATCCGTCGCTGGTGTCCTTGCCGGACGACGTGCCCGCCGTCATCGGCGACACCGCGCGCGAGGTCACCGCGGGCGCGCAGTCGCCCTACGACCAACTGCTGGCACTGCAGACGTGGTTCCGCAGCAGCGAGTTCCGCTACTCGCTCGACGCCCCCGTCGAGTCGGGCTTCGACGGCGCGGGAGTGGATGCCGTCGCCGACTTCCTCGAGGTGCGCGCGGGCTATTGCGTGCACTACGCCTCCGCCTTCGCCGTGATGGCCCGCTCGCTCGGCATCCCCGCGCGCATCGTCATCGGCTACCTCCCGGGAACCGCGTCGAGCACCGCGCAACAGGGCGGCACCGAGTACACGGTGAGCTCCAGCCAGTTGCACGCGTGGCCCGAGGTGTCGTTCGAGGGCATCGGATGGGTGCCCTTCGAACCCACCAACAGCCTCGGCGTGCCGACGAACTTCGCGTCGGGATCGGGTTCGGGCGGATCGGGGACGACCGACACCCCCGAGCAGGATGCCGCCTCCCCCGACGCGCAGCCCTCGACGGCGCCGTCGCAGGCCGGGCGCCCCGACCTGGGCGAGCAGGACGGCCCCGGCGTCTCCGCCGGACAACGGTCGTCCACGACGTGGGTCGCGCCGACTCTGGTCGCCCTCGCGTTCGCGCTGCTGGTGTTCGCACCCTCGGTCGTGCGGGTGCTGCGGCGTCGTCGCCGGCTCACGGCCGCCGGCGCGGGCGACCCCGTCTCGGCGTGGCGGGCCCTGCAGGAGGAGGCGGTGGACCTCGGCATCCCGGCCTCCGGAGCCGAGTCGCCCCGCGCCTTCGCCGCGCGTCTGACGAGCGATCACGGCGTCGACGCCGACGACGTCGGTGTGCTGCGTTCGGCGGTGGAACGCGTCAGCTACGCCGAAGACGCCGTGGACCCCGCGAGCGGACCCGCCCTGGTCGCCGCGATCGACCGAATCCGCGTTCGTCTGCGAGCGGATGCCTCACGGACGCGGCGCCTGGTGGCGAGCCTGTTCCCGCGCTCGCTCGTCGTGCGCCCGGGTGCGGTCGAGGCGGAGCGCGAGACCGTCGGCAGCTGACGGCGCTGGGCCCGCCGAGAGGAGGGTAATCGGCATCCGGGGCGGGGCGCCAAGGGAAAGGCGATGAGCCCCACCCCCTGCGGGGTGAGGCTCATCGGGTGGCGGAAGTGACAGGATTTGAACCTGCGAGGCGAGTTACCCCGCCTACATGGATTCCAGCCATGCTCCTTAGGCCGCTCGGACACACTTCCAACAGGAGAGCTTACACGGCGACGGACCGTTACCCCGCCGCAGCCGGGACCGCGTCGTCAGACGGGATCGACCGATCCGAGGCCGGCCACGATGCCCCGCACGTCTTCGGGATCGAAGGCGTCGTCCGACGCGGCGAGCTCCGCCGGCGTGAACCAGCGCACGTCGACGATGTCGTCCTGCTCACTGGCGGTCCAGGCATCCCGGGCGATCTCGAAGCGCGCGGTGCGCAGCACGAAGTACACCGCGGTGCGGTGCTCGTACTCCTCCGCCGGGGGCAGCTCGATCTCGCGGAACGCGACCGGTGCTCCCACGGCATCCACTCGAAGACCCGTCTCTTCGTACAGCTCGCGCACGGCAGCGGTCGCGGCATCCTCTCCGGGGTCGATTCCCCCGCCGACCGTCAGCCAGCGCGCGGGACGCACGCGGCGGCCCCAGTGCTGCTTCATCAGCAGCAGTGCCCCGTCCTCGTCGAAGACGAGGACTCGGGCCGTTCTGCGGGTCTTCGGCTCGCTCGCCGTCGTGTCGTCGCTCACGTCAGAAGTCTTGCAGAGCGCGTGCGGGGACGCGCCGAGGAGCTGCCCGGATGCCACGGTCGCGCCCGGGACGGGAGGAGAACCCGCGACGGGAGGACCGAGCGACTCCGCGGCATCCTCCCCTGGCCGGATCTCCTCCCTTCGGCGGCGCATGTCGGAGCGCGCCGGTGACCCGGATGCCGCGACCTCGCCCGCGAAGGGAGGAGAACCCGCGAAGGGAGGACCAACACACGCCGCGGCGCCCTCCCCTCGCCGGACCTCCTCCCTTCGGATGCGCGTGCGGGGGCGCACCGAGGAGCTACCCGGATGCCGCGGCCTCGCCCGCGAGGGGAGGAGAACCCGCGAAGGGAGGAACAACACACGCCGCGGCACCCTCCCCCGGCCGGATCTCCTCCCTTCGGATGCGCGTGCCGGAGCGGACCGGCGTGGAGCACGGCTCGCGGTACCCCCGCCAGCACAGTCCGGCCCGGAACACGGCCCGCGGCACGGGCTCACCCGCGCAGGCGCTCCTCGAGCCCGGCGCGAACCGCCGGCCACTCCTCGCGCAGAATCGAGAAGTACAGCGTGTCGCCGACGCTGCCGTCGGACGCGATCCGGTGGTGGCGCAGCCGCCCCTCGGGCGTGGCCCCGAGACGCTCGATGGCCCGGGCGCTTCGCGCATTGCGCGCGTCGCACCGCAGCGCCACACGGTTCAGGCCCCACGCGTCGAAGGCCTGCCCCAGCAGCAGCATCTTCGCCGCGGGGTTCGTCCTCCCGCCCTGGAAGGCGCGGCCGTACCACGTCGTCCCGACCTCGACCCGCCCCTGCGTCGGCGCATAGTCGTAGAACGTCGTCGCCCCGCGGATGCCGCCGGTCTCGGCATCCCGCACCGTGAACGCGAGCATTCCCGGCGTCTCGCGCTGCTGCGCGACGCGGTCGGCGTAGGCCCGCGCCGAGTCGGGCCACGACGTCGTCATCCCGGCCCAGATCGCGGCGTCGGTGAGCGCCCACGCCTCGGCGGCGTCATCGGGATGCGCGGGGGTGAGACGGATGCCGTGGCCCTCGAGCACGAGGTCGTGGGCGGTCACCGCGCCTCCAGCTGCGCGACGAACTCGTCGGCGGCGTCGAGCTTGCGGCGCAGATCATCGCGGCGCGTGACGGCTTCGTCGCGGATGTCGGTCAGGCGGGCGGCGAGGACCGCATCGGAGGGGTCGGCGTCGAGCCCGTCGACGACGGCGAGCAGTTCGCCCATCTGCTCGAGCGAGTACCCCAGCGGCTTCATCCGGCGAATGAGCAGCAGCCGCGACTCGTCGTCGGGGGTGTAGAGCCGGAATCCGCCGTCGCTGCGCGCAGAGGGCCGCAGCAGACCGATCTCGTCGTAGTGGCGGAGCGTGCGGATCGACAGCCCGGTGCGCTCGGCGAGTTCGCCGATCTGCATCGGTCGGTGGGCGGTCATGGCATCCCCCGTTCCGCAACCCTCTCGTTACGGTAGAGTTCGTAGCGGTCGCGATCGCGACCCCCCTATTCTTCCCCGCGCCGACGCGGGTTCCCTCCCACCTCCCGGAGCATCCCCATGACCGACGTCCTCGCGCGCCCGCGCCCCGAACCGACCGTGCTGCAGGCCCTGCGTTCGCCGCGGCTGCTGACGCGCGAGGTGCTCGCCGGCCTCGTGGTGGCCATCGCCCTCATCCCCGAGGCCATCGCCTTCTCGATCATCGCCGGGGTCGACCCGCGGCTCGGTCTGTTCTCGTCGTTCGTGATGGCCGTCGCGATCGCCTTCCTCGGCGGACGGCCCGCCATGATCTCGGCCGCGACCGGGGCGATCGCCCTGGTCATCGCCCCCGTCGCCCGCGAGCACGGGGTCGACTACCTTCTCGCCACCGTCATCCTCGGCGGCCTCCTGCAGGTGGTCCTGGGGCTGCTGGGCGTCGCGAAGCTCATGCGCTACATCCCCCGCAGCGTCATGGTCGGCTTCGTCAACGCGCTCGCGATCCTCATCTTCACCGCCCAGGTGCCGCAGCTCATCGGCGTGCCCTGGGCGGTCTACCCGATCGCCGCGGCGGGGCTCCTGATCATGTATCTGCTCCCCCGCTTCACCAAGGCGGTGCCGGCGCCGCTCGTCGCCATCGTGCTGCTGACGGGCGCGGCCGTGGTGTTCGGCATCTCGGTGCCGACGGTGGGCGATCAGGGCGCGCTGCCCGAGAGCCTGCCGGCGCTCCTGATCCCGAACGTGCCCTTCACCCTCGACACCCTCGCGATCATCTTCCCGTTCGCGGTGGCGATGGCCATCGTGGGGCTGCTGGAGTCGCTGATGACCGCGGCGCTCGTCGACGACATCACCGACACCCCCTCCTCGAAGACGCGGGAGTCGCTCGGTCAGGGCGCGGCCAACGTACTGTCGGGTCTCTTCGGAGGGATGGGCGGCTGCGCGATGATCGGCCAGACCATGATCAACGTCAAGGCCTCGGGCGCCCGCACCCGCATCTCGACCTTCCTCGCTGGCGTCTTCCTGCTCGTGCTCGTGCTGGTGTTCGGTGACATCGTGGCCATCATCCCGATGGCGGTGCTCGTCGCCGTGATGATCGTCGTCTCGGTCGCGACCTTCGACTGGCACAGCATCCGTCCGTCGACGCTGCGCCGGATGCCGCTGAGCGAGACCGTCGTGATGGTGCTGACGGTGGCGGTCACGGTCTGGACCCACAACCTCGCGATCGGGGTCGGTGTCGGCGTGATCGCCGCGGCGGTACTGTTCGCCCGGCGCGTGGCGAACCTGACCACCGTGACGCGCACGGTCGAGGCCGACACCGCCCGCTATGTCGTCGAGGGCGCACTGTTCTTCGCCTCGAGCAACGACCTCACCACGAAGTTCGCGTACCACCACGACCCGGGGCGGGTGGTCATCGACCTGACGCGCTCGCACGTGTGGGACGCCTCGACGGTGGCGGCACTGGATGCCGTGCAGACGAAGTACGCGCATCTCGGCACCACCGTGGAGCTCGAGGGGATGAACACCGCCGCTCGGCGGTTCCACGGGCGCCTCACCGGGGGGCTCGGCGCGGGCCACTGACCGCGGCCACCCACGGGTGTCGCGGAGCCCGTCGAGAGGACCGGTACCGGACGCGTCGGTGACGGGAGGAGATACCGGGACGGGAGGATGCCGACACCCAGCAGCACCCTCCGCTCACCGGATCCCCTCCGCTCCGCCCCGCCGCGCCCGTTCCGAGCCGGGGCGGCGGCCGATGTCACGAGCGCAGCGTGGTGGAGGGCGTCTCGCCGAACTCGCCGCGGTACATCGCGGCGAAGCGTCCGAGGTTCGAAAAGCCCCAGCGCGCGGCGATGGCGGCGACCGTCTCGACCGACGGGTCCGCGCTGCGCAGTTCCGCGCGCGCGGCGTCGAGGCGCACCCGGCGCAGGTACTGCATCGGCGTGCGGCCGGTCGCCGCGCGGAAGGCGTACTGCAGTCCCCGCGGAGACAGCCGCGCCGCCTGGGCGATGTCGGCCAGCACGACGGGCTCGGCGGCATGCGCCTCCACGTAGGCCTTGGCACGACGCACCGGGGCCGGCAGCGGGCGCGACGGACGGCCCGCGGCGAGCGCATCGGTGAAGGTGGTGGGGAAGGCGAGAAGCGACGCCTCGAGCATGAGCGTGCGGGCCTGCTGCTCGATGATCGGGGTGCGCTCGGGCGAGCGCAGCAGCACGTCGCGGGTGTACTCCCACGTGCGCGTCCAGTAGCGCAGCCGCTGCTCGTTGACCGGCGCATGCCCGGTTGCCCGGACGCGCAGCGTGTCGTCGCCCGAGAGCCGGCGCGCGGCCTCGTCGAAGTCCGACCGGGCGAACGACACGGCGGTGCCGGCGATGCGGCCGGTGAACGCGAACTCGATCGGGCGATCGACCACCATGAACGGCACCGCGGTGTCGATGCGTTCGCGCCGGTACGTCCCCGTCACACGGGGACCGGCGAGGCGTCCGACCACGACCTGGTCGAGAGGGTCGGACTCGACCGTCATCGTGGAGCCCATCGTCCAGTCGCAGAATCCGAAACCCGGTTCGGAGGCGGCGTGCCAGGCGAGCGCCGGCTGGATGGCCTCGGCTCGTGCGATTCGCGCACCGGGGACGATCGTCTGCCACAGGTGCTCGACGGTTTCCGCGTCGCGGGTTTCGATGTTGGTGTGCTCCACGAGTGTTTCCTAAATCGTCCGAGAATGTGCGGCAAGACCATTGCGTCGTCCGACGCGAGGACATATGGGAACGCTCTCACGCGGTCGGCGAAGCGGCCCGCGATCGACATCGATGCCCCCGCACCCGCACTCCACCGTAACCTTTGAAATGGCTGTGGTGCGCATTCGGCATATGTGGCCGCAACGCGCGCCATTCCGTCCGCCAGGCGCATTGTCCGTCCGCCGTCTTCGCGCGCACGGCGAGGAGGAGAAGGCTCCGTACGCCGTGAGAGCGGCACGGACCGTGTCGTCGTCGTTCCCCGGCGTGGGTGGTCGCGCGAGCTTTTCGGCGCGGCTCCCGTGACCCCGCGCAGACACGCTCGGCGCCCGCCATAATGAGGGGGGTTGCCCGTCAGGGCCCGCTCTCGAAGGGATGCCGATGCCGTTTCGCACCATGTCGACGCTGCAGTCCTGGGTCGATGATTTCCGCGCCCTCGGATACGACGACGCCGACATTCTGCGCGTCATTCCGCAGGACGTCGGAGAAGGCGAAGACGCGGGCTTGATTGCGGCTCGTCTGCGCAGCGTGTCGACGACGTTCTACGTCGCACCTGGCGCGGCCGAGGGGTCGACGGAGTGGTCTGTCACCTTCGAACCGCGCGAAGACGCCGCGCCCCTTCCCGCGGGGCGTGTGATGGCGCTGTCGGGTGAGCTCGCGACGCTCGCGGCACTGTGCTCCTTCCTGCAGGCGCGGTCCGAGGCGTTCCTCGCCGCACGCGGCGCCTGAGGACGCCCGTGCGCTGACGCGCTGACGACCCGTCGGTGCTGCCCGCCGGAGCAAGTGACGAGGCGGTACCGTGCGGCGACGACGGCCTGGTCCACAGGCCGGTCCGGACTCCCACCGATCGAGATCCGGCGGCTCAGCCCGCAACCGTGGCGACGATGCGCTCGATCAGCTGCGCCATCCGTCGCGCCTCGGCCGGATCCACCGCGGCGATCGCGGACTCGATATCGGCGTCGAACGCCCGCAGTGAAGACCATGGCGGCGCGTCGAGGTCGACGGTCGCGGTGATGTGGTTGACGCGACGGTCGTCGTCGTCGAGGTCGCGACGCACCGCGCCGCGCTGAACGAGACGATCGATGAGGGTCGTCACCCCCGCCGACGTGATGCCGAGGTGGTCGCGCACGTGGGAGGGCCGGGCTCCCGGATTCTCCGCGACGAAGAGCAAAGCGCGCGCGTCGAGCTCGTTCAACCCCAGTGCGCGACGCGCCTCGGCCGCGGCCGTTCGTCGCGCTTCGTCGTAGGCCAGCAGGGATCGACCGAGTGCCGACCCGGTCACGGGCGACGAGGAGGTCTCGGATGAGGTCTGCACGACCCACGATCGTACCCAGTTCGTGCAAGTACGCGCGCGTCTTCCGTTCCGCGCGTCGCAACCGGGAGCGGTCGGTGAACGGACCGACACCACGTCGGGCGGTGCAGAGACGCCATGCGGACGTGGGGCCAGGGCGAACGGCCGCTCCGTCCCGTATCCCAGACCGCGCGCACGCACGAGGACGCGACCACCTCGCGATGCCCCGCGCCGCTTCGCGCAGGGGCCGCTTCGCGAACGGGCCCCTGCGCAGCTCGCCTCCGATGTCAAGAGGGCCGCAGGCGCCCTCGTCCGGGGATATGACTGTGACCAACAGCACCCCGCGACAAGACGGGGACTCGACCCGTCGGGAGACGGGCGGACATCCCGTCGGGAGACGGGAGCGAGGAGAACACCATGATCTACGGACAGCACGGCGGACAGCAGGCACGCTCAGGGTGGAGCACCGCCATGTCGGCCGCCATGGGCAGCGGCATCGTCCCGCGTTCGACGGAAGAGCCCCGGGAGCGCAGCACGGCGCGCTGGCCCTGGTCGCGCATGCGCGACGCGGGCACGGCGACGGAGGCAGCGCCCCGCGCCTGAAGACCGCAGCCCCATCCCCCCGGCGCGTCGACTCCCACCCCCGCGGACTCGGCGCGTCGGCTCGTTGCGGGGAGGCATCGCGCGCGGCTCCGGCGAGTGTCGACATCTCGCCCATGTGTCGTCCCTTGCGGCGACCGTCCGCGGGCGTACGGCCCACCGACCGGTCCGCGCGTCTAACCCCGGAGGGCCGCGACGATGCGCGAGCGCGCGGCTGCGCCTACCCGAGTGGGAAGAAGGGGGAAGTCGTGCACGGCGCCCGCGCGTTCGAGGACGGTGACCTCGACTCCGGCCGCCCGCGCCTTGTCCACGAGGAGGTGGGCGTCGGGGTTCAGGATGTCACGCGTGCCCGATGCGATCAGCAGGGGGCCGAGGTCGTGCAGATCGCCGAAGAGCGGGCTGACGACGGGATCCGTGAGGGGAAGATCGCCCGCCCACTTCTCCGCGAGGACGCGACAGCCGTCGACGCCCAGCCAGGGATCGCTGGGCAGGACGTCCGGGATGCGGGGATTCGAGATCGTGAGGTCGAGGGCCGGAGCGATGAGGACCGTGCGGATTCCCGCGATGCCGGCGTCGCGAAGCGCGAGTGCAGCCGAGAGCGCGATCTGACCCCCGGCCGAGTCCCCGGCGAGGTGCACGAACGGGCCCGATCGCCGCAGCGCCGTGTGCAGACGGAGCATCAGCGCGTTCGCCTCCTGTGCGTCGCCGTACGGGAGCAGGCGCCAGATCGGCACGGTCACGGTGACCCGCGCCTCGGCGGCGATCTGGAAGATCAGGGCCCAGTGCTGTGATCGGATGGTATTGATCCACCCTCCGCCGTGGGCGTAGATGACGTGCCCCGAGGAACCCCCCGACCTGGGCGACACGGTGTACACCGGTGTCGCTCCGTCGCGATCGACGGTGATCGAGACGTCGGATCGCACCCGTGCGGGCGGGCCGTAGGCAGCCGGCCGCAGAGCTCGCTCACGGATGGCGTCGTGAGCACCCTGGACGGTCCGGAACGGCCTGTTGGCGTGAGTGAGGCGCAGAAGCGCGGGGAAGATCGCCTCGGGAAGGTACATCGGCCGTCTCCTTCATCGGGGGTGCCATGGTCCACCCCTGGGCGTGCGAGGGGTGCGAGCGTGCGCTGATTGTGTCAGACCATCGCGCGGATCACCCGTCAGCTCGTCCAGGCGCGGTGCGGCGCGCTCGGTCGACCGGGGCGGGAAGGCGCAGCCGGGAGCCGCGTGCGCGGGCGTTCATTCGATGGTCGCCCGGGCGTAACCCACGACCCGGGTCGCACCCTTCAGCATGGGACGACCGCGACCGCGGTGCTGGCATCCCGACCCGGAGGCGACCCGATGACCCGACCCGTCCGTGTGCTGTCGCTGTACGAGGGCTTCTTCGCCGGTGGAGCGCGCATCCTGCACTCCGACGTCGTGGCGGGTCTGACCCGCGACGGGTCGCAGCAGCATCGCGTGCTGTCGCTGACCTCGGCCGCGCGCCGCGACGCTTCCCTGCAGCTCGCTCGTGACGACGGTCGCTTCCGCCGCCTGCGCACCGCGGGCGTGCGGATCGACACGTTCGATCGCGTCGCCGGGGATCGTCCCCTCGCACCCGAGGACTTCACGGCCGCCGAGTTGGCCCGCGCGGCGTCGCTCTTCTCCGAGGCCGACGTGGTGCTCTCGCTCAAGGAGCAGCCCCTGAGCCTCGTCGTCGCGCTGCAGCGTGCGGGTCTGCTGCCCGACCGCCCGATCGCGGCGTGCCTCCACCGCTCCGACCCGACCCACTCGGGCCCGGCTCTCGGATGGCTGGCCGATTCGGCCGCGTCCGGTGCGGTGACGGCGACGATCGCGTGCGCCGAGTCCACCTCGGACGCCTACGCACGCGCCGGGGTCGCCGCCGCGACCTCGTGGGTCATCGACAACGGCATCGACACCCGCCGTTTCCGTCCGGGGACACGCGCCGAACGCGCTCGCATCCGTGCCGGCCTCGGCATCCCGGAGGCGGCGCCTCTGATCGTCCTGGCCGCGCGGTTCGACGCGATGAAGGACCCGGGTCTGTTCCTGCGGACCGTCGCCCAACACGCGCGGCGCACCCCCGACGCGCACTACGTCGTGTGCGGGGCGGGCATGACGTCCGACAACCCCGCCTTCCTCGCACTGCGGGCCGAGAGCGGTGTGGGGCCGGAGGTACCCGTCCACGCCCTGGGCCTGCGCGAAGACGTGCCCGAGCTGTACCGCGCCGCCGACATCGTCGCCCTCACCAGTGCGTACGGTGAGGCTTCGCCCCTGTGCCTCGTCGAGGGTGCGGCATCCGGAGCCGTGCCGGTGACCACCGATGTCGGCGACGCCGCGCGCGTCGTCGCGGGCTTCGGTGTGGTGACCGCGCGCGACGAAGCGGCGATCGTCGCGGCGTGGGACGACGTGCTGGAGCGGCGGACGATGCTGCGCGCGGCAGCGCTCGCCGCGCGTGGGCGTCTCGACCGGCGCCGCATGATCGACGACTACCGCGGGGCGATCACGGGCCTGCTCCAGCCCGCGGCCCTGGCCGCCTGAACCCGGCACCCCCGGCGCAGCGGCGGCGTCACGGGGTCGGCGCGTTGATACGCCGGATGCCGCGGCCCGCCACCGCGGTGCAGAGCGCGCACACGACCGCCGTCGCCCCGAGCAGTACCCACATCGGCGCGAACGCGCTGAGGGCCGCCAGCGCCGCCGGCAGGAGGAACCCCAGATACGTCAGCGAGTAGTACGCCGCCGTGATGCCCGCAAGATCCTGAGGTTTCGCAAGCGTCTGGGTCGTGGACAGGCCGAAGACCATCGCGAGCCCGTAGCCGGCGCCGAAGACGGGCGCGGCAGCGAGCACGATCCACACCTGCTGCGAAGACGCGGCGACGAGCAGCAGGAGCGCACCCGTGGCGATGAGGGACCCTCCGACGAGGCCCATTCGTCCGCGCAAAAGCGCTGCGAGGTGACCGGAGAAGAACTGCGTCACCCAGCCGACGCCGAGCGTCATGACCGTCACGACGGTGGCGAAGCCGACGGTGAACCCGGGGATGCGTCCACTCACCAGGCTCGGACCGACCGCGAACGACAGCGCCGGCGCCGCGAACACCCAGGGAGCGAGCGGGAGGACGACCCGCAAGAACGTCGATCGTGCCGGTCGGGGCACGCGGAGGTTGCCGAACAGCCGCGTCACGCCGGGGTCGAACGGACGGGTCTCGGACGCCCGCAGCACGAAGAGAACCGCGACGACGCACGCGGCGATCTGCACGAGGTAGGGCAGCACCGCGGGCCAGGGGGCCCATTGGGCGAGGGCCCCGCCGATGCCGGCGCCGCCCCCGAAGCCGATGGTGAGCATGCCCGCCGCGCGCCGGGCGCCCGCGGTGGAGCGACCCTCCGCGATGGACAACTCCTTGATCCACGACGTGCCGACGACCATGCCGGCCGCGACGCTGAGGCCGCAGATGAAGCGTCCGACGCAGAGCCCCGCGAAGCTCGCGCTGGAGCAGGCGAGCACGATGCTTCCGACGACGCCGAGCGCCAGACCCGCCAGCAGCACCGGTCGCCGACCGTACCGGTCGGACCAGGCACCCGACAGGGCGAACCCGGGGATGATTCCAACGACATAGGCACCGAGCAGGATGTCGACCTGCACCTGAGAGAACCCCTGCACGAGCCGGTAATACTGCATGAGGGGCAGGAAGTGGTTTCCACCCCAGCCGAGGACGATGAGCGCCGGGGCGACGAGCAGCCACGACCGGGCGGGGCGGACGTCAGTCACGGGGCCTCTCACGTGGTGTTTCTCGGGCGCCGACTCGCACCGGCGCGGTCGCGCGCAACCCGTGCGCGCCCGGCAGCCGCCGGTCGATCAATCCTGCGAGTCGGGCTGGTAGACCTTGCGGAACGCATCTTTGCGCGCGATCTTGCCGCCGCGGAACTCGTAGATGTCGCAGCCGCGCGTGGTCAGGATCGTTCCGTCGGGGCCGGGTCCGGTGAACGACCAGGTGGCCGCCCCTCGGCGCCCCGCGATGATCGGGTGCTCCTCTTCGTGACGTTCCTGCCCGGTGTCGAAGGCCAGCATGAGCGCGAACCCCTCGCGCACCTGTTCCCGGCCCGTCCACGTACGCCCGGGCTCGGGCCCGACCGATGCGCTGTAGACGCAGTCGTCGGTGACGTGGCTCATCAGCGCCTCGAGGTCGCGACGGGTCCAGGCGTCGCTGAACGCCGCCAGGACGTCCGGGGTCATGTCGCTCAGGCTGTTGTCGGGGGTGGAGTCGCTCATGAGTGAACTATGGCACCGGCGCGGCGTGATCTCCGTGAGAAGTTCGCGGCGAAACGGGATCGGCGGCGCCCGCTTGCGGACATGTCCGCACTCGGACGCGTCCGGGGTCGTCGGTTCGTACCGGGGGCGCCCCCGAACCGGCCCTCCCCGGCCCCATGGTGCGGATGCGTCGCCGCCACCGCTCCGCGACTTCGCGGCACCATAGACGCCGTGCACACGGCGCGCCATCCCCGCACCGGGTGTCCCAAGTCGTGCCTATGGTGAGACATGACCGCGCGCATCCTCTCGATCGGCACGGCCCTCCCCGATACGCGCGTCGAGCAGTCCAGCCTGCGCGACCTGTTCGCCGCACAGCCCGGCTTCGACCGCATGAGCCGGCGGCTGGTGGGGGCGGCGTTCGACGCCGCCGCGATCGACACCCGTCACGTGGTGCTGCCGCAGCTGGCCGGACGCGACGGCGACGGCCTCGGCGTACGCGAGGGCGACACCCTGCTCATGCCCTCCACCGGCGCCCGCAACGACGAGTACCGCCGCACCGCACCGGGCCTGTTCGCGGAGGCGTCGCGCCTCGCGATCGCCGGATCGGGGTACGACGCGGATGCCGTGACGCACGTCGTGACGGTCTCGTGCACCGGCATGTTCGCCCCGGGCCCCGACTACCACCTCGTGCGCGACCTCGACCTGTCGCCGACCGTCGAGCGCTACCACCTGGGCTTCATCGGCTGTGCGGCGGCCATCCCCGCGCTGCGGCTGGCGGCGCGCATCATCGGCGCCGACCCGGCGGCGGTCGTGCTCGTCGCCTGTGCGGAGCTGTGCTCGCTGCACTGGCAGACCTCGTCGCACCCCGACCAGATCGTCGCCGCATCCGTGTTCGCCGATGGCGCGGGCGCCGCGGTCGTGGCATCCGGAGACTCCTCCCACGACGGCCTCGACCTCGACGACTTCGCTACCCACGTGACCGACGAGGGCGAGAAGGACATGTCCTGGACCGTGGGCGACTCGGGGTTCGAGATGACCCTGACCCCCGAGGTGCCGCGCATCATCGGACGAGAGATCTCGGCCATCGCCGCCGACGTGGTGGGCGACCTCGCCGACGTCGACGCGTGGGCCGTGCATCCGGGTGGGCGGAGCATCCTCGATCGGGTGGAGAACGCCCTCGGGTTGGATGCCAGCGCGCTCGCCGCCTCGCGCGACGTGCTGCGCCGGCACGGGAACATGTCGAGTGCGACGCTGCTGTTCATCCTGCGCGACCTGCTCGCCGACGCCACCCGCATCGAGGGCGACCGGGTCGCGGCACTGGCCTTCGGTCCGGGCCTGACGGTAGAGGCGGCGAAGATCACCGTGCGCCGCCCGTCGGTGTGAACCCCGCCGCCCGTCCGCGGGGGCTCTCGCGGCGCGACACCGAGCTCGTGGAGCTCATGGACGACCCCGACTGCGACCCGCAGGCCCTCGCCGCCACCTACCGCCGGTTCGATGTGGTCAACCGTCTCGTATCGGCGTGGGGACGGGTCTATCGCACGCGCCTGGCGCCCGAGCTGCGGGCGCTCGGTCGCCCGGCCCGCGTGCTCGACCTCGGCTCGGGCGGAGGCGATGTCGTCGTGCGCTTGGCCGCCCTGGCCGCGCGCGACGGTCTCGACGTCGAGTGGGTGGGCGCCGATCCCGACCCCCGCGCGCACGAGGCCGCCCGGGCACGGCAGCGATCGGGCGTACGGTTCGTGGCCGCGGGCTCGCGCGACCTGTTGGCGGCGGGTGAGCGGTTCGACCTCGTCGTGAGCAATCATGTGCTTCACCATCTCGACGCCGGGGGGCTGCGCTCATTCGCCGACGACTCGCTCGCCCTCTCGCGCGGCTCGGTCCTGCACGCCGACATCGCGCGCGGGCGACGGGCGTACGCCCTGTACGCCGTGGGTATCACCCCTCTCTCGGTCGGCACCTTCCTGCGCGTCGACGGGCTGCGCTCCATCCGGCGGAGCTATCGCGCGCCCGAGCTGGCCGCTGCGCTCGGCCCCCCGTGGAGGGTGGAGTCGCCCGCACCGTTCCGGGTACTCGCCGTCGCACGGGGATTAGCGGATGTCGATGCCTGAGGTGCTCGTCGTCGGCGCGGGGCCCGTAGGCCTCGCCCTGTCAGCCGATCTCCGCTCCCGCGGAGTCGACGTCCAGGTCGTCGAACGTCGCGTCGATGTGGGCGGCGGAACACGCGCCATCGGCATCCACTCCCCCGCCCTCACGCTGCTCGAAGCGTGCGGCGCGACCGACGGCATCCGGGCCGAGGCCGTGCGGATCGACCGCGGCGAGGCGCGCGCCGACGGACGGGTGCTCGCCGAGATCCGGTTCGAGAGTCTGCGCGCTCGGCATCCCTATGTCGCCGCGCTGCCCCAGGGCGACACGATGCGCGTGCTGACCGGCCTGGCGCCGCCGGTCCAGGGCGGAACCGCGGTCCATGCGCTGCGGCATGACGGCGGCGGCGTGCGTGTCGAGGTGTCGGGTCCGAACGGCCGGAGCGAGATCCGGGCCGCGGTCGTGGTCGTGGCATCCGGGTGGGCGGGGCGCGAGCTCGTCTACCGCGAGGGCGCCGTCCGGACGCACCACTACCCCGACCGCTACGTCATGGCCGACGTCACGGCATCCGGGGGTCCGGTGGCGCGGGTGCACCTCGAGCGCGGAGGCGTCGTCGAGTCGTTCCCGCTGCCCGGCGGTCGCCGACGACTGGTGGCGTGGGCAGGGTCGCGCGAGGTGACGGATGCCGACGCCTTCCTGCGCGACGCGGTGGCCGCCCGCACCGGGGTCGATGTCGACATCGCCGCGGCCTCCACGTTCGGCGTGCGCCGTGCCGTCGCCCCGGCCCTGCGGCGAGGGCGCATCGTCGTCGTGGGCGACGCCGGACACGAGGTCAGCCCGATCGGCGGGCAGGGGATGAACCTCGGGCTGCTCGACGCCCTCACCCTGTCGCCGCTGCTCACACCGTGGGTGCGTCGGGGCGACGACACCGGACTCGCCCGGTGGGAGCGCGACCGCCTCGCGTCGGCCCGGCACGCGGCGCGGCTCGCGTTCCTCAACACCCTGCTCGGGCGCGCGGCGGGGCCGATGGCGCACGCACTGCGATCGGGCACGCTGCGGTCTTTGCTCCGGGGACCCGGTGGCGCGGCCTTCACGCGCGCGTATGCGATGCGGTTCGATCGGGCGGCGCGGGGTACCTGACGGAACTCGGGATGCCACCTCGTGCACAACGGAGGGCAATCAGGGCGACACGCCGGAGACCGGGACGCCGGAGCGGCGTGTCGGGGACCCCGCCCGCGGTTGCGCACGCGGCGGCGTGCCCAGGGCGGCTCAGACGACGACGAGCTGAACGGCCAGCAGCAGGGCGGCCAGCATCGTGAGCTGGAAGACGGCGCGACCGGGACGCTTCACGATCACCAGCACGGCGGTCGCCAGCGCCACGGCCACGACAGCACCGAAGAACAGGATGCCGATGAGGCTCGAGCCCCCACCGAGCAGCACCGCCACCGCGCCGACGACGATCCCCACGGCGGCGAGCAGCACCGACGTGCGAGCGCCGAGCCGGTGCGGGAGGCCACGGACGCCGGTGCGGCGGTCGTCATCGAGGTCGCGCACGACGTTGGTCAGGTGGACGGCCGCCCCCAGCGCGGCGCCCGCGGTCGTCGCCCACGGCGCCGCGAGCGCGGGCATCGATGACGACAGCGTCGCGAACGACGGGAACAGCCCGAAGCTCAGCAGGAACGGCACGATCGAGAACGGCGTCGACTTCAGGCCCGCGTTGTAGGCCCACGCCGAAGCCAGGGCGATCGCGTGGGCGGCGACGAATCCGGGCCCGAGCGGCAGCGAGAGCAGCAGCGCGACGCCGACCGCCCCCCCGCCGACGGCCAGCGCCCGGTCGGCGGTGACCGCTCCCCCGGCGATCGGTTTGTCGGTGCGCCCGACCGCGGCATCCCGCGCCGCGTCGATGGCGTCGTTCGAGAGGCCCACCGACACCTGACCCGCGAAGACCGCGGCCACGAGCAGCACAAGGCGTCCGGGGGCGACGCCGGCGGCGATGCCGAGCGCGAGCGACAGGATCGTGACGACGAGCGTGGGGCCGGGGTGCGTCGACGCCCACAGCGCCCCGAGGACACCCGCGCGCCCGCGGGGCGTGCGAGCGAGGGGCGGCTTCGCCTCGGCATCCGTCACCCGATGACGCTACCGCGGGCGAGCGGAGGAGCGGGCGGTAGCCGGTCCGGCATCCCGCCGCGGTGTCCGCGCGGAGGCGCTCCCCGCCGCAGGTTGTAGGGGGCGCTCGCGTCCAGGCCCGCACGTACCACCGGCGGGGCCGCGCTTCGCCCACACGTGCCACCGGCGGGGCCGCGCCCCGCCCACACGTACACAACCGCGGGGACCGCGGGCGACACGCCGCTCCGGCGAACCATTGCACGACGTGTCGTTAGAACACACCGCTCCTGTGCACCGGACGGGCGCATACGAAGCGATGCCCCGGGAGCCGCCGCGGCGAACCCCCGAGGCGTCGGAGGTCTCTCAGAGGTCCTCGGGGGCGAGGTCGCCCTGGCCCTCTTCGCCGAGCTCGACGACGCCCGGGTCCTGACCCTGGGAGTCGGTGCCGGTGTCGAGGGGGTGGATGTCATCCAGCGGGATGTCGCTGTCGTCGGCGGGGATCTCAGCCGGGTCGGCACCCGTGGCGGTGGCCGGGTTGATGTCCTCGGGGTCGGCGCCCTCGTCGAGGGCCGTGGTCGCGTCCCACTCGGCCTGCGCCGGGTCGAGCGCGGGGTCGGGCTCGATGGACGTGTCTCCGTCACGCAGGGGCTGTACGCCCGCGAGCCCTGCGTCGGCGGCGGGGGTCGTCTCGGCGGTGGTCGGGTCGATCGAAGCGTCGCTCATAGGGGGTCCTTCCGTCGGACGCGGGTCGCCGCCAGGATCAGCGGTGCTCTCATCCCACACGCCGGGCCCGGCTCCCCCCCGCCCCTTGACACGCGCCGGGCGCGGTCCGTCATGCCCGGACCACCCCACCGGTCGCGCGCCACAGTCGGCGGCGAGGTCGCTGTCAAGGCGCTGGCGCCGCGCGGCACCGCAGACGAGCGTGAGGGAGACGAGAGGATCCCCCATGAACGACTCCCGCCCCACCGCGCCTGAACAGATCGTCATCATCGGCGGCGGCAACGCCGGGCTGTCGGTCGCCGGCCGCCTGCATCGCGCCCGTGTCGGAGAGATCACCGTGATCGAGCCGCGCGAGCAACACGTGTTCGCGCCCCTGCAGTCCCACATCGCCGGCGGTGCCGCGCGCGCCTCCGAGGCTATCCGTCGTCAGGCCGACGTCATCCCTTCGGGGGTTCGGTGGGTGCGCGACGAGGTCTTCACCGTGGATGCCGACGCGCAGCGCGTGCACCTCGTCTCGGGCGAGCACCTCGATTACGACCAGCTGGTGGTCTGCGCCGGCATGCGCATGGCCTGGGAGCAAATACCCGGTCTCCCCGAGGCCATGTCTGAACCGACCGGTATCTCGAACTACGACTACGACCTCGCCGCGAAGGCATCCCCGGTGCTTCGCGACCTGCGCGCGGGAACCGTCGTGTTCACGCAGCCGCCGGAGCCGGCGTCCTGCGGCGCCGCGGCACAGAAGCCGATGTACCTGGCATGCGACTGGTGGCGATCGATCGGCGTGCGCGACGACATCCGCGTCGTGTTCGTGTGCCCCGACCCCGTGCCCTTCGGCATCCCCGCCATCGATCGGGAACTGCAGCGAAAGCTCGACGAGTACGGCATCGAGGTGCGCTACAGCCGCGAACTCCGCTCGGTGGATGCCGGAGCGGGCACGCTCGTGATCGGTCATGGTGACGCGGAGGAGACGCTGTCGTACGACGTTCTGCACGCGGTCCCGCCGCAGCGGGCGCCGGAGTGGATCGCGGGGAGCGGTCTGGCGGCATCCGACGATCGGCACGGGTTCGTCGACGTCGACCCCGAGACCTTCCAGCACGTGCGCCACCCCGAGGTGTGGTCGGTGGGGGATGCCGCCGCCGTCGCCACGCGACGCTCGGGTGGGGCCATCCGGCAGCAGGCGAAGGCGCTGGTGAAGAACATGAAAGCCGTGCGCGACGGTGGTACGCCCTCAGCGAAGTACAACGGCTACAGCGTCGTGCCCTTCACGGTGTCACGCGGCACCGTGGTGTTCGCGGAGTTCGACCGGGAGGGACGGCTGCAACCGACGGTCCCGTTCTGGCGTTCGCTGTACCGTGAGCGCCGCCTGTCGTGGATCGCCGACCGCCGCATCCTGCCGTGGGTGTACTGGCACCTGATCCTGCGCGGCCTCGCCTGACCAGGATGCCCCCGTCCCCGCCGCCGCGGTCTCGGTAGGGGCCGCGCTGCGTGCACGCAAGGGCTACGCCGTCAACGCGACGCCTGTGGGTGCCCCGCCGCTGCCACGCTGGGGGGTGCCCGGGCGACGCACGCACGCTGACGGTGCCCCGCCGCTGCCACGCTGGGGTGCCCGGGCGACGCACGCACGCTGACGGTGCTCGGCCGCTGCCTTGCATAAACGCGATTCGCGTCCATAAACAGGCGCACATCGCGTTTACACGCGCAGATCGTGTTTATGCGGGTGACCACCGCGGCACCGCCGCTCCCGCCGGGCGCGCCCCACCGCCGTTCCCTCGGGCGCGCCCCACCGCCGTACCCGCGGGGGTGGCGCACCGCCGCTCCCGCCAGGGGCGCCGCACCGCCGCTCCCTCGGGCGCGCCGCACCGCCGTTCCCGCGCGCGCCCCACCGCCGCTCCCGCAGGGCCGGCGCGCGTATAGGGCACGAACGCCGATCCCTCAACCCCGGGGGGCGTCTGCCGCACCGCGCGAAGACTGGGGGCAGCCCCGGAACCTATACGAAAGAGGACACCATGGCACAGGTCATCGAAACCATCGACGTCAACGTTCCCGTGCGCGTCGCGTACAACCAGTGGACGCAGTTCGAGGAGTTCCCCCACTTCATGAGCTTTGTCGAGTCGATCACGCAGAAGACCGACACCCTCACGCACTGGAAGGTGAAGATCGGCGGAGCCGAGCGCGAGTTCGACGCCGAGATCACCGAGCAGCACCCCGACGAGCGCGTCGCGTGGAACAGCGTCGGTGGAGACGAGAACCACGCCGGTGTCGTGACCTTCCACCGTCTGTCCGACGACCAGACGCGTGTCACCGTGCAGATCGACTGGGAGCCCACCGGCCTCCTCGAGAAGCTCGGCGCCGTGTTCGGCGCCGACGACCACTCGGTGAAGAAGGACCTCGACAACTTCAAGGAGTACATCGAGTCGCGCGGTGCCGAGTCCGGCGCCTGGCGCGGCGACGTCAGCTGACGTCACCCCTCCACGCAAGCCGGGCCCGTCCACAATGGACGGGCCCGGCTTCTGTCATGCGGGGATCACCACTGCGGGTGGATCTCCGCGCGCAGGCGCCGGTCGTACACCTCGCGCACGACCGCATCGAACGCGGCCAGGTCGAAGTCGCCGTCGAGAAGGTCGGCGGCCGCGGCGTTCGACGCCGCCTGGGCCGCCGAGCGCGCGCCCGGGATGACCGAGGTGATCCCCTCTCGCGACGCGATCCATGCCAGAGTCGCGGCGGGCAGCGTCACACCTTCGGGTAGCGACGCCTTCAGCTCGTCGGCCGCGGCCACGCCCTCGTCGAACGGCACCCCCGAGAACGTCTCGCCCTTGTCGAAGGCCTCGCCATTGCGGTTGTAGGTGCGGTGGTCGTCCTTGTCGAACGTCGTGTCAGCGGTGTATTTGCCGGAGAGCAGGCCGCTCGCCAAGGGGACGCGGGCCAGGACGGCGACGTTCTTCTCGACCGCGAGCGGGAGCACCTCGTCGAGGGGCTTGAGGCGGAACGGGTTGAAGATGATCTGCAGATTCGTCAGGTTCGGCCGGCGAAGCGCCGACAGAGCCTGGTCCATCGTCTCGACCGACGCACCGTACGCCGCGATGACCCCCTCGGCCACGAGCTGGTCGAGCGCCTCCCAGGTGGCGTGGTCGTCGATGACGGCGGAGGGCGGGCAGTGCAGCTGCACCAGGTCGAGCGTGTCGGTGCCGAGCAGGCGCCGCGAGCGGTCGAGCCAGCCGCGGTAGTTCTCGATCGTGAAGTGCTCGGGCGACTGCTCGGCGCGCCGGCCCATCTTGGTCGCCACGGTGATGTTCGCGGCATCCGTGCTGCGCAGGAACTTTCCGATGATCTCTTCGGAGCGCCCGTCGCCGTAGACGTCGGCGGTGTCGAACAGCGTCACCCCCGCGTCGGCCGCCGCCGCGAGCACCGCGAGCGCGTCGTCTTCGCTCACCCCGCCCCAGTCGGGGCCGAGCTGCCAGGTGCCGAGGCCGATGGCCGAGACCTCGCGGCCGGTACGGGAGAGGGGACGCTGCTGCATTGCGGTTCCTTTCGATGCTTCGTCGAGCCTATCCAGCCCCTCCGATACCAGGGCCGCGCGGGAACGGATGCCGCGGTGCGACCCAGCGCAACCCCGGCCCGCCCCACCGGCGCCGCGCCTAACGTTGCGGCACACCCACGGAAGGACGACCATGAACACTCCCGCCGACCGCCTGCCCGGAGCAGACGAAGAGAACCTCGTCCCCGAATCGGACGGCCTCACCGCCGACGTGCCCGCGGGCGCCGCCGGCGCGGACTCGGGTGCCGTCGGCGCCGTCGGGATCGACCCCGGCGACGAAGCGCGTCTGCAGAACATCTCGAGCCAGAACGACCTCCCCGGCGTGGGGACGCGCGCAGCGGACGGTCTGACCGAGCGCGGCACGGATCACGGCGACGGCGGCTCCACCTCGCGCCACACCGAGGACACCGAGGGCGAGGCGGACGCCGCCGATGCGGACGACGATCCCGCCGACCGCGACCGCACCCCGGCTTCCCCGCCGGTGCGCGACGGGGGCGAGCCCCACGTCGACGCCGACGACCCGATCGCGAAGTTCCAGCCCGGTGTCGGCCGCGATTCCGCGGCCTCCAGCAAGATCGCCCAGGGACTCGGCGACTCCGACGACGACTGAGCCCTCGCGGGGCGAACACCTCTTCGCGCGGGCGTGCGGGGCGGGCACCTCCCCGCGCAGGGCGGCGACCTATCGCGCCAGGCGCAATGCGTCCTCCGCGAGGTGGAACAACGTCGGCGTCGCCGCCGAGACGGCCGCCACGTCGGCGTCCGCCATCATCAGCACCACCGTCGCCTCGCTCGCCTCGTCGCGCACGAACCAGCTGCCGGTGACCACACCGCGACTCGACCCGCCCTTGAAGGCCACGTACGGCCAGGATCCGACGTCCAGCCCCTGACCGGGGTTCTCGCTCAGGATGCCGAGCACCTCGGCATCCTGAGTCTCCTGGAGCGCGCGGTGCACGGCGGCGACGTCGGCGGAGGAAGCGAACCACTCGAAGCCCTGCTGCCACACCGGGGTCGTCACGTCGGCCACCGCGACCGCCAGTGGCGCGGCATCGATGCGGTCGAGGAGCGCGCGCCTGCCCGCGTCGTCGGCGGCATCCCACTCGGAGCGCACGGCGGCGTCGCCGTAGCCGAGCGTGAACAGCTCCTTCGTCGAGAGGAACGGCGTGAGCGCCGACGGGTCCGCGTGGCCGCTGCGCGCGACCGCCGCCTCGACGCGCTCGCGCCCGAGACGGCCGATGAGCAGGTCGGTGGCGGTGTTGTCGCTGATGCGGATCATCGCCGACGCCGCCTCGCGCACCGACACCTCGGTGCCGGTCGGGGCGTCCTGCAGCTCACCCGAGGGCAGGCTCCGATCGGTGTCACCGAGCACGAGCGTCTCGTCCCAGGCCAGGTCGCCGGAGGCCACGGCATCCGCCACCGCCAGCAGGACGTACAGCTTGAACACCGAGGCCAGCGGCGCCGACCGGTCGGGGTCGATCGAGACGACGTCGGCGTCTCCGCGCCGCACGAGCGCGCTCACCTCGCCCGGGAGTTCGCGGAGGCGCTGCTCCAGCTCCTCCCACGACGTCGAGGGCTCCCACGGCGCGGCGACGGGGCCGAACACCATGCCGGTGATGCGGTCGTTCCCATCGATCGAGAGCGAGAGGTCGAAGGGGTCGCCGACCGACCCGGCGAGCGTCGCCACGGCCTGCGTCTCGGTGCCCTGGTAAGCCGTCACGGTGAACGGGGCCGCCGGACGGATCTGTCGGTTGAGAAGTTCGGCGACGTCCTCGGCCGACACCTGGGACCGGAAGTCCTCGTGCAGCACATGTGCCCATTCGCTCGCCGTCGTATCGGCCTCGGCTTCGAGCACGTCGATGATCCAGGTGACGCGCTCCCCCACCGGGGTCGACGGCACCTCCACGGATGCCGCCGCGGAGGCGGGGGCGTCGGAGGCGGCGCTCGTGCACGCGGTGAGGGCGGCGACGGCGACGAACGAGAGGGCGGCGGCCAGGCGACGGGCGAGAGTCACGGGGATCCTTCCGGAGGGGGGACGTCCCACGCTACGGAGCGGCCGGCGGCCGGACCTCCCTCGCGAGACGGAGATGCGCCAGGCTGGAGCGATGGACGATCTGCGGCTGGAACCGCTCGCCCCGAGCCTCGACGACTATCTCGAGCTGCGCCGTGCATCGGGCCTGACGCCCAAACGCCCTGAGCAGGGGGCACCGGCTCTGGTGAACAGCTGGGCCTGGCGGCGCATCGTGGATGCCACGGGCCGATCCGTCGCGATGGGCCGCGTCGTGGGCGACGGCGGGTGGTACTTCCTCGTCGCCGACATGGCGACCCTGCCCTCGCACCAACGGCGTGGACTCGGGCGCCGCATCCTCGAGGACCTTCTCGCGGAGATCCGCGCGAAGGCCCCCGAGGGGGCGTACGTGACGCTGCTGGCCGATCCGCCGGGTCAGGCGCTGTACCGGAGCCTGGGTTTCGAGCAGCCGACCAACGGCTCCGTGACGATGCACATGCTGCTCGCCTGACCCGCCGGCGGCCATATGGCACCGTGCCAGCGCGAAGCTCCGCGGGGCAGCTCCCAGAGCCGGTGCCGCGGCGGAACGAGCCGGTGCCGCGGACGCGAGAGCCGGTGCCGACTCAGCGCGACGAGGCCTCACGCCGCTCGGACCGCGACACGCGTCTGGCGCGCCACCCGAGCAGCAGGTCGATAGCGACGAACACCGCGAGGGTGAAGCCGACCAGCGGCAGCACCAGCCCGATCGCCACCGCTGCAACGAGCACCGCACCGATACCCCACCACGGCGCATGTCGCAGCACGCCCCGCGCGGGCGCGGTGGCGAGCCCCCGCGTCGGCCGCCGGTTCCACCACATCGCGTAGCCCAGCACGACCAGCGCCGCGATACCGATCGCGAGGGCGAACAGCACGAGCTGGTTGGCGAGCCCGAACATCGTGCCCATGTGCAGATCGACACCCCAGCGGGAGAGCTTGGCGAGGAGGGGGTAGTCGGCGAAATCGACCCGGTCGGTCACCCGCAGGGTCGCGGCGTCGATCGCCACGGCATCCACCTCGGTCGGGAAACTGCGGTGGATCTCCTGCACGACCCACGCCATCCCCTCTCCCGCGGGCGGGCGGATCTCGAGGTCGCCGGAGGTCACGTTGACCGTGCGGGCGACCGCGAGGACCTCGTCGAAGGTCTCGGCGTCCGCGGCGGAGGCGGGCTCATGCGCTCCCCCGTGATGGGCGTGCTCGCCGGCCGCGGCCGAGCCGTCGAGGCTCGTCACCAGCGCCGGCGTCCCCGCCCCGACCGCCGCGCGCAGGTCGGCCACGTTGGCTCCCGCGTACGTCGACCACGTGATCCCGGTTGCCGAGAGGAACAACGCGCCCAGCACGACCCCGACCCCGATTCCCGAGTGCCAGCGCATCAGTCGCCGATAGCCCCGCACCCGACGGGTGGATCGCCGGCGCCTGGCCAGGAACCGCCCGATCCACAGGCCGAGCCCCGCGAGCGCGACGATGCCGAGCCAGGATGCCGCGAGCTCGCTGTACCAGCGGCCGACGTCGCCCAGGTGCAGCGAACGGTGCAGGTCGCTGATCCAGTGCCGCAGCGGCAGCGCGCCGCTCGTACCGTAAGCGGGGAGGTCGCCGCGGATCTCCGTGGTCGCGGGATCGACGAAAACCGCCCGCGTCGTGCTCTCGGGCAGGGCGTCGTCGGCGAACATCACCCGGGTGGTGTCGCCGGGTGCCGGCGCCGGTCGTACAGCCACGGGCGTCCCGCCTCCGACGTACGCCTCGGCGGCGGCGATCTGGTCGGCCAGGGCCATGCCGTCCCGCGTCGACGACGCCGTGAGCTCGTGAGCGTACATCGCCCTCTCGAGGGTCGGCGTGAGCGCGTACAGCGCCCCGCTGAGAGCGGCGACGAGGATGAACGGCCCGACGAAGAGCCCGGCGAAGAAGTGCAGGCGCCGCAGGAGCGGAAGGAACCAGCCCGAGCGGGGACGGTCGGGCGAGACGGCGGCACCCGTGGACGGGGAGTCGGTCGCGGTCACGGGAGGACCGCCGGGATGGGGAACAGAGGAGACATCTGCGAGATCGCTTTCCAGGTGCAGAGCACCCGTCATCCGGCGGCCACGAGGGCAGCACCGGGACCGCGCCGCCCGCGCGATGACACGCGGGTCATCGCGGACGGCGGGCACTCATGGGTCGAATTGCGCCCGGTGAGGACGCGGAACAGCCCCCGCGGGCGCACGACGGCACCCGGCACGGCGACCGACCGCCCCACCGCTCGAACGGGCGGGGCGGGACTCAGGATGCCGCGACCGGTGGTCCCCGACGAGCGCTCGCTCGCACGACGACCGTCGAGACCGGAGTGACGACGGCGACGATCGCGGCGCGCACGCACCGCACCGGGACCGGAACGAACGCGCTGACGCGGACGCGCGCCCGCACCCAGGCGACGCAGGCGCCCGCCAGCGCCCGCAGCCCCGCCAGTGCCCGTTCGCCGCGGTGCAGGGCCAGCGTCGTCACGACGGCGGCGACGAGGTGCCCCACCGCCATGTCGGCATCCATGGCGAACGCCGGGGCCGACGAACCGCCCGCCACGACGGGGATGACACCGCCGTGCGCGTGGACACCGGCAGCGAGGTCGTAGCTGCCGAGCACGAAGAGGGCGTGGAACAACGCTTGGCTGACCGCGACCGACAACCCCAGCCGCCACGCCGACAGCCGCCGACCGGCGAGCGCCACGCAGACGACGAACGACAGGGCGAGCGGCACCACGATGCCGACCGGGCCCGGGACCGCTCCCCCCGCCGACACGTGCGACACGAGCGCGACGAAGCTGGCGAGGGATGCGGCGACAGCTCCGCGCGCGACGCGCGCGCCCCGGTCGTGTCGTCGCATGGCATCCATTGTGTCAGCCGGGTCGGTGGCATCAGGAGCGCGCGCCGCGGGGGCCTAGGCTGAACCCACCGACCCCAGGAGGACGCCGTGACCCGACCGCCCACCGCGCGCCGCGTCGTGATCGCCGGGGCGAGCGGCTTCGTCGGACGGGCGCTGACGCGGGCGTTCGAGGACGACGGGTACGACGTCTTCACCGTTGGCCGGACGGGGTCCGCCGTGTGGGGAGACGCCGCCGCGATCTCGCGTCTCGTCGACGGCGCCGACGTGCTGGTGAACCTCGCGGGCAAGATCGTGTCGTGCCGGTACACCGACGCGAACCGCGACGAGATCCTGCGCTCCCGCGTCGACACGACCCGTGAACTGCACGCGGCCGTCGCCGCGGCCGCGCATCCGCCGCGCGTGTGGATGAACGCCTCCACCGCCACCGTCTACCGGCACGAGACCGAACGCGGCAACGACGAGATCGACGGGGTCATCGGTGAGGGCTTCTCGGTCGACGTGGCGACGAGCTGGGAGCGCGCCCTCTTCGCCGGCGACCTGCCCGCGACCCGGCGGGTGGCGCTGCGCATGGCGATCGTCCTCGGAGACGGGCCCGCGACCCGCATGCTCTTCGCGCTCGGACGCCTGGGGCTCGGCGGACCGCAGATCGACAGCTGGTGGTTCCCGCACCGCCGTTACCGCGGCATCGGCGCCCACCCCACCGGCGCGGTGTTGTCGAGCTGGCACCGCACGTCAGGACGACAGCGCTTCAGCTGGATCCACATCGACGACGTCGTGGCATCCGTCCGCTTCCTTCGCGACCGCGACGACGTCTCGGGACCGATAAATCTCGCAGCACCCGGCGTCAGCGACAACCGCACCCTGATGCGCGAGATTCGGCGCGTGGCCCGGATGCCCCTGGGCCTCCCGGCCTTCCGGTGGATGCTCGACCCCGCCATGGCCCTTCTTCGCAACGAACCGGAACTGGTCCTGAAGAGCCGGTGGGCGGTTCCGCGCGTGCTCACCGAGGCGGGCTTCTCCTTCAGCTACCCGGAGCTCGGTCCCGCGCTCGACGCGGTCGCCGCCTCGCGCAGGCCGCGGGCACGCGACTTGTTCTCGGTCTGAATCGATTCCCCCCGACCCGAAGGAGCCGACCCCGCGTTCGCGGTCGGTGAGCCCGGAGGACAGCGAGAACGACGGATGCCGTGTCCGCGGCGGGCCGCGTCAGACCTTCCGGCGGACGAAGCGCAGGACCGCCATGACGGCCCCGACGATCAGGATGATGAGGCCGATCCACAGCAGGAACTTCACGGCCTCGACGAAGATGCCGAGGAAGAGCAGCACGAGACCGACGATGACGAGAATGATGGCGAGAGCAGGCATGACCACAGCCTGCGCCGACGCAGATTCCTCTTCCACGGCCTTGACACCTCGGCACGTGCGCCACAGGGCACCTGTCAAGACCGCTGCGGCGGCGCCCGGGCGGGTCTAGCGTCGACCCACCACGATCCAGGAGGCGGCAATGGCTGAACGCGATGTCAACGGACACGGCACGGGACCCGAAGAGGGCGAGTACACCGATCTGCAGCTGCCGGACGGGACGGCCGATCGCGGGAGCGCCGACCTGCCGGGCGAGTACGTCGACCGTCAGAACGTCGACGGCACCCAGGAGCGACCCCGGTCCGACGAGGCGGGCGCGTACACCGATGTGCAGCTGCCGGGCGGCGACGAGTCGCGCGAAGACATCGACGATCCCGGCGAGTACACCGACCGCGATCGGTGAGCCGCTCAGCGGTCCAGCGTGGTCTCGGGCGCTGAGCCGTATGCGGCGCGGTACGCCGCGACGAACGCGGCGCGGTCGAGGAAGCCCCACCGAGTGGCCACCTCGTCGACCGTGACGCAGGTCGGATCCGCATCGATGAGATCGGCGTGCGCCGCGCTCACGCGGGCGGCCGCGAGGTACTCCTCCGGGTTGTCGGCGAGTTGGCCGTTGGCGGCGAAAGCGCGCCGCAGGCCCAGGGTCGATGTCCCCACGGCCCGAGCGGCGTCGTCGACCGTGATGGCCAGCGACGCATGATCGTCGATCCACGCCATCGCCGAGGTGTAGATCGACGCCTGTTCGAGCGCGGAGGCACGGCGTTCCCGGGGGTCCCCGGCGAGGGGGAATGCCTCCAGGGTCGCCGAGACCAGCGACCGTCGCACGTGCGCACGGGCGAGGGGCTCCGCCATCACCGGCAGCTGGGTCTGCGCCCAGCGAACGGTGGCGAGCCAGTAGTCCCGCATCCGGCGCGACACCGGCTCGGCCCCCGAGAAACGCACGTTGAGGGAGTCGTCGCCGTAGATCGCTCGCGCCGATTCGGTGAGCCAGGCCACATCGAAGGCGACGACGTGCAACAGGGTGTCGCGCGGGTGCCCCACGAACTCCTGCCCGGGTTGCACGAGGCCCGGATCGACGCTGTAATCGCCCGACTCCGAGCCCACCGTCCAGGCGTACCCCGGCGTCGAAGTCGCGAAGTAGAAGCGGTCCGCCTCGTAGATCACCTCGGCCCGGCACGCCCAGGTCAACCGACGGATCGAGAACGCACTGTCGCCCACCGCGTGCTCGGCGATCGATGCCTGCTCCGCCTGCACGTCGATACGCCCGTACTGCTGCTGCAGCCAGGCCTGCGTCTCGGCAATGTTTGCCGCGCGGACGCTCGTATCGAAGAAGTCGTTCATGGGACCATTGGTTCACCAGCGAAAAATCAGCGCTCTGACGCCCATGATAGTTAACTCGACGACCCATCCCTTTCGGAGTGACCCACGTGTCGAACTCGCCGTCCATCCGCCCCGTCACCCCTGACGACGCCGGGGAGGTGCTCACCGTCCAGCGCGCCGCCTTCGTGAGCGAAGCCCTGATCTACGGCGACCCCGATATGCCGCCGCTCACCCAGACCCTCGAGGAGCTGCGGGCCGAACTCGTCGAGAACCTCGGCTGCGTCGCCGTGGTGGAGCACCGCATCGTCGGGGCGGTGCGGGCACGCCTCGATGGCGGGCTCCTCCTCATCGGGCGCCTGGCCATCGCGCCCGACCAGCAGGGCGGGGGCCTGGGGACGCTGCTCCTCGACGCGGTCGAGCAGCACGGCCGCGAGGCTGGTGCGACCGAGGCCGAGCTGTTCACCGGTGGTCTGAGCGAGGCGAACCAGCGTCTCTACGAGCGCGAGGGCTACCACCGGACCGAGGAGACGGCCGACGGCGAGATCTTCTACCGCAAGGCTCTCGTCTGACTCCACCGGTGGCTTCGACAGGCTCAGCCACCTGCCCATGCGCGGTCCCGGGCCGCGCCGCTCCCCGGGCCGCACACAGGTCCCCGGGCCGCACATGGGTCCCTGAGGCGCGCACAGGTCCCTGAGGCGCGCACAGGTCCCCGGGCCGCACACAGGTCCTCGAGCAGCGCACAGGTCCCTGAGCCCGTCGAAGGGACCGAGACCCACGCACGCAGGAAGGGGCCCCCGCCCGCACCCGGACGACGGCCCCTTCCTTCGCGGCACTTACGGCGTCGGCATCCCACCGTTGACGTTGAGCGTCTCACCGATGACGTAGCTCGACTCCGCCGAGGCGAGGTACACGAACGCCGGCGCGAGCTCGGCGGGCTGGCCCATGCGCCCGAGCGGGGTCTCCTCGCCGAACTCGTCGACCTTCTCGTCGGGCTGACCGTCGGTGACCTGCAGCGGCGTCCAGATCGGTCCCGGCGCCACCGCGTTCACGCGGATACCCTTCGGCGCGAGCTGCTGGCCCAGCGCCTTGGTGAACGTGTTGATGGTCGACTTCGTCGAGGCGTAGTCGACGAGGATCGGTGCCGGCGAGTACGCCTGGATCGACGTGGTGTTGATGATGGTCGAGCCCGGTGCGAGATGCGGCACGGCCTCTTTGCAGATCCAGAACATCGCGTAGACGTTGGTCTTGAACGTGTCGTCGAACTGCTCGTCGCTCAGCGTGGTGATGTCTTCGTTGAAGATCTGCTTGCCGCCGTTGTTGACGACGATGTCGAGGCCGCCGAGGCCCTCGACCGCTTCCTTCACGAGCGTCCGGGCGTACTCGCGCTCGCGCAGGTCGCCGGGGATCTGCACGACGGTCGCGCCGGCCTCGCGGAGGATGCCGGCGATGCGGTCGGCATCCACCTTCTCCTCGGGCAGGTACGACATCGCGACCGAGGCACCCTCTCGGGCGAAGGCGATCGCGGTGGCGGCACCGATGCCCGAGTCGGCGCCGGTGATGAGGGCCTTGCGACCCTTCAGGCGCTCGCTGCCGACGTAGGTGTCCTCACCGAGGGCGGCCTTGGGCGTGAGCTCGGCGTCGAGACCGGGCTCTTTCTGGTCCTGCGACTGCGGGTCGATGTCGGCGTAGAGCTTCGTCGGGTCGGTGAACGTGTACTGCGTGCTCATGGCGAGTCCTTTCATGGGGAGATGGATGCCGTGACGTGACGCCACGGCGGGGAGTCAGTGGCCGGCGAGCTCGTCGTCGTCGACGAGGTCGCGGATGACGAGAGCGGCGTTGATCAGTGCGAGGTGGCTCAGCGCCTGCGGCAGATTGCCCCAGAATGCGCCGTCGGCCTCGGCAATCATCTCCGAGTAGATGCCGACGTCGTTGCCCTGGGCGACGAGCGCGTCCATCGCATCGATCGCTTCGCCGTGGCGCCCGACGCAGGCCAGGGCCGTGGCCCGCCAGAAGGCGCACGCGACGAACGTCTGCTCCTCCTGGTCCATACCGGTGTAGCGGTACACGAGATGGGTGTCTGTCGTCAGGCGCTCGGTGATGGCGTCGATCGTCTTCGACATCCGCTCGCCGCGGTCGAAGCCGGTGGGGGCATGCAAGAGCACCGACGCGTCGAGGTCGTCGCTCCCCGGCGCGAGCGTGTAGGCCTCGAGCTTCTCCGACCAGCAGTGCTCCTCGACCCAGCGGTGGATGCGGTCGCGCTCGGCGCGCCACCGGTCGCCATTGTCGGGGATGTGCCCGCCGTCGGCCAGCCACTGGGCATCGTCGAGCGCCTTCCAGCAGCCCATCTTCGAGGAGGTGTAGTGACGGAGCTCGGGCAACTCCCACATCCCGGAGTCCTCGCGACGCCAGAGGTCGCAGGTGCGGTCGGCCACGTCGGCGAGCAGGCGCCCGGTCTGCGTGTCGAGGCGGTTGCCGGCCTGAACGTACGTGCGGCACAGCGCGATCAGGTCACCGTAGACGCCGAGCTGCAGCTGTCCCTGGGCGGGGTTGCCGGTGACGACGGGCTGGTTGCCGTTCCATCCCGGAACCTCGTGCTTCTCGAGGCCGATCTCGGCGGCACCGTCGAGGGTGTACATCACCTGCACCTCGGGACCGTTCTTGCGGATCGTGCGCAGTAGCCACGAGATCGCGGCATGCGTCTCTTCGCGAAGGCCGAAGCCCACCCACGCGTGCGCGGTGTACGCGAGGTCGCGCACCCAGGCGTAGCGGTAGTCCCAATTCTTCCCGCCGCGGGGGTTCTCGGGGAGCGATGTCGTCGCCGCGGCGGCGATCGCGCCGGTCGGGCTGAAGAGCAGCAGTTTCAGCGCGAGGGCGCTCCGCTGCACGTCATCAGCCCAAGGTCCCTCGTACGAGAACTCGTCCGACCACATCGTCCACCCGTCGACCGTGCGGTCGATGCCGCGATCGACGTTCTTCGCGTCCGGAACACGAAGGGGCTCGCCCTCGGTCGCGGCGATGACGAGCAGGTGCCGCGACCCCTTCGAGGTGGTGAAGCCGCCGTCGATGCTCTCGTTCCGCGAATCGGGTGCTCCGTGGATGCCATGCTCGTGCCCGACGACGGCGAGCGAGACGTGGCCGATGCGCATGATCGAGAATCCGTCGATACGTTCGGTCCAGGGCGACGCCGATCGCAGCATCGTCCCCGGCTGCACGCACCATGCGAACTCGACCTCGCCCTTGACCCCGTCGACGCGTCGGGCGAGTTCGGCCCACGGGAGGCGACCGGCGATGCCGGTGACCATGGCATCCGTGAGGGTGGCCACGCCCGTCGCCGTGGTGAAGGTCGTCTCGAGGACGTTGGTGCGCGGGATGTAGCGTCGCGTGACTCCGTACTCGCCCACCGGCGCCAACTGGATGCAGCCGCCGGCCGACTCGTCGACGAGTCGCGCGAACACCGGCCGGGAGTGGATGTTGGGAAGCGGCAGCCAGTCGACCGACCCGTCGAGCCCGATCAAGGCGACCGTTCGACCATCGCCGATGGCCGCATAATCGCGCAGTGGTCGAGACGGAGCAGGAGGGGTGGTTGTCACGTACTCACGCTAGGAACGGCTCGGCGGCCCCGAGGCGGGGTTGTCGAATCGATTCCGAGCGGCTACGGAGACCCCGGGCGGCGCCGGTACTCCGCCGCGCAGGACCCCGCAACCCCCGCCGCAGGGCCCGCAACGCCGCCTAACGTCGCTGATGACTGTGAGTGAAAGGAACGCGCATGTCCACCACTACCAAGGACGCCCCCACCAAGAACCGCCGTCGTCCCGCCCGAGGCGGGAGCGGCCCCGAGACCACCGACGAGCAGAACGCCGAGAAGGGCTTCCAGGCGTCGGAGCAGTTGACGGACGCCCTCCAGGCCGTCCTGGTCGACCTGATCGAGCTGTCGGTCCAGGGCAAGCAGGCCCACTGGAACGTCGTCGGCAAGAACTTCCGCGACACCCACCTGCAGCTCGACGAGATCATTGACGCCGCGCGCGAGTTCGGTGACGAGGTCGCCGAGCGCATGCGCGCCCTGCACGCTCTGCCCGATGGCCGCAGCGACACCGTCGCCGAGACCACCACGCTCCCCGAGTTCCCGCAGGGCGAGGTCGACACCGCCGAGGTCATCGACCTCATCACGGAACGTCTCGACGCGACCGTGGGCACCGTTCGCGACGTGCACGACGACGTCGACGACGAAGACCCCACGAGCGCCGACATCCTGCACAGCGTGCTCGAGCGCCTCGAGCAGCTGTCGTGGATGGTGAGCGCCGAGAACCGCGTCGCCCGCAAGTCGTAAAAGCGACTGCAGACACCGGATGCCGGGGCCCCAGGGCCTCGGCATCCGTCGTTCGCGCGGTGTGCTCGGCGCTTCGGCCTCGCGGGCGACGGTACGGCTGGACGAGAACCCTCTGGGAGTCACCGGGAGCGGTCAGCTCGTTTACATGATCACGGTCGCCGTGTACGACGCCGACGACGAGGTGAGACGACGAACGGTCCGACCGGCCGGAAGCACCATCACCGTGGTGCCATCACCGAGACGGCCCAGGGTGTTCAGCCTCCACGCTTTGACCGATGCGTCCCCCCGAGGGCGTACCCCGACACCGCGCCGGCGGCGATCTGCCTCACGTCGGTGAGGCCCGGGATCAGCCCAGCGGACAGGCGATCGGCGCCCGTCATACCGTCACCCATCTGGCCGTATTCGTTGTCGCCCCGTGCCATGACCGTGCCGGTGCTGAGCAGCGCTTACGCGCAGCCGGACCCGGCGGCGACCTGGATCACCCCGCCGGAGATGCCGCCGGTCGTCGTGGGCGAGAGCTGACGGCTGGTTACACTCCGTCGGTTGTCGCCGTCGTCGGCGTGAACGATGACCCGCTGGGCCCGGTGAACGTCACCGCCTGCCCGGCCACCGCCTGACCCACGGTGTCTCTGACCGTCACGGTCGCCGTCACTGGTCCGGATGCGGGCGCCTGGTTGACGGGTGTCGAGACGCCCACCGTCTGGCCCGACGCCGCGAAGGCGGGAGTCGAGGATGCAGCGACGATCGCGGGCACCGCCGATCCGGCGCTGGCCACCAACGCTCGGCGAGACACCCCTTGAGGCTCCTCGACGATCGCCTCAGTCATATCCGGCGCCCTAAGCGCTCCCTTTCTCTGCGCGCGTCGATAAGCCGCGCGTCTGGACATTCCATCGACCCTGGCGCCGACAGCGCACGGAGGGCGCAGTCACCCGCGGCGCTCCGTGTGGTGAAGGACGCGATGTCGCTCACCGGACGAGCAATGGCGGGCCGTATCCCACAGCTCGCGAATTCTCCCGATCCACCAGCTACATCACCCGCAACGGTGCCGGAGGACGAATCGTCGTGATCCGCCGAGGGAGGACCTTCCGCTGACCCCGCTGGCCGCCACACCGCCCTACCCGATACGCGCGTACCGGTCACGGCGTTGTCAACACCACGATTCCCCGACGGCACTGCACTGCATCGATACGCGAGACGGCCGGGCTGCCCGACGGCCGCGACGGGGTCCCCGGCGTCCGGTAGGTGGTGGTCGACCCGTATCCCAGCTGCCCGGAATCGTTGTAACCCCAGCTGCGGAGGGTGCCGTCGGTCATGAGTGCCCAGGCGCTCGTTCGCTCAGCCCCTCGCGACCCGATCGCGGCGATCTGAGCGACCCCGGAGGTGAGCCCCGTGACCTGAACGGGAACGGAGCTGTTCGCCATCGACGAGTTGCCGAGGGTGCCGTTGCTGTTCTCACCCCAGCTCTTGACCGCTCCCGACGACAGGAGGGCGAACCCGTTCAACGGGCCTGCGGCGACCATGGTGACGTCCCCGAGCCCCGGCACGGGCGTGGCCACCGTCCTGTTCGTCGTCGTCCCGTCGCCGAGCTGGCCGAAGGCGTTGTATCCCCATGCAAACACCGATCCATCCGACCGCCGAGCGAGGCAGAAGGACGTGCCGGCGGCGACCGAGGTCACCGACGACAGGGGGCTCGACGCGTCGGTCACGACGGTCACGGCGGAGGAGGACGCCCCACTCGACAGTCCATTGCCCAAACTGCCCAGCGAATTCGCCCCCCACGCACGAACCGTCCCGTCCGACATCACGGCATAAGCCGTCTGCTCGCGGGCAGCGACCTGCACGACCGTGCCCGAGAGGGTGCTCACGAGGCCGGGGGTCGCGCGCGACACGTTGTCGCCCGTCCCGAGCATCCCGCTCTGGTTGTTCCCCCATGACCACAGTGTTCCGTCGGAGCGCAGCGCGAACGCCGCGATCATTCCCATCGCGATCTGCGTCACGTTCGTGAGGCCCGGAATCGGCGCCCACGCCGATCGGCTGATCGTGGTCCCGTCGCCCAGCTGGCCGTGTTGGTTGAACCCCTGTCCCCAGACCTGACCGTTCTGGAGTAGTGCGAGCCTCCAGAGGATCTGATTACCGGTGGAGTCGGACGCGGAGGCCTGTACGACAGGCGAGGGGAACACCAGCTCCGTCTGGGTCAGAACACCGGCCGCTTGGAGCAGATTCGATCCGAGCACCGTCGGGGAGACAGAGGCCGTCTTCGATTCGCAGATCGCGGTCACCGTCACGGTCGACCCGGGTTTGCGCCACGGGGTCTGCAGATCGAGCGAGGTGGTCGCCTGCCCGTTGCCGTCTGTCGTGACGGTGGTCTGCGACAGCGACGCGCCCGCCGGCGCCTGAAACGTCACCACCGCACCCGGCTTCGGCGCTCCGCCCGCCGCGATGACCGTGGCCGTCACCACCGTCGGACCGGTGGCGACGACCGTATTGTTCGGCACGGAGACGGTCAGAGTCTGCTCGCCCGAGGCGGCGTGGGCCGGCGTTGCGACGGTGGCCATGATCGCCGGGACGGCGAGAGCCGCACCGCCGAGAACGGCACGGCGACCGAGCATCCCTGTGGGTTCGGCAAGGGGGAGAGCTGAGGGAGTGTCCACTGTCGATGACCTCTATCGTTCGATCGTCGGCCCCCGTTCGCGGCGGCGCACGGCCACCTTTGCGACGATTTCGGGCCGCATCGCTCACACATCCGTTCCCACGACCGGGTGAAGGGCCCCGGACCGTCTGGACGACGAGGGTTCGCGAAGCGACAGGCTGTCATCGGATGCCGGACCTCTTGCACGGTGCCGATATGGCGCTGCACCACCCGGGGTGTCCATCGACCGACACGTATCCGACGACGACCGCTGCGGCACGCACCCGGGGGGGGAATCGCGAGAGCCGCACTCCGAGATTCACCCGCGCCTTCACCATGGATGGGCATCGACACCGTCGGCGAGTGGTGGCCCGGGCGATGCTCGTCTGGTTCGTGCCAGCCCTCGTGATGGCTCTCGTCCCGCATCCCTGGGCCTCGGGGTCGCGGCATCCGTCGTTCGTGCGGTGGCTTCGAGCGTCGGGGATGTCGACCAGCTCAGCCCGCTCCGTCATGACGCACAGGGCGGTGCCTGAGCTCGTCGAAGGGTCAGCCCCGTGCGATGAGGAACGGAGGGTGAGGACCTTCGATCCGGGCCAACGCGATCTTGACGTCCGTCAGCGTCGCCCCCACCTCCGCGATTCGTCGGTCGACCTCCGCGAATCGGCGGTCCACCTGCGCGAATCGCTCGTCCGTGCTCGCCTCGAGACGATCGAAGCGTCGATCCACGCGATCGAAACGCTCGTCCGTGCGCCGCTCCAGCCGTGCCAGCATCCATTTCATTCCGCCCAGGATGGCGACGGCGAATGTGAGGAAGAACGCGGCGAGCGCAACGAACGCCTGCACGGTATCGAGGGTCACGGGCGGTCCTTCCTGTTCACGGGATGCGTCGAATGTATGTCACTCCGCCGACGACGAGTCATGTGCACGTGCGATGTGCGGAGAATTTCACCCGAACCCTGCGTGTGGAGGAACCGTCAGAGCCGCAGCACCTCGGTGACCCGCACCATCGCGGTGCCCTCGTCCTCGGAAGCCGCGAGGTCGACCTCCGCCCGGATGCGCCAGTCGTGGTCGCCGGCGGGGTCGTCGATCGTCTGCTCGACGCGCCAGAGGCCGTCGGCGGCCGACGACTCGTCGATGACGACGAGGGCCGAGGAGCGCGCCGCTCCCCCGGTGCCGATGCCGTCGTGCTCGTCGAAGTACGCATCCAGCTTCGCGGGCCAGTCGACGTCGGGGTCGAGCTCGACGAGCTCATCGTCGCGTTGGAGCGCTGCGAGTTGCACCCGGCGGAACATCTCGTTGCGCACGAGCACGACGAACGCGCGCCGGTTCGTGAGGATCGACGGCGGCGCCGGCGGGACCACGGGGGCGGTCGGGTCGTCGGCCGGGTTGATGAGCTGCTCCCACTCGTCGACGAGGCTCGAGTCCACCTGGCGCACGAGCTCTCCGAGCCAGGCGATGAGGTCGAGCAGGTCGGGCGTCTGCGCGTCGACGGGGACGGTCTGGCGGATGGCGCGGTAGGCGTCGCTGAGGTAGCGCAGCACGAGCCCCTCGCTGCGGGCGAGCTGGTACAGCGAGACGTACTCGCCGAACGAGCAGGCCCGTTCGAACATGTCGCGCACGACCGACTTGGGGGACAGCTCGAAGTCGCGGATCCAGGGCTGGCTGGATGCGAACACCTCGTACGCCTGCGCGAGAAGGTCGTCGAGGGGCTTGGGCCAGGTGATCTCCTCGAGCAGCTCCATGCGCTCGTCGTACTCGATGCCCTCGCGCTTCATCGCCGCCACGGCTTCCCCGCGCGCGCGGAACTGCTGCTGCGACAGGATCGGGCGCGGATCGTCGAGCGTCGCCTCGATCACGCTGACGACGTCCAGCGCGTAGTGGCCCGTGCCGACCGACGACGCCGGGGGCGTGGCATCCGGTGCCCATCCGAGCTCGACCTCGGGGTCGAGCATCTCGATCGCCGCGAGCGCGAACGGTGACAGCGGCTGGTTGAGGGCGAAGTTCGGCTGCAGGTCGACGGTGAGCCGGATGCCGTCGGGCCCCGCTTCGACCACTCCGGCCTGGACGAGCGTGCGGAAGATCGCGATCGCTCGGCGGGCGAGCTCGTACCGGCGGGTGGGCGACTCGTGGTTGTCGAAGACCAGGGAGCGCACGTTCGCGAACACGTCGCCGCCGCGCGCGATGACGTTGATGAGCATGGCGGCCGACAGCTTCATCTGCGGCTGCAGCGGCTCGGGTTCGGCGGCGACGAGACGGTCGTAGCTCTGCTCGGTCCAGTTGACGAATCCCTGCGGTGCCTTCTTGCGCACGATCTTCTTCTGCTTCTTCAGGTCGTCGCCGGCCTTGAGGATCTGAGCGGCGTTCTCGATCTCGTGATCGGGCGCCATGACCACCACCGTGCCGGCGGTGTCGTATCCGGCACGGCCCGCGCGACCTGAGATCTGGTGGAACTCGCGCGCTGAGAGCTGGCGCATGCGGGTGCCGTCGTACTTGGTCAGCGCGGTCATGAGCACGGTGCGGATGGGCACGTTGATGCCGACGCCGAGGGTGTCGGTGCCGCAGATGACGCGCAGGAGCCCGCGTTGTGCGAGCGTCTCGACGAGCCGTCGGTACCGCGGCAGCATGCCGGCGTGGTGCACGCCGATGCCGGCACGGACGTACCGCGACAGCGTCTTGCCGAACCCGGTGGTGAAGCGGAACCCGCCGATCGCCTCCGCGATCTCGTCGCGTTGCTCGCGGCCGATGATGCGGATCGACGACAGCGCCTGTGCACGCTCCATCGCCGCGGCCTGCGAGAAGTGCACGACGTAGATCGGCGCCTGCTTCGTGTCGAGCAGCTCCTGCACGGTCTCGTGCACGGGGGTGCGCGCGTACTCGAAGTGCAGGGGCACCGGACGCTCGACGCCGGTCACCCGGGCGGTCGGCCGGCCGGTGCGGCGCGAAAGGTCGTCGGCGATGTCGGTGACATCACCGAGGGTCGCCGACATCAGAATGAACTGCGCGCGCGTCAACAGCAGCAGCGGCACGTGCCACGCCCACCCGCGATCGGCCTCGCCGTAGTAGTGGAACTCGTCCATCACGACCTGGTCGACGTTCGCGTCCGCACCCTGGCGAAGGGCGAGGTTGGCCAGGATCTCGGCCGTGCAGCACACGATCGGCGCGTCGGCGTTGACGGACGAGTCGCCCGTGACCATGCCGACGTTCTCCGCGCCGAAGATGTCGACGAGCGCGAAGAACTTCTCGCTCACGAGCGCCTTGATCGGCGCCGTGTAATAGCTCCGGCCGCCCCGGGAGAGGGATGCCGCGTGGGCGGCGACCGCGACGAGCGACTTGCCCGTGCCGGTCGGGGTCGACAGCACGACGTTCGCCCCCGACACGATCTCGATGATCGCCTCGTCCTGCGCGGGGTAGAGCGTCAGACCGCGCGAGGTCGCCCACTCGACGAAACCGAGGTACACGGCATCCGGATCGCTGCCGGTGGGCACGTGCTCGAGGAGGGGGGTCACTCCCCCACCCTCTCATCCGCCGGGTGGCGGGGCCCTTCGACAAGCTCAGGGACCACCCCCTCCCGCAAAATCAGGGACCACCCTTCGACAAGCTCAGGGACCATCCTGCCGAGGTGGCTGAGCCCGTCGAAGCCACCGATCCGCTTCCCCGCCTCAGCCTCCTTCGGCGAAGACGCCCACGTTCTCACCGTCGAAGACGAACTGCACGCTGGTGCCGATCGGGAAGCGGTCGATGAACGGCTCCGGCATCCCCTCCGCCACGACGAACTCCACGGTCGCAGGGAAGATCCCCGCACCGCACCCGCCGTAGACGAAGTTGCCGCTGACCCCGCGCGCGCCGCGTTCCGCGACCTCGGAGGAGTCGAGGAGGTACACGCACGGACTGCGGTTCTCGGTTGCATCGACCTGGGCGAATCCCACGAACGCGGTCACGCCGTAGAAGTCCTTGAACGCGCGCTCCGCGCCCGTGCGCTGGCCGAAGATCGATGGGGTCTCGGTGTCGGGATCCTCCTCGAGCGTGCCGACCTGCGGAGCGCCCACCGAATTCGACACGGGCAAGAAGGTCACGCTGAGCGCCGTCCCGGCGCTCGCCAGCGCGGTGACGACCGCGAGCGAGATCGCCCACGCCCACACCTGACGCCGCGATCGCACGAGGGGGCGACGCTCGCGCGGCACCTCGTCGTCCTCGACCTCGGATTCTCCGGGGCCTTCCGCACCGTCGTCTGCACCGGACGCCGTCGGCTCGGCCGGGTCGTGCGGCGCCGGTGTCTGCGGCGGGGGCGAAAAGCGCTCGCGCCGCTCGAGTTCTTCGAGGGCCGAGAGCCGCTCCGACGCCGCCGGGTCGCCGGCGATGTCCGCGTCGGGACCGTAGGCCCGGGCACGCAGGCGACGCAGCTCGTGGCGTACGTCGTCGTCCATGCTCTGAATGGTTCCACACCTCGAAGGGGCCGGGGCCATCTGGCGGTCCATGCGCGGGAATAGACCGAGACGACCCGCGTTGCACCTCGTATGCGCTCCTTCGGCACACTCTCCTTCGGCCATTACGGCCCCCTCGGCGGCGGGCACCACCTGACCGCCGGTGACTCGATGCTGCAGGCGATCGACCTCGCCCAGGGCATGGACGACCTCGGCGTCAACGGCATCTCGTTCCGCGTGCACCACTTCGCCCGTCAGCAGGCGGCTCCTATGCCCCTGCTCGCCGCGATCGCCGCCCGCACCTCACGTATCGAGGTCGGCACCGGTGTCATCGACATGCGTTATGAGAACCCGCTCATGCTCGCCGAGGAGGCGGCATCCGTCGACCTCATCAGCGGCAACCGACTCGCGCTCGGCGTGAGCCGTGGTTCACCCGAGAGCGTCGTGCGTGGCTACGAGGCGTTCGGCTACACCGGGTCCGACGACCCGCGCGGCGGCGACATCGCCCGCGAGCACTTCGACCTCTTCCTGCGCGCGATCGACGGCGAGGGCCTGGCCGAGCGCGACCCGCACAGCCCCTTCGGCGGCGGAACCGGCCTGCAGCGCGTCGAGCCGCACTCCCCGGGATTGCGTAAGCGCATATGGTGGGGCGCCGGCACGACGGCCACCGCCGAGTGGGCGGGTCGCCTGGGGGTCAACCTCATGTCGTCGACACTGCTCACCGAGGCCGACGGCACGCCGTTCGACCTCCTGCAGGCGCAGCAGCTCGATGCCTTCCGTGCCGCCTGGCGCGAAGCGGGCCACGAGGGCGAGCCCCGCACGTCGGTGAGCCGCAGCATCTTCCCGATCGTCACGGCCGAAGACGAGATGTACTTCGGCGGATCGGCGGGCAACGACCAGATCGGCGTCATCGACGGCATGCGCTCGACCTTCGGCAAGACCTACGCGGCCACCCCCGACAAGCTCGTCGAGCAGCTGCTGAACGACGCGGCGGTGATGAGCGCCGACACCTTGATGCTGACGATCCCGTCGCAGATGGGCGTGGAGTTCAACCTGCGCCTCGTCGAGAACTTCGCCACGCACGTCGCCCCTGCGCTCGGATGGCAGTCGACGCTCGCACCCGTCTCCGTCTGAGCGCCGTCGACGGCATCCGGTTCTCACACGAGCCTCGGATGCCGTCGGTGGCCCCATCGTGACAACCTGGAGAGATGGACGCACTGACTCAGCTCGTTCTTCTCGTCACACTCGCGGCCGTCGCGCTCTACGCCCTGTATTGGACCGTACGCCGGGCCATCCGCGACGAACTCACGTCCACCGGCGGGCGGGACGATCCGCCCGCCGGTGGACCGGGGACATGACCAGCCTGGCTCAGCGCTGGCCTGCAGCGGCGCGCGAGCGCGCGATGGTCTGCGTCACGAGGTACTCGCCCCACGCCACGGCGTAGGCCCCGAGGGCCGCCCACGTCCAGGTCGACGGGAGGAGCCCGACGAGGCCGAGCAGGGATGCCACGGTGAGAGCCGTGACGACGATGAGCACCGGCAGCACGACCCGCTCCCCGACCGAGGGTCCGGCGACCCACCAGGTCGCGAAGATCGCACCCGCC
This sequence comes from Microbacterium sp. Leaf151, assembly GCF_001424225.1. Lineage (GTDB taxonomy): Bacteria > Actinomycetota > Actinomycetes > Actinomycetales > Microbacteriaceae > Microbacterium. The sequence continues at coordinate 256,496 of NZ_LMOR01000003.1, read as the reverse complement.
GTGGCGACGAGGAGGATGACCGGGGTCCACCACGACCCGAGCGCACCCATGGTCATGGCCGCGCCCACGCCCGCGATGGCGAGCGAGGCCGTCCGAAGCGACCGGGTGGTCATGGAACGGTCGGCGGGCGTGCGGGCGGCAGGGGTGCGGGACGCAGAGGGAATGACGGGCTCCTTCACGAAACGGGGTCGCTTCCCAGCGTAGACAGGATGCCGACGACGGGGCTGTCTACGGTGGACGAATGACCCTCACCCTGACCCGCGTCGAGGCCGGTGTGCGAGACCGTGACGCGTTGACCGCCTTTCTGACCGGGAACATCTTCCCCTTCCACGTGCGCGAGCGACTCACCGTCGCGCAGGTCACGGCGGACATCGACGCCGGACGCTGGGGCGATGACCGCACCGAGGCGTTCTGGATCGACGACCATGAGCGAGGCCACATCGGTCTGCTCCGCCTCGACGACCTCGGCGATCCGACGGCGGTGGTCGACCTGCGTCTCGCGGAGCGGTGGCGCGGCAGGGGCGTAGGCGCGGGCGTCCTCACGCTCGCCGTGGAGCACACGTTCCGCACGCATGCCGGCGTCGTTCGCGTCGAGGGTCATACGCGCGAGGACAACATCGCGATGCGCCGCACGTTCGACAAGAGCGGTTGGGTGCGCGAGGGCTGGTTCCGTGACGGCTGGCCCGTCGTGGGTGGCGCACCCCTGGCATCCGTCTCGTACGCCGTGCTGCGTCGTGATTGGGCGAGCGGTGAGACGACGCTCGTCCCCCGCGATCCCGGGGTGGGTGCCCTGAGCCCGCGCACACGGGATGCCGAGACCCTGATCACTGACGCGTGGGCGGCCGAGGAACGTCTGCTGGATCCTGCTGTCAGATCCGACGCCGACGAACTGCGCCGTCTGCTCGCCGAAGACTTCACCGAGATCGGTCGGTCCGGACGACGGTGGACCCGTGACGACATCATCGTCGCCCTCGCCGCCGAGACGACGAGCGCACGTCCGCCGATCATCGAGGAGCGGCAGAGCCGGCTGCTCGGACCGGAGACGGTGCTGCTGACCTATCTGCTGCGAGCCGACGACCGCGCGAGCCGGCGATCATCGGTGTGGCAGTGCGCTCCCCGGCCCCGCTGCGTCTTCCACCAGGGAACGACAGTGCCGCACTGACTCAGGGAGCAGCGGGGAACGAGGGCCGCGCGACGGGTACGACCTCGGGGTTCGCCCGGCGGAACGCGGCGAGGTCGCGCACGTTCTTCTGCACGGCGACCACGGCGAACAAGCTCATCGCGAAACCGATGCCGTAGAAGCCCTTCTCCGAGAGCAGGAGCTCGGCGTTCCAGAGGCCGATCACCATCAGGGTCAACGACACCAGCAGCATCCCCCATGCCACGCCGAGGTACGCGCCGGTGACGGGAACGTCTTCGGCGCGGTCGCGCACCGCCTTCTGCACGCTGATGGCGGCGAAGAGACCGAGTAGGAACACCGCCAGGAAGAACCCCTTCTCCGACAGCAGCATCCGGGCGTTGTACAACCCGACGAAGTACACGGTGGCTCCCAGTCCGAGCGCCACCCACGACGCTCCGACGAACGCTCCGGTCGGTCGACCGAGCATCTGCTGCTTCTGGATATCCGACATGGTCCCCACCCTTCTTCCGTCCCCCGCGGGAGACATATTCCGTGGCCGAGAACGTAGCGCTGGCCGCATGCTGGTGGAGACATACGAGCGAATCTGGGGATAGACCTGGATAGGGAGAAACGGTCTGCTCCCGTCCGCCGTCCGCGAACTCCGTTCGCGAGGCGGCGGCGACGGTGGTTGGCTGGCGCGCATGCGACGCATACTCATCCTCGGTGGAACCGCATGGCTCGGCCGCGCGATAGCGGCGGCCGCGGTCGCGTCCGGCGCCGAGGTGGTCTGTCTCGCCCGCGGTGAGGCCGGTGCGGTCATCCCGGGCTCACGACTCGTGCGCGCCGATCGACGCTCCCCGGATGCCTACGATTCACTCGACGGCGAGTGGGACGACGTCGTCGAGCTGTCGTGGGATCCGGAGTTCGTGGCATCCGGACTCGACGCCCTCGCCGACCGCGCGGAGCACTGGACCCTCGTCTCGAGCGTCTCGGTGTACGCCCGCTCCGACATCCCCTTCGCCGACGAGGATGCGGAACTGGTGGAGCCGGCCGATCTGTCGCAGTACGCGGACGCCAAGGTGCACGCCGAGCGGCTCACCGCGGCGCGCCTGGGTGATCGAGCGCTGCTCGCCCGAGCGGGCCTCATCGTGGGTCCGGGCGACCCGACCGATCGCTTCGGCTACTGGCCGGCCCGCTTCGCCCGCGGAGGACGGGTGCTCACCCCCGACCCGCACGGGCGGTACGTGCAGGGCATCGACGTCGACGACCTCGCCGCCTGGATCGAACGCGCCGGCAGAGCGGGCGTCACCGGGCCGATCAACGCGGTCGGCGAGGAGTACCCGCTGGCCGCGGTCCTCGCGGCGGCCGCCGACGCAGCGGGAACGCCCGGTGACACGGTGGCGCTCGACGACGCCACGCTCACGGCCCGCGGTGTGCAGCACTGGATGGGTGAGCGCTCACTGCCGCTGTGGCTCCCCGCCGAGGCGCGGGGCTTCTCGCGGCGCAGTGACGCCGCCTTCGTGGCATCCGGTGGTCTGCGGCGGCCGCTCGCAGAGACGATGCGGCGCACGCTCGCGGATGAACGGGCGCGCGGTGTGGATCGCCCCCGCCGCGCGGGTCTCACGCTCGGCGAAGAGGCGGAAGTCCTGGCACCGACGTCTCGCTGACGGCGTCACCTGAGACGTCCCCCGAAGCGGTCGGGTCGGCGCGGCGGCGCCGACGGGATGATCGCCGGTCAGCGCCCGATGCGGTCGGCGGCGGAGCGCGGCGGCGCCGAGGCCACCTCGAGTCGGTCGAGACCACGCAGCGACGTCCAGATCAGCTCCTCGCCCTTGGCCGCGTGCTGCGAGGCCCGCACGGCCCGCTCGTCGGCCCACGAGTTGAGCACGTGGCCGCTGTGTCCCCGGACGTGCTCGAGGACGACGTCGGGGAGCCCGGCGGCGCGGCGGGCGTCTCGAGCGGCGATGAGGGCCTCGAGGATGCCCTGGTTGGCGACGGGCTTCTTCGCGCTGGTGACCCACCCGCGACGGCGGTGACCGTCCATCCACGACGAGTACGTGTCGATGGCGTACTTCGAGTCGGCCTGCACGACGAGTTCGCGCACGTCCGCGTGATCGGTGATCGCGTGCAGCAGGCCGAGGAGTTCGCCGATGTTGTTGGTCCCCGCGGGGATGGAGCCCGCCGCCCAGTGCCCGTCCTCGCCGACCCAGGCCCAGCCGGCCGGTCCGGGATTGCCCTTGCAGGCTCCGTCGGTGGCGACGACATAGCGATCGGAAGGGGCGGGGGTGAGGGGTGCGGACGCGGGCGAACTCATCCCCCTAGTCTCCCCTCTCCCCCGGATCGACCCAGCCAGGTGACCTCGGGGGTGAATGGTGCCGCCCCTCCGCGGGCGGGGTGGGCGGACGGCGACCGCGCACCTTCGTGCCTGTGGAAACCTGACCCTTCCGCGCCCGCCGCCCCGTCGAGAAGGACCGCCGTCATGTCGCCCGATTCCCCCGCTCGCGCCCATCTGCATCCCGCGGCCGTCACCGCCCTCGCGATCGCCGGTGCCGCCATCGTGGGCGCCGTGGGATTCCTCGTCTGGCTCCTCGCCCAGCCGGTCGACCCCAATGCCGAGGCGACGCAGCGACTCGTTCAGTGGGAGGAGGTCTTCGAGAGGTATCGGGCCGCCCACGGCGCCCTCCCCGACATGCCGTTCGGCGGGTACTGCCTGGGCGACGGCTTCCCCGTCGGCACCGGCAGCACGGCCAACTGCCGCGACTACGAGAGCACGACGTACTACACGCAGGACGCCAGCGCCTCGCTGATGGACGCGCTCCAGTCGGTCGGCGAGCTCCCGCGCGGCGCGACGACACCGGTGCGCGGCACGGTCGGGCCCTACGCGATCTACGACGAGGCGGGCGTGCGACTGCTCACCTCGGAGAACGGCACGTGCGAAGCCCCCGCCGCCGAGGTGTGGAACGACGGCGAGGGCCTCTTCGTGTGTCAGATCCTGTTGGAGCGCTGAGGCTCCGGCTCAGTCGCGCCCGCTCTCGGCCTTCTTCTGGCCCGCCTCGAGCACGTCACCGGCGGGAAGCTCCTGGTGACCGCCGAACTGCAGGCGCATCGCCGAGAGCACCTGGTTGGCGAAGTGGTCCTCGCCGCGCGAGGCGAAACGCTCGAACAGGGACGCGGCCAGCACCGGCACGGGAACCCCGGTGTCGACCGCGGCCTTGACCGTCCAACGGCCCTCGCCCGAGTCGGATACGCGACCGGCGAGCCCGTCGAGAGTGGGGTTCTGCGAGAGAGCGGCCGCGGTGAGGTCGAGCAGCCACGAGGAGATGACCGACCCTCGTCGCCAGAGCTCGGTCACGCGGGCGGTGTCGATGTCGAACTGGTAGTACTCGGGCTCTTCGAGGGGGGCGATCTCGGCCGAGTGCTCGCCCTGATGGAGGCCCGCATCGGCGTTGTTCAGGACGTTGAGGCCCTCGGCGAGCGCGGCCATGATGCCGTACTCGATGCCGTTGTGCACCATCTTCACGAAGTGACCGGCACCGGAGGGACCGCAGTGCAGATAGCCACGCTCCTCGGTCGTGAACTCGCCGGTACGGCCCGGCGTACGCTCGACCTCACCGGGTCCGGGGGCGATCGTCCGCAGCACGGGCTCGAGGTGCGTGACCGCCTCCTCGTGACCGCCGACCATCAGGCAGTAGCCGCGTTCGAGACCGAAGACACCACCGCTGGTTCCGACGTCGACGTAGTGGATGCCGCTGTCGTTCAGCTTCGCCGCGCGGCGCACGTCGTCGCGGTAGTTCGAGTTGCCGCCGTCGATGATGATGTCGCCGGGCTCGAGCACCTCGGCGACCTGGTCGACCACCTTCCCGGTGAGACCGGCGGGGATCATCAGCCACACGGCACGGGGCTTGTGCAGTTTCGAGGCGAGGTCGGCGATGCTCGTCGCTCCGGTGGCGCCCTCTGCGACGAGTGCGGCCACGGCATCCTGATTCACGTCGAACACGACGCAGTCGTGACCGTCCTTCATGAGCCTGCGGACGATGTTGGCGCCCATTCGTCCGAGTCCGACCATGGCGAGTTGCATCCGTACCCCGTTCGTCGTGGATCACGGACCGCGCCGCGCGGCCCCTCCGCGAGTCTAGGAGCCGACCGGGGGGCCGGGCATCGGTGCTAGCCCTGGAAGTCGTCGGGGTCGACGTCGTCGAGGAAGCGGCGGAACTCCTCCACCCTCTTCTCCTCGGCCGATGCGTCGACCTCGACCGCCTCGTCGGGCACGCCCGCCTCGGCGAGGACGTCGTCGGACACCCAGATCGGCGCGTCGACGCGGGCGCCGAGGGCAATGGCATCCGAGGGGCGGGCATCGAACGTGCGCTGTCCCGCCGGGGTGTCCAGCACCACGCGGGCGTGGAAGGTCCCCTCGTCGAGGTGGGTGACCTCGACGCGATCGACGGATGCCGACAGCTCGCCCAGCATCGCCGTCATGAGGTCGTGCGCGAGCGGACGCGGCGACGGCGTGCCCTCGATCGCGACGAGGATCGACATGGCCTCCTGCGGGCCGATCCACACAGGCAGCACCCGGTCGCCGTCCGCGTCGGTGTCGACCGGCTTCAGCAGGATCACGTGCTGCTGGGCCGGGTCGAGGGCCACTCCGACCACACGCACCCGGATCATCCGCCCATCGTACGGTGCTCCCCCCGCTCCGCGGTGCGGGCCCACGCACCGCACGGGGCGACCTCAGCGCAGGATGCCGAGCGCCCGCGCCGCCGACACCGCCGCCGTGCGGGAGGACACGCCGAGCTTCGAGAACACGTGCGCGAGGTGCGACTTCACCGTCGCATCGGTGATGTGCAGACGACGGGCCACATCGGCGTTGGACGCTCCGCGGGCGACCAGACGCAGCACCTCGATCTCGCGCGCCGACAACGTCACCCGCGGTTCGCGCAGGCGGGCGAGCAGGCGGCCGGCGATGGAGGGGGCCAGGGCGCTCTGGCCGGAGGCCGCCGCGCGGACGCCCGCGAGCAGCTCGTGGGGAGGGGCGTCTTTGAGGAGGTACCCGCTGGCCCCGGCCTCGACGGCCCCGAGGATGTCGCCGTCGGTGTCGTAATTGGTCAGGACGAGCACGTAGGGCGGCGCGTCGAGAGCGCGCACGCGCCGGGTGGCCCCGGCACCCGCGGCGCGATCGCCGAACTGCAGGTCCATGAGTACGAGCTCGGGTGCGAGCTCGTCGGCGAGGGCCACGGCCTCATCGGGCGTAGCGGCCTCGCCGACCACGTCGATGTCGGCCTCGGCATCCAGGAGCGCCCGCACGCCCGCCCGCACCACCGGGTGGTCGTCGGCGATGACGACGCGGATCACGGCGCACCGGCCGGCAGCGTCGCCATGATCGTCGTCCCCGCGCCGGGGGCGCTGACGACGTCGAGGCGACCGTCGAGCTGGTCGACGCGTTCCCGCATGGCGCGCAGGCCGAAGGAATCGGTCGCGGATGCCGCCCGCTCGGCCACGCGCGGATCGAACCCCGCGCCGTCGTCGGCGATCTCGAGACGCACCGCGTCGTCGGTCCGCTCGAGTCGGATGCCGACGCGGCCGGCGCGAGCGTGCTGCGCGACGTTCGCGAGAGCACCCTGCGCGACGCGCAGCAGGGCCGTCTGCGCATCCATGGGCAACGCCGGCTCCCGCGACACCTCGACGGTGACCGCCACGCCCTCGCGCGCACCCCAGCCCTCGGCGAGGCGGTCGAGAGCCGCCCCCAGTCCGCTGTCGAGGCTCGGGGGCGCGAGCTCGCGGATGAAGCGCCGGGTCTCGGCGAGCCCGTCGGCAGCCGTCCGCCGTGCGAGGCGCACGTGCCCTATGCCGGGGCCCGTGGCATCCGCCCGCTCCGCCGCGTGCAGCAGCATCTGGATGCTCGACAGGCCCTGCGCCACGGTGTCGTGGATCTCGCGGGCCAGGCGCGCGCGTTCGGCGAGCACCCCCTGCTCGCGTTCCGCCGCGGCGAGCCGGTCGCGCGTGGCGATCAGTTCGATCATGAGCGCCTCGCGCTCGGCCGCACGGCGCTCGAGGGCGGCGTAACCGAGGCCGATCAGCAGGGCGACCCCCGCACCGACCACCGGCCCCACGACGCCGCCGACCGTCAGGCCGCCGTGCACGGCGAAAGCCCCGATGGTCAGCGCGGTGGTGGCCACGACCGCGAGCGGACCGCCCACCCCGGGGAGCAGGTGCAGGTAGAGGAAGAAGAGCGGGAAGACGAGGTAGGCCGCCTCGGGAACGAGCCACACCAGCGCCGCCCACACGACGGTCAGCGCCGCGAGCCATGCGATCGCGGCGGCGGAGCGGCGCGTGCGAGAGAGCGCGATGCCGGAGAGGTAGAGCACGCCGAGCACTCCGGCGAGCGGCAGGGCGATGACCGGCGCACCCGTCAGCAGCACCCGCACCACGACCAGCGCGAGCAGTCCGCCGAACAGCACGTGCAGACCCGCGCGCAGGCCCGCGAAGACGGGGGCGAGGGTGCGGTGGGGCATGTCGGAGTCCAGGCTACGGATGCCGCGGCCCCGGCGGATCATCCGAAAGGTGGAGAGGGAGTTCGCCCGGGCCGCCGATGACCCGCCGACGCCTCACCACGAGGCTGGGGGAAGCCGGCGAGATCCACCGGCGGAAGGAGGCGACGTGTACGTCGCATGGCGCGATCTGCGGTTCGCCCGCGGGCGATTCGCCCTCATCGGGGCGGTCGTCGCCCTCATCACCCTGCTCGTCGGCTTCCTCTCGGGGCTCACCGGGGGACTCGCCGCGCAGAACGTCTCGGCCGTGCTGGCGCTGCCCGGTGACCGGCTCGTGCTGCAGCCCGACGGGGACGCCGCGGCCACCTTCGCCGACTCGGCGATCGACGACGCCACGGTCGCCGCGTGGCGAGACGCCGCGGGCGTCGATCGCGTCGACGCGGTCGGTATCCGGCAGACACGCGCCGAGGGCCCGGGGGCCGCGAGCGCCGTCGCGCTCTTCGGCATCGACGCGGGGACCCGCTTCCCCGCCCCCACCCGCGACGGCGAGGTCGTGCTCTCGGCGGGAGCCGCCGAGACGCTGGGAGCCGCCGTCGGCGACACGGTCGCGGTCGCGGGGTCGACCTATGCGATCTCGGCGATCGGCGACGACCTCTCGTACAGCCACACCCCGGTCGTCTCTCTCACCCCGTCGGCCTGGCGCGCGCTCGACGAACGCCTCGGCGGCACGGGTACCGCGACCGTGCTCGCCGTGTCGGGGGAACCCGCGTGGGACACCGTGGCCGCCGACACCGGCACGGTGGCATCCACCCCGCTCTCGAGCCTGTCGGCGTTGCCCACCTTCCGCTCCGAGATCGGTTCGCTGGCCCTGATGATCGCGATGCTCTTCGGCGTCTCGGCGCTCGTGGTCGGGGCGTTCTTCACGGTCTGGACCATGCAACGGGCGGGTGACATCGCCGTGCTGAAGGCCCTCGGGGCGAGCACCCCGGCGCTCATGCGCGACGCGCTCGGTCAGGCCCTCGTCGTGCTCGTGCTGGGGGTCGGGGTCGGCATCGGGCTCACCGCGGCCCTCGGGGCGCTCGCCGGCGGAGCGCTGCCGTTCGTCCTCGGTCCGCTCACGACCCTCGCCCCCGCGCTCGTCATGATCGCGCTGGGACTGATCGGTGCGGCCGTGTCGCTGCGCACCGTCACCAACTCCGACCCCCTCACCGCTCTCGGGAGCACACGATGATCCTTCTCGACGACGTCACCCTCACCTATCCCGACGGCGATGCGCGCGTCACCGCGGTCGACCACGTCACGCTCGAGGGCCGCCCGGGGGTCCTCACCGGGATCACCGGCCCCTCGGGCTCCGGCAAATCGAGCCTTCTCGCCCTCGCCGCCACCCTGGTGCGTCCCGACTCCGGCCGCGTCGTCGTCGACGGCGTGGATGCCACCGACCTCAGCGCCGCGGGGCGCACGACCCTCCGCCGCGAGCGCATCGGAATCGTCTTCCAGCAGCCGCAGCTCCTGCCCGCCCTCACCGTCCGCGAGCAGCTGCGCGTGATGGCCGAGCTCGGCGGGCGGGGCCGACGGGAGCGGCGCGCCGAGGTCCGCGGACGCGTCGACGAGCTGCTGGATGCCGTGGGCCTCGGCGCCCACGGCGATCGCCGACCCGCCCAGCTGTCGGGCGGGCAGCGCCAACGCGTCGCCATCGCCCGCGCGCTCGTGCACGACCCGCGCGTGCTGCTCGTCGACGAGCCGACGAGTGCGCTCGACACGGCACGCGGCGCCGAGATCATGGCGCTGATCGCCCGCCTGACCCGCGAGCGGGAGACGGCGACGCTTCTCGTCACCCACGACCTCGTGCACGCGGGGACGCTCGATGAGACGGTGGAGGTCGTCGACGGACGGGCCCGCCTCGTCGCCGCGCCGGTCTGAACCCGGCGCGGTGGACTTCACCAGCCGAAGCTGTTGAACCAGTCCCGCCGCCGGTCGGCCTCTTCACGCGTCTCGTCGCCGCGCCATGAGTCGTGCGCGGCGAGCACACCGTTCACGGGCACGACGAACGCCCAGCAGACCGGGCAGAGCGCTCGCCCGCCGGGATAACCGTCGGGCAGGGTGGGAGCCGGCGCCGCCGTCTCCCCCGCCCCGGTGCACGCGGGCGGGTCGGCCTGCAGATCGCTCCACAGCAGACGTCCGCCCGTGCGGTGGTGGAGGCCGCGGTGGCCGTCCTCACGGGTGCAGATCTCGCCGTTTCTTCTGCTCAGGCACAGCCTCCGCGCGGCGCCCGGCAGTGCCGCCAGCGTTCTCGTCATCCTCCGATTGTCTCCGCTGAGAGCGCAGCGGGGGCAAAGCCGGGATGCGCACGGGGGGATGTGGTCCGGTAGGGAAAGGTTCGGTGGTCATCTCCGACCACCACGGGTACGACGATTGTGCATGTCGACCTCCTGACGTCCCGAGCATCTCTCGTCGGGAGTCGGGAACCGAGGGGGTTGACAGAATGAGGGACGACGTAAGGCATACCCCACGGGGGTATCATTGCCGCCATGCACGGATACGAGGGCAACAAAGACGACCTCTTGAAGCGCCTCCGCCGCGCGGAGGGACAGGTGCGCGGCATCGCGCGCATGGTGGACGACGACCAGTACTGCATCGACATCCTCACCCAGGTGTCAGCGGTGACCAAGGCTCTCGAGAACGTCGCCCTCTCGCTACTCGACGACCATCTGTCGCACTGCGTCGCCGAGGCTGCGGCCCAGGGCGGGCCCGTCGCCGAAGAGAAACTGAAAGAAGCCAACCAGGCCATCGCCCGGCTGGTCCGTTCGTGAAGGAGACTCCTATGACCGAGCAGCGTATCGACCTCGGCCTGACCGCCACGACTCCCGCGTCCGGCGGATGCGGCGACGGGTGCGGGTGCGGCGCCGGGGGCGTGGCATCCACGCCGACGACGCAGGCCGCGACGAGCGAGCTCCGCGTCGAGGGCATGACGTGTGGCCACTGCGTGCGCGCGGTCACCGAAGAGCTGACCGCGCTCGACGGCGTCGAAGTCGTCGACGTCGAGCTGCACGACGGAGGCGTTTCGGTGGTACGCATCGCATCGACGGGGGCGGCGAGCGAGAACGACCTCGCGGCGGCGATCGACGAGGCCGGTTACACACTCGCGCGCTGAGCGGCCGCGCGCCGGCGCGGCCCAGGGGTCCTGCGCGCGTCGAGCGGACGCGTGCCGACGTCAGAGCACGCGGCGAACGAGCACGTCGACGGCCGCGTGGAAGGTGACGTGTTGCGACACCTCGACCGCGCGGTCGTACCGCGGTCCCCCCAGGGCGACGAACACCGGACCGACGACCTCGACGTACCCGACGATGTACCCCTCGCGGCTGACCTCGTAGAGATCGAGGTCGATACGCGTCCAGGGGATCTCCGTCGACACCGCGGTCGACACCGTGGGAACGGGACCGGAAACGTGGGGACGGGCTGCCTTCGACGAACCCCGGCGGCTGAGCGGTGCTTCCATGACCATTCGAGAACTCCTTCGGTCTTCCGGGGTGTTCTCAGAATGGAGCGTCGAGCCGAGAAGGGTGCCGGGCTTGACGGATCCTCACGACCGCGTTAGCCGTGCACTACCCGCCTGAGCGGGCCGGTCGGCCGCGACGAGGGCGGTCCTCGGACAGCCCGAACGGGGTCGCCCCGGCCGTGAGCGCCGCGACCTCGTCGAGCCATCGCAGGTCGGCGTCGAGCCGCGCGCGCCGGGCCGCACGCACGATCGCCGCGGGCAGGGCATCCGGGTCTTCGGTCTCGGAATCGGCCAGAGCCGCACGAACGGCCGCGCGCTGGATGGACAGGATGCCGTTGATGTCGGCACCCGGCAGCGTCACCGCCAGGGCGATCTTCAGCGCGACGTCGTCGCGTCCCTCGGCGAGCGATGCGGTGGACAGCCACGCGCGGGCCTCGATGCGCCCGGCTTCTGTCGGCTCCCACAGCACGCGCGCCTCGTCGTCGACGCCGGCGCCGGTCACCAGCCCGTCGCGCTCGAGGCGCTCGAGCGTCGTGTACACCTGCCCGACGTTGACCCGCGCGCCCGTGCGCCGCTCGTACTCGGCGCGCAGCTGGGAGCCGTAGCAGGCGCCGCGATCGAGGATCGCGAGCAGGCTCTGACGGACGGACACGGACGCCTCCTGGCGGGTCGGAAATGACTTGCCCAGTATATCGTTCGATGCCGAGGGATCCCCCGACGCGCCGCAGAACCCCGGCGTACCATGTGGTCTGACCACACAATCCGGTTTGATCGGAGGCTCCCGATGGAGTGGCTCGACCCCCTCGCCCTCGCCCGCTGGCAGTTCGGGTTGACGACGCTGTATCACTTCCTGTTCGTGCCCCTGACGCTGGGGATGTCGCTGATCGTGGCCGTCTTCCAGACCGTCTGGTACCGCACGGGAGACGTGCGCTGGCTGCACATCACGCGCTTCTTCGGGAAGATCTTCCTGATCAACTTCGCCATGGGCGTGGTCACCGGGATCGTGCAGGAGTTCCAGTTCGGGATGAACTGGTCGGCGTACTCGCGCTTCGTCGGCGATGTCTTTGGCGCACCGCTCGCCTTCGAGGGGCTGCTCGCATTCTTCCTCGAAGCGACCTTCATCGGCCTGTGGATCTTCGGGTGGGACAAGCTCCCCCGCCTCGCCCACCTCGCGAGCATCTGGATGGCGTCGATCGGCGCCACCCTCTCGGCGTACTTCATCATCGCCGCCAACGCCTTCATGCAGAACCCGGTCGGCTACCAGATGTCGGCCGAGGGCCACCGGGCCGAACTCGTCGACTTCTGGGCCCTGCTCACCAACCCCGTCGCCCTCGCCGCCTTCCCGCACACGATCTTCGCGGGCTGGATGTTCGCCGCCATGATCGTCGTCGCCATCTCGGCCTGGCACGTGTCACGCGGACGCAACACCGACATGATGCGCAAGACCCTGCGCTTCGGCCTGTGGTCGACGGTGGTGTCGTTCGTGCTCGTCGCGATCGTCGGCGACCAGCTGAGCCTGGTCATGGTGGCCACCCAGCCGATGAAGATGGCCGCGGCCGAGGCGACCTTCAACACCGTCTGCGGAGCGGATGCCTCGTTCTCGATCTTCACGCTCGGAACCCCCGACGGCACGAGCGAGCTGTTCTCGATCCGGGTGCCGTTCCTGCTGAGCCTGCTGTCGACCCATTCGCTCGACGGGTGCGTCGAAGGCATCAACGACCTCAACACCCTCTACAGCCAGCAGCTGTTCCCCCAGTTCGCCGACCAGGTGGACGGCAACTTCGCCCCCGTGCTGTGGGTCACCTACTGGGCGTTCCGCTGGATGATCGCGCTCGGCGGCGTCGCCGCGCTGGTGTGCGTCGCGGGCCTGTGGGTCACCCGCGAGAAGGCCACCCGCCCGGTCGCGCCGTGGATGTGGCGAGTCGCCATCTGGGCCGCCCCCCTGCCGATGCTCGCCAGCCTCGTCGGCTGGGTCTTCACCGAGATGGGTCGTCAGCCCTGGATCGTGTTCGGGCTCATGCTCACCGAGGACGGCGTCTCACCCAGCGTCCCCGGCTGGAGCGTGCTCATCTCGCTCGTGGCCTTCACCCTCGTGTACGCCACCCTGGCCGTCGTGGAGTTCGGACTCATCAAGACCTACGCACAGAAGGGCCCCGACCCCCTGCCCGACCCGGATGCCGTGCGCGACGACTCCGTCGAGAACACCCCGACCACGGTCTACTAGGAGCACCTCATGGACCTCGCATACCTCTGGTTCTGGATCGTCGCCTTCCTCTTCGTCGGCTACTTCGTTCTCGACGGTTTCGACTTCGGCGTCGGCATGTCGATCCCTTTCCTCGGCAAGGACGACATCGCCCGCCGGCAGATCATCAACACCATCGGCCCCGTGTGGGACCTCAACGAGACGTGGGTCATCGTCGCCGGTGCCGCCCTGTTCGCCTCGTTCCCGGAGTGGTACGCGACGCTGTTCAGCGGGTTCTACCTGCCGCTGCTGGCGATCCTCTTGGCCCTCATCGCCCGAGGGGTGTCCTTCGAGTACCGCCATCAGCGCGACTCGCTTCGATGGAAGCGCGGCTTCGACCGCATGATCGTCGCCGGCTCCGCCGTGCCCGCGTTCCTCTGGGGCGTCGCGTTCGCGAACATCGTGCAGGGCGTACCCCTGGATGCCGACCACGAGTACGTCGGCACCGTGCTGACGCTGCTGAACCCGTACGGCATCCTGGGCGGGCTCACGACCCTCTCGCTCTTCTTCCTCCACGGCCTGTACTTCGTGGCGCTGAAGACCGACGGGCAGGTGCGCGCCGACGCCCGACGCCTGGCCGGTCGCGCCGGCCTCGTCACCATCGCCCTGGCCGCGCTGTTCCTGGTGTGGACGATCACGAGTGCCGCGGACGCGCCGCTCTTCCTCGGGGTGGTGGGCCTGTCCGGACTGGCCGCGCTCGCTCTCGTCGGCTCCTGGGTCGCGAACACCCGCGACCGCGAGGGCACCGCCTTCACCCTCGGCGCGGTGACGATCGTCGCGGCCGTCGCCGCGCTCTTCTTCGCCCTCTTCCCCAACGTCATGCCCTCGACCCTGGCCGAGGGGTCGAGCCTCACGATCGACAACGCCTCGAGCACCGACTACACGTTGACGATCATGAGCTGGGCGGCCCTGATCTTCCTGCCGCTGATCCTGGCCTACCAGGGCTGGACGTACTGGGTGTTCCGCAAGCGCGTGACCCGCGCCCGCATCGAGAAGGCCGCGCTGGTGGCGCATTGAAACCCGTCGACCCGCGGCTCCTCCGCTACGCCACCGCCTCCCGCGGCTTCCTCGCCGTCACCGCGGCGATCGTGCTCGCGCAGACCGGCGTCGTCGTCGGGTTCGCGTGGACGCTCACCCACGCGCTGGTCGGGGCGATCGAGGGCCGGCCGCTCGGCGAGCTGTGGGGCGACGTCGGGATCGCGGCATCCCTCGTTCTTCTGCGCGGGCTCCTCATGGCGGCCTCGGAGCGCGTGTCGGCGCGGGGAGCCGCTGCGGCATCGCTGCAGCTGCGCGCGGCGATCGTCTCGGCGGTCGGCGGACTCGGTCCCGGATGGCTCGCGCGGCGGAACACGGCCTCGCTCTCGCTCACCGCGGGGCACGGCCTCGAGGCGCTGGACGCGTACTTCGGCCGGTACCTTCCGCAACTGGTCGCCACCGCGATCACCATGCCTGTGCTGATCGGCGCGATCGCCCTGGCCGATCCGCTCTCGGGTCTCACCGTCGCCTTGACGATCCCGCTGATCCCGCTCTTCATGGTGCTGATCGGTCTCGCCACCCGCGGCGTCCAGCAGCGGCAGTACCGCACGCTCGGGCGCCTTGCGGCGCGCTTCGCCGACACCGTCGAGGGCCTCGGCACATTGAAGGCGTTCGGCCGTCAGCACCGGGCCGCCGACTCGATCGAGACGATCACGCGCGACTACAAGCGCGAGACGATGACGGTGCTGCGCGTGTCGTTCCTCTCCGGGTTCGCGCTGGAGTTCCTGGCATCCATCTCGGTCGCCATCATCGCCGTGACGATCGGCTTCCGCCTCCTCGCGGGGGATCTCTCGCTGCTCGTCGGGCTCTTCGTGCTGCTGCTGGCGCCTGAGGCGTACCTGCCGCTGCGTCAGGTGGGCGTGCAGTTCCACGCGGCCTCGGAGGGGGTTGCTGCGACGGAGGAGATCTTCGACGCGCTCGACGCCGCGCAAGTGGCCCCGACCCCGGATGCCGCGGACTCGGCGCCCGGATCGACGCTGGAGCTCCACGAGGTGAAGGTCGACCGAGAGGGGGTCGCCCTTCCGCGGGTGTCGCTGTCGGTCGGTCCGGGCGAGGTCGTGCTCGTGACGGGGCCGAGCGGCGTGGGGAAGTCATCGTTGATCGCTGCCGTGCTCGGCTACGCCGCGCACGACGGCGAGATCCGCGTCGACGGGGTCGCCGTGCCGCACGCGCGCTCGTCGGTGGCGTGGGCCGGGCAGCGGCCGGGGCTCGTCTCGGGCACCGTGGCCGAGAACGTGGCTCTCGGATCCGACGCCGATGCGGACGCGATCGCCGCCGCCCTGGCCGGCGCCGGAGCCGCGGGCATCGATCCCGCCACGGTCCTAGGCGCCGGTGGATCCGGCCTCTCGGGCGGCGAGGCGCAGCGCGTCGGTGTCGCCCGCGCGCTGTACCGTGCCCGGGTCGTGGGCGCGCCGGTGCTCGTGCTCGACGAGCCCTCGAGCGCCCTGGATGCCGCCGCCGAGGCGCACCTGTGGGCGACGCTCCGCCGCGAGGCCGACCGCGGCCGCGGCGTGCTGCTCGTCTCGCACCGTCTGTCGGCGCGGGCGATCGCCGACCGCGTCCTGGAGCTCAGCCCTTCGCGTGAGGGGTCGGAAATCGTCGCTCCGGAGGGGCTTCAGGCGGCGATATGCGACCCTTCGCGCTCGAGGGCGGGGGCGGGGGTGCGGTCGTGAACGCCCGCGTCCGCGGCATCCTGAGATCCGCGATGCCCTCGCGTCGGCGCTTCGCTCCCGCGGTGCTCGCCGGCTTCGGCACCGCGGCGAGCGCGATCGCGCTGCTCGCGGCGAGCGCGTGGCTCATCGCCCGAGCGGCGGAGCAGCCGCTGGTGATGTACCTGTCGATGGCCGTGGTCGGGGTGCGGGCGTTCGCGCTGTCGCGGGGGGTCTTCCGCTACCTGGAGCGCCTCACCGGCCACGACGCCGCCCTGCACCAGCTCGCCGGGGTGCGCGCCGACCTCGTGCGCGAGATCGTGCCCCTCGCCCCCGACGGTCTGGGGCGTGCCCGTCGAGGCGGGCTGCTCTCCAGCGTCGTCGACGACGTGGAGGAGCTGCAGAATCTGCCGCTGCGCGTCGTGCTGCCGCTTTCGGTCGCCGCCGTCACCTCCCTCGCCGCAGTCGTCTTCACGGCGCTCATCTCGTGGCCCGCCGCCCTCGTGCTGCTCGGGTGCCTGGTCGCCGCATTCGCCGTCGCGGTAGCCGTGGGCTGGGCGGCCGGAGCGCGCGCCGAGCGGTCGATCGCGCCGCTGCGCGCCGCCGTCGCCGACGCCGTGCACGACCTGCTGACGAACCTCGACGTGCTCACCGCGTACGGGGCTCTGGATGCCGCGACCGCCCGCATCCGCGCCGCAGACGTGGCGCTACGCCGGGCGGTCGTCCGCCGCGGCGGGGCGCAGGGGCTCACCTCCGGAGCCGTGTCGGGGCTCGCCGGCATCGCATCCCTCGGCGCCCTGCTCGTCGCCGCCCCCGCGGTGACCGGCGGCACTCTGTCGGGGCCGGGGCTGGCGGTCGCCGTGCTGCTGCCGATGGCGGTGTTCGAGGTGTTCGGCCCCGTGCCGCTCGCCCTCGCGTCATGGCGGCAGGTGCGGGCCGCCGCCGGTCGCATCGCCGAGGCGGTGCCCGAGCGAGTCCCCGACGGTCTCCCCCAGGACGAACCGACCCCGACGGGCGAGGCCCCTGCCCTGGGTCGGGGCCTCGAGCTCCGCGGCATCCGGGCCCACTGGCCGGCACGGGGCGACGCCGACGGTGACGCCGGGCGTCTCGTCGGCGTCGACCTGAACGTCGACCCCGGCGAGCGCGTGCTCGTCACCGGACCCAGCGGTGCGGGCAAGACGACGCTCGCCCACGTGCTCGCGCGCTTCCTCGACTACGAGGGGTCGTACGCGATCGACGGCGTCGAGGTGCGCGACATCTCGGGCGACGATCTGCGCCGCACCATCGGGCTCGTCGAGCAGGCACCGCACCTGTTCGACGAATCGGTGCGGCAGAACCTGCTCTTCGCCCGCGAGGCGGCGACCGATCCCGACCTCTGGCACGTTCTCGCCCGCGTCGGCCTCGACTCCTGGGCGCGCGAGCGCGGCGGACTCGACATCCCCGTCGGCGACCGCGGCGCCCTCGTCTCGGGAGGGCAGGCGCAGCGCCTCGCCCTGGCTCGCGCGCTGTTGCGCGGGTTTCCGGTGCTCGTGCTCGACGAGCCGACCGCGGGCGTGGACCCCGCGGCATCCGATGCCCTTCTGCGCGACCTGCTCGGCGCTGTGGGGCGCGAGCAGGCGGTGGTGCTCGTGTCGCACGTGGAGGTGCCGGCAGGGCTCGTGGATCGCGAGGTGCGTCTGGAGGGCGGGCGGGTGGTGGCGGCCGCGCCGTCGACACGCTGAGTGTCCACAGCGGGGTCGGGCAGGTGCCACACCGACCCTGACGAGACGCCCCGGCGGTTCAGGTCGCCGCGACGAACCGCACGTGACCCGGCGCGACACCGATCAGCACGTCGTCGCCGGGGCGGAGCCCCACCGCCTCGCGCGGTGAGACCTCGGCCGCGCCGACGTCGAGCACGACACGCACGCCGGTCGGGGTCGACTCCAGGTGCGAGACCCTGGCCGGCGCCCCCTCCCCCAGGCGTGCGTCGGCCGCGCGGAAGACGGCGGCCAGCGTGACGCCGTCCCTGGCGGCGAGCGCGCGTGACGCGGCATCCGTCGACTCGAGCCGCAGCCCCTCCCGGACGAATGCTCCGCCCCGCGCAACCCCGACGATGCGTTCGAGCCCGGCGATCTTCGCCGCGACCTCGGTCGCCGGTGCCGCCAGCACTTCCCGGACGGGTCCCTCCTGCGTCACCCGCCCCCGCTCGACGATGAGGAGCCGGTCCGCCAGGGCGGCGGCGTCGACGGCGTCGTGCGTCACCGCGATCGTCGTGACCCCGTCGAGGCGCTCGCGCAGCATCGCGCGGATCTCCGACGCCGTCACCGCGTCGAGGGCCACGAGCGGCTCGTCGAGCAGCACGACCCGCGGCGCAGCCGCGAGGGCTCGGGCGACCGCAACGCGCTGCTGCTCGCCGCCCGACAGCTGCGTGGGACGACGATCGCCCGCGCCCGGGAGCCCCACCCGCGCCAACCACTCGTCTGCTGAGGTCCGAGCGACGGATGCCGAGACCGCGGCCGCCCTCGGACCGAAGGCGACGTTCTCGCGCGCGGTGAGGTGCGGGAAGAGCCGGGCATCCTGCCCGAGCAGCACGATGCCGCGGTGCATCGGGGCGGTCCGCACACGCGGAGGGCGGTCGAGCACCCGTCCGTCGAAGACGATCTCGCCGCCGTCCAGCGGCGTGAGCCCGGCGAGCGCGCCCAGCACCGTCGACTTGCCGGCGCCGCTGCGGCCCATGAGGGCAACGGTCTCTCCTGCGGCCACCTCGAGGAAGACGTCGACCTCGAAGTCCCGACGACGCACGACGACGTGGGCGCGGAGCGCCGCGGCATCCCGATCACCCTCGTCAGCACGCGCGGGCGACCCGGGCACCGCGGCATCCGGAGAAGATCCCGCGCCGCCGTCGACGCGACCGCCGCCGCCATTCATCGCCCCACCCCCGGCCGCCACCCGCGAACGAGCAGCAATACCGCGACCGCCGTCACCAGCAGCAGCAGCGACAGCGCCACGGCCGTGCCCTGCGAGACCCCCGCGCCATTGAACGCCGTGTAGATCGCGAGCGGCATCGTCTGGGTCACGCCGGGGCGGTTGCCGGCGAACAACGCTGTCGCGCCGAACTCTCCGATCGCGCGGGCGAAGCACAGCACGACACCGGCGACGATCCCCGGTGCGGCGAGCGGCAGGGTCACGCGCCGCAGGATCGTCGCGCGCGACGCGCCGAGCGATGCCGCGGCACGCTCGAACTCGACCCCGGTGCTGCGCAACGCGCCCTCCACGGCGAGCACGAGGAACGGCAGGGCGACGAACACCTGCGCGAGCACCACGGCGGGTGTGGAGAAGGGCAGCCCGAGCGCGCCGAACCAGCCGTTCCGCCCGAAGAGATAGAGCAGCGCCACGCCACCGACCATCGGCGGCAGCACGAGCGGCACGGTGACCAGTGCCCGAAGCAGCGCCGCGATGCGAGCGGGGCTCCGCGCGATGACAACGGCGAGAGGGACGCCGACGATCGCGCAGAGCGCGGTCGCCACCGCCCCCGTCGACAGCGACAGACCGAGTGCCGACAGCGCGACATCCGAGGTGATGTCGCTCCACAGCGTCGCCCACTCGACGCGGGCGATGAGCGCCGTCAACGGCACGAGCAGGAAGAGCAGCCCGACGACCGCCGGCACGATCAGCCAGCGCGGGACGTATCCCTCGACTCTCACGGCGCGCGGAAACCGGCGTCGGCGAGGATCTGCTGTCCCTCGTCCGACAGCACGAAGGTGACGAACGCGGACGCCGCATCGGGGTTCTGCGCCTCGGCGAGCGCAGCGATCGGGTAGCGGTTGACGACCGCGTCGGCGCCCTCGGGCACGATCGCTTCGACGTCATCGCGCCCGACGACGTCGGTGGCGTAGACGAGCCCGGCGTCGGCTTCGGATGCCGCGACCTTCGTGAGCACCGCGGTCACGTTCTGCTCCGAGCTCGCCGCGCTCACGCTCACGCCCGCGTTCGACAGCAGCGTCGCCGAGGCCGCACCGCAGGGGACCTCGGGCGCGCAGAGCACGGTCGTGACGCGCGCGAGGTCGGCGAGGGTCCGGACACCGCCGGGGTTCCCCTTCGGCACGGCGATGACGAGGGTGTTCCCCGCGAACACCTGAGGGTCCGGCGCCTGGGCGGTGACCTTGGCCATGTTCTTCTCGTCGGCCGAGGCGAAGACGTCCGCGGGAGCACCCTCGCCGATCTGCGTGGCGAGCGTGCTCGATCCGTCGTAGACCGCGCTCACCGTGACGCCCGGGTGCTCCTGCTCGAACGCCGTCGCGATCTCATCGAACGAGCGCTGCAGGGAGGCCGCGGCGTAGACCTCGACGGTTCCCGACAGCTCACCGGACGACGCGGCGGATCCGGATGCCGCGGGGGCGGGCGCAGCGGGGGTGGAAGCGCTGGCGCACCCGGCGAGGAAAGCCGCCGCGCCCAGAAGGGCGAGAAGACGGACAGAGCGAGACATGGCATCCTTCCGGCGACGCCGGAGGACCGCCACCGCCCCCATTATTCCGCATATGCGGACTCCTGGCCGCAACGAGGCCGCTTTCACAGCGAAGTGCATTTCGCTGACATCTCGGTCGCAAGCTGAAACCGCTCAGTCAGCCGGGTGCACCCTCGCGGGCCCGACCACGGAGCCGCCACTCCGAGCGCGAGGGGTGGACCGGCGAGTCCTGGCACGACCCCGCGCAGCGCGGTAGGAACAAGGGATGCGAGCGACGATATGAGCGACCTGACCGGCCTGGGCGACTTCCTCCAACGCCGCCGCGAGTCCCTGCAGCCCGAGGATGTCGGGCTCGCGCGCGGCGTGCGACGACGGACGGCGGGCCTGCGTCGCGAGGAGGTGGCCCTGCTCTGCCACATGTCCACCGATTACTACGCCCGTCTCGAACGCGGCACGGGCCCTACCCCCTCGGAGCAGATGCTGATCTCCCTCGCGCAGGGCCTGCACCTCAGCCTTGCCGAGCGCGATCACCTCTTCCGGCTGGCGGGACATCAGCCGCCCTCCCGCCACTCCGGCACGGAGCACGTCAGCCCCGGGATGCTGCGCGTGCTGGACCGTCTCGACGACACCCCCGCCGAGATCGTCTCGGAGCTCGGCGAGACCCTGCGCCAGAGTCGCCTCGGGGTTGCCCTCCTCGGCGACGCGTCGCGGCGCACGGGTCCCGCGCGGAGTCTCGGGTACCGCTGGTTCACCGATCCGACCACTCGCACCGCGTACCCTTCCGACGAAGTCGCGGTTCTCTCGCGGGTCTATGCGGCGGGGCTGCGTGAGCTCGTCGCCGCGCGGGGCGAGGGCTCGCGCGGCCGAGCTGGCCAGCGATCTCCGCGGCCGCAGTGCGGAGTTCGCCGGGCTGTGGGACGCGCACGAGGTCGGCGCACGGCCCCCCGAGGTCAAACGGTTCCACCACCCCGAGGTCGGGCACCTCGACCTGTCGTGCCAAACGCTCCTCGACCCCGAACAGTCGCACCGCCTGCTCGTCTACACCGCGCAACCCGGCAGCGAGAGCGCGGACAAGCTCCGCCTGCTGGCGGTCATCGGCGCGCCCTCCACCGCTGCGCGCTGAACTGTCCGGTCGCGCGTGCCGCAACGTGTGGCGCGAGGGGTGGATCGCCGAACAGCGGCTGAGCGGGCACTGGCTCGCTGGGGGCGGCGGCGAGAGCATCGAGACATCGACGCGAAAGGACCCACCATGTCCCCCACCTCTTCTCCCCTCCACGGCCGTCTGGCCGTCGTCACCGGCGCCAGCGACGGCATCGGCACGGTCATCGCGACGCGTCTCGCCTCCCTCGGCGCGGAGGTCGTCCTGCCCGTCCGCTCCCCCGAGAAGGGCCGCCGCGCGCTCGACGCTCTGCGCAGAGAGGTCCCGGATGCCGAGGCCTCGACGCGCACGCTCGACCTCGCGAGTCTGGACTCGGTGCACGCTCTCGTCACCGAGCTCCGCGGGGAGGGGCGGCCCGTGCACCTGCTCGTCAACAACGCGGGCGTCATGACCCCACCGGACCGGCAGACGACCTCCGACGGCTTCGAGCTGCAATGGGGCACGAACCACCTGGGTCACGCGGCACTCACTCTCGGCCTGCTCCCGCTGCTGCGCGAGGGTCGCGCGCGCATCGTGCACCAGACGAGCATCGCGGCCCGCCGGGGGCGTCTGCGCGAGGATGCCATCGACGCCACTCCCTACGACGCGATGGCCTCGTACACGCAGTCGAAGATCGCCATCGGCCTCTTCGCCCAGGAGCTCGAACGCCGCAGCCGCGCCCAGGGATGGCAGATCACCAGCACCCTGGCGCACCCCGGCGTCTCGCCCACCAACCTGCTCGCGGCACAACCAGGTCTCGGCCGCTCGCGCGAACTCGGCGCCCGCCGTGTCATCCGGCTGCTCTCGCGCCTGCACGTCACCGGCACCGTGGCATCGGCCGCCGAACCCGCCGTGCTCGCCGCAACCGCTCCGGCATCCAGCGGCACCTTCTTCGGGCCCTCACGGCTCGTCGGCGGCCCGGCCCGCCCGATCGCGCTGTGGGAGCCCTTCCGCGACGTCGGCGACGCGCGGAAGCTCTGGGACCTCACCATCGACGGCATCGGTCCGCGATTCGCCGTCTGACGCTCGAGCGCGCGGCTGCGCCGGTACCCCGCCGCGCGGGCCTCGCCACGCACCACCTCGGTTGTGGGTGGCGTGATGCGCGCCTCAATCGCGCGGAGCCTCCACCGTCACGACCGTCGCCTTGACCGACGCCACCGCGAGCGAGCCAGGTTCGAGCGCCAGCTCGTTCGCCGCCTCGGCCGACATCAGCGACACCACCCGGTGCGGACCGCACTGCAGGTCGACCTGCGCCATCACCCCGTCGATCTGCACGCGGGTAACGATCCCGACGAACCGGTTACGGGCACTGGAGGTGATGCCGGTCGGGTCATCGGGCTCGTCGGCGAGAGCGACCGCGCGCTCGGCGAGGGCGGCGCCGGGGATCTCCACCGGCGAGGACCCCGTCGTCGGAAGCACGCCCTGGTCGATCCACCGACGCACCGTGTCGTCGCTCACTCCGAGGAGGCGCGCGGCCGTCGCGATGCGGAAGGTGTTTGGCATCCCCCGACCGTAGCGCCTGAGTCCGCCGGGGCGTGGGACGGTCTCGGGGATGACACAGGGGGTGCGTTCGGGGCTCCTGACGTTGTGCGCCGCCTCGGGTGTGGCGACGGGGTTTCACACCGAGGGGACCCGCAGTATCGGTCTGCGGCCGACCACTCCGCCGGTGAGCGCCGGGAGGCTCAGCCCGCTCTCGGGTATGACGGGGAGGCGTCCCACAACCCCCTCTCGATGGTGAGTGTGGGACGTACGGTTGCCGCGAAGCTAACCGGTGATGAGGGGTAACGATGAGCGCGCGTGGTGTGGCGGTAGTAACGGGAGGGCCGCGTGCGGCGCTCAGCCGGATGACTTCTCGCGGGACGGGGCACGTCATCCAGGTCGGTTCGGCCCTCGCCCATCGCGGGATCCCGTTGCAGGCGGCCTACTGTGGCGCGAAACACGCCGTCCATGGCTTCACCGACGCCGTTGTCGCGGAACTCACGCACAATCACAGCGACGTAGCGGTGTCACTGGTGGACATGCCCGCGCTGAACACGACGCAGTTCGGCTGGGTCAAGTCGAACTTCCCCGAACACCCCCAGCCCGTGCCTCCCATCTTCGAACCCGAAGTCGGCGCACGTGCGATCGCGGACGTTGCGGACGTTCCACGTCGACGCACGTGGGTGGGCGAACCCACGGCGGCCACCATCCTCGGCGCGCGATTCGCCGGCCGGTTCCTCGACTGGTTCCTCGCGAAGACCGCGTACAGCGGGCAGGTTGAGACGGGCAAGCCTCGCTCTACGCAGCCCGCGAACCTGTGGGAGCCTGTCGCGGGCGACCACGGCGCCCGAGGCATATTCTCCGACGACGCCCACTCGTTCAGCCCCCAGACGTGGGCCATCCGCCACCGCCGACCCGTCTTCTCCACCCTCGCCCTCACTCTTGCCGCCGCGGTCGGGATGACGGCGGCGGCAGCTCGACGACGCTAACCACCGCCCGAGTGATCTCGGTGACCGGAGCGATACCGACCGCTGGTACGAGATCCACATGATTGGCTTCACGTGAGCCACGCGGCGGGTCAGCGCCGGCGCCGGTGCCCGAGCGCTGGTCGACAAACCACGCCCGTCACGATGCAATGGACCCGTGACGAAGGACGAGCGCGATCTCACCCTTGCCCGCGACGGATATCGCGTGACCGTCCTCGGCGTCCCCAACAGCGTGAGCGCATACTGCATCGGCGTCGAAGGCGCCCCGGCCGCGTTGAGGGAGGCGGGCCTGCTCGAGGCGCTCGCTCTCGGCGGGACGCCGGTTGTCGATGCGGGCGACCTGACGACACGCGTCTGGCACCCCGACCACGCGAGCCCGTTCGTCCAGAACGTCGGCGAGGAAGCCCAGGCGTCGACGGAGCTCGCGGAGGCGGCGGGAGCACTCCTTGCGGGCGGCCGACGGCTTCTGGTGATCGGAGGGAGTTGCATGGTCGCGTTCGGCATCTGCCGGGCGATGAAGATAGCCGGCGCCCGTCCGCGTCTGATCTACATCGACCGGCACCTCGACCTGAACACGCCGCGGTCGACGACCGAGGGTTCGTTGAGCTGGATGGGCATGGCGCACGCTCTCGGACTCGACGGCACCGCCTCCGAACTCGCATCGACAGGTGATGGCGCGCCCGTCCTCGATCCATCCGACCTCGTCTACCTCGGCGCGGATCCCGCTCGACAGGCCACTGCGTGGGAGCGCGAACAGCTCGACGTTCTGAAGATCGGTGTCGTCGA
Organism: Microbacterium sp. Leaf151; assembly: GCF_001424225.1. Taxonomy (GTDB): domain Bacteria; phylum Actinomycetota; class Actinomycetes; order Actinomycetales; family Microbacteriaceae; genus Microbacterium. The sequence goes on along the minus strand of NZ_LMOR01000003.1, from coordinate 231,636 downwards.
TCAGGCCGCGCTGTGCGCCGACCCCACCGCAGCGGCACATCGGGCGATAGCCCACCTCGATGACGGGCCCTTCGTCGTGCACCTCGACGTCGACGTCCTCGACTTCCTAGACGCTCCGATCGCAGAGAACGTCAACGGGCGCAACAGCGGCCCGACCATCGAGATGGTGGGCCGAGCGCTGTCCCATCTCGTCCACCACGAGAACTGCTGGGGCCTGTCGATCGGGCAGCTCGTCCCCGCCCACGCCGCGTCCGACCCCACCGCGCTCCCCCGCCTCGTATCGGCCCTGGGGGCAGCCTTCGCCCCGGATGCGCCCCCTTCCCGTTGAGCGCTCACGCGTCGTAGGAGAGGGAGGCGGACAGATTCGCTCACGTCCCCGCGCGGTTCACCACCAGCCCGACGGTGGACTTCTCGAATCCACGAAACTGCTCCCACTCCGTCTCGGCCCGCCCCCGCCCCCGCGCGGCTGACCTAGGCTCAAGCCATGGATGCCGACCACGCACACGCGACATCGCGTCCGGTGTCCGTGCCGCTCGGCGCCACCGTCACGTCGGCAGCAGGCCCGGCCGCCCAGCTCGGCGCGATCCGTTCCACCGGAGGGCCCCGACCGGCAGACCCGCAGCGGCCCGGACCGCAGCGCGAACCCGGCGCTGTCCGCGCCACCGGCGCCCCGACCGACGGCGGCCTGCAAGACCGCTTCGGCCGCGTCGCCACCGACCTGCGCGTCTCGGTGGTCGACAAGTGCAATCTGCGCTGCACGTATTGCATGCCGGCCGACGGGATGCCGTGGCTCCCGCAGTCGCAGCTGATGAGCACCGATGAGATCCGCCGCATCGTCCGCGTGGCGGTGCAGTCGCTCGGCGCCGAGGAACTGCGCCTCACCGGCGGTGAACCCCTCGTGCGCAAGGACCTCGAGTTCATCATCGCCGGCATCCGCGCCGACAACCCCGACCTGCCGATCTCGATGACGACCAACGCCGTCGGCCTCGACCGCCGCGCGCAGGCGCTGAAAGACGCGGGGCTCACGCGCGTGAACGTCTCACTCGACACCCTGCACCCCGAGACCTTCGCCGAGCTCACCCGCCGCCCCCACCTCGACAAAGTGCTGGCCGGCCTCCAGGCCGCCCGCGCGGCCGGTCTCGGGCCCATCAAGATCAACGCGGTGCTGCTGCGGGGCATCAACGACACCGAAGTCGTGCCGCTCGTCGACTGGGCCGTGTCGAACGGCTTCGAGATGCGGTTCATCGAGGACATGCCGCTCGACGGCGATCGTTCATGGAGCGCGACCAACGTCATCCCGGCGCGTGACATCCGCGCGGCCATCGAGCAGAGCTTCAGCCTGACCGCCGATCCGCGTGGCCGGGGCGCCGCCCCCGCCGAACGCTGGGAGGTGCGCCGCCACGGCGAGACGACGCTAGCCGGACACGTCGGCATCATCTCGTCGGTGACCGAGCCGTTCTGCTCCGCCTGCTCGCGCACGCGCGTCACCGCCGACGGTCGCATCCGCTCGTGCCTGTTCTCGCACGAAGAGACCGACCTGCTCACGGCGCTCCGTGACGGCGCCGACGACGAGGGGCTCGCGCAGATCTGGCGGGATGCCATGTGGACCAAGCCCCGCGCCCACGGCTCCGACCGGGTCGGACTCGCGCGCCCCGACTTCGTCCAGCCCGAGCGCACGATGAGCGCGATCGGCGGATGAGGCCGCTCGTCGAGCCCGTGGCATCCCTCGCCCCGGAGGAGCTCATCCGCACCGCCCGTCACGCCGTGCTCACGGGCATCGGCGAGGAGGGGCAGCGTCGCCTCGCCGCCGCCCGCATCGCCGTGGTGGGTGCCGGCGGCCTCGGCTCCCCCGTGCTGCTCTCGCTCGCCGCGGCCGGGGTGGGCGAGCTCGTGATCATCGACGACGACACGGTCGAGCGGACGAACCTGCAACGCCAGCTCGCGCACCGCGTTGCCGACATCGGCACCGCGAAGACGGCATCCGCCGCCCGCGCCGTTCGCGACCTGTCGCCGCTCACCGTCGTTCACGAACGAAACCTCCGGCTGACCTCCGACAATGCCCTCGAGCTGTTCGCGGGTGCCGACCTCGTCATCGACGGCAGCGACACGTTCGACACGCGCGAGGCCGTCGCAGCGAGCGCCGAAGCCCTCGGCATCCCCCTCGTCTGGGGCGCGGTGCAGGAATGGGCGGCGCAGGTGACGGTGTTCTGGTCGCATCCGCCCGAGGGATACGCGGCCGTCGTCCTCGGCGACCTCTTCCCGCCCGGTTCTGCCGGTGAACCCCCGACGTGCGCCCAGGTCGGCGTGCTCGGCTCGCTGTGCGTCCAGGTCGGCGGGCTTCTCGCGACCGAGGCGATCAAGCTCGTCACGGGAGCGGGTGAGCCCCTCCTCGGGCGTCTCGTCATCATCGACGCGCTGCGCGCCCGGCACGACGTCCTCCCGCTCGCCGGGGCGCGGCGACCATGACCCGCCGGTTTCGCGTGCTGACAGTCCCGGCATCCGTCTCATCCCCGTCCGGAAGGTTCCCCTCGTGACCGCCCTCCTCACCGTCGAAGAGCACCGCGCCCGAGTGCTCGCCGCCGTCGCCCTGCTGCCCGCCGAGTCGGTGCCGCTGTCGGAGGCGTCGGGCCGAACCCTCGCCGAACCGGTGCTCGCGGCGCACGACCTACCGGGCTTCGACAACTCCTCGATGGACGGTTTCGCCGTGCGCTTCGCCGACGTCGAGGGGGCGGATGCCGGGAACGCCGTGACTCTGCGCGTGGTCGCCGACCTCCCCGCCGGCACCGCCGACGACCCCGCGCTCGCCCCCGGCGAGGCCGCTCGCATCATGACGGGTGCCGTCGTCCCCGCCGACGCCGACGCCATCGTGCCGTTCGAGGACACCGTCGGCGGACTCGCCGATTCACTGGGCGCCGTGACCGTGCTCCGCGCGCCGACGGCCACCGGCGCGTTCATCCGCCGCCGAGGCGGCGACACCCGCACCGGCGACGCGGTGCTCTCTCCCGGTGAGCGTCTCGGCGCGTTCGCCCTGGGTGCCGCTGCGGCCGCGGGCGTCGACACGGTCACCGTCACGCGCCGCCCCCGCGTCGCGATCGTTTCCACCGGTAGCGAGCTGGTCGCGCCCGGCCACGCGCCCGGCCGCGGTCAGACTCCCGACTCGAATGCGACGCTGCTGGCGGCCGTCGTCGCCGACGCCGACGCCGACATCGAGCTCGTCGACCGTATCGGCGACGATCCCGCGGGCATCGACGCCGTGCTGGCGCGCGCCACCCGCGCCGATGTCGTCGTGTTCACCGGCGGAGTGAGCGCCGGTGCCTACGAGCCCGTCCGCCTCGCCCTCTCCGACCGGATCGCCTTCGAGAAGGTCGCCATGCAGCCCGGCAAGCCGCAGGCCTTCGGTGTTCTGGATGACGGCCGGTTGGTGTTCGGGCTGCCCGGCAATCCCGTGAGCGTCGCGGTGTCGTTCGAGGTGTTCGTGCGTCCGGCGCTGCTCGCCCTGCAGGGGCGCACCACCGTCGATCGACGTCTCGCCCGGCTCACGGCATCCGAGAGCTGGACGACCCCGCCCGGCCGCCGCCAGTACCTCCCCGCCGTCGTCGATCTCGTCACCGGCACCGTCCGCCCGGCCACCGCGGGTGGTTCCGGATCGCACCTGGCCGCCTCGCTCGCGCGCGCCGGGGCGTTCGCGATCGTGCCGGCCGACGTCTCCGCGGTGTCGGTGGGCGACCCGCTCGATGTCATGCTGATTCCATGACCTTCACCCACCTGGATGCCGCGGGCCACGCCCGCATGGTCGACGTCACGCTGAAGCAGCCCACCGTCCGCACCGCGACCGCTCGCGGTTTCGTCCGGTGCGCACCCGAGGTCGTCGACGCCCTCCGCGGCGGCACCGCCCCCAAGGGCGACGTGCTGGCCGTGGCCCGCATCTCCGGCATCCAGGCCGCGAAGTCCACGCCTGCCCTCCTTCCCCTCGCGCACGTCATCGGCGTTCACCGCGCCTCGGTGGACCTCGCCATCACCGACGAAGGGGTCGAGATCGAAGCCACCGTCGGCACCGCCGACCGCACGGGCGTCGAGATGGAGGCGCTCACGAGCGTCTCGGTCGCCGCCCTCGCGATCGTCGACATGGTGAAGGGCATGGACAAGGGCACGTTCATCGAGAACGTGCGCATCGTGTCGAAGACCGGCGGCAAATCCGGCGACTGGGTGCGTCCTGGGGAGGAATTGTGAGCGTCCGCGTCCGCTACTTCGCCGCCGCCGCCGAGGCCGCCGGCACCGATGCCGAGGACCGCACCGAGTCGACCCTCATGGCCCTGCGCACCGCGGTCGTCGTCGACCACCCCGCGCTCGGCGGCATCCTGGACCGCTGTGCCGTGCTCGTCGACGGCACCCGCCACGACGACGACGCCCCGCTCGCGGATGTCACCTACGTCGACGTGCTGCCGCCCTTCGCCGGCGGCTGAGTCGCGCGGCGGACGAGTGCACCGCCGCCTCCACGCGCACGTTCCACGCACAAACGCGCGGATCTCGCACGACACGGCCGAAAGCCTGCGAGGAAGACGCGTCTTACGGGCAGCGCAGCGCTATCCCCCCAGCCCCTTCCACGCCGTCGTGCCGTCGGCTTCGACCTGCCGCTTCCACACGGGCAGCTCGGTCTTGATGGTCTCGATCACACGTCGGCAGACCTCGAACGCCTCCGCGCGGTGACCGGATGCCACGGCGATCACGACCGCCGCCTCGCCGACGCCCAGGCGCCCCACCCGGTGGCTGACCGCGACGATCGCGTCGGTCCCCTCGGCCGCCGCGGCGGCGATGCGGTGCAGAGCCTGCTCGGCGTCGGGGTGCGCGCTGTACTCGAGCGCGATGACGGCGTCGGACGCGTCGGGGTCGGTGTCGCGCACGCGCCCGACGAAGGTGGTCACGGCTCCCGATGACGCGTCTTCGACAGCGTCGAGGTGCGCGTCGAGATCGAGCGGCGTCTCGGAGAGGCGCGCTATGCGCACGGAGCCCCGAAGAGGAAGGTCGGACGGCGAACCGCTGTCGGGCGTGGTCATGCGTGGTCTCCTCCGGCGAGTTGGTCGAGCACGTGCGGCGCGACCTCCGCGATCACCGCGACCCCGGATGCCACGGCTCGGGTCGACCCGGGCAGGTTGACGATCAGCGTGCCCGGGTCGACGATGCCGGCGAGCCCCCGGGAGATGATCGAGAGAGGGGTGTCGGACAGGCCACGACGGCGGAGCTCTTCGGCGATGCCGGGAAGCTCGCGGTCCAGCACCCGGGCCGTGCCCTCGGGCGTACGGTCGCGCGGTGCGATGCCCGTGCCGCCGGTGGTGACGACGAGCCCGGGGCCCGCCGAGACGGCTGCGCGCAGGGCACTCTGCACGCTGTCGGCACCGTCGGGGACGACGATCGCATCGGCGCAGTCGAACCCTGCCTCGCGCAGCAGCGAGACGGCGAGCGGACCACCCCGGTCTTCGCGGAGTCCGGCGGCGGAACGGTCGGAAACGGTGATCACCCGGGCGGCATGCGGCACGGGATCAGCCTAGGCGCGCCAGGATGTCACAGGCCCCGCGGGCGGGCGACACCGCCGTCATCCGCCGATCGTCTCGACCTCGGGCACCTCCGGTGCGATGCGTCCCGCCTCGGACTGCGGCTCGGGGTCTTCGCGCTGCACGTGCTCGGCAGCAGCGGTGATGCGTCGCGCCATGCCGCTGAAGATCAGCCCGTGGAACGGCAGGACCGCGAGCCAGTAGAGCCGCCCGGCGAGACCCGTGGGGAAGAACAGTGCACGCTGGTCGAAGCGGGCTCCGTCACCCTCGGGGGTCGCACGCAGCTCGAGCCATGCCCCGCCGGGGACCTTCATCTCGGCACGCAGCCGCAGCAGGCTGCCGGGTTCGATGGCCTCGACGCGCCAGAAGTCCAGCGCGTCGCCGACGGTGACGACGGAACGGCTGCGGCGTCCGCGCGCGAGGCCCACGCCGCCGACGAGCCGGTCCATCCAGCCGCGGATCGCCCAGAGCAGCGGCGAGGAGTACCAGCCGTTCTCTCCGCCGATCCCCTCGATCACCGACCACAGCTGCTTGGCGTTCGCCGTCGTCGTCATCGAGCGCTTGTCGGTGTAGACCAGACGGCCGGCCCAGTCGGGGTCGCTCGGCAGCGGGTCGCTCGGAACGCCCGAGACCTCGGCATCCAGCCAACTGGTCTCGATGTCGTCGTTGTTGACGCGCCTCATCGCCAGGCGGACCGCCTCGCGGTAGGGCATGAGTCCCGCCTCGGGACGCGGGATGAGGTCGTCGACCGCGCGGTCCTTGACCACGCAGTCGTTCTGCAGCGACTCCACGAGCGGGCGCGCGATCGCCTTCGGAATCGGTGTGACGAGGTTGACCCAGTGCGACGCGAGCCGCGGCGTGAGCACGGGCAGCGACGCGATCGGACGCTGGTTCAGGCCCGCTTCGAGGGCGTAGCCGTTCATCATCTGCCCGTACCGCAGCACGTCGGGTCCGCCGATGTCGACGGCCCTGTTGACGTTGGGCGCCACGCGCGCCGCCCCCAGCAGGTAGTGCAGCACGTCGCGCACCGCGATCGGCTGGATGAAGTTGCGCACCCACTTCGGCGCGGGCATGTACGGCAGCACGTCGGTGAGGTGACGCACCATCTCGAACGACGCGGAGCCCGAGCCGATGACGACACCGGCCTGCAGCACCAGGGTGGGCACCCCGCTGGCGAGCAGGATGTCGCCCACCTCGACGCGAGAGCGCAGGTGGGCCGAGAGGGGCGTGTCGAGCGGGTGCAGGCCACCGAGGTACACGATGCGACGCACGGATGCCGCGGCGGCCGCGTCCGCGACGGTCTGCGCCGCGCGCCGGTCGGTGCTCTCGAAGTCGCGGCCGCCGCCCATCGAGTGGATCAGGTAGTAGACGACGTCGACGTCTTCCACGGCCTCGGTGACGGCCGAGGTATCGGTCGCATCGCCCTGTACGACCTCGACGTCGCCGCCCCACGGGAACGCCGTCGCGCGCCGGGGGTCGCGCGCGAGCACGCGCACGCGGTAGCCCGCCGCGATCAGGCGCGGAACGAGGCGCCCACCCAGATATCCGGTGGCGCCGAGCACGAGGGCGCGCGGTGCCGAGCCGTCGTCACGGGGCTGCGCGACGAGGGCGGGTTCGCGGCCGGTGGGTGTGGTCAGCTCGCTCATGCCCGTCACCGTACGCCGGGCCTCCGACATCCCCGGGGGCTTGACGGCGGCGCTAGGGTGGGCGCGTGATCGACGCGTCCCCCGGCCCGCTCGCCGAGGCCCCCGCCGGATCCTTCCGCGGTCGCGTCGGAGCAGGGGCTCGCCGGTGGCTGGGCATCCGTTACGGCCGGGCCCCCGTCGGGGACCTCCGGTGGCGCACGCCGCGCGCCGCGCCCGACGCGGTCGAGGAGGTCGACGCCGTTTCCTTCGGCGCGGCGTGCCCGCAGCCGCCCAGCCCCCTGCCGCTCGGCGACGGCATCGCGCAAGATGAGGATTGCCTGTTCCTCAACGTCTGGGCTCCGGATGCCGAGACACCGTCGCCCCGCCCGGTGATGGTATGGGTGCACGGCGGCGCATACGTGTTCGGTGCCGCGAGCCAGCGCACCTACGACGGCGCTCATCTGGCCGTGGCGGGCGACGTGATCGTGGTGACCCTGAACTACCGCCTGGGCACCCTCGGCTTCCTCGGTATCGACGCGGCTCTCCCGGGCGCCGGGTTCGAGGGCAACCTGGGCCTTCGCGACGTCCTCCTCGCGCTGACCTGGGTGCAGCGCAACATCGCCGCGTTCGGCGGCGACCCCGATCGGGTGACGCTGTTCGGCGAGTCCGCGGGCGGCGGCGTCGTCACGACGCTCTTGGCCACACCGTCGGCATCCGGACTCTTCCACCGCGCCATCGCCGAGTCGTCGCCGGCGTCGAGCGTCTACGGCCGCGAGCGCGCGGGCAAGGTCGCGACGCGGTTCGTCCAGTCGCTCGGTGTCGACCCTGATGCGCCCGACGCCGCCCGCCAACTGCGGGAGATGAGCCCCGCGACCCTGGCGGCGGCCGGTCAGCGCCTCTTCGCCGAGGTGCCCGAGCACGACCCGGGGACCCTCGCGTTCGCCCCGACCGTCGACGGCGACCTCGTGCCCGAGGCGCCCGTGACGGTGCTGCGCGAGGGACGTGGACTCCCCGTGCCCCTGATGATCGGCACGAACAAAGACGAGGCGTCGCTCTTCGTCTACATGAAGTCGCCGCTCATCCCCGTCACCGGCGACCGCATCGAGCGGATGTTCGCCGACATGGCCGCCGAGAACCCCGACGTCGTGCTGCCGGAGCGCTCACAGGTGCTCACCGCGTACGAGCACGTCCGCCATCGCGCGCTGGGCCTCGGCATCGCCGGCGACATCGGCTTCCGCCTGCCCACGCTGTGGGTGGCCGAGGGTCACGCCGCCGTCGCGCCCGTGCACCTCTACCGCTTCGATCACTGCACACCGTTCTTCCGTCTCGTGCGCCTGGGCGCCACGCACGGCAGCGAGCTGATCTACGTGTGGGGCACCCTCGACGGCGGTCCGAAAGACCCGACCTTCCGCCTCGGAGGGCGCCGCGCCGGAGAAGAGCTGTCGACGCGGATGCAGCAACGCTGGAGCGCGTTCGCGTACGGTCGGGCGCCATCGGCATCCGGTGCCCCCGACTGGCCCGCGTACACGGTCGACTCCCGCGCAACTCTCGTCATCGACCGGAACGACCGCATCGTCGACGACCTCGACGCCGACCTCCGACGTGCGTGGGGTGACGGCGTGCTGGCCTTCCGCTAGCACGACCCCGCCCCCGGTGCCCCGACTGGCGACCTCGCGGCGATCGGGGTAGGGGTAGAAGAATGAACGAGAACACTCCCTCGGCATCCCCCTCCCCCCGTCTCGAGGTCGACGACGTCATCGTCGTCGACACGAAACGCGTGCGCACCGCCATCGGCGGCACCGTCGTCGGCAACTTCATGGAGTGGTTCGACTTCGGTATCTACGGTTACCTCGCGTTGACGCTCACCGCGGTGTTCGCCTCGGACGTCCCCGACCCGTGGGGGCTGCTGGTCACCCTCCTGGGTTTCGCGATCTCGTTCCTCGTGCGTCCTTTCGGTGGTTTCGTCCTCGGCCCCCTCGGCGACCGCATCGGTCGGCAGAAGGTGCTGTTCCTCACGATGGCGATGATGGCCACGGCGACCGCGCTCATCGGCATCCTGCCCACCTCCGCGCAGATCGGGCTGTGGGCGATCGTGCCGCTGTACCTGTTGAAGATGGTGCAGGGCTTCTCCACGGGCGGCGAGTACGCCGGAGCGACCACCTACGTCTCGGAATTCTCCCCCGACCGCCGCCGCGGCTTCTGGTCATCGTGGCTCGACGTGGGCTCCTACGTGGGCTTCGCCGCGGGCGCGTCGGCGGTGGCGCTGACCACGGCCATCACCACCTCGATCTCGGGAGAGAACGCCATGGTCGAGTACGGCTGGCGCATCCCGTTCCTGCTCGCCATCCCGCTGGGCGTCGTGGCGATCTACTTCCGCCTGCGGATCCCCGAGACGCCGGCGTTCGAACAGGCCGGTACCCACGAGGCCGACGCCGACGACCCGATGGCCCGCCAGGGCCTGGTCGGCATCGTGCGCCACCACTGGCGCGCGCTGCTCATCGGCATCGCGCTGGTGGCCGCCACCAACACCGCCGGCTACGCACTGACCAGCTACATGCCCACCTACCTGGAGAAAGAGGTCGGCATCTCCAACATCGCGGCAGCCGTTGCGACGGTCCCCGTGCTGCTGGTGATGTCGGCGACGCTCCCGCTCATCGGGCGCCTCAGCGATCGCATCGGTCGCAAGCCCGTCTACGCGATCGCCGCGGGCTCCGCGCTCGTGCTGCTGGTGCCGGCGTTCCTGATCATGCAGATCGGCGAGCTGTGGGCGGTGATGATCGCGCTGTGCATGGCGGCGGTGCCGGTGGCGTTCTACGTGGCGATCTCGGCATCCGCCCTGCCCGCGCTGTTTCCCACGGCATCCCGCTTCGGAGCCATGGCCGTCGCCTACAACGTTGCCGTCTCGCTGTTCGGCGGAACGACCCCCCTGTTCAGCCAGGCCCTCATCGACTGGACCGGAAACACCCTCATGCCCGCGTTCTACATCATGTTCTTCGCGGCGCTGGGGCTCATCGCCCTGCTGTCGATGCGCGAGACCGCCCGACGGCCGCTGCTCGGCTCGATGCCGACGGTGGAGACCCCCGCCGAGGCGGAGGCCATCGTCGAGCGGCAAGACCACGACCCGCTCATCGACACCTCGACGATGCCGCTCGCGGTCCGCCGGCCCTGAACCGCACCCCGCCACCACGGGAACCGGTCGGATCGGACGGAATCGGATGCCACACCCCTGGCATCCGGTTCCGCGATGATTCCCCGATATGGCGACGCGCACCACCGCGCCCGCTCAGGATCGGCCGGATCGGACGCCCCGACACGGTGACGTCCGCACCACCGCCCCCGGTACGCGAGCCGGCGGCGCGGCGCGTTCAGCGCCGGCGACTGTTGCCGAACAGGCCGCGGATCACGCCCGACACGATGCTCTTGGTCGCCCCGCGCCCGAGCAGCCCGTCCAACCCGGGCGTGGGTGCGCTCGCGCGGGATCGCGGCGCCGACGTGGACTTCAGGATCCGCTCGTACTCACGCTGCGCCTCCTTCTGCGCGGCGGCGTTGCGCTTGTCGATCGCGGCCTTCTGCTTGGCGTACTCGGCCTCATCGGCGGCGGCCTTCTTCGCCCGTTCCTCCGCCTCGCGGGCCTCCGTCGCCGCCTGCATACGCGCGCCGAGGATCTCGCGCGCCGACTCGCGGTCGATGGGTGATCCGTAGGTGGAGAAGAGGGGGGATGCCGACACGGCCGAGGCCATCGCGTCGGCGGCGATCGGCGACATCGACGCCCGCGGCGCGAAGATGCGCGTCCAGGCGACGGGGGTCGGAGCCCCCCGCTCGCTCATCACCGTGATGATCGCTTCCCCCGTTCCCAACTCCTGCAGCACGCGCTCGAGGTCGTAGCCGGAGTCCGGGTAGGTGCGCACCGACGCGCGCAGCGCCTTCGCGTCGTCGGGGGTGAAAGCGCGCAGGGCGTGCTGAACGCGCGAACCGAGTTGGGCGAGGACGTCACCGGGCACGTCCTTCGGCGTCTGCGTGACGAAGAACACGCCCACGCCCTTGGAACGGATCAGGCGCACGGTCTGCGTGATGGCGGAAAGGAACGCCTTCGACGCGTCACGGAAGAGCAGGTGCGCCTCGTCGAAGAAGAACACCAGCTTGGGCTTATCGACGTCGCCCACCTCGGGCAGCACCTCGTAGAGCTCGGCCAGCAGGTACATCAGGAACGTGGAATACAGCTCCGGACGGGATGCCACATTCGGCACCTCGAGCAGACTCACGATGCCGAGGCCCGCGGCATCCGTCCTCAGGAACACGCGCACGTCGAGCTCGGGCTCGCCGAAGAACGATTCCGCGCCCGCGGCGGAGAAGGCGACCAGCTCGCGCAGGATCACCCCCGCGGTGGCGGCCGACAGCCCGCCGATCCCCTTGAGCTCCGCCTTGCCCTCGTCACCGGTGAGGTGAGTCAGCACGGCGCGCAGGTCCGACAGGTCGACGAGGGCGAGGCCCTTCTCGTCGGCGTAGTGGAAGACGAGTCCGAGGCTCGACTCCTGGGTGGCGTTCAGGCCCAGCACCCGGCTGAGCAGCAGGGGCCCGAAGCCCGATACGGTCGCCCGCACCGGGATGCCCGAGCCCACGTCGTCGCCCAGCGCGTAGAACTCGGTCGGGAATGCCCGCGGCGACCAGTCCTGGCCGAGGGCGGCCGTGCGGGCGGCGAGTTTCCCGCTCGGGGTGCCGGGGGCGGCGACACCGGAGAGGTCGCCCTTGATGTCGGCGGCGAACACCGGCACACCGTTCTCCGACAGTTGTTCGGCGAGCAGCTGCAGCGTCCGCGTCTTGCCGGTGCCCGTCGCCCCCGCCACGAGGCCATGGCGGTTGACCATGGCCAGCGGGATGCGGACGGGAACGGATGCCACCGGCCCCCCGTTCATCAGCACCCCGAGGTCGAGCGCGGCGCCGTCGGCGGCGTACCCCGCGGCGATGCCGGCGACCTGCGCCGAGGTGAGCGGAGCATCGGATGCTGCGGACGCAACCGGTGCGGACGCGGCGGGGGCCGTTGATGCCGATGTCTCATCTTCGGAGCGCTGCGGGTCGGTCGTCGGCTCAGGTGCCGTGCCGCTGGTTCCCTCCGCTCGCCCCGCGTGATCCGCCGCGCCGCCGGCCACCGCGCCGCCGTCCGAGGCGCCGCCGCCCGCCGCGTCGCCGCCCGCCGCGCGCACGCGTGCGGCCGCCGCTGCGGCCTCCGCCGCGGCGAGATCGGCACGCGCGCGGGCCAGGCGCAGTTCGGCCTCGGCCGCCTCCGCCTCGGCCCTCAGCCGTGCCACCTCGGCATCGGCTGCGGAGGGAACGGGGGCTGCGTCGCCGGGCTCGCTCATGGGCGTCAGCCTACGGCGAGGCCGCCGCCTCGGCATCCGTTCTCCGGGCGCGTCGAATCGTCAACCGATCCTCATCACGGGCGCGCAGGCGCGAGAAAGCCGCCGCGAGCACGAGGGCTGCTCCGGCCCCCACCAGCGCCCCGCCGATCGTGTCCGACAACCAGTGCGCGTGCAAATACGTCCGACTGAATGCCATCAGCACGACCCAGGCGACCCCGACCATCCGCACCCACACGTGGGGGAACAGCACCGCCGCGACCACTGCGATGGTCGCCGCGTTCGCCGTGTGGCCCGAGGGGAAGGAGCCGTAGTCGCTCAGGATGAGGATGTCTTCCGGGCGCGCCCGGCCGAAGGTCTGCTTGATCACCTGCACGAGCAGGGCACTGCCCACCGACGCGGCGAGGAAGTACACCGCCGACCATCGTCGTCGCGACAGGAACAGTGCCGCAGCCCCCAGCAGCGGCACGATCAGCACCGCGGTGAGGTGGCCTCCCACGGTGTCCATCACGAGGGCGAACACGTACACCGGCTGCGAGGGCGCCGCGGCGAACAACTGGTTCCACCACACGTCGATGGCGAACGGGCTGGGTCCGCGGAAGAACACCCACGCCCCGAGTCCGCACGCGAGAGCGATGAGCACGACACCCACCACGGCTCGGAAGCGCTGCGGACGCGTGTCGAGCACGACCTCGATCGCGCTGTCGCCTATCGACCTGTCATCCATCGACTCATGATGCCGTCTCGGGCGGCGCCACGGAATGGTCGCGCGCTCGGGCGGGCACTCGCTCGTGCTCTGCTACTGTTCGCCGCGGCAAGAGGTGCCTTCGACAACGAATGCCGTGAACCGCACGTGCCGACGGCGCTTCGCGACAATCGACCCGCGCGGTGCCGGGCACCTCATCCACCGACGATCGCCCGACCCGGTGGATGCCGGGAACCGCGCGTGCGGCTCGTGCACCCGCCCCGGCCGGATACCGGCACGCACTCCGTGCGATCCCGCACGTCTCAGGGCGTCAGACGCTCCACCGTGCGCGGACGCACGAGCGTCCACAACGCGATCACGCCGATCACGGCGCAGCCGACCATGACCGACGCCATCGTGGTGGCGGTGATACCTGAGCCGGTTGCGAGCAGTCCGACGAGCGGTGAGATGACCCCCGCGACGCCGAAGTTGGCGGCACCGATGATCGACTGCGCCGTACCCGCCGCCTTGCCGTGCCGGTCGAGCGCGAGCACCTGCGCGCAGGGGAAGGTGAACCCGCACGCGGTCATGAAGAAGAACAGGGGGATGATCGTGCCCCAGAGGCCCAGTCCGAGCTGGTCGGTGAGCACGATCGTTCCACCCGCGAGCACCAGCACCGCGGTCGACACCGCGAGCACCCACTGCGGCCCGAAGCGGGCGGCGAGGCGCGACGCCACCTGCACACCCACGACCACGCCCACCGAGTTGGCGGCGAACAGCACGCCGTATTGCTGCGGGTTGAAGCCGTACGTCACCTGGAAGAGGAACGAGGATGCCGAGAGGTACGAGAACAAGCCGCTGAAGGCCATCGCGCCGATGACGAGCACGCCGATGAACACCCGATCGCGGAAGACGCTGCCGTAGCGCTGCCAGACGGTCGTGGCGCCCGGGCCGCCGCGGCGAGCCGGCGGCAGGGTCTCGGGGATGAAGATGATGGCCGACACGAGCATCACGAAGCCGTAGATCGCGAGCACCACGAAGATCCCGCGCCAGTTCATCACCAGCAGGAGCGCCGAACCCGCCAGCGGCGCAAGCACGGGAGCGACGCCCGAGACCATCGCCATGCGCGAGAGCATGACGACCAGGCGGCGGCCACCGAACAGGTCGCGGATGATGGCCGCGGCCACGACGCCACCGGCGGCGGCGCCCGCGCCCATCAGCACGCGAGCGACCGAGAGGGTGCCCAGGGTCGGTGCGAGCGCTGCGAAGATGCTGGCGGCCACGTGCAACGCGGTGACCGAGAGCAGGGGCAGTCGCCGCCCCACCTTGTCGCTGAGGGGTCCGACGATGAGCTGCCCGAGGGCGAAGCCGATCATCGTGCCGGTCAGGGTGAGCTGAATGGCCGCGGCCGTGGTCTGGAAGTCGGCCTCGAGCACGGGGAACGCCGGCAGGTACAGGTCGATCGTGAACGGACCGAGGGCGGTGAGCGCGCCGAGCAGCACGATGTACAGCACCCGCCGCGACGACGGGATGGCGTCGCCCGGATGCAGCACGATCGGCGCAGTGGCCGGGTTCTTACCCAGCGTCCGGATGGCCCCGGTGGTGGTGGGGGCGGGGCGCGAGGGCGCCGTGGAGGGAGTGATGACGGGGTGGGAGGAAGTATCGAGCACGCGTCTGGTTTCGTTTCGTCACGCCGGACAGCCCGACGCTGTCGGGCTGAGAAAGTGGGGGGATCATCGAACCTCGAATCGATTCGACATCGTCATACTATCGCGACTCCCCCGCCTGCCACCATCCCGGCTCGGGGGTTCCTCCCAGGCCATCGGCCCATTCGCCCGAATAGGCTGGACGTGTCGGCGGACGCCGATGTGTCCCGCCCCGAAGAGAGACAGAACACAGCGCATGACCTCCCCCTCCGATAAGCGAGCGAGCGGCAACCCCGCCAAGCAGGCTCAGATCGACCTCACCGTCAAGCAGCAGCGCGAGCAGAAGCGCCAGGAGAAGCTGGCCGAGTACCAGAAGCAGGTGGCGCGTCGTAAGCGCGGCAAGCTCGTGTGGTGGGTCGTCGGCTCCGTGGCATCCGTTGCTGTGATCGGTCTGGTCGTGGCATCCTTCGTCTTCGCCCCCGCTCCCGCTCCCAGCTACGAGGCGGGCAATTCCACGGGGCAGGAGATCGGCGGCGTGGAGACCTTCGAGAACCGCTCCGACCACGTGCAGGGCACGGTGACGTACGAGCAGAACCCGCCCGCCGGTGGCCCCCACAACCCGTACTGGCTCAACTGCGGTGTCTACACCGAGCCCCAGGCGAACGAGAACGCGGTGCACTCGATGGAGCACGGCGCCATCTGGGTCACCTACGATCCGGCACGCGTCGACGAGGCCGGTATCGACGCCCTGAAGGCCGTGATGCCCTCCAGCTACGTCATCCTCTCGCCGTACTCCGGTATGGACACCGCCGTCGCGGTCAGCGGTTGGAACCACCAGCTCAAGGTCGACGACCCGGCAGACCCGCGCATCAAGGACTTCTTCACCGAGTTCTGGCGCAGCCAGAACGTCCCCGAGCCCAACGCCTCCTGCTCCGGCGCCATCGACGGACCGGGCAAGGCCTGAGGTGAGCGACGACGCTCCGGCGGCGCGTCCCGCGGTCCGTTTGATCGTCGTCGCGGTCGTGGCCGTCGCGGTTGTGGCCGTGGCCTTCGCGATCGGACGCTTCACGGCGTTCGGCGCGACGGCCGCGCCCGCGCACCCGTCCGAGACCTCGGCCGACGCGGGCTTCGCCCGCGATATGCAGGTGCATCACACGCAGGCCGTGCTCATGGCGATGGAGATCTACCGCAAGACCGACGACGACGAGCTGCGCACCCTCTCGTACGACATCGCGACCGGTCAGGCCGGTCAGCGCGGCGAGATGTACGGGTGGCTCGTCGAGTGGGGCCTGCCGCAGGCGTCGAGCCAACCCCTCATGACGTGGATGGAAGCGTCGGGCGAACACAGCCACGGCGACACCGCGGCGCTCACGCAGGAGCAACTGCTCGCCGAGATGGGAATGGCCTCGGACGCCGAGCTCGATGAGCTCAGCGCTCTCCAGGGCCAGCCCGCCGACTGCCTGTTCCTCGGCCTGATGATCCGCCACCACCAGGGCGCTATCCCCATGGCGCAGGCCGTCATCGAGCTCGGCGACGACCCGCGGGTGAAAGAGGTCGCCGGCACGATCGTCAGCGGGCAGTCCGCCGAGATCGACGCGATGACCGACATCCAGGCGCGCCTCGGCTGCAGCGCCTGACCCGCCCACGGCGTCGGCCTCCGCGGCCCCGGTTCGTCGCCCGCGCGTCCGCGGTCCAAGACGGCCCCGGCCCTTCACGCATAAACACGATTCCTGCGCAGAAACACTGCGCCACCGCGTTTATGCGCACGGATGCCGTTTACGCCTGCCCCAGCCGCCACGGCCCGCCGCCGGCCGCGCGGGCGCCGCAAGCCGCAAGCCGCGCGCCGCGCGCCGCACAAACACGATCCCTGCGCAGAAACACCGCACCACCGCGTTTATGCGCACGGATGCCGTTTATGCGGGCGTAAGACCGGTCGAAGCCGCCGCGTCGGAGCCCGTTGGGGAACCGCCTGGCGCACACGTCGGAGCTCGTCGGCGGTACCGCCCCGAGCACACGTCGGCACCCGGCGCGGAGCACCGCACACGCGAAGGGCGCGGCATCCCCTCGGATGCCGCGCCCTTGGCGTGTGGTCGCGCCTCAGCCCTTCGTCGCGCCCGCCAGCAGACCGCGCACGAAGAAGCGCTGCAGCAGGAAGAACACGATCAGCGGCACGAGGATCGAGATGAACGTTCCCGCCGACTGCAGGAACCACTGGTCGCCCCAGGTTCCCGACAGAGAGTTCAACGACTGCGTCAATGGCAGAGAGGACGATGGCGCGAAGATCGTCGCCACCAGCAGGTCGTTCCAGACCCAGATGAACTCCAGCACCGCGAACGAGGCCAGGGCGGGAGCCGCAAGCGGCAGGATGAGGCGGAAGAAGACCTGCCCGTGACCGGCGCCGTCGACGCGCGCGGCCTCGATGACCTCGGCCGGGATCTCGGCGATGAAGTTGTGCAGCAGGAAGATCGCCAGCGGCATCGCGAAGATCACGTGCGCGATCCACACGGTGGCGAAGCTGTGCTCGACACCGCGCAGGTCGAAGCCCGGGAAGATCGTAACCTCGTTGATCGTCAACCCGCGCGAGAACAGGCTCAGCAGCGGCACGAGTGCCATCTGCAGCGGCACGATCTGCAGCGCGAAGATGAAGATGAAGAAGAAGTTGCGCCCCTTGAAGTCGATCCACGCGAAGGCGTACGCGATGAGCGAGGCGATCGCGAGGGCGAACAGCACGACCGGGATCGTGATCGCCAACGAGTTCAAGAACGACTGCGCCAACGTCAGCGCGGTGCCGCCCGACGTGAGTGCGAGGCGGTAGTTCTCCAGCGTGAACGACGGATCGGTGAACACCGTCCACCAACCGGTCGACTGGGTGTCGGATCCGGGGCGGAACGAGGTGAGGAACAGGCCGAACGTCGGGATCGTCCAGAAGAAGGCGATCACGACGGCGGCGATCGTCGCGCCCTTGGAGGTCAGGCGCTTGCGCGCCATCGCCTCGTGCTTGCGCGTGTCGCGCGCGACCTGACGCGCGGTGCGGGTGTCGGTCGTGGGTTCGAGCACCACGGTGGAGGTGGTCATCGCACTTCCCTCTGCTTCCGGATCTGGCGCACGTTGAAGATGATCAACGGCAGCACGAAGACGAACAGCACGACCGCCAGCGCCGCGGAGTGTCCGTAGCTCTGGAATCGCTGCTGCTGGTTGACCATCTCGAAGGCGAGCACGGTCGAGTCGTTACGACCGCCGGTCATGACGGCGACGATGTCGTAGATCTTCAGCGCGCCGATGGCGATGGTGGTGAGCACCACGATGAGCGACGAACGGATGCCGGGGACCGTGACGTTGATGAACCGCTCCCAGGCGCTCGCGCCGTCGAGCTCGGCTGCTTCGTTCTGCTCCGGCGGCACGGCCTTGATGGCGGCCGAGAGGATGACCATCGCCAGGCCCGTCTGGCTCCAGATGAACACGACCACGAGCAGGAGGGTGTTCACCAACGGCGCCGCCGACAGCCACGAGATCGGCTGTCCGCCGAAGGTGGTGACGATGGCGTTCAGGATGCCGAGCTGGTCGCCCTGGCGGAAGTCGTAGACGAACTTCCAGATGATGCCGGCACCGACGAACGAGATCGCGAAGGGCATGAAGATGAGCACCTTGAGGTACTTCTCCCCCGCGGCGCGGTCGATGAAGACGGCGTACGCGAGACCGATCGCCGTCGCGATGGTCGGCGCGAGCAGCACCCAGATGAGGGTGTTGATGACCGACCAGAACCCTTCGGGGTTCGTGAAGGTCCAGATGTAGTTCTCCAAGCCGACGAAGTTCTCACCGGTCTTGTCGAAGAACGACTGGAAGAAGGTCGTGATCGCCGGGTACACCAGTCCGAGCAGCAGGAGGATCGCCGCGGGAGCGGCGAACAGGATGAGCTGGAACAGGTAGCCCGCGCCCTGGCGGGAGCGGTAGTCGGCGTAGAACAGGATCGCCCCGAGGAGGATCGCGATGCCCAGCACGTAGATGACGGCGTTCTGGTAGGGGCGCAGCAGCATGAATGCCAGCACGGGGATGACGAAGCACGCCGCCAACCGCAGCCAGAAGTATCCCTTGCCGGATCGCGGCGCGTATTCGATGAGCAGCAGCAGGATGCCGACGACGGCACCGAAAGCCACGAGCACGAGCGGAATCTGCACGATGGGGCTGAGACCGCCGAGCCAGATGAAGAAGCTGTTGAGCGAGAACCCGAGCGTGGTCGGCCTGGTCTCCACCGGCGCGCGCGTGACCATGAAGAGGAAGAGGGCCACCGCCAGGATGAGGCCGACGATGACCACGAGCAGCGTGGTGCGATGAGTGGCCGCGGAGCCGCGCGACGCGGGCTTACCCCGGCCGGTCGGCGGTGGCGACGCCGCCGGCGTCGTCTCCGCGTTCTTGATGTCGGTCATGACGTCCCTCCCGAACACGCCTTCGTGCTCATCGATCAGTGCCCGGATGCCGCGTCGGGCAGGTTAGAAGTATGGACCGGATGGGCCGCCCGCGCACCGCGGGCGGCCCATCGATCGGTCAAATCGATCAGTTGTTGTAGCCGGCCTGGATGTCGCTGAGCACCTGGTCGGTCGGCGTACCGTCGATCCAGCTGACCATGCCCTTCCAGAACGAGCCCGAGCCGACGGTCGCCGGCATCAGGTCGGAGGCGTCGAAACGAACCGTGGTGCTCGGGTCCTGCAGGGTCTGCATCGCCTCCGTGAGGAACTCGCTCGAGGCGAGCGACGGGTCGGCTCCCTTGTTGGCGGAGATCACACCGCCGAGCTTCACGCGGGCGTCGGCGAACTCGGGCGTCGACATGTACTCGACGACCTTCTGCACGCTCTCGTCGTCGGAGAAGGCCGCGACGAACTCGCCGCCACCCTCGACCGCGAGCTCACCCTCGGTCACACCCGGGGTCAGGAACGCATAGACGTCTCCGTCGGGCGCGATCGTCGGGGTCTGACCGGCCGCGTTGGTGACCGTCAGGAAGTTGGCCGAGAGGAACGACGCCTGGTGCGTCATCGGGCAGCTGCCGTCGGCGACCTTGGCGGCGACGTCGGCGAAGGCGGTCGAGTTGATGCTGCTGACGTCGCCGAAGCCGGCGTTGACGTACGCAGGGTTGAGCAGGATGTCGCCCACCGCGTCGAAGGCCGCCTTGATCTGCGGGTCGGTGAACGCGACCTCGTTGGCGACCCACTGGTCGTAGACGTCGGGGCCCGAGAGACGCAGCACCATGTCTTCGACCCAGTCGGTGCCGGGCCAGCCCGAAGCGGCGTCGGAGGCGAAGCCGGCGCACCACGGGGCTGCGCCGGTCTTCTGCTGGATGGTCGCGGTGAGGGTCATGAGCTCGTCGAGCGTCTTGGGGATCTCGACGCCCCACTCGGCGAACTTCGCCGGCGAGTACCAGATGTAGCCCTTGAGGTTGGCGAGCATCGGGGCGGCGTAGAACGTGCCGTCCTCGGTGCCGTACGACTTCCAGTCCTCGCCCCAGTACTCGTCGACGTTCGACGAGACGGCGTCGGAAGCCGGCTGCACCTCGTTGGTGCCGATGAGGGTCTTCAGCAGACCCGGCTGCGGGACGATCGCGATGTCGGGGGCGTCGCCACCCGACACCTTCGTGACGATGTTGCCCTCGAAGCTCTTGTCACCGGTGTAGACGACCTCGATGCCCGTGTCCTGCGTGAACTGCGCGAACGTCTCGTTCAGCGCGTCGGCCTCGGTGCCGGTGATTCCGCCGGAGATGCGGACCGTGGTCGCGCCCCCACTCGATCCGCTCGTGCCGCCACTGTCGCCTTCGGCG
This sequence comes from Microbacterium sp. Leaf151, assembly GCF_001424225.1. Lineage (GTDB taxonomy): Bacteria > Actinomycetota > Actinomycetes > Actinomycetales > Microbacteriaceae > Microbacterium. The sequence goes on along the minus strand of NZ_LMOR01000003.1, from coordinate 210,971 downwards.
CAGCCCGCGAGCGCGATCGCACCGATCGCCAGCAGCCCGACGGGCGCCAGCATGCGAGTCCGCTGTGACATACCCATGTGGTCTCTCCTCTTTGAGTTCTATGGTGCATCGGATCCAGTCGGGAACCGATTCCAGGCAACCGTAGAGGCAATTCACAAGAGTCGCAACCAGCGTCAGGTCACGAACCGATAACTGGCGTATTTCCGCCGCCCGCAGCGTGGACGCGCCCCCGGAACCGGTTCCACTTTGCCGCGATGTTGGATACTCTTCTCGACGTCGACACGGACGTCGACCCATTACGAGGAAGTCCACGCATGAGCGGAATCGCTGAGGTGGCACGCCTGGCCGGCGTGTCCAAGTCGACCGCCAGCCGCGCCCTCACCGGCGGCGGCTACGTCTCCGACGGCACGCGCCGACGCGTGGCCGACGCGGCGGCATCCCTGGGATACGTCCCCTCCACGAGCGCGGTGAGCCTGGCCACCGGCCGCACGCGCACGATCGCGCTGATCGTGCCCAAGGTGAACCGGTGGTACTTCGGGGCGATCGTCGAGGGCGTCGAACGCACCCTCATCCCGCTCGGCTACGACGTGACCCTGTACGTTGCCGAACCCGGCTCGAACGACCGGGAGAGCCTGTACTCGACCTACCTGGCGCGCAAGCGCTTCGACGGCATCATCGCGGTCGCCCTCGAGCCCGACGACGCCGACCTCGAGCGCCTCGCCAACATCGGCAAACCCGTCGTCAGTATCGGAAACGCCCTCTCCGGCGTGCCGACGCTCGGGCTCGACAACATCGCGATCACCCGCATCATCACGCAGCACCTGATCGCACTGGGGCACACCGACATCGCCTTCGTGGGCAGCACTCCCCCGACGGACGCTCCTGCGAAAGACGTCGACGAGCGCTCCATCGGGTATCGCAACGCAATGAACGACAACGGCCTGGCCGTGCGTATCCGAAACGTCCCCTCCACCCTGACCATCACCGATGCGTACGCCGCGGCGGCCTCCTTCCTCGCCGACGCGGCGTCGCGTCCGACGGGGGTGGTCGCCGCGTGCGACGAGGTCGCGATCGGCGTGATCATCGCGGCACGGCGCATGGGGATCTCGGTGCCGACCGAGCTGAGCGTCGTGGGCATCGACGGGCACGATTACGCCGAGATGTTCTCCCTCACCACGGTCGAGCAGTTCCCCCTGGCACAGGGCATCGCCGCGACGCGCATCCTCGTCTCCCTGATCGAGGGCACCGGCGACGCCCCCCGTCGCACCGAGGCCGAGACGCGCCTCGTCGTGCGCGCGTCCACCGCGCCCCCGCGCTCCGCCTGAGACGACGGAGACCCCGGATGCCACGGCGTCCGAAGCCCCTCGTGCGAGACGACGAAGACCCCGGATGCCACGGCATCCGGGGTCTCCGTTATCACTGCGGATCAGTCGCTCTGGCGCACCGCCCGGCGACGCGCGAACACGCCGAGCCCGAGCAGCGCGAGTGCCGCGAGGAGGCCGGCACCCATCCAGCCCGTGTCGGTACCGGTCACGGGGAGCGAGCCACCCGTGCCCGGTGTGTTGCCCTGGCCCGCGCCGGACCCCGAACCGCCGGAGCCCGAACCGCCGCCGCCCGCGAGCGCACCGACCCGGATCGGAACCGTCACGTCGGTGCCGCTCGGCTGCGCGCTGAGCTGCAGCGCGACCTCGCCCGTGGCGTCGGCGGGAACGCCGAGGGTGACCGTCGCCGCCCCGTTCATGACGGGGAAGTCCACGGCCTCGTCTGCCGCACCCCACGTCGCCGACAGCGACGTGTTGGCCGGAGCGCCGAGAGAGGTGAGGTCGAGGTTCGAGACCGCGACGGTGACGTCGCCGCCCGGCTCGACCTGAGCGGGCACACCCGAGACCTGCACCGCACGGGCGGTGAAGTCGGGGGTGAGGTCAAGGTTCGCCTCGAGGTAGGCGATCCACCCGTCGCGGTCGATCAGGCCGGAGTCGCGCGTGTCGGCGCCCTGCCCGAGGGCCGCGAAGGCGTCGCCGCCCTGCAGGAGGAAGCTGAACGAGCCGACCCGATACGTCGCGGCAGGGTCGACGGGAGCCCCGTCGATCCAGATGCCGGTGATGCGCTGACCCGCGCCCCGGGCGACGTCGTACGTGACGCGCACGTTCTCCGAGACACCGAGCGCGAGGTCGCGGTCGCGGCCCGCCGTGTCACCCCACTGCTGCTCGAGAGCGAGTCGCAGCTGTTCCCCGGTCAGGGTGGTGGTCCACAGGTTGTTCACGAACGGCAGCACCGCGTTCGCCTCGGCCCGTGTGATGACCCCGTCGCCGGCGTACAGGAGTTCGGCGCGCAGACCGCCCGGGTTGACCAAGGCGATCTCCGCCCCGCCGCGCGCGGGGTCGGCGAGGGTGTCGCGCAGGGCGTCGGCGACCAGGCCGCCGAGCGCGGACTGCTTCGAGCGGTCGTCGCGCTGGCCGCCCGTGTAGACGCCGTCGACGTACGACCCGCCCCGGAAGGCGGTGGTGATGTCGGCGGTGACCGACCCCACGGGTTGTGCACCGACTCGGTCCGCCTCGGTGCGCGCGAGCTTCACGATACGGTCGACCTCTTTCACGCGCGGATAGGTGGCGATCAGCTCGGCATCCAGGGCTGCGCTGTTCGCGGCGGTCTGCTCGGCGTTGTTCGGCACGGTCGCCGCGGCGAGGCGGGGCACATTGCGCGCGGAGTAGTCGACGACCTCGCCGTTCTGCTGGTCGACGGTCAATACGATCTCGCCGATGTTCTCGCCGTAGCTCCCGGTCTGAACGATCGGGCGTGTCCCCTCACCGCCCGGGATCGGAGCGTCCCACGCGTACTTCTGGTGGGTGTGACCGGTGAAGATCGCGTCGACCGCGGCATCCGTCTCGTTCACGATCTTGGCGAAGGCGCCGCCGGCGGCCACCGCTGCCTCGATCGTCTCGCCCGTGGAGTCGCCTTCGGCGGCACCCTCGTGGTACTCGGCGACGATGACGTCGACCTGATCCTCGATCTCGGCGACGACGCGGTTCACCTCGGCCACGGGCTCGCGGAACTCGATGCCCTCGATACCGCCGGGCGAGACGAGCTGCGCCGTCTCCTGCGTGACGGCGCCGATGACGCCGACGCGCACTCCGTCGACCTCGAAGATCGCGTACTCGTCGAGCAGCGGCTCCCCGTTCTTGTAGACGTTCGCCGCGAGGTAGGGGAAGTCGGCGGAGTCGGACACGCGCCTGGTGAGGTCGGCGGCGCCCGTGTCGAACTCGTGGTTGCCCGTGGCGGATGCCGCGAGCTCGAGCGCGTTCAGCACCTCGATGGTCGGCTCGTCGTCGAAATACGCCGAGGCGAACAGCGACGCCCCGATGTTGTCTCCGTTGGAGAGGAAGAGGGTGTTGTCCTCGCCCCCCTCGGCGCGCAGCTGCTCGATGGTGCCGGCGAACTTCACCGTGTTGGCGTCGATACGACCGTGGAAGTCGTTGATGCCGAGCAGATTGACCGTGGTGACGCCGAGATCGAGCCCGACGACGACGGGGTCGTGGTCGCTGGAGCGATAGGGCGACGCGTCGTAGAAGTTCCGCACGTTGTAGTTGAAGCGGCTGTACTCGAGGGCGAGCGCCTCGACGGCATTGATGCTCCAGATGTCGGTGCCGGTGACCAGCTCCCGTGCCGACGGCGACGCCAGCACGTGGTCGAGCGAACCGGACTGACCGCTGAACGAGTACGAGTACTCTCCCGTGCCCGCCTCGAGGGGCTCGAAGCCGTACTCGCGCAGCTTCTGGATCGGGTCCTCCTGCGTGTAGGCGTTGAAGTCGCCGAGCAGGAACACCTCGTCGGTGCCGACCTCGGCCGCGCGGGCCTTCGCGAACTTCCCGAGGGCGTCCGCCTGGCGCACGCGATCACCGTTGAAGGCACCCTGGATGCCATTGGCGTTGTCACCGGTGGCGGCCGGACGACTGTCGCCCTTGGACTTGAAGTGGTTCACGATCGCGAGGATCTTGGCATCCGGAGCGGAGACCGGGGCGAAAGCCTGCGCGAGCGGCTGACGAGCGTTGCGGAACGCCGGGTCATCGAGGATGACGCTGTCACCCGACGGCGCGACGACGGCCTTCTTGTAGATGAAGGCGGTGCGGATGACGTCTTCGGATGCCGGAAGCACGGCGGCCGACGGAACGAACGCCCACTCCGACGAGCCGAGCGCGGCGTTCAGCGCGTCGACGAGGGTCGACAGCGCCTCATCGCGGTCCTTGCCGAAGGCGGCGGAGTTCTCGATCTCTTCGAGCGAGACGACATCGGCACCGAGTCCGTTGATCGCCGCGACGATCTTGTCCTGCTGACGTTGGAGGTTCTCGGCGTCAGCGGCACCACGTGGTCCCGGAGCGGGGCACGTGTCGGCCGTGATGGGGTTGCCCTCGCGGTCCTTGTACGTCGAGGTGCAACCGACGCTCTCGGCGGTGGTCGTGAAGTAGTTGAGCACGTTGAAGCTCGAGATCTTCACGTTTCCGCCGACGTCCTCAGGCGCCGCGGTGCGGGTGTTCCCGAAAGTCGCCGGCTGCACGCCGCCCGCGTTGTCGACGGTCAGCTGCTGCGTCGGCTGGAACTTCCACGCGTTGTTGCGGAAGTCGAGAATGACCGGCGTCTCGAACGACACGGGGGCACCGACGCGCACCGGCTCGGTGAGCGAGACGTACGGCAACGGGATGCCCTTGTTGGCGTCGTTCAAGAAGTTGATCGACGCACCATCGTCGAGGACGACCGCGCGCGCGTTGTTGTCGGCGACGGCCGCCACGTAGGCGGGTGTGTCGGGGCGCGCCACGTCGGTGGGGGTGCGCAGCGGCGTCTCGCCGGCCGCCAGACCCACCTCGGCGTACTGATTGGTCGAGTAGGTGTTGGTGACGGTGAAGTCGCCCTGCGGCTCGAGGAGCATGCCCTCGAAGCGCTCGCGCTCCTCGTCGGTCTTCGGCCATGAGACCTTCGCGGGCTGCACGGCGGCGGCCTGCTCCGTCAGGATGCTGACCGCGGCGCCGTCGGCGGTGATCTGGGTCTGGCCGGCGAATTCGGTCGCCGTTCCCGTGACCTCGACGTGCTGGCCGATCGACACCTTCATGGTGGCGTCGGAACCGTAGACGAAGACGGCGTCGGAGGCGGTGTGGGTGGCCGGGTCGAGCGGGCCCCCGGTGCCGGGTGTCTGGATGTAGAACCCGTTGTATCCGCCGGTCGGGTAAGCGGCGGTGACGATACCGCGCGTGGTGACGACGGCGCCCGCGAGCGGCGTCATGGCTCCGGTGCCCTGGATGTCACGGATCGGCGTGACCGCGCCGGGGGTGACGGTCGCGGTGGGTGCCGGCGTCGGCGTGGCGGTCGGCGTCGCTGTGGGGGTGGCCGTGGCGGTCGGCGCGGGCGTCGGCGTGACCGCGCCGCCCGAGCCCTGGGGCGTCACGGTGGTGGTGTTGGTGAAGTCGAGGGAGTTGTCGTTCGTGTCGACGAAGCCCGTGCGCACGAGCGCGTTCGCCGTACCGTTGGGGCCGTCGACGGACGCCGCCGTGGTCTCGACGCTCGCCGCGCCGCCGTACCCGAGGAAGTCGACGACGCGAGTGTCGGCGACGGAGCCCGCGGGCACCGCGAGCGACTCCGCGACGTTGGCGAGGAACAGCTGGCCGGTGGTGCCCGAGGGGTTGAGGCCCCCGCTCGTGATGTCAGCGGCGGGCAGGTCCGCCCCGTTCGTGCCGTTGCCCGGCAGTCCGATGAGGTAATAGCCGCCGGGGGCGATCGACCCGGTCAGCGGCTGCGTGTTCGCACCGGTCGGAGCCACCACGCTGCTCGCGGAGCGGTACTGCAGCGACCATCCGCTGAGGTCCTGAGCGGTGTCGCCGGCGTTGTACAACTCGACGAACTTCTGGTTGAAGAAGGCGCCGTTGCTTCCACCCTTCAGGTAGGCCTCGTTGATCACCACCCGGGGGCCGTCTGCGGCGAAAGCCGGAAGCGGAACGAGTGCGGAACCGAGCAGAGCGACGCCGAGGGCGGCGCTCAGCGCGGTCGTGAAGCGGCGCGCGGGTACGCGCGAAGCAGCGTTGGGCATGAGTCTCCAGGTACCGACGCGCGAACGATCGACGTCGGATGGGGGGATCGACGGGGGTTCTCAACGACCGTAAACGATGGGCATACGGTTTTCCCAGGCTTCAACGTTTCGATCTGGTGAACATCGGTCCCTCGACCGGTGAAACCGGGTTCCACGCTGCGCGCACCGTCCAGATCCCGGATGCCACGCCCCGGCGTCGGAGGGCACCGGTGCCGAGCAGCCCCTGAATGTCGCTCCCCCGGCCGCAACGACGAAGACCCGGATGCCAGCGGCATCCGGGTCTTCGTGTATCGCGTTACCGCGACCGCATGAAGCGTTATTACTTCAGGGTCACCGTGGCGCCGGCACCCTCGAGCGCCTCCTTGGCCTTCTCGGCGGTCTCCTTGTTCGCGCCCTCGAGCACGGCCTTGGGAGCGCCATCGACGACGGCCTTGGCCTCGCCGAGGCCGAGCGAGGTGAGCTCACGGACGACCTTGATGACCTGGATCTTCTTGTCACCGGCGGCCTCGAGGACGACGTCGAACGAGTCCTTCTCCTCGACCTCTTCGGCGGGGGCGGCGCCACCGGCGGCGGGGCCGGCGACGGCCACGGGGGCGGCAGCGGTGACGTCGAAGGTCTCCTCGAACGCCTTGACGAACTCGGACAGCTCGATGAGCGTGAGCTCCTTGAACGCGTCGAGCAGCTCTTCGGTGCTGAGCTTAGCCATGTTGTATCTCCTTGATCGGGTTAATCAGCCGGGCCGGGTCAGGCCGCGGTGTCCTGCTTCTCGCGCAGCGCGTCGACCGTGCGAACGGCCTTAGACGGAAGCGCCTGGAAGACGTATGCCGCCTTGGTCATCGTCGCCTTCATCGCACCGGCGAGCTTCGCCAGCAGGACTTCACGGCTTTCGAGATCGGCGAGCTTGTTGACCTCATCCGCGGTCAGAGCGGCGCCATCGAAGTAGCCGCCCTTCACCACGAGCTGAGGGTTAGCCTTGGCGAAGTTACGCAGGCTCTTCGCGACGGCGACGGGGTCGCCGTGCACGAACGCGATGGCAGACGGGCCCTTGAGCTCGTCGTCCAGTCCCGTGACCCCCGCGTTGGACGCGGCGATCTTGGTCAGCGTGTTCTTCACCACGGCGTAATCCGCGTCCTGACGGATGTCGTTGCGCAGCTGCTTGAGCTGGGCAACCGTCAGACCGCGGTACTCGGTCAGCAGAACGGCGGTCGAGTTCTCGAAGTTCTTCGTGAGCTCGGCGACCGATGCATCCTTCTGCGCCATGGCCACTCCTTGTGTGTACGAGGCGCTCCGCGATGACGGGGCGCCAGCCGAAGACACCGGGTCTGGGCAAAAAGAAGAGCTCCGGCGCAGGCGCACGGAGCTCGGATTCCCTTTCGGGAGGAGTTCAAGTGACCTGCGTAGGTTCTCTGCTTCTCAGCAGACGCTTCGACCGGAGTGCGAGCACTCCGATAACCGACGGTCTTTGGCTTGACACCCACTGTACCCGACGCCCGCCCCCTTCGCCAATCCGCCCGCACCCCGCCCGCCGCGCCTCCGCCCGCCGCGGTCCCGCCCCGGCGCGGCCCCGCCCTCATCCCCATCCCCGCCCCCGGCCCCGGCGTCGGCGTCGGCCCCGGCCACCCTCGACGTCGAGATGACTCGCGTTCGCCGAAATGACGCGGCGTTCGCGCGAATCGCGGGTCATCTCGCGCATCTGCGGTCATCTCGGCGACCCGGCGGGGCCGGTGGCGGGCGCGCCGTGCGCTTAGTGCGGGGGACGCACGCCGAAGGCGGCGAGGCGGGCGGCCAGTGCCTCGGGTGTCCGCACGTCTTCGAAGCCCCCTCGGCACAACCTCCACTGCGTCGTACCCCGAATCCAGTCCTCGCGGCGCTTCTCGTCGAGCAGGACCCTCTCGATGGATCGTCCACCGCGCATTGCGGCATCCCGATATTTGACCTCGCCGTCGAACTCCCAGAAGGTGCGCACCTCGCGCAACCCGATGTCGACGAAGTAGTCGGCCCCTCGCGGCCCGGCGACGGCGACCTGGAGGTCGATCTGCTGGAATCCGATGCGGTGCAGCTGCAACCGGCTGATGCTCTCGCCGGGCAGCTCGGCGCGACCGTCTGCGAACTCGATCACCCATCGCGCGCGACGGACGCCGCGTCGACCCGACGCCTGATCTGCTCGTCGACGCAGGCGCTCCCTCCATCGCTCCTGAGCCGCAGCATCGAATCGGCGCGCCGACACCGCCTCGCGCCGCAGCGCCGCGTCAGCGCACGCCAGCGCCATCTCGAGCGAAGCCGTGCGCGCGACATCGAACACGGTCCGGTCGAGGCTGGTGCACGCGACACCCTCGATCGACACGACATCGTCATCGGGGAGCGCATCGAGGTGGCGTCGCAGCCCGTCGCGGCTGGATCCCCCGACGCGACCTGCGAGCGTCACCTCTACCGCGCGATCGCCGAATCGGTACTGCGGTAACCCGTGAAGGACCGCCGCACTGAGGTGAGAGACCACCGCCGACCCGCCGCGCATGCACCTCGACGCCGCGTCCACGGCGATTCTGTGACGCTCCGCCGGTGGCCGCGCGAGATGCATCTCTCGAGCGACGTACGCGCCGGACTGCAGCCGGAGCCATGGTCCACCCCGTGACGCGAGTGCCAGAACGTCCGCGGGCACGCCACGGGAGAGCAGGTCTTCGCGGGTGAAGAGCCCCTCGCTGACGCCCCACGCCTGCCACTGTTCCCGCTCCATCCGTCGATGCTGCGGCATCCTCGGTCCCGCGCGCTCACGCCCGTCCGAATCCGTGGACCCCGTCCCCTACCCTCTCCCCTGTGCAGGAGGGTTCGCGTCGGGTCACACCTGCGCCGAGATCACACCCGTTCGCCGAGATGACCCACCATGTCGATCAATCGCCGGTCATCTCGCGAAACGCCGGTCATCTCAGCGCGCACGGGCACCCCGCGGCCCCGACATGCCACCGCGGCGAACGGCAGCGTCAGGACACGCGCGGCTCCGGCAGCAGCGCCCGGGTCATGCGCACGATCCGCGACGGTGTGCGTGCGCCCAGCCAGACCGTGCAGACCGGGTCGTCGCCGCAGGCCCACTCGGCGCACCAGGCATGGATGGCCTGCGCGAGACGCTCGCCGCGCGGGCGGAGCCCGCCGTCGAGCGATCGATCGAGCCAGCTCACCCGCCCCTCGCGCGCGTCGATGACGCCGACCTGGTCGGATCCGCACACCTCCACCAGCACCGTCACGTGCGCTGCGGGCGACAGGGCGGCGGCGATGCGGCGCATCTCGGGCAGGTTATGCGCGTCGCCGCCGAGCAGCACCGCTCCCTCGAGATCGCACCAGCGGCCGCCGTCGGGGCGGCGCAGCGAAGCGGCATCCGGAGTCATGCCCCTCAACTTAGGTCACCCTTACCTGCACCACAAGCCCCCGGATGCCGACGCGCCGAGGTTCGCATCCGGTCCACGCGCGAGCGGGGTTAGGGTCGAACGCATGTCCCCCGAGTTCGTCGCCTCCCGAAGCGCCGACCTCGACGCACGGATCGTCGCCGACTCCCGCGATCGGGTGGCCTGGATCCGCGCGCGGTCCCGCGGGATCACCGCCACCGATGTGGCGACCCTGACCAGCCCGAACGCGATCTCCCGAGCGGCGGATGCCAAGCTCATGGGCTCGAACTTCTCGGGCAACGCCTTCACCGCCCACGGTCGTCGGCGCGAACCGGAGATCGCCGCCTGGGTCGCAGCGACGCACGGCATCCGCCCCTCCTCCGCGCTGTACCACGCGGTCGTCGAGAAGCGTCACCTCGCCACCCCCGACGGCGTGGTCGTCGACGGCGAAGGACGTGTGGTCCTCGCCGAGATCAAGACCACCAACAAGGCGTGGCGCTCGATCCCCCGCACGTACATGAGGCAGATCTGGTGGCAGCAGCACGTGCTCGGCGCCGAACGCACTCTCGTGGCATGGGAGCAGCACGACGGTTTCGTGCCCCTGCACGACGAACCCCGCTGCCAGTGGATCGACCGCGACGAGCGCGAGATCAGCAAGCTCGTGAATCTGGCGACGTCCCTCATCGACGAGCTCTACCGCCGCACGATGCAGGCGCGTCAGCCGCGCCCCGAGCCCGTGCGGCCGGAGCCCACCGAGAGGTACCGCGCCCTCGCGCTCCTCGATTAATAGTTGACGCAAGTCAAGCATTCGGCGTATCGTTGACATCGGTCAACCAATCGCGCCACCGTCGTCGCGGCATCCGTCCCCCACGTGGAGTTCCGCATGACAACCGTTTCCCCCGAGACCGCCGCCCCGCGGCGTGTCCTCCCGGCCCTCATCGGGCTGCTGCTCGGCACCTTCGTGTCGATGCTCGCCTCGACGGTCGTCTCGACGTCGCTGCCGGTCATCGTGCACGACCTGTCGGGCGATCAGAACGCCTACACCTGGGTCATCACCGCGACCCTCCTCACCACAGCGATCTCGACCCCCATCTGGGGCAAGCTCGCCGACCTGTTCAACCGCAAGGTGCTCATCCAGGTCGCGATCGCCATCTTCGTGCTGGCCACCGCCGCCGCCGGGTTCTCGCAGAACACCGAGATGCTCATCACCTTCCGCGCCGTGCAGGGTCTGGGTGCCGGCGGTCTCGCCGCCCTCAGCCAGGTGATCATGGCCGACATCATCAGCCCCCGCGAGCGCGGCCGGTACATGGGCCTCTTCGGTGCGGTCATGGCCGTCGCGACCGTCGGCGGTCCGCTCCTCGGCGGCGTCATCACCGACGCCTTCGGCTGGCGCTGGAACTTCTTCGTCGCCCTCCCCTTCGCCGTTGCCGCCCTGCTCATCCAGCAGCGCACGCTGCACCTGCCGGTCCGTGCCACGCGCAAGGTGAAGATCGACTACGTCGGCATCGTCCTGCTGTCGACCGCGGTCTCGCTGCTGCTCATCTGGGTGACCAATGCCGGCACCTCCTACGAGTGGGCCAGCGTTGAAACGGTGCTCATGGTCGGCGGAGCCGTCCTCGCCGCCGTCCTGTTCGTCATCGTCGAACTGCGCTCCTCGGAGCCGCTCGTGCCCCTCACGCTGTTCCGCGACGCCACCTTCACCCTCGCCACGATCGCCTCCATCGCGACGGGACTGGCGATGTTCGGCACCTCGGTGTTCCTCAGCCAGTACATGCAGATGGCCCGCGGAGCCACGCCGACCGAGGCGGGTGTCATGACCATCCCCATGATCGGCGGGCTCCTGGTGTCCTCGATCGTGGTGGGTGCGCTCATCTCGCGCTTCGGCAACTGGAAGCCGTTCCTCATCGCGGGTGGCGCGCTGCTCATCGCGGGCTCGTTCCTGCTGTCGACCATCCACTACGACACGAACTTCGCCCTCGTCTCGCTCTACATGGCCCTCCTCGGCGCGGGCGTCGGCATGACGATGCAGAACCTCGTCCTCATCGTGCAGAACACCGCCAACCCGGAGCAGATGGGAGCGGCGAGTTCGGGAGTGACGTTCTTCCGCAGCCTGGGCGGCACGATCGGCGTCTCCGTCATGGGTGCCGCGCTCGCCAGCATGGCGACGAGCTTGTTCACCGACCGCGCTGCCGACCTGCAGGCGGCGATCACGGGACTCGGCGCGAACGGCGCCGCGGTGGCCGAGTCGCTGCAGTCGGGCACGATCCCGCAGGTCTCGGCCCTCCCCGAGACCGTCCGTGTCATCGTCGAGGACATCTACGCCCAGGCCATCGCGCACTCGTTCCTCATCGCGGTGCCCGTGGCCGTGATCAGCCTCATCGCCATCCTGTTCCTGCCGAACCGTCCGCTGACCCGCATGACCACGAGCGAGCGCGTCGCGGCCAGCGAAGCCGATCTCGCCACCGTCTCCGTCCCCGCGGCCATGGCCACCCTCTCCGCGACCGGCTCGGTGCGGACCCTGGATGCCGCAGCCGAACGCCGTGCCGACGACGGCGCCCTCGCCGCCACCGGTTCGGTGCCGACCCGGGATGCCGCAGACTCCCGCCGCACCCACCGCGGGGCCGAGATGGGAGAGGATGGCTGACGTGATGAGCGACGTGACCGATGACCGCCGAGTGGCCGTGCAGGCCCTGGAATCGTCGTTCTCGGAGCTCATGACCGTGTTCCGCCGCTTCGTCTCCGAGGCGGCGGAACGCGTGAGCCCAGGAATGCTCCCGGCCACGTTCAAGGCTCTCTCCGTCGTGAGCCGATTCGGACCGCTGACACTCTCGGCCCTGGCCGAGCGCCTGGCGGCCGACAAGGGCTTCCTCAGCCGGTCGATCACCGAGCTCGAAGAACTCGGGCTCGTCACCCGCACCCCCGATCCCAACGACGGCCGCTCGCGCCTCATCGCCGTCACCGAGGTCGGTCATCGCCGGCTCGCCGACGCTCGAGCCCCGCACGAGAGCCGACTCTTCGATGCGATCGCCGACTGGTCGATCGACGACATCCGCCACCTCTCGACGCTGCTGCACGCGCTGGCGGTCGGCGAGGTACCGGTCCGGGACTGACGGCTCAGCGGCGTCGGCCGCTGTTGCGGCCCGGGCGAGCGCGCGATGGCCGCAGTGATCGCTCGAGAAACATGGTTCGCGGCGAGAAACCGTGCGACGAGGCGTTTCTTCGAGCGGACCGCGTTTCTCGCGGCGCGCGAATCCCGTACCCCGGGGCAGACGGGGTGCCACTGGGCGCGGACTTCGCGACACGGTGACGGCGGCGAAACACCATCGAGACAATGACGCGCTTGACTGGGACCGTCGGGGCGGGGCCGCCTCGACTGCGAACACCCCGCGAGAGAGAGCGCCCGATGAGATTCCGATCGACGCGTCCTGAGACCGCCCTGCACCCGGCTCCCCCGGTGCCCGAGACGATGCATTCGGTGGTCTACGACGCGCCGGGCGCAGCCGACGTGCTGCACATCGCCGAGACCGCGGTACCGCAGCCGGTGCTGAGCGAGGTGCTCGTGCGCGTGGTCGCGGCGGGCATCAACCCCATCGACGCCAAAACGCGCGCGGGACGCGGGATGTCGGCATCCATCGACGCCTGGCCCGCGGTGCTGGGGCTCGACGTCAGCGGTGTCGTCGTGCGCGCCCCCTTCGACGCGCACCCGTTCCCGGTCGGCACGGAGGTGTACGGCATGGCCGCCGTCCCCCGCACGGCGGGCACCTATGCCGAGTACGTCGTCGTGCCGACACTTTCGCTCGCCCGCAAGCCCCTCTCCCTCTCGCACGTCGAGGCCGCGGGAGTGCCGGTCGCTGCCCTCACCGCGTGGGGGCTCGTCGTCGAGACGGCGCTCGCCCATCAAGGGCAGCGCATCCTCATCCACGCGGGCGGCGGCGGGGTGGGTCACTTCGCTGTGCAATTCGCCGCGTACTTCGGCGCGCACGTCATCGCCACCGGGTCGCCGCGGAATCTCGACTGGCTCCGCGAGCTCGGCGCGGCGGAGGTGGTCGACTACACCTCGACACGATTCGAAGACGTGTTGGACGATGTCGATGTCGTCATCGACCTCATCGGCGACGTCTCCGACGACACCGGCACCCGCTCGCTCGACGTCCTCCGTCCGGGCGGGCTGCTGATCGAGGTCCCCACCGGCGCGTGGCCCGGGTTCCGGGAGGCGGCCGCGGCCCGCGGCATCCGCTGCACCGACTACAAGACGATCCCCGACGGCAGCGCCCTCGCGACCATCGCGCGCCTGCTGGATTCGGGTGCTGTGCGGGTCTACATCGACCGCGTGTTCGAGCTGGCCGACGCGGCCGCAGCTCACTCCGAGCTCGAACGCGGGCACACCCGCGGCAAGATCGTGCTGCGGGTCAGCGACGACTGACCCTAAGCCGCGAGCACACGGCGCCCCTCCCCGACGATCTCGTCGGCGACGTCGTCGAGTAGCGGCGAGGTGAGATTCCACTGCTGCCAGAACAGCGGCACATCGACGGGGTCCTCGCCCAGACGCACGAGCGCACCCGCGGCGAGGCCCGCTGCGGACTGGAAGCCCGGGAGCAACCCCCACCCGAGCCCCAGTTCGATCGCGGTGGCGAAGTCCTGGGATGCCGGCACACGGTGGCGCGGTGGCCCCGCCGCGGCCACACCTCGACGGGCGAGCCAACGGGACTGGAGGTCGTCGCGCCGGTCGAAGTCGACCACCGGCGCCGCGCCGAGGGCGTCCGAGTGGGCGCCGGAGGCGAACCACCGCGTCGCGAAATCCGCCGTGGCCACCGCCTCGTAGCGCAGCACCCCCAACCGCCGCACGCGGCACCCGGCGACCGGGGCCTCACGCGACGTGACGGCGGCCATGACCGTCCCCGATTCCAGCAGTCCCGCCGTGAAATCCTGGTCGTCGCGGTGCAGGTCGAACACGACGGGGCGGCGGGCCGCGACGCGGGCCAGCGGCGGCAGGAACCAGGTGGCGAGCGAGTCGGCGTTCACGGCGAGGGGCACGGATGCCACCGACCCGCCCTCCGCCCCCATCGCCGCGAGCGCGTCGTGCTCCAGCAGGGAGAGCTGGCGAGCGAGCCGCACCACCGCATCCCCGGCTTCGGTGGTGCGCACGGGCTTGGAGCGGACGAGCACGACCCGCCCCAGCTGATCCTCGAGGGCCCGGATGCGCTGACTCACCGCGGAGGGGGTGATGTGCAGACGACGGGCGGCGGCATCCAGTGTCCCCTCCTCCACCACGACGGCGAGGGTGCGGGCGAGGTCGAGCGGGATAGACATGAAGCGATGCTAATGTTCCTACAGAATCTTGAGCTGGTCTTGTGCACCGCGTCGCCCTAGCGTCGGAACGTGCTCACTCCCCTGCTCGCCGGTCTCGGCCTCGGCTTCTCGCTCATCGTCGCCATCGGCGCTCAGAACTTGTTCGTGCTGCGGCAGGGCGTCCGGCGCGAGCACCTGCTCGCCGTCGTCGCGGTGTGCGCGATCTCCGACGCCGTGCTGATTCTGCTCGGCGTCTCGGGGATCGGTCTCGTTCTGCAAGCCGTTCCGTGGCTGATCGTGGTCGTGCGCTGGGCGGGAGCCGCATTCCTCGTCGGCTACGGCGCGCTCGCGGCTCGGCGGGCCCTGCGCCCCAGCGGCGAGACCCTGCGGGCGAATACGGCGACGCCCGAGACGACGGATGCCGGCGGCACCGCACTGCGCACGCGCACGACGCTCACCGCCACCGTGCTGACGTGCCTCGCGCTCACGTGGCTCAACCCGCACGTCTACCTCGACACCGTCTTCCTGCTCGGCTCCGTGGCATCCACTCACGGCGAAGACCGCTGGGCGTTCGCGATCGGTGCCTGCATCGCGAGCCTCGCGTGGTTCTCGGCGCTGGGATTCGGTGCACGCTACCTCGGCCGGTGGCTCGACACCCCCCGCGCGTGGCGGATCCTCGACGCGGTCATCGCCGTGGTGATGTTCGCGATCGCACTCTCGCTCGTGCTCCCGCACTGACGCGTTGGGGCCGCTCGGATCGCGTCCCTCGCCTCGTCGGGGCGCGGTCCAGGGTTCGGGGGCAGATCCGCCGCTCGAGCACGCTCCGCGGTATCGGCGGAATCCGCCCGCCCCGAAGCGCCGAATCCGCCCCAAACCCGCAAAGCCCCTCGCACCGTCCGCGAGAATGACGGTATGCGAGCGGTGACGATCACGGTGCACGGGCGAGTGCAGGGCGTCGGCTTCCGCTACGCCCTGCAGAACGAAGCGCAGCGCGCGGGCGCCCGCGGCTGGGTGCGCAACCGTCGAAACGGCTCGGTCGAGGCGCTCATCGCGGGAGAGGCGACAACCGTCGACACCGTGATCGCCTGGGCTCACGTCGGGCCACCATCAGCGGGGGTCGACCGCGTCGACGCCGTGGAGAGCAGCGAGACACCCCCCGATGGGTTCGAGATCCACGCGACAGCCTGACCAGGCGCCGCGTCCGGGAGCGGGCTCGCGAGACGCGGAGGATGACGCGAAACTCGCCTCTCTCGGCGAGAACCCTGCGAGATCGTCACGATGCTGCGAAATCCAGGCGGCGCCGGGGTGGTCAGCCGGGAACCCCGGCGCGCAGTTCGGCGAGGACCTCCGCGGCGTCGTCGAGACGCGCCAGCGCCGCCGCCTGCCCGGCCCACAGCGACACCAGATCGGCATCACCCGACGCGGTCGCGGCGGCACGGAACACCCCGGTGAGCCAGTTCTGCGCGGGAAACGGTGCGATCATGCCCGACGCCTCGAGCTCGCGCATCGCGCGATTGGGGATGCCACGGGCCAGCCGTCCGCTCATCGCCCGTGTCAAGACCGTGTCGGTGTCGGCGGCCGTGCCGATCGCCGCCCGGTGGCCGTCCGTCGCCGCGGACTGCCGGGTACGGAGGAACGCCGTGCCGACCTGGACACCCTCGGCTCCCAGCGCGAACGCCGCCGCGACGCCCCGACGGTCGGCGATGCCGCCCGCCGCGATCACCGGGATGCCGACGGCGTCGACGATCTGGGGCACCAGTGCGAAGGTGCCGACGAGCGAGTGCGCGGGGTCGCGGAGGAACGACACCCGATGTCCCCCCGCCTCCGATCCCGTCGCGACGACGGCGTCGACGCCTGCGGCCTCGAGCGCCACCGCCTCGGCGACAGACGTCGCAGTTCCGATGACATGGATACCGAGTGATTTCGCGCGGGTGAGGGTGCCGGCATCCGGAACGCCGAAGACGACGCTCAGCACGTCGGGGCGGGCGTCGAAGACCGCGTCGAGCTGGTCGGCGAGCGTCGGCATGAACGATGCCGGGGGCGCGGGCGGGGTGACACCGGCGGCGGCGAAGAGCGGGGCGGCGGCGAGGAGGAACGGGGCCATGTCGACGTCGGCGGGTGAGACCTCGTCGCCTCGGGGCCACCAGAGGTTCACGGCGATGCGGCCCGGAGTCGCCGAGCGCAGCGCGGTGATCGTGTCGTGGATGCGTTCGGGCGCGTACCCGTAGAGCCCGAACGATCCGAGACCGCCGCCGTCGCTGACCGCCGCGCACAGAGCGACGGACGAGAGACCGCCGAACGGGCCGAGCACAACGGGCGTGTCGATTCCGAGCAGACCTTCGAGGCGTCGCATGCTCCGACGCTACTCCGCGCCGTGATCTTCGCGCGGCGGGTTCGTCCGTCGACGCGCTATCGCGGAGGTCGTGCAGCCGCCGGCATCAAGACCCGTCATCCGACGCGGGGTCGGGGCCGTCGAGGGGACGCAGCAGGCGGTTGAGGAAGCGCCGCGTGCGCTCCTTCTTCGGCTGCCGCAGCAGCTCGGACGGAGCTCCGCGCTCGACGATCACGCCCTCGTCGAAGAACAGCACCTCGTCGGCGACCTCGCGGGCGAAGCCCAGTTCGTGCGTGACGATGACCATCGTCCATCCCTCGTTCGCGAGTTCGCGGAGCACCGTCAGCACCTCACCGACCAGCTCGGGGTCGAGGGCGCTGGTGGGCTCGTCGAACAGCAGCAGCTGCGGCTCGAGCGCGAGTGCACGCACGATCCCGACCCGCTGCTGCTGACCGCCCGACAGCTCGGACGGGTAGGCGTTGCGCTTCTCCGACAGACCGACGCGGGCGAGCAGCCTCTCGGCCCGCTCCGCTGCAGCGGCCCGAGGGACGCCGTGCGCCTGCACCGGCCCCTCCATGACGTTCTGGATCACCGTCAGGTGCGGGAACAGGTTGTGGTGCTGGAACACCATCGCCGAGCGATCGCGGAGCGCCGTCCGATCGCGCTTGGTGACCTTCGCCCCGAAGTCGACGCGCGGCCCTCCCTCGAACGCCACGACTCCGGCATCCGGGGTCTCCAAGCCGTTCAGGCAGCGGAGCACCGTCGTCTTGCCCGACCCCGACGGTCCGATCAGCACGAGCACGTCGCCGCGGCGCACCTCGAGATCGACGCCGGCGAGCACACGGTTCGCCCCGAAGCTCTTCTCGAGCCCCGTGACGTGCAGCAGAGGGTTCTCAGTGGGCGACATGGCGGTCCAACCTCTTCTCGAGGGCGTTCTGCCCGAACGACAACACCAGGCAGAACAGCCAATAGATGAGCGCCGCCTCCAGATACACGGCCATGAACTCGTAGGAGAAGGCGGCGATGTTCTGGGCCTGGCGGAACAGTTCCGAGACCAGGATGAGGGATGCCAGCGAGCTGTCCTTCACGAGCGAGATGAACGTGTTCGACAGGGGCGGCACCGACACGCGCGCCGCCTGCGGCAAGATGATGCGCGTCAGCGTCTTGGCGGGCGAGAGGCCCACGGTGTGGGCCGCCTCCCACTGTCCACGGGGGACCGACAGGATGGCCGCGCGGATGACCTCCGCAGCGTAACCGCCGACGTTGAGCGAGAAGGCGATGACCGCCGCCGGGAACGGGTCGATCGTGATGTTCAGCGACGGCAGGCCGTAGAAGATCACGAACAACTGCACCAGCAGCGGTGTGCCACGAATGATCGAGATGTAGAACCGGGCGATGCCCGACAGCACCACGTTGGGCGACAGGCGCAGCAGCGCCATGAACAGCGCGATCACGAGACCGATCACGAACGAGGCCAGCGACAGGGGGATGGTGCCCCGCAGTCCCGCCAGAACCATCGGCCAGAACGAATCGAGCATCAACGTCCAGATGTCGTTCATGGGCCTCCTTCCTCCTGCGGGCGCACCGCCCGGATCCTGCCCGCGGACGCCGGCGCACACGCGGACGCGGACCGACCGACTCCCACGCTAGGGGCGGGAGACGATCGATCCGCGGGGCTTTACAGCGGGTCGTTACTGCGTGACGTCGTCGCCGAAGTACTTCTCGCTGATCTCAGCGAGCGTGCCGTCGGCGCGGAGCTCCTCGAGCGCACCGTCGACAGCCTGGGCGAGGCCGTCCTGGCCCTTCTTGAAGGCGAACGCGCTCTCCGAGGTGTCGTCGGTCTCGGCGGCGATCTTCAGGCCCGTGGGGCTATTCGTCTTCTCGTAGTCGAGGTAGGTGAGTTGGTCGTTGACCGTGGCATCCACGCGACCCTGCTTGAGCAGGGCGACGGCCTGCGCCCAGCCCTCGACAGCTTCGACCTGGGCGCCGCTCTCGGTGGCCAGCTCGTACCAGTTGCTCGTGAGCGACTGGGCGGTGGTCTTTCCCGACAGGTCGGCGAAGCTCGAGATCGAGTTGTCGGTGTCGGCGGTGACGACGACACCGCGCGACACGGTGTAGGGGGTGCTGAAGGTGTACTTCTCTTCACGCTCCGAGTTGATCGACACCTGGTTGGCGATGACGTCGAAGCGTCCCGCGTCGAGCCCGGCGAAGATGGCATCCCACTGGGTCTCCTGGAATGTGACCTCGAGGCCGAGCTTCTCGCCGACGGCCTGGGCGATCTCGACGTCGAAGCCGGTCAGGTCGCCCGCGCCCTCGTGGTACGAGAACGGGCGGTAGGTGCCCTCGGTGGCGACGGTCAGGGTGCCGTCGGAGACGAGACCATACACGGATCCCGCTCCCGGGGTGGCCTCGGAGGTCGCACCGCCGCTGCAGGCGGTCAGCGCGAGGGCGCTCAGGCCCAGGGTGGCGGCGAGGACGGTCAAACGGCGACGGGGCATAGCTGTTCCAGACATGGTGATGTGGGGGAGGCGCGATCGACGCCCTCAAGCAGAACACGGCCGCGTGCCGGTCTCTTCCCGGATGACGCCGTGTTGCACGTTCGTGCGGGATCGGGGCACGTGATCGTCAGGCGACGGAGGTCGTCGAGCCCGTCGAGGGGACCGGTGCCGGGGACGCGCGGAGGCGGAGTTTCCGCAGCCCGTCGCAGGCACCTATCCGCTGTGCCGGTCGGAGATCTGAGAGTGCGGGTGCGCTTCGGTTGGGCGGTGCGGGTGCGCGTGCCGCGCGATCGGGCAGAGCATGCGGAAGCCCCGCCGGCACGAGGCGCGGCGGGGCTTCCGGGTGACGCAGACGTCAGGCGATGACGTTGACGTCCAGCGGGATGCCGGGACCGAAGGTGGTCGAAACGGCGCCCTTCTGGATGTAACGGCCCTTCGAGCTCGACGGCTTGAGACGGACGATCTCCTCGAGCGCTGCGGCGAGGTTCTCGTCGAGCTGCTCAGCGGTGAACGACGCCTTGCCGACGACGAAGTGCACGTTGGCGTGCTTGTCGACGCGGAACTCGATCTTTCCGCCCTTGATCTCCTCGACGGCCTTGGCCGGGTTGGGGGTCACGGTGCCGGTCTTGGGGTTCGGCATGAGGCCGCGGGGTCCGAGGACCTTTCCGAGGCGACCGACCTGACCCATGAGCTCGGGCGTGGCGACGGCGGCGTCGAACGACGTGTAGCCGGCGGCGACCTTCTCGATGAGGTCGGTGCCACCGACCTCATCGGCGCCGGCGGCCAGAGCCGCCTCGGCCGCGGGGCCGTTGGCGAAGACGATGACGCGCGCGGTCTTACCCGTGCCGTGGGGCAGGATGACCGTGCCGCGGACCATCTGGTCAGCCTTACGGGGGTCGACCGAGAGCTTCAGCGCGACCTCGACGGTCGAGTCGAACTTCTTCGAGCCGGTCTCCTTCGCGAGGGCGACGGCCTCGGTCGGGGTGTAGAACGTGTCGGCCGCGATCTTCTCAGCAGCGGCGCGGAATGCCTTGGACTTGGTAGCCATTGTTATCTCCCTCAGTCCTCGACCGTGATGCCCATGGAACGGGCGGTGCCGGCGATGATCTTCGAGGCGGCCTCGATGTCGTTCGCGTTCAGGTCGGGCTGCTTCGTGGTGGCGATCTCGCGGACCTGGTCCTTGGTGAGCTTGCCCACCTTGACCGTGTGGGGCGTGGACGAGCCCTTGGCAAGCCCGGCCGCCTTCTTGATGAGCTCCGCCGCGGGCGGGGTCTTCAGGATGAAGGTGAAGCTGCGGTCTTCGTAGACCGTGATCTCAACGGGGATGACGTTGCCGCGCTGGGCTTCGGTCGCCGCGTTGTAGGCCTTGCAGAACTCCATGATGTTGACGCCGTGCTGACCGAGCGCCGGACCGATCGGCGGCGCGGGGTTGGCCGCGCCCGCCTTGATCTGGAGCTTGATCAGGCCGGTCACCTTTTTCTTGGGTGCCATATCCTTTTCCTCTCTCGAGCGGGGGCCTCGCGGCTCCCTCTCTCCCGCACACCCGGCGGTTCCGGGCAGCGGTCGTCACGCGCTGACGCACGCAACCTCCCCATCATACGCGACGCCGTACCCTCCGGCATCCACCGTCCTCCGCCTCCCTGCGACGGTGGCGGCCGCCCCGCTCCCCCGTCCAGCTGATCGGCGTGGGCGCGGTCCTGCGGTCCGGCGGTCCTGCGGTCCGGCGGTCCGGCGGTCCTGCGGTCCGGCGGTCCTGCGGTCCTGCGGTCCGGCGGTCCTGCGGTCCGGCGGTCCGGCGGTCCGGCGGTCCGGCGGTCCGGCGTCGCACTGTGCCACGGCATCCATCCGCCACCGGGATTCAGTCACGTTGGGTCTCCCCCAGTTTCCATACGCATAAACACAGTTCGTGCGCGCAAACGTGACGACGTAGTGTTTCCGCGCATCAATCGCGTTTGCGCGTGAGCGGGCGGGGGAGTTATCCACAGGGCCCGCCGGAGACGCCGACAAAGCTGCCACCCTCACCGCATGGATGTCACTCCTCGGTCGCTACGCGCATCGCCGACGCCGTTGGTGCTCGCTTCGCGTGTGCCGCTCTCTGGGCCCCCGCCGTCACGCGACGAACGGCTGGTCCGTGTCCGTTCCGGTGTCTACACGGCGCGCGTCAGGTGGGAGGGATTGTCCCCATGGGAAC
This sequence comes from Microbacterium sp. Leaf151, assembly GCF_001424225.1. GTDB lineage: Bacteria > Actinomycetota > Actinomycetes > Actinomycetales > Microbacteriaceae > Microbacterium. Next base: position 189,211 of record NZ_LMOR01000003.1, on the reverse strand, counting down.
GTTATCTCGTCCGCGTCCATGCGTTCGCGACGGCGCGACGCGATGCCGTGTTCTCACACGAGTCGGCCGCCGCGCTTCTCGGCCTGCCGACGTTCGGGCATCCGCGATTGATCCACATCTTCGACGGACGCCGCTCACGCTCGGCCAGGTACGGCGACGTCGCCGTACACACGAGCGCGGACCCGCGCACGACGCAGGAGACGGCCGGCATCCGGACCACTGCGATCGAAGATGTCGTCGTCGACCTCGCCCGCGTCTTGCCTCCCGCACTGGGGGTCGCCGTCGCAGATGCGGCGTTGCGATCGTTCGGACTCTCCGCAACGGATCTCCTCGAGCGGGGCTCGGTCCAGCGCAACAGATTCGGCCTTCGACGCATGGCGTGGGTGGTGAACCGCGCAACGCCGCTTTCGGAATCTCCCGGAGAGTCCATCAGCCGCATCGTCATCGAGTGGTGTGGATTCCCCCGTCCCGCGCTCCAAGCAGAGCATGAGATCGACGGCCGCGTCTATCGATCGGATTTCTGTTGGCCGGAGCGCCAGGTCATCGGTGAGTCCGACGGGTGGCTCAAGTACGAGGGAGACGGCGCCGTCGACGCTGTCCGTGCCGAGAAACGACGAGAAGACGCGCTCCGCCGAGCGGGCTGGCGTATCGCCCGGTGGGACTACGCCGGGGCCATCGGCGTCGAGGGGCTGAGATCCGCCCTTCTCGCCGCGGGGTTGACGCAGGTGAAGCGCGACGAGACGGCGGCGCTGGCATCCGTCGCTCGCAATGCGCGCTCGGTGTGACGAGCAGGAACACAATTCGTGCGGATAAACAGGCCGAGGGCGTGTTCCCACGCAGAGATCGTGTTTATGCGTGGGTGCCGCGCGCGAACGTATGCCCACGCCAGCGGCGCGGCGCGAGCCGAGGGATCGATGCCTTCACCCGCCCGGTCAGACGCGAGCCCCACACGATCGGCATAAACACGGTTCGTGCGGATAAACGGGCCGACAGCGTGTTTCCACACACAGATCGTGTTTATGCGTGGGTGCCGCGGGCGAACGTACGCCCACGCCAGCGGCGCGAGCCGAGGGGACGGTGATCCAACGGCGCCGGCGAACCGACAGCGACGACCGACGGGACCGACAGAGACGACCGGCAGGACCTACAGAGACCACCGGCGGGACCTACAGGGACGACCGACGGGCGGCAAGCGAGACGACCGACGGGCGACAACGACGAACGCCCCGCCGGCGGGAGCCGGGCGGGGCGTTCGGGAGACGCGCGGGGCGTCAGACCATCTTGGTGACCTGGTCGAACGACAGCTCGACGGGGGTCTCGCGCTCGAAGAGCGACACGAGCACGGTGAGCTTGCCGCTCTCGGGCTTGATCTCGCTGATCGTGCCGGGAAGACCCGCGAACGAGCCCTCCTTGATCGTGATCGTCTCGCCGGTCTCGAAGTCGACCTCGGCGGGGATGACGCGCTGGGTCGTCGCCGACCCCTTGGCGGCACCGGCCTTGGAGGGAGCGGACTCCTTGATCTCGACCAGGCTCTTCAGCATGTTGAACGCCTCATCGAAGCGCAGCGGCGTGGGGTTGTGGGCGTTGCCCACGAAGCCGGTCACACCGGGGGTGTGACGCACGACCGACCAGGTGTCTTCGTTGAGGTCCATGCGCACCAGCACGTAGCCGGGGATGCGCACGCGGTTGACCATCTTGCGCTGGCCGTTCTTGATCTCGACGACGTCCTCCATGGGGACCTCGACCTGGTAGATGTCATCCTCGACCTCGAGCGTCGACTTGCGCTGCTCGATGTTGGCCTTCACCTTGCGCTCGAATCCGGCGTAGGAGTGGATGACGTACCACTTGCCCGGAAGCGACCGCAGCTCGGTGCGGTAGGCCTCGTAGGGGTCGGCGTCCTCGTCGTGGTCGGTGGGCGCGTCGGCGGCGGACTCGCCGGCCTCGACCTCGTCGACCACGCTCGCCGCGGCGGAGACCTCGTCGACGAAGTCCTCGTCGAGCACGGGCTCGTCGGGCTCGCCGTTGACGTCGGGGCCGTCGTACGGGGTGACCTCGTCGGCGGCTTCGGCGGCCTCTTCGGCCTGCTCTTCGGCGAGGGAGTCGTTCAGGACCTCGGCGGCTGCCTCGGCCTCGCTGGTCTCGTCGATCTCGAGAGCGTCGTTCACGATCGCGTCCGCCTCCGGGTCGGTGATGTCGATGTCGCTGAGGTCGGCGTCGTCGACCTCAGCCTCGTCGTCCACGATGTGAACGGCGGAATGCTCGGCCGAGTCGGAGGCGCGCTCCTGGGACTCGAGCACGTTGCCCTCTTGGGCTTCGTCGTCTTCGCTGGACTGCTCGGCTGCCGTCGCCCAATCGGCGTCGTCGACATATCTTTCAGACACTGTGATCTCTTCCGTTCAGAGGCGGCCGCTCTTGGCGCCGCACGTCCGCACGAACGCCGGTCAGGCGCCGGCGGTACCGGGGACGCCGAAGACGGCGGTGGTGATCCACACGAACAGCACGTCGAGGCCATAGACGATCGCCATCATGACGACGACGAAACCGAGGACCACGGCGGTGAACTTCAACAGCTCCTGCCGCGTCGGCGTGACGACCTTGCGGAGTTCTGCGAAGACCTGACGGATGAAGAGGGCGATCCGCGCGAAGAAGTTCAGCTTCTTCTCGCGGGGGGCGCCGCGGTCGGCGACGATCTCGCCGCTCGCCTCGTCCTGCGTCATCGAACCACCTTGGTCTGTGTCTGTGCCAGCGTGCGCTGTGCGCAGGGCGGACAGGAATCGAACCTGCAACCTGCGGTTTTGGAGACCGCTGCTCTGCCAATTGAGCTACCGCCCTAAGATCCCGAGGGATCCAGGAAACGAAACCGCGCGCTTCCGCCTGGAATCTCTCGGGGGAGGATGCCGCGTACCCGAGGGCACGGCGAAAGAATGCAGATTTCGACTGCACTATCCAGTCTATGTCATGGACCTCGGCCTGGCGAACCGAGGCCGGTATCGAGGGCCGGGAACCGGACCGCGGATGTCCCCCGGCCCAGCCAACCGGGCCGGGGGGACGCGGTGCCGATCACACCGTGCGGATGAGCTTCTTGTTCACGAACTCGTCGGCCGCGAGCAGGCCCATCTCACGCGAGGTGCCGCTGCGCTTGACGCCGCCGAACGGCAGCTCGGGCGAGTCGGCGAGCACGACGTTCACGTAGACCATTCCGGCCTCGATCCGGTCAGCGATGCGCTGTGCCTGCTCGGCATCGGTTGTGAAGACGTAGGAGCCGAGCCCATAGCCCGTGCCGTTCGCGATCTCGATCGCCTCCTCCTCGTCGGCCACCCGGTAGACGGTGCCGACGGGGCCGAAGAACTCCTCGCCGTACGCGTCCATGTCGGGCGTGATTCCCGTCAGCACGGTGCCGGGGTAGAACGCCCCGTCGCGCGTCCCGCCGACCTCCACCGTCGCGCCCTGCGACACGGCGCGCTGCACCTGCTCGTCGAGGCGCTCCGCGGCCGCGAGTGACGACAGGGGCCCGAGGACGGTGTCGTCGGCGAACGGGTCGCCGACCTTCGCCTCGCCGAGGGCCGCGGTGAACTTCGACAGGAACGCGTCGTACAGGTCGTCGATCACGATGAAGCGCTTGGCGGCGTTGCACGACTGGCCGTTGTTGTCGAGGCGCGCATCGACGGCGGCCTGTACGGCGGCATCCAGGTCATCCGTGGACATCAGGATGAAGGGATCGGAGCCGCCGAGCTCCAGCGCGACCTTCTTGAGGTTGCGGCCGGCGATCTCGGCGACGGCGGCACCGGCGCGCTCCGAGCCGGTGACCGACACGCCCTGCACGCGCGAGTCGGCGATGATGGTCGCCGCCTGATCGTTGGTCGCCCGGATGTTGACGTACGCGCCGTCGGGCAGCCCCGCGTCACGGTAGATCGCCTGCAGCGCCTCCGCCGACTCCGGGCATTGGGGGGCGTGCTTGAGCAGGATCGTGTTGCCGACGGCGAGGTTCGGCGCGGCGAAACGGGCGACCTGATAGTAGGGGAAGTTCCACGGCATGATGCCCAGCAGCACGCCCAGCGGCGAGCGGCGGATCACCGCCGAGCCCTCGCCCAGGATGTCGAGCGGGGTGTCACCGGTGATCTTGTCGATGACGTCGGCGTAGTACTCGGTGATGTCGGCGGCGAAGTCGACCTCGCCGAGGGCCGCCTCGAGCGGCTTGCCCATCTCTCGCACGATGGTCGCGGCGAGGTCGTCCCGGCGCTCGCGGTGCAGCTCGGCCACGCGGCGGAGTGCCTCGGCCCGCTCGGCCGGAGCGGTCCGCGACCAGGAGCGGTACCCCGCGTCGGCGGATGCCAGGGCGTGCTCGACCCCGGCGTCGGTCAGCGTGTCGTACTCGGCGAGGGTCTCCCCCGTGGCGGGGTTGACGACGGCGTAGTCGCTCATGGTGCTCCTTGTCGTTTCGATGTCAGGACGTGCGGCGGCGGCGGGCACTGGCGGGTGCCTCCCGACCCAGGGTCTCACCGCGGAAGAAGGCGGGGCTCGCCACCCTCTGCGCCACCATCAACACGATGCCGGTGACGATGATGACCACGGTGATGACGAAGACCAATCCGACACCGCCGATGTTGGACCCCGATCCGTACTCGGGATCGGCGCTGTCGATGAGGGTGGTGACGAACAGCACGGCCAGGATGCCACCGCCCACGAGCGGGGCGAGGAGGGTCAAGAAGAAGTTGCGCACCGAGTCGAACCACTGCTTGCGGAAGTACCAGACGCACGCGAACGCGGTCAGGCCGTAGTAGAAGCAGATCATCGCGCCCAGCGCCGTGATGGTGTCGGTCAACACGTTCTCGCTCAGCACGCGCATGATCGCGTAGAACGCCGACGCGACGACGGCCGACACGATGGTGGCATAGCCGGGGGTGAAGAACCGCGGGCTCACCTTCGCGAAGTTCTTCGGCAGTGCGTCGTAGTGCGCCATGGCCAGCAGGGTCCGTGCCGGCCCCACGAAGGTGGCCTGGAGCGAGGATGCCGAGCTGGTGAGGACCGCGAGCGACACGAGGAACGCGAGGGGCCCGAGGATGGGTCCCGAGAGGTGGAAGAAGACGTTCTCCTGGATGTCCTCGTTGCCGAGCCCCAGCTCACCGGCACCGTTGCCGGCGAACATGAGCAGTGCCACGGCGATGAAGAGATACAGGGCCACGATGAGGAAGACCGTGACCGTGGCGGCGCGCCCCGGGGTGCGGTCGGGATCCTTCGTCTCCTCGTTCATGGTGAGGATGACGTCCCAGCCCCAGAAGATGAAGATCGACAGCGACAGCCCCGCGGCGAAGGAGCTGAACGAGTCCACCTCGAAGGGGTTGAACCATGACGCCTCCACCGGGCTGGCGTCGAAGGCGTTACCGCTCATCATCTCGACCACGGCGGCGCCGGCGAAGACCAGCAGCACGAGGATCTGGAACCCGACCAGACCGTACTGCAGACGCTGCGTCGTCTGCAGGTCGCGGTAGGACACCACCGTCGCCAGGAACATGAACAGCAGGCAGACCGCGATGTTGATCGGGACGACGCGGGTGAGTTCGGCGATCTCGGCGTTGCCGCTGACCTGCGCGATGAGAAGGAACAAGAAGTCGACGGCGATGCCCGCCAGGTTCGACAGCACGATGACGGTGGCCGCGACCAGACCCCAGCCCGCCATCCAGCCGACCCAGGGTCCGAAGGCGCGCGACGCCCAGGTGAACGAGGTGCCGGCATCCGGCATCCGGGAATTCAGCTCGCGATAGCCGAGCGCGACGAGCAGCATCGGGATGAAACCGACGAGGATGATCGCCGGCACCTGGAACCCGACGGCCGAGACCGTGGGGCCGAGGGCGCCGGTCAGTGTGTACGCCGGGGCGATGGTGGAGATGCCGATGACGACGGCGCCGATCATGCCGATCGAGCCGACGCGCAGGCCCTTGTTGGAGATGCCGGTGGTGACGGCGCTGTCGGGGGACGCGCTCGCACCGTGGGATGCATCGGTCATGACGAGACCTCCTGGGTGCGGGGCACCACGATCATCGGGACGGGCAGGGCACGCAGGATCCGCCCCGCGGTGGAGCCGAGGAACAAGCGACGGGGCTGGGCGAGGCGACTCGATCCGACCAGCGCGATCTCGCCGGGCTGCCACTCGATGTGCGAAACGGCGTCTTCGATGTCGCTGCCGGTGCCCACGACGGCCTCCGCCGGCACTTCTGCGGGGAGCGTCGCGCGTGCCGCCTCGAGCACGCTCGCGGCGTGCGTCTGGCCGGTGAGGCGGGTGAGGCCGGCGTCGACGCGGTTCGGCAGATCGACGCCGGCGAGGGAGAGCAGCCGGAGCGGCGCGTGGGTGCGGCGCGAGACGGTCGCCGCGGTGTGCAGGAGCACGTCGGCGCCCGGGCGGGTGCCGATCGCGGCGGTGACTCGCGGGAGGCCGACGCCCGGGTCGATCGCGCGCGCCCCTTCCTGCGCGAGGGCGACGGGGACCGGAGCCGAGTGCACGAGCTCCTCGGCCGTGGTGCCGAGGCGGTGACGACCGCGCGGTCCACCCCCGCCGGTGCCGACGACGATGACGCCGGCGTCGAACTCCTCCGCGGCGGCGACGAGACCGTCCGAGACGGCGGAGGCGTGTCGGACGTGGCCCCGGATGCCGGGGAACGACGCGAGCGCGTCGCGCAACCATCCGCGCGCGGTGTCTTCGACGAGACGCTCGTACGACGCGTCGGTCGGGATCGAGACATTGCCCTCGGCCGACGGCAGGACGACGACGGCGTGGACGGGGGCGTCGAGCACAGCTCCCAGGCGCGCACCGAGCGCGAGGGCGTCGGCACCCGCGTCGGTGGCCGCGTAGCCGACGACGACGCGGTCGCCGGTCATCCGCGCGTCCGCTCGAGGATCTCGTCTGCGGCGCGGTGCCCCTGTCGGATCGCCCCGTCGACGTGCTGGTAGCCCGCTCCGGCCATGTCGCTGCACGCGAGATGGATCGCACCCATGGGCTGGCGCTGGTCGGCGCCGTAGCGATGCAGGCCACCGAGGTCGAAGCTCGCCGCGTACGCGCCACGGGTCCACTCCTCGGTGCCCCAGTCGCTCTCGTAGTAGACGACCGGCGTCTTCGCGGCGGGCCCGTAGTAGCGCGACAGGGATTCGAGGATGCGCTCCTTGCGCTCCTCGGCGCTCAGACGGAACAAGTCGTCGGCGTTCTGGTCCGACACGAAGCCGACCAGGGTGCCGCGCTCGTCTCCGTGATTGGTGTTGTCGTACGCCTCGTGGCACAGCTCGTAGGGGCTGAACGCCGTGCCCGACAGGCCCTGCTCGCGCCAGAACGGCGTCTCGTACACCGCGTGCACCTTGATGACGAAGCCCATCGAGATGTGCTGGTGCATCTGGTGCTGCAGGCGCGGCAGCGGCGGCTCGAACGAGATGCGCGAATACAGCACGGGGGCCAGGGCGAGGATGGCGAAGCGGGCGCGGACGGTGACGCCATCGGCGATCACCGTGACGCCGTCGGAGGAGGATGCCGCGGCCTCGACGCGAGCCGTCAGCGCCTCGAGGTCCGCAACCCGCTGACCCGTGTCGGCCGGGCGATCCGGCGTCGCCGAATCGGCGCCCCAGACGACGCGGCGCACCGGCTGGTTCAGGAAGACGTCGTCACCGAGACGCTCGGCCAGCAGCTCGGGCACCTGCTGCAGGCCACCCGCGACGCGCTTATCGAGGATGAAGTCGGCGTCGACGAGGTGAGAGTAGGAGCCGGCGGATGCCGCCATGAGCAGCGACTGCAGCAGCGAGAAGGTGTGCGTGGGCTTGGTGAGCATCGCAGAGCCCGTGGCGAACGCGAGGTTGCGCACGGCCTCGTCGTCGTCGGTCTGCTCGCGGAGCCATGCGTCCCACGAGACCTTGTCCCACTCGGCGGCGCGGGGGTGCTCCCACGGCTTGTCGGGGTCGATCTCGGCCACCATGGCATCCAGTCGCGCGGTGATCTCGTCGATGGCCTGCTCGGTCGAGGCGGCCACGGGGAACATCTCCCCCGTGAAGCGCTTCGCCTCGCCGTCGGCGCCGACGTAGACGCTCTCGCCGTCTCGATAGCGGCTGTACGTCGACAAGCCCAGGTCGGCGACGGTGTCGATGAGCGCCTGCTGGTCGGGCGAGACCCACTGTCCACCGAGCTCGAGCATCGCGCCCTCGATCACGTCGGTCCACAGGCGCCCGCCCACGCGGTCGCGCGCTTCGAGCACGGCGACAGAGAGGCCGGCCTTGCGCAGGTCGTTGGCGGCGGTGAGTCCGGCGGCGCCGGCTCCGATGACGACCACATCGCGGGTGATCTCGTCCATGGGCTCTTCTTCCTTCTCGTTCACGTCTACGTGTGCTGGGGGCCGCTCGGGTTCGGCGGGAGCCCTCGCCCCGACGGCGGTGGAGTCCGCCGCCGGGACGGTCGTCAGTTGCGGGCGAGGGCTGCCGCCACGACGTCGAGCCCCTCGTGCAGCAGCTCGTCACCGATCGACAGCGGGGGTAGGAACCGGATGACGTTGCCGTAGGTGCCGCAGGTGAGGACGATGACGCCCTCCGCGATCGACGCCTTCGCGACGGCGGCGGTGAGGGCGGCGTCGGGGGCGCCGGTGGTGGGGTCGACGAACTCGGCGGCGATCATCGCGCCGTGACCGCGCACGTCGCCGATACGGGGGTCGTTCGCCTGGAGGGCGTGGAGACGGTCCTTCAGCATCTCGCCGATCTGCTGCGCGCGCTCGATGAGCCCCTCGTTCTCGAACGCATCGATGGACGCCAGAGCCGCGGCGCACGCGACCGGGTTACCGCCGTAAGTTCCGCCGAGGCCGCCCGTGTGGGTGGCATCCATGATCTCGGCTCGTCCCGTCACGGCCGCCAGCGGGAGACCCGCGGCGATGCCCTTGGCGGTGGTGACCAGGTCGGGGACGATGCCGAAGTGCTCGCTGGCGAACATCGCTCCCGTGCGGGCGAAGCCGGACTGCACCTCGTCGGCGATGAAGACCACGCCGTTGTCGCGGCACCAGTCCACGATCGCGTTCAGGAACCCGTCGGCGGGCACGATGAAGCCGCCCTCGCCCTGGATGGGCTCGATGATGACGGCGGCGAGGTTCTCGGCACCGACCTGCTTCTCGATGAGCGAGATCGCCTTGGCGGCGGCCTCGGGGCCCGACAGTCCGTCGCGGTACGGGTACGACAGCGGAGCGCGGTAGACCTCGGCCGCGAAGGGCCCGAAGCCGCTCTTGTACGGCATGTTCTTGGCCGTGAGCGCCATCGTGAGGTTGGTGCGGCCGTGGTACGCGTGGTCGAACGCGACGACGGCCTGGCGCCCCGTGAACTTCCGGGCGATCTTGACGGCGTTCTCGACCGCCTCGGCGCCGCTGTTGAACAGCGCGCTCTTCTTGGCGTGATCGCCGGGCGTGAGGCGGTTCAGGGCCTCGGCGACGGCGACGTAGGAGTCGTACGGCGAGATCATGAAGCACGTGTGGGTGAAGGCGGCGACCTGCTCCTGCACGGCGGCGACGACGGAGGGGTGGGCGTTGCCGACGCTGGTGACGGCGATGCCCGAGCCGAGGTCGATGAGCGAGTTGCCGTCGGCGTCGACCACGACTCCGCCACCCGCGGCGACCGCGTGGATGGGGACGGTGTGTCCGACACCGGATGCCACGGCCGCGGCCTTGCGGTCGAGCAGTTCCTGCGAACGGGGGCCGGGAATGGCGGTGACGAGGCGGCGCTCCTGGGCGAGGGACGGACCGCCGACGGTGGGGAGGGTGTCGAGGCTCATGGCGGCGATGCTACGGACGGCGCGACGCGCCCCGCACTCTCCTGGTTGTACAGTCGCTCGCACCGTCGTATACGTCTCGTACAGGAGGAAGCATGGTCGACACCGCCGCCACTCCGCCGAACCTGCGCGCGCTGCTCGCACGGCGCGACCTGCACCTGCGCCTCGTCGTCGACGAGCACGACCTCACCCCCGGCAGCTTGGACCGACCCGTGCGCTGGGTGCATTCCAGCGATCTCGCCGACCCGACCCCCTTCCTCAGCGAGGGGCTGGTGCTGCTGACCACCGGCACGCAGTTCGCCGGCGCGGTCACCGCGGACTACGTCGCGTACGTGGGACGGCTCGTCGCCCGCGGCGTGCGCGCGCTGGGGTTCGGCACGGAAGTCGTTCGAGACGGGATCCCCCCGGCCCTGACCCAGGCGTGCGTGGCAGCCGGGATGCCCATGTTCGAGGTGCCGTACCGCACGCCGTTCATCGCGGTGGCACGCGCGGGCGCCGAGGCCATCGCCGCCGACGCCTACGCCCGCCGCAGCTGGTCGCTCGCGGCGCAGCGGGCCGTGTCGCTCGCCGCCCTGCGCCCCGACGGCCTCTCGGCCACCCTCGCCGAGCTGTCTCGCCAGCTCGGTTGCTGGGTGGGGCTGTTCGATGCCGCGGGGGCCCTCCGCGACGCCCACCCCGTGGGCACCCTGGCGCCGGCGGCAGTGGATGCCGTCGCGGCCGAGGTGACAGCGATGCTGCGTCGGGGAACGCGGGCCGCCGGCGCGATCCGGGTCGGGGACACGTCGGTGACCGTGCAGACGCTCGGTCGCGGCGGCCACCTCCGCGGCGCCCTCGCGATCGAAGCCTCCGACCTCGATCACGAAGCACGCAGCGTCGTGACCGCGGTGGTGGCGATGGCCGCGCTCGCGCTGGAGCAGCAGGACGGTCTCGGTCGCGCGGTCAGCATGTTCCGCGCGGGCCTCGTCCAGTCGCTGATCGGCGACGACCCCGCGCTCGCGCGCCGCGCTGCGCGTGACCTCTTCGGCCCCCTGCCCGCCGCTCCCGTCATCGTCGCCCTCACCCCCGCGGCATCCGCCCGCTCCACCGCGCTCACAGAATGGCTGGAGCACCGCGGACAGGAGCACCGCGGCGAGATGTTCTTCGGCCGGGGCGACGACGGCCTGGTCATCGTGGTGCCGGCGGGCGCACGCGAGTTGCTCGCCGACATCGCCGATCGGTTCGAGACGGTGATCGGGTGCTCGGCCGCGACGGGATACGACGGGTTCTCACGCGCCCTCACCCAGGCGCGCACCGCGCGGGATCGGGTCTCGACGCCCGGTATCGCCGACTTCGCCGACACCGCCCGCGCCGGACTCATCGCCGCCCTCGGCTCGGAAGCGGCGCGGACGGTCGCCGCGGGGAGCCTCGCACCGCTCCACCTTCACGACGCCGAACAGGGCTCCGCGCTCGTCGACACGCTCGACGCCTGGCTCGCGAACGACTGCTCGCACGAGGCGACGGCGCACGCCCTCGGTATCCACCGCCACACCGTGCGCGCCCGCATCGCCCAGGCCGAGCGCGTCGCCGAGCGCGACCTGTCGTCGGGGGGGGCCCCCCCCCCCCCCCCCCCCGGGTCAGCGTCGGGCCAGTGCACAACGGCGGGGAGTTCTCCGACACGCCGAGTCGCCGGCATCCCGGTCCGGCGTGTCGACGAGAGGGCCCGCCGTTGTGCCCCGATTCCCCCGGCAACCCCACCCACCGTCTCCGCCGCACGGCCTCCTCGTGGGTGCACAACGGCGGGGGGTTTTCCGGCACGCCGAGTGGTCGGGGTCCCGCTCCGGCGTGTCGACGAAAGGGCCCGCCGTTGTGCTCGGGATGCCGTCTGCACCGCTCGACTCCTCCCCACGCGGCGGCCATCCACAGATCCCCGCGCCCCAGCCCGGGAGCGACGGGGCAGCGGCCATCGTGGAGGCATGTGCGAGAGCGGTCATGGCATCCGGACCTTCGCCGGCCTTCGCGGGGCGGGGTTGTCGCGTCGGGACATCGGCGCGGCGACGGCAGCGGGCTCCCTCGTGCACCTGCGACGCGGGGTGTACGCCGACAGCGGCGCCTGCGACCCGGTCGTCGTCGCGGCGCGACACGGGGGAGCCGTGGCGTGCGTGACGGCGGCACGGCATCTCGGGCTATGGGTCCTGACCCCCGGTGAGCAGTCACACGTCTGGCTCCGTCGTGGCGGGCACGACCACGCCCACGACGACTGCGACTGCGCTGTCCACCGAGATGACGCCGTCGTCGACTCCCCCTTCACGATTCCCTCCATCGCACGCGTGCTCCGGCAGATCCTGCGGTGCCGCGGCGTCGAGGAGTTCTTCGTGGCGGTGGAGTCGGCGCTGCGTCAGGGCCGGCTGACTCCCACCGCATGGGCGTGGCTGCGAGATCACCTCAACGAGGCGGGGAGAGACGCGATGACGTTCGCCCGATCCGACGCCGACAGCGGGCTCGAGTCCCTCGTGCGATGGCGGCTGCGTCGATTGAACCTTCCGGTGCGGACGCAGGTCGGGATCGTGTCGGTGGGCCGCGTCGACCTGCTCATCGGGGATGCACTCATCGTCGAGGTGGACGGCGCGGCGCACCACGACGCGCCGGCGGATCGACACCGGGATCTGCAACGGGACGCTCATGCAGCCGCGTGGGGTTTCATCACTCTGCGGTTCGACTACGCCCTCGTCGTGCACGATTGGCCGACGGTCGAGCTCGCCATCCTCGCCCACGTCGACCGCGGCCGGCACCGCTTCCGTTGACGCCGCCGACCCTGTTCCCGGCGCACCAGGCGGCCGCACGAGAACCCCGCGGGCTGACCCGCGCACAACGGCGGGCGAATTCACCGACACCCCGCTCTCGGGCGTCGCGAACCGGCGCGTCGAAGAAAGGCCCGCCGATATGCACGGCCCCGCCGATATGCACGGCCCCGCCGATATGCACGGGCACGCCGATGTGGCCGGCCCCGCCGATATGCACGGGCACGCCGATATGCACGGGCACGCCGATGTGGCCGGCGAACGCTACGCCCGCGCCGGATCCATCGGCGCGAAGCGCCGCAGGCTCTCGCACGAGGTCAGGCGCGAGGCCGCGAGCGAGCCCGCGACGGCGAGGAAGATCGGCACCAACAGGGTGAACCCGGTGTCGGTGAACTCGATGACGAGCGCGATCGCGGTGAAGGGCGCACGCATCGTGGATGCCAGGAAGGCGGCGGCCGCCACGATCGCGAACGCCGTGCCGTCGGCTCCCGGCCACACGAACGCCCAACCGGCGGCCGCGGCCGCGCCCAGTGCCGCGCCGATCGCGACCGACGGCTGCAACGTGCCGCCGATCGCCCCGGCACCGAGCGAGACGGACGTCGCGACGTACTTCATCACGGCGAGCGCGACGAGCAGGATCGCGGGCTGGGAGAAATCGAAGCCTGCCGCCGCCAACGCGCGACCGTTGCCGAGGACGAGAGGGAAGACCGCGCCGAGCGCTCCGACCGCCGCGAACGCGACGGGCAGGGCGACGAGCAGCCGCCACCCCGCGGGACGGAACCGGGCGAGCGTCCTGGTCACGCCGGAGAAGCTCGACGCCCCCCATCCCATCAGCGGCCCGATGAGGATCGCGGCGACGATCAGCGAGGCGTTCACCTCGACGGATGCCACGGAGTACAGCGATCCGTCGCCGACGAGCGGCCGCGCGACGAGCGTCGCGATCGAGCTGGCGGCGAGCGCGACCACCGCAGCGCCGACGCTGAACTGCGCGAGCAGGATCTCGATGGCGAAGAGGGCACCGCCGAGGGGCACGTTGTAGACGGCGGCGAGACCGGCCCCGGCGGCTGCGGCGATCAGGATGCGGGACCATCGGGCGTCGAGGCGGAACCACCGCACGATCTTCGACCCCGCCATCGCCGACAGTTCGCGCGGCGCGACCTCCTTGCCGATCGATGCTCCCATCGCCACCGACGCCACCTGCAGGACGGTGTCCGCGAGTGTCTCCCACCAGGGCATCCGCGCCCCGTCTACGCCCTGCTCGACCGTGGCGAGACGTCGACCGAACCGGCGGAGCAGATACCACCCCACGGCGACGACGGCGCCGGCCCCGCCCACCGTCGCTATCGGAAGCCACCAGGGGTCGGGAAAGGCGACGCCGTCGAGGAACGGCCCCTCCGCGTGACCCCACACGAGGTGCTCCAGGCTGTGGACGATCCAGACCAGCAGCAGCACGGCGAGACCCGCACCGACGCCGACGAGTGCGGTCGCAGCTCCGAGCCGGGCGAGCGAGCCGAGTCCACGGCGTCGGGAGCGGAGGGGCCTGGTGAGCGCTGTCACCCGCTCACGGTAACCGACCCGTGTGTCGCGCCGGTGGCGCGCTAGCGTGACGGCATGACGCCCCTGCCTCCCCCGTCGCCCCGGCGCGGCATCGACGTTCTCGGCATCGTCGCGGTGTGCCTCGCGAGCCTCGTGGTGTTGCCGACACTGGCGGTGGTCCTGATCGGCCTGATCCCCGAGATGAACGGCATCTGGTGGCTCGGGATCGTGCTCCTGCCCCTCCTCGTTCTCGACGGCGCCCTGGTGGTGGTGATCGCGGTGATCGGCGTCGTGGTGGGGGTGAGACGCCGCGGCCCCCGGGCGATGTCGATCGTGGCGGTGGTGGTCGGCATCCTGATGCTCCTTCCGCCCTTCCTGCTGTGGGTGGGATCGGCGATCTGACCCTCGGCGCGCCGGGATCGGAACACTAGGCTCGGGTCCGTGACTTCCCGTGCTCCTCTCTCCCGCAAGCTGTCCGCCATCGCCGAGTCCGCGACCCTCAAGGTCGACGCCAAGGCCAAGGCCCTCCAGGCCGCCGGCCGTCCGGTGATCTCCTATGCGGCCGGAGAGCCCGATTTCGCGACCCCTTCGTTCATCGTGGATGCCGCAGCCGACGCATTGCAGAACCCGGCGAATTACCGCTACACCCCCGCCGCGGGTCTCCCGGTGCTGCGCGAGGCGATCGCGGCCAAGACGCTCCGCGACTCGGGCCTCGAGGTGACCCCGTCGCAGGTCATCGTGACCAACGGCGGCAAGCAGGCGGTGTACCAGGCGTTCCAGACCGTCGTGAACCCCGGCGACGAGGTGCTGCTGCCGGCTCCGTACTGGACGACATACCCCGAGGCCATCGCGTTGGCCGACGGGACCCCGGTCGAGGTGTTCGCCGGCGCCGACCAGGATTACAAGGTCACCGTGGCCCAGCTCGAGGCCGCCCGCACCGACAAGACGACCGTGCTCGTGTTCGTCTCGCCGTCGAACCCGACCGGCTCGGTGTACACCGCCGAGGAGACCGCCGAGATCGGCCGCTGGGCCCTCGAGCACGGCATCTGGGTCATCACCGACGAGATCTACCAGAACCTCACCTACGAGGGCGTCCGCGCCGTCTCGATCGTCGAGGCCGTTCCCGAACTCGCCGAGCAGACGATCCTGCTCAACGGCGTCGCCAAGACCTACGCCATGACCGGATGGCGCGTGGGCTGGATGGTGGGACCGGCGGATGCCATGAAGCTCGCCGCCAACCTGCAGTCGCACCTGTCGAGCAACGTCAACAACGTCGCCCAGCGCGCCGCCGCCGCAGCCCTGAACGGGCCCCAGGGCGAGGTCGAGCAGTTCCGTGAGGCGTTCGACCGCCGCCGCCGCCTGATCGTGTCGGAACTGTCGAAGATCGACGGCGTCGAGGTCCCTAACCCCCTCGGCGCGTTCTACGTGTACCCCGACGTGCAGGGGCTGCTGAACCGAACGTGGGGCGGCGTGACCCCCACGTCTTCCCTCGAGCTGGCCGATCTCATCCTCGAGCAGGCCGAGGTCGCCGTCGTCCCCGGCGAGGCCTTCGGCCCCAGCGGGTACCTGCGGCTGTCGTACGCCCTGGGCGACGAGCAGCTGCTCGAGGGCGTGCAGCGCCTCCAGCGTCTGTTCGCCTGAGCCCGTGCCGCCGGCCTCAGGGTCCCGCGCCGGGGGCCTGAGGCCGTAGCCGCGCGGGCGGCCGAGGCGGTCGAGATGCGGGGGCGGGCGAGTCTGTCGCTAGCGGGGCCACGTGACGAGCGGAGGGCCGGGGATCAGCGGAGGACCGCATGACGCGGTCCGTCCTCCGCACGTCCCCGGCCCTCCATCCGTCACCGGCCGGGGCAGCCGGCGGGGCTACAGCTCGACGCCCACCAGCACCGGCTCGGGCTGCAGCACCAGGCCGAACTCCGACGCCACCCGGCTCTGCACGAAGCGGGCGAGTTCGGCGATCTCCGCAGCTGTGGCCTCGCCGCGGTTGGTCAGCGCGAGCGTGTGCTTGGTCGACAGGCCGGCGCGCGAGCGCGGGAAACGGAAACCGCGCGAGAGCCCGGCGTTCTCGATCAGCCAGGCCGCGCTCACCTTCACCTCGCGCTGTTCGACGGGGGGAGGCGGAAGGATGCCGTCGAACGCGGCCAGCGGGATCACCCTGACCGCGTCGAGCTCCGGCGACAGGGGCCACTTCGGGCACGCCGCGGGGAGTGTCCGGGCGAACGCCTCGGAAACGATGGCGTTCTGGAAGAAGGAGCCGGCACTCCAGGTGTCGGGGTCTTCGTCGTCGAGGACCATTCCCTTGCGCGAACGGGTGGCGAGGACGTGGTCGCGGATCCAGCGCAGCGACACCGTGTCGGGGGCATCCAGTCCCAGGGCGGAGCGCAGCTGTTCGCCCGCGATCGGACGCTCCCCGTCGCCGACGCGCGCGAGCTCGAGCGTCGCCGAGAGGATGACGGCGGTGCGCCGGGGCGTGGAGCCGTAGTGCTGCTTGAGGACGGAGGTGCGGAACCCGAGTCCGAGCTCGGAGGCGGGAACGACCGACACCTCGCCGTTCGCCTCATCGATCAGCTCCACCTCGACGAGGGTCTGCACGATCTCTTGCCCGTACGCGCCGATGTTCTGCACCGGCGCCGCACCGACCGTACCGGGGATCCCCGACATGGCCTCGATGCCGGCGAACCCGCGCGCGACAGTCTCGGCGACGAGCGCATCCCAGTCGTGGCCGGCCTGCACCCGAAGGCGCACGGCGGCGTCATGCGACCCGGGCAGTTCCTCGATGCCGGTCGACCGCACCCGGATGACGGTGCCGTCGAAGGGCTCGTCGTCCACGAAGATGTTGGACCCGCCGCCGAGCACCAACCAGGGCTCGCCGTCGGCCCACACCTCGCGAAGGGCGGCGACCAGCTCGTCGGTGGAGTGCGCGTCGACCAGGCGGGCGGGCTTCCCTCCGGTGCGCAGGGTCGTCAGTCGCGACAGCGGGATCGGGGCGACCTCGGGCATCAGCTCACCCGCACCCGTACCTGCGCCTTGCCGAGCACGGAGGTGTCGGCGAACCGGACGGTGAGGTCGACGCGCGCCGTCTCGTCGTCGATGGCACCGACCTCGGCGCGCACGTGGATGTCGGCGCCGGTCATGGCGTCCACGATCACGGGACGCGTGAACTTCACGCCGCACTCGGCCATCAGGCCGGGGTCCCCCAGGGCGTCGGAGACGATCCCGACGGCGATCCCCATCGTGAGCATGCCGTGCGCGAGCACGCCCGGCAGGCCGACCGCCGCGGCCACGTCGTCGTTGTAGTGGATGGGGTTGAAGTCGTTCGATGCGCCCGCGTACCGCACGAGCGACTCGCGCGTGAGGTGCACGGAGCGTTCGGCGATGATCTGGCCCACGGTGAAATCGCTCATGCGTCGGAGTCCCCCACGAGAAGAATGCTGGTGGTGGTCACGACGTGGGCGCCGTCGGCATCCACGACCTCGGCCTCCATCGTGACCATGGAGCTGCCCCGCATCGCTCGGACGCCGGCGACCGTCAGCGTGGCGACCAGTTCGTCTCCGGCGACGATCGGCCGCGAGTAACGGAAACGCTGCTCGGCGTGCACGACGCGCGACAGCTCGATGCCGGATTCCGGGTAGGCGAGCATCTGCTGCAGCGTGATGTCCTGCATGACGACGGCGAACGTCGGCGGGGCGACGACGTCGGCATAGCCGAGTGCGCGAGCCGCTTCGGGGTCGACGTGCTGCGGGGCGTCGGCGAAGACGGCGCGCGCGAACTCGCGCACTTTCTCTCGACCGACCAGATACGGCGCGGTCGGCGGGAAGGCGCGACCGACCAGTTCGGGATTCACGGGCATCGAGTCAGTCTATCGACGCGACCGGTCGCCCTCTCAGCGCTGATGGCGACCGCGGACGGCCTTGATCCCCATCTGCACGGCGATGAATGCCAGGAACACCGAGAAGAGGATGTTGCCGACGAGCGGATCGACGAGCGTGGCGATAAAGGCGCCCAACGCAGTCGTCGTACAGGCAGCGAGACCGACGAACGCCGCCGCTCGCAGGTCGACGTTGGATCGGCGCAGGTTGCCGACGGTCCCCGAAACGGCCGCGGGGATCATCATCAGCAGCGAGGTGCCCTTGGCGATGAGGTCGCTGGTGCCGAAGAGCAGCATGAGCGCGGGCACGACGATGATGCCGCCGCCGACGCCGAGGAGGCCGGCCAGGATGCCGGTGATCACACCGAGCACCCCGAGCAGCGGTCCGGTGACCCAGGTCAGGACGAGCTCGGCGTCACGCGAGGGCACGACGAAGTAGAGGCTGACGATGACGATGGCGAGGAACGCCACGAACGACCACCGCAACGCGGTCTGCGACAGCTTCGGGAGCAGCCAGGTGCCGATCTGCGCGCCGACCACGGCACCGGCGGCCAGGATGAGGGCGGGAAGCCACGCCACCGACCCGTGTACCGCGTACGAGATCACGCCGACGGATGCCGTGGGCACGATGGCCGCGAGAGAGGTTCCCGCGGCGAGCCGCTGGTCGAAACCGAGCAGGAGCACGAGCAGGGGCACGATGACGGTGCCGCCGCCCACGCCGAAGAGCCCGGACAGGAGTCCGGCCAGGAGACCCACGCCGATGCAGACGGCGTAGAACCGGGTGGAGCGGACGGGGCGGGTGTCGGGGGTCACGGGCTCGGGGTTCCTTCGCAAGACGGTCCACGGCGGCGAAGCGCCACCGACCAACCAGTCTTCCACTCGCGCGGTGCGCGACGAAACGACACCCGCCGGGGAACGTGCCGCCCCGGAAAGGAAAGCGGCCCCCGGTGGTCCGAAGCCGCGTCCACCGGGGGCCGTCGCCCTCACAGGTCAAGCTGGACGGTGACCCGAACACCGGCCGGCGACCACTCGCGTGAGGGTGCGACAAGATGACGATAATCGCGCCACCCCCGCCGATCGACCGGTTGACCACGGTAGCTCGGAGTGCTAAATACTTATGCCGCTAGTTTTTCGTTCGGAGGCGGGAATGCGTCCCCCGCGGGTGCCGTTGCAGTCCAGCATGACAACCGTAGGAATCATCGGAGCAGGACACATCGGCTCGGCGCTCGCGAAGGGCTTCGCGAAGAACGGCTACGACGTCGTGATCGCCAACTCCCGAGGGCCCGAGACGCTCACCGACCTCGTGTCGTCGATCGGCGACAACGCCCGCGCGGCAACGGCCCAGGATGCCGCAGAAGCCAGCGACATCGTCGTCGTCACCGTGCCGCTGAGGGCGATCGCCGAGGTGCCCGTCGCCCCGCTCGCCGGCAAGGCCGTGCTCGACACCAACAACTACTACTTCGAGCGCGACGGACAGATCGCCGAACTCGATGAGAAGAAGACGACCACTTCGCAGATGCTTCAGGACCACCTGCCGCAGTCGCACGTGGTGAAGGCGTTCAACCACATCAAGGCCGCTGACATCCTCACCGACGGCTCCCCCGCCGGCAACGAGAACCGTCGCGCACTCGCCACTTCCAGCGACTCCGACGAGGCCGTCGCCCTCGTCACCCGTGTCTACGACGAGTTCGGCTTCGACACCGTCAACGTCGGTCCGCTCAGCGAGAGCTGGCGCGTCGAGCGCGATCAGCCGGCCTACGTCGTACGTCAGAACGCCGACGAGCTGACGCGGAACCTGGCTCGCGCCGAGCGCTGACGTCGGGCCGCGACGGCCGGGCCCGACCCGCGCCGGTCCGCGCCGGTCCGCGCTGGTCCGCGACGCGCCGAGCGTGGGTCTGACCCGCGCCCGGCGCCTGACCCGCGCCCGGCGCCTGACCCGCGCCGCGCCGCACCATAAACGCGATTCACGCCGATAAACGCGCTCCCGCCGTGTTTATAGACGCGGATCGCGTTTATGCGTGGATGCCGCAATCCGACACCGCCGCCGCGATACCCGCGCCGCGCGCCCCATCAACGAGGGCCCAAGCCCGCAACACACCCATAAACGCCATATGCACGCATAAACACGCCCTCCCCGTGTTTATGCGCGCGGATCGCGTTCATGCCTGGATGCCGGGACCCCGGCCGCCCGCGCCGGATCACCTACGCCGGCAACCGACGCCGGCGACCGACGCCAGTGACCGAACGCCCGGGCAGGGTGGGCTCAGAGCGACGCGAGCGCCCGATCCACGTCGGCGATGAGGTCGTCGACGGACTCGATGCCCACCGACAGACGCACGATGGTGTCGGGCACCGCGAGCTCGGTGCCGCGCACGGACGCGTGGGTCATGGCATCCGGGTAGTTCACGAGCGACTCCACACCGCCCAGGGACTCCGCGAGGGTGAACAGACGCGTCGACTCCGCGAAACGACGGGCGGTCGCGCCGTCGGCCAGGGCGAGCGAGACGATGCCGCCGAAGCCGCTCATCTGTGTCGCCGCGAGCTTGTGGCCCGGGTGCGCGGGGAGGCCCGGGTAGTACACCGTCGCGACCCGATCGTGGCCGGCCAGGTGCTCGGCAACGGCGTGCGCGTTCGAGCTGTGACGCTGCATGCGGATGCCGAGCGTCTTGATCCCGCGCGTGGTGAGGTAGGCGTCGAACGGCCCCGACACCGCTCCCGCGGCGAACTGCAGGAATTGCGTCTTCTCGGCGAGGTCGGCGTCGGCGAAGGCGAGCGCGCCGCCGACGACGTCACTGTGGCCGCCCAGGTACTTCGTTGCCGAGTGCACCACGACATCGGCGCCCAGCGCGATGGGACGCTGCAACGCCGGCGAGGCGAAGGTGTTGTCCACGACGACGATCGCGCCGACCGCGTGCCCCAGGCGGGCGAGACCGGCGATGTCGGTGATACGCAGCATCGGGTTGCTGGGCGTCTCGACCCAGACCATCTTCGGAGCGCGCTCCTCGATGGAGGCGGCCACGGCATCCAAGTCGCTCATGTCGACCACGCGCAGCGTGATGCCCCACGGGCCCAGCACGCGGGCGAGCAGGCGGTAGGTGCCGCCGTAGACGTCGTTGCCCATCAGCACCTCGTCGCCGGGGACGAGCGCCGCGCGCAGCAGCGCGTCTTCGCCGGCCAGGCCGGAGGCGAACGACAGGGCGCGGACGGCCCCTTCGAGTGCGGCGATCTGCGACTCCAGCGCGGTGCGCGTGGGGTTTCCGCTGCGGCCATACTCGTAGCCGCCGCGGAGGCCGCCGATGCCGTCCTGCGCGTAGGTGGTGGACACGTGGAGCGGCGGGATGACCGCACCGGTCGTCTCGTCGGGGGTCTGGCCCGCGTGGACGGCGAGGCTGTCGAAACCGCGGGCGGCGTCGTGGGTGCTCATGAAGAGTGCTCCTGGGTGCTCGGAGGAATGACGGATGCCACCGGTGCAACGTCGTAGCCCCGCCCGATCATCCAGTCATCGTCGAAGATCTTGCTGAGGTAACCGCGGCCGTGGTCGGGCAGCACCACGACCACCACCGCGTCGGCGGGGAGATCGCGGGCGACGCGGAGGGCGGCGACGACGGCCATGCCGCTGGAACCGCCCACGAGCAGCCCCTCCTCGCGTGCGAGGCGCCGCGTCATCGCGAACGACTCGGCGTCGGATACGCGCTCGTACCCGTCGACGAGCGAGGGGTCGAAGGCCGGCGGCCAGAAGTCCTCGCCGACACCCTCGACGTCATAGCCGTGGATCTCGTCGCCCGAGTAGATCGAGCCCACCGGGTCGGCGCCCACGATGCGCACGCGATCCCCCGCGACCTCGCGCAGGTAGCGACCGGTGCCGGTGATCGTGCCTCCCGTGCCGACGCCGGCGACGAAGTGGGTGATCTCGCCCTCCGTATCACGCCAGATCTCGGGACCGGTGGTCTCGTAGTGACTGCGCGGACCATTCGGGTTGGCGTACTGGTTGGGTTTGAAGGCGCCCGGGATCTCGCGGACGAGACGGTCGGAGACGCTGTAGTACGAGTTCGGGTCGTCGGGCTCGACGTTCGTCGGCGTCACCACGACCTCGGCGCCGTAGGCCCGGAGGACGGCACGCTTGTCTTCGGCGACCTTGTCGGGCACAACGAAGACGCAGCGATACCCGCGCTGCTGGGCGATGAGCGCCAAACCGACCCCGGTGTTGCCGCTGGTGGGCTCGACGATCACGCCGCTCGGACGCAGCAGGCCGTCGCGCTCGGCGGCATCCACGATGTTGGCGGCGATGCGGTCTTTCGCCGACCCGCCGGGGTTGAAGTACTCGATCTTCGCGAGCACGGTGGCGGCGATGCCATCGGTCACGCGCGTCAGACGGACGAGGGGGGTATTGCCGACGAGGTCGGCGACGCTGTGGGCGTAACGCACGATGGATTCCTGAGGATGAATGCGCCGGAGGGCGCGGCTGACGGGGTCGTCGAAAGAACGCGGAGAGCGTTCAGCGACAACAGCGACAGGTCAGCACGCCGCCAGCATACCGCGACTGCTCCGGCGTCACGACACGGCACCGAGGAACTCGTCGAAGCTCTGGGCCGCGCGACCGGTCACCCGTTCGACATCGTCGGAGACGGCGGCGAGGTCACCGCTCGCGATCGCCGTGTAGGTGCTGACCCACGCGTCGACCTGCCAGCGCGGGGCGCCGTACGCCGCACGCGACGCGTAGGCCTCGTCGAGGCTCTCGTCGACGAACCGCACGGGGTGACCTCGCACCGCGGAGATCTTCTCGGCCACCTCCGCCAGCGTCAGCGCCTCGGGACCCGTGAGGTCGTACGAGATGTCGGCGTGGTCGGCGGGATCGAGGAGCACCGACACCGCGGTGGCCGCCACGTCGGAGCGGGAGACGAGCGAGCACCGCCCGTGGGCGGCCGGACCCCGGATGACGCCGTCGTCGCCGGCGAAGAGCTCCATCATGTCCATGTAGAAGTTGTCGCGCAGGAACGTCCAGGTCATCCCCGAGGTGCGGATGACGTCCTCCGTCGCGGCGTGATCGCGGCCGAGCGTGAAGACGGCGTCCGGGGCTGCCGCGAGGAACGACGTGTAGACGATCGAACGGACGCCGGCGGCAGCGGCCGCGTCCACGAAGGTGCGGTGGTGCTCCACCCGGTCGGCGGTCTCCGACGCCGAGACCATGAAGAGCGTCTCGACCCCCTGCAGGGCCGCGCGGGCGGCATCCCCGTCGGAGTACCGGGCCACCCGCACCTCCGCGCCCTCGAGGGAGGGGGCGCGCGATGCATCGCGCACGAGAAGGCGTTGAGGGATGCCGCGGGCGGCGAGGTCGCGGGCGACGCGACCTCCCACGGCGCCGGTGGATCCGGTGACGGCGATGACGGGCGTGGGCATTCGGCCTCCGGGAGGGAACGAGCGGTGCTCCCAGCGTAAGCCGCCGCCGACCCCCCAGTCCGTGAAACGACTCAGGAGGCGGGGACCACCAGACGCGCCACGCGCACCCGCACGCGAGACGGCACGTCGTCGACACCCGCGCCCCGCGCGGCGGCGGCGACGGCGGTGGCGACGCTCGCCGCGTCGTCGGTCTGCGACACCCCGATGCACACGGTGATCGCGCGGGCTCCGGCCGCCTCTTCGACGGACGCGAGCGAACCCTCCACCTCGGCGACGTGCTCGAACGCGCGGGCCACCACGGGACGGGCGGAATACGTCTCTCGCACCCCCTCGACCGCAGTCACGGCGAGGTCGATACGCGGGGCCAACTCTGCGGCGGTGATCGCGGTCATTCGTCTTCCCCCTCGTCCGTGTGCACGTCGCCCACGGTGACGTCGACGCGGCCCACCTTCAGGTCGCCGTGGTGCTCGATCGCCGTGCGGATGCCGGTGCGCATCTCTTCGACCGCCACTGCCATCGCGCGACCGAAGCGCACGCTCACGGTGACGCGCACCTCGAGCGGGGCCCCGGGCTCCGGCTGATTCAGGCGCACGCGGCCGACCAGCACGCCCTCGACGCCGTCGCCGACGGTGCGGATGAGTTCGTAGATCGCTCCCTCGGTGACGACGATCTCCGTACCGTCGTCGGTGCGGGCGAGCGGGATGTCGCGGCCGGCGCGGAACTCCCGCATCACCTGCCGCATGATGCTGTCGTACCAGGACTCGGCGAGAGGCTCGGCCGCCTGCTCCTCCACGATCTCGCGGGACAGGCGACCCATCCGCTCCATGGATGCCAGGATCGCCTGGCACTCGGCGTTGCGCTCGATGGCGGGGATACGGGGGGTGCGCCCACGATCGAGATAGGCCGAGAGGTCTTCGAGGGAGTACCCCGAACCTCCGATTTCTTCGCTGTGCTCGCTCATTCCGGTCACCTCCACTCCTGCATGCGTTCCAACACGGTCTTACGGGCGCGGGCGAGGCGGCCTCGCACCGTCGCCGCGGTCTCACCGACCTCGACGGCGATCTCGTCGTAGCTGTGGCCGCCGACCTCGCGCAGCACCCACACGACCCGCAGTTCCTCGGGCAGGTCGGCGAGCACCTTCTTCAGCGCCTCCATCTGTGAAGATGCCACAACGGAGCGCTCGGGGTCGTCCTTGGCCGACACCATCTGCTCGTCGATCTGCTCCGAGATCTTGCGCGAGCGCATCCGGTCGGTGACCTTGCGCGACACGATCGTGGTGAGCCAGCTGCGCACCTTCTCGGGATCGGTGAGATCGGGAAGACGACGCCAGGCCGTGATGAGGGCTTCCTGCACGCAGTCATCGGCGTCGGCGCGCGAGCCCGTCAACCGCGTTGCGAAGGCGACGAGGAAAGGCGCGTGCCGTCGCACCAGCACGCCGAAGGCGAGCTGGTCGCCGTCGGCCGCCCGCGACGCGAGGAACGCGTCGGTGGCGGAGGACAAAGAGGGCATCGCGGTTCCTGTCAGAAATTTCTCAGTCTCGATCCGTGACGTTTCACGAATCGGTTCCGTCCACTCAGCGAACACCCCCACGGTCGATATGGCCCGGGATCTTGACGAAAGGATGTTCCTCATGGCACAGAACGCCTCCCTCCCCCGCGACGCCCGCAGCAACGGCGGCAAGACCGTCATCGTCGACCCCGTGGTCGCCAAGGTCGCTGGCATCGCCGCAGCCGAAGTGCCCGGCGTGCACGCCCTCGGCGGCGGCGCCGCCCGCGTCATCGGCAACATCCGTCAGGCCGTCGGCGCCAAGGACTACGCCCAGGGCGTCAGCGTCGAGGTGGGCGAGACCGAAGTCGCCGCCGACATCGCCATCCAGGTCGACTACCCCGAGCGCATCCAGCGCGTCGCCGCGAACGTGCGCTCGGCCGTTGAGAAGGCGATCACCGACATCGTGGGCATGAAGGTCGTGGAGGTCAACGTGACGGTGGTCGACGTGTTCATCCCCGGCGACGACGAGGACGACGCGGAAGAGGCGCGGGTTCACTGACCCGCGACCCTGAGGGTCTCCGGCCCGCGAGCGAGACCTCGCGGGCCGTTCGACGTCAACCCGCCGCCCGGTGTCGGTGCTCGACGCTATCTTCGACACCATCCCGACCTGAAGGATCTCCATGCGCATCGCCCTCACCGGCTCTTCCGGCAAGCTCGGCACCGTCGTCGCCCGCGAACTGCGGGCCGCCGGCCACGACGTCATCGGCCTCGACATCCACGGCGAACGCGGCCCCGGATTCGTTCAGGTCGAGCTCACGGACTACGGCCAGGTGATCGACGCCCTCGCCGGGGTGAACGACCAGCACACCGGCTTCGACGCCGTGGTTCACCTCGGGGCGATCCCCGCGCCCGGCATCCGCTCCGACATCGCCACGTTCCACAACAACATGACGGGCACGTTCAACGTGTTCTGGGCTGCCGTGCGGCTCGGCATCCGCAAGATCGTCTACGCCTCCAGCGAGACGGTGCTGGGGCTGCCGTTCGACGTCCCGCCGCCCTACATCCCGGTCGACGAACAGTACGCTCCTCGCCCCGAGTCGGTCTACTCGCTCGTGAAGACACTCGAAGAGCGACTCGCGACCGAGCTGGTGAGGTGGCATCCCGACCTCTCGATCACGGCGCTCCGGTTCTCGAACGTCATGGTCCCCGCCGACTACGCGGAGTTCCCCTTCGACGCCGACGCGCGCACGCGCAAGTGGAATCTGTGGGGCTACATCGACGCGCGCGACGGCGCGCAGTCGATCCAGCGCGCCCTCGAGACCGCACCGACCGGCTTCGACACATTCATCATCGCGGCCGCCGACACGGTCATGACCCGTCCGAACGCCGAACTGGTCGCCGAGATCTTCCCGGGCGTCGAGACCCGGGGCGAAGTGGGCGAGAACACGACGCTGCTGTCGATCGACAAGGCGCGGCGTCTGCTCGGCTACGACCCGCAGCACTCGTGGCGCGATCACAGATGACTCCTGACGACGATCAGCCGGCCATTCCGCTGCCGACCGCCCACGAGAAGGAGGTCAGCTTCTTGGCCCGCAGCGGTGCGGTGGTGACCCTGCGACTGATCGACACGGGTCGATACGAGCTCAAGCTCGACACCCGCGGCGACTACACCGCCGTGCTCCTGCACGACGGTGAGACGTTCGAGCTGCATCCCGCGCCCGGGGTGCACGCTCTCGGCGGTACGGGGCTGACCGCGACCGACATCTACGAGGGGTTCTGACCCGCGGCGCAACCCCCGCAGCCGCCTCGCCGGTGCGGGCTTGACTGGGGTCACCGACCAGCCAGGAGGACCACCGTGAGCGAGCCCGCCGACAGCTACGACATCGCCGTGATCGGCGCCGGTCCGGCCGGAACGGCTGCGGCCCTCCGCGCGGCGGAGCTCGGGGCGTCCGTCGTCGTCCTCGAAGCCGGCCGCGTCGGCGGTACGTGCGTCAACACCGGCTGCGTCCCCACTCGCGTTCTGGCCAAGGCCGCACGGCTCATGCGCGAGACCCGCTCGGCTGACGACTACGGCATCGTCGTCGACGAGCCTCGGGTGGACTGGTCGGCGGTGGTGTCCCGCGTGCACGAACGAGTGGATGCCGTGCGCTCCATCAAGCGCGAGGTGGAGCGCTTCGCCGAGGCGGGCATCGACCTGATCCACGAGGGTCGCGCGCGCTTCGTCGACGACCACACCCTGGCGCTCGACAGTGGCCGCCGGGTGCGCGCGGAGTCGATCCTCGTGTGCGTCGGCGGGCACTCCCGACGCCTCCCGATTCCCGGGGCCGAGCTCGCGACCGTCCCGGAGGACGTGCTGTCCCTGACCGAGCTCCCCCGCCGCGTCGCCGTGATCGGCGCGGGCAACACCGGAGCACAGCTGGTCACGGTGTTCCGTTCGTTCGGCGCCGAGGTCACGCTTCTCGACGTCGCGCCGCGCGTGCTCATGGCATCCGACGCCCGGATCTCCGCCGCCATCGCCGAGTCGTTCGTCGCGCACGGCGTCGCCGTGCACACGGGGATCGACACGGTCGAGCGCCTCGACGAGCGCGACGGCGCGATCCGCCTGACCTGGCGAGAGAGCGACGAGGCGCACGCCGTCGATGTCGACGTGGTCATCATGGCCACGGGATGGCCCGCAGATGTCGAAGACCTCGGTCTCGAGCGCGCGGGCATAGAGGTGGAACAATCGGCGATCCCCGTCGACCGCTACTTCCGGACGATCGTGCCGCACATCCTCGCGGTGGGCGACGCCAATGGTCGCGACATGCTCGTGCAGGCGGCGCAGTTCGAGGGCGAGGCAGCAGCCGAGAATGCGGTGCTCGGCGCGAACCGACGCACCCCGCACCATCTTCTCCCCGCCGGCGGGTTCACCGACCCCGACTACGCCGGCGTCGGGCTCACCGAAGAGCAGGCGCGCGACCGCGACCCCTCGTGCGTCGTCGCGACGGTACGGTTCGCCGACCTCGACCGTGCCGTGATCGACGACCGCGAGAGCGGCTTCCTCACGCTCATCGCCGATCGTCGCCGCGAGCTCGTCCTTGGAGCGCACGCGGTGGGCGAGAACGCCGTCGAGGTCATCCAGTCGGTCACGACGGCGATGGCCGCGGGCATCGACGTCGCCACCCTCGCCGGTGTGCGCTTCGCCTATCCCACCTACAGCGCGGTCATCGGCAACGCGGCGCGCGCGCTCCTGCGTACCGACTCTCCCGCCCTGCTGGAGTGACACACTGACATCGTGACCGCCGCGAACCCCGCCACTACCCCCGCCGACTCCCCCGCGCGGCGCGGGCGTCCGGGCTACGACCGCGAGGGCATCCTCGCCGTCGCCGTGCGGGTGTTCAACGAACAGGGTTACGACGCCACGAGCGTGTCCGACCTCGCCCGACGTCTGGGGCTCGCCAAATCGGCGCTCTACCACCACTTCTCCTCGAAGGAGGAGCTCCTGTCGGTGGCTCTGGAGGCGGCCCTGGGGGGTCTCGACGCGGTCTTCGACGATCCCCGCGCGTCCGCGGGGGCGGCCACCGACCGCCTGCGCTTCGTGCTCGTCGGTACGACCGACGTGCTGGTCGCACAGCTGCCCGCGGTGACGCTGCTGCTGCGGGTGCGCGGGAACAGCCCCGTCGAGCAGGCGGCGCTCGAACGGCGGCGCGTCTTCGACCACAGGGTCACCGCCCTCGTCGCCGCAGCGCAGGCTGAGGGCAGTGTGCGAGACGACGTCGACGCGGCGGTCGCCGCGCGCCTGCTGTTCGGCATGATCAACTCCGTCGTGGAGTGGTACCGCCCCGGCGGCGGTGTCGACGGCGGACGCCTCGGTGCCGACGTCGTGCGCATCGCCCTCGACGGCCTGCGCACACCTTGAACGCCGCGCGGACCACTGAGCCTTCATCGACCGAACGATCAGCAATCGTGTCGCGCGCGAGGGGTCGCATCCACGCTGTGGCAAGGCCCGGGCATCGTGGACGCCGTGCGGCGACGTACGACGTCGCCGTCCGCGACGACGCCGAACGGCTCATCGCGACGGCACGCATCACGAACCTGAACGTCGATCCGAACTGACGCGGGCGCTCTGGCATCCTGGATCGATGGCGGAGATCCGAGGGGTTGCACTGCCCCCACGCAGTGCAACCCCTCACCCGCCGAGGTCAGTCCCGAACATCTGTCGGCGGGCGTGCGGGTGTCGTCTCGAAGCCGGAGAGGACACCCACCCCCATCAGTGCGGTGTCTACCGGACGACGATCCTTACAGCCCCCCGAAAAAAATCTCCGTCACTTCGACGTGTAAGGATTCGCCTTGTCCAAACACTTCCTTTTCGAATGCACGGAGACCTACACCGGTGATCGACGAGTCGGATTTCGTGGCGCTCTTCCGCGAGCACCACAACGCCGTTCTCCGATTCATCGAACGGCGCGTCTCGGATCGCGAGGCCGCCGCCGACCTCACGATGGACTGCTTCGAGATCGCCTGGCGCAAACGCGATCCCCGAGAGCCGTTCGGACTGCCGTGGTTGTACCGCACCGCACGCAATCTCATTGCGAATGAATACCGGCGACGTGATCGAGAGGGGGCCCTGTGGACGCATATCGAGGACCACGTACGCACCCTCGCGAGCGAGGCGGAGCCCACGATGACCGCGCGGCTGCTGGATGCCATCCGGGCGCTGCCCGAACGCGAGCGCGAAATACTCTGGCTGACGTACTGGGAGGAACTCTCCGCCGCCGAGGTCGCGGTCGTGATCGGGCTGAGCGAGGGCGCCGTGTGGACGCGGCTCAACCGTCTGCGCGCACGACTACGCCCCCTGCTTCTGAGTTCGACCTCGACCGGCGAGGAGGTGCGCGATGAACGACGATGAGCTCGCCGGTGCACTGCGCCGCCTGGACCCCGCGCGTACCCCGGTCGACGCCCCGATCCCTCTCGACGCGGAACGACGTCTGCGCGAGATCGTCGGCCGTCCCGGCACCCGTCGACGCCGTCCGACCCTCGCCATCGCCTCCGCCGCCGCGGCCGTGGTGCTCGTGCTCGCCATCGTGTCGGGAGTGCTCTGGATGCCGGCACCCTCGGCCCACGCCCTCACCCCCAAGCCCCTCGTCTACTCCGCCGTCGCCGACGATGCGTCGCGGGTCATCGCCGAAGCGCAGCTCCGTCTGGCCGAGTCGACGACGCCGCTCGCGCCGGAGCGTCGATCGCTGTCGCTGGGGTGGTACTTCAGCGGCTCGCCCGATGAAGCGGAGGCCACGGTCTTCCGTCGCGAGTGGGTGGACGTGCGCTGGGCCGAGAATCTCTCCGGGTCGATCGTCACCCTCGCGGCCGAGGCGACCAACGCCGACGGCGACACGGTGCCCGCGGACGATCCGACCCCCGGCACCGTGGTGGGCGATCTGCAGTTCGTGCAGAACCAGTTCTCCCCGCTCTCGCGCACACCACCCGCGCCGACCGCTGACGCCATGCGATCGCTGATCGTCGCCTCGACGGGCGCGAGCGAAGCCCTCACGGCGGGTGACGTGATGCTGGGAGTGCGGTCCTTGCAGAGCGAATGGACGCTCACGGGGAGCCAGCAGTCGGCCCTGCTCGACGTGGTCGCATCCGCCCCCGGGCTGCGCGTCCTCGGCGTCACGAACGACCGCCTGGGTCGCCCTGTCGTCGGGCTCGGCGGCATCCCCTCGACCGCGACCACCTCCGACGTCACGCTGCTCATCTCCACGGAGACGGGCCGCATCGTGGGGTACGAATCGGCTCTCATCGAGGACAGCCCCAACCTCAAGCTCCCCGCCGGATCGATCACCGACTACATCCTGTGGGATGTACGCGACAGGAAGGACGCTCCGCAATGACCGCACCCGAGAACCTCCACCCCGACATCGCCGCGGCCCTCGAGGACCTCCCCGGCGGGGTCGTGATCGACGCGACCCACGCGCACTGGCCCGAGCTCGGCATGAGCATGGACGTCCCTCCCGAAGATGACAAGGCCGTCGGCAGCTGCGCCACCGGGAACGTATGCGCCTTCAACGGCACGGGGCTGTCGGGCACACGAGTGTCGTGGTCGTCGTGCGGAACATACGCACCCGGCATGACGGTGCGCTCCATCGCCAACGCCCGCTCCGCCGGTTACGCGCAGGCGCGGTCGTCGTCGGGGTCGGTGCTGGCCACCGCGATCGCGGGCTCGTGGGCGAACGTGTCGGGCAGTGTCGCCGACGTGCGGTGCGTTCCCTGACCTGCCGGTCCGCTTAGGGCAGGGCCGGGGGCGGCTTTCCTCGCCGGGGTGCCGCCGTGCTCTTCCGCGTGGGAGTGCCGTTGCGGGCTTTCGCGCGGAATGCTGCCGCGGGATCCGGCGCCGGAGTGCCATCGTGGGCTTTGGCGCGGGAAGCGCTGCCGCGGGATCCGGCGCCGGCGAGCCGCGGGCCCCCGCAGAACGCGCGGACGGCTCAGCGCCAGGGGCGTTCCGACCGGCGGCGCCAGTAGTCGCTCGGATCGGTCGCGAGCTCGGCGAGCACCGAGCGGTCGACCTCCAGGGCTCGCGCCTCGACGCCGCGGCGGAGGTGAGCGAGCGTCGTCGCCCCGCTCAGCACGATGTCCGCGAACGGCTGCGAGAGCGCCGCACCGAGCGCGAAGAGGTCGGGGGCGACCCCGGATGCCGCAGACGCGAGTGCTCCGCCCGGCACGGCGGACGCGAGTTCGCCGTTGGCCAGCGCTTCTTTGACCACCACGGTCCAGCCCGCGTCGTGCGCCTCGACCAGCGCGGCGCCGGCCGAGGACTCTCGCAGGTTCCAGGTGGACTGCACGACGGTGAAGGGACTGTCGTCCAGGCGCATCGCGGCGCGGATGACGTCGGCCTGGTGCGGACCACTCGTGGACAGCCCCACCCGCACGCCCTCGGCCCGCAGGCGTCGCACCCGCTGGAGCACCTCGATGTCAGCGAGCGCGGGACTGTCGGGGGTGACGGAATGGATCAGGAAGAAATCCGGCGCCGAGCCGAGGGCCGCGAGCGTCTCGGGCCACTGCCGGTCGAACATCGCCGCCGAGTGCTCTTTGCGCTCGTGCACGGCGGCATCCATCTTCCACCCGCCGACGTAGGCGTAGCCCCATTTGGAGCCGATCACGATCCCGGAACGCCTGCCGGGATGCGCCGCGAGCCAGCCCCCGAGGAACTCCTCGGCGAGCCCGTAGGAGCGCGCCACGTCGATGTAACGGATGCCGAGACCCCACGCCTCATCGAGCAGGAGGTGTGCGCGCCCCCGTAGCGCCGGGATCGAGCGGTCGACCGGATCGCCCAGATCGGCATCGCGATCGGTGGTGATGTACGCCGGCCGGCCGACAGCGGCCAGACCGAAACCCAGGCGGGCGGAAGAAGCAGGCATGCTCCGACGTTATCCGCGCTGCGGGCGCAGTCGAGATGTCACCGCGGGAACGGAGGGTCCATGAGTTACACGAACGCCTTCGCCGACGAGGCACAGCCCATCTGCCCCGCCTGCGGCGTGACGATGCATCCGCTCCTCGACGAGGGCATCCGGGCCGACGAGTGTCGCGAATGCGGGTTCCAGGTGGAGTGGGTCGCAGCGGACCTTGCGCGCGAGGGAGACGACGAAGAGCGAGACACGCGCTGGGATTGAGTGCCGGGGGGCCCGAGCCGTCCTCCGCATAGGGGGTCGCTTCATTGCGCGCATCTCGATCACGGCCATCGCCCGCACACGAGTCGCGTCGGTGCGTGCGCGCCTAGATGGCGTCGAAGGGAATGTCTCCGTCGCTGTAGTCCCGGTCGATCCTCGGGGCGTGCTGCAGCCCCCGTCCGTCGGCCGTGTCGGCGCTGAGCGGCACGGTCGCGACCGCGATGACGATCGACGTCGTCGTCGTCACGAAGAAGCTGAGGCGTTGACCGCCGTCGACGGTGACGTTGAGGAAGCCGCCGGCGGCTCGGGCGGCGCGCAGCACCTGGTCCCGCAAGTCGTCCAAGCCCTCGAGGGGACCCAGCGCGAACGTCGAACCATCCACCGTGAGGTGGATCCGCTCGATACTGTTCGGCATGGGCGCACGCTAGCCGTCGCCGATGGGAAACCTCAGGGGGTTGCCTCGACGCAGCGCGTGTCGCACACTCCGCCTGCACCTGTCGAGGCGAGCGCATCCGCGGGGGTCGAGGCCGCCGGGGTGGCATACTCCCCATATGCGACCGCTCGAAGACTCGCCACCCCGCCGCTCCCACGCACAGCTCGAAAGCTGGGTGAAGGAGTTCGAGCAGGAAGAGCACTGCATCGCCGGCTCCATCACCGTCGCTCCTCAGGAAGACGGGGACAGCGACGACACCGGGCTCGTCATCCTGCGACTGCGGAACGCGTCGACGTCCATCTTCATGAAGCCGCGCAGTTACGACGACCCGATATGGGAGTTGACGCTCACCGAGCGGCCGGATGACCTGGTGATGTCGGTGCACGACATCGCCAGCCTCGCCGCCGAGTACGTCATCGCCAGCAACCTCTGCACTTTCCTGCAGTGGAAGTCGTTGGAATGGGACCGGCAGAGCGGCCGACGCGCGGCCTGAGCCAAGACGACAGAAGCCCCGGCGCGAGCCGGGGCTTCTCTGTGTCTTCGGTAGCGGGAGCGGGGCTTGAACCCGCGACCTCACGATTATGAGTCGTGCGCTCTCACCAACTGAGCTACCCCGCCGCACGGCATCCACTATTCAGAGGTGGACACCTTGAGCCCCGAGTCAGGATTGAACTGACGACCCCTTCCTTACCATGGAAGTGCTCTACCACTGAGCTATCGGGGCGTACCCGGATCGCTCCGGGCAACTTGAAGAGGTTATCAGACCGCGACACCCTCTCACCAATCGGGTCAGCCGCCGGTGTGCTGACGCAGCCACACGATCGGATCGATCGGCGTGGTGCCGTTCTGCAGGATCTCGACGTGCGTGTGGGCACCGAACGAGCGGCCCGTGTTGCCGGTGCGGCCGAGGAACTGACCGACCTTCACGTGCTGACCCTGGGTGACCTGCAGCGAGCCGTACTGCATGTGCCCGTACCGGCTCGAGATGAGCTGACCGTCGATCTCGTGATCGATCAGAACCGTGACGCCGAAGGCGCCACCCTGCTCGGTCGCGATGCGGACGGTGCCGTCGGCGATCGACTGGACGGGCGAGCCCTCGCCGGGCACGAAGTCGGCACCCTCGTGCATGGTGCCGTCGCGCATGCCGAAGCCGTACGTGATGGGCACACCGACCGCGAAGGGCCATTGGATGGGCGCTGTGGGGTCGTTGACGTAGAAGTTGGACGGGTTCGTGATCCCCGAGTCGGCGGCCATCTGCGCGTAGGTGGTCGCGCTGTAGCCGTCGGAGCGGTCGACGACAGCCGCTTGCGCCGCGGCGGGCGCGACGTAGGCCTGGATGGCACCCTCGGATGCCGCGACGTCGCCGCCGACGGCGAGCCGGGTGGTGACGCTTTCGCTCGCGGTGACGCTGTCGGTGCCGTTCGCCGAGGCGAGGGCGCTGACCGGCATGGTCATGCCCACCGTCAGCAGACCCACGACGCCCATGACGCCGACGGAGAACGACGTGGCCGCGATGCGGCGCACGTTGCGGCGCGAGCCGGTCGTCGCCGCGGCCGGAAGACCCTCGGCGACGGGCTGCACGGGAGCGACCACGCGGTTCTGCTGAACGGCGGTCTCGCCGGTGAACGAAAAGAGGCGCGCGGCCGACGTGAATTCGTCGTCGACGGGGACGCCAGCGGCATCCGGGGCCTGCTCGGCGCGCGGCGCCTCGGCGGCGGGTGCATCTGCGACGGACACCGCGGCGGCCGGCGACTCGGGCGTTTCGGCGCTGTCGAGGATGACCGCCTCCTGCGGGCGACGGCGCGAACGACGCGACGAGACCGGAAGGGTGATCGGGGAAGTCGGCAGCGTGACGGGCGTCGTGGCGCTGTCGCTGTCGGTGCTCTGGAGGATGACGGCGACCTCGTCGGAGGAGCGCTCGTCGACGACGGTGACCTCGAGGGCGTCGGGTTCTGCATCGGCCGAGGGCGCGGCATCCGTCTCGGGGAGCGTGGCGTCGATCGTCGCGGCGATGACCGTCTCGAGGACGGCGGCGGCCACGTTCTCGATCAGCTCGGGCTGCGCGGCGTTCTCGGCGTCGGCCGGGGCCGGGTCGCTCGCACCGTGGCGACGCATCTCGACTCGAGTCGGCCGGATGGCGGCCTCGTGGGCAGGGGCGAGGGGGCGACGGGACCGCCGGGTGGGGGCAGGCTCAGTCGGGAAGGCTTCTGACGGCAACGCGCGAGGGCTCTCGTGTCGTGTCGCGCTCGGGCGACGGCTTCGGGCTGTGGGGCTTGGCCATTTCCGCAGGTTCGGGTTGCGGAAGATAACGAACTGGTAAACACTCTACCCCCGTCATCTGAGAATGCGATGAGCGGGAGGGGGTCACCTCTCGAAGTCGAGCAGCGGCTCGAGCCGCGAGAAGAAGTCGGGGCCGGACGCGATGACCATGCCGTTGCCCGGGCGACCGCCGGGCGCGCCGCCGACACGCCCCCCGGCCTCTTCGACCAGCAAGGCCCCGGCTGCGTGATCCCAGGGGTGGGTCCCGCTCTCGTAATAGGCGTCGACGCGACCGGCGGCGACGGATGCCAGGTCGAGCGAGGCCGCACCGATGCGACGCACGTCGCGTGCGATCGGCATGACGCGCGACAGCTGCGCGAGCGCCGGGCCGTGCGTCTCGGGGTTGTAGCCGAAGCCCGTCGCGACGAGCCCACCGGCCTCGCCCACTTCGCTGACCGAGAGGCGCTGATCTCCGAGCCAGGCTCCGCCGCCGCGCGCGGCGCGGAACAGCTCGCCCGTGATGGGGTTGAAGACGGCACCGGCGAGCGCGGTCCATGACGCGGTCTCGGCGGTGCCCTCGACGGCGGCGATGCTCACCGCCCAGGCCGGGATGCCGTAGGCGTAGTTGACGGTGCCGTCGATCGGATCGACGACCCAGGTGATGCCGCTCGTGCCGGCCTCGGCGTCGGACTCCTCGCCGAAGAACCCGTCGCCCGGACGCTCTCGAACCAGCTCCGCACGAATGAAGGCCTCGACCTCGCGATCGGCGGCGGTGACGATGTCGGCAGCGGCCGACTTCGTGGCCGCGACCGTGACTCCCTCGCGGCGGCGACGGAGAGCCAGCTCGCCGGCCTCTCGTGCGATTCGTGTGGCGATGTCGAGGAGATCCGCGGGGGAAGTCATGGCATCCACGCTACTGCGCCACCCCCTCCGCCGAAGTCGCGTCCGTGGATACCGTGGATAACATGACCGCCTCGGATGCTCGCCGGTACGACGTCGTCATCGTGGGAGGAGGGCACAACGCCCTCGTCGCCGCGGCCTACCTCGCCCGCGCCGGGCGTCGTGTGGTGGTGATCGAGCGAACGGATGCCGTGGGCGGCGCCGCCGAGTCGGAACGCCCGTGGCGCGGGGTCGACGCGCGGCTGTCGCGCTACTCCTACCTCGTCAGCCTTCTGCCGCAGAAGATCATCGACGACCTGGGCCTGCGCATCGAGCTGCGGCGGCGCCGGTACTCCTCGTACACACCCGATCCGGTCGATCCGTCGCGCGGCATCCTCATCGACACCGGGGATGCCGAGGCGACGGCCGCGTCCTTCACCCGCACCCTGGGGGACACCGGCGAGGCCGAGCGGTACGCCGCGTTCGGGGAGCGTCTGGCCCCCCTCGGCCGCGCGGTGTTCCCGACGATGACCGAGCCACTGCCGACCGCCGACGAGGTGCGCGAGCGGGTCGGGGACGACGCACTGTTCTCGTCGCTGACCGAGCGTCCGCTCGGCGATCTGCTGCGCGCGTCATTCGAGAGCGACGTGGTGCGCGGCATCGCGTTGACGGACGGGCTGATCGGTACGTTCGCGTCATCGGACGACCCCTCGCTCGCGCAGAACCGCTGCTTCCTCTATCACGTCATCGGCGGCGAGACCGGTCACTGGGACGTCCCTGTCGGAGGCATGGGCGCCGTCACGGCGGAACTCGAACGCGCCGCGCGCGAGGCCGGCGCGCAGATCGTGACGGGAGTCGAGGTCATCTCGGTCTCACCCGACGGCGACGTGCACACCATGACCGATCGATCGGAGGTGTTCCACGGGGAGCTCGTGCTCAGCGGCGTCGGGAGCGCGGTGCTCGACCGGTTACTCGCCGCGGGCGGTTCTGCGACCACCGGCGCCCCGCAGCCCGAGGGCGCGCAGGTCAAGGTCAACATGCTGCTGTCGCGACTGCCCCGACTGCGCGACACCTCCGTCACCCCCGAGGCCGCGTTCTCGGGCACCTTCCACGTCAACGAGACGATGACCCAGTTGGATGCCGCGCACGTGGCGGCATCCGCGGGACTCCTCCCCGAGCCGCTCCCCGTCGAGATCTACTGCCACTCGCTGACCGATCCGTCGATCCTCGGCGACGACCTGCGGGCGTCGGGCGCACAGACGTTGACGATGTTCGGGCTGCAGGTGCCGCATCGCCTCATCGACGACACCGATCCCGTCGCCGCGGGGGCACGGCTGCTGGCGGCAGCGCAGGCATCGTTGGACACGGTGCTGGCCGAGCCGTTGCGCGACTGCATCCTGCGTGCGCCCGACGGGCGGCTGTGCATCGAAGCCCGCACGACGACCGACCTGGAGACGTCGCTGAACATGGTCGGCGGCGACATCTTCCACGGCGCACTGTCGTGGCCGTGGCTGTCTTCACCGGCGCACTCCCCCGCGGAGCGGTGGGGCGTGGCGACACCGCACTCGCGCGTGCTGCTGTGCGGGTCGAGCGCGCAGCGGGGCGGGGCGGTCAGCGGTATCGGGGGGCAGAACGCGGCGATGGCTGCGCTGGAGATACTGGAGCGGTAGAGCGGGCTCGGGGCTCTGTCCCGGAGGCCGGGGGCGCGGGGGCAACGGACACGGGCGGTTTCGGTTGCGTAGTCGCGATGCCGCGGGCATGCAGGGGGTGAAGTCGCAGGGAGACGGGTGAAGTTTCACCACCCATTCGAACATATTTTCTAAACTGACGTGCATGTCCGATTCTCGCTCTCCCCGCACTGAAGGCCACGGCAGCAACAAGCCCGACGACCTGCGTGATCTCGTCGGACTCATCCGTGCGGGCACGATTGAGCTGGCGCGCGTGCAGGCCGGGCTGGTCCGATCGCGCGCCGCTGTCATGCAGATCGCGCTCGACCAGGTCGCGCACTCCCCCTCACGAGCGTCCCGAGAGCGAGAGCTTCCCGTACGGTCCGTCGCGCTCGAAATCGGTGCCGCAACGCAGACGCACGACCTGACCGTACAGAAGGAGCTCGGCGAGGCGCACGCGCTCACGGAGAAGTTCGCCGCGACGATCGACGCCCTCGAGTCCGGGCGCATCGGCATGCGCCACGTCCAGGCGATCCTCGACACGGGAATCGTCATCGACGACGACGACACCCGCCGGGGATGGGAGCAGGTCGTCCTCACCCGCGCCGAGCGCGATTCGCCGGGCAGGGTGCGAGCGTTCGCCCGAGAGCTTGCCGAGAGCGTGCACCCCGTCGGCATGACCGCACGACACGCGCGCGCCGCTGAATCGCGAGGAGTCAGTGTTCGCGACCTGGCCGACGGCATGGCTGAGCTCAGCGTCATCCTGCCTGCGACGGTCGCGTACGGCATCCGCGATCGACTGAGACGGCAGGCGGCGGCGATTCGATCCGCGGCATCGCACCCGACGTCGGCATCGGAATCGACGAACGTGTGTGCTCCGCACGGCACGGAATCTCCCGCAGGGGGTCACGAGGGGGCGACGGATACCGGGAAGGTCATCCTGTCGGACGCCGATATCGCCGACTCGGCGGGCACCCCACACCACGCCAAGCCGGCCTCCTTCCACGACGAGCGCACTCTTGCTCAGATCGGCGCCGACGTCTGCGCCGACCTCCTGCTCACCGCCGCGCCCACTGTCGACCCGACGACCGAAATCACCTGCCCCGGCGGCCTCGGGGCGATCCGCGCTCACGTGCAGACCACTGTGCCGGTGCTCACTCTTCTCGGTCGCACCGACGTGGGCGCGTCCGTCGCTGGGCGCAGCCCCATCGATCCGGAGTCGGCACGACGCCTGGCCGCGCATGCCCCCGGATGGGACCGCGTGATGTGCGATCCGATCCTCGGCACCGTGCTCGAAGTCGACCGCTACAGCCCGACCGCAGCCCAGCGGCGGTATCTCGCTGCGCGCGACCAGCACTGCCGGGCTCCCGGATGCCGCGCTCCGCTGAGGCGATGCCAGATCGACCACAATCACGAAGCGCAGCACGGAGGGGCGACCACCCTCCGCAACCTCGCCCACCTGTGCACACGACATCACACGCTCAAAACCGAAACGGCTTGGACGGTCTCA
The DNA here is from genome assembly GCF_001424225.1 of Microbacterium sp. Leaf151. Taxonomy (GTDB): domain Bacteria; phylum Actinomycetota; class Actinomycetes; order Actinomycetales; family Microbacteriaceae; genus Microbacterium. The sequence goes on along the minus strand of NZ_LMOR01000003.1, from coordinate 149,988 downwards.
CAGGGCTCGGATGGCACACTCCGCTTCGAGAGTCCTCTCGGGCAGCAGGTGATCGAGTCTCCCCCGCCGCGCGTGATGTTCCTGCCGAACGACGACGGCGCGACGCGGACGGCGAACCCGCCGGCGGTGCCACCATTCTGACGGGGTCTGCTCGGCGGCGGTCTGTTCGGAACTTCTCAGCGAACCCGGTGGTCGCGCGGACCTCGGGCCGTCGCTACACCCCGCAGACACGGAGAAGGCGGGCGCGCCCCGACACACTTCACAGATGGACGTCACGGTGCCGGCCGAAGTCATCTTCGTCGGGGGTCGATCCGGCGTACGCAAGACGACCGTCGCGGTCGAGGCGTCCCGCATCTTCGCGAAGCGAGACATTCGCCGTGCCGTCATCGAGGCAGACGGGCTCGATCACGCCCACCCTGAGCCGTGGAGTGATGGCGTCGACCTCGCAGAGCAGAGTCTCGCAGCGATGTGGAGCAACTATCGACGCGCGGGATGACCGACGGCCGAGACGCCGTCCGCCGGAAGCGGACCCCCATACCTACCTACCACCACCGTGAGCAGGCGCTAGCCCGGAGGCGATTCCGACATCGGCCCCGTGGGACCACCGATACCGACGTGCGCACGCAGAACGGCGAGCATCCCCTCGATCGCTTCCACGAGCACGACGGTCGATGGCGCGGCGTACCCGAAAACGATGCCCGCCGGAAGCGACGAGCCGGCGCCCTCCCAGATGTACGAGGCCAGAGGCGCCACCCGGATGCCGCGCTCGGCGAGATCCGCGACGATCGCACGCTCGGCATCCTCGCCCCTCCCGGGGAGTAACGCCACCGCATGCAGGCCACCGTCCGTGGCCGCCAAGTCGACGCCGGGCACGCCCGAGAAAGCCTCGAGCAGGAGGCGACGACGGTGGCGGTACTCGCGCCGCCGCCGCGCCGTGTGCCGTGCGAGTGAACCCTCCGCGAGGTACAGCGCGAGCGCGTGCTGCTGCACGAGCGAGACCGGGAGATCGAGATCGCCGCGCGCCGCGCGCATCCGCTCACCCACCTCGCCGGTCGCGACGAGCCACCCGCAACGGACTGCCGGCGTGAGGGTCTTCGACAGACTGCCGATCAAGACGACCCGCGCGGGATCGATCATGTGCAGCGGGGGAAGGGGCGCCCGACCGTGGGGGAATTCGCTGTCGTAATCGTCCTCGATGACGACGACGTCCTCGCGGTCGGCCCAAGCGAGCAGACGGGCACGCGCCTCGGCATCCAACCGACTTCCGAGCGGGTAGTGATGGTGGGGAGTGACGATGAACGCATCGAGATCGCGCTGACGCTCGACCGCATCGAGGTCGAGACCCGCGCCGAGACGCACGGGGACGGGGACGGCCTCGATGCCGAGCCGACGGAGGATCCGGTGCACGCGCGGATACCCCGGGTTCTCGATGCCGACCCGCAACGTCGTCCTGCCGCCACGAGGCGACATGGCGAGGAGGGCCAGGAGCATCGCATCGCTGGTGCCGGCGGTCACGACGACCTCGGATGCCGCCACATCGAGCCCCCGCGCACGACCGAGGTACCGGGCGATCTCCTCACGCAGAACCTGCGCACCCGCTGTGTCGGGGACGTCCGCATCCGGATCGCCCGCCGTCGCCCGCCGCCACGCCGAGCGCCACCCCGCATCCGCGAGACCCGTCGTACCGGGCCGCCCCGGACGCAGATCGACGGGCGGCGGCTCCTCCACAGTGCCGGTGTCGGCCCGCGCGCGCGGTGACGGTGAATGCGCCGTGACCTCGGCGACGACGGTCGCACCCCCCGGTCGGGACACCAGATACCCCTCGCCCGCGAGGATCTCGTACGCGGCGACGACGGTGCCGCGAGCGACTCCGAGGTCGGCGGCGAGCGCGCGCGTCGACGGCACCGCTTCTCCCCCACGCAGGCGTCCCGCAAGCACCGCCGCCCGCAGTCCGTGTGCGAGTTGCTCGTGCAGCGACACGGTCGAGCGGCGGTCCAGGATGCCGAGCGAGATCACGCACGAAGTCTGCCACTGGTCCACAAGAACGCGCGAGAAGCGGACTACGTCATGGTCCAGCAAAACGGATGCAATCGGATCATGACCGATGTACCCGTCGCTGGACAGCCCCTGACCGACCCGCCGAACCCGCAAGCGCGCCACGCCGACGTCGGTCGGGCCGACCGCCCCCACGCCGATCCGTCTCCCACCGACCTGCCGCTCACCGACCGGCCCGTCCCCGACCTGCCCCTCACCGCTCTCACCCGCGTCCGCCGCGGCGCACACCACCAGCGCACGGATCGCGCCGCGCTGTACGACGTGATCGACGGCGCGCTGTCGGGAACGCTCGCCATCGTCCGCGACGACCGGCCCGTGGCCCTGCCGATCGGCATCGGCCGCGACGGTGAAGACGTGCTCCTTCACGGCTCGACCGGAAGCGATTTCTTCCGTCGCATCGCCGCCGGCGCCCCGGTCTGCCTGACGGTGACGCACCTGCTGGGCCTGAAGTACGCCCGGTCGCTCTTCGACAGCTCGATGCGCTACCGGTGCGCCGTCGTGCACGGGGTCGCATCCGTCGTCCCCCCGGAGCAGAAGGAGGCCGCGCTCCTCGCGCTGTCGGAGCACCTCATGCCCGGGCGGAGCGAAGACGTGCGCCCGATGACCGCGCGCGAGATCGCGGCGACCATGGTCCTGCGTCTGCCGCTCGCCGAGGCGAGCGTCAAGGACAACGCGGGCTCCCTCGTGGAGGTCGACGACGACGGCGAGGACCGCGGGGTGTGGGCGGGCATGCTGCCGCTGCGGATCGTCGCGGGCGCGCCGGTGACCTCACCGCAGACCGACCCGAACACTTCCGTGCCGGATTCGGTGCGCCGGGCCGCACAGCGTGTCGCCGCGTCGGGAACGGCCTGACCGACCCTGCCCGGCCGAAGACGACGCAGGAACGCCGACGACGAGAACACCGACGGGCGGGGCCGCCCCGAACGAACGGCCCCGCCCGCCACGGTGGTCACCGCGCGACGAGCGGGGGAACCTCGTAGCGACGAGGAGTGCCGAAGCGGTGCGCCGTGATCGACACGGCCTGCTCACGCAGGAACGGCAACAGCTCGACGTGCCCCGCACGGGTGACCGCGCCCGGGTAGACGGCGAGCGAGGGCGAGCCTCCGGTGGCCTCGGCCACCGCGGCCGGTGAGCCGCCGAGCAGCCGGACGCGTCCGCCCGTGCGGGCGATGCGCGCGGCGCGGCGACCCCAGCCGGCGGCGTCCTCGACAGCGGCACGCACGCCGACGCCCTCGAGCCACGCGCGTACCGCGGGCGTCAGTTCGCGCGCAGTGCTGACCGTCACCGGCGACCCCGCCCGCACACCCGCCGCGGTCACCCGCACCAGCGCCGTCTCCGACGCGTCCTCGAGCCGCACGGTCACGGGCACGGCGGCGTAGCGCAGCACGTTCTGCTCCGACTCGAGCCCCGTCACGTCACGGGCGAGCGAGAATTCCGACGTCCACGCGGCAGCGTCGCTGGAGAGGGCGGCTGCCAGCCACTCGCGGTCGCTCGCGGGCACGGCGGCCAGCGCCGGTGCGGCGAAGGCGTCGGTGGACCGCGGCGCCGAAGTCTGGGCATCCGTCCACGTTCCGAACCCGAAGAGGTAGTGCGGGCCGCCGGCCTTCGTCCCCGCCCCCACTGCGGATTTCTTCCACCCGCCGAACGGCTGGCGCTGCACGATCGCACCCGTGGTGCCGCGGTTGACGTAGACGTTGCCCGCCTCGATACGCGCGAGCCACGTGTCGATCTCCACCGCGTCGAGCGCATGCAGGCCCGAGGTGAGGCCGTACTCGATGGCGTTGACGATGTCGATCGCCTCATCCAGGGTCTCGGCGGTCATGATGCCGAGCACGGGTCCGAAGTACTCGGTGCGGTGGAACTCGCTCCCCGGCTGCACGCCCTCGCGGATGCCGGGACGCCACAGCATCCCGTCGTCATCGAGGCGGCGAGGCTCGACGACCCAGCGCTGGCCGGGCTCGAGCGAGGTGAGGGCCTGGAGAAGCTTCCCCTGGGCCGGCTCGATCAGCGGACCGACACGGGAGGCCTCGTCCCACGGCATCCCGACTTCGAGCGAGGTGACCGCGTCGACGAGCTGGTCGCGGAAGCGACGCGAGCGTGCGACCGAGCCGACGAGCACGACGAGGGATGCCGCCGAGCACTTCTGGCCGGCGTGGCCGAAGGCCGACATCGCGACGTCCTTCGCCGCGAGGTCGAGGTCGGCGCTGGGGGTGACGATCACGGCGTTCTTGCCGCTCGTCTCGGCGAGCAGCGGCAGATCGGGGCGGAAGGAGCGGAACAGCTCGGCGGTCTCGTACGCCCCGGTCAACACGACCCGTTCGACGGCGGGGTGGGTGAGCAGCTGACGACCGAGGTCGTTCTCGGACATCTGCACGAGCCTGAGCACCTCGCGGGGCACGCCCGCCTCCCAGAGCGCCTCGACCATCACGGCGCCGGAGCGCTCGGCGAGGCCCGCGGGCTTGATGACCACCGCGGACCCTGCGGCGAGCGCGGCGAGGGTCGAGCCGGCGGGGATCGCGACGGGGAAGTTCCAGGGAGGAGTGACCACCGTCACCCCGACGGGCGTGAAGGTCGCGCCGTCGACGTCGTCGAGCGCGCGCGCCTGCTCGGCGTAGTAGTGCGCGAAGTCGATCGCCTCCGACACCTCGGGGTCGCTCTGCTCGATGACCTTGCCGCACTCGGCACTCATGACCTCGAGCAGATCGGCTCGACGGGCCTCGAGCGCGTCGCCCGCGCGATGGAGGATCTCAGCGCGCTTCGCAGCCCCCAGCTCCCGCCAGCTCACGGCCGCCGTCGCGGCATCCTGGATCAGCGCGTTCAGGGCGCCTTCGTCGGTCACGGTGTGCGCGGCGATGGTCGCGCGACCGAGTTCCGAGCGCTCCATCCGCGCGACGATCGCGCGGGCCCAGTCGCGGTTGGCCGCGATCGCCGGGTCGGAGTCGGGTGTGTTGCGGAACGCATGCGTGGGCGCGGGCTCTGCCGCGGCCGTGCGATCCTGCACGCGGTGGGAGGTCGGAACACCCTCGGGCATGTCGGCGAGGGATGCCAGGAAGCGGTCGCGCTCGCGGGCGAACAGCGCCGCGTGGGTGTCGAGGTCGAACACCGCCGACATGAAGTTCTCGCTCGACGCGCCTTCTTCGAGGCGGCGGATGAGGTACGCGATCGCGACGTCGAACTCCTGCGGGTGCACGACCGGGGTGTACAGCAGGATCGCGCCGACGGTCCGACGCACGACGGCCTGCTGGGCGGTCGCCATGCCGAGCAGCATCTCGACCTCGACGCCGGGCGTGCCCGTCGACGAGGTGACTCCGCGCCGTTCCGCGAGCAGCCACGCGAGGGCGACGTCGAACAGGTTGTGGCCGGCCACGCCGATCCGCACGTTCGCGGTGCGCTCGGGCCGCAGCGCGTAGTCGAGCACCGCCTTGTATGACGCGTCGGTCGCCTGCTTCGACGGCCACGTGGCCAGCGGCCAGTCGTGGACGTCGGCATCCACCCGTTCCATCGGAAGGTTCGCGCCCTTGACGACGCGCACCTTGATCGGCGCGCCCCCGGATGCCACGCGCCGGGCGGTCCACTCCTGCAGGCGGACCATCGCGGCGAGGGCGTCGGGAAGGTAGGCCTGCAGCACGATGCCGGCCTCGACGCCGTGGAACTCGGGCTCGCCGAGCAGCGTCTCGAAGACGGCGAGGGTGAGGTCGAGGTCTTTGAACTCCTCCATGTCGAGGTTCAGGAACGTGCCGGTCTCCTTGGCCACCCGGTAGAGCGGGCGCAGGGCCGCGACGGCGTCGGCGACGGCGGCGTCGAAGGCCCACGGCGTGTGCGGCGCGACGGTGGACGACACCTTGATCGAGACGTAGTCCACGTCGGCGCGCGCGAGCAGCTTGCGCGTTCCGGCGAGCCTGCGCGCGGCCTCCTTCTTGCCGAGGATCGCCTCACCGAGCAGGTTCACGTTGAGACGGATGCCGTCTCCTCGGCCGCGGATCGAGGTGATGGCGTCGCCGAGCTTGCGGTCGCTGGCGTCGACGATGAGATGGCGCACCATCGAGCGCAGCGCCGTGCGGGCGGCGGGCACGACGACTCGCGGAAGGATCGGCGCGGCGAAGGCGCCGAGACGGATCGCAGCTTTCAGGTGCAGCGGCAGGAAGCCGGGGATGAGGGGGGTGAGGGCGGCGAGATTGCGCGCGGCGACTCGCACATCGTCAGGGCGCACGACACCGTCGACGAACCCCACCGTGAAGTCGAGGCCGTGCGGGTCGCGCAGCACCCCGGCCAGGCGCTCGGCGGAGACGTCGACCGGCTCTTCCCTGCTTTCGGCGAGCCAGCGGCGCACGAGGGCGATGGCCTCGTCGGCCAGCGCGGCGGGCGCGACCAGCTCGACGGGCGAAATCTGCTCGTCGGGCGTGACATGCCCGGCGGGGGTGACATGCCCGGCGGGGGTGGTGACGGATGCGACGGGAGATGCGTCAGTGAGCGACATGGCGATCCTTCCTCGGATGCCCTCAGCATGCGGCCCGCATCCCGTCAGGAAAAGCGATGATTGATGACGGGTTATGTTCGACAGGATCGAAGGGATGCCATGTTCGACCTCCGCCGTCTGCGCCTGCTGCACGAACTGTCGATGCGCGGCACCCTCGCCGCCGTCGCCGACGCTCTCTCGTACAGTCCGTCGACGATCTCGCAGCAGCTCTCGTTGCTCGAGCGCGAAGCGGGCGTGCCTCTTCTCGAGCCCGACGGCCGGCGCCTCCGGTTGACCGCTCAGGGCGCGGCCCTCGCCGCGCACGCCGCGCGAATGCTCGACGCCGACGAGGCGGCGCGCGCCGAGCTCGAACGCCTCCGCCCCTCGCTCGCGCCGGTGCGCGTCGCGGTGATGCAGTCCGCCGCACACGGCCTGCTCCCCCGTGCCCTCGACGCCCTCGCCGAGAGCGAGCCGCTGCTGCGCATCGAGGTGGCCGAACTCGCCCCGGAAGAGGGGCTGTTCGAGGTCGCGGCGCGCGGCTTCGACCTCGCCGTCGCCGAGCAGTACCCCGGTCATACGCGCGAGCACCGCGACGGCATCGAGCGGAGCCTGTTGGGGCGGGATGCCATCCACCTCGCCGTCGCGCACGGCGATCCCGCCGAGACCCTCGCCGATCTCCGCGATCGCGCATGGGTGATGGAACCCGTGGGCACCGCCGCCCGACAATGGGCGACCCAGCAGTGCCGGGCCGCGGGCTTCGAACCCGACGTGCGCTTCGAGATGGCCGACCTGACCGCGCACGTGCGGCTGGTGGCATCCGGTCACGCGGTCGGAATGATCCCCGACCTCGTCTTCGCCGGGGGCACTCCACCGGTGCGGCTGGTCGATCTTCCGGGTGAACCGCGCCGCGAGGTGTTCACCGCGGTGCGCCGCGGAACGGCCGACCGCCCCGGTGTACGCGCGGTGCGCGCGGCACTGCAGGTGGCGTACGACCGGGGCGGTCGGTGAGCGGGGGATCTTACTTGGTGAGCGCGATCTCGTTCGGAGTCTGCTCCAGCGTCGCGCTCTTCACGACCTCGCCGGTGGTCAGATCGACCGCGTGCACGGCGTTCTTCGTCGGCTCCGTGACGTAGGCGATGTCGCCCGACACCTTGATCGCGGGGTGGGCGTCCTGCCACTCGACCGGGCCCTCCCAGGCGTCGATCACGGGGAACGCCTCGGTGAAGGCACCCGACTCGAGGTCGAACACGTGGATGGCGCCGTCGGAGGCGAGGATGTAGCCGAGGTCCTCGGGGCCGCGGGCCAGGTCGCGGAAGGTGTACTCGGCCCCCGCCGGCATGTCGACGATGGTCTGCGTCTTCGCCGCGGTGTCCACCACCGAGACGCGGTGCAGCAAGTAGCCCTCCGCGTCGCGGTCGTCCTTGTAGTCGCCGAGCACCAGCGGGCTGGTCTCACTGACGAACATGTTGCCCGAGCGGCCGTACGGCTGGTCGGGGGCCTCGACCTTGGTGATCACGCCGTCGTCGTAGATGAGGGCGCCGTTGTCGCAGCCGAAGACGACGACCTCGTTCTTCGCGGTGCCCTCGCCGTGCACGCCGGGGCAGGTCGCGTTCTCGGCGACGGTCGCACCCGAAGCGTCCTTGACGACGATCCCCGTGCGGCCGTTCGCGTTGCCGACGGTCGTGACGAACGAGCCGTCCTCGAGCACGATCGACACACCGTGGTGCGCCTCGACGCCGGGGATGGTCTCGACCGCGGGGAGCTCGTCGGTGGATGCCAGCAGGGCGTCGGTGTCGAAAATGGTGGAGTCGCTCGTGCCGTCGGCGTACAGCACCGTCTTGCCGCCGTGCGTGACGACATGGCCGGGCTTGGCGGCCGCGAACACGAGGTCGGTGAGCTGCGGCTCCACGCCGGAGGTGCCGGCATCCAGGACCTGGAAGCCCTCGCTCGTGGTGACCATGACATGGCGGCCGTCACCGGCGGAGTTCAGGCGGGTGAACTCCTCCGACGTGAAGTCGCCGAGGGTCTCGAGGCTCTGACCGTCGAGCACGACGACCCCGCCGGGGTACGACAGGGCGACGCGGGTGCCGGTGTCGGCCGCAGCGGCGGCGCTGGAGGCGGGAGCGGCCGAGCCGGTTCCGGCGCCGCCGGCGCATGCCGAGAGGCCGACCGTGGCCCCGACCGCGAGGGCGAGCAGGCCCGCGCGGCGGAGGCGATCCGCGCGGAAGGAGGAACTGCGCATGTGATTCTCTTTCTGGGTGAGGACCCGCGGCGGTGCGAGGGTCCGGGCGATGACGCGGCGACGGGGTGCGCCGTGTCGGGGCTCTGGCGTCGGGCTCAGGGAGCCAGACCGGATCGGATGCGCTCGGTGTTGACGCGCATCATGGCGAGGTAGTCGGGTGCTCCGCCGTCGGCGTCGGTGAGCGACTCGGTGAACAGCTCGGCCACCGCGACCTGCCGGTCGGCCTCATCGGCGAGCGCCCGCACGAGGCGGTCGGGCGACGACGACTCCGCGAAGATGGTCGGCACACCGGCCCGATCGATCGCCGACACGAGGTCGGCGAGGTCGCTCGTGCTGGGAGCGGCGAGGGTCGTGCCACCGGGGATGACAGCCCCCACCAGACGGAAGTCGAAACGGTCGGCGAGGTAGCCGAAGACGTGGTGGTTGGTCACGAGCGCGCGCCGCTCCGTCGGGATCGCGGCGAAGGCGGCGGTCATCTCGGCATCCAGATCGGTGAGTTCCGCACGGTACGCGGCGGCGTGATCGGCGACAGCGGCACCGCCCACTCCCTCGAGAATCGGCGTGAGGGCGTCGACGACGGCGATCATCTGTGCGGGATCCGTCCAGAAGTGCGGATCGTCGGCACCTCCGGCGTCGGTCGAGGTGTACGGAAGCACGGTGACGGCGGCCCCCGCGACGAAGGTGGGGACCCCCTCGGATTCCGCGGCATCGAGGTGCTGCTGCAGTCCCTCCTCGAGGCCGATGCCGTTGGCCACCAGCAGGTCGGCGGAGCGCATGCGGGCGGCCTCGGCGGCGGAGATCTCGAACGAGTGCGGGTCGGCGCCGGGACGCATGAGCGTCATCACCTCGACGTCGTCGCCGACGAGGTTCGACACGACGTCGCCCAGGATGTTCGTCGTCACCACGACGAGCGGGCGATCGGATGCCACGCCGCCCGCGCAGCCGGTGAGGGTGAGCACGGCGGCCGTGAGCGCGACGGCCAGGAATTTCTTCATGTCAGCGCCCCGTTTCGGCGACGAAGAGCGGCGTGCGCTCGGGCGTGAACTCGCGGGCGATGCGTGCGCCGTCGGCGAAGTCGAGTTCCCACATGCGGCCCTCGGCGGATCCGCTGAGGTAGGCGCGCTGCTGGTCGGCGATGAGACTGACCGGCTGTCCCTGCGCCAGGCTCGCGCTCACGAGCGGAGCGGATGCCGCTCGCAGCGCACCGGTCCCGCCATCGAGCACCAGCATTCGACCGTCGGCGGTGAGGGCGAGCAGGTTCGCGTCCTTGTCGTCGACCGCCGTGACCTGCACGACCGGCTCGGCCGTCGGCAGAAGCGTCCACGATCGCTCTCGCGTGTCGAGCATCCACACCCCGACCCCCTCGGCGACCGCTGCGACCGTCGGCCGCCCCTCGCGATTCGCGAACGCGGTGGCGCGCGGCGCGGTCGCGCCCACGGGGTACGGGATGCGCTCGACGACGGGCTGCTCGTCGGCGACGGTGATGAGGAGGGCGGAGTCTTGGCATCCGATCACCGCACCGACGCGGGTGGTGATGGTGCCGGCGGGGTCCGTGCAGGCGGCGGCCTCGCCGACCGCGGTGCCGTCGGTCGCGTGCAGCGTCACCTCGCCACCCGCAGCGACCGCGGCGAACGAGCCCGCAGGCACGACGAGCCCCGCGCCGGGAACGGTCTGCAGCCGGAACGTCTCGACGATCTCCCCCGTCGACAGCGCCTCGGTGTCGAGAAGAACGGCCTCACCCGATCCGGGGAAGAAGAGCCCCGTGCCGCCGGTGGTCGATGAGTTCGACGTCGCCACGGTCGCGATCCCCTCACCCTCGACGTCGCCGAGGATGCGCGCCTCGGCGCGGTAATAGTGGAAGTGGTCGACGTGATCCCAGGTCCACACCCCGCTGTCGACGACCGAGACCCCGGACTCGTCGGCCGCGAACAGGTAGCGCCCGTCCGAATGCATCGTGAGCGGAGCGCGCACGGCGCCGAGATCGGCCGTGGTCTCCTCGAGCAGGTCGAGGTGCGACACGTGTCCCTCACCATCGATCGAGGTGAGGCCGACGGCGGGTTCGGCGAGCTCCGCGGCGCCGGCGATCTCACCGTGGGTGTCGGGCGAGGGGTCGGTGGGCATGTCGCCGGCGGGAGACGCGGGAGCGGCGCAACCGGCGAGAGCGACGAGGAGCAGCGCCCCCAGAGGAGCGAGCCGCCGAGGGGAAGCGGGATGGGGCATGAGGACTTTCCAGGTCAGGCGGGAAGAAGGACAGGGGATGCCGTGCGGCCCCGCACGGCGTCACGACTTGCGCGAAGGGCCCACGAGGCGCCCGCTGCGCCGATGGCGCTGGCCGCGATCGTGGCGCCGGCGGCGGTTGCGGCGTGCCAGGAGATGAGGAGTCCCGCCGCGACCGCCGCGGCACCGATGGCGGCGGCGAGCACCATGGTCGTCGGGATGCGGTGCGTCCACTGCCGCGCGGCGACCGCGGGGGCGACCAGCAGCCCGACCACCAGCAGGGATCCGACCGCCTGATACGACGCGACGACGGCGAGGGTCACGAGACCGACCAGCACCGTCTGCGCGACGCGCGGACCAAGCCCCAGCACGCGCGCGACACGCTCGTCGATCGCGAGCGCGACGAGCGCGCGGTGCGCCGTGACGGCCGCGGTGAGGCCGACGACCACGGCGACGGCGAGGACGACGAGGTCCCCCGCCCCGATGGCCAGGATATCGCCGAACAGGATGGCCGTGGCATCCGTCGCGAAGCTCCCGGCGTGCGAGATGACGATGACTCCGAGCGCGAGCATGCCGACGAACAGCAGGCCGATGCTCGTGTCGTACGACAGCTTCGCGCGCCGTTGCAGCGCCCCGATGCCGAGGCTCATGACCACGGCGCTCACCGCGGCTCCGAGCAGCACCGGCAGGCCCATCACGGTCGCGAGGGCGACGCCGGGGAGCATGCCGTGCGCCAGTGCCTCGCCGAGGAACGCCATCCCTCGCACGATCACCCAGGTGCCGGCGATCGCGCACAGGATCGCCACGAGAACGCCGCCGAGCAGCGCGCGCTGCACGAACTCGAGCGAGAAGGGATCGAAGAGCCAGGTCACGATGCCCGACCGTAGCGAGAATGAGAATGATTCTCAAACTCGTATAGTGGATGCCATGCCCCCCTCAGCCATCGTCGCGCGCGCCCTCCGAGTCGATTTGCGCGGCACCCTCGCGCTCGACGGCGTCGACGTCGACATCGTCGCAGGGTCGCTGACGGTCATCGTCGGCCCGAACGGCGCGGGAAAGTCGACACTGCTCGAGGTGCTCGCCGGTGCGCGGGAGCCGTCTTCCGGCTCCGTCGAGGTAGGCCGGCACTCCCGCGCCTTCGTGCCTCAACGTGCGGCCGTGTCGGAACACCTGCCCCTCACCGTGCGCGACATCGTGTCGGTCGGCGCCTGGGGACATGCGGGAGCCATCCGTCGTCTCGACACATCCGACCGTGTCGCGATCGAGACGGCGATGCAGCGACTCGACATCGCACCTCTAGCGCGGCACCCTTTCGCCTCGCTGTCAGGTGGCCAGCGTCAGCGCGCGCTCCTCGCACAGGGACTTGCCCGGACGGCCGGCATCCTGCTGCTCGACGAACCCACGACCGGCCTGGATGCAGCGAGCGCGGAACGCAATCGAGACGCGATCGCCCATGAACTCGCCCGCGGTGCCACCGTGGTGTGCGTCAGCCATGACGATCGGTTGATCTCCGACGCCGGTCGCGTGGTGGAACTCGACGCGGGGCGCGTGCGCACCGCACACCCTTCGCCCGACGTCGTCAGAGCCGCACGCGCACCCGTTCGGTGACGCGCACGAGGATCTCAGCGGCGGCGCGGGCGACCTCGGCGGGTTCGGCGCGCACGGCCGACTCCACCTCTCGCGGGAAGCGGCGAAGCGCCGCCCACGGCTCCGAGTCGAGATCGACTTCGAGATGGATGTGATTCACACGACGATCGTCGGCGTCGAGCTCGCGACGCAGGAGCCCGCGGCCGATGAGGCGGTCGACGAGGGTGGTCACGCCGGCAGCGGTGACCCCCAGGCGCCCCCGCAGATCGGAGGGACGGATGCCGGGCTCGCCTGCGATGTGCGACATCGCCGCCGCCTCGAGCTCACTGACCGACAGATCGCGGCGGGCCTTGGCTACAGCCTCATCACGAGCGGTCACGTAGTCGTCGAGTGCGGTCATCAACGCCGAGGTGTGCGACAACGTCATCCCTCTCCTCAGCGTGGTCCGGCCGACCACTACCCCCACCATAGTGAAGAAAGTGAACATTTCATGAAAATAATTAAGTTGGTGAAATACGTGCTAGTTTAATTTTTAGCCGACCCCCCATTCACGACCGAAGGAGACCCAATGGCCACTCTGTTCTACGGTTCCGACGTAGCGCCTATCTCGCTTCCGGACCGCCTGATGGGATACATCAAGGTCATCGCCTCGACGAAGCTCCGCCGCGGCGAATCGTTCACCTTCACCTGGACCGGCACCGCGGGCGAGCCCGGACGCTCCACCATCTGGCTCCAGCCGGCGATCCCCCTCCGCTTCGTCTTCGAATCCACCGAGCCGGAGCAGCTCGTCGGCGACTATCTGCGCGCCCTGGCCGACCAGGCCAACGCCGCGTCAGGTCTCGTCATCGATGTGCGCACGTGGGAGTCCGCCGAAGAGGCGGCACACTCTCCGGTGCACGCTGCTCGCGCTGCCGGACGCCCGGTCCGCGCCGCCTGAGCGCGACCACCACGCTCGCGCGATCGCACCGCGTGAGCTCGATTTTGGCCTCGGTCCAATCTCCTCCGTCATAATGTGAGGGGACGCGTGATATTCACGCGCATGGATCGGAGAGAGCCGTGCCGGTACGAAGCCTTCTGAACAAGGACCTCCTCGAGGACTGGCTGGCTCAGTTTCGCGGTCTCGGCTACCTGACCGGCAGCGACATCCGACTCCTCGGGCAGGAAGACGAGACGGATCCCGACTCGGGCCTGATCGTCGTCGATCTCAGCGGCGCGAAGACCGTCACCTACCTGCAGCCCATCTCCGGAGGGGGCGGCGCCTGGAAGGCGACGATGGAGGCGCGCGACGCCACCATCGAGCTCGACGCCGTCGAACTGGTCAATCTCGGGAACGAGGTGGTCGTGCTCGCCGCACTGGTGTCGTTCCTCGAGGTGAGGTCGAAGGCATTGCTCTCCGGCGTCTGAGCAATCGCAAACACAACGAGAAAGGGCACCCGATCGGGTGCCCTTTTCTGATGGTGGTGAGTTCGGGTTTCTCATTCAGCCCTGGATTTCCGCGGGAGTTCAGAAGCCTTCACGGGACGATTCCTCTGGAATCCTCTCGCTATTCCTCCGGCATCCCCCGCGACCCCTTGAGCCGCCTGCGAAGTGACGGTTCTCGCGCCACGGTTCCGAACATGCTTACGCCGCAGCGCTGAACGCCGCGACCGCCGTCTCCGGGCGAGCAGCTTTCGCTCCCACCCGGTCCGGCCGTTACTCGCTTCGCACGGGGTGGTGTCCCTTGGGGGCGCCATGTGCTGGCCCACACCCCATCCACGAGCGTTTAGCCTCTCCGCTAGCCCAGCGGCGAGGTCGAGCGCCGTGAGGTCCTCTGCGGCAAGCGCCGCGACCTGGTAGGCGTACTCGAGGTGGTTGACTGCAGCGTTGACGTCGCGGTCGTGAGTTGCCCCGCACTCGGGGCACGTCCACGAACGGACTCGCAGCGGCTTGGGGCCGTCAACGGTTCCGCAGGCGGAGCACTTGCGGCTGCCAGGGAAGAACCTCGGCAGCACGATGAGGTCACGGCCACGTTTGACCGAGCCCTCCTGGAGCGCCCGGAGGAAGATCCCCCAGGCGGTGTCATACACGGACTTGCCGACCTTTGACTGACCTAAGCCTGCGATGTTCAGCGTCTCGACAACGATCCCTTGGTTCTCGCGGATCAGTTGAGCGGCTTCCCGGCGGGCGAAGTGCTCGCGCTGGTTGGCGATGTGGGTGTGCAGGCGAGCGACTCGACGCCGCTGCTTGTCCCACCGTTTCGAAGCCTTGCGGCCACGTGTGGGGCCCTGCATGCGCGCAAGGTCACGCTGCATGTGGGCGAGCTTTCGTTCCTGCTTCAGAAGGAAGCGGGGGTTGTCGATCTTCTCGAAGCGCCCGTCGCTGTACGCGATGGTGGCGAAGTGGGTCAGACCGAGGTCAACACCGGCGACGCGGCCGGGGTTTTGGGGTTTCGTGAGCGCGAGCGCCTCGCGGACGACAAAAGAAACCCACCAGCGGCCGTCTGGGGTGAGGACCACCGTCGCCGTCGTGGGGTCAGAGGGCAGGGGTCGTGACCAGCGCACGCCGACGGTACCGATGTGCTTGCCCAGGTGAAGGCGCCCGCCCGTTCGGCCGGTGTTCTGCCATCCGCCTGCGATCCGGAATGCCCCATCGCTGAGGCTGACGCTGCCCCCGTGGGACTTCTTCCTCATCTGAGGGGCGGCGACCTTCGGTCCGCGCCGTTGTCCGGCGAGCGAGGAAAGATGATTCTGTTGCGCGCGCTGTGCGTCTCGTAGCGCCGCGGACAGGACCGCGTGCGGCACCGCTGCCAACCACGGCAACCGGCTGCGCGGCTCGGCGATGATTGCGTTCGACTGCCCCGCGAGCGCTGGGTACTTCCCAGTTTCCCGGCGGTGGTCGCGCGCGAATGCCACTGCAGAGTTGTAGACGTAGCGAGCGGCACCGATGGTCCTTCGCAGTGCACGGCCGACCACGGGGTCGGGCAGGATCTCATACCGGTACCGGACAACGCGGGTGAGCTGGCCGGCGAGTGCTTCGTCCGATGCGGCGCGACGCTCGGCGCGGGTGGACTGTCCCTGCTTTGGTTCGCCGAGTACCGCGATGCTGCACCGCCGGCAACGGCAGTTCCAGTAGGAGTATCCCGACGGCTTCCCGTGGGCATCCTCCGGCATACCCGCTGCGAGCCGCGCTGCTCGTCGCGCCCCCTGGGCTGCTGTGTTTGCAGCCTTGCAGGGATTGCAGACCGGGCGGCAAAGCCGGTAGGCCCGGGTCGTGCCGTGGTCGTAGCCATCGGGGAGGTTCATACCTCCTTTATGCGCGGTGTCGACGATCACGATGACCATGTACGCGGCGCGTTCGAATTCCGGGGAGAACGGCATCATGCACGCGGATCCAGCGATAGGTTCCGAGCATGCAGTTTCGTCAGGTCACGGCCGCATGAGCTCACCGGCACCCGAGAGTAGCCGGTCATGGCGCCTCGGCAGCGCAGATTCGTCGTCGCTGACCGTGCATCTGCGGCTAGCGGCGATGACGGCGGCCAACGAGGCCCTCCGTAAGTTCGGCGACACCTCCCCGCCTGCCGCGCTTTGGGCAGCAACGGCGGCCGGCGTGGCCGTCGAGACCGCACTCAAACTCTGTCTCGCTACGGCGAACCCCGCGTTTATCGCCGCCAACGTCGACAGCGGCATCCGCTTGGATGTGCGCGCAGACGAACCTCTCGACACAATTCGCACGCTGACCGGCCAGGAAGCCGCTAGAGCAGTTCGCCTCCTTCACCCACACCACCCATCCGGGCTTAGCGGGCGCCATGTCGACCTCGTGCTTGGGCTGCGGAACGCAGCCGCCCACCTTGGTTATGTCGATCCGGAACACACGTCAGAAGGGATGCAGGCCATGGTGGTCGTCGTACAGGCATGCCTGAAACTCATTGACGAGGACCCCGAGGACTTCTGGGACGACGAGAACGCCACACTGCTCGAGTACCTCGAAGCGGAAGAGACAGAGCGCACGCAACTCGACCTTGAACTGCGGAAAGCCGAGGCTCACCGCCGATACGATCAGCGTATTGCGGACATTCCCGCCGCGCAGGTCGAGCAGGTTCGCGCAGTCCTTGCCGCGCCGGTTCTTCGCGTAATCTCCCCGCCCGAAGTGGTTGTGCACCCGTGCCCCGTCTGCTATTCGGCAGGAGCGCTATTCCGTTACGTCACTGACTCCGACACCGACTTCACCGGCAGCCAGTATCCTGACAACCACCCCCGCGGCGAACGTTTCGCCTATCCAGACCTCTTCGAATGCTCCGTCTGCGGCTTGTCGCTCACAGACAGCGAGATGGAGCTCGACGGACATTTTGATGACGTCCTTGAAGAGGAAGTGGAGCCGTCGGAGGGGTTCTGGCGAGCGTTGCAGGATTGGAAGTACGACCAGGAGCAGGAGCGAGCTCTTGAACAGTCTCAGCTACTCATTTATGAGGAGTTGGACTAAGATACGCGCGCAACCGCGCGACACAGACTGCGCTGGAAATGGAGCTCGCACGGTTATCGAACGCGGGCGCGATTCTATCGCGCAATAGGACTCCACGCCTTCTGAATGCCGAGGTATTCTGTTGCCGAATACAAAGACAAGGGTTTCTGAATGTCGTTCGCCGAATGGATCAAGCAGATCGACGATCTGCACACCTGGGACATGTCGAAGGGGGACCTCACGACCCTCGAGATTCGACCCGGGACCGACGCGTTCCACTACTTTTACGACCCGCTCGAAAACCGCCTCATCAAAGACTTTCTCCTCGATGACCGCCCTCGAGTTTCTCTTCATTGCGAAGTTCGCCTGATTGACCACGGAGGGAAGTATTCTCCGCGGGTTCGTCTGTGGAAACGCGATAGAAGCAAGAAAGCCACCCAACTGTGGGAAACCGGCGAAATTCCTGGCAGCCACATCGTGAAAGCGCTCGTCGATACCGGAGATGGTCACGAGCATTTCCTCACCCTCATGGCTTACCTTGTGGAACTGTCTGGGGTGACCGTCGGCGACCGGGCAGTTCGAGTGGTCGATGCGACGGATGCTGACATTGTCAGTGCGCTCCGGGCTCGCAGCCGAGCCGACGTCGTTCCAATGATCGAGTCCGTACTGGACTCGCCCCTAAACGGCGCCGAAATCGCCGCACTCAGCGGGCGGAAGAGTGACCTTGAGGAGTTCGAGACGCTACTGACGGACAACGCGCATTTCGAGCGAGAGGCCGCCGATGGCTCGCGCGAAGCTGTCTGGCAGCGCTTCTTTGAGAGAGCGACGTGGATCTTCGGCTACGGCTTGAACCTTGTTTCCCACGCAGCGATGGACGACGGCAAGCTCGAGAGAATCACCGTAGGGAACAACATCTTCACCGGCGCTGGCAAGCGTAGTGACGCGATCATGAGGACACGAGCACTCATCAGCACCCTTCTATTCTGCGAGATCAAAAAACACGACACACCCCTCCTCTCCCCGGGCCGTCCCTATCGTGAGCCGGACGTATACTCGCCATCCGCCGAATTGGTTGGAGGTACGGCTCAACTACAGAAAACCGTCCGCAAGGCGTACAGACTCATGATCAACCAGGTCGAGAAGCATACGACTCCGGACGGAACCCCCACAGGGCTCGACTTCTCGACCACTCGCCCGCGACAAGTCCTGCTGGTCGGGAGTCTCGACGAGTTCCGTACCGATGCAGGCGTCAACGCAGAGAAGATGGAGTCCTTCGAGTTATACCGAAGGGCTCAGGCAGAAGTCGAAATCATCACCTTCGATGAGCTACTAGAGCGTGCACGTTTCATTGTGGCCGGGTGACCATGCAGCCCCTTCTCGAGACTGTGGGGAAGTTCAGCCTCTCCCCAATCCCATACGGGACGACGGGTCGCAGAGGCGGGCTTCCAACATTCCCCACGTCAGGCCGCGCTGTTTTCCACTACGTTCCGCGGATCGTCGAGCTCCCGCGCATCTGAACTTCTGCACGCTTGCCAACCACCGTTCGGCTGACACGTTCTTGCTTGCGAGGTGCGCGTGCGCGCACCTCGGATCGATGGCTCCCTGCTTCGTCCAGGTCTGCCTGAGGCCGACGCCGACGCCAGCCGTGCGGGCAGACGCGTCGGAGTGTTCGCCAGCGCCTGTGGCACGCGGACGATGGACGATGCCCAGAACGTACCGTCTGCATCCGCCGTAGTGGTGACGGCAGACGGATAGCCGGTAAGCGGCCGGTGCCAGTTCACTCGGACGTCTTTGGTCGAGTTCGCCAGGTTCAGTCGCCCACCGCCTTTGCGGGAGTTCTGCCAACCTGCGCGGATGATGAACGACTTCTCCGAATTGCGCGGAGCCTGTTGGGCGGTGAGGTGGGACCCGTGCTGGGGGCGCCCTACCCGTCGGCCCTTGATGCGGCCAGCCGCCGAGTCGAAGAGGCGGGAATCAGCATCTGCCGCGTCGCGCACGGACGCGGACAGGACGGGGTGGGCGACCTCGCTTAACCCGGCCGTCGTGCCCGCCCTCCGACCCCAGTCACCAGCGTCTTCGCCGCTTCGAAACCCAAGGGGTGCTTTCACCGTCTCGAAGCGGTCGCGTGCGAGCGCGATGCAAGAGTCGCACAGGAAACGGCGAACGGGTTTGGATGAGCTCGGGCAGCAAACCTGGGAGAAGCCTGGCCGTCTCTGAGATGCTCGCTCCGTCGGGGATAGCGTCGAAGAGGCGTGGTAATCAGGCCACGCTTCCATTCCCCCCGATTGGAGCAACATTGAACACGGTAATGTCCCCGCGCACCTCATCGAAGAGGCAGTCGCGAATGGTCGCCGGCATCGCTGCCGCACTACTGGCCGTGACGGTCCAGTCCGCACCCGCATTCGCGGCAGATGAGCCCATCGACACGCTCAGCGTCGTTGAATCACAGGGTCTGCTCGGCGCGGCTGCGGCCCTTCCTCACGTGGCGCAGGAGTCTCAGCAGTCCACGACCCTGCAGCGCATGGCGGCAGAGTCCGGCACACCTTCACCGGAGCGCGTCCAGATCTCACCGGTGACCGACGCGACCGCAGAACAGGTGGACCGACTGGGAGCGACCGTCCAGGACTCGCCCTCGTATGGATTCGTGACGGGCCTGTCGAGCTCCGGCGCGAATGCGAGCTTCGTGGTCATCAAAGACAGCACCGCGCCGGATGCCTACGACTTCACCGTCGGGGAGGCATCAACCCAGCTCACCCTGAACGGTGACGGCTCAGTGACCGTCACAAAGGCGGACGGGACCTGGGTGAACAAGATCAGCGCGCCGTGGGCGAAGGACGCCAACGGAAAGGACCTTGAAACGTCTTACACGGTGTCTGGGAACGTCATCACGCAGAGCGTTTCGCTCGAGGGCGCCGCGTTCCCCGTTACGGCTGATCCGACGTCCGAGTGCGGCGTCGGCTGGTGCTCCGTCTACCTGAACAGGGACGAGACTCGCGACCTCTCCAACGGATCGCCGGCGGGGACCGCCGCGTTCGCCGCGGGGTGCTTGGCGCTGGGAGGACCGTGGGCAAGTGCCGCTTGCGCCGCCGGTGCCGGCATCGCTGCAGGAACCGCCGCTGTCGCTTACGGCCAGGGGAACTGCGTCGGCGCCGTCGGCTACCTTGTGCCGCCGGTGTTCCTCCCCAGCTGGAACCCGTTCATCGAACCTCGGGGCACCGTTCACTGCCCCTGAGCCAGCACACCCAACTGAAAGAGGATAGGAGAAGGACCATGACGAACAAGGTTTTTCGCATCGGGCTCTTCGTCTTCGTGCTGCTAGGACTGGTGTGCATGGTGCTCGCGGTCGCCCAGGTGATTCCATCCTGGGTGGGCTGGATACTCTTCGCCGGGGTCATGGTCTGGACCTGGGTGCGGTACGGCTCGAAACGAACGTCGGGCGCAAAGTAGACACGCCACCGCGCTTAACAGAGGCAAGCGACGGCGGTTCCGGTTTCTCGGGGCCGCCGTCGCTCAGGCCCAGGGCGGGAGGTCGCGCTGATCACGCGCCTCGCGGAAGCGCCGCGCGATGGTGGTCTTGCGGCGCTCGCCCTGGATTCAGCGATTCACGCGAACGGGTTGGTCGTCAGCGTGTACTTGCTCTGCAGGTACTCGTTGATTCCTTCCGCGCCGCCTTCGCGGCCGAGCCCCGAGTGCTTCCAGCCGCCGAATGGCGCCGCAGCGTTAGAGACGACGCCGACGTTGAGGCCCATCATGCCGGTCTCGAGGCGCTCAATCATGCGTTGTCCGCGCGCCAGGTCTTCGGTGAAGACGTAGGAGACGAGACCGTATTCGGTGTCGTTGGCGAGGCGGACGGCCTCGGCCTCGTCGTCGAAAGGGATGATGGCGAGGACGGGTCCGAAGATCTCTTCGCGGAGGATATCGCTGCCGGGCTTCACGTCGGAGACGACGGTCGCTTCAAAGAAGGTGCCGCGTCCTTCCACTGCGTTGCCGCCAGTGCGAAGCGTCGCACCCCGCGAGACGGCATCGTCGACGAGGGCTACGGCCTTCTGGACTGCCTTGACGTCGATGAGCGGACCGATCTGCACGTTCTCGTCGGTTCCGCGGCCGATGCGGAAAGCCTCCACTCGTTCGGTGACGCGGCGGGCGAACTCGTCTTCGACGGAGCGGTGCACGATGAACCTGTTGGCGGCGGTGCAGGCCTGCCCAGTGTTGCGGAACTTCGCGAGCATCGCGGCGTCTATGGCCTTGTTCATGTTCGCGTCTTCGAAGACCACGAACGGCGCGTTCCCGCCGAGTTCCATCGACGTGCGCAGCACACCAGGCGCCGCCTGCTGAAGCAGCTTGACCCCGACCGGTGTGGACCCGGTGAACGAGAGCTTGCGCAGACGCGGGTCGGTGATGATGCGTTCGGAGACTGGGCCTGTGTTCGTCGTGGTGACGATGTTGACCACACCGGCGGGGAGCCCAGCATCCTCGAGGAGCTTGCCGAACAGCAGGGTCGTTCTACGAGATGCGCCGAAAGGATACGAAGCCGAACGGCAACATCACGATGTGGTGCCCGGCAGCTGGCCCCTCGCCGACGCTGCTCTGCCCACTGAAGAAGAACGAAACCGCAAAACTGCCGACGGGGGCGGTGCGGCTGCCCATCAAGCCCGCAAGTGCAACACCTGCGCAGCAGGTCTGCAAGACCATGACAACCTCGTTCCGCCCCGACGCCGGCGGAAAGTACAAGCAGCACTACCGGTACGGCACCAAGGAATGGGAAAGCGTCCACTCATACGGTCGGCAGGTCATCGAGTCCTTCAACCGCTCCATGAAGCACGCGCAGAACAGCCTGCACGACCACGCGAACCGGTGCCTGCGCGGCGAGACGGCCCAAGCGTTCCTCGCCGTCCTCGCAGTGGTCGGGACCAACGCGCGTCACATCGCAGGCTGGCAGGAACACCACGGCATCGACGCGGGCGTCGCGCCAGAAGCCCGGCTGCGCGAAACGCGAACCGTCCGGCACGAGGCCGGTCCGAGTCGCAGCCGCAAGGGCGTCTCGGCGCGACGCGCAGTCCAACTCGGACTACCCGCGGAATCGCGCGGCCGCGGTCGCGCAGCCCGCAGTCGCTAGGAGCCATAACGAGAAGAAGGCCGCCGGGTTCCGGCGGCCTTCTTCTCGTATGTCTGGTGTTCTGAGTTATCCGAACGTTTCACGTCAGATATCCGAACACCCCATGGTGGCGAGTGAGGGATTCGAACCCCCGAATGCAATGCAGTCTGATTTACAGTCAGATCCCTTTGGCCGCTTGGGTAACTCGCCAGGTGCGCACCCGCCCGACTTTCGCAGTCGACCAGAGGCGCGATAGACCACTCTACTATCCCCGCAGGGATGCGTCGAACCACGGTGGCATCCGTTCAGCGAGAGACCTCGGCGGAATCCAGTACGCGGCTCACGAACTCCTCGGTGCGGCGCTTCGTGCCGTCGATCTTGCGATCCACGCTCGCGCGGATCTCGCTCGGCGCCAGCGGAGCGGCCAGGCGCACCGTCTCGTGGCACGACATATCGGCGCAGATGTAGGTGCCGATGGTGTCGCCGTGCTCCCCGGCATCCCCCGCCCGGCGGGCGGTGAACAGCGACACCTGATCGCCCGGCTGCATCGTGTGGCACAGGTTGCACATCGCCGAACGCGCGCGGGACTGCCCCTCGGCAGCGCGCAGCACGACGCCGGTGGGCTGTCCCTGATGCTCGGTCACGATGTAGCCGCGACCGCGGGTGCGCGGGTCGCGCCAGGCGAGGAAGTCGAGGTGATCCCAGTCGGCCAGCACGAAGTCGAGGGGCAGGGCGATGATCCGCAGCTCGTCGGGGGTGGCGTTGACGAACGCTTCCCTGACCTCGTTCTCGGTGAGTGCGCGCATGGCATCCGAGTCTACGAGCGCGACGGGGCGTTGGCGCGGGCTCGGCTCACTTCTGCACGGTCACCCAGGCGCGTTCTGTCCCCTCCGCCACGGTGAGCACGACCTGCACGGTGCCCCCGACACCGGTGGTGTGCGTGCTGCCCTGCGACGCGGCCGAATCGCATCGGAAGGTTCCACTGGCGAGGTCGGCGCCGTCGCCGTCGGGCGTCGAGTCGCGGAGGATGTAGCGCATCCACTCGCCGCCCTCGCACTGGCCACTCACCGTCAAGGCATCATCCGCCTCGAATGCGTCGGACAGCACGGTGTCGGTGGTGTTGACACCGTCGACCACCTCGAACACCGCCCGAGCGATCTCGCCCGGCGCCGATGTCGGCACCGCGTAGGGGATCGGCGTGGGCTCCGCGACGGACGGGGGCGCCGTTGAGGGCGTCGCGGGCTCCGCGCTCGGCGTGCAGCCCGCCGAGGCGGCGAGAGCGACAGCCAGGACGGTCAGGGCGGTGGGCTTTCTCCACAGTGCCATCCATTGACGCTAGACAAGAGCGCGCGGGGTGTCGAGATCATCACTCTGTCGGCGAACACGGCACGCCGTCCGTGTGACGGATGCGAGAGCCCCGGTACCTTTGAGGGATGGCTGATTCTTCGTTCGACATCGTGTCCAAGATCGACCGGCAGGAAGCCGACAACGCGCTCAACCAGGCCCACAAAGAGGTCGAGCAGCGCTACGACTTCAAGGGGACCGACGCCTCCATCGCCTGGAGCGGCGAGTCCATCGTCATCAAGGCCAACTCCGAAGAGCGGGCCAATGCCGTCCTCGACGTCTTCCAGACCAAGCTGATCAAACGTGGCATCTCGCTGAAGAGCCTCGACAGCGGCGAGCCGACGCAGAGCGGCAAGGAGTACCGCATCACCTCCACGCTGAAGGAGGGGATCTCGCAGGATGACGCGAAGAAGATCGGCAAGATCATCCGCGACGAGGGCCCCAAGGGCGTGAAGTCGCAGATCCAGGGCGACGAGCTGCGCGTGCAGTCGAAGTCGCGCGACGACCTGCAGGAGGTGCAGCGCCTTCTCAAGGCCGCCGACCTCGACGTCGACCTGCAGTTCACGAACTACCGGTAATACCCACCGCTGACCTGGGGTTTATTGTTCTCAGTCCGCGGAGAGTCCGCAAGAGCGGCGATCGAGGCCATGAGGTCCGCGGTCGCGGCGCGCGTCCGGTCCTCCGCGGACGGCCAGAGGTGCGCGTACGTGTTGAGCGTGATCGACGGCTGAGCGTGGCCGAGCGCGCGCTGCACGGTGACGACGTCGCACCCCGACGCGATGAGGTTCGACGCGTACGTGTGCCGGAGCGTGTGGAGTGTGACGCCGACCGGGAGGCCCGCTCGGGCGCGGATACCGCGCCACTCCTCGCCGGCGTTGTTCCGCTGGTAGAGGTCGCCGCGGGGCGTGCGGAACAGCTGCGCGTCCGGCGCGGCGAGCCTGGAAGCCGCAACGTGCGCAGAAAGAGCCGCGGTGAGGCCGCCGGGCACATAGACGGTGCGCTCGCTGCCGTACTTCGGGGAGGCCAGGGACGTCGATGCGATCGACGACCCCTGGACCTGGCGCCTGATGTCGATCGCGCGCCCGAGGAAGTTGACGTCTCCAAGCTGCAGCCCTGCCGCTTCGCCGAGGCGGAGGCCGGCGAACAGGCACACCTCGACGAACGGCCGGAACCGCCCGGCCGTGGCGAGCACCGCGGCTGTCTGCTCGAGAGTGAGGATGTCCATCGCGGCATCCGCGCGCCGCGGTCGAGGCGCCTTGATAGACGCCGTAGGGCTCTCGGGGATCACCTTGTCCAGCACGGCCGCGCGGAACGCCATCTGTACATAGTTCAGGCGCGTGCGCACCGTCGATGCCGCGAGGCCGCGCTTCGTCTCTGCGCTCACCCACGCCTGAACGTCTGAGGGTCTGACGCTACGGAGGGCTCGCCGACGCCAGGGGACACTGTGCAGCGCCGTCTCGGCCGCCTGCACCGTCCCCGCCGCCCACGCCTGCCGTGCTACCCACGCCGCCGTCCAGTCGTCCCACAGCACGTTTCCCGCGCGCGGGTCGACGTACATGCCGGTGACGACCGAGGCCGTCACCTCGTCGAGCCACCTCTGGGCGTCACGCTTCAGAGAGAAGTGCCGAGCGTGCTCCTTGCCCGCCTCATCGCGGTAGCGAGCTCGCCACGAGCCGTTGGGGCGCTGCCTAATGCTCATCGGGGTTCCAGACTGTCGGCACCCCGAACCGAATGACCTGCCGTTCGGTCCACCCGTCCGGGCGAACCACACCGAGGATGACTTCGGATCCATCGGGGCCCTGGACTTCGCTGTCCACGGTCAGCCAGCCCGGAAGCGCGCGAGCCTGGAAATCGCGCTCCTCGTCAGTCGAGATGCCGACACCGGCCCCAGTCATCCACTCCCACAGCAACGCCAGGCTGGCGGTGACTCCGGTTACCTGCGTGATCGCATCGGGCTCTCCGCGAGGTAAGAGCAGCGAGGGCGGAGGCGTATCAAGACAGACGGCCAACGCCATGAGGTCGTCGACATCAACCTTCCGCGTGCCGTTCTCGATCTTGCTCAGGCCCGAGACGCTGACCTTGCGACCGATAGCCGTCATCTGATCTGCGAGGCCTTGCAAGCTCTGCCCGCGGGCGCGGCGTATTCGAGCCACGTTCGCCCCGACCGTCAGGCCGGTCGCGCCGATGTCGTTCCCGCGCTGCCGTTCATTTTCCATGTATGGAAACTTACAGGCGCTACTTGACACTATGCAATTCTTCGACATAGGTTGTTGCTTATAGAGCAAACCGCTTTCCAGGTAAGGAAGAGTCCATGGTCAAGCTGCTGACAGTCGATGAGGTCGCGGACCGCCTCAGCACCACCCCCGGCGCCCTGCGCTATGCGATCCATGTCGGTCGGGCGCCCAAGTCCGGCAAGGTCGGCGGCCGGCGCATGTTCCGAGAGTCCGACGTCGAGGCGTACATCGCCGAAGCGTTCGCCGACTGACCCACCAAACCGAAAATGCCCTCGCTGTGCAGGAACACAGTGAGGGCCAGACCCACAGGAGATGACCCCGTGAGCAAGACCACCATAGCAACACCGGTCCCCTGCACCGACAGCCAGTGCCGTGAAGCCACCCACACCGGCCCCGACTTCATCCACATCGTCGATGAACTGGCCTGTGACCAGTGGGAAGTCAGCGTCTGCCGCTTCGTCAGCCCCGGGGACGAGCAGGAGGATTACCGCCTGTTCGTCAAGATCGATGACGCGCTGTCCGACGACGAGGCCGCCGTGTTCGCGCGCGAGCTGGTGCGTCTCCGTGAGGTTTGCCGACTGGCGAACCTCTTCGGAGCATGGGTGGTCGCAGCGTGACCGCCCAGCGCGCCCGCGCCGCCCGCGCGATCGAGCTGCAGTCGGCCCGCGAGGATGCGGGCCTGACCGTCGACGAGCTCGCCGGCCGCGTCGTCGATATGTGGGACGAGAAACTGGGGAAGGGCCGTCGCGCGAGGTGGCGACAGAGCGTCGAGAAACTCTCCCCGCAGATCAGCTACCTCGAGCGTGCGTCGGAGGGCGCCTATGACCGGGCGGAGGCCTACAGCCAGGCCCCGGCGGACGAGCGCAGCGGTCGACCGCGTGTGCACCTGCTGCTCTGGCGTGAAGCCCTCGCTGCCACCCATTCCGCCGACTCCCGC
This sequence comes from Microbacterium sp. Leaf151, assembly GCF_001424225.1. Classification (GTDB taxonomy): domain Bacteria; phylum Actinomycetota; class Actinomycetes; order Actinomycetales; family Microbacteriaceae; genus Microbacterium. The sequence continues at coordinate 123,384 of NZ_LMOR01000003.1, read as the reverse complement.
GAAGCGGTCGCGGACGCCCTGCGCGCCGACGCAATCTCGCGCGCGGCGGCACACCGCGCAGCTGACAGCCGTGCGCGCGACCGTGCCCGCGAGCAGGGCCGGGACATCGCCACCCTCGTCTGGAACGCCGCCGAAGACCCCGACTTCCTCGACCGCGTCCTCGTCGACGAGCTGGCGGCCGTCCCGCCCCGGCACCTCGCCTACCTCGTGCGCGCCGCGCTCGTCGACATTGCCGATGAGCTGCGCGTCACCTTCCCCGACCGTCCCTCTCGCGATCTGCGGGCCGTCGCATGAGCGTCGCCGTCGATGCCCGGTTCGCGGGCGGCAGCATCTTGGTCGACGTCGACGAGCACGCCGGGGCTCCCGTCGTGATCGTGCAGATGCCAGGCGACTCCGCGGCGATGTTTCCCGATGAGGCCCGCCGCCTCGCCGTGACACTCATCGAACAGGCCGCCCGCGCCGAGAACCCGCCCGAGGCCGATACATGGCCGTGACGCCCGCCCTGCCCGCGCTGGGGGCCGTCGCTTGATTCCACCCACCGCTGATGCCCCGAGAGCCGTCCTACCGCTCTCGGGGCGTCGGCGCGCCCGAAAGGTCCACTGAATGGTCTGGTTCAAAGTCGATGACGGACTCGCGTCCGCGCTCAAGACGACAAGGATCCCACGGGCGCGGCGCGCTGCGGCAATGGGCCTGTGGGTGCTCGCGGGGTCGTGGGCCGCACGAGAGCTGACAGACGGCCTGATCCCCGACCACATGCTGGCGGAGCTCGCGTGCACCAAGAGGATGGCAGCCGACCTCGTGGAGGCCGGTTTCTGGGAGGTGGTCGACGGTGGCTACCAGTTCCACAACTGGTCGCTCTACAACCCCGATGCGGCCTCTGTCGGCTCCGCCAGATCAGCGATGACAGACGGCGGGCAGGAGGGCAATCACCGGCGCTGGCATGTTCAGCGGAACCGGAAAGCTCCCGGCTGTGTCTGGTGCTACCCCGAGGGAGAAGACGGTTCCGGATCGGACGGCAAGCCGGGTCCTGATCGCTCCCCCGAGTCGCCACCCGATCGGGTACCCGATTCGGGGGCCGAGTCGGGGGCGAATCCTCCCGTACCCGTACCCGTACCCGTACCCGTACCCGTACCCGAACCGATGGAGAATGCTTCGCATTCTCCGGCGCGCGAGCGGAGGCCCGTTGTCGTGGATGAGGTCGCTGGATCGTTCGCGAGAGCGTGGAAGACCTGGCCGAAGAAAGCCGACCGCAAGAGCGCGCTCGCGCGATACAAGACCGCGGTCAAGGCGCGGGGAGGACTCACCGAGCTGGAGGCCGACGTCATCCGCTTCGGTCAGGCTTACGCCCGCAGCGCCGAGGAGATGAGATTCGTTCCCGGCCTGGCCCCCTGGCTCCACGGTGAACGCTGGCACGACGATCTACCCGTCCCAGCTCTCCATCCGATGACCCGCGACGAACAGAACATGGCCGTCGTCCGACGCTTGGAAGCCCGCGAGCGTGACCAACGCCCAACGCGTGGGCAGGAGCACCTGGCCTACATCGCGAGTCTCGGCACCGCATCGTGCGAGCCCGGCCACCACAAGCTCACCGTCGACGGCTCCTGCGCGGTGTGCATCACGCCCGCCCACGAGATAGCCACGGAGAACCCGTTTTGACCGCCCGCATTGGCACCTGCCTCCAAGGGCACACCATCCACCGCTTCGACCCCCATGAGCGGCTGGTGCGCTCGCGGGTGCGGGTGGCGCGACGACGGCGCCACCAGTCACCCCGCGGTACCCCTGCCCCCGCTCGAGGTCCCCGACATCACCGAACCCCGCCGCCACCAGGAGCAACCATGACACCCAACAAGCCACGCCCAGCCGTCTCAACCCGCGAAAAGCGAGCCGCAGCCGAAGCCCGCATCCGCGCCCACCTCACCCGCCTCAACGACCCCGACCTCACCAGAGACGTCTACGCGCTCGTGCACCTGCTCAACGTCGAGAACGCTCGCTGGCGGCACCGGGTCAAGACCATCACGCAGGAGCCCACCCGATGACCTACAACGGCCCTCGACGAGGTAGACCGCGCGGCCTCCGTCTCAAGCCAGCAACGCCCAGCCGACCGCGGAACGATGCCGAGCAGCTGTACGAGAAGCTCACCTCGCAGGGCACAGACACGCCACCCGCGTGCGACGGCGACGACACCTTCACCGCAGAGCGCGCAGACCTCCACCCCGCCGACCTCACCCGCATGCGCCACGTCTGCAACCGCTGCCCGCTCCTCGACGCATGCAGGACCTACGCGGACGCCGCCAAGCCCACAGCTGGTTTCTGGGCCGGATCACACCGCGGCAAGACCAGCCCCGAATGACCCCCAGCGGGTCCCGCGCGGGGTGCTGGGCCGGCCGGTTCCGTGTTGGTCGAGCGTGACGCGCCAAGGAAACCCATGGCATATGAAACCTAGGCCCCCTCAGCGCTCACCAGCGTTCACGGGATGGTATGATGCGAGCACTACAACATAAGACCGGGCTCCCGCCGTTTTCTTCCCGCCCAGGTGGCGGGAGACGGCGGATTCGGACTTCGCCAGGTGCCTAGACCGAGCTGACTCAGACGTACTTCACGTCTCTGTCGCTCGGTCCTTTCGTTCACCTGGGAGAAGAGTTCAGATCCCGGTCAAGTCAGCCGCCGCAAGGTGGGGCACGGTCGCCGACGCCGCGAAAGAATTCCGCGTCGGAGAGAGCACCGTCCGACGCTGGATCAGCGAAGGTCGCGTGCGATCGGAGAAGGTCGGCGGGCACCGACGCCGCGTTGCCCTCGATAGCGTCACAGACGGCCGCGGCTTCGGCCCGCAGCTCACCGCCGCCCTCGCCACCCTGGATCAGCACGACGTAGAGACGATCGCTCGCGTTGCCGGCAAGATTCTGCCGGCGACTGACGACAACGCGAGCGCCTTCTACGCCGTGTGGCAGACGATCGGTGCGGTAGCACGCTCCCAGGCCAAGGCGGAGTCCCAGCGTGCCTGACATCTCCGGGGCCCGCCGCCTCTTCACGCTCACGGGCGCACAGGCTGACCAGTACGACCAGACCGCGCATGAAGCAGCCTGGGTCCTGGCGTCCGCGGCTTCTCGGAGCATCGACCAGCTCGACACGGAGCTGGACGCAATGCTCGCACTTCTTGAACCGGTCGTCGGCGAGCGAGGCCCGGATGAAGCGCACGCCGCCCTCGCGCTCGTCGCCCGCCGCCTGGCCCTTTTCGTACGCAGCCTCACGACCGGCAACAGCGCTTCTACGCACCCGCTCGCGGATAACCTCCGCCGCCATGAGGACCTGAGCGGCGTCCAGGGTGAGCAGCTGGTCGCACGGCTCGAGACGTGGCTCCGATCGAACGGGGGCCGCGCATGAGCTTCGAAGCTGCCTCGTTGGTCGCCACGATCCGCATGGACGGTGCCGAGAAGGTCGGCCGTGACCTCTCCACGGTCCGCGGCCGGCTGAACGACACGGACGGCGCTTTCGGCAAGATCAGGAATGCCGCAAAGTCCGCGTGGGACACGGCCGCTGTCGGCGTCGGCACGACCGTCACCGCGGTGTCCGTCCTCACCGCGGGCCTGTTCTCGGCCGGCGTCGGCTACAACCAGTTGCAGCAGACGTCCCGAGCGGCTCTCCGCACGCTCCTGGGCGGCGCCGAGCAGGCCAACGCACAGATGGACAAGCTCGACGCCTTCGCTCGCAACTCGCCCTTCAGCAAGTCGACGTTCATCTCCGCCCAGCAGCAGCTCATCGGCTTCGGCTTCGAGGCCGAGAAGGTCATCCCGATTCTGGGGGCCGTGCAGGACGCCGTAGCGGCCGTGGGCGGGTCGAATCAGCAGATCGGCGAGATCGTCTCGATCCTCGCGAAGATCCGGTCCTCGGGGAAGCTCACGGCCGAGGACCTCAACATGCTCGGCGAGCGGGGCCTCGACGCCGCGACGTTGCTCGGGCAGGGCTTCGGCAAGACGGCCGCCGAAATCCGCGAGAGCATTACGGACGGCACCCTGGACGCCGGACAGGCGATCGACGTCCTGACCACCCAGATGGGTACGAAGTTCGCCGGCGCCGCGTCGAACGTGAAGGACACGTTCGCGGGAACGACGGACCGGATCAAGGCCGCGTCGCGCGACATCGGCGCGGCCCTCGCCGAGCCGTTCGTGTCGAAGAACGGCGGCGGCCAGGCGGTCATCTGGGGCAACCAGGTTGCCGACGTCATGCGCGCCGTCGAATCCCACGTCGCCCCCGTCGTCACCATCCTCATGAGCCGCGCCACCCCGGCCGTGAACGGCGTGACCGATGCCCTCGACCGCGCGCGGGTGCAGGTCCGCGCGTGGGACTCGTCCCGCGTCGAGCAGGGCCTGGAAAGCATTGGCGAGAATGGCCCCGCGATCGCAGCTGTGGCCGGCGCAATCCTGGGCGTGAACAACAATCTGCTACGCGGCCTCCCTGTGGTCGGTTCGTTCGTCCCGGCGATCGGTCCGTTGCCTGGCATCCTCGCCGGCATCGTGCTGGCATCCCCGGAGGTGCGCTCGGCGCTTGGCGACGTGCTCGGCGAGATGCGCCCTCTGATACCGGTCGCCGTGAGCCTCGCCGGCGTCGTGTCGAACGGCCTGAACGCGGCTCTCCCCGTCACCGCTGACGGCATCCGCCTCGTCGCCGGCGTCGCCGGGCCGCTCGTCGACGTGCTGGCTTCCATACCCTCACCGGTCCTCGCCACTGTCGCCGCCACCGTCGCGGTCACGGGGGCGATGCGGTCGGGAGCGCCGGTCATCCAGACGTGGCTGGACACGGCGCGCCGCGTCGCCGACCAGGTGGCCGTCCAGTCGGCCCTGGCAGGGATGACGCAATCCGCCGCGGGCGCTACGACCGGTCTCGGGGCGATGAACAAGGCCGCCGAGGGGGCGAACAAGTCGGCTGGCCTCATGCCAGGCATCATGGGCGCCGCCGGACGCGCTGTCACGGCCGCGTTCGTTACCAACCCGGTGGGCCTCATCATCTTGGGCGTCTCGACGGCCGCCGCGATCCTCACCGCGGCGTTCATGGCGCAGAGCGAAGCCGCCGCCGCGACCAAGGACCGAGTGACGGGGTACGCCGAGGCGCTGGACCAGACGACGGGAGCCATCCTCCGCACGACGCGGGCGCACGTCGAGAAGAACCTCGCCGACCGGAACGCACGTGGCCTCGCCGAGGAGCTGAAGGTCAGCTACAACGACCTGACGAACGCAATCCTCGGCCAGCCCGACGCCCTCGAGCGGGTCAAGTCCGCGATCGAGGAGAACGGCGCGGCGTACTCGGCTACGACGGGCGTGCGGAACGGGTACACCGTCAACGCGCAGGAGCTCATCAAGATTCTGAACGAAGAGTCGAGCGCTCTCCAGCAGGGTCAGGCGGACCTACGACAGCAGGCGGAGGATGCGCGCAAGAACGCCCGCAGCCTGGACGACGCGGCACGGTCGAACTCCCGGTTCAATGAGGCCCTCGGCATCATGCGCGAAGTCGGGCGAGACGCGACCGAGAAGGTGAAGGGCCTGAACCAGGCTCTCGACGAGCTACGTGGCGGCACGCGCACCCAGGCGGACGCTATCCAGGCGCTGAACGAGCGTGGCCGCGATCTGGCGGACGTGCTCAGCGCCGCACGCGACGCCGGGCAGGACCTCAACGCCCTCGTCCTGCCTACGGGCGAGATCGACACGGCGACGGCGGCGGGCTCCCGGCTGCGCGACACGATCAAGTCGGTGTCGGACGAGATGAAGACGTCGATGATCCAGGCTCAGGAGGAGTCCGAAGCGCAGCGGGGTCGGAACATGACCCTCGACGAGACGCGCGAGCTGTACGGCCAGTACGCCGATAAGGTGCGCGGTGTCGCGAAAGAGGCGGGCCTGTCCGACGAAGCGGTCGACCGCATGACGCAGACGATGCTGGGTGTCCCCGAGGTGCTCCAGTACCTCATCACCAGCGACGGCACCGTCGACGCGGAGACGCAGCGGGTGCTCAACCTCGCCGGCCAGATCCTCGCGACGCCGAACGGTTCGTTCGAGGTCACCGAGGACGACATCGGCCCGCTCACGACCCTGCTACAGCAGCTCGGGATTGACATCCTCGGGCTCCCTGAGGGGACGGTCCGCGTCAAGAAGGATGACGGGTCGATCACGACCGTCGAGGACGCGCTGAACAACGTGGCCCGCGACCGCACGGCCTACATCCGCCTCGTCACGACGACAGGTCTCGGCGGCGTCCCGGTCAATCAGCCCCCGCCGGGCATTTCGAAGCTGGAGAAAGCGGGCGGCGGGCCGGTGTGGGGTGCTGGCACAAGCACGAGCGATTCGATCCACGCGATGCTGTCGAACGATGAGCACGTGTGGACCGCGTCCGAGGTCCGCTCTTTCGGTGGCCACGGGGAGATGATGCGGCTGCGCGCTGCTGTGCGGTCTGGTCAGTTCACGGTCCCCGCCTTCCGGGACGGCGGCGCCGTGCGCCTCCGCTCCGAGCTGCTGCCCCCGAGCGCACCCATCCAACTGCGGTCGACGTCCCGAGCCGCCTACACGGCCGAAGCCGCCACGTCCGCGGGTGGTCAGACCGTGTTCCACACCGAGTTCTCCGGGCCCATGTACGCCTACGACCCCCACGACCTCATGCGGAAAGCGGAGGACGCGAAAGCCATGACCATGGCCGTTCACGGCCTGTACGGGAAGAACTAGAACATGACTGACGACGCACTGCCAGCCGACACAATCGACCAGATCCGCGCGAGACGCGGACAGCGAGAACAGACCGACATCGACCGGCTCCGAGCCGAACGCCGCGACCGCCGCGAGCCGAACGACCGAAAGGACACTGAATGAGCGAACAGGCAGAGGTGCAGGACCTCGACGAAGAGACCGCCGTCGAACAACTTCACGAGCTGGAGCAGGCGGCCATCGACGGACATCCCGTCACCCCGGCAGAGATCGCCGAGGCCCGCGAGCGAGTCACGCTGTCGGGACTCGTCGCCCGTGGACGTGCACAGCGCGCGGAGGCACGTGCCGCGGAGGCTCGTCGTGACGCTCAGGTCGAGGCGAAGGCAGAGGCGGCGCGCATCGCCGCCGGCGTGGCCGATCTCGACGCCGCCGCGTCGACCATCGCGACCGCGCTCGGCTCGTTCCTGGACGCCGTCGACGCCCACAACGGAGTCGTCCGCACCATCCGCCAGGTGTTCGACGGCGCTGGGCTTCCAACTCCAGAGGTGTGGGGCCAGAGCGATCTGTACGCCGTCGTCGGCCTCGACCACCGCAACCACGCCAGGGTGACAGACGGCGACGAACTCCGATGGGTGACCGTCGACGGTCAGACCCTCCCGGTGCTGGATCGACGGTCACGTCTGGTCGAAGCGTTGGGCGCCGCCGTGCTCAAGCTCGGTCTCGGCCGCGCCGTCAAGATCGAGTAGTAGTGCAGAGATCAGGTCCGACAGCGAGGCCCCACGTGAGGCGCTCAGCGCAGACTAGCTCAGTGACCTTGGGACGGCTTGACGTGCGTTGACGGAGGCCGAGAAGCCACAATCCCATCTTCCACGCTTCGCGCCAAGCGAACTGCCACCTGGTTCGCCAAAATGAGGCCAAGTTATCTCTATGATGGGATGATGGCTCGCAGATACGAAGAGACGCATCCCTGGATCAGCTTCCAATTTCGCGTGGAGCAGAGTCGCATCTGGGCGAAGCTCGGTGAGGCATTTTCGAAGAATCAGCATCTGGCCGGGATCCCGCTACAGCCCGCGTTGGCGAACGAGCTTGCCTCTGTTCTACTCACCAAAGGCGCTTTGGCAACCGCTGCGATCGAAGGGAACACTCTCTCCGAGGCCGAGGCCAATCGCGTTATCCACGAGGGGGAGAAGCTCCCGCCGTCGCAGGAGTACTTGGCCCAGGAAATCAGGAACGTCACGAGCGCTCTAGACGCGATCGACCACTCCGGTCAGCGCGGTGAGAGCTTCGAGCTCACGCCCGAGTGGCTGCAAGCCCAGAATGCGAAGATCCTTGATCAACTCGAGGTCGATGACCATGTCGTCCCCGGCCAGTACACCAAAGAGGGTCTCACCGTGGGTAGCGTCTACCGAGGCGCTCCGCCGGCGGACCTTGAGCATCTCGTCGAGAGGATGTGCTCCTGGCTGAACGAAACCTTCATCCGACCATCACAGGACCATAACCTCGCCGATGACATTCGCTTCTACAACGCGGTGTTTGGCGCCGTACTTGGTCACCTCTACACAGCCTGGATCCACCCGTTCGGCGACGGCAACGGCCGCACAGCTCGGCTCCTGGAAGTAGCCATTCTCTCCCACTCGCGGGTGGTTCCTTGGGTTGCCAGCAACCTGCTCTCGGATCACTACAATCGCACAAGGTCTCGTTACTACGCCCGCCTGGCCAGCACGTCTCGTGAGGGCAAGGTCGGCGAGTTCGTTGAGTACGCGGTCGAGGGTTACGTTGACATGCTGCGCGAGCAGATCGAAACAGTTCGTGCGAGCCAGATGCGAGTCGCCTGGCAGAATTACGTGCACGAAACGATGCACAAGGAGGCGTCCGGGAAAACAAAGGACAGACGACGAGAACTCGTTCTCTCCTTGCCAATGAATGGCCTCGTCGCGAAGAAGGACATCCGGCGCCTCTCACCCACGCTCGCTGAGCAGTACGCGGGCCATGAAGAACGAATGATTGCCCGCGACATGAACGCGCTGGAGAGACTCGGCCTCGTGAGTTGCGAACCCGCTGGTTATCGCGCGCGCGCCTCGATCATCAATGCCTTCGTTCCCATCCCCAGCGTGCCCCTCAACGCGTCCTGAGGATAACCGCTACCGTCAGCCGAGAGAGAAGAGGGGACCGTCATGGTTGGAGCTAAGCGGCACGATGTGAACTTGCCGGGATTTGGGGTAGTCCCGGTGTACGCCAGCGCCAAAGTGGGGAGGGCGATCGACGAAGTGTCCGGCGAGCTGGATCTCTACCACGGCGTGCGCCTAATGGAGATCCTGGAGGCTGTTTACGTCCAAGGTCTCACTAATGGCCGTGCTGAAGTTTTCGAGGCGCACGAGGAGCAGGCACGTCAACTCCGCGCTCGAGAGGACCTCAAGCACCGGAATGCGGGGCGTCCTCCAAAGAGGTGAACGCACCGCGGCCTCTTCCTGGCTCCACACCAGATCCGGTAAAGCCCACGGCGCGGAACGGCCACAGAGCGAACGCCGCCGGCGTCCCCTCACATCGAGGCGGACGCCGGGGGCGTTTCGTCGTTCGAGGTTCGTGGTGGACGGTCCGCGAGTCGCGCGGATAGCATCCCCCTCATGCCTGTCTACGCGAGATGTCGCAACTGTCACCAGGAGTGGGTCTCTCGCTCAATCCGGTTCGAGGGCGACTTCAACGTGACCATGAACCTGAGCAATAACACGGAGCCTTGCCCGTTCTGTGGAGGAACTGCTCACCTGATGGAGGGCGAGTTCAAAGTCGACGACAAGTCGGTAGAGATCCTGAGCGCTTCGCCGTCCGAAACAGACTTCGTTATACGGATGAACGCGAAGCAGCGCCAGAAGCTAAACCAGTCGGCGCGGTGGGCGCAAGAGCAGATGCGCGCAGGAAACGTCGATGAAGCCCGTGTCGCGCACGTCCTTGAGCGCACTGTCGAACAGAACGTGCCGCACGGTAAGACAATCATCGAACATTTACGTGACCCCGCCGTCGGCAACATCGGCACCTGGGTGAGCATCTTGCTCGCCCTGATCGTGTGGCTGTCGACTATGGACTCGGGGATCAGTATCGAGGACGCGCAGCAGGTCGCTGACGAGACCGCTCGGACCGTTCTTCGCGAGCTAGAACACTCAAGTTCCACATTGCCAACGCCGCCATTGCCAGCCCCACCAGCAGGAGAGCAGCCCCCGCCGGCGACGGAGCTACCCACGCCCAAGACACGTTGAAGCATCCCAGGACGAGTAGTCCGAGCCAGAACGCCGCTTGCCGCATGCGAGACAGGTTACTCGCCTGGCGGTCGTGCGGCAGGGTTCCTTCGGATGGTCAGCAGTTTGCGAGCCCACGGGCGCGCAGATACGCGTGGACGAGGCGTAGCTCTTTTTCTTCGACGGGCATACCGTCGTCCTTCCATGCTCCACTGAGCCACGGCATGGTCATGCCGGCCGCGGGTAGGTCTCGCTCGTTGACGAGCACGACGACCTGGCCCAGACCTGGCACTTCGAGTGCGGCGATCGCCGCCCCAGCATAGAAATCACCGCGGCTTCGGCGGAACGTACGCGGGCCCGAAGCCGGTGGTGCCGTGCGCGGGCGCTGAGCGCTTCGCTCGCCCCACCGGTGCCCAGTCCGCGGCGCCCGGGATGCCCTCGATGATCGCGGCCACCAGGACAGCGGTGTGCTCGTCGTCGTAATACCCCGCCCACCGTCCCGCCTCGAACGCGAGCACGTCACCCCGGTCGCCGGCCACCTGGAGCAGCTCGGCGATCACCGGGCCCGGGTCGCGCGTGTACCGGTTGCGGGAGCAGATCGCCGACAGGTGGATGCCGAGCTTCACGTCGGGGTGCAGCGGCCGGGACATGCCACGGAGGCTACGCGCCACCGCCGACACACCACCCGGACACTCGCCACAGACGCTCCAGCAGAGCAATATGTCCCTTGTGACCGGCGCCCGGGAGCGAGCTCTCGCTGAGGTCGCTCGTATTGTGCACGAGCAGGGCCTTATCCTCGATGGCCTGACCGCTCAGGAAGCCGCCGAACGCGCGTGGCGTCGGGGTGGGCCGTCCATCGAGGATCTGACTCAGCTCGCCCTCGCACGCGGATGCCGAGATGCCTTGTCGCCCGACGAGTAACGAGTGCATACGCGCGGCCCGCGGGACGTTCTCGAGCATCGAGGACAGGCACGGGCGTCTCCCTTCGGGGCGGTCGGTACGCTCGGCGGCATGGACAACACCACGGCGCTCGTCGCGCTGATCTCTACGTCGGGCACGGTTCTCGTCGCAGCCATCGGCGCGATCGGCGCGCTCTTCGGCGAGAGCTGGCGCGAGTCGCGTCGAAGCGCGGCCCAGGCGCGTGCCGCTGCCGTCGACCGTCGCTACGACGCGCTCGTGACCTTCAGTGAAGCTCTGATTGCCGCGACTCAGATGGAGCGTTGGGCCGACCGCCTGGAAGTAAACAGGGCTCGGATCCGGTTCTCTTCCACATTGCGAAGCGGCGAAGGCGCTGTCGCCGATTACGCGGCTGAGCTCGTCGACGCGGTCGCGCGAGAACAGATCGTCCACATGATGGTGTCGTTGCGTGTCGCTACTGGGGGCTCGGACCAGCTGTTCGCGTGGTTGCGCGGCGACATGCTGGCCAGTGAACTGACCGTGCCGGATGGTCATTGAGGTCAGGTGGCGAGTAGCAGCTCGGTCGGCCAGTCAATCCGTCGAGCGAGTGGTCGTTGACCTTCACCGGTTCGTCCTTGACGAGCAGCTGAGCAGATCACGCACGGGCGAGAACAGCCACGGCCCGGATACCCTCACCTTGACCGGACACGCCCAGCTCCTCCCCCACCATGCTCCGAATCGTAGCTACCCGCCAACACGCCCGGACGAGTCCGCACAGAGTCCGCAAAACCTATTCACACCCACTATTACCCGCTACTATCCACTAGTGGATAAATGCCAGGTGCGGCGGCAAATACTAGTTCCAACTATTACCCACTATTGTTTGCTAACGATTCACGAACTACCGCTGAGCGACGGCGGGAGGATGCCGTGGCTGTCCGCGTCGATCTGAACATCTCGCTCGACGGGGTGGCGATGCCCGCCGACCCCACCCCCGAGAACCCGATGGGCGAGGACTGGGGTCGGATCGTCGCCGACTACATGGCGACGAAGACCTCCCGCGAGCGGGTCTTCGGCGACACCTCCGGCGCCGGCACGACCGGCGTCGACGACCGTTACGCGGCGGCGTACTTCGACAATGTCGGCGCCGAGGTCATGGGCGCGGCGATGTTCGGCCTGCACTCCTTCCCCGACGACACCGACTGGCGCGGATGGTGGGGCGACGAGCCGCCGTTCCAGGTACCCGTCATCGTGCTCACCCATCGCCAGCGCGAGCCGATCGCCTTCGCCAACGGCACGCGCTTCGAGTTCTCGTCCGAGAGCATCACGGATGCCGTGACCCGGGCGCACGAGCTCGCCGGCGGCGCCGACGTCCGGGTGGGCGGCGGGCTGTCCACCGTCCGTTCCGCACTGGAAGCCGACCTCGTCGACCGGCTTCACGTCGCCGTCCGACCCGTCATCCTCGGTCGCGGGGGCCGACTGTGGGACGACCTTCGTGGCCTCGACGAGCGCTTCACCGTCACGTCCGAAGTGGCGGAGAGCGGCGTCGTCCACGTCACGTTCGCGCGATGAGCCGACCGGTCGACCCGCTCGCCTGCCCGACGTGCGGTGACCCGCTGCGCTTCGAGATCCTCGACGACGAGCGTTTCCTCGTGGCGTGGTCGTGCGTGAACTGCGGACTGATCCGCACGACCGAGCCGGTCTGACCGGACGTCAGTTGATGATCTCGGCGTTCTCGTCACGCATCTCCGTCAGCCTCTCCCGCCATGCGGCGAGCGCCTCGGGGGTGAGCCTGGTCCAGTCGTCGCGCTCCGCGACGATCCGGAGCGGCATGACAGAACGGAAGGACCGCGTCGGGTTGCCCGGGAACTTCTTGTCGGTGACGTTGGGGTCGTTCTCGAACGGCCCCGTCGGCTCGACCTCGTAGACGCGCGGCGGCCCGTCACCCGTGATGATCTCGGCTGCGAGGCCCGCTCCGTCGAGGAGGGCGGTGAAGTAGATGTGATTCATCACGATCTCGGGCCGATAGTTCGAGCGGAAGCCGGGCGTCAAGAGGTCGCCGACGCGCAGCGCTGCCCTCGACCCGTGGAAGAACGGCCCCGGATCGAGGATCTCGTCTCCGTACGGGATCATGCCTCGGCTCCGCGCAGCGCGGCATCCGTCCATTCCACACACGTGATTTCGCCGCGCGCGACGGCCTCTTCGCGCTGGCGCAGTTCGACGCGGCGGATCTTGCCCGAGATCGTCTTGGGCAGCTCGAAGAACTCCACGCGGCGTACCCGCTGGTACGGCGCGAGCCGCTCGCGCGCGAAGCGCAGGATGTCGAGCGCGATCTCCTCGCCCGCTTCCCGTCCACCGGCCAGCACGATGTACGCCTTGGGCACGGCGAGCCGCAGCTCGTCGGGGGCGGGAACGACCGCCGCCTCGACCACCGCGGGGTGCTCGATGAGAACGCTCTCGAGCTCGAAGGGGCTGATCTTGTAGTCCGAGGCTTTGAAGACGTCGTCGGTGCGTCCGATGTAGGTGATGCTCCCGGTCTCATCACGACGGGCGACGTCGCCGGTGTGGAAGAGCCCGTCGGCGAACGCCTCGGCGTTGCGGGCGGCGTCGCCGACGTAGCCGGTCATGAGATTGAGCGGACGATCGGTGAGGTCGAGGCAGATCTCACCCTCGTCGGCGAACTCGCCGGAGACGGGGTCGACGAGCACCACCGGACAGCCCGGCAGCGGCCGACCCATCGAGCCCGGAACGAGCGACGCCCCGGGAGTGTTCGCGACCACCGCGGTCATCTCGGTCTGCCCGTACCCGTCGCGGATGTCGAGGCCCCACGCCCGCTGCACCGTCGCGATCACCTCGGGGTTCAGCGGCTCCCCCGCCGAGACCACCTCGCGAAGCGCTCCGCGCCGACCGGTCAGATCGGCCTGGATCAGCATGCGCCACACCGTCGGCGGCGCGCAGAAGGTCGTCACGCGGTCGGCTTCGAGTTCAGCCAACAGCCGTTCCGCGGAGAATCGCGAGTAGTTCAGCGCGAGCACGGTCGCCCCCGCGATCCACGGCGCGAAGAACAGACTCCACGCGTGCTTCGCCCACCCGGGTGAGCTGATGGCGAGGTGCACGTCGCCGGGCTGAAGCCCCAGCCAGTACATCGTGCTGAGGTGGCCCACCGGGTACGACGCGTGCGTGTGCTCGACGAGCTTCGGCTTCGACGTGGTGCCCGAGGTGAAATACAGGAGGAGGCGGTCGTCGGCGGTGGTTCCCGGATGCCGGGCGGGCTCGGCATCCATCTCGAAAGCGTCGTCGTAGGTCGCCCAGCCCGAGTGCTCTCCCCCCACGACGATCCGGCCGAGTCCCTCTGGCAGATCGTCGAACTTCTCGGCATCCCCGGCGCCGACGATGACGTGCCGGATCGCCGCCCGTTCGATGCGGTCACCGAGGTCGGTGGTACCGAGCGCGGTGGTGGTCGGGGCGATCACGCCACCGAGCTTCATGATCGCGAGCATCGCCTCCCACAGCTCCACCTGGTTGGCGAGCATGAGCAGCACCGTCTCACCGCGGCGCACACCCTGGGATGCCAACCACGCGGCGACCTGGTCGGAGCGACGTGCGAGCTCGTCGAAGGTGCGCTGGTGATGGGTGCCGTCGTCGTCGACGACGATCAATGCGGTCGCGTCGTTGCCGCGCGCCATCGGATCGAACCAGTCGATCGCCCAGTTGAAGGGCCCCTCGAACCGCGGCCAGGTGAACCTCGCGGCCCGGTCGGGATCGGTGCGCGCGGCGAGCAGCTCGTCGCGCGCGGCCCGGTAGCGGTCGGTGGCGGACGCGTCGGTGGGGATCATGGGGCTCCTTCGCTCTCGTCCACGCTAGCCCTCCGCTCCGGCTACGGACCCGAACCTCAACCCCGAACGGAGCCCTGCCGCCCCAGACTCAGTCGCGGAGGTGCTGCGCGAGGTCGGCGATCTCGTCGAGGTGCACGCGCATGGCCGCCTCCGCGGCATCCGGGTTCGCCGCCCGCAGGGCGCGCAGGATGCGGGCGTGCCCCTCGTGCGAGAGGCGGCGACCCCCGGCGGCGACGTGCGAGAAGAGCCGCGCCTCGAGCGTCCACGACACCGTGAGCTCGCTCAGCGAGGCGAGCAGCGGGTTGCGCGTGGCCGATGCGACGCCGGCGTGGAACGCGATGTCGAGCTGCACCGAACGCTCGCCGTCGAGGACGGTGCTCGACTCGGCCACGACCGCCGCGAGGGCGTCGAGCTCCGCGGCGTCGATGCGGGTCGCGGCGAGACGGGCGATCTGCGGCTCAACGACGGTTCGGAACTCGGATGCCGCCGCGATCGACGTCGGATCGTCGTCGCGCCACGAGGCCAGCGCGGTGGAGATCGGTACCCGAGCGCTCACCCGGGTGCCACTGCCCTGACGTCGTTCGACGAGGCCGGCCGACTCCAGTCGCAGCAGCGCCTCGCGCACGGCCGACCGGGAGACGATCAGTTGCTCGGCGAGCTCGCGTTCGGTCGCCAGCCTGTCCCCGGGTTTCAACACCCCCGCCAGGATCAGGGCGCGCAGCCGCGCCACGATCTCCTCGTGCACCGATCCGCCGTGCCGCTCCAGCGGCGCCAGCGTCGCGTGATCGCTCATCGACCCTCCCGCACCCATCCTTTCAGGCGCGTTCTCTCACGGCATCCGAATTGGTCAGACCGTAACGGTCCCGAAACACAGGAAACGGGTGCGCGAAACGCCGACATCCCACAATTGGACCGACCAGGGGCCATCTGTGGAGGAGCGACCATGACCAACGACGACAGCACGAGCGGTGGCCGCGGTCTCGCGACGACCTGGCGGATTCTCCGCCACCCGGCGAGCCTGATCGCCCTCGCGGCGGTGCTGGGCATCGTCTTCGGCCTCGCCACCGGAGAGTGGGCCGCGAACCTCAAGTTCGTCGGCGACCTGTTCATCCGCCTCATCCAGATGGCGATCGTGCCCCTCGTGATGGCCTCGGTGATCGTGGCCACGGGCTCCATGACCGGCTCGGGGATGGGACGCCTCGCCGGACGCACGTTCGCGTGGATGATCGGCTTCTCGGTCGTCGCCGCGATCGTCGGCTGGGCGCTCGCGACCCTTGTACGCCCGGGCGCGGGCATCGACTACTC
Organism: Microbacterium sp. Leaf151; assembly: GCF_001424225.1. Taxonomy (GTDB): domain Bacteria; phylum Actinomycetota; class Actinomycetes; order Actinomycetales; family Microbacteriaceae; genus Microbacterium. The sequence goes on along the minus strand of NZ_LMOR01000003.1, from coordinate 107,433 downwards.
CGGCGCGATCGATCCCGCACTGCAGGAGGCCGCCCAGCCCACCGGTTGGCAGGAGACAGTGCTCGGCTTCGTGTCGACCAACATCTTCAGCGCGATGTCGACCGCGAGCATGCTGCCCATCATCGTCTTCTCGCTCCTGTTCGGGCTCGCGCTCAACGGCTATGTCCGCACGACCGGCAACCGGCTCGTCGTCACCCTGCTCGACCAGCTGCAGCAGATCATCCTCGGCATGATCCGCCTGGTCATGCGCATCGCGCCGATCGGCGTGTTCTGCCTCCTCGCCGCCCTCGCCGGCGACGTCGGCTTCGCGGTGGTCACCACGGCCCTGGCCTACCTCGGGTCGACCCTCGCCGGTGTGCTCATCGTGACGGCGCTGTTCGTCGTCGTCGTCGCGGTGCGCACCCGCCTCAACCCGGCGGCCCTCCCCGGCAAGCTCGCCGAGCAGACGGTCATCGCCGTCACGACGACGAGCTCGGCCGTGACCTTCCCCACCGTGCTGAAGAACGCCGTCGAGAAGGTCGGGATCAGCCAGCGTGTGGCGAACTTCACCCTGTCGGTGGGCCTGACCATGGGCTCCTACGGCGCGGTGCTGAACTACACGATCGTGATCCTCTTCCTCGCCCAGGCCGGGCGCGTGGAGCTGACGCCCGGGCAGATCATCCTCGGCATGGCGCTGGCGATCATGCTCAATATGGGCACCATCACCGTCCCGGGCGGCTTCGCCGTCGCCGCGACCTTCCTCGCCACTTCGCTCGGCCTGCCGCTCGAGGCGGTCGGACTCCTCATCGCGGTCGACTGGTTCACCGGCATCTTCCGCACCTTCCTCAACGTCAACGGCGACACGATGGTCGCCATGCTGGTCGCGAACGGCACCGACGACATCGACCGCGACGTGTACGCGGGGCGCAAGAGCGTCACGGCCGCCGCGGTGAATGACGGGGAGCTCTCGGAGAAGTTCGCGGTGGCCGACCGCGCCGACTGACGGTGCTCGCGCGACGGAGGGCCGACGTCATGTCGACTCTCCGTCGCCGCGTTGGGGCCCGCCGAAGCGACTCCCGCCTCACCACGCGTGCAGAACTCCGGAGAATGCGCGCGCATCGGGGCGGTTCTGCCCGGATCCCGCGAGGACCTACGGCTTTTCCGGAGTTCGGCCCGGCAGCCGGCGACCGTCGAGACCGGTCCGCGCCCGCGACTCGCGTACGAACACGGTCGACGCCGCACTTGCGTGCGCAACTCCGGAACATTCCGCCGCGCCGGCCACAACGGCCCGCGTATCGGCGGGATGAGGAGCGAGAACTCCGGAGTTGCGCCCGGCTCGCGGCCCCGCGCAATACCCCGCGCGTTCCACGCCTGTAGACGCAGAACCGCCCCGTCGGTCGGACGGGGCGGTTCGGGATCAGTCGATCACTCGCCGCGCGAGATCGCGATCATCTCGTCGCGGGGCACGACCTTGATGCGCGCGCGCTCGTGCGGGGCACCGAGGGCCACCTCGTGCTCGTCGAGGCGGTGCCAGCCGCCGAGGTCGGTCCAGCGCACGCCCCGCTCCGCGAGAAGAGCCGGGATGGCCTCCTCGTCGGGGTGGGCGGGTCGCCACCACTCGCTCTGGTCGTTGATGACGTGACGCACGGTCTCCATGGCATCCGACTTGGTGTGCCCGATGAGGCCGACGGGCCCGCGCTTGATCCACCCGGTGGCGTAGATACCGGGCACGCGCGAGTTCGAGTCGGCCGAGAGCACCTGGCCCTCGTGGTTCGGGATGACGCCGTGGCGCTCGTCGAAGGGAACGTCCTTCAGCGGCGAACCGAAGTAGCCGACCGCGCGGTAGATCGCCTGGATGGGCACCTCGCGGATCTCGCCCGTGCCGACGACGCCGCCCTCGGCGTCCGGTCGCGTGCGCTCGTAACGCAAGGCGGCGACCCGCCCCTCGGCGTCTTTCACGACCTCGAGCGGCTTCGCCCAGAAGTGCAGGTGCAGGCGGCGCGATGCGTCTCCCCCGGCACCGTTCGCGCCCGGGCGCGTGCGCCACTGCTGCAGCACACGGTCGATGACCTTGACCTGCTTGTTCGTCTCGACGGCGGCCTTCGAGGCCTCGTCGTAGTCGAAGTCCTCGTCGTAGACGACCATGTCGACGTCGCGCAGCTCGCCGAGCTCGCGGAGCTCGAGCGGGGTGAACTTCACGTGCGCCGGGCCGCGGCGACCGAACACGTGCACGTCGGTGACGGGCGAGGCCTTGAGGCCCTGATAGACGTTGTCGGGCACTTCGGTGGGAAGCAGGTCGTCGGCGTGCTTGGCGAGCATGCGCGTGATGTCGAGGGCGACGTTTCCGTTGCCGATGATCGCGACCGACTCGGCTTCCAGTGGCCACTCGCGCGGCACGTCGGGGTGACCGTCGAACCAGCTGACGAAGTCGGCCGCGCCGTACGAACCGTGCGCGTCGATGCCGGGGATGTCGAGGTCGGCGTCGCGGATCGCGCCGGTCGAGAAGATGACGGCGTTGTAGTGCTGCTTGAGGTCGTCGAGGGTGATGTCCTCGCCGAACCGCACGTTGCCGAACAGGCGGATGTCGCCACGGTCAAGCACTTCGCGAAGCGCCGTGACGACGCCCTTGATGCGCGGGTGGTCGGGGGCGACACCGTAACGGACCAGGCCGTAGGGCGCCGGAAGCTGCTCGAACAGGTCGATCGAGACGTCGAACTGACGCTCGGCTTTCAGCAGGATGTCAGCGGCGTAGATACCGGCGGGGCCGGCTCCGACGATGGCGAGGCGCAGCTTCGTCATGGGGTCCTCTCGATCGGGATCGGGGGGGTGGAAATGTGGTCAGGCCGAGCGGTCGGCCACGGCCCGGGCGAAGCGCGTCAGCGCCTCGCGCACGGCGCCGTCGGGCAGCGGTGCGAGGGCGTCGATCGCGTCCTGCGACCACTGATGCGCGAGACGAAGGGTCTCGTGCGTCGTCTCGTGGTCGCGCAACTCCGCCAGAGCCGCGTCGAGGATCGCGGGGTCGGCGCCGTCGGCGATGCGTTCCTGCCCCTCGTCGATGCGGGCTCGCAGGTCTGCGGATGCCGCGTCGGATCGGTGCCCGAGCAGCAGGTAGGGCATGGTCGGCACCCCCGCCCGCAGATCGGTGCCGGGCACCTTCCCCGTCTCGGACGGGTCGGGCGACAGGTCGATCACGTCGTCGAGCAACTGGAAGGCGACACCGGCCTTCTCGCCGAAGACGACCATGGGCTGCTCGTACTCCTCGGGCGCGCCCGAGTAGATGACGCCCGACTGAGCCGCGGCGGCGATGAGCGAGCCGGTCTTGTCGGCCAGCACCTTGAGGTAGTAGTCGACGGGCTCGTCGCCGTCCTGCGGACCCACGGTCTCGTGCATCTGGCCCAGCACGAGACGCTCGAAGGTGTCGGCCTGCAGCTGGATCGCGCGCTCGCCTCGGCGGGCCATCAGTTGACTCGCGCGGGCGAAGAGCAGGTCGCCGGTGAGGATGGCGATGTTGTTGCCCCACACCGTCTGCGCGCTCGGCACACCGCGGCGCTTGTCGGCACCGTCCATGACGTCGTCGTGGTACAGCGAGCCGAGGTGCGTGAGCTCCAGCGCCGTGGCGACCTCGACGACCTCGCGTGTGGTTCCCTGGCCGAGCTGGGCGGTGAGGATGGCCAGCATCGGCCGTACCCGCTTGCCGCCGGCCTCGTACAGGTAACGCGCGGTGACGTCGGCGAGCTTGTCGGCGCTTCGCACCTCGCCCTCGAGCTCGGTCTCGACGAGCGCCAGCCCCGCCTCGACGGTGGCGAGAAGGGTGCGCGAGCGGAGGCCTGCGAAGATGCGGTCACTCAGGCCCAGCTTGCCGGACAGGCGGGAGCCGGCCGCGGGCGGTCTCGGGGTCACGCTGTCAGCCTAGCCTGGCGCGCCGAAGGGCAGCCGCGGGTATCTCGACGGTTGACAGCGCTCCGCTGGGGAGAAGGCGTCGGGCCGGGGGCCGGAATCACTCCGCGGGACGGATGCCGCGGTGCAATGCCACGATGCCGAACGAGAGGTTGCGGTACTCCACGTCATCCCATCCCGAGTCGCGCATCCAGCGGGCCAGCGTCGGCTGATCGGGCCAGTCGCGGATCGACTCGTTCAGGTAGTCGTAGGCCTCGGCGTTGCTGCTCACGGCCTTCGCGACGATCGGCAGCACACGGCCGTTGTAGAACCGGTAGAGGCCGCTGAAGACGGGGGACGGCGGGTGCGAGAACTCGCACACCACGATGCGGCCGCCGGGTCGGGTCACGCGGCGCAGCTCCCGCAGAGCCCGGCGCGGGTCGTTGACGTTGCGCAGGCCGAACGACATCGTCACCGCGTCGAACTCGCCGTCGCGGAAGGGGAGGTCGGTGGCATCCGCCTGCACGAACTCGAGGTTGGGCACGTCACCGTGACGACGACGCCCCTCGGCGATCATGCCGCGCGAGAAGTCGGCGGCGACGACGTGGGCCCCGCTCGGCACGAACGCCATCGAGGAGGTGCCGGTACCGGCGGCCAGGTCGAGGATCCGCTCGCCCTTCTTCGGAGCTACCGCCCGCAGGGTCGCGACGCGCCACAGCCGGTCGTTGCCGAGGCTGAGAACCGAGTTGGTGCGGTCGTAGGCGGCGGCGACCTGGTCGAACATGCCGCTGACGCGCTGCGGGTCTTTGCCGAGGTCGGCGCGGTTGGGGTCGCTGCTCACCCGTCGAGTCTAGGCCGGGGCGACGGGGCGGTCGCCGGGGCTTGCGAGAGCCGCGAGGCGCTCCAGCCAGGGACCGGTGATCGCGTCGGAGAACGGTGCCTCGTGCGCGCGCACCCGTCGCTCGAGGTCGGTGGCCACGGCATCAAGGTGGTCGACGATGTCGAGAGGGTAGCCGTAGCGCACGCGGTGCTCGTCCCACTCGTCGCGGTCGTCGATCCACGTACCGCGCCCGTCGGTGCGGCGCACGACGTCGAGGTCCATGTCGATGCCGCGGGGAACGCCGTCGTCGTGCCAGCGGACGTCCCACGCCAGGTCGATGTAGACGGCGACGGGATGGGGAGACGCGTTGTGCGTGAAAGCCCAGTCACCGCTCGCCGGCACGAGTGTGACGTTGGGCTGGCGGCACACGAAGGCAGCTCCCGGCCGGGCACTGCGCCACCCCACCTGCTGGCCGAACCACTCGCCCCATTCGTCGGAACCGAGGTAGACGCTGTCCTGCACCCAGTGCGGCGAGCCGTCCCATTTGCGCCACTCGAACAGCAGGCGGGTGCCGGGGGCGGGTCGGGGATCCATGGTTCGGAGTCTAAATCGGGTATCGGCACCGGTCTCCGCGACCCGCCCCGCGATTCAGCGCAGCAGAACCCGATCGGAACCGCCGGGTCGACCCTGCCTGCGTCGAGGGACCTCCGTTGTGTCGTGGATCGGCGCGCGGCCTCGGCGAACGCGACGGGTCTACGCTGAAATCGTGCTCGAACCCGCGGATGACGTCGTGCCGCGCCTGCGCGTGGTCACACGCGAACTGCCTCCGATGGATGACGTGCTGGCCTACACGACCTCCTACGACCCCCTGTTCTGGAGTCGTCGAGGTGAGTCGCTCGCGGCCTTCGGCGATCTGCTGACGCTGCGCTACACGGGCGAACGCCCGGGTGATGCCACGATCTCGGAGCGCTGGCGGGCGATCGCCGCGGCCGCCGAGGTCGACGACCCCGTGCAGCTGCCCGGAACCGGTCTCGTGGCCTTCGGATCCTTCGTCTTCGACCCGCGGTCCGAGCGCGAGAACGTGCTGCGCGTCCCGGGCATGATCGTGGGCCGCCACAGCGGACGTGCGTGGGTCACCCGCCTCGCGTTCGACGACACCCCCGACGAACCCGAGCCCGAGCTGCCGCCCCGCTCCCCCTTCGGACCGCATTGGTCGGCGACTCTCGGCCCCGGCCTGCAGACGGCCGAGAAGTACCAGGATGCCGTCCGCCAGGCCATCGAGGCCATCGGCGCCCGCGAGGTGGCCAAGGTGGTGCTCGCCCGCGACATCGTCGGCACCGTCCCCGCCGGCTCCGACCTGCGTCGCCTGGTGCGCTCGCTTCTCGAGGGCTACCCCGACTGCTGGGTGTTCGCCGTCGACGGCCTCATCGGCGCGAGCCCCGAGACGCTGGTGACCGTCTCGGGCGGCACGGTCACCGCGCGAGTGCTCGCCGGTACCGTGGCTCGCGGCGGAGACGCCGACGCCGATGTCGCGGCATCCATCGGTCTCAGTCGGAGCACGAAAGACCAGGACGAGCACCGCTTCGCCGTGCAGAGCGTGTTGAAGGCCCTCGGCCCGCACACGTCGTCGCTGGCCGCCGAAGACCAACCCTTCACCCTCAAGCTCCCCAACGTCTGGCACCTCGCGACCGACGTCGAGGGGGTTCTGAGCGCCGACGCGTCGTCACTCGATCTGCTGTCGGTGCTTCACCCGACGGCCGCTGTCGCCGGGACCCCGACGGCTGCGGCGATCGAGGTCATCCGCCGGCTCGAGCCGTTCGATCGCGGGCGGTACGCCGGCGCCGTCGGCTGGACGAGCGCCTCGGGCGACGGCGAATGGGCCATCGCCCTGCGGTGTGCGCAGATCGACCGCGGGGCCCCGTCGTCGCCGACGGCGCCGATCACCGCCTACGCGGGGGCGGGAATCGTGTCCGAGAGCGTCCCCGAGTCGGAACTGCTCGAAACGCGCGTGAAGTTCCGCCCCATCGTGGAGGCGCTCGCCTAGTCACGGTCCGGATCGACGCAGGAGATCAGGATGCCGCGAGCCGGCGCTTCTCCTCCTCGACGTCGTAGTCGGCCGCCGGCCACCGCGGATCGATGTGGGCGAGGGCGCCGATGAGCAGCTGCTGCACCGCGAGGCGCGCGTACCACTTACGGTCGGCGGGCACGACGTGCCAGGGCGCGACCGGCGTCGATGTGCGCTCGATGGCGACCTGGTATGCCTCCATGTAGTCGTCCCACCGCTGACGCTCGTCGACGTCGCCGGGGTTGTACTTCCAGTGCTTCTCGGGGCGGTCGAGGCGCTCGGCGAGACGCTCGCGCTGCTCGTCCTTCGAGATGTGCAGCATGACCTTGACCACGCGGATGCCCATCTCGGCCGCCTGCGCCTCGAAGGTCACGATGGCGCCGTACCGGCGTTCGATCTCATCGGCCGGGGCGAGGGAGCGCACCCTTCCGATGAGCACGTCTTCGTAGTGAGAGCGGTCGAAGACGCCGAGGCGCCCGGCATCCGGCAGGCGCTTCTCGATGCGCCACAGGAAGTCGTGCGCCAGCTCGTCGGCGGTGGGCTTGTTGAACGAGGCGAGCTCGACGCCCTGCGGATCCACCGCACCCACGACGTGTCGAACGATCCCGCCCTTGCCGGCGGTGTCCATCGCCTGCAGCACCAACAGCACCGATCCCGTCGCCGTGCCCGCGACGCTCTGGGCGAAGAGACGCTCCTGCAGATCCTCCAGCGGCTCGCGGCCCGCATCGAGGTCGGCTTTGCCGGCAGCCTTGTCGCCGTCGTACCCGGGCGTCGACCGCGGGTCGATGTCAGCCAATCGGAAACCCGGCTCGACCCGGAGTGCCTCGGCGGCGGGGGTGGACCATCTGCTGCTCGCGCTCATCCCGACATCGTGCCGCGGCATCCGGGTTGCGCACCACCCCGTTGACGGGCGGGATCAGCGCGGCAGGGGGACCTCGATGAGCTGACGCCCACCCGTCGGAGCCGTGAGTACCTGGTCGAGCGCGACCCGGGTGGTGCAGCGGTGGTACTCCCAGCCGAACGCGAGCGCGAGCTGCTCCAGCCGCGCGGTGTGCGGGGTGTACTGCACCCGCGCCATCGCGTCGGCACCGGCGATCCCCGCCACCTCGAGACCGTCGAAGATCGTGCCGCCGCCGTCGTTGCCGACGACGACCTGCAGCCGCGGCTCGGCCTCGCCGGGGGGAAGCAGCAGCGCGCCCATGTCGTGCAGGAACGCCAGGTCGCCCAGCAGCAGACGCGTGACGCCCGGGCGCTCATCGACTTGGCTCGACAGCGCCACCCCGGTCGCCGTCGCGATCGTGCCGTCGATGCCCGCCAGGCCGCGGTTGGCGTGCACGGCCACCTTCTTGCCGCCGAGTAGTTCGTCGGCGACGCGCACGAGCCGCGACGAGCCGAAGACGAGACGGTCGTGGGGCCAGGTGGCACGCCAGAGCGCATCGACGAGGGCGGCGCGGTCCAGCGGCGCACGCATCACCTCCACCTCGGCGCTGATCGCCCCGAGCCGTTCGTGCGGAACGGCGGATGCCAGGCCCTCGGCATCGGGGGCGCGTGGCGACAGATCGACAGCCGCGTCGCGCGACGCGCGCATCCACTCCCCCAGCCACGTGCGATCCGCCTCTCCCGTCACCCGGACGGCGTCGACCGCGACGGTCGTGCCGTTGAGGTTGACGGGCTCGCCGGGTCCGCGCACGGCGAGAACCTCGACATCGTCGCGCCCGAGCAGCAGGGCGACCTCGCGACTGAGCGTCGGACGCCCGAACAGCACGACGCGCTCGATCCGGCCGCCCAGCGCCGGTTCGCGCAGCAGCGCGCGGTAGCCGTGCACGATCTGACGACCGAAGCGCGCACCGCTGACGATCTCGGCGACGAGGGGGAAACCGCCCGCGTGGGCGAACTGTTCCGCCGCAGGGCCTGCATCAGCTCCCGCGACGACGATCGTGCGCGGGCCGGTCTCGATGCGATGCGCGGCCTCGGGATCGGGGGCGACGTCGGCGATGCCGATCCCCCCTCCTCCCTGGTAGAGCGCGCCGGACGCGTCCTCGCTGGTATCGGGGGCCGTCTCGACGGCACGGGATGCCGCCCGCTCCGCGAGCCACGTCGGTACGGCGCCCGCGAGGGGCTCGCGGAAGGGCACGTTGACGTGCGCGGGCCCGGCCGCGCGCATGCCCTCGCCGAGCGACGCGGCGAGCGCTTCGCCCGCCACCGCATCGAGGGCGGCGGTCTGCTCACCGGCGCCATCGACGTCGATCGCCTCGGGAACGGCCAGGTCGGCCTCGAACCGCGCCGCCGAGCGGAACAGCCCGGGCTGGCGGGTCGTCTGATTGGCGCCGACTCCGCGGAGCTCGGGGGGACGATCGGCCGTGAGCAGCAGCAGGGGCACACCCGCGTGGTGGGCCTCCAGGGCGGCGGGCAGGAGATTCGCGACGGCGGTCCCCGACGTGCACACCACCACTGCCGGTGTGCCCGTCTCACGCCCGATGCCGAGGGCGGTGAAGCCGGCGACGCGCTCGTCGATGCGCACGTGGAGGTGGATGAGACCCGCGCGCTCCAGTTCAGCGGCGACCAGGGCCAGCGCCTGCGACCGCGAACCGGGACTGACCACGACGTGGCGAACGCCCCGGGAGACGAGCCCGGCGAGGAGCGCTGCGGCAGCGTCGGTGGCGGGCGCGCCCGAGCGATCGTTCAGCGAAGCCACGACGGCTCAGCCGACGGCGCCGCGCTGACCGCGGGTGTCGTCGTCGCCCTTCCCCGGGGGGTTGTCGGGATCGGTCGGCTTCTTCGGCGGCTGCGGGTCGTCGGCCTCGGAGTCGAGCTGCGCGAGCTCCTCCTCGAGGCGGCGGATCCGTTCGTCCTGGTCGGCACGGGCCGTCGCGGTCATGCGCCCGAGGAATTCGGGGTCGTCGTCGGGCGCACGCCGTGCGGCCGTCGTCTTGCTCGCGGCGCGACCACGACCGATCACGAACCAGAGGATGCCGCCGAGCACCGGCAGCAGGATGACGATCGCCATCCATGCGCCTTTACTCACCCCGCGGTGACGAGAGGGAGCCTGCACGGCGCAGTCCACGATCGTGTAGACCCAGAAGACGGTCGCCACGAGCGCCAGGATGAGAAGCAACCGTGCCATGCACCGATTCTACGTGCGTCTGCTGGGCGACGGCCCGGAACCATGGGGGCCGCACTCCGCCGTAGACTGACAGGATGCGTGCTCGTTCGGCCCTCGTCTACACGGTGCTGCGACTTCTCGCGTTCCTGGTGCCGCTCGGCGTCCTGCTGTTGTTCCCCGTCTTCCAGGAACTGCCCTGGCTCGCGGCGATCTTCGCGGCCCTCATCGGTTTCAGCCTGTCGCTGCTGTTCCTGCGTCGCCCTCTCGACAACGTCACAGGCGGGCTCGCCGAGCGTCGCGCGCAGCGCGCCGCCACCGGCCGCCGCACGGGCGCCGAGACCGACGCCGACGCGGAGGATTCCGCCCTGGACGCCCCGCGGCGCGGCACCGACCCCGGGGCCGGCTCCGAGCGCTGAGGACACCCGCGCTACCCGGCTCACGCCGCGGCGCCCTGGCGTCCTGTGCGAGTGATGCGCGACGTCGGGAGCCGGCGGGGAGTGGCGTCAGACCCCGGCGCAGCGACGGCGGGTCAACCCGCGAACGCCCAGAACAGCAGGGCTCCGTAGGCGACGGAGGTGAAGCTCGTGACCTGCAGCGCGGTGATGAGTTCACGCGGCGTGCGGTACGTCCAGACGATGAGGATGGCGGCGAGCCCTCCGAGGAGCGCGACGAGCGTGAGCCACGCGATGGGATAGACCAGCGCCAGGAACACCGCGATGCCGAACGGGACGAGCACGAACACCGTGAAGAGCACCTGGGTGGCGCGTCGGCCGATCAGCACCGAGAGCGTGCGCTTGCCGGCGAGGCGGTCTTGATCGATGTCGCGCAGGTTGTTCGCGAGCAGCACCGCGCACGCCAGCAAGCCCGCGGCGACCGCGCCGAACCACGCCTCCTGCGGAAGTGACCGCACCTGCAGCCACGTCGTGCCGAGGGTGGCGACGAGGCCGAAGAAGACGAAGACGAACAGCTCACCCATGGCGTTGTAGCCGTAGGGGCGCTTGCCGCCGGTGTAGAACCACGCGGCGACGATGCACACCGCCCCCACGAGGAGGAGCCACCACTGCCCCGTGCGGATGACGAGCGCGAGGCCGATGAGCGCGGCGAGCGCGAAAAACGCCAATGCCACGATCAGCACGGTACGGGGCTTCGCCTTCTTCCCCCCGGTCAGGCGTCCCGGACCCACGCGCACGTCGTCGGTCCCGCGGATGCCGTCCGAGTAGTCGTTGGCGTAATTGACGCCGATCTGCAGCGCGAAGGCGACGGCGAGGCACGCCAGGGCGATGACCCAGTGGAGCTGCTCGTCCACGAGCGTCGCCGCACCCGTGCCGATGAGCACCGGGGTGATCGCGAGAGGAAGCGTGCGGATGCGGGCCGCGGCGATCCAATCGCGCGCGGTGGCCGGAGCGACGGCCTGCGGTGCACCACCCACCGGCTTCTGCGGGTTGCCGCGGGGGCGACGCTTCTTGGCGGGGGTCGAACGCTTACGAGACGGAGCTGCCACGGAGGGTCATCCTATGCCCGCGGGTCCGCCCCGAGTGTCGCGCGCAGGGACGCTCGGTCCGGCTTCCCCGACGAAAGGGTGGGCAGTTCGTCGATGGCCACGACACGCGCCGGTCGCGCGGGCGCGCCCACCGCATCGCCCACGACCCCCCGCACCCGAGCGAGCATCGTCTCTTCCTCGACGGCGGCGAGTCCCGGCACCACCACAGCTGACGCCTGCCCCCACTCGGCATCCGGGATCGGCACCACCACGGCCGACTCCAGACCGGGGATGCCGCGGACGGCGGCTTCGACGCGATCGAGCGACACGTTCACGCCGCCCGAGACGATGACGTTGTCGAGGCGACCGGTGACGTGCAGCACCCCGTCGACGATCTCGCCCCCGTCGCCCGTGCGGTACCAGCGCCTGGCGTCGGCATCCAGGGGGAAGATGGATGCCGTTCGCTCGGGGTCGCCGAGGTAGCCCTCGGCGAGCATGGGGCCCGACAGCCGCACCTCGCCGTCGACGATGCGCATGCCGACGCCGTCGAGGGGGACGCCGTCGTAGACGCAGCCGCCGCTGGTCTCACTCGAGCCGTAGGTGCGCACGACGCGCGCGCCGAGCGCCTCGGCGCGCCGGCGGACCGCGGGCGCGAGCGCCTGCCCGCCGATGAGGATGGCCTCGAACGACCGCAGCGCCTGAGCGACGGTGGTGTCGTGCTCGGCGGCATCCAGGAGTCTCTGCAGCTGCGCCGGCACGAGGGAGGTGTAGCTCGGCACGCGCACGCCGTCGGCATGGGATGCCATGCCCAGGGCGGCCGCGGCGAACGGTTCGGGGCGGAAGTGCCCGGACACCACCGCGGGTTCACGATCGGCGAGCAGCGCCCGCACGATCACCTGCACGCCCGCCACGTAGGTAGCGGGGACAGCGAGCAGCCAGGCGCCCTCGCCGATGCGTGCGGCCGTCGAGTAGGCGCTGCTGATGAGCGCGTTCCGACTGAGGACGACCGATTTCGGAACGCCCGTCGACCCCGATGTCGTCACGACGGCGGCGGTCCCCGGGGGCACCTCGTTCGGGAGTCCGTCACCCCCCAGCGCCACGGCCGGACCGGCCCCGAGCACGGCGGCGCGCAGCGCCCGCAGCACGTCACGGGGATCACCGGATGCCGGGGACTCGAGCCTCACGCGCGGCACCCGTCCGATGCGGTGGCCCTCACGCGCCGCACCCGTCTCGTCAGTAGTGCCACGGCACGTCGGACCAGTCGGGGTCGCGCTTCTCGAGGAAGGAGTCGCGACCCTCGGCTGCTTCGTCGGTGCCGTAGGCGAGGCGGGTGGCCTCTCCGGCGAACAGCTGCTGTCCCACGAGACCGTCGTCGACGGCGTTGAAGGCGTACTTCAGCATGCGGATCGCGGTGGGCGACTTCGTGAGGATCGTGCGGGCCATCGCGAGGGCCTCGCGCTCGAGCTCGGCGTGCGGCACGACGCGGTTGACGGCGCCCATCTCGTACGCGCGGTCGGCGGAGTACTCCTCCGCGAGGAAGAAGATCTCGCGCGCGAACTTCTGCCCGATCTGGCGCGCGAAGTATGCGGAACCATAGCCGGCGTCGAACGAGCCCACGTCGGCATCCGTCTGCTTGAAACGACCGTGCTCCCGGCTGGCGATCGACAGATCGCACACGACGTTGAGGGAGTGTCCCCCTCCCGCGGCCCAGCCCGGGACGACGGCGATGACGACCTTCGGCATGAACCGGATGAGGCGCTGCACCTCGAGGATGTGGAGGCGTCCCGCGCGACCCGGGTCGTGGACGGCCGTCTCGTCGTGCGAGTACTTGTAGCCGTCGCGGCCGCGGATGCGCTGATCGCCGCCCGAGCAGAAGGCCCAACCGCCGTCTTTTGCGCTCGGTCCGTTGCCGGTCAGCAGGACGACGCCGATGCGGTGGTCTTGCCGGGCGATGTCGAGGGCGCGGTACAACTCGTCGACCGTGTGCGGGCGGAAGGCGTTGCGCACCTCGGGCCGGTCGAACGCGATGCGGGCGACGCGCCCGTCGTGGGTGACGTGGGCGGTGATGTCGGTGTAGTCCGCGGCGCCGGGCGCCAGGGTCCATTCCGCGGGGTCGAAGAGCTCGGAGACGGTCACCCGATCAGCCTACGCGCGGCGCCCCTGCGCGGAACGGGACGGCTGGATCGAGAGGGCGCAACGTCACGCCCGCCGGACGGACCCTTCCCTCGCGTATTCTTCGCGCGGTAGCGGGCTGACGCCCCGCCCGGTTCACGCGTTCTTCGAGTCGCGCCAGGTCAGCCAGCGCTCGACGAGGGAGTAGTCCCAGTCGGGGCCGGAGAAGCCGAGGGTGAACAGGCGCGTGCCGGCGTCGAACAGCGCATCAGCCACGGTCTCGTCTCGGTCCTTGAGCTCGTTCGAGACGATCAGGCCCGAGAGGTCGCGCCCCTCGGTCTCGGCCCACTTCTCGATGACGCCGAACTTGTGGGGCAGCTCGTCGGGTGTGACGAAGCTGTGCCAGATATCGGCGTGACGGGCGACGATGCGCAGGGTCTTCTGCTCGCCCTTGCCGCCGATCATCACCGGGATGCCGCGGGTGGGCGCGGGATTGAGCTTGCCCCAGCGCTCGACGACGCGGTCGAGGTCGGTGGCGAGCGCGTTCAAGCGCGAGCCCGCGGTGCCGAAGTCGTAGCCGTACTCGTCGTAATCGCGCTGGAACCAGCCCGACCCGGTGCCGAAGATGAAGCGGCCGGTGTCGCCGCCCTTCTTGCTGATGTGGTCGATCGTGCGGGCCATGTCGGCCTGCAGATCGGCGCCGCGGTAGCTGTTGCAGTTGACCAGCGCACCGAACTCGACGCGTTCGGTCTGCTCAGCCCAGGCCGCCAGCATCGTCCACGACTCGAAGTGCTCGCCATCGGGGTCGCCGTAGAGCGGGAAGAAATGGTCCCAGTTGAAAAGGACGTCGACGCCCATCTCCTCCAGCCGGAGGACGGCGTCGCGGATGTCGGAGTACTGCACGTGCTGCGGCTGGATCTGGACGCCGAGTCGGACCGGGGTATCGAGGAGCATGCGGCCAGCCTATTCCGGGCCACCGACACCGGGGCCAGGATGGGGGCATGAGCACCACGCGCCTCCCCCCGCTCGCCGACGTCCTCGCCACCGCACGGGTGGTCGCGCTTCCCCTCGTCACGCGGTTCCGCGGCATCGGAACCCGAGAAGCCGTGGTGTTCGAGGGACCGCAGGGGTGGACCGAGTTCTCGCCCTTCACCGAGTACGGCGACGCTGAGGCGGCGACCTGGCTCGCCGGGGCCCTCGATTTCGGGTGGGAGCCCGCACCGCCGACGCGGCGCGACGCGATCCCGGTCAATGCCACGGTCCCCGCCGTCGCGGCATCCGAGGTGGCCGGCGTCCTCGCCCGTTATGACGGATGCCGCACGGTGAAGGTCAAAGTGGCCGAGGCGGGGCAGACACTCGCCGACGACGTGGCGCGCGTGCGGGCGGTGCGCGAGGTCATGGGACCGGAGGGGCGCGTGCGCATCGACGCCAACGCGGCGTGGAACGTCGACGAAGCCGAGCGCGCCGTGCACGCGCTTTGCGCTTTCGACCTGGAGTACGTCGAGCAGCCGTGCGCCGAGATCGACGAACTCGTGCAGCTGCGCGAGCGCATCGCCTATCTCGACATCGCGATCGCCGCGGACGAGAGCGTGCGCAAAGCCGCCGACCCGCTCCTCGTCGCCCGCGCGGGCGCCGCGGACCTGCTCGTCATCAAGGCTCAGCCGCTCGGAGGGGTGCACGCGGCGATCGACATCGTCGCGCAGGCGGGTCTGCCGGTGGTCGTCTCCAGCGCGCTGGACACCTCGATCGGGCTGTCGATGGGCGCCGCCCTCGCGGCGGCCCTGCCGCAGCTCGACTTCGACTGCGGGCTCGGCACGGCCTCGTTGTTCGCGGCCGACGTCGTGGCATCCCCGCTCGTCGCCCGGGGTGGCCTGCTGTCGCTCGAACGCCCCCGCCCCGCGTCCGCCGACCTCGACCGCGTGGCCGCCGCCGACGAACGGCGCGACTGGTGGCTGGCGCGCCTTCGCCGCTGCTACGACCTGCTCGAGGTCACTCGAGGATGAGCCCGACCACCTGCGCCAGCCGCTCGGCCAGCCCCGATCGCGACAGCGCCGGCGCCTGACGGGTGAGCAGGGCCGTCTCGGAGGTGGAGACCCACACCGACAGCAGCAGCTCGGTGGCGACGTCGGCGGGCACGCGCAGCGCCAGGCCTCGTACCTCGGCGATGTCGCGGACGAGCTGCGTGACGCTCTCGCCGAGCCCCTGGTTCAGGGCGAGGTAGGCGTGGGCGAACTCGGGATTGCGTAACGCCTGCAGACGCGTCTCGGCTCCGAGGAGCACGTCGAGGCGGTCCTCGCCCGTCGCCTCGAGGACTTCGTGCACGAGCTGCCGGACGTCGCCGGCTGTCTCGAGACCGCGATCTTCGATCGACGTGACCCGGTCGCGGACGGCGGCGATGGTGGTCTCGGCCGACCGCGCGCACAGCGCCAGGAACAGCTCCTCCTTCGAGGCGAAGTTCGAGTAGAACGCACCACGGGTGAAACCGGCGCGTTCGCAGACGGCCTCGACGGATGCCGCGTCGATGCCGACCTCGGCGAACATCTCGGCTGCGGCGTCCATCAGACGGATGCGGGTGTTCTCTCGGCGCCGCGTCGTCGCGGGAGCGGAATCGGTCATCCACGACCTCCTGTCCTCGGGTGACGTCCAGGTTCGACGTCGCCATCTCGGTCTACGATACATTGATGTATCCGATACGGTGCTGTATCGACTCGTTCACCGATCGTGGGGAGCCACCGTGTCGACATTCCTGTACACCCTGGGTCGCTGGTCGTTCCGCCACCCGTGGCGCGTGCTGACCGCGTGGTTGCTGGTGCTCGTGCTCGCCGGGGGCGGGGTCGCGCTCTTCGCGAAGGGCACTGACAACACCTTCACGATCCCCGGCACCGAGTCGCAGGCGGGCCTCGAGATGCTCGAGCGCACCTTTCCCCAGGTGAGCGGGGCGAGCGCCGAGATCATCGTCGTCGCCGCCGACGGCTCAAGTGTGCGTGACCAGGCGTATCAAGACGCCATCGCGACGACGACCGCCGACGTCGGCGGGCTCGACTTCGTCGAGGCCGTCACCGATCCCTACGACTCGCGCATCGCGGGCGGCATCGCCGACGACGACCGCGCGGCCATCGTCCGCATCCAATTCTCCGGCGAGGCGACCGCCGTACCCCAGGCCACGGAAGATGGGCTCCGCGACGCCGCCACCGCCCTCGGTTCCGCCCTCCCCTCCGGTTCGCAGGCCGTCCTCGGCGGCCAGCTCTTCGCCACCGAGATTCCCGGAGCGACCCTCACCGAGGCCCTCGGGGTGCTCATCGCCGCGCTGGTGCTGATGATGACGTTCCGCTCGTTCCTCGTGGCCGGCATGCCGCTGGCCACGGCGATCCTGGGCGTGGCCCTCTCGATCGGCCTCATCTTCATCGCGACGGGCTTCGCCACCGTGTCGGCGACCACGCCGCTGCTGGCGGTCATGCTGGGACTTGCGGTGGGCATCGACTACGCCCTCTTCATCGTGTCGCGACATCAAGACCAGACCCGGGCGGGGATGGACCCCGAGGAGTCGACCGCGCGCGCCGTCGGCACCGCGGGATCGGCCGTCGTCTTCGCCGGCATCACCGTGCTCATCGCCCTCATCGGGCTGAGCTTCGCCGGCATCCCGTTCCTGACGACGATGGGCATCGCCGCATCGGTCGCGGTCGCGATCGCGGTGTGCGTCGGGCTGACCCTGACCCCGGCGCTGCTGGGCTTCGCCGGTCATCGCGTGGTCGGGTGGGGGCACAAGCGGCCGAAGAAGCGCGCCCGGGGCGTCGCGACCGACGAAGACCCCGTTGAGGCCGCCCGGGCTGCGGCCGAGAGTGAAGAGAAGGCCGCGACCGCGGCCATCCGTGCTCAGCGCAACGGACCCGCGAAGCGCTGGGTGGGGCTGGTGACACGGCGTCCCGTGGTCACCACCGTCGCCATCGTCGCACTCCTCGGCACGGCGGCGATCCCCGCCGCCTCCCTCGCCCTCACCCTCCCGAATGCCGGACAACTGCCCGAGGGCGACGAGGCCCGCGTGGCGTACGAGCTGACCGACGAATACTTCGGGCCGGGCGCCAACGGCCCGCTCATCATGACCGGCACCATCGTCACGAGCAACGACCCGCTCAACCTGATGACCGACATCGGCGATGAGATCGCGAAGATCCCCGGCGTCGCCGAGGTCGCGCTGGCGACTCCGAACGAGACCGCCGACACCGGCATCGTGCAGATCGTGCCCGAGACCGCGCCCGACGACCCGCGCACCGCCGATCTCGTCCGCGAGTTGCGCGCGCAAGAAGACCGCCTGTACGACGAGTTCGGCGTGCGCCTCCTGGTCACCGGGTACACCGCCGTCACGATCGACATCTCCGACCAGCTCGGGGCGGCACTGCTGCCGTTCGGCCTCTTCGTGGTCGGCCTGTCGCTCATCCTGCTGATGATCGTGTTCCGCTCGATCTGGGTGCCCCTCACCGCCGCGGGCGGCTACCTGCTGTCGGTCGCCGCCGCCTTCGGCGTGGTCGCCGCGGTATTCGAATGGGGGTGGTTCGCCGACGCACTGCACGTCGCCAAGGTCGGCCCCATCATCAGCTTCATGCCGATCGTCGTGATGGGCGTGCTCTTCGGCCTCGCCATGGACTACCAGGTGTTCCTCGTCTCGCGCATGCGAGAGGACTACGTGCACGCGCGTCGCGACGGACGAACAGCACGTGAGGTCGCGCTCGGCGCCGTCCGCAGCGGGTTCGCGGCATCCGCCCGCGTGGTGGTCGCGGCCGCCGTCATCATGTTCGCCGTCTTCGTGGCGTTCGTCCCCGAGGGCGACTCCAGCCTCAAGCCCATCGCGCTCGGCCTCGCCGTCGGCGTCGCCGTCGATGCCTTCCTCGTGCGCATGACACTCGTGCCCGCCGTACTCGCCCTGCTCGGCGACAAGGCCTGGTGGATGCCGCGCTGGCTCGACCGGCTGCTCCCCAAGTTCGACGTCGAGGGCGAGGCCGTCGAGCGCGAGGTGCGCCTCGCCGACTGGCCCGCCGAACCGGCGATGGCCGTCGCCGCCGACGATCTGCGCACGGCCGAGGCCTCGGATGCCGAACAGCCGGTGTTCCGCGATGTCTCGATTCGCGTCGGGTACGGCGGGACACTGTTGGTCACGGGCGAGACGCCCACCACCCGCACCCTGCTGCTCGCTGTGGCCGGGCGCCTGTCGAAGATCGAGGGGAAGCTGCGGGTCGACGGGTTGCTCGTGCCCGAGCGCGCGGGCGCCGTGCGTGCACGTGTCGGCGTCGCCCTGCTCGACGATCCCGCAACCGCCGGCGCCGAGATCGTGCACGCCGTCAGCGGCGGAGCGCGCATCGTCGTGGTGTCCGACATCGACCGCCTCGACGACGATGCCCGCGACGAGGTCGCGCAGGTGCTGCGTCGGGCCGCGACCGCGGCGCGCGAGCGAGACGTCGATGCCTCGTCGCCCTTCACCCTCATCGTCTCGGCGCGCGACGAACGCCGAGCCCTCGCCCTGCTCGCCGAGGCGCAGCGGCCCGATGTGGTCTCCCTCGCCCTGCCGACCCGGCGCCGTCACCGTCCGAGCGAACCGGCGCAGCCGGAATCCTTCGCCGATATCTCCGAGGTGTTCGCATGACTCTCCCCGTCGAGCGCTCCCGCTCACGCCGCCCCGTCACCTGGCTGACGCTGATCGGCGTCCTGCTCCTGCCCGCCGTCATCGGCGGCATCCTCGTCGGCGCGCTGTACGACCCCACCGACCGGCTCGACAACATCACGGCCGCGATCGTCAACGACGACAAGGCCGTCGAGCTCGACGGTCAGCTCGTTCCGCTCGGCCGTCAGCTCACCGGCGGACTGGTCAAGGGCGCCGATGATCAGCCCAGCAACATCGACTGGGTCATCTCGAACGACGAAGACGCCACGGCGGGTCTCGCCGACGGCACCTACACCGCCGTTGTGACCATCCCCGAGAACTTCACCGCCGCCTCGCTTTCCACCCGCCCCGGCGAGACACCCGAGAAGGCCACGATCGATGTGCAGACGGCGCCCGACGCACGCGTCGTCGACGGTGCGATCACCGCGCAGTTGGCATCCACCGCGTCCAGCGTCTATGGCAGCGAACTGTCCTCGCAGTATCTGAAGAACGTGTTCCTCGGGTTCACCACGCTCGGCGACCAGCTCGGTCAGGCAGCCGGTGGCGCGCGCCAGCTCGCCGACGGCGCCTCGCAGGCCGCCACCGGTGCAGACGGACTGCAGGACGGTGTGGGCCAGCTCTCCGACGGCGCCGGCGCACTCTCCAGTGGCGTCGGTCAGCTGGCCACCGGGGCCGACCAGCTCTCGGGTGGCGTCGGTCAGCTCGCCACCGGCGCGGGAGCCCTCTCGAGCGGTGCGGGCCAGCTCGCGGCCGGGGCGGGCGAGCTCTCGGGCGGGGCCGACCAGATCTCGAGCGGTGCGACGGGACTGGCCGACGGCGCCGACCAGCTCGCCAGCGGCGCCGCCCAGCTCGCCACCGGCACGCGCGACGCCGCGGCCGGAGTCGGGCGACTCGCCGGCGGCGCCGACGGCATCGCCGAGGGCAACCGCCAGCTCGCCGACCAGATCGGACAGATCGCCGACGCCATTCCTCCGGGCTTCGAGCAGGCAGCGAACGATGTGGCCGATGCGGCCCCGCAGGTCAATGACGCGCTCGTCACCGCCGCAGCCGATCTGCAGCGGCTGGCGGACGCCTGCGATGCGAACACCAGCCCGGAGCTGTGCGCGCAGTTGCGTGTCGCCTCCGACCGGGCCATCGCCGCACTCCCCCGTGCCCAGCAGACCGTGACGGACATCGGGCAGATCGCCCGACAGGCGGCCCAGCTCCCGGCCGGCGTCCGCACGATCGCCGAGGCCAACGCGCAGTTGGCCGATGGAGCCGCGGGCCTGGCCATCGGCGCACGCGACGCCGAGAGCGGCCTGAACACGATCGCCGGCGGCATCGACGGTGTCGCAACGGGCGCGACCGGGCTCGGCGACGGTGCGCGACAGCTGGGTACCGGTGCGAACGCGCTGAGCTCCGGCGCCTCGCAACTGGCCGGCGGACTCGACCAGACGCGTGACGGGGCCGCGCAACTCGCCACGGGCGCCCAGGGTGCCGCTGGCGGCGCCTCGCAGCTCGCGACGGGCGCGCAGGGCGCCACCGACGGCGCCTCCCAACTCGCGACCGGCGCGCAGGGCGCCGCCGACGGTGCCGGTCAACTCGCCGACGGCGTCGACCAGGTGGCATCTGGAACGACATCGCTCGCCGCCGGCCTCGACACCGCCGTGTCCCAGCTACCGACCTACACCGACGCGGAGGCGGCCACTCTCGCTGACGTGGTCGCCGACCCCGTCTCCGCGACCGGCGCGAGCGATTCCCTCTTCGGCCTTGCGGCGGTCCCCCTCCTGGCGATGGCGGTGCTGTGGTTCGGCGGGCTTGCCTCGTTCGTGGCATTCCAGGCCGTCTCGGCACGGGCGCTGACGAGCCGTCGACCCTCTGCCCTCGTCGCTCTGCGAGGCTTCCTGCCGGCGGCCGGCGTCGGCGCCGCGCAAGGCCTGCTGGTCGCGGCGGTCGTGCAGGTGGCATCCCGTTACGACTGGGGCGACTGGGCGCTCTTCGCCCTGATCTGCATCGCCGCGGGAATCGCCTTCGCAGCCGTACACCAAGCGCTCGTCGCCGTGTTCGGGGGCGCCGGGCGCTGGGTGGCCGCCGTCATCGGCGCACTCGCGCTCGGAGCGACCATCGTCTCGACCGTGCCTCCCGCCCTCGCCGCGGCCGCCGCCCTGATGCCCACTGCGCCGGTATACGACGCGATGCTCGGCGCCCTGTCGTCATCTGGCGGCGTCGCCGCCGGAATCGCGGGGTTCGTGGTATGGGCAGTGCTCTCACTGATCGTCACGACGCTGATGGTGGTGCGTCGCCGCACGACATCCGCCCGCGCCGCCGCCCAGCCCGCCTAGCCGCGCAGCCCACAGCTCCGCGGGCGAGCGCGCGACCCCGGGCGGGTGGGGGCCGGCACGCGACCCGGGCGGGTGGGGGCGGGCCCGCGCGACGGCTGGTCGGATGGCGCCGGGCGAACGCAACAAGCGAGCGCGACGCCGGGCGGACCGGGCCGACTCCCTCCGCGCCCGAAACCCCCGTCGAGTGTCCAGAACATGCCGTGTCATCACGCCGGACACGGCATGTCTTGGACACTCAACGTTCGATCGAGACGCGGGCGGGCGCGACGCCGGGCCGACCGGGCCGACTCCCTCCGCGCCCGAAACCCCCGTCGAGTGTCCAGAACACGCCGTGTCATCACGCCG
The DNA here is from genome assembly GCF_001424225.1 of Microbacterium sp. Leaf151. GTDB lineage: Bacteria > Actinomycetota > Actinomycetes > Actinomycetales > Microbacteriaceae > Microbacterium. The sequence continues at coordinate 85,679 of NZ_LMOR01000003.1, read as the reverse complement.
GACACGGCATGTCTAGGACACTCATTGCTCGATCGGGACGCGGGCGAGCGTGAGCGGAGGTCCTCCCCAGGGTTGTTATCCACAGGCGGGAGGGGCGCCGCGCGACATCGCTCGGCACACGCTGTCTGCTAGCGGGATGCGAACTCGACCGCTCCCGCCCGACCTGGGCACCGCCTTCCATGTTCGAGAGGCAGATGTCCTCGGTATCCCCCGTCGACGCCTCGCCGCGGATGACCTCCGGGCGCCGTTCCACGGCGTGCGCGTCGCGCGGGAGGAATCGCTCGAGTCTGTTGCGGATCGCTGCCAGGCCTACCTGCCCCGGATCACGGGCGGGCAGTTCTTCAGCCACACCACCGCCGCGACGCTCTGGGGCATGCCCCTCCCCTTCCGTCACGGAGACGAACTCCACGTCGGCGCGATTCCGCCCACTCGCGAACCTCGCACTCGCGGCGTCGTGGGACATCGGCTGGAACTCCCCCCGGACGGCGTCACCCTGATCGGCGATCTGCCGGCCCCCACCCGCGTCGAGACCTGGGCGCAGCTCGGTTCCCTGCTGCGGATGGACGACCTGGTGGCGGCCGGCGACTGGGTTCTGTCGCAGGGCGAGTCGGTCGAGGACCTCACCGAGGCCGCGCTGAGGGCACGACGCCGCGGTGCCGTCGCGCTGCGCGAGGCGGTGGATTTCGTGCGACCCGGTTCCGAGTCCCCACGGGAGACGCAGGTGCGTCTGATCCTGGTCCGGGCCGGTCTCCCCGAGCCCGAGCTCAATTGGACTTTGCGCACCACCACCGGCACCTTCGTTGCTCGGCTCGACCTGGCCTACCCCGAGCAGCGCGTAGCCGTCGAATACGACGGTCGTCAACACGCCGACACCGAGCAATTCCGTCGGGATGCCGACCGGTGGCGCGCCATCGCCGACGAGGGGTGGACCCTGATCCGCGTGGTCGCTCACCACCTCGACACGCCTGCGCACGACGTCGTCGCCCCGGTTCGGCGAGCGCTCCTGGCCGAACGAGCCCGTTGAGTGTCCAAGACACGCCGCCTGCCCGCTGATCGCCCGGCGTGTCTTGGACACTCAACACGACTGGGTGCCGTGACTCAGGTCCGCGACGCCGCACCCGCCACGCTCGTGCAGGCATCAATTCGAGTGTCCAAGACACGCCGTGGGACGACCCGCAGCGCGGCGTGTCTTGGACGATCGACGGAGGAATGCCCGCGTAACCACAACGGCCGCGTGCGCCGCACACCGGCGTGCGCGTCGCACGCCGGGCCGGTCGCTTACGTCGTCAGGCCGCTGTAGGCGTGCAGGCCCTTGAAGAAGACGTTGACGATCGTGAAGTTGAACAGCACCGCGGTGAAGCCGATGATCGACAGCCACGCCGAACGGGTGCCGCGCCAGCCGCGGGTCGCTCGGGCGTGGATGTACCCGGCGTAGAGCACCCAGATGACGAAGGTCCAGACCTCTTTGGTGTCGAAGCCCCAGAAGCGGCCCCACGCGTCATTCGCCCAGATGGAGCCGGCGATGAGCGTGAAGGTCCAAAAGATGAAGCCGACGATGGCGAAGCGGTAGGCGAGCGACTCCAGGGCGTCGGCTGACGGCACGGTGCGCAGGAAGCTGCGCTTCGGCTCGGCATCCGTCGGCGCCTCGGCGAGCTTGCGCTCGCGTCGCGCCTGGATGAGTTGCACGACCGACAGGCCGAAGGCCAGGGCGAACAGAGCCGTCGCAAGGCTCGCGACGAACACGTGCACGACGAGCCACACCGACTTCAACGGATCGGCCAGAGGAACGACCTCGACGTGGAACGCCAGCGTCGCACCGCCGAGCAGCAGCACCGCGAGCCCCGTCATGAGCGAACCGAGGAAGCGCAGGTCGTAGCGCGTCAGCACGGCGAGGTAGACAGCGATGATGAGCAGCAGCCCGGTCAGCGCGAACTCGTACATGTTCGACCACGGCACCCGCTCGGCCGCGACACCGCGCAGGACGGTCGCGACGAGGTGGAACACGAACCCCAGCGTCGTCAGCACTGTACCCAGGCGAGCCCACAGGTAGCGCGGCTTCGACGCGACGGTGGATGCCGACGACGCGGCGGATCCCCCGATCACTCCCCCACCGCCCGCGGTGACGAGCTCGCGCGCGACGACCTCGTCCTTCGCCTTCAGGGCGAGGTCGGAGCGACGCGCGAGGTCGATGGCGTAGGCGATGAACGCCAGCACATAGATGGCGACCGCCGTCCACACCAAGAGGAGGGAGATCTCGTCGAGGAGAAGCGGGTCGGTTCCGGGCATGGTCTCAGTCTACTTTTCCGGTGTCGGGCTGGCTCTGCGGAGGTGTGGGTGATCCGGCCTCGGGACCGGTCGGTCGCGGGCGCGCGTCGGTGTCGGGCCGACTCTGGGCTGGCAGAGCGGTGCCGTGCTTCTCGACGAGTTGGTCGACGGCCGCGGCGAGGGTCGGGTCCTCGCCGCGCGCGAGGCCCGCGTACTCGATAGACACCCCGTTCGCGGACGGGGTGGCCTTGACCCACATGCGTCGGCGCGGAACGAACAGTGCCGCGAGCAGGCCGAACAGCGCGAGCAGGGCGAACGCGAGCACCCACGGTCCCGCCAGATCCCGGTGGATCGACAGCGATGCGAAACGCTTGACCGACCCGTCGTAGCCGGACGCGCCGGCCGGGGCCTCGTTCTCGAACGTGATGGTGCCCAGGCCGTTGGGGAGGTCCTCCGTCTGGCCGGGCATGAGCTGGATAGCCGGATTGCCGCTGTCGCCGCCGGCGATCTGGGTCATGCCCGAGGGATCGAGCGTGTACACCGAGCGGGGCGTGCCGTCGTCGATGCCGAGGTCGCCCTCGTAGACGCGCAACGTCAGCACCGGATACTCGAGGTCACCGAAGGTGGAGGTGAGCGCCCCCGAGGGCAGCACGTCCATCGTCGGATAGAAGAAGCCGAGCAGGCCGAGCTGTTCGGGCAGGCCGTCGGCGACCTTGATGACGCCGAGCGAGGTCATGTTGGCATCCTGAGGAAGGAAGGCGACCGAGTCGTGGAACACCTCTCGACCGTCGGCGTCGCGGATCGTGACGGTGGGCGCGTACCCGTTTCCGAGGAGGTAGACGCGGTCCCCGCGCACGTCGAGCGGGTGATTGACCCGCACCTCGCCGTCCTGGGGGTCGCCACCGGGAGCCTGGGTGGTCACGTGCGCGACGAAGTCGCCGGCCTGGCCGGCACCGGGCTGTCCGGGAGGCACGTAGCTCACATCGAACTGGTCGAGCGTCATCGAGTAGGGCGTGAGGGTGTCGCCGCTGACGAAGCGGCCGGGGTTGAACGAGGAGTAGTCGAGCAGGCTGTTCGCGAACGCCTGACCCTCCACGAGCACGCGCTGCCCGGTGTAGGTGAAACCGCCACCCAAACCGACCGCGACGAGGACGCCGACCAGGGCCGCATGGAAGACGAGGTTTCCCGTCTCACGCAGGTAGCCGCGCTCGGCCGACACCGAGAACGTCCCGCGACCGTCGTAACGGGCCACCCGGTAGCCGCTCTTTCGCAGCTGAGCTGCGGCGGTGTCGACAGCGGCGGATGCCGCGGCATCCGGATCCCCGTCGACCGCGATCGTGCGGGTGCGGTGATCGTCGAGGCGCGACAGGCGCGCGGGGGTGCGCGGCGGCTGCGAGCGCAGAGCCTTCCAGTGGTGCTTGGTGCGGGGCAGCACGCAGCCGATCAGCGAGATGAACAGCAGCAGATAGATGGCCGAGAACCACGGCGAGGTGTAGACGTCGAAGAGGCTCAGGTTGTCGAGCACGGGAGCCAGGTCGGGGTTGTCGGTGAAGTACTGCGTCACACCGTTGGGATCCGCGGTGCGCTGCGGCACGAGCGAGCCCGGCACGGCGGCGATCGCGAGGAGCAGCAGCAGCACGAGGGCGGTGCGCATCGACGTGAGCTGACGCCAGCCCCAGCGAGCCCACCCCACGACACCCAACCGCGGCTGGGTGATGTCGTCGGAATCGGATGCCGCGGCGGAGTCGGCGTGGTCGGACGGGCGCAGGACGCCGTCCGTGGGCTCCCTTCGCGAGGGATCAGAGGGGGAGCTGGACACCGCTCATCACCCCCTGCAGGGACGACATCCACGCGCCCCAGACACCGGTCACCATGGCGAGTCCCAGAACGACGAGCAGGACTCCCCCGACGATGTTGACCGCGCGGATGTGCTTGCGCAGGAACGCGACGGACCGTGTCGCCCATCCGAAACCGAGCGCCAGGAGGAGGAAGGGGATGCCGAGACCCAGCGAGTAGGCCAGCCCCAGCAGGGCGGCCCGGCCGGGGTCTCCGAGGTTGTACGACACCGACAGAATGGCCGTCAGCGTCGGTCCGATGCACGGCGTCCAGCCGACACCGAGGGCGATACCGAGCAGCGGCGCCCCGACGAGACCGAGATTGCCCTTGGCCTGCATCCGCACCGACCGCTGCGCTACACCGAACAGGCCGATGAACACGAGCCCCATCAAGATGATCACCACGCCGAGGACGCGGGTGATCACGTCGCCGTAGCGGGTGAAGAACGCCCCCGCGGCACCTCCGAGCACGTTGAATGCCATGAACACGAGCGTGAACCCGGCGATGAACAACAGCGTTCCGCCCAGCAGGCGGCCACGACCGGCGGATGCCGAGCCCCCTCGGGGGGCGACCGCACCGCCGATGTAGCCCAGGTAGCCCGGCACGAGAGGCAGCACGCAGGGCGAGAGGAACGAGATGAGGCCGGCGGCCAGGGCGATGGGCACGGCGACCCACAGCGCCCCGTCGAAGACGAGGGCTCCCGGATTCACGCGCCCTCCGCGACCAGGGTGCGCACGATCGCCTCGAGGATGGAGGCCTCGGGCAGTTCGCCGACGATGCGCGCCGCGACGCGCCCCTGCTTGTCGAGTACGAGGGTGGTCGGGGTGGCGTTCAGCGGCGTCTTGTCGTTGAACGCCAGCTTCAGCTCGGCGTCGTTGACGGCCATCGCGCTCGGGTAGGAGATGTCGTGGTCGCGCGCGAACGACTGCGCGGTCGAGGGCTGGTCGTAGGTGTTGATGCCGAGGAAGGCGACGTCCTGCCCCTCGAAGGTCTTGTACGCCTGCTCGAGACGCGGCGCCTCGATGATGCACGGGCCGCAGGTGGCGTACCAGAAGTTCACCACGAGCACCTTGCCGTCGTAGTCGGAGCTGGACACGGTGGAACCGTCGTCGAGCGTGCCGGCGAAGTCGACAGGCTCCCCGCGACTGTCGGCGGGGATCTCAGCGGTCTGGAAACCGTTCGCGGCGATGTAGCCCTTGTTGTCACCGGCGCGGTACTGGTCGGCGAGCGGGTCGGCGGTGCAGGCCGCCAGGCCCACCACGAGGGCCGCGGCGGCGGCGAGAGACCCCGCGGCGGTGAGGATTCGGCGCATCACACGGCTCCTACGTCGACGGCTCCGGCGGTGGATGCCGGCTCGGCGTACGCCACCTCGACCCAGCGCGTCGAGCCGTCGGCGCCGTCTCGCCGCTCGAAACTCGTCACGCTCGACAACGCGCACCGGCGCTTGCGGGGGTCGTGGCGGGTGGGTTGGTGGGAGAGGGCGAGGTGGGTCACCCAGATCGGCAGCTGGTGCGAGACGACGACGACGTCGCCCGAGGGCACCCGCTCCCAGGCGTCGGCCATGGCATCCGTCATCCGGGCGACGATGCGCTCGTACGGCTCGCCCCAGCTGGGCACCGCCGGACGGTGGAGGTGACGCCAGTTGAGGGGGTTGGCCAGCGCCTGCTTCATGCGCCGTCCCTCAAAGACATTGGTCGGCTCGATCACCCGGTCGTCGATGTAGGCGTCGACGCCGAACATCTCGGTGAAGGGCTCGGACGACTCGCGCGTGCGCTGCAGCGGGGAGACCACCAGGGCGCTGACGGGCCGGTCGAGCCCGCGCACGAACACGGCGGCCTGACGGGCCATCTGGCGTCCTGCGACGCTCAGCCCGAATCCCGGGAGCCGACCGTAGAGCACGCGACGGGGGTTGTGGACCTCTCCGTGGCGCACGAGATGCAGGCGATCGGCGGTCACGAAGCCAGTCTAGGCGCGGGTTCTGTGGTCTGACTGAGCGGGGACGCCGGTTGCTTCGACGTGGAGATACCGCGGGCGATCAGGCGTCTTTGCGCGCTCCGAGGAGAGAACGGATGCGGCTGTAGAGGAACAGGGCCACACCGACACCCACCGCGGCGATCACGACGTATTGCAGGATCGAGGCGTACTCCTCGACGATGTGCCAGTTCTCGCCGAGCAGGTACCCCGAGAGCACGAAGATCGTGTTCCAGATCAAGCTGCCGGCGCCCGTGAGCAGTCCGAAGCGCCACATGGGCATCTTCGACACCCCCGCGGGGATGGAGATCAGGCTGCGGAAGATCGGGATCATCCGCCCGAAGAACACCGCCTTGCCGCCGTGCCGCTCGAACCACGCCACCGTCCGATCGACGTCTTCGGGGTGCAGCAACGGCATCTTCGCGGCGAAGGCGCGCAGACGCGCGGCTCCGAGCCACCGGCCGAGGCCGTAGAGCATGAACGCACCGACGACCGATCCGATGGTCGTCCACAGCAGGGCCTCGAAGAGCGTGAACGAACCGCGGCTGGCGGTCAGCCCCGCCATCGGCAGAACGACCTCGCTGGGCAGCGGCGGGAAGAGGTTCTCGAGCGCGATGGCCACGCCCGCACCCACGGGGCCGATGATCTCCATGAGCGAGACGGTCCAGTCGGCCAGCGACGTCAGCCACGACTGCCCCTCGCCGGAGCCGGAGCCGGCTCGGAGAAGAGAAAGGGTGAGTGTGGTGTCGGTCATCGGGTGCCTTCGCGCTCGGTGATCGGCCGCCCGAACGGGCGCCCCTTTCAGGCTAGAGCCCGGGCGCGCGCGAATCCTGGGGGTTGGCCCCGAGCGGAGGGATGCCGCGATGCCCGCGCCCGGGTCCCGGTGCCGCGCGACCGGCGCACGTAGGATGGTCGATCGTGAGCGAACGCGTCCTGGTCAACCAGCTGAAATCCCTCCCCGCCGGCGCCGTCGAGGTGTCGGGATGGGTCGAAACCGTGCGCGATCAGAAGAAGGTGCAGTTCGTCGTCCTCCGCGACGAGACCGGCGCCGTGCAGCTGGTGAACCCGGCGACGCGGCCCGTCGACGACGGCTCCGAGCAGGATGCCGCCGCTCTGGCACTGACCGAGACGGTCGGCGCTCTCGCTACCGGCACGTTCCTGACCGTGCGCGGTGAGCTGAAGCACGACGAGCGCGTCAAGCTCGGCGGCGTCGAGATTAAGGTCGGCGAGCTCGTCATCGCCGCCGCCGCCAACCCCGAGACGCCCATCGCCGCCGACAGCAGCCCCGACAAGCGCATGGACTGGCGCTTCCTCGACCTGCGTCAGCGCCGCAACAACCTCATCTTCCGCGTGCAGACCACCCTCGAGCACGCCATGCGCACGTACTGGGTCGAGCGCGACTACATCGAGGTCCACTCCCCCAAGCTCATGGCATCCCCCTCGGAGTCCAACGCCGAGTTGTTCGAGGTGCCCTACTTCGAAGACAAGACCGCCTACCTCGCTCAGAGCCCGCAGTTCTTCAAGCAGATGGCCCAGGTCGCCGGCTTCGGCAAGATCTTCGAGATCGCCCCCGCCTTCCGCGCCGACCCCTCTTTCACCAGCCGCCACGCGACCGAGTTCACCTCGATCGACGCCGAGATCAGCTGGATCGATTCGCACGACGACGTCGCGCGCATGCAGGAGGAACTGCTCCAGACGGCGTTCCAGGCCGTCGCCGACAAGCACGGCGCCGAGATCCAGGAGTTGTTCGGCGTCGAGGTGCAGGTGCCGTCGGTGCCCTTCCCCCGCATCCCCCTCGCCGAGGCGCGCGAGATCGTCGCCGCCCGCGGATACGACATCCCGCGCACAGACGGCGATCTCGATCCCGAGGGCGAACGCCAGATCGCGGCGCACGTGGCCGAGACGTATGGCCACCAATTCGTCTTCATCACCGACTACCACCCCGAGATCCGCGCCTTCTACCACATGCGCGACGAAGAGACCGGGCTGACGAAGTCGTACGACCTGCTCTTCAACGGGGTCGAGATCACGACGGGCGCCCAGCGCGAGCACCGCGTCGACGTGCTGATCGAGCAGGCGAAGGAGAAGGGTCTCGACCCCGAGCACCTCGACTTCTACCTCGACTTCTTCCGTTTCGGCGCCCCGCCGCACGGCGGGTTCGGCATGGGCCTGGCGCGCGTCCTCATGCTTCTGCTGGGCGAGTCGTCCATCCGCGAAGTCACCTACCTGTTCCGTGGACCGACCCGCCTGGCCCCGTAAGCACCGACGTCCACGATTCGACCGAGCGACGCCCGGGGTTCACTCCCCGGGCGTTCGCGTGTCACTGGCGACCCCTAACGTGGGCGCATGGTCGCCGTCACGCCCGTGGAACCCGCGGGAACCGGGCGTGCGCCACGCCCCCGGGGCTGGTCGATCGTCTTCCGCGGGGTCAGCCGTGATCGCGCGGGCGTACGCGTGCTGCACGACATCGACCTCGAGATCGCGGCGGGTCGGATCGCGGTGATCGTCGGCCCGTCGGGATGCGGGGCCTCGACGCTGCTGAGACTCGCCACCGGCGCCGAGCGCTGCGACGGGGGAACGGTGCAGGTCGAGGGACGCACGGGCGCTGCGGCCCCGCGCCTGCCCGGGGTGGCGGACCGTGCGGCGGCCCCGCGCTTTGTCCGCGTGCGCGCGTCGATCGCGGCAGCGGCTCGTCATGCCGGCGTCGTCGACCCCGACCTCGAGACGGACCGGCTGTGCGAGCTCGTCGGGCTGGAGGCATCGGACGCCGCCGTCTCCCGGCTCGCTCTCGGCGACCGCCAGCGCTGGGCGGTAGCGCGGGTCCTCGCATCCCGCCCGCGAGCCCTCGTGCTCGACGACGCACTCGCAGCGCTTCACACCACCGCCCGCGCCGAGACGCGTGATCGCCTGGTCCGCGAACTGCGCGAGCGCGGAGTGACGACCCTCTGGGCCACACGCGATACCGCCGAGGGCGCAGCCGTCGCCGACGAACTCGTCGTGATGGACGAGGGAAGGATCATCGCCCGGGGCTCCCCCACCGACGTCTACGGACGTGTCGGAGATGCCGCCGTCGCGGAGGTCCTCGGGCCGGTCAGCACGGTGCCGGGGATCGTCGAGGGCGCTGTCGTGGAGGTCTGGGGACAGCGCCTGCCCCTCGCCGGTACGGCCCACGACGGTCACTGCGAGGTGGTGGTACGACCCGAGAACGTGGTGCTCGTCGACGCGGACACGCCGGGGGTGGATGCCATCGTCGAGGAGACGACGTTCCTCGGCAGCATGCGCCGTTCGACCGTCCTCACCGCCGACGGCAGCCGCGTCGTGGTCGAACACCCTGCGGAACGACGCCTGGACGACGACGCCCGCGTGCGCATCGCTCTCGCAGCCGTGCCGGCGAGCGTCCTCTCCCAGGACTGACGGCGGCTGCGCATTCGGGGCGCGGTATCGCACCGCACGTCACCCTGCAGCATGCACTCGCGGGAGAGGGAGTCCCGGGCGCCGGCCGAGCGGTGATCAGAACGGGTAGTCGACGCAGGAGCGCTCTGCGACGACGGAGCGAACGAACTCCGCGACCTCTTGGTGCGCCGGGTGCACCTGGTACCGCTCGAGGGCGGCGGCGTCGGCGAACTCGCTCACGAGCGCGACGTCCCAGTTGGACTGGGGATTGACGACGTTGCGGCCCACCTCGATCTGGTCGATCTCGGTCACGATCTCGCGGAGGGCGAGGAGCTTGTCGGCGATCTGCTCGGCGTGCAGTGCCCGGGTGTCGGCGTCGTCGGCCGCGAGCTTCCAGAGGACGATGTGACGGATGCTCACGAGGAGGCTCCTTCGGAATCCGCCGCGATGAGCGCGGCTCGCAGACGGTCGGCGGACACTCGCCAGTGGGCGTGCAGTTCGCCGTCGATGAGCACGACCGGGATCTTCTCCCACCACACGGCGTGCAGCGCCGCGTCGTCGGTGATCGAGGCCTGCTCGATCTCGACGCGCTCGGCGAGACTCGCGGGAAGATCGGCGACGACCGTCTCGACGATCTGCTCGGCCACGTCGCACAGATGGCAGTCGGGCTTGCCGATCAGCGTGAGGGTTGTCACGCCTCCATCCTAGGAGGCTCGGACGCGCTCAGGACTCGACGGCGTATCCCGCCGCGACCCATTCACCCGTGCCACCCTCGACGTTCGTCACGTCGTGACCACGCGCGGCGAGCGCTTCGGCCACTCGCGCCGATCGGCCGCCGATCTGGCAGATCACGTCGAACGGCTCGGCCGGCAGCTCGTCGAGGTGCTCGCCCAGGCTCGACATGGGCAGGTTCACCGCGCCGGGCACGTGGCCCGCAGCGAACTCGTGCTCTTCGCGCACGTCGATCAGGGGGCGCTCACGCCCCGCGTGCAGGTCGTGGACCGTGATGGACTGCATGCTTCTCCTCCTGAAGGGGCGAGGCGACGACCGGGATGCCCGAGCGTCACGAACCCGCGACGGATACACGAAGCGCCCGTCACATCGGACAGGCGCTCGGTGTGGTAGCCGCTTTACTTCTTGTTGCGGCGCTGGTGACGAGTCTTGCGAAGCAGCTTGCGGTGCTTCTTCTTCGCCATGCGCTTACGGCGCTTCTTGATGACAGAACCCACGGAAAACCTCACTAAGTCGGGGTCTGGGTGCCGATTTCGGCCCCCGGGAACAGCAGGCGATGGAAAAAAGCCTCGGATCAGTCTAGCCGACGTCGGACACCGGTCGCTGCACGAGCGCCGCGACCGCCGATTCGGGCACACGGTAGCTGCGTCCGAAGCGTACCGCGGGAAGTTCGCCGGCGTGCACGAGTCGGTAGACCGTCATCTTCGATACGCGCATGAGCTCGGCGACCTCGGCGACCGTCAGGAACCGCACGTCGGGCAGCTCGGCCATCGTTCACCCCTCGTTCCGGGTGGACTCACCCTGATGCTGACCACACTCTAGAGTCTGGGCGTGACGGCTGTAAACCGGTGCGCCGCCTGTGACGGGTGTGCATTCCGGATGCCGCACGCGATGGCATCCGTGGTCATCTCCGCCGGGAGATCACCGCCCGGGGAGTTTGCGCAGCGCCGTCGAGAAGGAGTGCTTCACGGACGCTGCTGCGCGGCCGACGACCTCGGCCGCGTGCATGGCGGACTCCGGGAGAGCCGGTTCGTTCTCTTCGTCGATGGAGAAGAAGGGCACCAGCCAGTCGTCGACCTCGTCGAGGGGCGCGACGGCGAGGCTGTAGTAGCGGTGCTGCCCCATCTCGCGGACCGACACCAACTCGGCCTCCCGCAGCACCTTGAGGTGCTTGGAGACGGTGGGTTGACTGACGCCCAAGGCCGCGACGATCTGCGACACGCTGGTTCCGCGCTCGCCACCGGTTGCCCGGTCCAGGAGCAGCTGAAGGATGTCGCGACGCGTTCCGTCAGCGATCACATCGAAGATGTCCGCCATGGCATCAGATTAGCCAAGCCCCGGCCCGAGTACCATGATTCGGGTTCGGGCACCGAAGGGAGCGGCGCATGGCGGCGACGCCGAACGAGGTGCGATTGCCGGTGCGACTACGTCGCATCGCGTTCACGGCATGGGATCGTCTGCGCAACCTGACGACCGCCTCTCCCGCGCGTTTCGCGGTCCTGGTCTTCGTGACGCTGATCCTGCTGTTCACCGCCCTGTTCTCGCTTCCCGCCGCTGCGGCCGACGGCCAGGTCACACCGTTGGCCGATGCCCTCTTCACCGCGGTGTCGACTATCTGCGTGACCGGGCTCTCGACGGTCGACATGTACTCGCACTGGTCGCCGCTCGGCCACGCGATCACCTACGTCGGCGTCAACGTCGGCGCCCTCGGGGTGCTCACCCTGGCATCCATCCTCGGTTTGGTGATCTCCAAGCGGTTGGGGCTGCGGGCGAAGCTCATCGCCGCGGGCGACAGCAACCCGCTCCGCGCCCACGGCGGGCCGGTCAACGAGGGCCAGACCGTGCGCCTGGGCGAGGTCGGTCAGCTGCTGCGCACGGTGGCACTGTCGACCCTCGTCATCGAGGCGGGGTTGACCGTGCTCATCTACCCCGCACTCGTGGTCGGCGGGATCGACCCCCTGGTCGCCCTCTGGGAGGCGCCGTATTACGCGGCGATGGCGTTCACGAACACCGGATTCGTTCCGAACGCCGACGGGCTCACCCCCTTCGCGCAGGACTACTTCCTCCTGACGGTGCTGATGCTGGGTGTGTTCCTCGGTTCGATCGGCTTCCCCGTCATCTTCACCCTGTGGCGGCACCATTGGCGCTTCCGGCTGTGGTCGCTGCACACGAAGCTCACGCTGATCACCACGGTCATCCTCTTCGTGCTCGGCGCGGGGTTCATCCTGCTTCTGGAATACGACAACCCCCTCACATTCGGGAGAATGGATGCATGGGACACCACGTTCCAGGCGTTCTTCCTCTCGGCGATGACGAGGTCGGGCGGTTTCAGCGTCATCGACATCGGCGACCTGAACGGCGCGACCCTCATCGTCGGCTCCATGCTCATGTTCGTCGGCGGGGGCTCGGCCTCCACCGCCGGCGGCATCAAGGTCACAACCCTCGCCGTGTTGGCCCTGGCGGTGTTCTCCGAGGCGAAGGGACGTCCGTCCGTCCAGGCCTTCGGCCGGCGCATCCCGAGCGATGTCCAGCGGGTCGCCCTCTCGGTCGTGGCCTGGGGCGCGACCATCGTCGCGATCTCGACGGTCACCATCAGCCGCATCACCGACGCCCCCATCGAATACGTGCTGTTCGACGTCATCTCGGGCTTCGCGACGGTGGGGCTCTCGACCGGGCTCACGGCCGAGCTGCCCGACCCTGCCGTATACGTCATGTCGGCGACGATGTTCATGGGGCGCATTGGTACTGTGACTCTCGCCGCGGCGGTCGCCGCGGCTTCTCGATCGCAGCTGTATGCGCTGCCCGTGGAAAGGCCGATCGTTGGTTGAACGGATTCGCAGCGACGCGCCCGTCCTGGTGATCGGTCTCGGCCGATTCGGCGCGGCGTGCGCGGGAGAGCTCGACCGACTCGACCGCGATGTGCTCGCCGTCGACGGCAATCTCGAACTCGTGCAGAAGTGGTCGGAGCGCGTCACCCATGCCGTCCAGGCCGACGCCCGCAACATCGACGCGCTCCGCCAGATCGGCGCCCAGGACTTCCAGGTCGCGGTCGTGGCCGTCGGGTCGCTCATCGAGGCGTCGGTGCTCATCACGGCGAACCTCGTCGACCTGAAGGTGCCGCAGATCTGGGCGAAGGCGGTCTCGCAGTCGCACGGCAAGATCCTCGCCCGCGTGGGGGCGAACCACGTCATCTACCCCGAGGCCGAGGCCGGCGAGCGCGTCGCGCACCTCGTGAGCGGGCGGATGCTGGACTTCATCCGCTTCGACGACGACTTCGTGCTCGCCAAGATGTACCCGCCGAAACTGGTGCGCGGGGTGGGACTGAACGAGTCGGGCGTGCGCTCGAAGTACAACGTCACCGTCGTGGGCGTGAAGAGCCCGGGGCGCCCGTTCCGGTACGCCGAGGCCAACACCGTCGTGACCAACCACGACCTCATCATCGTCTCGGGCACGAACTCCGACATCGAGCGTTTCGCGGCGCTCGACCGCTGAACCGGTCGTATCTCGCCCGGCGCGCACCGCGCCCGACCGGCCGGCTTCTTTCCGCCGCGAGAGACGCTTTCCGCTTGGCGAAACGCCTCGGCGGGGCGTTCCTCGCTGCGGGGGCGTTTCTTGCGAGAGACGACCGCGTCAGGCGTCGATGTCGAGCACGACCTCGACCTCGTCGTCGAGCGCGAGACCCTCGGCATCCTGCAGCGCTTTCTTGACCGGCACGATGTATCCGCCGTCTTTGGGCCAGAGCGCGGTCGTCACGGTCGTCGCACCGATCGTGACGGATGCCGGGATCATGCCCCAGCCGTACGTCACCACGGGCGCGATCTCGGCGATCATCGCCGCCTCGGTCTCGGGCACGGTGACGAAGTGGAACGGCGCGGGACCGCGCCAGAACCAGATCGGGCCTGAGAACCGCAGACGCATGGCTCAGCCCCCGGCGGCCAGTTCTTCGGCACGGGCGAGGGCGGCCTCGGCGGCGACGGTGAACGTGTCGTCGAAGCGCGCTTCTTGCAGAACCGCAATCGCCCGCTCGGTCGTGCCCTTCGGACTCGTGACGCGACGGCGGAGTTCTGCGGGGTCGACGTCGGAGGCGGCCAGCAGGGCCGTCGCACCGATGAAGGTCTGCTCGGCGAGCAGTCGCGCCTGGTCGAGGTCGAAGCCCATGCGGACGGCGGCCTTGGTGAACTCCTCGACCAGGAGGAACACGTAGGCCGGGCCGGAACCGGAGATGGTGGACAGCGCGTCGATCTGCGCCTCGGGCACCTCGACGACCGACCCCACCGTCTCGAACAGGGCGCGTACGACGGCGACATCGTCGTCGGAAGCCGCGGGACCCGCCGCGAGACCCGTGACGCCCTTGCCGACGAGAGACGGGGTATTGGGCATCGACCGCAGCGTGGCGACGTCGTCGCCGAGGTGGTGAGCGAAGGTCTCGAGCGTCACACCGGCCGCGAGGCTCACCACCACCGCGCCGGGTCGGAGGTGCGGGGCGATGTCGATCAGCAAGTCGGGCACCATTGCGGGCTTGACGCCGATGATCACAATGTCGGCGGATGCCACGGCATGGGCGTTTCCGGCCGGCTGCGCTTCGAGGGCGACGCTCGTGACGCCCTCCAGGTCGGCGAGCTCAGCGGCCTTCGCGATCGAGCGATTGGTCGCGGTGACTCCGCCGCCGGTGAGCCCCGCGGCGACGAGACCGCGGAGGATGGCTCCCCCCATCGAGCCCGCACCGATGATCGCGATCGGGGGCAGCGAGGTCGTGGCATCCGTCATGCCCTCAGTCTACGAACCACCCCTGACATCCGCCCGGCGGCGTCGTTCGGCGGAAGGCGGGCCGCGGGCGCGAACGAAAGCGATGGTGGGGCGCCGTCCGCCGGTCTGCGCTGCGGGCGCGCGCGAGCGGCGCTCCAGCGCAAGCCTGAGTGCGGCCGCTAGGGGCGCGCGTTAGAGTCGGAACCGGTGTACGGGAGCACCGTTGAGCGACACGGAGGACCTGCCATGACACTCTTCGACGGCATCACCGCACGTCTGGTCGAGACGGACCGGCTCGGTGTCAACGTTCTCGAACGCGCCGGCGACGACCCCGGCACGACGGCCGACCACACCATCGTCTTCGTGCACGGCAACGTCTCCTCCTCCTTGTTCTGGCAGGAGATCATGCAGGACCTGCCGAGCGAGCTGCGCGTGCTCGCGGTCGATCTGCGCGGCTTCGGCCGCACCGAGCACACTCCGATCGACGCCACCCGCGGCGTCCGCGACTTCAGCGACGACCTGTACGCGACGCTGCAGGCCCTCGGCGTCTCCGAGGCGCACCTCGTCGGCTGGTCGATGGGCGGCGGCGTCGTGCTGCAGTACGCACTGGACCACCCGGTGCTCTCGCTCACGCTGCAGTCGCCGGTGTCGCCGTACGGCTTCGGCGGTACTCGCCGCGACGGTTCGCGGCTCTCCGACGAAGACGCCGGCACGGGCGCCGGTGCCGCCAACGACGACTTCGTGCAGCGCCTCATCGATCACGACACCACGGCCGACGCCCCGACGTCTCCGCGCTCGGTCTTCCGTTCCGCTTACGTCGCACCGGGGTACACCAGTGAGCACGAGGACGTCTGGGTCGAGTCGATGCTGGCGACCTCGACAGCGGGCGGCAACTACCCCGGCGATGCCGTCGCGACGTCGACCTGGCCCGGTTTCGCGCCCGGGACGACGGGCGTGCTCAACACCCTGTCCCCGAGGTACTTCGACGTGTCCGGGATCGTCGACCTCGCGGCCAAGCCCCCGATCCTCTGGATCTACGGCACCGCGGATGCCATCGTCTCCGACACGTCGTTCTCCGACCTCAACCACCTGGGCTCGCTCGGCGTCGTGCCGGGCTGGCCCGGAGCCGATGTCGCCCCGGCGCAGCCGATGGTGTCGCAGACGCGCGACGTCCTGGCGGCGTACGCGGCCGCGGGCGGCGAGGTGACGGAGGTTCCCGTCGACGGCGCCGGACACTCGGTCCACCTCGAGCGGCCCGCGCAGTTCCGCCGGGCGCTGCTCACCCACATCGGCTATGTCGGACGCCCCGCCGACCCCGCCCCGCCGACCGAGGCGATCATCCTGCGCTCCGCCGACTGACGCGGCGCCGTCCCCTTTCCCCCGGAGGTCCCCGTGGAGTACTGCCTGTTCACCGAGCCCCAGCAGGGGTTCTCGTACGACGACCAGCTCGCCTTCGCGCAGTCCGCCGAGAGCCACGGTCTCGACGGGTTCTTCCGTTCCGACCACTACCTGTGCATGGGCGAGGGCGACCCGCTGCCCGGCCCGACCGACGCGTGGACGACGCTGGCCGGTCTCGCTCGGGAGACATCGCGCATCCGCCTCGGCACACTGGTTTCCTCGGTGACCTACCGCGTGCCCGCGATCCTCGCGATCCAGGTCGCCCAAGTCGACGCGATGTCGGGTGGCCGCGTCGAACTCGGACTCGGTACCGGCTGGTTCGAGCGCGAGCACCTCGCGTACGGCATCCCGTTCCCCGCCAAGAGATTCGATCTGCTCGACGAGCAGCTGCAGGTCGTGACGGGACTCTGGTCGACTCCGGATGCCGAGACCTTCTCGTTCCACGGTGAGCATTACCGATTGGAAGAGGCGCCGGCCCTGCCCAAGCCGGTGCAGTCACCCGTGCCCGTGATCGTGGGTGGCGGCGGCCCGAAGCGAACCCCCGCTCTCGCCGCGCGCTACGCGACCGAGTTCAACATCGGCTTCGTCTCCGAAGACGTGGTGGCGGAGAAGTTCGCCGTCGTCCGAGCCGCGTGCGAGGCCATCGGTCGCGACCCCCAGACGCTGAAGCTCTCGGTCGCACTGCCCACGATCGTCGGCCGCGACGAGGCCCAGATCTCACGCCGGTCCGAAGCGGTCGGGCAGTCCCGCGGGCAGTTCGACAACGGAGCGAACATCATCGGCACCCCCGAGCAGGTCGCCGAGAAGGTGCACCGACTGCAGGCGCTCGGAGCCGAGCGCGTGTACTTCCAACTCCTCGACCTGCGCGACGTCGATCACGCCGATCAGATCGGCGCCGAGGTGCTGCCGTTGCTGCCGCGCTGAGCGAGGCGGGGCGAGTCGTGCAGTACAGCCGCGCTGAGCGAGGCGGCCGGGGTCGTGGAGTACAGCCGCGCTGAGCCCGGCAGACGGTCGCGGCCGATACTGCCGCACTGAGCCCGGCAGACGGTCGCGGCCGATTCAGCCGCGCTGAGCCCGGCGGACGGTGTCGGCCCGCGCCGCCACGTAGCGCCCGGCCGATGGGAGTCGCAGACGCAACCTCGCGTGCCGGTGCGCGCGGCTCGTCGGTGCCGTGCGGTGGCACCCCCGCGATGCCGCCGATCCGTCTCAGCGGCGCTCCTCGAAGAACGCCTGCAGCTGAGCGGCGGCCGTCTGCTCCTCGACCCCGCCGACGACCTCGACCCGATGCGGCAGACGGCGGTCGCGCAGGACGTCGTACATCGATCCGGCGGCACCGGCCTTGGCATCCCACGATCCGAACACCACGCGCGCGACCCGCGCCTGCAGGATCGCGCCGGCGCACATCACGCACGGCTCCAGCGTCACCACGAGCGTGCAGTCGGCGAGGTGCCAGGACCCGATCCGGGATGCCGCCTCGCGCAACGCCACGATCTCGGCGTGCGCGGTGGGGTCGTTCGTGCGTTCGCGGAGGTTTCGTCCCTCCCCCACGATCGACCCGTCGGCACCCAGGACGACGGCGCCCACGGGCACGTCACCGTCGGACGCCGCCGCTGCGGCGAGCGCGAACGCCCGGTGCATCGCGGCGAGGTCACGGGCGGTGGGGGTCACGGGGCTCCGGAAAAAGGGACGGGGTCGCACGGGGGAAGCCGTTAGCCTTGAGCCTATGCGTGTCCACGTCGCCGACCACCCTCTCATCACCCACAAGCTGACGGTGCTGCGCGACGTGCAGACGTCGTCGCCGGTGTTCCGCCAGCTCACCGAGGAGCTCGTGACGCTGCTCGCGTACGAAGCGACCCGCAACGTGCGCGTCGAGCCGATCGAGATCCAGACCCCGGTGACCACCACCGAGGGTGTGAAGATCAGCGAGCCCCGTCCGATCGTCGTGCCGATCCTGCGCGCCGGTCTCGGCATGCTCGAAGGCATGGTGAAGCTCTTGCCCACCGCCGAGGTCGGTTTCCTCGGCATGGTGCGCGACGAGCAGACGTTCGAGCCCACGACCTATGCCGAGCGCCTCCCCGACGATCTCAGCGACCGCCAGTGCTTCGTGCTCGACCCGATGCTGGCCACCGGAGGCTCGCTCGGCGCGGCCATCAAATTCCTCTTCGCCCGCGGGGCGCAGGACGTCACGGCGATCTGTCTGCTGGGTGCCCCCGAGGGCGTCGCCGCGATCGAGAAGCAGGTCGAGGGTCACGACGTCACGCTCGTGCTCGGCGCCGTCGACGAGCGTCTGAACGAGAGGGGCTACATCGTGCCCGGTCTCGGTGACGCCGGCGACCGCCTGTACGGCACCGCCTGACGCCCCGGCGGGGTTCGCCGGGCAGCGCCTGACACCCGGCGTGGTCCGACCGGCAGCGCCTGACATCCGTGCGTCGTCCGCCCGGCACCGTCTGACATCCGGACGTCGTCCGCCCGGCACCGTCTGACATCCGGACGTCGTCCGCCCAGCACCGTCTGACACCCGGACGTCGTCCGCCCAGCACCGTCTGACACCCGGGCGTCGTCCGCCCGGCACCGCCTGACACGCAGGCGAGCGGTCAGTCGGCCCCGGCGACGAGACGTGCGAAGGCGCTCAGCCGTGCGACGCCCTCGGGCGTGCGCGGCAGGTCGTCGAGCAGCGCCGGAGAGTACACGATGTACGCCGCCTGCATCGCGCGCGAGATCGCGACGTTGATGCGATTGCGCAGCAGGAGGAACTCCAGCCCGCGCGGTGCTTCGCGTCCCGATGACGCGGCCAGCGTGAGGATGGCCACCACGGCCTCCTTGCCCTGGAATCGATCCACCGTGCCCACGGGCACGTCTGCGAAGCCCTGAGCGGCGAGAGCCTCTTCCACTGCCACCTGCTGCGCGTTGTACGGCGTGATGACGATGATGTCATCGGGGCGGAGGGCGCGGGGCGGCCGAACGGTCGCACTGTCGCCCGCGCCGCCCTCGGCACCGGTCCACTCACGCCCCACCAGGTGGGCGACCAGGCGCGCCACCTCGGCGGCCTCCTCGACCGAGCAGGTGGAGTTGCCCGTGTGACGCACCGGAACGACGTGGACGCCGGGTTCGATGCCGTCGAGCCGCCGGAGGGCGGTCGACGGGTGGGCGGCGAGACGCCCCTCGTACGACAACTGCGAAACGGGCCCGGCGACGGCGGGATGCATGCGGCGGGTGCGGGCGAGGAAGTAGCCGAGCTCAGGCGGGACCACCTCTGCGCCGTCAATGATCCACCCCAACGCCGAGGTGTCGACCGGCTCGGGGTGCGTGCCCTGGCTCACCTGCGGGAGCTGCTGCGGATCGCCGAGGAGCAGCAGGCGCTGAGCCGCGAGCGAGACGGCGATGGTGGACGCCAGGGAGAACTGCCCCGCCTCGTCGATGACGAGGAGGTCGAGGCTCCCCCGGGGGATGCGGGCCTCGTGGCTGAAGTCCCATGCGGTGCCGCCCACGACGAACCCGCCCGCGGCGTTCTCAGCGGTGAAGGCGGCGACGCCGTTCTTGGGGAGCACCGTGAACGCGTGCGCGAGGCTCGGGTCTTTGGGGGCCTTGCCGACACGGGACGCCGGGACCCCCGCCGCGATGACCTGGTCGAGCATGTGCTCGATCGTCGCGTGCGACTGGGCGACGACGCCGATGCGGTAGCCGCGCTCGGCGACGAGCCGGGCGATGACGTGCGATCCGACGTAGGTCTTGCCGGTTCCGGGAGGACCCTGAACGGCTAGATAGCTGTGGTCGAGATCGGCCACGCTTCGGGCGATCGCGGTGACTTCGTCGTCGCCTGAGGCGGCGCTCACGGCGGTGTCGGCCATGCCGGCGACCGCGAGGGCGGCCACCGGTGCGAGGGCGCCGGAGAGGGTGCGCGGGGGGATGCGCCGCAGGATGTCGGCGGCGGGTCCGTGCGGGATCGTCGGCGCAGCGGTCAGCACGGCGTCGGCCCACGCGTCGATCGCCTTCTGCTGGTTGCCTGAGCGCGGGGGCGCCGCGGGAGTCAGTGCCAGCGGCAGTTCGTGCCACGTGACACCGTCGGCCGCGATCTCTTCGACGATCGCGCCGTCGTCGAGCACCTCGCGCACGGTGACGCGGCGCGCGCCGTGGATCCATCGCGGACGGGTCTCGATCGGGAACGGGGCGGGCAGGTCGTAGATCGCGAATGGGTCGGCATCCACACTCAGGCGCGTGCCGGGGGCGGGTTCTCCCCGCAGCTCGACCAGTCGACGCTCGGATCCGCGACCCGACTCGGCGATGTGCCAGTCGGCCACGACACGGGACCGGGCAGCGTCCACGACCACGACATCGCGCGTCTCTTCCCAGACCGACACGGGCTCCCGCAGCCGGAGGAAGTGGGTCGCCCAATAGGTCTTCTCTTCACGCGGGTAGTAGTCGATCGCCGCGGCCGCGAGGCGCAGCGCCGTGGCATCGGGAGTGTCGAAACCCGGTCGAGCCGCGTCGGCGGCCCACCGCTGCAGAGCGGTCGCCCGGGGGGACGGCTCGTAGGCCTGCTCATCGGGCTCTGCGCTGCGTGCGGGCACAGCACCGGACTCTCGTGCGCGATCGACGAGCCAGTCGCGCAGACGGCGGGTGGAGACGCAGTCGTACCGGTTGTAGTCGGCGAGATCGTCGAGCACCGTCTGGGCGGCCTCGGTGTCGCCGTCGGCGGCGAGCGCACGCGCTTCGACGTACTTCACGATCGAGTCGTCGCCGCGCTGGACGTCGCTCGTGCGGACCTCGTCGCCCATGTACAGCGGCTCGAGCTTCTTGATCGAATACGACCGCGATCCCACACGGAGCGCTCGCCTCACGACCGGGTAGAGGTCGACGAAGACGCCGTCGCGCAGGAGCCGATCCACGTCGGCCTCGCGCACGCCGTAGCGTGCGGCCATCGTCAGGAGGTGAGTCGGCTCGTACGGGGCGTAGTGGTAGATGTGCATGTCGGGGTACTGCCGGCGGCGCAGCGTCACCATGTCGAGGAACGTCTCGAGTGCGGCGCGCTCCTCATCGAAGGTGTGCGCCCACAGCGCGCCGTACGTCTCGCGCGTGTCGATCCAGCCGAACAGGTAGTCGATCCCCCAGTGCTCGCCGACGCCCTCGGTGTAGAGCGGGTCGCCCTCGAAGTCGAAGAAGAGGTCGCCGTGGTCGGGACGCGGCAGCACCCCGAGCGACTTCGGCGCCACGACCTCGAAGGTGGGGACCGCGTGCGCGGGGTCGTCTTCGGACGGCACGCCCGCGGGACTTTCGAGCTGCAGTCGCGCCTGCGTGCGCAGCGACGCGAACGTGTCGGCGCTCATGGCGGCGGGCGCCTCGGCGGCGATGGCGAGGGCGTCAATCGTCTGGATGCCGCCCGCCCGCAGGCGATCGCGCTGCACGGGCCGCATGCCCGCCACGAGCAGCAGGTCACGGTGGGAGACGACCTCGATCTCGCAGGTCGCGCATCGTCCGCAGGCGACGACCCCGAGGTCACCGCGCGCATCGCCCCATCCGATGACGGGTCCCGCGGCACCGAGGCCCACCGCGCGATCGGCGATGAGGGCGCGGAGGCGCTCCCGCCGGAGGCGGAAGACGGGGAGAAGGTCGTCGACGCGGTGCGTGCTCGTGGAGCCGTCGCCGAGTAGCAGCTGCACCTCGGCGGACCGCGGTACGTCGAGCCGGTCGAGCTGGTCGACGTAGGCGGCGAGCTGCATCAGGGCCGTGACGCGAGCGCGACGTGCGAGTTTGGTGTCTTGCACGACCCACGGTCGCGTGCCGTCGGCTCGGGTGCCGTCGGCTCCGGGCTCGGGTTCGCGCACGAGGAAGTCGGCGAAGCCGACGAACTCATCGGTCGCGAAGGCCGCCTGGTAGACGACCTCGGCCGCGGGGTCTGCGAGCGCTGCGTCGGTGAGGCGCACGGACTCGGCGAGGGCGTCTGCGTCGGAGGACCGGGCAGCGGGGATCTCGTGCACCGCTGCGCCGAGGCGCGCCCGGTATTCGTCGAGCACGCGGAGTTCATGCGCGGTGCCCAGACGCGCGGCGCGTTCGAGCGTGGCATCGACCGGGTCGTCGACGGCGGCGATGCGCCCGAGCTTGGCGTCGATCGCGCGCAGCCACGCGAACTCGCACTCGGCCGCAGCCTTGAGGTCGCTGGCGCTCCAGACGATGCGCGCGTCGCGCTCGATGTACCGCATGACCTCCACGCTAACCGCGACCCCCGACATCGCCCGCCGGGCATCCACAGACCCCGCCTGAGCGATCCCACTGCCGCGGTGTCGAAGGGGCCTGCCAGACTGGGGAGGTGATCACCGATCTGCCGTTCGAGAGCGTCTACCGGCACGGGTTCGCGCGCGTGGCCGCGTGCACGATCCCCGTCGCGGTCGCCGACCCCGCCACCAACGCCGACGCCGTGCTCGATTCCGCCCGCGCGTGCGACGCCGAGGGCGTCGCGGTCGCGGTGTTCCCCGAGCTCTGCCTCTCCGGCTACGCCATCGACGACCTGGTCATGCAGGATCCGCTGCTCGACGCCGTCGAGGCGGCCCTGTCGCGCCTGGTCGTGGCATCCGCGGATCTGCTTCCGGTGCTGCTGGTGGGCGCGCCACTCCGGCACGGCAACAGGCTGTTCAACTGCGCCGTGGTCATCCATCGAGGTCGCATCCTCGGCGTCGTGCCCAAGGCGTACCTCCCGACCTACCGCGAGTTCTACGAACAGCGCTGGTACGCCCGCGGCGATGACCAGGCGGGGCAGCACATCGTCGTCGCCGGCCAGACGGTGCCGTTCGGACCCGATCTGCTCTTCGACGCCGTCGACGTACCGGGGCTCACCCTGCACGCAGAGGTGTGCGAAGACGTCTGGGTGCCGATCCCGCCCTCTTCCGGCGCCGCCCTCGCGGGCGCGACGGTGCTGGCGAACCTGTCGGGCAGTCCCATCACGATCGGTCGGGCCGACGACCGCACCCTGCTCTCGCAGTCGCAGTCCCTGCGTTGCCTCGCCGCGTACGTGTACGCCGCGGCCGGTCAGGGCGAATCGACCAACGACGTCTCGTGGGACGGCCAGACCATGATCCACGAGGGCGGCCAGCTGCTCGCCACGACAGAGCGGTTCCCCGACGGGCCGCGCCGGAGCGTCGCCGACGTCGACCTCGATCGCCTCCGGCAGGACCGCATCCGCCAAGGCACGTTCGACGACAACCGCCGCACGATGGCACCCGCGTTCCGCACGGTGCCCTTCGAGCTCACGCCCCCCGCGGGCGACATCGGTCTGCGCCGGACGCTCGACCGCTTCCCCTTCGTCCCCGACGACCCCACTCGGCTCGCGCAGGACTGCTACGAGGCGTTCAACATCCAGGTGTCGGGCCTCGTGCAGCGGCTCCGGGCCATCGGCGACCCGAAGCCCGTCCTCGGCGTCAGCGGCGGCCTCGACTCCACCCACGCACTTCTGGTGATCGCGCAGGCCATGGACCGCATGGGGCGCCCCCGCAGCGACATCCTCACCTACACGCTCCCCGGCTTCGCCACCAGCGAGAAGACCAAGCGCAACGCGATCGCCCTCGCCGAGGCCGTCGGGGCCTCGATCGAGGAGATCGACATCCGCCCGGCGGCATCCGAGATGCTCGCGCGCATGGGGCACCCCTTCGCCTCGGGCGAGCCGGTGCACGACGTCACGTTCGAGAACGTGCAGGCGGGCCTGCGCACCGACTACCTCTTCCGTCTCGCCAACAAGAACGGCGGCATCGTCGTCGGCACGGGCGACCTGTCCGAGATCGCCCTCGGCTGGTCGACCTACGGCGTGGGCGATCAGATGAGCCACTACTCGGTGAATCCGGGCGTGCCCAAGACCCTCATCCAGCACATCATCCGGTGGGTCATCTCCGCGGGCGAGCTGAGTGCGGCCACCGTCGAGGTGCTGCAGGCCGTGCTCGACACCGAGATCAGCCCCGAGCTGGTGCCCGCCGGTCAAGACGGACGCATGCAGTCGACGGAGGACCGCATCGGTCCCTACAACCTGCACGATTTCACGCTCTACCACGTGCTGCGCTTCGGCTTCCGTCCCTCGAAGATCGCTTTCCTCGCCGCCCACGCCTGGGCGGATCCGGATGCCGGGACCTGGCCCCCGGGCTACCCCGAGGGTGAACGACCGTCGTACGACCTCGTCACCGTGGCGAAGTGGCTGGAGGTGTTCCTGCAGCGCTTCTTCGGCTTCGCGCAGTTCAAGCGCACGGCCATTCCCAACGGGCCGAAAGTGTCGCCCGCGGGGTCGTTGTCACCCCGCGGCGACTGGCGCGCGCCGTCCGACGGCAACGCGCGAGCGTGGCTCGCCGACCTGCACGCGGCGGTGCCGGGGGCGTTCGCGGAATAGCCTGCGCGACGGATCGGGGTTCGCCGCCCCTACCAACCCATCGAGCCGGGGACGCCCTTGAAAGGACCCGCGAGATCGCTCGTGACCCATCCGCCGTAGAAGCCGCCGGGCTGAGGCTCGACGGTCTCTCCCCCGAGGACGACCGCATCCATGGGGCCCGCATACACGGCGACGCGGTCGTGCAGCACCTCGTACCCGGGCATGGGGCGGGGGTAGTTCCACGCCGCCCGCTCGGCCACCGCTCCCCCGCCGCCGTGCACGTCGAAGTACCGGGCCGCCCCCTTGAACTCGCAGAACGACGCACCCTGACCGAGCGTCAACGCGACGGCGAAAGCGGCGATCGGCACGTAGTAGACCGGTGGGTGACTCGTCTCGAGCACGCGGACGACGTCGTCGGTGTCGACGATGCGCGTGCCGCCGAAGTCGATCTGCACGCGCCGTCTCTCACGCTCCACGCGCGGAGGGCGGGGGTAGTCCCACACCGATTCCTGGCCGGGACGAACGGGGTCGGGAACGGGGCGCGCCATGCACCCACGCTACGCCGGGTCGGCGCCGCGGGGGTCGCCCGCTTCGTGATGACAAGCGGACCGCCTGGGGATGACGGCACGGGGGCCTCGCGCGTTTTCGATAACCTGGGGCGGAAGGGGGCAGCGTGAGCGAGCAGAGAATGACGACGGACAGTCGTCGGTACCGCGTCTATCAGATCGTCGGCATCGTGGTGGCCGTGTTGTTCCTGGCCCTCGGTGTCGCCGCCTTCCTCACCGGCGGCGGCCCCATCATCGCCGCCATAGCCGTCGTCGGAGGTCTCGCCGTGCTGATCGTCTCGATCGTGATGATGGTGCGCACGTGAGCGCTCCGGGCGAAGACGGCGGCAAGAAGAAGTATCCGCCCGGCACGGTCGTCATCTGGATCGCGGGCGCCGGAATCGGTCTCTGGCTCCTAGTCAGCGGACTCATCGGCATCCTCTCCGGCGGGAGCTGACCCGGCGCGTCACGGGAATGCCCACGGGCGAGGGTCGTTGTCTCCAAGGTCAGTGACCCCCCTCCGAAAGGACATCATGACGCGCATCGGACGCAGCGACCTCGACATCTTCCCCCTCTCGCTCGGCGGCAACGTCTTCGGCTGGACGGCCGATCGCGATACGTCGTTCGCGGTCCTCGACGCCTTCCGCGACGGGGGCGGCAACTTCATCGACACCGCCGACGGCTACAGTGCGTGGGTCCCCGGCCACTCGGGCGGCGAGAGCGAGACCCTGATCGGTGAGTGGCTCGCTTCGCGAGGGCCTTCCGACGTCGTCGTCGCGACGAAGGTGAGCACGCACCCCGACTTCCGTGGCCTGTCCGCGGCGAACGTGCGGGCCGCCGCCGAGGCGTCGCTGAAGCGTCTCGGCGTCGAGACGATCGACCTGTACTACGCCCACTTCGACGACGCCGACACCCCCCTGGAAGAGACCGTCGCCGCCTTCGCCGGTCTCGTGCGTGACGGGCTCGTGAGATACGTGGGCGTCTCGAACTATACCGCCGAGCGCATCCGCGAATGGGTGTCGCTGGCGGAGGCCGCGGGCGCCGATCTTCCCGTCGCCGTGCAGCCCCACTACAACCTCGTCCACCGCACCGAGGTCGAGCGGGAGATCGTGCCCGTCGCCCAGCAGTACGACATGTCGCTCGTACCGTATTACGCGCTGGCGAGCGGGTTCCTCACGGGCAAGTACCGTTCGTCGGATGCCGGGGGTGACTCGCCGCGAGCCGGGGGCGCCGCGAAGCTCGCCACACCCGCAGGCCTCGCCCTCATCGACGCGCTCGAAGACGTCGGCTCCGCGCACGGCGCGTCCATCGCCTCGACCGCACTGGCGTGGTTGCGTACCCAGCCGACCGTGGCCGCACCCATCGCGAGCGCGTCGAAGGTCGAGCAGGTCGCCGACCTGCTGGCCGGCGCGTCCCTCCAGCTGACGCCGGACGAGATCGCCCGACTGTCGAAGGCGTCGGACCCGGCCCAGGCATGACGGTGTGGATCGGGCCCGCTTCGGGGTCCGATCCGCCCGTAGGTCGGCACGGCGCGGACCATTGTCGCCGGCAGGTGAGAATGGAGGGGTGAAGCTCCTCGTCGCCGCCCACGCGTCCGAACTCATCGCCTTCGAGGCGGACATCCCCGGTTTCGATGTCCTGCTCACCGGGGTGGGAAAGATCCCGGCCGCCTCCGCCCTCACCCGCGCCCTGTGCCAGGGCGAGTACGACGAGATCGTCGTCGTCGGCACCGCCGGCGCGATCGACGACGCTGTCGAAGGCGGCGTCTACGACATCTTGGCCGCCATCCAGCACGACGTGAAGGGGCTCGACGGCACATTCGGTGAGCACGTCTCACTGCCGCCGCGTGTCGACACCGGTCACGACGGCCTCATCATCGCCACCGGCGATCACTTCGTCGACGACGCCGAGACCGTCGCCCTCATCCGCGGGCTCGGAGCCCGCCTCGTCGACATGGAGTCGTACGCGCTCATCTGGGTCGCGCAGCAGTTCGGCGTGCCCATCCGCGTCCTGCGTGCCGTCTCGGACCGCGCGCAGGACGGCGCCACCGAGCTGTGGGACGTCGTGGTCGAGCGCTGCAGTCACCACCTGCGCGACGAACTGCGCGCCCGCTACGGCGTCTGACGACGGGTTCACCGCCTCGTCCGACCCCGCTCTACCGCGACCCTGGGATGGCTGCGCCGAGTACCGCCGTTCCGCCCGCGGTCAGGGAGTCTGCGACCCCGTCTTCGCGCGCTTGGCCAGGTCGGCCACGCCCACGATGAGCGCGAGGCCCAGGAAGACGCCGACGGTGATCATGCCGGACGCATAGGCGTCGTGGTAGAGCACCACCGTGTCATCCACCGTGTCTTGTTCGCGGTAGACGGTGGCGTAGAAAAGCGCCAGGGCGATCGCCGTACCGACGGCCGTACCGATGCGCTGGCCGAGCTGACCGACGGAGCCGGCGACGCCGCCGCTGCGCACCGGGATGTCGGCGAGCGTGAGGGTCTGGTTGGGCGAGATCACGAGACCTCCCGCGAAGCCGCCGAACGTCATCACGGCGGCCATGGCCCACGGGGTCCATTCGGGAGCCGTGAACAATGCCACGAGCACGAGGCCCCCGGCCGTGGCGACCATGCCGAGGATCCCCCACACCACGAGCGGGCGGCCGAGGCGGGTGACGAGGTTGCCGCCGATCCACGAGCTCCATGCCGAGGCGACCGCGAACCCGATCGTCACCATGCCCGCGAAGACCGGTTCGAGGCCGAGCCCGCCCTGGAGGAACAGCGTTCCCAACAGGAACATGGCCGGTATCGCGGAGAAGTACGCCGTCGAGATGAGGACGCCGTTGCGATATGACGCCAGCGAGAAGATCGAGAACGGCATGAGCGGCATCCGACCGCGCTCCGCGTAACGACGCTCCCAGAACACGAAAGCCGCCGCGAAGACCACGGACGCCACCAGCAACCACCAGCGGTTCGGATTGTCGCCGGGGCTGCCGGTGGTGAACAGGAACGGCCACATCAGCGCGAGGATCGTCGCCGCGAACAGCACGATACCCACGGGATCGAGATCGAGACGGCGATGCGACTTCGTGCGGGTGTCGGGGAGGAGCCAGGCGGCCAGAACGATGACGATGGCGACGAGGGGGATGTTGATCCAGAAGATCAGACGCCACCCGTCGGTTTCTCCTCCCAGGGCGATGAGGAGGCCACCGAGGGTCGGTCCGAACGCCGTGGCGATGCCGATCGTCGCGCCGAACAGACCGAAGGCACGCCCGCGTTCTTTCCCCTGGAACAACTGTTGGACCAAACCCAGCACCTGAGGCATCTGGATGCCGGCCGCCACGCCCTGCAAGAGGCGAGCGACCAGCAGCACGGTGGTGTTCGGTGCGAGGGCGCACGCCAGGCTCGTCACGAGGAACAGCGAGAGGCCGACGAGGAACAGCACGCGGCGCGACCGAAGGTCTCCCAGACGCCCGGCCGGCACGAGCACCAGGCCGAACGTCAGGATGTAGCCCGACACGACGAGCTGCAGCTCTGTCGGACCGGCGTTCAAAGCCGCCTCGATCGAGGGCAGTGCGACGTTGACCTTCGTCAGGTCGAGGATGGTCAGCGCCGCCACCGCGACCGCCACCCAGTACGCCCGCCACCGGTGCCGCGGCGACAAGTCGATGTCGCGGGTGATGGGCGCGGATGGTTTCGAGGAGGTGGGGGCCTGATCAGACATCGTGAGGGACGCTACTCCGGGCCTCCGACATCACACCCGGGCTTGCGCTCGGGGTCGTCGACTCCGTGTCGCGTCCCGAGGGGTGTCATCCCCGGTCAGTCCACCTCACGGCGGGCGAACACCGCACGCAACACGAAGAAGACAATCAGCGCCACGATGGCCACCGCGATCAGCCGGAAGGCGAATGCGATCAGCGAGAACAGGATGTTCACCAGCACCCAGGCGATGATCACGGCGACGACGACGCCGACGACGGTCCACAGTGTGCTCTTGCGCATGCGACAAGCCTAAACGCGATGCCCCCGCCGAGCTTCAACCGCGGGCGAGAGCGACGTCGTGACGGATCACGCTCGGACCCCGGGGAGTCGCGGTCACGTGCAACTGCGCCGGCAGCTGGTCTCTCATCGAGGCCACGTGGCTGATGACGCCCACCGTGCGGCCGCCCTGTCGCAACTCGTCGAGCGTGCGCATGGCGAGGTCGAGGGTGTCGTCGTCGAGCGAACCGAAACCCTCGTCGATGAACAGCGTGTCGAGACGGAGTCCCCCGGCACGGGCGGTGACGACCTCCGCCAGCCCGAGGGCGAGAGCGAGGGATGTGAGGAAGGTCTCGCCGCCGGACAGCGACTGCGGTGGACGGCACTGACCGGTGAAGGCGTCCATGATCTCGAGGCCGAGGCCGCTGGAGGCTCCCCGGGCGGCGAGCGCGTCGGTGTGCTGGAGGCGATAGCGTCCGGCCGACATGTGCTCGAGGCGCAGATTGGCCGCGGTCACGATCTCTTCGAGCTCCGCCGCGAGCACGAACGTCTCGAGCGTCATGCGACGCGTGTTGGGCGCCCGCCCGGCGACCGTGTCTGCCAGGCGCGCGACGACGGCGTACTCGTCTGCCAGGCTCGCGACCGCGGCGTGGCCGGCGTCAGCGCGCTGAGCGAGGGATCGCAGCCGTTCGGCGAGCGCGCGGGCGCCGGCACCTGCGGCGGCGATCAGCTGCACGGCTTCGCGAGCCGACGCCACCTCGGCGACGAAGGGCGCGAGGTCGATCGGTTCGTCTCCGGCATCGACGAGCATCAGTTCGAGATCGAACAGTCGCTGCCGGGTCGCTGCGAGCGCCGCGTCGTACTCGGCTGCGGCAGTGTCGAGGCTCCGACGGTGCGCGGCCGATCGCAGCGCGGCTGTGACCGAAGCCACCTCGGCGAAGGGACTGTCGGCGACGAGGGCGGCGACGGCGCTGTCGGCGTCGCGTCGAGCGTCACGCGCGCCGGCGAGCGCCGCCCGCGCCGAGATGAGTCGGCGCACGGCGTCGCGTCGCGCGCGGAGATCGTCCTGCCGGGCGGCGACCGTGTCGAAGCCACCGCGGGCGGCGGCGACCTCGCCACCGAGCCCCTCGGCACGCTGCTGCGCGAGGGCGAGGTCTTGCCGGGCGACGGCGAGCTCCGCCCCCAGGGTGTCGAGTCGACGGGCGATGGCCGCGTCGAGGTCGGCCGCGCGGGTGCGATCGCCTCGGACCCGGTCGTACTCGTCGACGTCGGTCGCCGCGGCGACGAGGGCGTCTTCGGTCGTCGCGAGGCGCGCCCGCAAGACCTCGACGCTCTCACCGCCGGCGAGGGCCGCGGCCAGGGCGTGCGCGTCACGGGCGACGCGAGCGGAGTCGGAGGCGAGCCGATCGCTCTCGACGGCGGCGTTCTTGCGATCCTCTGCGGCGGAGAGGTCGGCATCGCTTACGGGAGCGTCGGAACCGCGAGCGGGGTGCGGGTGCTCGCGCGCACCGCACACCGCGCAGGGCTCGCCGTCGACCAGATCGTGCGCCAGTTCGACCGCCGCACCGGAGAGTCGGCGACGCAGGAGTGTCGTCCACGCGTCGATCGCCCGCTGGAGGTCGTCTGCCCGCACCAGCGAGGCGAGGTCGGCCTGATCCCGCTGATCGAGCAGGCGGGCCGCCTCGCGGGCGGCGTCCAGACGACGTGACGTCTCATCACGAAACGCGAGAGCGGCGTCGCGTCGCGCGTCGGCACCGGCCAGCTCGGCGATGCGGTCGTCGAGGACGCGAAGCATGTCGGGGATCTCGAGGCGTTCGACCGCGAGCTTCTGCCGCTCGGCGTCGACGGTGTCGACACGCCCCCGGAGGCGGTTCACGTCGCGGTCGAGATCGGCGAGTTCACGCTCGACCTTCAGCGCGGCCTCGCCGCGCGACAGGAGAGCGGTGAGCGCGTCGTCCCGCGACCCCAGGTCGGCGTCGTCGGCGAGCACCTCGTCGACGGCGCGAACCCCGGCGTCGGCGTCGACCAGTCTCTCGTCGGCAAGGCCGTACGCACGGCGGGCGGCCTCGGCGGTCTCGATCGCGGGGCGTAGCTCTTCGGCGGCGGCGGCGGCCCCGGCCTCACGGCGGACGGCGGCGATCGCCTCTGCCTGGGCCTCGAGGGCCGTGAGCCTCTCGCGCTCGCCGAGGCGGTCGCTCTGCCGCTCGGCCAGCGAACGGGCCTCGCGCTCAGCAGCCAGGGCGGCGTCGAGTCGGGCGTCGACGACGCGGTTCTCGCGCGAGAGGGTGTCGGCACGGTAATCGGCGCGCTCGACCGCTCGCACGACCAGCGCGAGCCGCTCGGAGACGCCGCGAACGGCCCCCTCGTCGTCGCCCGGGACCGGATGGTCGTGCTCTCGGTCGTCGAGCTCGTGGACCAGGCGCTCGGCCTCGTCGAGAAGCGTCGCCACCTCGACGCCCTCGGAGGCGAGACGCTCGCTCGCGCGCTTTCGACGCTCATCGAGGTCGGCGGCGTACTGCTCGAAGGATCGCGTGCCGAACAGGGTGCGCAGCAGTGTCAGCCGCTCGTCGTTCTTGGCGAGGAGGAAGCGGGCGAAACGGTTCTGCGCCAGGAGGATGACCTGCAGGAACTGCTGCTGGGTGAGCCCGAGGATCTCGTCGAGGCGAGCCGCCACGTCGACCGGCCGTGCGGCGACCCCCGTCCATCCCTCGGGTGCGAGTACCTCGAGCAGGGCTCGGTGCGGTTCTTTGGTCGTGCCGCCGCCCCGACGCTTGGGCCGCTCGAACTCCGGCGATCGCGTGACACGCCACCGTTCGCCCTCGGCGCTGAACTCCAGGGTGACGCGCGTCGGGTCGTCGGGGCCGCAGTGGTCGCTTCGCAGGCGCCGCTCGGCTCCGTCGTAGCGGGGGACGCCGCCGTAGAGGGCGTAACAGACACCGTCGAGCACGCTGGACTTGCCCGCGCCGGTGCGGCCGGTGATGAGGAAGATGCCGTCGTCGGCGAAGGCGTCGAAATCGACCTCTTGCGCGTCGAGGAACGGGCCGAACCCCTCGAGTTCGAGTCGGTGCAGTTTCACGCGCGCGCCTCGGCCATCGTGCGGGCGCCGAGCACGTCGCGGATGAGCTCGCGTTCGACCACCGACGCGCCCTCGCCCTCGCGCACGTGCGCGAGGAACGCGTCGATCACCTCGGCGTCGTCTCGGGCCGCGCGCACACGCCGCGCGTAGCCCGCGCCGTCGTCGGCCGAGGACGCGGCCGGCAGGTGGACGACGGTCGCACACCACGGAAAGCGCGCCTGCAGACGACGCATCGGATCGGGCTGGGGGGTGGGGTCGGTGTACTCCGCGCGCACCCACTGCTGACGGTGATCGGCGAAGCGTTCGTCGGTGAGTAGGTCGTCGAGCGGCGCCCGCAGCGTGACGAGGGGACGCGGCACGGGAAGGTCGAGCCACCGCACCGACGACAAGCCGGCCGCAT
The DNA here is from genome assembly GCF_001424225.1 of Microbacterium sp. Leaf151. GTDB lineage: Bacteria > Actinomycetota > Actinomycetes > Actinomycetales > Microbacteriaceae > Microbacterium. The sequence continues at coordinate 53,014 of NZ_LMOR01000003.1, read as the reverse complement.
CGAGATCGACGAGCCACGACCCGCGGGGTTTGCCCGCTTCGCCGAAGCTGTAGTGCAGCGGCGCCCCCGCATATCGCACGCGCTCGGAGAGCTGTTGACGGCCATGGATGTGCCCGAGGGCGACGTAATCGGGGCCGTCGAACGCCGACAGGGGAACGACGTCGAGTCCCCCCTGCCGGATCTCGCGCTCGACGCCGGGCGTGGACTCGACGCCGGCGGCGAAGCAATGCGCCGCAACGACGAAGCGACCCCCGCGCGCGGCCGCATCGGCGCGCACGAGATCGAGGGCGTGTGCCATCGTCTGGGCCTGGCTGCGCAGCTCGACGCCCGCCCACAGGTGCCGCACGATAGCCGGCTCGAGGTACGGGATGCCGTAGACGTGCACGGGACCGTGCTCGTCGGCGAACGTCACCGGAGTGCCGACCGCCGAGGGGTCGGTCAGGACCGTGATGTCGTCGCGGAGTAGAGCCGACTGGAAACCGAGACGGGCCGCGGAGTCGTGGTTGCCGCTGGTGACCAGCACCCGGGCACCGGCGTCGGCGAGAGCGGCGAGGGTGTGCGAGAGCACGGGATAGCAGGCCGCCGACGGCGCGGCGGAATCGAACACGTCGCCCGCCACGATGACGAGGTCGACCGCGTTCTCGCGTACCTGCTCCACCAGCACGTCGAGCACGCCGGTGAGCGCGTCGAGGGTGGAGTGCCCGTGGAACGAGCGCCCGATGTGCCAGTCGGAGGTGTGCAGGATGCGCATGCAGCCACGGTACGTCGCACCTCCGACATCGGCTCGCAGCAAACGCGCGGACGCACGAACGCCCCGCGCCGCCTCAGCGGCGGCACGGGGCGTCTGCGAGCTGATCAGCCGCCGGCGACCTCGGCAGCGAGGGCGCGGATGCGGTCGTCGCCGAGGTCGAGCCCGACCTCGGCGAAGCGCTGGCGCAGGACGTCGGCGATGCGTTCCTCGCTCTTGTCGCCGACATCGGCCCGCGTCTGGACGATGACGCCGCGGATGCGCGCCTCGTCGTCGGTGGCGTGCATGTCCATCGCCGGTTCGGACTGCTCGCCCGGTTGAGGGGTCTTGCGGTCGCGGTGGACGGCGCCGCCGACCGAGTCGGCCGCGTCGGCACCTCCATCGGGACCGGAGCTGGGCTCGGGGGCCCGGGTTGCATCCGACATGTCAGTCCTCCGTACTCAGGTCGGGGTCGATGCCCTGGCTTGCGGCATCGCCTTCGATGGGGTCCGAGGGTGCGGCGTCGTTCAGGCGCGCAGACCCCTTGGCGTGATCGTTGCGCTCGGCGGTTTCACCGTCGGCCACAGTGCTGCTTTCCCACCCACCGGGCGGGTCGGCGTCGATGACACCCTCGGGCAGATCGCGGTCGTCGTTCATGACTTCCCCTTTCGAGGTCTTCAGCTTCGTCGCGTCGGACGAACGACGGGCGGGGGTTGACGTTCGCGCACGCGCGCGCAAACGTTCAGACCGTCATGATGCCGGGCGCCGGTGCAGGATGTCGGCGCGCTCGGGGTGGGCGTCGAACCACTCCCCCACGTACCAGCACACCGGGATGATCTCGCGGTCACCGGCCCCTTCGATCGCGTCCACGGCGCGCTCGGTGACGATGCCGGCGTAGCCGTGCCCTCGGAAGGTGGGAATGGTGAAGGCGCGGGTGAGGGCGATCGTGCGCCCGTCGTCGCGATAGTCGAGGACGGAGACGAGGTCGTCGCCACGATGGAGGGTGAACCGGGACGCCGTCTTGTCGTCGGCGAAATGCAGATCGGACATGCGGAGAGGCTACGCCGGTCGTCCCGGCCGACGCCGGGATGACACAGAATGCACGGCGGCACCGCAGGTTCACGGGCAGGGATCGAGCAGAATGCGTCAGACCCGGAGCGTCATCATGATTTGACCTTGTTGGACGCAGTGGGTAATAATGCCGCCATGACTGACTTCGCGCGTCCTCTGTCCGCCCGGGAGGCGAACAGGACTGCCGGCATGATGATGCCCGGCCGCGCTGTCATGTGCTGTCGAATGTGCCGCTGACCGCGACCCTCGAACGTCCTGACCTCGTGCTTCTGAACGCCGACGTCGTCCCCCGGTCGCCTGGCATCCGCGTCGATCACGCGTACCCCGGCACCGCCCTCCGGCCTGACGGCCCTCACCTCCCGTCGAACCCCGCTCACGATGACGCCCGGGTTCACACACCCAAGGATTTCTCCTCATGTCGCTCTCCGCAGTCCTCGACCGTCCCGTGACCGCCTCCACCCGCCCCGTCACCGCCGGCACGGCATCCACCCCTCAGCCCGCCACTGCCGAAGCCGCCACCGCGGCGCCCGCACGCGCCGCCGCCTCGACCGCGCCCCGCGGGTTCGCGCTGTACGTCGGCATCGATGAAGAGAAGGCCGCAGCCGCCGGTGTGAGCCTGGGAACGCTCGTCGAGGCGCTTCGCCGCACGCTCGGCGAACTCGCCCCCGCCGCCGAAACCTACGCCACGGTCGCCCTGGCGCCGACGGGATCGGGAGGTCGCGACGTGGACGTCGTCCGCCTCGCTCTGCACGAGCCGTCCGCCGTCGCCCGCACCAAGGACGAGCCCGCCGAGGAAGACCGTGCCGCCGGCGGCGTGGTCGTCGACATCTCGCGCAAGCGCGTGCTCATCGACGGCGAGTCCGCCGCCTTCACCTTCAAGGAGTTCGAGTTGCTGCAGTACCTCGTGCTGCGCGAGGGACGCACCATCGAACGCACCGAGCTCGTCTCGTCGTTGTGGGAGGGCTCCACCGACGACGACGCCCCCGGCGAGCGCACCATCGACGTGCACGTCCGACGCCTCCGCGCAAAGCTCGGCGCGTACGAGGACATCGTCCGCACCGTGCGCGGTGTCGGCTACCGCTTCGACCGTCACGCCGATGTCTCGATCCGCTACGGTCACGGCACCCCCTCGCCCGACCGTTTCTGATCGCGACGCGCACGCCGTCTTCGGCGCCCCGGGCAGGCGACCGGGGGACGGCGGCGTGGATTCCGGCCCCGCAGAGCCCGGATGCCGTGATGTCGGTGGTCCGACGTAGGGTGTCGCCATGAGATCGACCGGGGTTCGCACGCGCCAGGCGCCACACGAGCTCACGGCGCCGGTCGAACGAGCTCTCGAGTCGGACTACCGGCCCGCCCGGCCCGTCGACATCGGGCGCGCCGTCTCCGCACAACGCCACGGCAGCAACGACCCCACCTTCTTCGCGACGGCTCCCCTCGGGGCGGGCGGTGTCGTCTGGCGCGTGAGCCGCACGCCGCTGGGTGTCGCCACCCTCGCGCTCCGCCAGCGGGCCGGTGGGAGCATCCGTGCAGCTGCGTGGGGCCCCGGCGCTCCGTGGGCTCTCGACCAACTGCCCGCGTTGTGCGGTGCGCACGACGATCCCGACGGGTTCGACGCGTCGCGGCATCCGTCGGTCGCCGAGTGGCACCGTCGTCACCCCGACCTGCGCATCGGTCGCACCGACCTCGTCTTCGACGCCCTCGTCAGCGCGATCATGGAGCAGAAGGTCACGAGCATGCAGGCGTTCTCGGCCTGGCGCAGCATCGTCACCTGGTACGGCGAGCGCGCGCCGGGCCCCACTCCCCGCCCGATGTTCGCCCCGCCCGACATCGAGGGGTGGCGCCACGTGCCGTCGTGGGCGTGGCACCGCGCCGGGCTCGAGCCTCCCCAGTCGCGCACCATCGTCGAGAGTGCGCGTCGCGGCACGGCGATCGTCCGCGCCGCGACCGCCGCCACCGACGGCGAGAGCCGCGACCGCGTCTTCATCAGCCTTCGTGGCGTGGGCATCTGGACGAGCGCCGAGACGCGCATCCGCGCTTTCGGTGATCCGGATGCCGTGAGCACGGGCGACTACCACCTCGCGCACCAGGTGGGTTTCGCCCTGACGGGCCACCGCACCGACGACGACGGCATGCTGGAGCTGCTCGAACCGTTCGCCGGCCATCGTCAGCGTGTGATCCGCCTGATCTACGCCGGATCGTCGCTCGAGCCGCGCCGCGGACCGCGGCTCAGTCCCGAAGACCACCGCGACCGCTGATCCGTCGCGACGCGGTTGCGCCGCGACACGAGTGCGTCGCGACGCGGTTGCGCCGCGACACGAGTGCGTCGCGATACAGAGTCGTCGCAACACAAGTGCGCCGCGACGCCAGTTCGCCGCAACACGGGCGCGCCGCAACACGAGTGCGCCCCGGTCGGGCGTCCCCGCCGCGGACGCCGGCACCTCAATGAGCGCGCGGTGCCCGCCAGTATCCGGTGAACGAGATCATCCGTTTGTCGACGCCGACCCGCACCCAGTGCCGACGCATCGCCGCGACCAGGGACTGCTCCCCCGCCACCCAGGCGTAGGCGGGGACGACCGCACCCGCCTCACTCGCCTCGACCGCCGCAGTCAGCACGGCATAGCCCGGGGTCGCGTGAGGATCGTCGCGCACGACCCACGACACGTCCACGCCGACCGGCGCGGCCAGGTTGCGCACGTCGCCGGCGTCAGGCACCTCGATGAAGGCGCTCCCCGTCGTGTCGGCGGGAAGGGACGCCAGGATGCCGGCGAGCGCGGGGAGGGCGGTCTCGTCGCCGACGAGCGCGAGGGGGCCGCGCAGACCGGTGGGCGGCGCGAACAGCACGCCCTCGTCGAGGATGGCGACGGCGTCGCCTGGCGCGCAGGTCTCCGCCCAGGATGCCGCGGGACCCGCCGTGCCCGCGGCGGCGGAGCCGTGCCGCACGAAGTCGACGTCGAGTTCGGGACCCTGCGCACCGCCGGAGCGGAAGCCCGCGACGGTGTAATTGCGCAGCACCGGGCGCTGGGTCTTCGCGATCGCGAGGTAGCGCAGATACGCGAAGGTGTCGAGACGGTTCGGCAGTCGCGTGAGCGTCCCCTCAGCGACGGGTAGGAAGAGGCGGAACCACTGATCGGCGCCCATCGGGATGAAGCGCGCCAGGTCGGCTCCGCCCAACGTCACGCGCTCGAAAGTCGGTGACAGACGACGGCGATGCCTCACGTACAGCGTCAGCAGTTCACTCTTCTCGGGCGCGACGCGCTTCTGCGCGGCGGTGGTCCGGGCCATCAGCCCCTCCTTCTTCTCGGTATCGATGGGACGTAGCGCGCCCCGCCCCCGCCGGCGCCGCACCGTAGGCTGTCCGACATGACGCAGACGGGAACCGGCTGGCCTCGCGGCCGCACGTACTGGGTGCTGGGGAGCCTGCTCCTCTTCGGGCTGGGTGTCCTGTTCGGACTGGTGTGGCAGAACGTGTGGCTGGGCGTCGTCATCGCCGCGGCGGTGTCGGTCGGGTGGCTCATCGCCTACGAATCCAGCCGCGGCCGCAACGTCGGTGTCAACGACGAAGACAACGGCATCCAGCTCTGAGATCTCATCGGTAGTAGACCGCCAGCGGGTACGGCCCGTCGCGGCGCACGTCGATGGGTGTGCCGAACACCTCTTCGAGGGTCGATGACGTCATGAGATCGTCCGGCGTACCGACGTGCACGACCCGCCCCTCGGACAGCGCGACGATCCGGTCGGCGTAAGCCGACGCGAAGTTGATGTCGTGCACGACGATGACGATCGTCTTTCCGAGTTCGTCGGCCGCGCGGCGGAGCTGGCCCATCATCGCCACCGCGTGCTTCATGTCGAGGTTGTTCAGCGGCTCGTCGAGCAGGATGTAGTCGGTGTCCTGCGCGAGCACCATGGCCACGTATGCGCGCTGGCGCTGCCCGCCAGAGAGCTGGTCGAGATAACGCCCCGACAGCTCGGCCAAGTCGAGGAAGTCGATGGCCTCGTCGATCTTGGTGTGGTCGTCGGCGGTCAGACGCCCCTGCGAGTGCGGGAAGCGCCCGAAGCCGACGAGTTCGCGCACGGTCAGGCGCGTGACGAAGTGATTCTCCTGCCGCAGGATCGACACGATCTTGGCGAGCGCCCGTCCGGGCGTGGCCGTCACGTCGAGGCCTGCGACGGTGACGCGGCCGCCGGTGGCCGCCGTCAGGCGCCCGACGATCGTCAGCAGGGTGGATTTGCCCGCGCCGTTCGGACCCACCAGGGCGGTGACTCCGCCGGCGGGGATGTCGAGGGTCACGGGACCGAGCACGGTCACGTCGCCGTAGGTCATGGTGACGTCGGTGAGCGAGATCACGGGACGCGCCGTCCCGGCGAGCGGGTGAGCATCAGAGACTCCCCTTCCGGAGGAGATAGACGAGGAAGAAGACGCCGCCGACGAACTCGATGATGATCGAGAGCATGCCGGCCGCGTAGAACACGTGCCGCAGCACGAAGTACCCGCCGAGCAGCGTGGCCATGCCCAGCAGCACGGCGAAGGGCAGCACCACCCGATGCTGCGACGACCCCGCGAGCTGGTAAGCGAGGGTGGCGACGATGAAGCCGAAGAACGTCATCGGCCCGACCATGGTGGTCGACACCGAGATCAGCACGGCCACGAGAACGAGCATCCCGATCACCTCGCGCCGATAGGCGAGCCCCAGGTTGACGGAGGCCTCACGGCCGAGCGCCAGCACGTCCAGGCGGTGTCGCGCGCGCCAGACGACGGCGAGCACCGCGGCGACGACCAGCGCCGCCCACGGGAGGTACTCGGCATCCGAGTTCGAGAGGTTGCCGAACAGGCGGGCCGAGAGGATGTCGAAGTCGCTCGGGGTGAGCAGCCGCTGCATGACGGTCGACAGCGAGCCGAAGCCCACACCCAGCACGACCCCCACCAGCAGCATGACGTGGAGATTCCCGCGGCGGCCGGCGAACAGCCAGCCGTACAGCAGCGTCGCAAAGCCCACCATCAGTACGCTCTGCACGGCGACCTTGAGCAGCCCGTCGGTCGCCGACAGAGCGGCGCTTCCGAAGAAGAACACCAGCGCGGTCTGCATCACGACGTACAGCGCGTCGAAGCCCATGATCGACGGGGTGAGGATGCGATTCGCCGTCGCCGTGTGGAACAGCACCGTCGCGACCGCCTGGCAGCAGGCGACGAGGGCGATCGTTGCAACGCTCACCACGCGCAGGTTCACCGCCAACCAGAAGGCCCGCGAACCGGGCTCACCCGGGACGTTCCACGTCAGCACGCCGACGGCGGCGACCACCACGATCAGGATCAGGATGCCGAAGCGCAGGGCGATCCTGGGGCGACGGGCCGCGAGCGCCGGGGCCGACCGGGTCATGGTCTCAGCCACGGGCACGCATCCTCAAGAGCAGGGTGATGAACACGGCGGAGCCGACGACCCCGAGGATCATCGAGACGGGGACCTCGAACGGCATCCGGATGACGCGTCCGACGATGTCGCAGACGACGACGATCGCCACGCCCCCGACGCACACCCAGGGGAGGTTTGCGCGGGCGTTGTCGCCGCGCCACATCGACACGAGATTCGGAACGACCAGGCCCAGGAACGGCAGGAAGCCCACGACGACGGTGGTGACGCCCGTGGCGACCGCGACGAGCCCCGTGCCGATGAGCAGGACGCGGGTGTGGTCGAGGCCGACCGAGGTGGCGATGTCGCGCCCCAGACCGGCGACGGTGATGCGGTCGGCGTACAGGAACACCAGTAGCACGACGATCGCGGCCACCCAGAGCACCTCGTAGCGTCCCCGGACGATGGAGGTGAAGCTCCCCATGAACCACGTGCCGAGCATCTGGAGCGAGTTGGTCGAGACCGCCAGGTACGTGGTGAATGCCGAGACGACCGCGCCGAGCATGATGCCGATGAGCGGCACGACGAGCGAGGAGCGCAGTGAGATGCGCTGCAGGATGCCGATGAAGATCATGGTCCCGACGAAGGCGGCGACGGATGCCATGATCATCCGCACGGGAAGGGGCGAAGCCGGTGCGATCAGCACCGTGACGAGCAGGCCGAGCGCGGCCCATTCCGACGTCCCCGTGGTGGAGGGCTCGACGAAGCGGTTCTGCGTGAGCAGCTGCATGATGAGGCCCGAGACGGCCATCGCGCAGCCGGCGAGAACGAGCGCGAGGGTGCGGGGCACGCGCGAGATCCAGAACATCTCGCCCCCGAACTCGTCGGCGGTCAGGTCGTAGGCGCCGACGAACAGCGACACGACGACGAGCGCAGCGACGCCGATCACGGCGAGCGGCAGCGCCGACCGTGCGCGGGGGTGGGTGGCGGTGACAGTCATGGCATCCGTCCCGCCCCACGCGCGTGAGGGGTCATTCTCTGTCGCCTCGGCAGCCCAGGCGACGGATATCGACCCCTCACGCGAGGGGGCCGGGGGCGGGTCAGGAGGCGAACGCCTCGGCGGCGGAGCGGTACAGCGTCGTGTACGCCTGAATGCCCTCGTCGAGGTAGAAGCTGCCGTCGAGGTAGACGATCTGGCCCTTCTGCACGGCGGGGACGTTCTTCAGCGCTTCGGCGTTCTCGACGAGCTCCTTCGCCGAGACGTAGCCGTCCTCACCGAACATCGCGTCGCGATCGAGGACGAAGAGCCACTCGGGATTGGCGGCGGCGATCGCCTCGACGCTGATGTCGTCGCCGTGCGAGGCGTCTTCGGCGGACCGCTCCAGAGCGGGGGTGAGCCCCAGGGTCGGGAAGAGCACGCCGACGCCACGGCCCTCACCGGGAGCCGCGTACGCGATCTTGCCGCCCGACGTAATGAGACCCATCACGCTCTGGGACGGGTCGTAGGCCGCCTTCGCATCGGCGATCGCGGCATCGAGGTCGGACGAGAGCTGCGCCGCCTCGTCGTTCTTGCCGAAGACCTGACCCAGGATCGTCGTCTGGCGCTTCAGCTCCGAGGCGTGGTCCTCACCGTCGCGGGGGCTGGTTTCGATGGTCGCCGGCTGGATCTCCTTCAGCTGGTCGTAGATGTCGCGGAACCGGTAGCCGCCGACGATGAGGTCGGGCTCGGCGGCGAGGATGTTCTCGATGTTGGGCTCGCGGTGCAGGCCCGCGTCGAGCACGTCGTCGTCGCCGGAGAGCGAGGGCCAGAGGTCGTACATGAGGGGCTTGGGGGCCGCGGCCAGGGTCACGCCCCATTCGCTGAGCGTCTCGAAGGTCGTGTTGTCGAGGGCGACGACGCGCTCGGGCGCCACCGGGACCTCGATCGAGCCGTGGTTGTCTTCGACCGTCACGGTGGTCGCGGCGGCGGCTTCATCTGCGGGGGCAGCGGCTCCCGAAGAGCATCCGGCGAGGGCGAGGGCGGCCACCAGGGATGCGGCGGCGAGGGGACGGAACAGGCGGGTCGTCATGCGAATCTCTCCAGTGCTGTGTGTGAGTCGAGCCGCCACCGGCAGGGGTAGCGGACGATTCGTTAGGTTAGCCTTACCTCTATGCCCATGTCGAACCAGAGCGTCTCCGCCCGCCTCGAGCCTCGTCGCCACGACCTCGTCTTCCGTTCGGCGATCCTCGCGCGGCGGACGCACGTGACGCCGTCGTACGTGCGCCTGCGTCTCGAGGGGCCCGAGTTGAGCGGCTTCGACTCCCCCGGCGCCGACGACCACATCCGCGTCTTCTTCCCGTCGGGCGCCGCAGACGACCTCCGCGCCGCGCCCAGCCGCGAGTACACCCCGGTGACCTGGGATGCCACGGACGGCTGGCTCGACGTCGATGTCGCGCTGCACGGGGCCGGCGTCGGCAGCCGGTGGGCCGAGACGGCCGCCATCGGCGCACCGGTGGGCGTGGGCGGCCCCCGCGGCTCGATGGTGCTGGTGGGACGCCCCGACGCGTGGCTGCTCGCCGGCGACGAGACGGCGGTGCCCGCGATCCGTCGGTTCGCCGCGCAGATGGACGACGACGCCGTCGGTCGCATCGCCGTCGAGGTGCCGGATGCCGCGCACGACCTCCCCGTCGCCGCCCCTCCCGGCGTCGAGGTGGTGCAACTGCACCGGGGTCAGCGCCCCGCGGGCGAGGAACTCGTCGACTGGCTCGACTCCCTCGACGTCGAGGAGCGTCCCGATGGGTGCGTCTTCGGCTTCGTCGCCGCCGAGCAGTCCGTGGTGCGCGCAGGGCGCGGGCTCCTTCTGGACCGGTGGGCGGGCGACCCCGCCGCCACGGTGGTGAAGGGCTACTGGAAGCGCGGCAGCACCGAGTACCACGCGCCGCACTAAGTGCGCTCGACCGGCACCTCGTCGACGTCATGCCACACGTACAGCGCGCACGTGGTGTCGTAGTAGTCGCGCGTCTCGCCCGCGGGACGCAGACCGATCCGCTCCGCGACGGCACCGGACGCCGTGTTCGCCGGGTTCGTGACCGCCACGATTCGACGGATGCCGTGGTCTCGAGCGAGCTCCATGACCGCAGCCGCCGCCTCCGTCGCGTGGCCGCCGCCCCACGCATCGGGGTGGAAATGCCACCCGATCTCGATATCGTCGGGACGCCCATCGGAGACCCCGGCCGACCACGGGATGCGCTTCAGGAGCACCGACCCGAGTCGCGCTCCGCCGGGAGTCGCGACCGCTCGCACACCAAGGACGCCGTCGGCCAGACCCGCCCAGCGATCGAGCAGGCTGTCGACCTCGGCCGCCTCGACCATCACCCGCCCGTCACCCAGGTAGCGACGCACCTCGGGGCGGCGGTACATGTCGAACAGGAACGCACGATCGGCGTCGTCGCGCGTCCATTCGCGGAGCACGAGACGTTGCGTGACGAGGCGTGTGCGCCGCATCGGAACGTGCGGAATGCCGTCCTCGGCGAAGGGCGGGCCGGACACGACGAAGCCGAAGCGCCCGTACCACCCCGCGAGGTGCGCCTGCGCGTCGAGCAGGATCGGGATGCCGGGCGCCTCGGCATCGAGAACCTCGACGGCCGCGCGCATGAGGTCGGCGGCGATACCGCGCCCTCGCGCATCGGGGGCGGTGGCGACGCGCCCGATGCGCAGGTTCTGCGTCTCGCGGAGGATGCGCAACGTGGCCAGCACATCGTCGCCCTCGATCGCCCACATGAGCTCGGCGCCGGACTCGATGTCGCGGCCGTCGATCTCGGGGTAGGCGGCCTGCTGCTCGACGACGAACACGGTGACCCGAAGCCACAGCAGGCGGTAGAGAGTGAGGGGGTCGATCGCGGCGACGGGCGCCCGATGCAGGGTGACGGCCATCTTTCGACCGTACCCCGCGGCTCCGACATCTCTCCTCCGCGGGCCGGGCGGAGAGTCGACCCGACGCGGGATGCCGCCTCACGTCCGGCGTCGAGACCCTGCCACGGATGGACCGATCCCGGAGGGGCGCGCTACCCTCCGGACATGTCATTCCAGTCGTATCTCGACAACATCGAAGCCAAGACCGGCCTGACCCCGCGGCAGTTCATCGCGCTCGCCGAGGAGCGCGGGTTCGGCGCCGGCACCAAGGCGACTCCCATCCTGCAGTGGCTGAAAGACGAGTACGACCTCGGACGCGGCCACGGCATGGCGCTCGTGCACGTCATCACCAAGGGTCCGAAGATCAGCGCCGCGCACGTGGGTCGCAGCGGGCCGCACGGCGACGTGAGCGACGAACTCTGGCTCGACGGGGCGGCCAGCAACCCCGACCGCTGACCGCGGCGGGCAGAACCGGCGCGACCTCGGGGTCGGGCATCACTCGCCCGACGTGACCCCGAAGCGCCTCGAGGCGGCGATCTGCTCCGCCACGCGCCGCAGGGCCAGGATCAGCGGCTCCACGAGCGCCGTACCGAGGACGACGTAACGCACGGCATCCTCGATCGATGTGTCGGGCGTCGCCGCGAGTTCTGCCTCGGCAATGGCGGAGAGGTGGACGAGGTACGCCTCCATGACCCGTTCTGGCACGGTGAATCCCGCCCGATCCAGCCCGGCCAGAGCGTGGGCGACCGCGGCGACCTGATCGGGGAAGCACTTCTCGCCGTTGCCGCCCATGCGCTCGAGCAGCGCGGTCGCCACCGTCAGGTCGATGTCGGCCGCGACGGCAGGGGTGACGGCCGCGTTGGCGGCGCCGAGGAGGTCGTAGGGATTCGCGGGGGGCTCCTCCAGAACGCCGACCACCTTGCGCACACCCGCGAGGCCGACGCCCGCGTCGACCAGGGCGCGGATGACGCCGAGACGCTGCACGTGCGCGACACCGTACGACGCCTGGGTGGGCGAGGTCCGCTCCCCCTCTGGCAGGAGCTTCTCGCGCAGGTAGTACTTGATCGTGGCGACCGGCACGCCGGCTCGCGTCGATAATTCCGAGATCCGCACACTCACCCCTTGACTCGATAGCTCTACTATCCAACACTGGATAGCAACACTATCGAGTGAGGACGAGCCATGGCATCCATCAATCCGGGTCGGATGACCCATCGTTACGACGGCGAACTCGTGGTCTTCCACATCGGGATGACCGTCAACAAGTGGTGGCGACCCGACCAGTGGATGCCGCTCATGGGCGACATGCCGCGGATGCTCCGCGAGCTGAGCGTCGACCCCGACTCGGGCCTGCTCGGATTCTCGATGCTGCTCGGGGCGCGCGGGCCCTACCTCGTGCAGTACTGGTCGTCGCTCGACAAGCTCTACGCGTACGCCTCCGCGCCGCAGCAGGAGCACCGGCCGGCGTGGACGCGCTTCAACAAGCGGGCGCGCAAGACGCCCGGTGCGGTCGGGATCTGGCACGAGACCTACGTCGTCGAACGGGCCGAGACCATCTACGTCGCGACGCCGCCGATGGGCCTGCCCCAGGCGACCGAGACCGTGCCGATCACGTCGCGCCACGACCGGGCGCGGGCACGCGTGGCCGATGGCCGGACGCACGGCGACGCGGCAGGCGACTGAGGGCCAGACTGGGGGGATGGCCTCGATCCTCACCACCGCTCCCGAGCTGCACGCCGCCCTCGCCACGGGGGCGTACCCCGACGGCGGCTCCGTGCGAGTGCTCGACGTCCGCTGGCGGCTCGACCGGCCCGACGGACTTCCCGACTACCGCAACGGGCACATCCCCGGCGCGCAATACGTCGACCTCGACCACGACCTCGCAGCGCACGGCGACCCGACAGACGGGCGGCATCCGATCCCGCCGATCGAGACCCTTCAGGCCGCCGCACGGCGATGGGGCGTCGACGCGGGAGACACGGTGGTCGTCTACGACGATCTGAAGAACATGTCGAGCGCACGGGCGTGGTGGCTGCTGCGCCACGCCGGCGTCGACGACGTGCGGCTGCTCGACGGATCGCTACGGGCGTGGACCGACGCCGGTTTCGACCTGGAGGACGGCGATGCCGAGACACCCGCGCCGGGCTCGGTCTCGCTGTCCTACGGGGCGCTACCGGTGCTCGAGCTCGACGCCGTCGGCGGGTTCGCCGACGAGGATCTGCTTTTGGACGCCCGCGCGGGCGAGCGCTATCGGGGCGAGGTCGAGCCGATCGACCCGCGCGCGGGGCACGTGCCGGGCGCCGTGAGCGCGCCGACGACCGAGAACGTCGGCGCCGACGGACGGTTCCGCTCACCCGACGAGCTGCGGTCGCGGTTCCGGATGCTGGGGGCCGAGGACGGCGTATCGGTCGGCGTCTACTGCGGTTCCGGCGTCACGGCGGCGCACCAGGCGGTGGCGCTCACCCTCGCGGGCTACGAACCGCGCGTGTTCCCCGGGTCGTGGAGCCAGTGGTCGAACCATCCCGAGCTGCCCGTTGCCGCGGGGCCCGACCCCCGCTAGGCCCAGAGGTCGCTGACGGGGATCGCCCTGCCCAGCACGTTCTGTGCGGCACGGTGACCCGAGAGCATCGCGCCGGGCACGGTCGCGGGGTCGTCGCCCCACGTCGCCTCCCCCGCCAGGTGCAGGACGCCTCCCACCGGCTCGGCGAGATCATCGTGGTCGGCGCTGACGGACCCCGGCAGCATGTACGCGTAAGAGCCGCGCGAGAACGGGTCGTCCTGCCAGCGGGTCACGACCGCGCTGGTGGGCTCGGGTACCGCGTCGCCGTAGAGCCGGCGGAGTTGCGCGAGGGTGGACGCCACGATCTCGTCATCGCTCCAGGCGCGCGTGGCCACCGCCGCGGGTCCGGCGGCGAAGGTGAGCAGCGCGGGTTCGTCGTGCAGACGCCCGAGGTCGTACCAGGAGTGCCACCACTGCCCCTCGTCGCCCAGCTGACGGATGCCGTACACGTCGGCATCCCAGAACCGTTCGGCGAATCGCAGCACGACCTTCTCGAACGCGTTCATGCGCAGCAGCCCGAGCGCACGGCGGTGCCGTTCGGGCAGCGGGGGCTCGATGACGACGGCACCGGCGTTCAGGACGCCGACGGGCACGGTCACGACGGCGTCGGCGGCGGCGAAGGTGCCGCGGTCCGTGTCGACCTCCACGCCCGTCGTCGACCACCGCACCGCAGACACGACGTGTGCGAGGCGCAGTTCGAGCCCCTCGGCGAGATGCTGTGCGAGTTCGTCGTACCCCTGCGGGAAGACCACCTCGTCGCCGTTCACCGTGTCGTCGTCAAGGCCATGGGCCCCGAGGCCATCCCCTCCGACGCCGTACTGCTCCTGGGCGCGCCGGTCGTTGTACTCGCGCACGCGCTCTTTCCGCTCCGCGTCCCACTCCCGCGTCCCCAGAGCCGCCTCCACGACATCCGCGTACGTCGCGTCGGCCGGGGCGTCGGCGATGACGTCGACCAGCGTCGCGTTCAGCGCGCGGACGTCGTCGGCATACTGCCGAACGGCGGCGGCCTCGAGCCGCCGGCCCGCCGCGTCGAAATAGGTCAGCGGACGGCTGTCGGGCTGGTAGCCGCCGACCGTGAACTCCACCATCGGCATCCCGAAGGCGCGGGCGGCCTCGGCCACCGGGCTGTCGGTGATGCCGTGGATCCACGAGGCTCCCCGGTCGGTGACGTGCCCGTCGGCGCGGTCGGTGAAGACGCGCCCGCCGACGCGATCACGGGCTTCGAGCACGACGACGTGGCGTCCCGCACGAGCGAGCAGCCGGGCGGCGGCGAGGCCCGCCACCCCCGCGCCCACGACGATGGTGTCGACCGTCTCCATGTGTCCTCCGGGCTCTCGGTTCCCGTGACGGTACTGCGGTCGCGGGGGTGGCGGCATCCGCCGCTCCGGAGAACCGGCGATGCCCGAGTGGACGCCGCGTACAGCGTCGGCCGACCGGGGTGGGCGGCGGCGGCGCGGTCTGAGGCTCAGGACTCGGGGAACAGCTCGGCGAGGGTGGTTGGGACACCGTGGTCGGTGTTCGACGGGGCGCGGTGACGGGCCCGGGCGACGACCTCCGGGTGGGCGTTGGCCATGGCGTATGACCAGTCGGCGGCATCCATCATCTCGAGGTCGTTGAGATAGTCGCCGAACGCCGCCGTCTGGGCGGGGGTGACCGCGAGGGCGGCTTGAAGCCGGCGGAGGGCCGCTCCCTTGTCGACACCGAGGTTCATGATGTCGACCCAGTGCGGCGACGAGACCACCACGCGACGCGTCGCCGCGATGTCGTCGAGTGCGCGCCCCACGCTGTGCGCCGCCTCGGCGAAGTCGCAGACGGCGATCTTCAGCACGTCGTCGTCGACGGCGAGCACGTCGTCGACCTCCTCGAGCGCGGCGTAATAGGTCGACGCCTGAACCCGGAACGCGACGTCGGTGCGCTCGATGTAGGCGGAACGCTTGCCGCACAGGACGACACCGAGGTCGTACCCCTCTGCCGCGAGTGACCGCAGTCGGCGGACCGCGCGTTCGACGACCTGCGCATCGAGGGCGTCGGACGCCACCTCGACCCCGGCGCGCACGACGTACGCTCCGTTCTCGGCGATGAAGGTCATGGCATCCGCCGCCTCGCCGAACGTGGCACGCAGGGTCGCGAGCTGTCTTCCGGATGCCGGGACGAAGGCGACTCCGCGATCCGCGAGTCGAGGGAGAAGCTCCCACAACGGTTCGGGGACGTTCCCGTCCCCGTCGAGCAGTGTTCCGTCCATGTCGACGGCGACCAGGCGGATGTCGTGGGTCACGGCATCCATCCTCTCAGCCACGGAAAGCGGCGCGAAAACCCCTCAACCCCTGGGAGGTCCCGGAAACACGCGCGGGTGCATGCGACTATGAGAAGGACGATCGCCCGATCGCGCCGACCAATGGAGAGCGGATGCCCCCCATCTGGAGACGAATCGTTCCCCGCAGCGTGCGCCTGCGCAGCAGACTGCGGCTGAAGAACGGCCGCTGGCGTCTCGCGACGCCCGACCGCGTCCTGCTCGAAGACGTCATCGTGCCCGAGTTCCTCGGCAAGGACGACATCCGTCGCATGCTCGACGTCGGAGTCGCCTGGTACACCCGCACCTATCCGCGGCTCTACCGGGGCATCGAGTACCACTCGATCGACGTCGACCCCGCGATGAAGCGCATCGCCGGGCGCCACCATCACACCCTCTCGATGACCGATCTCGCGACGGTCTACCCCGCCGACACCTTCGATCTGGTCGTGTGCAACGGCGTGTTCGGGTGGGGTCTCAACACCGCCGAAGAGGTCGCGCGCGGCCTCGAGGCGTGCGCGGACGTCCTCCGGCCGGGAGGGTGGCTCGTGGTGGGCTGGAACGACATGGAGGGGCGGCGCATCCCCGACCTCGACACGCTCGCGGCCGTCCGCTTCGAGCGCGCGGTGCTCCCCGCGGCGCACGCCGACCACGTCGTGACGTCGACCCCCTACGCCCACCGATACGACTTCTTCACCCGCCGGTGAACGCGCCGACGCCGATGATCGCCGGGATCTGGGCTCATTACGACGACGATCTGCTCTTCGCCGTCCCGACGATCGACGAGGCGATCAGCGCCGGCCACGGTGTTCGGCAGCTCTTCCTGACCGCCTCAGACGCGGGCCGCGGCATGTCACGGTACGTCGACGATCGTGAGACGGGCATCCGCGCCGCCTACGACGTCATGCGCGGATCGGCGACCGCCTGGTCGGATCGACGGACGGTGTTATCGAACGGCGTCACCGTGACGACGACCTCGCCGGACGACGACCCCCGGATCTCCCTGTCGTTCCTGCGGCTACCCGACGGCGGTCTCACCGGCGGCGGCTGGTACGCGACCGGTTACCGCACGATCACCAAGCTCCTCGGCGGGGCGCTCCCATCGCTGGCGACGCTCGACACCGGCCAGGACCTCACCGTGGCACGACTCCTCAGCACGATCGCCGCGTTCGTCGCCGAGGCGGGAGCGACGGAGGTCTTCACGACCCTGCCCGATTTCGCACCGGCCAGCGAGGGCGACCACCCCGACCATGGCGGCGCGGGCCGGCTCGTGGCCGCAGCGGTCGACGCGGGACTCCTCGACGGCGCGATCGTCCGGTACGCCGTCGGATACCCGGGCCGCACGTGGCCGGCCAACCTGGACGACGGGGCGGTCGCTCGCAAGCTCGCCGTCTTCGCCGCCTACGGCGCGCACGATGAGGTCGTGTGCCGCGCTCCGGAGGCCTACCTCGAGACTCCCGGACTCGGCGAATGGCTGCAGCGCGAGCATCTCATCGACGACCACGACATCGTGCGGCCCTCCCCGCCCTCCGCCAGCGGTCAGGCCGACCGTGCGGCGACGCCGAGTCACGAGAGGGTACCCGGCGAGGCCTGAGAAGGCGAGGGCCGCGCGCAGACCCCCGGATGCCGCAGACACTTCGAGGATCATCCCCCTTGGAGGCAGCATGTACTTCCACCTGCAGGAATTCATCAACGAAATCGCCCAGGACGAGCCCGATCCCGCCGCAGCGAACGCGCTGCAGGAGGGACTCGGCGGGCAGTTCGGCGAGATGCGCACGATGATGCAGTACCTCTTCCAGAGCATCAATTTCCGCGGACCGTCGGGTAAGGCCTACAAGGACCTGATCCAGGGCATCGGAACGGAGGAGATCAGTCACGTCGAACTCATCGGCACCACGATCGCGCGCCTGCTGGACGGCTCCCCCGCCTACCAGGGCAAGCCGGCCGATCCCGTGGACCAGCCCGGCGCCGGCGGCGCCACACCGCTGAGCATCGCGGTGGATCACGGCAACATCCACCACTACCTCGTGGGCGCCCAGGGTGCGCTGCCCGTGGACGCGGCGGGAAACCCGTGGTCGGGGAGCTACGTCTACAACTCCGGCAATCTCGTGCTCGACCTGCTGTACAACCTGATGCTGGAATCCACCGGGCGCCTGCAGAAATGCCGCCTCTACGAGATGACCGACAACAAGATGGCACGCAGCACCATCTCGTACCTCATCGTTCGCGACCAGGCGCACGAGAATGCGTACGCGAAAGCGCTCGAAACGCTCGGGGTCAAGTGGCGCACCTCCCTGCCCATCCCGAAGACGAACGCCGAACAGTTCCCGGAGGTGAAGCGGCTCGTCGACCTGGGTCTGCAGAGCAAGCAGTACTCGTTCGACCTCGGCAACCAGTCGGAGGCGGGCAGGATCTTCCAGGGCGCGTCGCCGTCCAACGACGGCACACAGCTGGATGCCAGCGAGCAGGCGCCCGTCGGCACGCCGATCACCGTGGCCCCCGAGCGCCCCGAGGAGTTCTCGCCGGGAGCCGACGCCGAGCTGCGCAGACTGATCGAAGCGACGGCCGCGATGGAGATGGCGGATATCGACGCCACGTTCGGACGGATGAAGTAGGAGCCCCGAGCGCCGCGCCCCCCGAGCCGGGGTGCGGCGCGATCTCCCGCCCTCGTGCGTACCGCTGGCACGAGCGAGGACCCTATGAATAACAAAAAGATCACGGACGCCTCTTCCGCTCCGTTACCTCACCGTTATAGAGTGCATACACGGTAGATGTTTTGCTGTGGCACCTACCGACATGTGATTGCAGGACACTCTGGTGCAGGACCGGGCCGGTCGGGATCCCCGACCGGCCCGTCTTCGTCTATACGGCGCCGCCTCACGGCGCGAGGATGTACACGTGAAGGACGCAGAGCTGACCGAACCCGACGGCCGCATCGTGCTCGTGCGGCACGGCGAGACCCAATGGAGCCGAAGCGGGCGGCACACCGGCCTCACCGACATCCCGTTAACCGAGACGGGCGCCTACAAGGCCGAGCTCGCCGGCACCCTGCTCGCGACACGGCGGTACGACCTCGTGCTGACGAGTCCGCTTCGTCGAGCCGTCGAAACGGCCACCCGCGCCGGGTACCCGGACGCTCGGCCGGAGGGGCGCCTGGTGGAGTGGGACTACGGCGCGTACGAGGGCCTGACGACGCCAGAGATCGTCGAACGCCTCGGCCACGCGTGGACGGTGTGGGACGGAACGCCCCCGGGCGAGACACCCGGCGAGACGGTCGCCGACGTCACCGCCCGGGCCGAGTCCCTGCTCGGCGAACTCCGCCCGCGGGTGCGGGCCGGAGAGCAGATCCTGATGTTCTCGCACGGCCACTTCCTGCGAGCGCTCGCCGGCACGTGGCTCGGCCTCACCGCCGCCGGCGGCCGCTTCTTCGTGCTGGGCACTTCGGCGGTGAGCGAGCTGGGCTTCGAGCACGGCACCGAGGTCATCACGCAGTGGAACCACGTACGCGGGCGGTGAAGATGCGGCTTCGACGAGCCCTGACGGAGCCCGCGAAACAGCCCGTGAAGATCGGTCACGAAAATGTAACGACGACCTCTTCCCTTCCGTTACCCCACCGTTATAGAGTGCTCGCACGGTAGTTGTTTTGCTGTGGCAGCTACCGACATGTGATTGCAGGACACTCTTGGTGCAGGGACAAGGGCCGGTCGGAAGCCTCTCCGACCGGCCCTTACTCTGTCCGGCCCTCGCACGGCCCCAAATCTCACCCGACGCAAGGGGCGAAACGTCGGGCCGGAACGGGCACGGTCGGCTCTACGCTGAAGGGATGACCGATCGACGCCTCGCCGTGCAGGCCTGGGAGAGCCTCTTCCGCGCGCAGCACGAGGTGTTCGAAGACATCCGCGGCGATTTCGACAGCACCGAGCTGACGCAGGCGGAGTACGACGTGCTACTCACCGTCACTCGGGCGCCGCAGATGACGGCGAGACTCCGCGACGTCACCGGCAACATGCTCATCAGCCAGCCCAGCGTCTCGCGTCTGGTCGAGCGGATGGTGACGCGGGGACTGCTGACCAAGTGCGCCGACCCGGAGGACGGTCGCGGCTCGCTCGTGTCCGCCACCGAGAACGGCGCGGTGGTGTTCCGCCGGCTGGCCGCCGCGCACGGCCGCTCGATCGCCGAGCGCATGGCCCGCCTCGACAACGACGAGCTCACGCAGCTGCACGCGCTCACCGCGAAGCTCCGCGACGGGGCCTGACCGCACGCACCACAGGCCGCGTGCGACCCGGCGGCGCGGGCTGCAACTCGCCATGTGGCGGTGAAACCTCACCCGTTCGCCGAGGCCGCACGCCTTCGGCCGCAGTCCGTTGCGGTGTTTCAAAAACCCTGCGGTTCGGCGGCCTCCGGTCGGGCACTTCGCCTCAGCACTCGATGACGTTGACCGCGAGACCGCCCTCGCTGGTCTCCTTGTATTTCGTCGACATGTCGATACCCGTCTGACGCATCGTCTCGACGACCGCGTCGAGCGAGACGTAGTGACTGCCGTCGCCGCGCAGGGCGAGGCGCGCGGCGGTCACGGCCGTGGAGGCGGCGATCGCGTTGCGCTCGATGCACGGGATCTGCACGAGCCCCCCGACGGGATCGCACGTGAGGCCCAGGTGATGCTCCATCGCGATCTCGGCGGCGTTCTCGATCTGGCGGTTCGTGCCGCCCATGACGGCGGTGAGGCCGCCCGCCGCCATCGCGCACGCGGAGCCGACTTCGGCCTGGCATCCGCCCTCCGCCCCCGAGATCGACGCATTGGCCTTGAAGAGCGAGCCCAGCGCCGTCGCCGTCAGCAGGAACCGGCGGATGCCCCGACGGCGGTTCGCCTCGGCGACGTCGCCGTCATCCCATCCCGAGACCTCGGTGCGCGTGACCGCGTGACCGTCGTAGCCGAGCAGCGCGCTGCCGACGAATTCGCCGTGCGGTGTCACGGCGTTGCCGATGCCGAGGCCGGAGTCGGCGAGGAAGCGCCACCAGTACATGGCCACGGCCGGCAAGATGCCCGCCGCTCCGTTCGTCGGCGCGGTGACGACCCGCCCGCCCGCCGCGTTCTCTTCGTTCACGGCGAGGGCGAAGGCGCCGAGCCACTCCCCCGGGAGTTCTCGGTGCCCCTCGGCCTCGATCGCGTCGAGCTGACCGCGGATGACGGACGCTCGGCGCTTGACCTTCAGGATGCCGGGAAGCACGCCGTCGTTCTGCAGGCCCGCGTTCACGCAGGCAGCCATCGCATCCCAGATGCGGTCGAGGCCGGCGGCGATCTCTTCGTCGGAGCGCAGCGCCGCTTCGTTGAGCCGCGCAGCCTCGGCGATCGTGATCCCGCGCTCGTCGCACAGCGCGATGAGGGTGGCCGCGTCGTCGAACGCGAGGGGCATCGGCGCCGCGGACACCCGCGCCGGCTGGCGGTCGCGTCGGATGAAGCCTCCGCCGATGGAGTAGTACGTGTCGCCCGCGACCACCGCGCCGTCGGCGGCGCGCGCGACGAGGATCATGGCGTTGGGATGACCGGGCAGACGCGTTCGGGGCTCGAGCGAGATGTCGGACTTCGCGAACGGGATCTCGTGCGTACCGGCCAGAGAGAGGAGGCGCCCGTCGGGCCAGTCCGACCACGCCCGTCGCACGGCATCCGGATCGACCGTCTCGGGATCGAGGCCCTGCAGTCCCGCGACGACCGCGTCGGGGGTGCCGTGGCCGATACCGGTCGCGCCGAGTGAGCCGTAGAGGGCACACGAGACGGATGCCACCCGCTCGAGGGCGTCGTCGCCCCGCAGTCGGGTGACGAAATCGACAGCGGCCTTCATGGGGCCGACGGTGTGGGAGCTCGAGGGTCCGATCCCGATCGAGAACAGCTCGAACGCGGAGGTGTATGCGCTCATTCCGCCAGCGTACGTCGCCGTCCCGACACCGGCCGGTTACCCCCGCGCCACGCCCGGGATGCGTGACGTTCGGGGCCGATTAGACGTCCCCCACGGTCCCGGCTATGCTGGACCACGGCCTGCGCGCCGTTTCGCGCGGAGGCCCTGCGCCCGTAGCTCAATGGATAGAGCATCTGACTACGGATCAGAAGGTTAGGGGTTCGAGTCCCTTCGGGCGCACACTGTGTTGAGACAGTGATAAGCCCCGGCCGTGAGGAAACTCCGGCCGGGGCTTTTTTCGATGCCGGCGCCCGCACTCCGGGCGTGTGAGGCGCCAAGAATCGTCGCCTCGAGAGCCGTCCGAGCGACACTTCTCGGCACCTCACGCGGGAGGCGGCTCAGCCCGAGGAGGACGCCTCACCGCGATGGGCGGCATCCATCTCCTCCGAGTGCAGGTGCAGGATCGCCAGTGACTCACGGAGCGAGCCGAGCGGCGCCTCGATGTCGTCGTAGTGGTGCACGAAGCCGTTGGCATCCCTCGCGGTCACCGACACCAGCGCATAACCGGGACGCGGCACCCGCGCCTTCCGACCGACCCGTCGCTCCGCCATGGCATCCACCTTCCGTCGCGGCCGAGATTACCGCGGCCGGGGCGTGACGCGGCTCAGCGCGCGGCCGACTTCTTCTTCTTGCCGGTCTTGGCGCCGCCCGTCGTGGGCGGAGGGGCCGCGTCGGACGCCGCCTCGTCTGCGACGGCCTTGTCTTTCGCCCGTCGCTTCGCCTGGGACGCGAGGCGGGCGAGATCGACCATGCGCAGGGCATCCATGCGGGCCTTGCGCATCTGGGCGTACTCGGGATCGGCGTCCGCCGTCATGCCCTCGACGTCGAGTCGCTGACTGAGGTTCGCCTCGACATCGCCCCAGGCCGCGATCCGCGCGTCGGCGACCAGACCGGCCACCCGTTCCGGATCAGCCGCGAACGTGCGGAGCTCCTTCGCCACTCCCCGCGACTGTTTGGCCCGCCGGCGAAGATTACGGGTGTCGCGGTCGCGATAGTCGTGGGTGCCCGAGGAGTCGGAGAACCGCCCCCACGCACGCTTGCGCTGGTGCGTCACCCGGTCGGCAGCCTGGTCCTGCTCGTCGGCGAGCGAGTTGAGGACGGCGCGGGCGAACTTGGCGAACACGTCGCCGTCGAACTGCCCGCCGCGGGCGATCGTCTCGACGAGGATGCGATTGCGCACGGCGAGCCGCGCCGCCGCTGTCGCGATCGACAGCCCCTCGGCGATGGCCTCATTCGTGCGCCCCACGGAACCTCCCGTCCCAGGCTATCGTCCGCGGGGGGCGCCGCACTCAGGTGAGCTTGTCGACCACGGACGCGATGCGTCGCGCGCGGGTGTCCGCCGCCTTCGCGGACTCGACGCTGGTGACGTGCGCCTTCCGAGCACTCGGCGACAGGGCGTCGAACGACGGGCGAGTACCCGACTCGGCCAGCGCGGCGGCGAGGTCGTCGGGGATCTCGACCGTTCGCGGCGTCGTGTCGAGCGTCAGCGTGACGGTGATGGCATCCCCACCGGACAAGCCCGTGGCGGCCCGCTTGTCGGACGAGAAGGGGATGAGGAAACGCCCGCCCATCACGCCGATCGTGCTGGCGTAGCCGTAGCCGTTGACGTCGACCACGACGGCGGCGCGCTTTCCGCCGCCGAGCTCATCGACGACGGCGGGCGGCACCTCGATGCCGGTGTTGTTCCCCATCTGGAAGAGAGTCGTTTCGAAGCGCATGCGGCACAGTGTGCCAGAGCTCTCGGGCGGCCGCGCGGGAGCATCCGCACCCGCGTCCGACAATCCGCCGACCCGCGGGCTCCGAAGATCACGTAGCGGCGGTGCGGAAAGCACGAGCCGCCGGTGGGGGCGCACCGACGACTGGCTGAGATCATGACAGAACCCGTACGACTGCACATATCCGACGGCGTGGCCCGGGTCACCCTGAACCGACCCGACGACGGCAACGCGATCAATCTGGACCTCGCGCGAGCACTCCGTCGCGTCGTGGCGCGCATCGCCGATATCGCTCCGCGGGTCGTGGTGCTCACGGGCGACGGGGGCGCATTCTGCTCCGGTGGCGACGTGGTCGAGATGGCCGCAGCCGTCGACCTGGGCGACTTCGTGTACGAACTCGCGACGACCTTCCACGGCGCGCTCGCGAACCTGGCCGACATCGACGCGGTCATCATCGCGGCGGTCGACGGCGTCGCGGCGGGCGGAGGGCTCGGGCTCGCGCTCTGCGCCGATGTGGTCCTCGCCTCCGACCGCGCCCTCTTCCTCACCGCGTACGAGGCCATCGGGCTGAGCCCCGACAGCGGTGCGTCGTACCTCTTGCCCCGGGTCATCGGCGCATCCCGCGCACGCGCCATGAGCGCGGTCGGTCTTCGATTGGATGCCGCGGCGGCCCACGACATCGGGCTGGTCCACGCCGTCACGCCGTCGGCCGACCTCGACGACGCCGTGTGGACGATGGCCACCCGGCTCGCCGCGCGTCCGCAGACTCACATGGCCGCATCGCGGGCCCTGTTCCGCGGCGCGGACCCGCAGGAGTTCCGTCGCCACCTCGACGCGGAGGCGCAGGCGATCAGCGCCGCGGCCGCGTCGCCCGACGCCGCGCGCCTGATCCACGAGCACGCAGTCCGCGCCGAGCGCAGCGCCGCCGCCCTTCGGCGTCGCGCCGAACGGGCTCGCGCGGCGTAGGTGAACGTCACGCGAAGCGCAATCCCCCCGAACCGCTGAGGACGACCTCGTAGTTTCGGATCCGTTGCGGAGGGCCTCGGAGAGTACTCGGGGGCCTTCTGTCGTTTCACGGGTCCTACCGGAGCAGGGATGTGGTCCGCAAAGGGCAATCCGAAGCACGGTGTTCCTCCGAAGATGTGGTGAGGCGGCCGGACGGTCGCTGCCAACACTCTGGGAGGTTCATCATGAGCTCATCACCCAACCGTCTCGTGGCCACCGTCTTCGGCGCTGTCTACCTGCTCGTCGGACTGCTCGGCTTCGCCGTGACCGGCGGCGTCGGTTTCATCGCCACCGAGGGCGGCCTGCTTCTGGGCATCTTCGAGGTCAACCCGCTGCACAACATCGCGCACCTGTTGATTGGTGGCGCGCTGCTGGTCGCCGGCCTTGCGAACGCCCGCGCCGCGAAGGGCGTCAACACCACCGTCGGTGCCGTCTACCTGCTGCTCGGTATCGTCGGCTTCTTCCTCACCGGAACGGCGGCGAACATCCTCGCGCTGAACGTGCCCGACCACTTCCTGCACCTCGGCAGCGCCGTCGTGCTGCTGGGTGTCGGCCTCGGCACCGAGCGCAGCATCCCCCGCACCGCGGCGGTGTGAGATGACCGCCGCGACCTTCACGCGGTCGTGGCCCTCCGTGTCCGCATGGGGGGCCGGCCTCATCATCGCCGCCCTCGGTGCGGGCGCGATCGTCCGCCCCGGTTCCGAGGC
Source organism: Microbacterium sp. Leaf151 (assembly GCF_001424225.1). Lineage (GTDB taxonomy): Bacteria > Actinomycetota > Actinomycetes > Actinomycetales > Microbacteriaceae > Microbacterium. Next base: position 27,748 of record NZ_LMOR01000003.1, on the reverse strand, counting down.
CGTCGCCATCGTCCTCGGGGCCGGGGCGGTCGTCCTCGGACTCGCCGCCCTCGCGTGGGGCGGTGCCGTCCTGGCCAGAGGTCGCACTCTCGTGCCGCGAGCCGCCCTGGGCGGGTCGCTCGCCGCACTGGTGCTGACCGCCGCGCTGGTCGTCACCGACCCGGCGCACACCAGCATCATGGGTGCCGCCGCGGCATGCGTGCTCTTCGTCGTCGTGGGCGCCACCGCGGCGGGGTTCCTCCGTCGAGCCCGCCGAAACGACGGAGCCGCAGACCGGACGGCGCAGCCGATGAGCGTCACCGGCTTGCTCGTGGCCGCCGCCGTCATCGCCGTCGTCGTCACGCCCGCCCTGGGGGCGACCCAGAACGCCGTGTTGCTGCGCGACGACGGCACCGTTCCGGTCATCACGCACGAGGGCCACTGACCCCTCGATCCGGGACCTCACGGCGCCGAAGCATCCCAAAGCCCGTGCCCGTGAACGGTGGCACGCTGGAAGGGTGACAGACGCCCCCTCCCCCACCCCCGACTGGATCCAGTCGCTCCGCGGGAAGATCCTCGTGGCCCTCGCGGGTGACCCGACCGGCTTGGCCCCCTACGTGCGCGACATCGCCGAGGGCGACGACGCGGGGTACTTCGTGGAGAACGGCCCCGCCTGGACGGTGCACGCCGGAATGGGCACGCTCGTGGCCGGCATCCGGGCGCTCCTGCTGCAGGCGCTGCACCCGGGCGCCCTCGCGGGAGTTCACGACTGGTCGCGCTACCGCGAAGACCCGATCGGCCGCCTCACCGGCACGGTGCGCTGGGTCATCACGCTGACGTACGGCTCGAAGACCCAGGCGGATGCCGAGACCCGCCGTGTCGGACGCTTCCACCAGCGCGTGAAGGGCGAGTACCGCGCGGGAGACGGCGCCGAGCGCACGTACACGGCGGAGGCGACGGACCTCGTCCGCTGGGTGCATCTCGCCTTCACCGACGCCTTCCTCGCCGGCCACGAGGCGTCGAGGAAGCCCATTCCCGGCGGACCCGATGCCTACGTCGCGGACTGGGCGACGGCTGGCCGCCTGATGCGCGTCGTCGACCCGCCCCTCACCCGGGACGCGCTGCGCGGGGAGATCGACGGCTTCTGGGAGCGCGGGGAGCTGCGCGGCGGCGAGCGCGTCGATGAGGTCGTACGGTTCCTGCGCAAGCCGCCGTTCCCCGGCGCCATGGGTGTGGCCTATCGCGTGCTGTTCGCGGCGGCGGTGGCGACCATCCCCCGCCGGTACCGCAAGATGCTGGGCGTGCGGCGGTGGCCGCTGCCCGTGCTGACGGTGACACGGGTGATCCTGCGCATCACCGAGCGCGCCCTCGGGTCGGGACCGCGCGCGCAGGACATGGCGTACGAACGCCTGCGGAGGCTGGAGCGGGAGGCGGCGTGAGCGAAGATCCTCGTCAGGCGGCCGAGCGGTACCGCCTCGATCGGCGACTGCGGCAGGCGGGGCTCGCCCCGTCGCCCGACGAACGAGCGGCGGACGCGGCGGCGCACGACACGGCGTCGGGGCCGGCGAGGGGATCGACGTCGGCCGAACGCGCGGCATTCGTCGAGACCGCGCTCCAGCAGGCCATCCGCCGGGGCGACTTCGACGACCTCCCCGGTGCGGGCAAGCCCCTGCCCGACCTCGGGGGCGGGCACGACCCGGACTGGTGGATCCGCCGAAAGATCGAGACGGAGAAGCTCACCGGGCTCGGGCCACCTGCCCTCACCCTGCGCGTCGAGCACGCCGAGATGGCGGAACGGCTGGATGCCATCGCACGCGAGCCCGAGGTGCGCGAAGCCGTGGAGGACTTCAACCGTCGAGTGATCGACGCGCGGCGGCAGCTGCTCGGCGGACCGCCGGTGGTGACACCCACAGTCGACGTCGAGGCCGAAGTGGCTGCGTGGGCCGCTCGGCGACGGGCGCGCGAGGCGGCGGCGACGGTTGCGAGTCCCGTACGCAAGCGGCGGTGGTTCGGGCGGCGGTGACGCCCGGGCTCAGAGGGCGGCCAGGGCCTCCGCGCGCTCGACCAGGGCGCGAGCCCGGGCGAGGGTCGGCGCATAGGAACCGTCGACGGGACCGTCGGGGGTCGCCGACAGCAGTGACCTCGCGGCCTCCACCTCGGCGGGCGACGGGGTGAAGCCCGCGTGCGCGCCGGCAACGGCGGCATCCTGAAGCGCCAGCGTGCCGGTGAAGCCCATGGCGACCGCGTGCAGCGCGGCATCCCGAGCCTGCTCGATCGGACCGCACGGGCCGTCGATGGGTCCCGCGATCCCCACGGCGGCCGAGGCCACCACGAGCTGCGCCCGCGGCCACGACAGCGCCATGCGATCGGCCGCCATGCCGGTGTCGCGCCGGAAGTCTCCCGTGCCGAACGCGAGGCGACGGGTGGCGGGGTGTGCGGCGATCGCCGGCGCGGCCAGGAGCGCTGCGGCCGACTCGACCATCGCCACGATGGGAGTGCCGAACGGAAGGGATGCCGCCACGTGGGCGACGTCATCAGGGCCGGCGCACATGGCCAGGACGACGCCCGCGAGGCGACCCTCCAGATCGCGGCACAGGGACAGATCGTCGTCGCCGTCGCGGGTGCCGGCGGCGCTGATCCGCAACCAGACCGGGGCGTCGGCAGCGGCACGGTGCGCCCGCTCGCGCCCCTCGGCCTTGCGGCCGGCGGGGAGCCCGTCTTCGAGGTCGAGCACGAGGACGTCGGCCGTGGTGTCCAGGCCGCCCGCGAGCGGCGAGCGAAGCATCCAGGTGCGGGCGAGGTCCACACGCGCGGGGGCGGGGGCGGCCGAAGCCGCCCCCGCCGGGGTGTGCGCGATGGTCACGAACGGCTCCGAGCCACAGCCTCCGCCTCCGCCTTGGCGCGGAAGGTGTTGAGCGTGTCGGTGTCGACCGTGGCGGGGCCGGTGCCGGCCTCGGCCGAGGCCTGCTGCTTGGCATCCGCCGACTTGTTGACCGAACCGTGGTCGTCGCCGGTGAGCAGGTTCTCGTCGAACGGGATCCGGCCGGCGAGCACCTCGCCGACGCGCTCGCGGTCGTACTGCTTGGTCCAGGCACCGATCAGCATCGTGGCCACGGCGTTACCGGTGAAGTTGGTGACGGCGCGAGCCTCGGACATGAAGCGGTCGATTCCGACGATGACACCGACACCGTTGACCAGGTCGGGGCGGTAGGCCGAAAGACCACCGGCGAGCGTCGCCAGGCCCGCACCGGTCACACCGGCTGCACCCTTGGACGCGATGATCATGAAGACCATGAGGCCGATCTGCTCGGGGATCGACATCGGCGCACCCATGGCGGAGGCGATGAACAGCGAGGCCATGGTCAGGTAGATCGCGGTGCCGTCGAGGTTGAAGGAGTAACCGGTCGGGACGGTGATGCCCACGACGGGCTTCGAGACACCCAGGTGCTCCATCTTGGCGATCAGACGGGGAAGCGCCGCTTCGGAGGACGAGGTGCCGACGATGAGGAGGTACTCGCGGCCCAGGTACTTCATGAGCGAGAAGATGTTGACCCGCGTGACGGCGTAGAGCAGCGTGCCCAGGACACCCACGATGAAGACGAAGCACGTGAGGTAGAACGCACCCATCAGGATGCCGAGGCTGATGACGGCGGCGAAGCCGGTCTTACCGACGACGGCGGCGATGGCGCCGAACGCACCGAGCGGGGCGAGCCACAGGATCATGCCGAGGATGCGGAAGACGAGCACCTGGAAGTTGCGGATGGCGTCGACCATCTTGGCGCCGCGCTCGCCCATCCGCTGAAGGGCGAAACCGACGAGCAGGGCGATGAAGAGCACCTGGAGGATGCTGCCGCCGGTGAACGCCGAGAAGAAGGTCGTCGGAATGATCCCGAGGATGAAGTCCTGCGTGGTGGTGGGCTCAGCCGCCGCCTCGTAGGTGGCTCCGGCGATGTTCAGGCCCTCACCGGGGTGGATGATGTTGCCGACGATGAGGCCGATGATCAGGGCGAACGACGACATGATCAGGAAGTAGACCATCGCCAGGCCACCGATCTTGCCGACCGTGGAGGCCTTGGCGATCGATCCGATGCCGACGACGATCGTGCAGAAGATCACCGGGGCGATCATCATCTTGATCAGGCTGACAAAGCCCTTACCGATCGGCTCGAGCGTCGTCGCGAACGCGGGGGCCACGAGGCCCACGACGATGCCGCCGACGACGGCGATGATCACCGAGATGTAGAGCCAGTGGTTCGGGTCGATCTTCTTGCGAGGCCGGCCGTCGCGAGTGGTGCGGAGTGAAAGTGCCATGAGCGCCTATCTCCTCTTTCTAACGTCATTGTTATTGCCGGCCGAACTGCCGGTGGGTGAGATGCCTTGTTCCTGCCGGCGGGGCCGCCGGTGGATGTCATGACTGTGGTCGACGGCGAGCCCCTCGACGATTTGTGGTCGTATTGTTCACGGCATGGACGCGAAAGGGCGAGGGATGCGACTGAGCGTGGGTGGGCGCCTGGCCCTCGTGTCGCTCGGCATCGTCGTGCTCGTCGCAGGTGTCCTCGCCGCGCTCCTGTCCGTGCAGTTGAGCGACTCCGGGCAGCGCGAGGCCGAGCAGGTGACCCGGTCGGTGGCCGAGACGTTCGCGCACGAGTCGGAGATCGCCACCCTCGTCGCCGCTCGCGACTCCGACCGTCTGCAGCCGATGGTCGAGCAGATCCTCCCCGACGCCGACCTCTCCTTCGTCACGATCATGACGCCCGACGGCATCCGTCTCACCCACCGCAACCGCTCCGAGATCGGCCTGCCGTACCAGGGTTCGAGGGCCGAGGCCCTCGCGGGCGAGAGCTTCACCGAGGTGTACGTGGGAACGCTCGGACCATCGGTGCGCACCATCGTGCCCATCCGCGAGGGGGGTGACGAGGACGGCCCCATCGTCGGCCTCGTCGCCGTGGGCGTGACGCTCGGCGCCGTGCAGCAAGACCTCGCCGCCCGCGTTCCCCTGATCGTCGCGGCATCCGCGGCCATCGTCGGCTTCGGCGTGCTCGGCGCGCTGTTCGTGCGCCGGAGCGCCCGGCGCGTGACCGGTTCGTACACGCCCCGCGAGCTGTCGCGCCTCGTCGACAGCTACGAGACCGTGCTGCACTCGCTGCGCGAGGGACTCGTAGTCACCGACCGCGACGGGCGCATCGTGCTCTACAACGACGAGGCCGCCGACCTCCTCGGCCTGCCGCCGGCCATCACCGGCCAGGTCTCGCTCGACCCGCACGACGTCGACATGGACACCGATCTGGCGGACGCCATCGCCGGTGGTCGCCGCATGGTCGAGGAGACCGTCGTGAACGGAGACCGCGTGCTGCTGGTCAACCAGGAGGAGGCGCGAGATCTCTCGGGCCGGCGCGCACCCGAGCGGGGACGCGTGATGACCCTGCGCGACCGTTCCGAGCTGCAGGCCCTGCTGGGCGAGTTGGAGGGCGTGCGCACGCTCAGCGACACCCTGCGCTCGCAGACGCACGAGCACGGCAACCGCCTGCACGCTCTCCTGGCACTGCTCGAGCTCGGGCGCATCGACGAGGCGCGGCGACTCATCGTGGCATCCACCGAAGACCGTCAAGAGCTGGCCGACCGCCTCGTCTCGGACGACGACGACGACGCCGTCGTCGTCGCCCTGCTGCTCGGCAAGCTCGACGAGGCCGCCGAGCGGGGCGTGCGTCTCGACCTCGACGTCGCCGAGCCGGCCCCCCGCGTGCCGTTGGCGGCGCCGGAGGCGGTGACGGTGGTCGGCAATCTCGTCGACAACGCCCTGGATGCCGCATCCGCGGGCGCCGAACCACGCTGGGTGCGCGTGTCTCTCACCGCGCGCGAGGGTGACGCGGTGCTCGAGGTCGCCGACAGCGGCGCGGGCTTCGATCCGTCTCTGCACGACCCGTTCGCCTACGGCGCCTCGACCAAGCCCGCACACGCGCCGGGCGGGCGCGGTGTCGGCCTCGCGCTCGTCCGCGACATCGTCGCCGCGCGCGGGGGGACCCTGCAGCTGGCGGCCGAACCGACGACGGTGAGGGTGTTCCTCCCCGTCGTGACGGAGCAGGTGCCGGCATGATCCGCGTGCTGGTGGTCGACGACGACGCCCTCGCGCTCGAACTGCACTCCGCTTACGTCGCGCGGGTCCCGGGCTTCGAGGTCGTGGGGCAGGCCGCGGGGGCCCGCGCGGCGCTCACGGCCCTCGCCGACCCCGAACGTCGCATCGACCTCGTTCTGCTGGACATGACCATGCCCGACGGCACCGGTCTCGACGTCGCACGGCATGTACGGGCGATGGGCTCGCGCGTCGACATCATCGCCGTCACGGCGGTGCGGGATGCCGCGACCGTGCGCGCCGCGGTCTCGATCGGCGTCGTGCAATACCTGATCAAGCCGTTCGCGTTCGGAGCATTCCGCGAGCGTCTGGAGGCTTACCGCGCCTACGTCGAGGGCCTCGACCGCGCCGCCGGCGAGGCGACGCAGTCGGAGGTCGACGCGCTGCTCGGGTCTCTCCGGACGGTCGCGCCGCCGACCATGCCGAAGGGACTGAGCGACGAGACACTGCACTCCGTGGCCGAGCACGTGCGCACGGCATCCGGAGCCGTCTCCTCGACCGAGGTCGGTGAGGGCGAGGGAATGTCGCGGGTCACCGCCCGGCGGTACCTGGAGCACCTTGCCGACGTCGGGCGCGTGCGCCGCGAGCCTCGCTACGGCGGGCAGGGAAGGCCCGAGATCACCTACGCGTGGGTGCGGGGGTAGTCGCAGGCATCTGAGCCGCGCCAGGTCTCCGAGCTCGTCGAAGGGACCGGAGGTATCGACAAGCTCAGCCACCTCGCCTCCCCGACCCCGTGCCCCGATCCCCGACCCTCGGGCCCCAGGTCCCTGAGCTTGTCGAAGGGACCGGGACCCGCCGGCGTTGTCCACAGCCTGGACGAGCTACCCCGAGCGCAGTGCCATCATCACGGGATGCCATGGGCGTACATCCTGGAATGCCGCGACGGGTCGTTCTACGTCGGCAGTACGGGCCGAGAACGAGAGAGCCGCGTGTGGGAGCACAACCATGACGATGACCTCGCGGCATCCTTCACGAAGAAACGCCGGCCAGTGCGCTTGATCTACGCCGAATGGTTCGACGCTGTGGAGGCGGCGTTCGCCCGCGAGAAACAGCTTCAGGGGTGGCGCAGGGAGAAGAAGATGGCGCTCATCGCCGGACGTGGCCAGGATCTTCCCCGACTTTCGAGGGGCGGTTCGGGCTCGAAGGCTAGGACAGGTTCAGCCTCCACCCAAGGGCCTCAGCCCCCGCCAATTCGCTGAGCCCGGCGAACGGGACCGGCGGCTTCGACAAGCTCAGCCACCTCCGCCGCAGCTGAATGATCGAGCACATCGACGGCTCGCTCGCCCCTCAGAGGTCGAAGGCGGCGCGGACGCCCTCGTTGACCACGACGCCGGCGCGCACGTTCAGGCCTTTGGCGAGAGCGGGATCGGCGGATGCCGCGGCCTCCCAGCCCGCGTCGGCGATACGCGCGATGTAGGGCAGGGTGGCATTCGACAGCGCCCGCGTGGAGGTGTGCGGCACCGCGCCGGGCATGTTCGCCACGCAGTAGTACAGCGCGTCGTGCACGCGGAAGGTCGGGGCGTCATGGGTGGTGGGGCGAGAACCCTCGAAGCAGCCGCCCTGGTCGATCGCGATGTCGACGAGCACGGCCCCCGGCTTCATCGTGCGTACCATCTCGTCGGTGACGAGTTTCGGGGCCGCGGCACCCGGGATCAGGACCGACCCGATGACGAGGTCGGCGTCGGCGAGCTGCTCGGCGATCTCCAGGCGGGTGGACGCACGCGTCTCGATCGCTCCCCCGAAACGTTCTTCCAGCTGCCGGAGCTTCGGGAGCGAGATGTCGACGACCGTGACGCGGGCGCCGAGTCCGAGGGCGTTGGCCGCCGCATGTTCGCCCGCGACGCCGCCGCCGATGACGACGACCTTCGCGCGCGGCGTGCCGGGCACGCCCCCCGGAAGCAGGCCCCGCCCACCCGAGGCGCGCAGCAGATGGTGGGCGCCCTCGATGATCGACAGGCGTCCGGCGACCTCGCTCATCGGCGCGAGGAGCGGCAGCGCGCGGTCGGCAGTCTGCACGGTCTCGTAGGCGACAGCGGTGGTGCCCGCGGCCATGAGGGCGTCGGTCAGCGGACGGTCGGCGGCGAGGTGCAGGTACGTGAAGAGCGTGAGGTCCCGACGCAGGAAGCCGTACTCGGGCGCGATCGGCTCCTTGACCTTGACCAGCAGCTCGGCGCGGGCCCAGGTCTCGTCGGCGGTGGCGACGATCTCGGCCCCGGCGGCACGGTACTGCTCGTCGCTGAACCCGCTGCCCTCGCCCGCCCCGGCCTGCACGAGGACCTCGTGACCGCGGTGGACGAGTGAGTCGACCCCGGCGGGCGTCATCGCGACGCGGTTCTCGTTGTTCTTGATCTCGGTCGGCACGGAGACGCGCATGGGTTCCTCCTCGAGCGGGTGAGCGTTGCGGAGAGAATCGCAGAATACTGTGTTTCCGTGGTGTTTCTCCGTAGATCCTTCGGTCAAATCCGGTACGCCAGCGCTATCGTCTGTCTCACCGCGCCTCCGGCGCCCGGGAGAACGAAGGATCTACGATGACCGACGACGACCTGCACCCGCTCGACACGCGCATCATCGAGCTGCTGTCGGCCGACGCGCGCATGACGAACGCCGCGCTGGCCGACGCCTTGGGGGTCGCGGCATCCACCGCTCACGTGCGCGTGCGCGCGCTCGTCGACCGCGGCCTCATCACCGGGTTCCACGCCGCCGTCGACCAGAGCCGTCTGGGACGCGGACTGCAGGCGATCGTCGGGGTGACCCTGCGTCCGGGCCAGCGGCAGGAGAGCATCCGCGCCTTCGCGCACGACGTGCGCCGGCATCCGGACGTCATCCAGCTGTTCTTCCTGGGAGGGGCCGACGACTTCCTCGTGCACATCGCCGTCGACGACTCCTCGGCCGTGCGCCGTTTCGTCGTCGACCATCTCTCCGCGCGGCACAGCGTGGCATCCACACGGACGAGCATCATCTTCGAGTACCACCGCAACGCGGTCGCGGCGGACTTCGACTGAGGGCGTCGACGGTTCCGGGCCCCGCGGGTCCGCGTCCCGGCGTCATTGTCCCGCTCCGGCCGCCGGGGCGCCGCGACACAGTGCAACAGATCCGGCCGCGTGAGCGTGCGAGCGCGGGATCAGTCGGCTGCGGTAGAGCGAAGATCCTGCGTTGTGCACCTTCGCGACAGCAACCTGGAGCCGCCGGGACCACGTGACGGCAGTCAGCGCAGAGCAGCGGCGATCGCGGCGATGTCGGCGGGCGTGGAACGGCAGCAGCCGCCGACCAGGCGTGCGCCCGCCGCGACCCACGCCGGGGCCTCATCGGCCAACGGGGCAGCGGGGCCGAGCCAGGCGCGGGCGGCGGCGTCCCACCGCTCGCCCGTGTTCGGGTAGGCGACCGAGGGGATGCCAGGCACTTCGGCGAGCGCGGACAGCACCGTCGCGGGCGCGCAGCAGTTGACTCCCACCGCGATGACTCCGGGGACGGATGCCGCGACGCGCAGGGCCGCCACACGCGAGCCGGGGGCGGCGAACCCCGTGCTGTCGGCGGAGAGGCTGACGAATGCGGGGACGCCGAGGTCGGCGAGCTCGATCGCCAGCGCCTCGACCTCGAGCCGCGACGGGATCGTCTCGACGGCGAGGAGGTCGGCCCCGGCGCCGGCGAGGACGTGCAGCCGACGTCGATGCGCGTCGCGCAGCTGCGAGACGGTGAGGCCGTAGTCGCCGGTGTACTCGCTGCCGTCCGCGCGGAGCGCCCCGATCGGACCGACGGATGCCGCGACCACGACGTCGGCAGCCTCCCGGGCGAGCGACACCGAGCGGGTCAGGAGCGCCTCGACGTCGGCATCCGGGATCCGCCCGTCGAATCCCAGCTGGTAGGAGGCCGTGATGACGACCTCGGCGCCCGCCGCGGCGAACGCGGCGTGGGCCGCGCGCACCTCATCGGGGTCGTCGCGCAGCACACGCGCCGACCACAGCTCCGAGGTCACGTCGTTTCCGCGAGCCTCCAGCAGAGTGCCGAGTCCGCCGTCGAGGACGACCGGGCGTCGCGTGATGGTGTCGGCGAGGTCGATCACGCCTCGTGCGTCTCGCCTGCCGCGAGCACGCGCAGAGCGCTCGCCAAGAGGGCCTGGTCACCACGGCTGACGTCGCGCAGGGCCTCGGCCTCGAGGCGGACGAGCTCGGTCATCGCAGCATCCACCCGTTCGATGCCCTCGGGGGTGATCGCGACGAGGATCGCGCGACCGTCCGACGGATTCGGGCGGCGGTGTACAAGACCGCGCTCGGCGAGCTTGTCGAGGCGGTTGGTCATGGCCGCACTGCCGATCATGGTGGCCGCGATCAGACGCGTCGCACTGAGCTCGGTGCCCGCGCGGCGGAGGACGGCGAGCACGTCGAACTCCCACACCGCGATGCCGGCGCTCGCGAAGGCCTTCGCGCGTAGCTTGGACAGGTGGAATGCCGCGCGGCGCAGGCGCGACATCACGTCGAGGGGCGTCAGGTCGACGTCGGGCAGCAACTGCGACCACGCATCGATGAGGAGGTCGACCTCGTCGTCCTTGCTGCTCGCGGTAGGCATTCTTCGACGGTACCGGAGCCGCGGGGTGCGGGGGCGCAGTGACGGGCGTGCCGGATCCGCCGGCATCCCCGCGCCCGGGTGTCTCGGGCACTCGAGCACGCGTCAGGCAGCAACCCGGGTGAGCGGACACCGGATGCCGACGCGACTCCCGCGTGAGTCCGCGCGCGAAACCGCACCGGCGACGCGACGCGCGGCTCCCGTGTCCGGCATCCGCGTTAGCGTGGAGCATCGCCCCCGACGCCGCGGAAGGACCCGATGACCCTGCACGACGAGACCGCTCCCCCGGCCGCGGACGCCGACGCCTCCGCGCCGGCCGGCGAAAACCCCGGCGCGCGCGGCATCGTCGAGAACTCGGCATCCCGTGTCTTCCCCGACCGCGACGACGCCCGGGCCGATCCCTGGTCGATCGATCTGGAGCGCATCCAGTTCTCGCCGTACTTCTCGCGGCTGTCGGCCGTGACGCAGGTGGTGTCGCCGTCGATGGGCGGGGCGCCCGTGCACAACCGCCTCACCCACACGCTCAAGGTCAGCGCGATCGCGCGGGTCGTCGCCCTGCAGCTCAACACCCGCTCGCGCCGGGCCGGCGAGGGCGACGTGTGCAACGCGACCGTCGTCGAGGCTGCGGCCTACGCGCACGATCTCGGGCACCCGCCGTTCGGACACCTCGGGGAGTCGACGCTCGACCGTCTCGCCCGCACCGAACTCGGCCTCGCCGATGGGTTCGAGGGCAACGCGCAGACGTACCGCATCCTCACCGCGCTCGACGTGGTCGAGAACGCGCCGCGCGGGCTCAACCTCACCGCCGCGGTGCGCTCGGCGTCGGCGAAGTACCCGTGGGCTCCATCCGTCGACGCGGCCGAGATCGAGCGGATCGGCGCGCCCCGTGGCATCCGTCGCTCCCCCGACGGCGCGTATCGCGTGCACAAGTATTCGGCGTACGACCTGGATCTCGCCGACCTCGCCGAGGCTCGGCAGGGGGTGGATGCCGAGCCGCTGCGCCAGAGCGTCGAGGGCGCCGTGATGGACCTCGCCGACGACATCGCGTACTCGGTGCACGACGTCGATGACTTCTACCGGGCGGGCATCCTGGATCACGCGCCCATCGCGGCGGAGTTCCGCGGCTGGCTCGACGACGTGCTCGAGTGGCGCTCGCGCGACGACGCCGAGGTACGCGCCGAGCTCGCCCCCGGCGCGGGTCTGGAGCGGCTGCGCCGCAAGATGCGCCGCGACGACCCGTGGATCGCCGACGACGAAGCCTTCCTCGCCGCCGTCAGTGACGTGGATGCCGAAATGGTCACCGACTTGCTCGCCCGACCCTTCGACGGCTCGCTCACGGCCGAGCGCCGACTCGCGGGCTTCACCGACCGGTGGATCCGCCGTTTCCAGGAGTCGGCGCGGCTGCGTCCCCTCGACACTCCGCGCGCCGGCCCCGTCGTGCTGTCGCCGTGGGCGTGGCACCACGTCGAGGTGTTGAAGTTCGTGCACAAGCGGTTCGTCCTGAGCCGCCCCGACCTCGCGATCCAGCAGCGAGGCATGAGCCGCATCCTCGCTCGCTCGGTGCGCGCGCTCGGCGAGTGGCTCGATGACGACCTCGACCGCGCGCGCACCCCACGACGCCTGCGCGAACTCATCGCCCTCGCCCGTGAGCAGTACGCCGCCCTGCCCGCCGAACGCAGACCCTCGGATGCCGAGGCCGAAAAGCTCGCGCGCTCCCGCGGCATCGTCGACTACGTGGCATCCCTCACCGACGCGCAGGCGTTCGCCCTGTCGGAGGCGATCTCGGGCCGCGCCGATCGTCTGTGGGCGCTGGGGCAGCGGCTGTAGGTCTCTGCCGCGGTCCGGCGGGTTGCCAGCCGGTGCGGGCCCGCCTACGGTGGGCGGCATGCGACACCGCGCCGCCGTTCTTCTCGTCACGAGCGCCGTCGCCCTGCTCGCGGGATGCTCCGGGGAGTCGGTCGTCGCCGATCCGCCCTCCGCCGACGTGATCTTCGACCGCGCCCAGCAGTCCGCCGATCTGCTGCCCGCCGACGTCGCCTCCCTCTACGACGGCGACAGCAGCCGATACGTCGGCGAAGACTCCGCGGGCGACCGCTATTGGGCGGTGAAGGATCAGTCGGCCACGGCGTGCATCCTGCACCTCCCCGCCGACGACCCCGAGGAGTATCTCGGCTTCTGCGGGGGACCGGGCCTGTCGGGCGAGACCGCGGCGGGCATCGTCGTGGAGTACGCTTCGTCACCGTCGCAACTCGACCCGGATTCCGCGGAACTCGTGGGCGACACGCTCCTGGTGAAGCGCCCGTGATCCCTGTCGCGGCACACGGACGCCGGGCGTCATGAGGTCCTCGCATCCGATCCCCGGCAACCCGTGGCCGCGCGGCATGACCATGACGACCGACGATCGCCCGACCACGGTCAACGAGCTGCTGTGGGTGCGCGAGGCGTTCGATCTCACGGTGGCGGGTGACGCGCCGCCCCCACTGCTCGACTCGCCCGCCCCGGCGTCCAGGTCGCTGACCGAGAGCGAACGCGCCCGCTGGGCCGCCGCTTGGCCCGACGTCTGGACGGCGGTCGTCGAACACGCGGCGCGACCGCACGACGCCGAGGCGATGGACCGCCTCATGCGACAGGACACACCGGTCGAGGAACGGCCGGCCCTGCTCGCGCGCCTGGCGGGGCCCTCATGGCGCGACGCCTTTGGCGACGAGGTGTTCGACGACCCGTCGCACCGGGCGTGGGACGAACGATCGTTCGCGTCCATCCGTTCCGCCCTCCCCCCGAATTACGAGGCCCAGCCGGAGCGGCGGGCCGTGGACCACCTCGCCGCCGCTTGGCGGCGGGGGCTTGGGAAGATCATCGTCCTCGCCTGCGAGGGGACGTTCGTGCGCTCGGTCGGGTCGAGCGGACTGCTCGTCACCACGGGCGACCGCGATGACAACAGGTCGTACCGCGAAGCCCTGGCCTCGTTCGCGCCTCGTTGACGGAGGCCATGCGGGCGCCCGCCGCGGCATCCATTGGTGCGTTCCACCAGCGCCGAGATCACACGCGTTTCCCGAGAATACACGCCGTTACCGCGAACGACACGTCATCTCGGCGAACAGGTGTGATCTCGCCGCCGGCTGAGCCGTACGATCGGCGGATGCTGTGCGCCACCGACCCGCTGCCCGCGCGGCCCCGGCGGATCGTCGTCGCGGGGGTGTCGGGTGTGGGCAAGACGACGCTGGCGCGGCGGATCGCCGAGATCACCGGCATCCCCCATACCGAGATCGACGCGCTGTTCCACGGGCCGGACTGGACGCCCCGGCCCGCATTCGTCGATGACGTGCGCGCCCTCGTCGCGCGGGACACCTGGGTGACCGAGTGGCAGTACTCCGACGCGCGGCCCCTGCTGACCGCTCGCGCCGACCTGCTGGTGTGGCTCGACCTGCCGTTCGCGACCGCGACACTCCCCCGTGTCGTCGCCCGGACGGTGCGACGGCGCCTTCGCCGCGAACGCCTGTGGAACGGCAACGTGGAACCTCCCCTGCGGACGTTCTTCACCGACCCCGAGCACATCGTGCGGTGGTCGTTCGCGACGCGGAGGAAGTATCGCGAGCGGATCCCCGCACTGCGCCGCGATCTGCCGGTGGTGCGCCTGCGCCGCCGGCGGGATGTCGAGCGGTGGGTGGCCGGAGCGCTGACCGACACGGTGCGCTGAGCCGAGGACCGGCGCGCCGCGTCATCCGCGTCCACGCACCCGTCCCTCGGCAGACCAGCCTCGCCTCGACCCCCGACGATCGCGCAGCATCTCGATCGCACCCGAAAGGGGCCGTTCGCTGGATCACGCCCTGGTCGGGCCGGCGCCTGCCGACCGACCGTTCACGCGGGACGGGAGCCGTCGGCATCCCCCTTACAAGATGCCGACGGCCCAGGTCTACTCTGCCGCACGCAACGCGGCGACGACGTCGTAGCGCTCTCGGATGGCGGGGCGATGGTCGGGCTCTACGGCGCGCGTGGTGACGACCGTCCAATCGACCGGGCCGCCCGCCAGCACGCCCGCCGCCTGCCGCGCCGCTCCGAGGGCGACGTACTCGCCCGCGGCCGGCACGACGATCTCGGCGTCGAACACCTGCGCGGCGATACGCGCGACGCCCTCGTTGGCGGCAGCTCCCCCGATCAGCAGGATGCGCCGCACCTCCACGCCCTGCGCCCGGATCGCGTCGAGCCCGACGGCCAGGCCGCTCAGCATCCCCTCGATCGCGGCGCGCGCGAGGTTCGGACGGTTCGTGGATGCCAGAGTGAGACCGGTCAGCGACGCCTGCGCCTGCGGGAGGTTGGGGGTGCGCTCCCCCTCGAACCAGGGCACGAGCACGATGCCGCCGGCGCCGGGCTCGGCCTCGAGGGCGAGGGCACCGAGCTCGTCGTGCGGGACACCGAGCAACCCGGCGACGGCGTCGAGCACGCGGGCGGCGTTGAGGGTGGCGACCAGTGGCAGGAACCGGCCGGTCGCATCCGCGAAACCGGCGACCGTGCCCGTCGTGTCGCGCGTGGGTACGTCGGCGACCGCGAAGACCGTGCCGGAGGTACCGAGTGATACCACCACGTCGCCCACGCCCGCGCCGAGCCCCAGGGCGGCACCCGCGTTGTCGCCCGCGCCGGGACCGACGAGGGCGCCGCCGGGGAGCGTCCCCGCGCTCTCCCACGGCCCGAGCACACGAGGCAGCACCGCCTCGTGGCCCAGTGCGCGGCGGAACAGGTCGAGGTCGTAGCCGTCGGCACCCCAGTACGCGGTTCCCGACGCGTCCGAGCGATCGGTGACGAGCTCGCCGAGCACGGCGTTGCCGGGCCCGAACCCGCGGAGGCGCCACGTCAGCCAGTCGTGCGGTAACGCGACGGCGGCGACGCGCGCGGCGTTGTCGGGTTCGGCATCCCGCAGCCAGCGGAGCTTGGTGCCGGTGAACGAGGCGACCGGCACCGCCCCGGTGCGCTCGGCGTAGGCGCCGGCGCCGACCTCGTCGATCAGGTCGCGCGCAGCCTGCGCTGAACGGGTGTCGTTCCACAGCAGGGCATCGCGGATGACGCGCCCCTCGGCATCCAGCACGACCATTCCGTGCTGCTGACCGGCGATCGAGACCGCCGCGACGTCGTCGAGGCCGCCGGCTTGCGCGATGGCATCCTGCAGTGCGCGCCACCACGCCTCGGGATCGACCGAGGTGCCGGGGGGATGCGGCGCACGCCCCTCGCGCACCACGCGCCCGGTCTCGGCGTCGGCGACGACGACCTTGCACGACTGCGTCGACGAATCGACTCCCATGACGAGCGCCATGCTCTGCCCTTCTGTCTGCCGCGCCTTCGTCGGCGCGGTCTGTGGTGTTCGAGCGCCCGCGAGGCGGGCTCCCCCGTTGAGTGTCCACAACTCGCCGTTCGCGCGCCGGTGGCGCGGAGTGTTGTGGACACTCAACAGGGGTTAGGCGGGGCCGGGAACCGGATTAGCGACGCCGAGACGGACCCGCCGGCCGCGTCGGACGGACGGGTGCCCGGATGCCGTGGCATCCGGGCCCCTCCGAACTCAGCGCGCGCCGAGCAGGTGCTCGGTGGCGAGCTGCTGCAGGCGCACGAAGCCGAAGCCCTTGCCGCCGAGGTAGGCGTCGGTGTCGAAGTCCTCGTACGCCGAGCGGTCGGCGAGGAAGTCGTCATAGGTCTCGCCCTCGTTCAGCGTCGGCTGCGCGAGCTCGGCCACCTTCGCAGCCTCGAGCGCCTCCTGCACCTCGGGGTCGGCGCGGAAGGCCGCGGCGCGCTCCTTGAGCAGCAGATAGGTGTTCATGTTGGCCGAGACCGAGTCCCAGACGCCCGTCTCGTCTTCGGTGCGCGAGGGCTTGTAGTCGAAGTGGCGGGGGCCGTCGTAAGCGGGGACGCCGCCGGGGCCGCCGTTCTCGAGAAGGTCGACGAGCGCGAACGCGTTGTGCAGGTCACCGTGACCGAAGACGAGGTCCTGGTCGTACTTGATGCCGCGCTGACCGTTGAGGTCGATGTGGAAGAGCTTGCCGTGGTACAGCGCCTGGGCGATACCGGCGGCGAAGTTCAGGCCCGCCATCTGCTCGTGGCCCACCTCGGGGTTCAGGCCGACGAGCTCGGGACGCTCGAGCGAGTCGATGAAGGCGATCGCGTGGCCGAGGGTCGGCAGCAGGATGTCGCCGCGGGGCTCGTTCGGCTTGGGCTCGATGGCGAAGCGGATGTCGTAGCCCTTGTCGGTGACGTAGTCGCCGAGCAGATTGACGGCCTCGCGGTAGCGTTCGAGCGCCTGGCGGATGTCCTTCGCGGAGTCGTACTCAGCGCCCTCGCGGCCGCCCCACATGACGAAGGTCTGAGCTCCCAGCTCCGCGGCGAGGTCGAGGTTGCGCAGAACCTTGCGCAGCGCGAAGCGGCGCACCTGGCGGTCGTTCGAGGTGAACCCGCCGTCCTTGAAGACGGGGGCCGAGAAGAGGTTGGTGGTGACCATCGGCGTGATGATGCCGGTGTCCTTCATCGCGCCCTTGAGGCGGTCGATCTGCGTCTGACGCTCGGCATCGGTCGAGCCGAAGGCGAAGAGGTCGTCGTCGTGGAAGGTCAGGCCGTAGGCACCGAGCTCGGCGAGCTTCTCGACGACGTGCACGACGTCGAGGGGCTCGCGGGTCGGGCCGCCGAAGGGGTCGGTGCCGTTGTAGCCGACGGTCCAGAGTCCGAACGAGAACTTGTCATCGCGGGTGGGGGTGGGCATTCCTGCTCCTTCGCATGGAGACGCACGGGTGCGTCATGACGCACATCGGGGTTTGTTGGTGCTCACAACATATATGGCGGATGCCGCGGCGTCCAGCCCCTGCCTCAGACCCCGAGCGCCCTGTCCACGACCGCGAACACCTCCGGATCCCACGTGAGCGCGCGGTCCCACGGCAGCCCGAACGCCTCGGCGAAGAAGATGCTGTGCACGTGATCGGAGAACGAGTGCCGTTCGACGGTCGGCAGCACCGCGGCGGGAATCTCGTCGGCGCGTCCACTGGTCAGCGAGACGAGACCGTCGTGCGGCCACAGCTGCGCCGGCTCGGTCGCCGCGGCGAAGTACCCCGCGCCGATCGCCGTCACCGGGATGCGGTCGAGCACACCCGCCTGGGCATCGTTCCACTCGCGCAGGAACCGGCGCGACACCTCGTGCGCGGCCCCCTGGGAGTGGGCATCCGCGTACGGGCGCACCTCGGCGAAGATCTGCTGTGTCGCCGGGTCGTCGTGCGCGTCATCCTCCGAGAGCTCGCCGTCGAGGAGGTCGCCGAGCACCGATCCGTCCCACGGGGTGCCGAGTGTCACGAGCCGTTCGATCCGGAGGCTGTCGTCGCCCAGCTCGCGGATCGCGGCGCGTGAGAACAGGCCGCCCATCGAGTGACCGACGAGGTCGACGCTGGTCACGCCCTCGTCCGCGGCGAGGCGCCGCAAGAACCCGGCGAGTGCGACCCCGGCGTCGTCGACGCGGCCCACGGCGTTGATCGTGACGTCGGCCGGGAGCACGACGGGGACGTCGGCGAAGCCCTGCCACCCGGCATCCTCCCCCACCTCTCCCTCACCGATGCGGGCCGGAGCGGTGAACACGCGGATGCCGTGGTCGAGGAAGTGCGCGCGGAGGGCGGTCATCGTGTTGCCCGCCGCGAGGCCGGACGCGGCCGCGCGCTCCGGGTCGGTGTACGGGGTGACGGCGGCACCGCCGGAGACGAGGACGACAGCATCGGTCATGTCGCTCAGATTACCGACGAGCGCCGGGGCGCCTCAGCCGCCCGACATCACGGCCGCGGGCGCGTCACCGATCCGAACGCCTCCGGAGGAGCGTGTCGGCCGCGACCCCGGCGGTCAGACCTACGGCGGCGCCCAGCAGCAACCCGAGGGCGAGATTGTCGAAGCCGAACACGCCGATGGCGGCGCCCGCCGGCAACCCGAGGACGATGCCGATCGCGATCGGGTTCACCGCGGATGAGCGCTCGGGATCGTGGCGTGTCATGGCTTCACCGTAGGCACACCGGCCCGCGCGCACCTCCCCCGCGTGGGGGACGCTCAGCTGGGCAGCGCGTCTTCGATCGCGGCGACGACCTCGGGGGCGTCGGGGAGCGTCCGCGGGCTGAAGCGGGTCACGCGGCCGTCGGGAGCCACGACGAACTTCTCGAAATTCCACGAGATGCGGCCGGTCTTGCCCTCGGCATCCGGGGTCTGCGTCAGCTCCTTGTAGAGCGGGTGGGCGTTTCGCCCGTTGACCTTGACCTTCTCGGTCATCGGGAACGTCACGCCCCACGTCGACGAGCAGTACTCGGCGATCTTGTCGCTGTCGCTGAGCTCCTGCAGGAACTGGTTGCTCGGAAAGCCGATCACGGTGAATCCGCGGTCGGCGTAGCGCTTGTGCAGCTCTTCGAGGGTCTCGTACTGCCCCGAGAGCCCGCAGCGGGAGGCGACGTTCACCACGAGCGCGGCCCTGCCCTCGGTCAGCGCGCCGAAGGTGGTCTCTTCGCCCTGGAGGGTGGTGACGGGGATGCCGGAAAGGTCCATGCTCCGATCCTCGCACCGCCGCCTTTGACCGGGGTGGGAATGGGGCGCCCGGGGTGGGAATGGGGCGCCATCGCGCGGGACCGGGGTGGGAATGGGGCGCCATCGCGCGGGACCGGGGTGGGAATGGGGCGCCATCGCGCGGGATCGCCGCCGCCGCGCAACGCCGACGCCGGCTCGGCATCCACGCATAAACACGATTCGTGCGCCGAAACACGACGACAGCGCGTTTATGCGCACGAATCGTGTTTATGCGTGAGGAGAGCGGCGGCCTCGGCGGCGGATGCGAGTCGTGGCCACGTGAGCGCTCACGCCAGAGCGGGCCGTCACGGTTCACGCGAGTCCTTGACCGCACCCGCCCGTGGCACAGTGGTGGCATGGTCACCGCGGGGAGTCGGGGCGACGGCATGCGCCGTGCCAACCTCTCGCTCGTGCTGCGCACCGTGCACCGCGAGGGTCCGCGTTCGCGCGCCGCACTCACCGAGGCGACGGGGCTAAATCGCTCGACGATCGCCGATCTCGTGGGCGAACTGCAGCGTGCCGGCCTCGTGATCGAGCGAGCGTCCGAGGCCCTGGGGCGCGTCGGTCGTCCCTCCCCCATCGTCGTGCCCGACCCCCGGGTGGTCGCCGTGGCGGTCAACCCCGAGGTCGATGCGCTCGACATCGGCGCCGTGACCCTCGACGGCACGATCATTGCGCGCCGGCGCCTCGAGCAGACCGCCCTCCTGACTCCCGAGCGCACGGCCGAGCTGGTCGAGGAGGCCCTCGCCGGCTGGCGGAGCGGACCGCTCGCCGAGAGCCGGATCGTCGGTGTGGGCGTGGCTGTACCCGGCCCGGTACGCGCGTCCGACGGACTCGTCCGCGAGGCACCCCACCTGCAGTGGCGTGACGCTCCGCTCTCGGAGCTGATGACGGATGCCACGACCCTCACCGCCCACGTCGGCAACGACGCGGCCCTCGGCGCTCTGGCCGAGCACCTCTTCGGTGCGGCGCGCGGCGCGCACGACGTGGTCTACCTCAACGGCGGCGCGAGCGGCATCGGCGGCGCCGTGATCGTCGGCGGCGTCCCTCTCGGCGGCGCCGGCGGCTACGCCGGGGAGTTCGGGCAGAACCGCCCCGGCATCGTCGACGCGGCCGACCGGCGCGCGAGCGGCGGGGTGCTCGAAGACGAGGTGAGCCGAGCGCTGCTGCTGTCGGCGGTGGGCCTCGACGGCGGCGACGACGCGGTCCTCGCTGCTGCCCTGGCATCCACCTCCGATCCCGCGGCGCACGCCGAGGTCGATCGGCAGCGGAGGATCCTCGCGACGGCGCTGGCGAACGCGGCGAACGTGCTGAACCCGGCGGTCATCGTGCTGGGCGGCTTCCTCGCCGTGCTCGCCGCCCGCGACCTCGACGGCCTCGACACCGCCGTCCGCGCGCAGACGGTGCCGGCTTGCGCCGACGGCCTGCGCCTGGCCGTCGCCGAGCTGGGCGAGGACCGCCTGCTCGTCGGCGCGGCCGAGGCGGTGTTCGAGGCGCAGCTGTTCCCGGCTCGCTGAGTCCGACGCGGCGGAAGCGACGACCACCGTGGCGGGAGGAGATCCCGAGAGGGGAGGAGACCCACCGCCACAGCGTCCTCCTCTTCCAGAATCTCCTCCGCCGCGGCGAGGCGACGGCGAACGACGGCGGACAGCGGCGACTCCGATGTCGGAGGTTCGAGGCAGGATGGGAAGCGTGATCCACAGACGCGACCCCGGAGCCACCTGGTCGGGCAACCACCGCTACCGCGCCACCGAGGTGCTCCTGCCGAGTGACCTCGTCGAGCTCGCCGAGGTCGTGGCATCCGCTGGCACGCTGCGCGTCCAGGCCACGCGGCACACGTTCAACGACGTCGCCGACTCCGGCGCGGCGCTGGTCTCGCTCGAGCGCCTGCCGACCCGCGTCGAGGTGATCGGCGATCGCGTGCGCGTCGAGGGGCTCGTCACCTTCGCCCAGCTCGCGCCCGTGATCGAGGCCGAGGGGCGCGCGCTGCACAACCTGGGCTCGCTCCCCCACATCTCGGTCGCCGGCGCCACTGCCACGGGCACCCACGGCTCGGGTGTGCGAAACGGCAACCTATCGAGCGCGGTACGGGCGCTCGACATCATGGATGCCGACGGGCACACGCACCACGTCGACCAGGCCCACGCCTGGTTCCCGGCCGCGGCGATCGGGCTCGGCGCTTTCGGTGTCGTGACCGCCGTCGAACTGCAGACCGAACCGAGCTACCAGGTGACGCAGCAGGCGTACACCGGCGTCGCGTGGGACGACATCGCGGGTGACCCCGAGCGGGTGTTCGGCGGCTCGCGCAGCGTCAGCGTCTTCACCACGTGGGGCGACCCCGCGCACGACATGGTGTGGGTGAAGAGCGACGACGGCGCGCCCGACTGGGTCGAAGAGCTGGGCGGGCGTCCCGTCGGCGACGACATCCATCTGGGGCGTATCCGCACCGTCGACAACACCACCCCGCGCGGCACGCCCGGGCCGTGGCACACGCGTCTGCCGCACTTCCGCGCCGATGCGCTCCCCAGCGACGGCGACGAGATCCAGACCGAGTACTTCGTTCCACTGGCGTCGGCGCGCGAGGCCCTCGCCGTGGTGAAAGCCGTCGCCCCCGCGTTCGACGCGCAGCTGCTGGTGAGCGAGTTGCGCACCGTCGCCGCCGACGAGCTGTGGCTGAGCCCGGCCTACCAGCGCGACGTCCTCGCCATCCACTTCACGTGGCGTAACGACACCGACGGGGTTCTCGGGGTGTTGCCGAGCATCGAGGCGGCCCTGGCGCCATTCGACGTGCGGCCGCACTGGGGCAAGGCGTTCACCATGCCCGGCAACGCCGTGCGCGCAACGCTCACCCGCGTCGATGACTTCCTCGCCGCCGCCCGCGAAGCCGACCCGCGCGGCGTCTTCCGCAACGACTTCCTGCGGCGGACGCTAGGCCTGTAGCCCGCTTATCCCTGCGGCACGGGCCCCGCGGCTTCACGAGAAGCCGAAGCGATAGCCGCGGTCGCCGTTCCGGTCGGGCCGTGTTCGTCATTGCGGTCGTGGTCGCCGTCGCGGTCGGGCCGTGGTCGCCGTTGACGTCGCGGTCGGGCCGTGGTCGCCGTTGCCGCCGCGGTCGTGGTCGCCGTTGACGTCGCGGTCGGGCCGCGGTCGCCGTTGCCGCCGCGGTCGTGGTCGCCGTTGACGGCGCGGTCGCCGTGGTGGCCGACCGGAGGCGCGGGCTCGCCCGAGGGATCGGCGGCGGCACCACAAGTTGCGCCCGGACTACGGCCACGCAAAGTCAGCGATTCGCACAACTTCAGCCCTCCACCGCGGAAAGCCACTGACCTTGCGCGAATCGCTGAGGATACGCATCACCCAACGCGCGTCGCCCGCGCCCACCGCGCACCCGCCGCCACCGCAGCACCACCGCAGCCGCCGCCGCGCAAAGTCAGCGATCCGCACAACCTCAACCGCCAGGGCCGAATGCCACTGACCCTGTGCGAATCACTGAGGTTGTGCCGTGCCGCCGCGACCGCGAAACGGCGCCGCCCACCGCGGCGCCGCCCCGCGGCATCCGGGATCAGCGGCTGGAGTAGCCGCCGTCGATGGGAAGCGAAACGCCCGAGATCATGCCGGCACCGTCGCTGAGCAGGAACACGATCGGGGCGGCGATGTCGTCCTCGGTCGCCCACTTGTGCAGGGGCATCGCTTCGAGGAACGGGCCCTCGATGTCGGGGCGACCCCAGTACCAGGCCGACATCGGCGTCATCACGACGGTCGGGTTGACGCTGTTGACGCGGATGCCGTAGCCGCCGAGCTCGAGGGCCGACACGCGCGTGATGTTGTCGAGCGCCGCCTTGGAGGAGCCGTACGAGATGTGGCCGGTGAGGGCGACGAGGCTGGCCTGGCTGGATACGTTGACGATCGCACCGCCCTTGCCGACGCGGATCATCTCGCG
Source organism: Microbacterium sp. Leaf151 (assembly GCF_001424225.1). Lineage (GTDB taxonomy): Bacteria > Actinomycetota > Actinomycetes > Actinomycetales > Microbacteriaceae > Microbacterium. Next base: position 4,586 of record NZ_LMOR01000003.1, on the reverse strand, counting down.
CGAGGCGTACTTGGTGACAAGCAGCGAGCCGCGGGCGTTGATGCTCATGACCTTGTCGAACACGTCGATGTCGGTCTCCATGGGGGTCGCGATCTCGCCACCCCAGCCGCCGCAGTTGACGACGCCGTAGAGGTCGCGGCCCTCGATCGCGGTGCGGATCTCGTCTTCGGACTCGAGGTCGAAGACCACGGGCTCGGCGCCGGTCTCGGCGGCGATCGCCTCGACGCTGTCGGCGGTGCGACCAGCGGCGAGCACGGTCGCGCCCGCGGCGACGAGGTGGCGGACGGTCGCGCCGCCGATGCCGCCACCGGCGCCGGTGACGAGGATGGTGCGGTCGGTGAATTCGGTCATGGGTGGGCTCTTTCGCGGGTCCTGGAGGCGAGGACGACGGCGGTGTCGTCGCGGCCCACTATAACCACAGAATCACGCGGATGACTTCGGTGTCATGACGAATTGATCACGGGTGTTGACACCGGTGACATGGTGGCCGTACCGTAACCAAAGTTCGACCGGTGCACCCCACCGGAAACCGCTTCGCCGACGCAGCACTCCCGATGTGCGACGCCGCCCGGAAGGACCCACACAGCCGTGACCCACACTTCGGAGACCGCCGCGACCCCGGCCGCCGCGACCGTGCGCATCGTCGACCTCGTCGACCGTGCCCGCGCCCTCGCCGCTGCCGGCGAGCGTCGTGTGCTGGGTATCGCCGGTACCCCCGGGGCGGGCAAATCCACCGTCAGTGACGCGCTGCTCGACGCCCTCGGCGATGACGCGATCCTCGTCGGCATGGACGGCTTCCACCTGGCCAACGAGGAGCTGGTGCGCCTCGGACGGCGCGAGCGCAAAGGTGCCCCCGACACGTTCGACGTCGAGGGCTATGTCGCCCTCCTCGACCGCATCCGTGCCGGTCACGCGGTCTACGCCCCTCGCTTCGACCGCAGCCTCGAGGAGTCCATCGGCTCGGCGGTGCTCGTGCCCGCCGAGGTACCCCTCGTCATCACCGAGGGCAACTACCTGCTGCACGACCGGTTCGGGTGGGATGCCGTGGCATCCCGACTCGACGAGGTCTGGTTCCTCGATGTCGACGCCGCCGAGCGTCGCGAGCGGCTGGTGACACGCCGCCTCTCCCACGACCACCCCCACGACGAGGCCGTCGCGTGGGTTCGCGACGTCGACGAGGCCAACGCCGCCGTCGTCGAGCGCGGACGCCACCGCGCCCACCTCGTCGTCACCGTCTCCGAGGCCCCCGCCGGGGCCCTCGGCCACCACGAAGGAGCTGCTTCATGAGCACCACCACGACCGTGCCCGTGCTGCAGGCGCGGGGTCTCTCGCGTCAGTTCGGCCATGTCCGCGCCCTCAACAACGTCGACTTCGAGGTCTACCCCGGAGAAGTCACCGCGTTGATCGGCGACAACGGCGCCGGCAAGTCCACCCTCGTGAAAGCCCTGTCGGGCAACCTGGCGGTCGATGAGGGCGAGATCCTCTTCGACGGCAAGCCGATCGAGATGTCCAACCCGCAGGTCGCCTCCGCCCTCGGTATCGAGACGGTGTACCAGGACCTCGCCCTCGCCCCGCACCTCGNACCCTCGTGAAAGCCCTGTCGGGCAACCTGGCGGTCGATGAGGGCGAGATCCTCTTCGACGGCAAGCCGATCGAGATGTCCAACCCGCAGGTCGCCTCCGCCCTCGGTATCGAGACGGTGTACCAGGACCTCGCCCTCGCCCCGCACCTCGACCCCGTGCAGAACATGTACCTCGGCCGGGAGATCCGCCGCCCGGGCCTCGCCGGGGCCCTGGGGTTCATGAAGACGAAGGACATGGCCGTCGCCTCTCGCGCCGCGTTCGACGAGTACCTCGGCCGGGAGATCCGCCGCCCGGGCCTCGCCGGGGCCCTGGGGTTCATGAAGACGAAGGACATGGCCGTCGCCTCTCGCGCCGCGTTCGACGAACTCGGCGCCACCGTGAGATCCCTCACCTCTCCCGTGGGGGAGATGTCCGGTGGGCAGCGGCAGGCGATCGCGATCGCCCGTGCCGTGCACTGGGCCGGGCGCCTGGTCTTCCTCGACGAACCCACCGCCGCCCTCGGCGTGCGTCAGACCAAGAACGTCCTCGAAACGATCCGCCGCGTCCGCGACAAGGGCATCGCCGTCGTTCTCATCTCCCACTCCATGCCCCACGTCATGGACGTGTGCGACCGCATCCAGGTGCTGCGCCTGGGTACTCGTGTGGCGAACATCGACGCCAAGCAGACCTCCATGGAAGAACTCGTCGGGCTCATGACCGGCGCCGTCACGAAGGACGACCAGAAATGAGCACCACCACACCCCCCACCGAAACCGTCGCCATCGGCACCTTCGACGACAACAAGAAGGCCAACCCGTTCGTGGCCGTGCTGCGCACCCAGGCGTTCCAGATCCTCCTGGTGCTGCTGGCGATCATCATCGTGTTCAGCATCCTGGCCCCCGAGTCGTTCGCCCAGTGGTCGAACTTCCGGCTCATCATCCAGAACGCCTCGATCCTCGCCGTTCTCGCCGTCGGCATGACGTACGTGATCATCACCGCCGGCATCGACCTGTCGGTGGGTTCCGTCCTCGTCTTCTCCGGCGTCGTCGCCGCACTCGTGATGCGGGCGATGGGCGGCGAAGGATGGGGCGTCGCCATCGTCGGCATCATCGTCGCCGTGCTCAGCGGCGTGTGCTGGGGACTGCTGAACGGCTTCCTCATCGCCAAGGCGAAGATCCCGCCGCTGATCGTGACGCTGGGCTCGCTCGGAATGGCCCTCGGTCTCGCGCAGATCCTCACCGGCGGCGTCGACGTTCGCGACGTGCCCACCGTGCTCACGGTCTCGATCGGTTATGGCAACGTCTTCGGCTCGGTGCCGATCATCAGCGTCATCGCGCTGGTCGTGGTCGTCATCGGCGCGATCGTGCTGCACTACACGCGCTTCGGCCTGTACACGCTGGCCGTCGGATCGAGCGAGATCGCGGCCCGCCGTGTCGGCGTGAAGGTCGACGCGCAGCTCATCAAGATCTACACGATCTCGGGCGCACTGGCCGGGCTCGGCGGCATCCTGTCGCTGTCGCAGTTCTCCACGACCGCCATCGCGGGGCAGACCCAGACGAACCTGAACGTCATCGCCGCGGTCGTCATCGGCGGCACCTCGCTGTTCGGCGGCGTCGGCACCATCATGGGCACCGTCGTCGGCCTGTTCATCCCGGCGGTGCTGCAGAACGGCTTCGTCATCACCGGTGTGCAGCCCTTCTGGCAACAGGTCGCCGTCGGCGCGGTGCTGATCACCGCCGTCTACGTCGACCAGGTACGCCGCACCGCCGCGACCCGCGGCAACAGCCAGGGCCTCTGGCGCAAATTCCTCAGCGGAGGTCGGCGCGGTTGAGCCGCGGCGGCATCCATTCCTCCACCCCTTACCCAGAACCCGACACACAAGAACGGTGATCACAATGAAGTGGAACAACAAGGCGACCGCACTGACGGTCTTCGGCATGGCGGCGACCCTGACCCTCGCGGGCTGCTCCGGTGGAGCAGCGTCCGGCGGCGCATCGGGCGGTGCCGAGGACGGGTACAAGATCGCGTTCGTGCAGGGCGTCGCGGGAGATGAGTTCTACATCTCTATGCAGTGCGGCATCGAAGCCGAAGCAGAAAAAGAAGGCGCCACCGTCACCACCCAGGGTCCCGAGAAGTTCGACCCGACCCTGCAGAAGCCGATCGTGGATGCCGTCGTGGCGTCCCAGCCCGACGCGCTGCTCATCGCGCCGACGGATGTGTCCGCCATGCAGGCCCCCATCGCCGCCGCCGAGGCCGCCGGGATCAAGGTCGTCCTGGTCGACACGACGCTGGAGGACCCCTCCGGTGCGGTGTCGNGCCGTCGTGGCGTCCCAGCCCGACGCGCTGCTGATCGCCCCGACCGACGTGTCCGCCATGCAGGCCCCCATCGCCGCCGCCGAGGCCGCCGGGATCAAGGTCGTCCTGGTCGACACGACGCTGGAGGACCCCTCCGGTGCGGTGTCGCAGATCTCCTCCGACAACGAAGGCGGCGGCGCCGCCGCGTTCGAAGCCATCCAGGAGGCCAACCCCAACGGTGGCAAGGTGCTCGTCGTGTCCACCGACCCCGGTGTCTCCACCACCGACGCCCGCGCCCAGGGCTTCGAAGACGCCGTCGCCAAGGACAGCAAGTTCGAATCGGTGGGTGTGCAGTACTCCCACAACGAGCCCTCCACSGCCGCGGAGATCGTCACCGCCGCGCTGCAGAAGGACCCCGACATCGTCGGCATCTTCGCCGCCAACCTGTTCGCCGCCGAAGGCTCCGCCACCGGCGTCCAGCAGGCCGGCAAGCAGGGATCGGTCACCATCGTCGGCTTCGACGCCGGCCCCGCCCAGGTGAAGGCCCTCGAAGCCGGCACCGTCCAGGCCCTCGTCGCCCAGGAGCCCGCCACCATCGGCTCCGACGGCGTGAAGCAGGCCATCGCGGCGCTGAAGGGTGAGGCCACGGAGGAGAAGATCCAGACCGGCTTCACCATCCTCACCAAGGACAACATCGCCACCGACGGCGCCGACGCCGTCTACAAGTCC